>NZ_JACJST010000013.1 GCF_014698305.1 Anabaena lutea FACHB-196 | reverse complement strand
AGTAATATTATTTATTTGTTATGTGTAAAATCATTTTTTTGTACGGTAAAGATTTTTTAGTGATGCCTGTTTTTAACTTGGCGATCGCACTTTTTTTGCCCTACCTCACAAAATCGCGTTGCTCCCTATGTGGGGCCACCAGCCGCAGCAATGGCATTAATTAAAGTCTGGTATGTTGTACTGGCATCAACTACGCTGTCGTTGGTAGGGCCGTTATTATCCTGAATTTCTTCTAGAGTGATAATGTCTGGTGATTTCAAATTATTGACAATGCGATTAGCTAAATTATTAAACTTAGTTGCACCATCACCAGGATCAAGATTTTCGACGTTAAAGGTGGCAATTGTCAGTTGATTAGCTGTAGGAGTGAGGTTTGTGACCTCTTTAGTCAGAGTGCTTGGTGTAACTACAGTAGGTGCAGTAGTTGGCAATATTTCATAGTTGCCGAAGCTATAGTCTACTACCCCGACGATAGTGCCTAGCTGCGCTCCTACACTGACATTGGGAGAAGTTCCACCAGTGAGAGTATCGTCAATTTGGATACGTTCTGGATTAAAGTCACCTTGACTAATCCCCACACCACCACGGGCTGTCCTACCGGTGGCATTTACCCCATCATCAGCCAATACCCAAATTTCCCCAAATTGATTGGTTGGGCTAACTGTCACAGGATTATTAATCTGTACCCGCATTCCTTCAAGACTTTCATAGAAGTCTATCCCGTCTTGGTCTGGGTCAAATGTACCGTTTCCTACCTGACCATTACTATCGTTATCAATGACTGTGGTAGGAATTGCCCGACCTCCATTACCTAAAACTATGGCAGCTGGTAAGGAATTGCCATTGGAAAGTACGGTAATTGAAGGGCTAGTAATCTCTGTGATAGTTAAGTTGTTAGTACCGCCAGCGCCACCCGGACGGAATTCTGTTACTGTTCCACTGACTGTGATTGAGTCGCCTACTTGTACGGTTGGTGCTGATGAGGTGAAGACGAAAATAGCTTCGCTGGTTCGGTCGTCATTGTCTGGATTGGGGTCTTGGAAATAGAACCCGTTATTAGCCACGGTAGTGACAATACCTGCGACACCGTTAACATTTTGCCCTACTAGTGGGGAAGTATGTCCAGCGCCTTGAATATCACGGATGCTGACTGGTGGGTTAACTTCAAATACCGCAACGGTTTTGCTAACTTCGTTGGCGATGACTAAAAGGGGTTTGCCTGTGGGACTGTCTGCTGCGGAGATAAAGGTCAGTCCTTCGGGTGCAACATCTTCTGGTGTATTGATGTACTGTATAAATTGTGGTTGGTTAGGATTGCTGACATCATAGACAATCACATCTCCTGTACGTTCTAGACCGATAAAGGCATAGGTGCGATCGTTGATGACTCCAATTACAACGCCTTCCGGTTCTGGCCCTTTGTTGTCGCTACGGCTGTCAAAGGTGGCAGCTTGACCATCGGAGTTAAATAAGGTTGGGACTTGCGTAGCTGTGATTTGTTCGAGTTGGTCGCCACTATCAAAGACCTGAGTACCGTTAGCATTCCAAATGGAAAAGGAACGCGCCCCAAATGCTTCAATTCGATCAATATCTCCGTCTCCGTCGGTGTCCCCTGTGGCGTTGGTTAGTTGCAATCTTCCCAGGTTGGCGTTTTGCTTCAGGGTTGTAGCATTGGGGAAAACAGTTGGATCTAAAACATAGCTGGCATTACCAACACGGATTTCCTCGTTAAATCCTGTGTAGTTGCGGGAATCACCTTCGTTAGCAGTGATGTAGTAGGTTTGTCCGTTAACTGTGAAACTAGCGATCGCATCTGGTTGATATAATCCAAACACAGGCACGTTGCGAATGTTGATGCCACCATCCTGATCGCTGGCATCTATGCCATTACCAGGAAGACTGTGATCTTTGCTCCCAAGGGGCAGAATTTGGGTGATTGTGGCAGTGGCAATATCCAGAATGGCGATCGCATTGTTTTCTTGCAGGGTAATCCGTGCGGTTAAACCATCTGGATCTACTGCTATGTATTCTGGTTCCACATCCTGGGCAACTGTAGCACCAGGTCCGGTAATTCTCACACCAGCAGCTTTGAGCGATGCAATCTGACTGTTAAAACTGGTGAAAGTGGCAGTTTGCACTGTTGCACCGACAACACCACCCGAAATATCAATAATGCTAACAGAACCTTCTGGATCAACAGAATTTGCCTGTCCGTAGCTGTTGGGTTCACCTTCGTTGGCTACCAATACCTTCGTGCCATCGGGTGTAAAAGTGAGCATATCAGGCAATGCACCCACATCGACTGCACTAATAAAGCTGCCATCTGCGGCATTGAAAAAGGCGACCTTACCAGTTTCTTGGGCGTTGGTTGTGGTGTTTTGGATGGCATAAGCAACAGCTGCAACACCATTTTTCACTGCTACGCTGTTGGGAATTAATGCAGTACCAGCAGGAGGAGTGATTCCGGGAGTCAAACTACCAGCCGCAGCCAGAGAACCTGTATTGCTAACGGTATAAAATTCGACGGTATTGCCAGCAACGACAAATAGACGATCGCTTCCTGGATCAAAGGCGGGTATTTCGGCACCATTAACACTGGTGATGCCGCCAACTTTCGTTAAAAAGCTGGAGTCGTTGTTGGTAATCGTAATGTTTTGGGAAGTCGTAGCACCTAAACTAATACCAGCAGAGGGTGTACTAATCGTTAAAGTGGCAGTTTCTGTGGCTTCAACTACAGCATCATCAGCAACAATGAAGGAGACAGAACCAGCAGTTTGTCCGTTGGGAATAGTAATTGTGGTATTGCTGAGGTAGTAATCGCTGGCAGTAATACCAGTTCCCGATACTCCCAAGTTAACAGTCTGGTTGCCAGAAACGGCACTAGAGGCTGTGGCTGTGACTGTGATTACTGTTGTACCTGCTTCTGTACCAACGTTAGAACTTACAGATAAGTTAACTGTGGGTTGTGTAACTGTGCCGATCGCAAATGCTGCTGAACTAAAAGGTACATCAGGGGCAGTACCATCATTACTTTGGTTGCCGGCACCGTCCTGTGTTTGCCAGTTAGCGGGATTATTAATCAGCGAGAGATATGAAGCAAAGTTTGCTTGTCCACTACGGGAACCATTGTATTCCGCAACATCAATACTACCAGATAATGCCAGGGCATTTACCCCAGCCGTTAGTCCCGTGTTTGTTAGAGTACCAGTTGCAGCATTACTAAAAGCATTGCTAGAAATCGCGGTGATAAATGTTGGCGTAGCCGCAGATCCTTGATAGGCGTAAATCGATTCGTCACTATTACCAAGGGCAATTGTGCCTGTAGAGAGTGTGCCTGTACTTGCAGATTTAGAGGTTAAACTCGTGCTACTAATACTAACAATAGTACCTGCTGTCACTGGAGAAGTAGCTGTCCAAGTAAATCTACCTTCACCTGTATTAAAGGCAGAACCGTCCCATTCATTATCCTCAAAGGTAATGCTTTCCCCTGCATTAATATCAACGATTGCCACAAAAGCAAAATCGTCATTTCCATCCGCATTAAAACCAACAAATGCGATGTTTCCTGCTGCGAGTGCCATAAATAAATTCTCCTGAAAAGCTGTTTTAAACAGCAAGAGGTAAAATCTGCTGTTTATCTATTTATTGATAAAGGCTTCTAGGAATTTATAGCTATAGTTTTAAGAAACAACTAGTTAATAGGTTAAGACAAGTTTAATTAAATTTTTATCGAACAGAATTCAGGAGACGCTTCGCAGACCTTTGGTTCAGAATGCTTATGAAATGAAGAATAGAGAGAAGCAAGATTTTATCAAAATCATTAAATTTGACTCGAAAAGTCTTTATTCTCCTGACTTGGAGTATTGTCTATCCTAAATACTTACGTTTGTAGTTGGGGCTTTAGACCTACTTTCAAGTCTAAAAACCTCACTACAAACAATTAATTAGCGTAAGTCCTAATTCCTAATTAGTTTCATCGGTTCACTTGCAAAAAATAATTCCTCTAATTCACCTTCCGTAAAGTTGTAGCCAAGAGTTGCGGCAAAATTGACAATTTTTTTGGTATCCCAATGACAACTACTAAAAAATCCTTCCTGACAGCAGTTATTTTGGTATTGTCTATAAATTTCTGGCTGTGAACTCAACATCTCATAAAAGCTTTCAACTTGTTCTAAGGACATAGTTCAAATGTTTGCAATTTTATTAATAGTCAAAAATAGATTGATTTAAGTAGTCGTGCCAAATAAATTGTACCTTTTGGAAAGGGAACGGGGAACAGGAAACAGAACAAGATTCCAGGGATTTCTATTTTTTGGAAAAATGTCTAATTAATTTGTAAGAATTCAGGAGACGCTTCGCAGACCTTTGGTTCAGAATGCTTATGAAATAAAGAATAGAGAGAAGCAAGATTTTATCAAAATCATTAAATTTGACTCGAAAAGTCTTTATTCTCCTGACTTAGAGAATTCTCTATCCTGAATACTTACATTAATTTTGCCGAGGTACTTATCGTAATTTCCTGTGAATCGCCAGCAAGACTTAAACACAAGACTTAAAAAATTTTAATTTGTCGAAGATTTTAACAAACCCGATGGCTTAAAGCAACCGGGTTGATAAATTTGATTTATTTAGCTGGTAAAAACTTCAACGGGTAAGCGACTAAAAGCAAGACGTTCGTTTTGAACATCAACAAAAATTGTATCACCGTCGTGGAATTCACCGCGTAAAATAGCTTTGGCAATTTGCGTTTCTAATTCTCGCTGAATCGCACGTTTCAGTGGTCTAGCTCCGAAAACAGGATCATACCCTACTTCTGCCAAAAAGTCAAGTGCCGCTCCTGAGAGTCGCAGGGACATTTTTCTGTCGATTAATCTTTCTCTGAGTCTTTCTACTTGCAATTGGACAATTTGCCGTAATTCCAATTTTTGCAAACTGTGGAAGATAATAAATTCATCAACTCGGTTGAGAAACTCAGGACGGAAGCTACTTCGCATCGCTTCCATGACTCGATGACGCATTTCATCATAACGGGAATCGTCACCAGACACATCGAGAATGTACTGGGAACCGATGTTACTAGTCATGATAATAATGCTATTTTTAAAGTCTACTGTCCGCCCTTGGGCATCGGTGACGCGACCATCATCCAGAATTTGCAGAAAGACATTAAATACATCGGGGTGGGCTTTTTCAATTTCATCGAAAAGAATCACAGCGTAAGGACGACGACGAATTGCTTCCGTTAATTGTCCCCCTTCTTCATAACCCACATATCCAGGAGGCGCACCAATTAACCGGGAAACGGTGTGTTTCTCCATATATTCTGACATATCTATCCGCACCAAAGCTTCTTCAGTGTCGAACATATATGCAGCTAGGGCTTTGGCTAATTCAGTTTTACCTACACCGGTGGGACCGAGGAAAATAAAACTAGCTATGGGACGATTAGGATCAGAAAGTCCGGCGCGAGAACGTTGAATTGCATCTGCTACGGCTGTTACTGCTTCAGATTGGCCGATAACCCGGCGGTGGAGTTCATCTTCTAATTGCAGCAGTTTTTCTTTTTCTGATTCTACCAATTTGCTGATGGGAATTCCTGTCCACTTAGAAATAATTTCGGCGATATCAGATTCGGTAACTTCTTCTCGCAATAAAGATTTACCAGTTCCTTGAGTGTTTGCTAGTTCAGTTTCTGCATCTTCTAATTTACGATGCAAATCTGTTAAATCGCCGTATTCCAACTTAGCAGCGCGGTTAAGGTCATACTCTCTTTTTGCTTGCTGGATTTCTAGATTAACTTTTTCAATCTCTTTTTTCACAGATTGAATTTTGTCGATAATGCTTTTTTCCGATTGCCATTGTGTACTCAAAGTTCTTTGTTCTTCTTTGAGGTCTGCAATTTCTTTTTCTAATCTTTCTAGGCGTTCTCTGGAAGCGGCATCACTTTCTTTTTGCAAGGAAAGTTTTTCCATTTCCAGTTGTAAAATCTTGCGGTCGATTTCGTCAAGTTCTTCGGGTTTGGAGGTAATCTCCATTTTCAGCCTAGCTGCGGCTTCGTCTACTAAGTCGATGGCTTTGTCTGGTAAAAAGCGATCGCTTATATAACGACTCGATAATGTGGCAGCTGCAACCAACGCACTATCAGAAATCTTTACCCCGTGGTGGTTTTCATAGCGTTCTCGCAAACCGCGCAGAATCGAAACTGTATCTTCTACAGTGGGTTGATCTACATAAACTTGTTGGAAGCGTCTTTCTAAAGCTGCATCTTTTTCGATGTGCTTACGATATTCATCCAAAGTTGTCGCCCCAATACAACGCAATTCTCCCCGCGCTAACATCGGTTTTAACAAGTTTCCCGCATCCATTGCGCCTTGGGTTGCACCTGCACCGACAACGGTATGAATTTCGTCGATAAATAAAACTATATTCCCACCCGAATCGGTAACTTCTTTTAATACTGCTTTCAGGCGTTCTTCAAATTCACCTCGAAATTTTGCTCCGGCAATTAAAGCCCCCATATCTAAACTAATTAATGTCCTATCTTTAAGAGATTGAGGAACATCACCAGCTACTATCCGCTGTGCTAAACCTTCGGCAATGGCTGTTTTACCAACACCAGGTTCACCAATTAAAACAGGGTTATTTTTAGTCCGACGGGAGAGAATTTGGATGGTACGGCGAATTTCATCATCACGCCCAATTACTGGATCTAATTGACCTTTGCGTGCTGCATCTGTCAAGTCACGCCCATATTTTTCCAGTGATTGATATTTCCCTTCTGGACTTTGATCTGTCACTTTTTGACTCCCCCGAATTTGTTTAATGATATTCTTTAATTTGCTTTCTTCTAAGCCAAATTCTTGGAATAGACTTTTGCCAAAGCGGTCATCTTTGGCGTAACCTAGCAATAAGTGTTCGACGGAAATATACTCGTCTTTAAATTCTTTACGATATGCATCAGCCCTATCTAACAGTGTATCTAAGCTTTTCCCTAAGTATACAGAAGTGCTGCTACCTGATACTTTGGGCTGACGTAAAATAAATTGGTCGGTGCGATCGCGCAGTTTTTGGAGGTTGACACCTGCTTTAGTTAAAATTGGGGTAGTTAGTCCATCTTGTTCCAACAGCGCTTTCATCAGGTGTTCACTTTCTAGCTGCTGTTGCTGGTATTGCTTGACGACATCAGGGGTATGAGCGATCGCTTCCCAGGCTTTTTCTGTAAATTGGTTAGGATTAGTAGGTTGCATAGGCTTTTTTGATAAACTACTCCAGCGGCAGTCTCTAATATCGTCATTGTAAAAACACCCAAGCCCTTACCAGGATCGGTCTTCACATCCTGATAAAGTAGTGTTATCAACAAACTGAGTTTTATAGCGGGAAATTTTACCCCGGTAAGTAGGTTGGTGTGAATAATTATCGTTGTGGCAAGGCAGGGGAGCAGGGAGCAGGGAGCAAAGGGAAAAGGGTTTGAGCCTTATTTACTTTTATTCACACATTTTGGTTATTTCACCCTACTTAGCTAAGAGAGAGTCAAAGCCTACCCCCTGGTAGGGGAAAGGAAAAGAAACGAAGTTTTATATTTAATTATGCCAAGGTACTTAGTGAATACTGAAGATGATTAACCCCTACGACTTTGATGATGATGACTTCGACATAGAAAATGAGGATTTATTTACTACAATGAATCCCGTTAGCAAAATGACTGAAGGCGAAAAGCTTCAGCGATTTAAGCGCTTTTTTGACAGCAGTACCCGTGCTATGTTACAAGACTGCTTGTTTCGTGTTGTCGATGATAAAGATGGTATAGGTACTTTAGAAATACTTTGTCCTAATGAAATCGTCCGTCAACGCCTTTCCAAGAAAAAGCGCAAAATTATTAACAATATTTACGGCTGTTGGCGGCAGATTCGATACTTTTCTCTATGTATTCAAGAAGATGGAAAATTAAATTGTCAGACTTTTAACCGTAACGCTGACTTGATATAGCAGGTGACAGGTGACAGTGCTATAAGCCTTTTATTGTCTAAGTTTTAGCATTAGGTGATGTCCTAAACGCCTTGTCCGTTGCTATATCAAAATAAAAATTAAACATTAAAAATTAAAACCGTTCGCGTAGCGTCCCCTAGGGATTGGGATATTTTTGATTTGCAAGTCCCTAGGTAAGCTAATAATCATTCAAATTGCATCTCCGTGTCTTTCTGAGGCTAGGGATTATGCAACTTAAAGGCGCATTAGCTTAGGGGTATTAGATACTTTTGTTCCTGTTCACTGAATTAACTGAAAAAATGCCTAAAAAACAGAAATTTCCTTATTTACTTGGTTCCAAATGGACAGCACAGCAAAAAGTTGATGGTTGGCGACATTTTCAAGTTGTTAATCGGAAAAATCAGGGTAAATGGGTATATGCGGAAATGGTTGCTGCTTGTGACCCTCAAGTTCGCTTTTGGCTCAATGCTAAATTATTACAAGATAATTCTCAGTGGCACGCTGGCTGGCAAACATTGCAAGAAATCAAAGCTATTAAGTAAGAATTCAGGCGACGCTTCGCAGACCTATGGCTTACGCCACGCTGCGCTATCGGTTCAGAATGCTGATGAAATCAGGAATAGAGAGAAGTTATATTTTCTCAAAATCATCAAAGTTGACTCGGAAAGCCTTTATTCTCTTGACTTATGTATTCTCTATCCTGAATACTTACGCTATTAATGAAAATTAATATTTATACAATAAATTTATGAATGTCATAATTTCCTTGATTTAACAACAGATATTTTCAACTTTAATAATTATTTACAAGTAAAAATTCTCAGATGTAGTCAGCCGTAAACATCGCTCATCAAACTCTATCAGATTGTCTTGAAGATTTTACCCAAAATTCCCCAAATATCTTCTAGCCAAAGTTGAAATGGCTATTCCCACCAGAGGACTGACAAGACTTCTCTTCTGATTTACAGACCGCCTATCTGCTGGCTAATCAAGTGTCTAAACCATAAGTAAATCCTATGCAACCCATTATTAAACAGCGACAATTATTTTTTGTCTTTTGTAACTATTTTTATACAAAAAAGATTTAAAAAATTGTTTTTAAAGAAAAAAATAATCTTTATAGATTTTTTAGAGTGAAATTACTATAAAAACTTAATTTATATCTTTAATACTCTTATTTAAACTAAATTACAGATTATCAGACCCTTTCATTTCTAGTTAATTTGCAGAATAATGACACTCACAGACCTCACACATTGCCGAACCAAGCTAGGTGAAGCGCCAATGTTTGAGCCAAGAGTTTGAAAAGAAACTATAAGAGGCAAACAAAAGTGAAACTAGCAGTTTACGGAAAAGGTGGAATCGGCAAATCGACAACTAGCTGCAACATCTCAGTGGCGCTAGCCAAACGTGGTAAAAAAGTACTGCAAATTGGCTGTGACCCAAAACACGACAGCACCTTCACACTGACCGGGTTTTTGATTCCCACCATTATCGACACCCTGCAAGAAAAGGACTATCACTACGAAGATGTCTGGCCTGAAGATGTAATTTACAAAGGCTATGGTGGGGTTGATTGCGTAGAGGCAGGTGGACCACCAGCTGGTGCAGGTTGTGGTGGATATGTAGTAGGTGAAACTGTAAAACTACTCAAAGAATTAAATGCCTTTGATGAGTACGATGTAATTTTATTTGACGTTCTCGGTGACGTTGTGTGTGGCGGGTTTGCAGCACCTCTAAACTACGCAGACTACTGCCTGATTGTTACTGATAATGGCTTTGACGCTTTATTTGCTGCCAACCGCATTGCCGCTTCAGTCCGCGAGAAAGCACGGACTCACCCACTGCGTTTAGCTGGGTTAATCGGTAATCGTACTGTCAAGCGCGACTTGATTGAAAAATACATTGAAGCAGTACCAATGCCAGTTTTAGAAGTATTACCTCTAATTGAAGATATCCGTGTTTCCCGCGTCAAAGGTAAAACTCTGTTTGAAATGGCAGAGTCAGATCCTTCACTGGAGTACGTTTGCGACTATTACCTGAGCATAGCTGACCAAATATTAGCCCGTCCCGAAGGTGTCGTTCCTAACGATGCACCAGACAGAGAACTTTTCTCTTTGTTGTCAGATTTTTATCTAAATCCGAGTAAACCACAAGCCACTAATGCAGAAGAGGAATTAGACTTGATGATTGTATAAAACATTTTACCTCTCAGGATGGAGGATTATATGGCTTTCTTTGATAATTTTACGGACACGCTCAAACAAAAGTGGTTGCAATTCTTTCAAGTTAATCGTGATTGGATTACCCTGCAAATGGCGGTGGAATCGGTTTACACCCCTGATGGAGGAAAGCGACCATCTTCTTACCTCATCCTGGGAGTAGTCAATGCGCTAGAACCCAAACTAGCTCAGTTAATGCTTCCTTTTGCCAAGCTAAATCCAGACGCTGACACTCTGATTGAAGTACTGGAGTTGAATTTTGACCCCGATATCGTGCTTGGTAATCGCTTCAGTCCCACAGTAGAACCACCGTTTTACTCAAATGGGTCAGCTGTGGCTACTGACGATACCGCCGAGGAAGAACCATTAGAAGAGGATAATCTCAATGGTTTTGGGGAGGTGGCGATTTCTCAAGAGTTCACAATCGTAGAGGACACTGAAGAATCTTGGGTAGAAGATGAGTCACTAGAAAATGAAGAAGGCTTAGATGATATGTACTCATCTAGCAACAATCTCTCAGAGGAGTCCGAACCAACATCCAGTTTAGAAGCTGAGGATGCGTTTGGTGACATTTCCTTTGATTCCATGACTCTCATCGAAGACAGCGATGATCTAAATCCACCTGATGAAAGTGCCTTTAGAGACGTGTTATCTGATGTCTGGGGTGATGAAACATCCCTGGAAGAGGGTGAAAATAACGACCTGTTGGGGGAAGAACTGCCATCTGAGGTTTTTGATGAATCAGAAATGGCTCGTCTGTTCCCCAATTCTTAAATCAGTGAACAGTTATTAGTAAACAGGCAACAGTTATCAGGAAACAGGTTAATAACTGATAACTGATAACTGTTCACTGGCTTACAAGCTTTAAAAATTAAGGGGAGAATATTAATATGACTGTCGCACAACAGCCAGAAGCTTTAAATTTTGAATGTGAAACCGGAAATTATCACACTTTTTGCCCTATTAGCTGCGTTGCGTGGTTATATCAAAAAATCGAAGATAGCTTCTTTTTGGTAATTGGCACAAAAACCTGCGGTTACTTCCTGCAAAATGCGATGGGAGTGATGATTTTTGCTGAACCCCGCTATGCAATGGCAGAGTTGGAAGAAGGGGATATTTCCGCACAGTTGAATGATTATGAAGAATTAAAACGGTTGTGTGAGCAAATAAAGCGCGATCGCAATCCTAGTGTAATTGTCTGGATTGGTACTTGCACCACAGAAATTATTAAAACCGATTTGGAAGGTTTAGCACCTAAGTTAGAAGCTGATTTGGGTATTCCTATTGTTGTCGCTCGTGCTAACGGCCTCGACTACGCATTTACCCAAGGAGAGGACACTGTGTTAGCCGCTATGGCTCATCGTTGTCCTGATAAGGCGACCGTATCGGAAACTGAAAAAGGCGAGCGTAACGCCATTCAGAAGTTGATGAATTTCGGTAGAAAAAAAGAAGACATCGCCCAAGATGAATCTGAGTATGTAGATCATCCTCCTTTGGTGCTGTTTGGTTCTTTACCCGACCCCGTAGTTACCCAATTAACCCTAGAACTGAAAAGACAAGGTATCAAGGTTTCTGGTTGGCTACCTGCAAAACGGTTTACAGAATTACCTGTTATCGAAGAAGGGTATTATGTCGCTGGTGTGAATCCTTTCCTCAGCCGCACCGCTACAACTTTAATGCGTCGCCGCAAGTGTAAACTCATAGGCGCACCATTCCCCATTGGTCCTGACGGAACTCGCGCTTGGATTGAAAAAATCTGCTCTGTGTTTGGAATTACTCCCCAGGGTTTAGATGAACGGGAAGCGCAAATTTGGGCTGGTGTGGAAGATTATGTGAAATTAATTCGCGGTAAATCGGTGTTTTTGATGGGTGATAACCTGTTGGAAATTTCTATGGCGCGGTTTTTAATTCGTTGCGGAATGACTGTTCAAGAAATCGGTATTCCTTACATGGATAAACGCTATCAAGCTGCTGAGTTGGCTTTGTTAGAAAAGACTTGTCAGGAAATGAATTCACCTTTACCAACGATTGTTGAGAAGCCTGATAATTACAATCAACTGCAACGTATTTATGAGTTGAAACCTGATTTGGTAATTACTGGTATGGCTCATGCTAACCCATTAGAAGCACGGGGTATTAATACTAAGTGGTCTGTGGAGTTTACCTTTGCTCAAATTCACGGTTTTGGTAATACGCGTGATGTTTTGGAGTTGGTAACTCGTCCTTTAAGAAGGAATAATAATTTGAAGGATTTGGGTTGGGATAAGTTGGTGAGAGAGGAAGCGAAGATTTAGGTTTTTGGTAATTTTAAGGACGAGCTTTTTAGTTCGTCCTTTTTTTTGTTTTCTCACGCAGAGACGCAGAGGCGCGGAGAGGAAGATGAGATATGGTGAATGATTAAAATTTTAAAATATTTGATTATTTAATATGTACAATCTAAGGGTATTTTTTTAATTACTGCTAAAATTATTTAATTCCAATATATGATTAATAATTAGAGATTGTGAAAATCAGTTAAAAGTTTACTTATGAATATAGCTATTGTTATAGGTGTTTCCAAGTATTTCTCTTCTTCCGAAAATCATGAAATTATTGCTCCTAAAGAAGATGCTCTTCGTATCAATAAGCTTCTTAAGGCAACTGGTAAATATAAGAATATTTTATGTATTACTGATGAAACAGTAGCTACCAAGGTTAAAAATAATATTCGTTCTTTTCTCCAGTCATATGAAAAAGAAGAAATTGAAATTGAAGAAGTTTTTTATTATTTCTCAGGTCACGGGAAATATGTAGATCAGAAATTTTATATGCTTTGTTCTGATTTTACAGATAAAAAGCTAGGGATGACATCGTTGGAAAACTCTGAAATTGATGATTTTATCCGTTTATTGAACCCTAAATTAACCGTAAAAGTTATAGATGCTTGTTTCTCAGGATATAGATATATCAAAGATATACAAGATAATTCTTCAGAATATACAGATAATAATTCATTACAAAACACATTAGGAAATGTTATTTTTATGGCATCTAGCCATGATGATCAAAAATCTCAGATGATGGGAAAAGATAGCTTTTTTACAACCAAGTTCATTGAGGCAGCTTTGTCAGCTGATGTTGGGACTACAGTACTTTACCGCGATATTCAAGCATTTATTAGTGATGAATTTAGATCAATGAACACACAAATTCCTTACTTTATTAACCAATGGAAAGGAATAGAAGTATTTTCAGAATATAGTGAGGAAATGCAACAATTAAAAAAAGAATTTTATCTAGAGAATGATAAAGATATTAAATTTGAAGATTCATATTACAAAAAAAATGATGCTATACAAGTAGAAGAAAAAGAAGTGCGTGAAAAAAATATGCTAGAAAACCTTCAACAAGTTCTAGCAAAAAAAGATTTATTGTTTGTTGAGAAATCCGATATTACAACTACTTTAGAAAATATTAAAAATCATCTCTTAAATTATCCAATTAATGACGAAATAGTAAGTGCTTTCTATCAATTAAATTTCGATTGGCACTTGAAACTATCAGATATTGCAAAAAGTAGTGAAATTCTCACAATGGCCGATATTGAGGACTGGCAAAAAGAATACTTAATCACAATAGTCAAGAAACCAATAGGAAATACTGCCCCTAAATCATCATTCTTAGCACCATTCTTAGCCTCATTTAGTCGGTTTAATGAATATCCTGTCTCTCTGCATGCTTCAAATTCACTTCCTTATGAAGTTATTAATATTGAATTCCAGCCGATTGATAAATTGTCTCTCTCACCTTTCTTCGTCATAATTGCTCTGGTTCATTCTCAAACGCACGTTCTAACTCTTCTTTCTAGAGGAATAATGATCAAAAGTGGTTGGCAGCAATTTGCCGTTGATTGGGATTCTTTGAGGTGGAATAAAAAAAAGTTTCGCTGGAAAGACATTATTGAAAACCCAAATTTGCTATGGAAAGATGTTCTTGATGAATCTATAGAAGAACTTAAACAATACTTAATTAAGTTGGTTTAGATTGAGGTCTAAAATATTTATTGTTGGATTTACACGTGTAAATTACCAAACAATTAAAAATCATGTCATTCCCCGCAACCGACCTAGCCAATAACTGGCAGTTTACAGAAATATGGGTTGACCCCACCTCTATACCACCCTACATTTTGATGTTGCTTGGTGACGATAAAAATAATTTTTGCATTTTAGATCCTACGGAAAAATACAAAATTGTTTTTGCTTGTCTCAGCTATGAAGAAGCAAAACTTTGGTTACTTGAGCATGAATATGAGCGCGTGGGAGGGCGAGTTTTAGGTGAACAGGCGGCTTAATTTATTCAAATAATAGAGTTAGAATAGAATAAGTACATCTGACTTTATCAGAGTAATTTAAAATTATGCTCAGTGGAATTAAACAAAAGGCTATTGTCGGTAAAGATGGCAAAATTGAACTATCTACCACTGAAATACCAGCAGGAACAGTTGTAGAAGTTATTATCCTAGTTGAATCACCTACTGAAGAAGATGAAACTACCTATCTTCTCAAATCAGAAGCTAACAAAAAACATCTGTTCAAAGCTATGGAAAATGTAGATAAAGGTAACTTAATTTATGTTGATTTAGATGAATATGAAAAAAGTAGCATTTGAACCAGAAGCTTTTGAACAATTAGGTGAGTGGGGAAAGGAAGATAAAAAAGTATTTAAAAAAATCCTGGACTTAATTAAAGATATCCAAAGAGAAGCATTTTCTGGAATAGGTAAACCAGAACCACTAAAAACTGCATTTAATGGATCAGTGCGCTGCACAAGACGCAATAAAATATTCGTATCTACTAAATATTCCACTGTTAAGGATGATCCTCATAAATACTTTCACGACTAACAGCATAATCAGACAAAATAGGCGCATTTGCAACAACACAGGCTGCAAAATCATCAGCTAATTCATCTAAAGTAGTTTCAAATTCTTCCTGATTTATCAGCAACTTATGGAAACTTCCTTTACTTTGGCGCTGTGCTTCTTGAATAATTAACTGTTGGAAATATTCACTGGCTGAATTGTAACCACCCTCAACAATTTGCTGTTCAATAAAACTTTTCAGTGATTCAGGTACAGAAATATTAATATTGGTCATAGTTTTTAACTTAGGTTTTACTTGGTTACTTGTATATTAACATTTTAGAGTTAAAATAAAAGATAACAGTTTCATTTTATCAAAATGTCTGAAACTATCACTCTCCAACTACCGGAAACCCTGGTGCAAAAAGCTAAAGAAATCGCTGCTTTTACCCACCGCCGTCTTGAAGATGTATTATTAGAATGGATTGACCGCGCTAGTAATGAATTACCTGTAGAATCATTACCAGATGAGCAGGTTTTAATATTGTGCAATTTGCAAATGGAAAGTCAACAGCAAGAAATTCTCAGCGACCTTTTAGCACGTCAGCAAGAAGGACAGCTAAATGATATAGAAAATAGCCAACTAGACGAACTAATGCAAGTTTACCGATGTGGTTTGGTACGTAAAGCTAAAGCTTTAAAAGTGGCTGTTGAACGCGGTTTAATACCTGCAATTAATTAACAGACATGGCTCGATTTTACATTCCTGTTGAAATAGAACGTCGTGTTCGGAAAGATGCTCAAAATCGTTGTGGTTATTGTTTGAGTCCTCAACGTTTAGTAATGGCACGTTTGGAAATTGAACATATTATTCCTATAGCCAAAGGTGGTAGTAATGATGAATCAAATTTATGGTTAGCTTGTCCTATTTGTAATAGATATAAAAGTGATAAAACGACAGGTATTGATGCAGAAACAGGCGAAATAGTTAAATTATTTAACCCCCGTACTCAAGTTTGGTTTGAACATTTTTTCTGGACAGAAGATGGTTTACAAATTGTTGGAAAAACACCAACTGGTAGAGCTACTGTTAAAGCTTTACATTTAAGTGATGATGCAGATGCATTGGAAGTTCGCAGTTATTGGGTACTTGCTGGTTGGCATCCTCCAGAAAATTAGGAAAAATAAATGAACATGAAAAAATTTCCAGTGAAGCCAGAAGTTTTTGAACAAATCGAAAATTTATTAAATATTAAAAACCCTTTAGGTTTAACTATGTTAGTCAATATATTAACATTTTAGAGTTAAAATAAAAGGTAAAAGTCTCATTTTATAAAAATGTTCCAAACTGTATTAGCTTTTCATTTTTATCGGGATGTTCCCTTCTAGAGTTCTATAATTTTCTGATATTTCAGATAAGGGCATTTGTCAACAAAAGCAAATAACAACAGCAAATTATTTCCCTACATCAAGATAATGAGCAAATAAAGTGATATATTTTGTCCAGTACCACTGGAATTGGTGAGGCGAAAATTCTTGATTAACTACGCTCAAACATGAGTTGAGAGAATTTTCGGTACTCATGCTCACCTTAACCAGTAAAATTAGGGTATTTCTAGCTTAAGTGGTCGAATCTAGATAAATTCTCCACTTCTTCAAGAAGAAGCTGCACCAATCTAAATCAATGCCCATAGCAGGTTAAACTAGGTCTGGTGACAGCCGCTCCACCGTTCCTTATGAGGCTTTTATGGGAGCTAATCTGAAACAGATAGCCAATTACTTAGACAACCTTGGCTGGGAATACCGTTTTGATGATGATGAAGACAGGATTATTACAGGTGTAGAAGCTGAAAACCTAGAAGATTTTCTGATAGTTGTCCAGCTGGATGAACAGGGAAAATTTTTCCGAGTTTTTGCACCTCAAGTTCTGGCAGGTGTGAAAGAGCATCCTCACAAAGCATCCATCCTCCAGACAATGCTGGCCATTTCTTGGGAAACCAAAATGCTGCAATGGGAGTATGATCCATCCGATGGTGAAATTCGTGCCATTATTGAGTTTCCCCTAGAAGACTCAATTCTCACAGAAAGACAATTTCACCGTTGTCTGAGTGGATTAATTCAGATTGTTGACAGCATAGCTTTACCCCGCTTACAACAGGTGATGGTAACAGGTCACGACCCAGGTAATATAGAACTCGGTGAAAGACTGTTACTCAGTATTCAGGAAGAAGCCCCAGGATTACTGGATTTGCTAGAAAAAGCAATGGAAGCTCGGAAAAAACGGGGAAGTTTTCCGAACGAGTGAGGCGGATTATCACTGAAATAGCTATACTCCAAAGTGATACCCTCACTATATACTAAAGTTTTTTAGGGCTGGATTTTATGACATCCTATGCAACCTCCTCAGCCAAAGCGGAAATGAGTGAACTCCGTCGGTTGAAAAGCTTACTACCACCAGAATTACAAAGTTGGGTCACGGTTGAAGGAACAACTGAGGTTAATCCACCCCTGGTCCGCTGCGAAGAAATTGGTAAAGACCAAGTAGAAATTCAAATCGACTTGGTGAAATGGGATGCTCTAGCAATGGATCAGCGTAATCTCCTGTTCTGGCACGAAGTGGCTCGCATTCAAAATGACACGATTCCCAAAGATGGTTGGGAAATGGCAGCACTGGCCATTGGATTAGGTGGTGCTGTGGGTGAATTATGGGTACAAGATGGATTGCTGCTGGTTTTAGCTTTGGCGCTGTGTGGCGTTTCTGGTTGGCGACTCTATCAAAAAAATAACGGAGACAAGCAACTCAAAGAAATACTCGATGCCGACGAAAAAGCGATCGCTCTAGCAACTCGTTTCGGTTACAGTCTCCCCAACGCCTACAAGAGTTTAGGTAGTGCTTTGAAAACCTTAGTTGAAAACACCCCTAGCAAGCGTCAGCGTTCTCGATATGAAGCCAGATTATCTGCCCTTAAACGCAGCGCCAACAAAGCCAAAACTAAATCTAAAAGCATGGACGAAGGTGGACTTTAGAAGAGATGGGGACGCGGAGATGGGGAGACACGGGGACGCGGAGATGGGGAGACGCGGGGATGGGGAAAATTACTTCCTGCCCCCTGCCAGAAAGCCCCCTGCCAGAAAGCCCCCTGCCTCCACTTACATCTGATTGAGCATTTTATGAGTCTGGGGAATCACTCGTACTGACTTCACAAACTTCTTCATCAAAGCTTGCCATACTAAGACTTGATCCGGAGTCGGTGCAGTAACCGGTACTTGACTGAATTTTTCCGGATCTGCCAAAGGCGTAACAGGTTGTAAAAAGATGGGGATATCCTGACTGACCGCAGCGACCAACATAGCTGAACGTTCCAATTCCGCTGGCTCTGTCTTTTGAGAGACGATAATTTTGACAAAAATTTCTAAATTTGCATCAAAACAAATTTGGAGAAATTTTTTATGTTCTGTCCAATAAGTTTCGCCGCTGACACTAGGCAGTTTTAAATCCATACCTACAGAATCTAGGTAAGGAAGAATCAGACCAAGTTCTTCGGGACGATGTCCGCCTGTTTCCAAGTATATGGGTAGATGGGTGAGCGATCGCACGATTGGTAGAAATTGTGCCAAAAATGGGGCATGAAGAAGTGGTTCTCCCCCTGTTAAGCTGATGCTATCGTGTAGAGAAGGTAGATTTTGCCTTTCCACCCATTCGATTAAAATGGGTAATGGAACCGGATTAGAGTGAATTTCAAAATCTCTTAATCCAGGTGAACGCTCTATCTTACACATAGAGGGTGCATTCCATGTATGGGGACTGTCGCAAAAGTGACAACGTAAGTCACAAAGACCAAAGCGAATAAAAATCTGACGTGTCCCGACATTCAGTCCTTCCCCTTGAATAGCAGAAAAAACTTCAACCAGGCGTGCGGTAGGTTTAACTCTAGTTTTAGCAATCATGAGATGATAGATAGCAGCGCGATCGCACTGATTTTTCACAACAACAAGTATGTTTTTGGCTTCTTGTTCCATTGTGAACCCTAGCTGAAGATCTCCCATCTCTGAGCGAAAAACTAGCCACTTGTCCTTAATCCTACTGTTTCAAAATTAGGTTAAGTAATTTTCTAGGACAAAACAATGTTTGGCAGATTAGATTTAGATGGCAACTAAAGTGCATAGCTTCATGAGTAGCCAACCCACAGAGGCAGATTTCCCAGTTACTTACCTGAACGACACAGCAACAGTGCAGGTGTCTAAACGTTTGAGCGTGCTTGAGGCTGTCGGCTTTAAGCAAACCTGCCAAAACTTAATCCAAGCTGATTCAAAACCTCAGCACGTTGTCATTGACTTCCAAAATACTACCTTTATGGATAGTAGTGGATTAGGGGCTTTGGTGAGTAATTTCAAATATGCCCAGGAAAAAGGAACCACATTCGCACTTCGTAACGTTACTCCCCAAGTCATGGCAGTGCTAAACCTGACAGGATTAGATCAGGTATTTTCTATTGAAACCCTAAACAGCGTCGAACCCATAGAATCTATTCTCCCTGGAGAAAGTCGGAAGAACGTTACGAGGAAAGTAGATCCCCTACCCCAAACTCATCCTTCTGTGGCCTCGTGGATGAAAAGGCTGATTGATATAGTGGGATCATTGATAGGTTTAGTAATTACAGGGTTTTTATTCATTCCGATTGCGATCGCCATTCAAGTCAACGATCCCGGCCCCATTTTCTTCCGTCAAATCCGTTGCGGTTGGATGGGTAAACATTTTGCTATTTGGAAATTTCGCTCCATGTGCGTGGATGCCGAAGCTAAAAAATCTCAAGTCAAAAACCAAGTCGAAGGTGCTTTCTTTAAAAATGAGAATGATCCCAGAATTACACGGGTAGGTCGCTTTCTACGACGCACAAGTCTCGATGAATTACCTCAATTCTGGAATGTCCTCAAAGGGGAAATGAGTTTAGTTGGTACTCGGCCACCTACACCTGATGAAGTGGAACGCTATGAAGTACCAGAGTGGCAACGTTTGGATGTTAAACCTGGCATGACCGGCGAATGGCAAGTAAACGGTCGCTCCACAGTACGCAGTTTTGAAGATGTAATTCGCCTAGATTTACAGTATCAAAAAAATTGGACTTTAGTTTACGATTTAAGGCTGATTCTCAAAACCATAACCATATTGTTTAACAAAAACAGTGGAGCAGTTTAACAGTTATCAGTTATTACTTATCAGTTATCAGTTTCATTACACTTTCTAAAGTCCTCCACAAATTAGTTTTCTGGCTTTGGTGGCTTGTCTAAATACCCCACCTTTCTGCCCTCAGAACTTTTCACTGTTCACTCTTTAAGCTAAAACTACCAAATTTAACTTCTGAATTTACCCAAGTCTATTTTATGGCTCTGGGTAAATTTTGCTTTTATAGCAGTTGCCGATCTGATTAATTGTCATCCACTCTATCCCTTACGGAAGTCGTAGATATAGCAAAGTATAGAAGTTGATAGTTGACAAAGAGTACAGCGGGAATATCACAAACAAAGCTAATATCGCGTTTTACGTAGTAAAGATATCATTTAGTATAAATAAGTAGAAAGGCACAAAAAAACCGTAGACGCGCAGCGGCTTCTCGAAGAGTACTATGTAACGAAAAGTAAAGTTGCCCAAAAACCTCTTTCCTTCTGCCTTCTGCCTCCTGCCCTCTGCCTTTCTTTGTAAAAGCTCAAAAACACAAAGTCCGAAGTCTAGCTTATGGTATGGTTACTAAAAAACTCCATCTTCTTTAAAAAGCTGATATCAAAATTTACATAATCTTCAACGAAAAGTTACTGGCAAGAAAGAAGTATAAAGAGATAATGAGATATTATGCTCCAAAGTGACTTTGAAGACAAATACTTATTGTCATTCAACAAAAAACCAGGAAACTCCGACTAATTTGTTATGCGGATTTTAATTTACTCCTACAACTACCACCCAGAGCCGATTGGTATTGCCCCACTAATGACTGAATTAGCCGAGGGACTGGTGAAGCGTGGCCATGAAGTACGCGTAGTTACAGCTATGCCTAACTACCCTGAACGTCAAATTTACCAAGAATATCGCGGCAAATTTTATGTAACCGAACATAAAAATGGTGTTCACATCCAACGCAGTTATGTGTGGATTCGTCCACAGCCCAACCTGTTAGATCGGGTGATGCTAGATGGTAGTTTTGTGATCACCAGTTTTTTTCCGGCAATCATCGGCTGGCGGCCAGATGTAATACTTTCCACCTCGCCATCTCTGCCAGTGTGCGTACCTGCTGCACTTCTAGGATGGTTACGCGCTTGTCCAGTGATCTTAAATCTACAAGATATATTACCAGAAGCAGCCATCCACGTCGGCTTGCTAAAAAATAAATTACTAATCAAAATATTTACAGAATTAGAAAAATTTGCCTACGCCAGAGCCACGAAAATTAGCGTTATTGCTGATGGGTTTGTAGAAAATTTGCTCTCCAAGGGTATAGCAGCCGATAAAATTATCCAAATTCCCAACTGGGTTGACGTGGATTTTATCAGCCCATTACCAAAAGAGGATAACCCCTTCCGCGCTACACATAACCTAAATGGTAAATTTGTGGCCTTATATTCAGGGAACATAGCCCTGACACAAGGCTTAGAAACAGTGATTAAAGCTGCTGTAAAACTACGTGATATCACAGAAATTGCCTTTGTGATTGTTGGCGAAGCCAAAGGGTTACAACGTTTACAACAGCAGTGTCTAGACTGGGGTGCTGATAATGTTTTATTATTACCCTTCCAAGCTCGCAAAGATTTACCACAAATGTTGGCAGCAGCAGATGTAGGTTTGGTAGTGCAGAAGAAAAATGTCATATCTTTCAATATGCCCTCCAAAATTCAAGTGTTACTTGCCAGCGGCAGCGCGTTAGTGGGGTCTGTACCTGAAAATGGTACAGCCGCTAGAGCGATTAAACAAAGTGGTGGTGGAGTTATCGTTCCTCCAGAAGATCCCCAAGCCTTAGCGATGGCAATTTTAGACCTCTACCAAAACCAAGAAAAGTTGAAAACCCTAGGTGAAAACAGTCGTAAATATGCTGTGGAAAATTATTCCTTTGAGCAAGCTTTAAATCAGTATGAGTCGTTGTGTTACTCTTTAACCGCAGACGGTAAAGCAATTGGACCCAAAGCCGTGAGAAAACAGGAGGTTTAACTAATTACTAATTCGTAATTCGTAATTCGTAATTCGTAATTCGTAATTCGTAATAGTGCCTACGGTTCCGCTAGGGATACGTAATTCGTAATTCGTAATTTTCCTCGCGTCCCCGCGTCTCCTCATCTCCGCGTCCCCGCGTCTCCCCCTCTCCGCGTTTCTTTGTGACTTTGGTATTAGCATAGCATCTTGCAGAAAAGCGTTACTTGTGCATTGAGGCAGAAGTTTCCCAGCCGACGTAAAATATGACGCTCAGAGGGGCTAATTGTCAAACATCCCCCATAAACACCTATTTTTTTGTTAGTATTCAAAAAAACGTAATCATAAATTAGCAGTGAGTTTGCTTATCAAAAATAAGCAAATTGAACAAGTTCTTATAAAAGGAAAAAAGCACCTGAGGTTGAATGACTGATTATTTCCAAGGAAATTTCCCATTACAATCCGTCCCTCTGACAAAGAATACAGTAAGCAGTTCAATAGCTGAAACTGAAGAGGTGAGTGGAAAACTAGCTAGAACCATCGCCGAAGCAGGCTCGGAACGCAAAGCAGGAGAGATTTTATTGCTCAGAGTAGTAGATGTCTCTTATCTATCAGATTACTTTGTGATGATGACTGGCTACTCTAGAGTACAAGTAAGAGCGATCGCACAAGCAATTGAGGCCAAAGTCGAAAGCGACCTGCAACGCCGCCCCTTAAGGACAGAAGGAAAAGCTGAGGGAAGTTGGGTGCTACAAGATTATGGTGACGTGATCGTTCACATCATGATGCCCAAAGAACGAGAGTTTTATAATTTAGAAGCGTTCTGGATTCATGCAGAACGGATTTCGCTACCAAACTCCGATGACGGTGAGGGTAAGCCAAGATGATGAGATCCTCGGTTTCTAATTGCCCCGTTCCTACAGACCAACAACCGCTCAATGAATACGAAGAGCTAAAAAACTCCTGGCTATTTCGAGATAGCATCTTAAGCAGGCGCGGGTATCTGACAAAAATTTTTTGGATTTGGGGTTGGTCGTGGCTAGTAGCAGGGCCAGTAGCTGCGGCCAGCTTTCCTCCACATAAGTATATTGTTCATTTTCTCCTCTGTGGAGCCGCAGCCGCCAGTTTAGGGGTAGTGTTGGTATTGGTGCGGTTGTATTTAGGTTGGTACTATGTACGCGATCGCCTTTACAGTCCCACAGTATTCTATGAAGAATCAGGCTGGTATGACGGACAAACCTGGACAAAACCCCAGGAAGTCATTACACGCGATCGCTTGATTGTCTCCTACGAGATTAAACCCATCCTCCAACGCCTTCAATTTACCTTTGCAGGCTTGGCTCTCATGTATCTTATTGGTACTATAGTTTGGCATTTCTTATAAATTAGTCCTTAGTCATTGGTCATTAGTGTTACACAACTGACGACTGACGACTAACAACTAACGACTGACCACTGAAATAATTCACAAAATAAATATAAACCCATGACAATGGGAAAACGAACTCAAGCCACAGCATTGGAAGTCCGGTTGCTGCGGGAAGGTATTATCGAATCTCGGCATATAGTCCAGGCTGTTGTCAGCGACGAACGGGGACGGACTCTTTCTGTCGCTGGCAATGCTGAAACGGCCGCCTTTGTCCGTTCTGCCCTCAAACCATTTCAGGCGCTGGCTGTCACCACCACAGGCACATTGGAACGCTATGATTTGAGCGATCGCGACTTAGCAATCATCACCAGTTCCCACAAAGGCAGCATAGAACAGGTGCGGCAGGTATTTAACATTATGTGGCGGGCTGATCTTGACCCCACTACGCTCCAATGTCCAATTCCTCAAGGTAAAAGCAGTCCTTTAGAATATAACTGCTCTGGTAAGCACGCGGGAATGTTAGCCGTTTGTCAGCAACGTCATTGGCCTTTAACTAGCTACTTGGATCGTAAACACCCAGTCCAGCAGTTAATTATCACCAAAGTGGCAGAATTGCTGCGAATGCCTGCAGAAGAATTTCTCACCGCCCATGATGACTGTGGCGCACCCACATATTTGATGCAACTCAGTCAAATGGCATCTTTATATGCTGTGCTTGCCTCCAGCAGTAGTTTGGATATGGAACGCATTGTCCGCGCCATGAACCATCATCCCAACATGGTAGCTGGAGAAGGAGAATTCGATACCGAACTGATGCGCCTAGCTCCCAGCGAACTTGTCAGCAAAGCTGGTGCAGAAGGCGTGCAGTGCATCGGCCGACTTGGTGAAGGCATGGGATTGGCAATTAAAGTCATGGATGGCGCTAAACGGGCAAAATATGCCGTAGCCATTCACCTGCTGCAACAACTGGGCTGGATTACTCCCAGCGTTGCCCAGAGCCTATCTGAGAAGTTTATGAACCTTGGAAAATACAAGCGTTTGGAAGTAATTGGAGAATTATCGTTTTTATAGTTGACAAACTTTTGACTTCGAGTTATATTAAATAAGTCGAGAGACAAAAGCGACGCGGGATAGAGCAGCCTGGTAGCTCGTCGGGCTCATAACCCGAAGGTCAGTGGTTCAAATCCACTTCCCGCCACCAAATTAAAAAATCAAACCCTGTAATCTTAATTGATTGGAGGGTTTTGTTTTATTGAAGTTCTTTTTCAATCAAGTCGATTAATTCTAGGATATTCCGACATTGACTTGGTTCTACGTTCGATTCTTGAGCGATGTGGACATGGTGCGGAAAATTCGGTAAATTGGGAAAATGCCTGACGCTATCCCAACGCTTTCTCAATTTTTCCTTAGTTTTATCCATCCATTGATAACGATAATCAAGAGTAACACAATCCTCATCTGTGATAGTGAAAGATTCAGCAAGTTCTAGAAAGTCACCGTTATTTAAAGTCAATCTGGCTCGGAAGTAACCTCGATTTAGTAAAATTCTTTCATCAACTATCACAATTTCCTTAACTGCTGAACTTGTATCCAGTTTTATTTTAACCCTGATAATATAATCTTGGAGTTCCATTGGAAAATTAACTCTCTATGGATGTTAATTTTTGTTGTGCATTATTCCACATTTCATAGAAGACACTCCACTCAAAAAAATCCATTCCATCTCCTAATTTACCTGATTTAAATTGCTGGTAAAAACTGCTTGATGACATCTGATATTGTTTTTCAAATTCTTTTAAACGATTTTCTAAATCTAATATATTTTGTTTGCTTGATTGGTTAACTGTCGGAGATGACGCTAAGTTCGTAATTTTTGATTCTAATAATTTTCGTTCTTCTTCAGACAAAGATAAAATAATTTGAGCTATAGATTCAATCAACTTTGTATTCATATTTATTCACCTTGAATTTTACAATTTTGGCATTATTCAGAAGTTTTAGCCATTGTTCCAATCTTCACCACCTGGTAATTGAGCAAGATAATTATCTATAATGTCTGGTAATTCTCTATTTGGATAGTTATATGTCATTGCTAATAACTCAATTGCATTTAAGATTAATTGAGGTTTATTTAACATTTGCGAAAGTTGCTGTCTTTTTAAAGTACCATTCAAAACCTCTAAACTTGCATCCGCTATTGCTAGTGTAACTTCATCTTCTAGATAAATTTGCCATTCATCTTGATTGATGTAATGAGATTTTTTATTATCTTTCAGATTTAGTTTTTTGATTTCTATCAATGAATTACGAATAGAAGCAATCCAAGAATTTGTTAATCTTTGCTCAATTTGATTTTTAATCAAATGCATCAGCAGAATCTTTAAAAAAGCTTGAATATTACGGATAATTGCTTGTTTACTCATTCCCTCTAATTCATCCACAATTGCTAAAGCATCTGTGTAACGTCCTTCTGTAATGCTATTTCTGAGGTCGATTAATTCTTGTGTCATATGTACTAACCTCAAGTTATAAATCAGTGAATATTTATTCAACCAGTGCATAATTGTATTTTATAATTAAATCTGTTTACTTGTGGCACTCCCAAAAGCAGGTTTTGATCTATTCTGAAGATAAAGCTATCCAAGCGCGGAGAATCAGAATTGTGAAGTTACATAAACCAATATTGGTGGGAGGACTGGGATTGTCCTTCTCCCTGTGGATGTTAGACACTTGGCATGATTCAATAGTTCAAGTGGGAGAATTCGGCCTTCTGAGTGCTTTAGCTGTGGGTGGGGGTTTGTGGTTATTGCAGAAAAATCGCCCTGATGAGCAGCTAAATGATATGGTTGTAGATAGGGCATCTGTAGAAAGTTGTATCGCTCAAACAGAAGCAATCATCAACCAACTCGCAGAAGAAGCCGCAAACCATCCAGCTTTAGAAAGCCTACGCGAACAACTTGCTAAATTACCTTTAGAGTTAGATAGACAAGCAATTCAAGTTGCTGTTACTGGTGGAAAGTCAGTAGGTAAAAGTGCAGTTATTCAAATTCTCAAGACGTTAGATACAACGTCTCTACATTTTTCGGAAACAGCACCTTTGTTTACAGAACTGGGTGAAAGTTCAAATGTAGCTATTTTGTCAGAACTGCAAAAATCAGATTTTGTTTTGTTCCTGACAAACGGTGATTTGACAGACTCAGAATTTCGAGTTTTACAACAACTAAAAGCAGCAAAACAATCAACATTACTGGTTTTTAATAAACAAGACCAGTATCAAATAGATGAACGTGCTACAGTTTTGCAATCATTGAAACAAAGAATGCAAGGTAATGTAGTCGCAACTGCGGCTTCTCCCGTTTCTGTGAAAGTGCGGAAACATGAAGCTGATGGTTCTGTGCAAGAATGGATGGAACAACCAGCACCAGATATTCAACAGTTAACGCAGCAGTTAGGGGAAGTTTTAGGACAGCAAGGACAGCAGCTAGTTTGTACAACAACGATGCGAAAAGTGCTGTTATTGAAAGCGGAGGCGAAAAATTGTTTAAATGGGGTACGGCGCGATCGCTCTACACCTATCATAGAACAAAATCAGTGGATTGCTGCTGCTGCTGCCTTTGCTAACCCAATTCCCGCTTTAGATATATTAGCAACTGCGGCGATTAATGCTCAAATGGTAATGGATTTGGGTAATATTTATCAGCAAAAAATTTCCTTAGAACAAGCGCAACAAGTAGCCGGAACTATGGGAAGTTTAATGTTGAAATTAGGTTTAGTGGAACTTTCTACAAGGGCTGTTACTGGTATTCTCAAAACTAACGCTATCACCTTCGTTGCTGGGGGACTAGTTGAAGGTGTGAGTGCTGCTTATTTAACTAGAGTTGCTGGGTTAAGCTTAGTTGAGTATTTTGAACAGCAAGAAATAGCTTTAGAAACAGGAAATGGTTTGAACCTGGAAAAATTACGCCAAGTTTTACAAACAGTATTCCAGCAGAATCAAAAAATGGCTGTTTTGGAAGCTTTTGTTAAGCAAGGTGTGAAACGTTTGTTACCGGAAGCGAAGCCAGTTGAAGTTGTCGGATAATTTCGCACAAAATCAGAAATTTGAAACCCGCTTTCAGTGGAGTTATTCCTAAATAAAAAGCGGGTTTTATTTTTCAAATTGGAGAAATTTAAGGCAATTTTGAACAGATTGATGATGGTGTAGCAGTTATTCTCATAACATCTCTGATTTTCTCAGATGTTTACACTATTTGCAAACCTATGACACCTCAAGAATTTTTGGAAAATTTGGCTACAGCCGCAACAGATCCAGAAAAAATCATCGTTTTTGCACGATACTTAGATACAACCGCACTGGATCATGCAACAACTCCAAGATGGAGAAGTATTCCTCACAGTACAGAAATTCAGTTCGCACTCAATAATATTGCTTTTCATTTAGAAGCACTTGCAGAAAAAGGCAATTAATGAAGACAATACTCGATAGGTTGTCTTCGGAGATACCTATCAAGTAATAATATCTTGTTGGATGAATTCGCGTAAATACCTATAATTTTGATCCCCATCTCAGTGAGGTAAAGGAATAAAGAATTAACCGCAGATAGAGGAGGATAAACGCAGATATAGCTTGCTTCCCGCAGGGTACGCAGATAATTTTGTACCTCCGTAGATTAAGAAAATCTATTATAAAGTTATAAAATAATTAGTTTAATTGACGATGAACTGCAAATAGACAATCATTATATTGCTTATCAACTTCAAGATTTGTAAACGCCCAGGCTACTTTATATGGTTTTTGATATTCTCCTAAAATATTGATACGGTGACAAACATTAGGAATTTTAGTCAAATATCTGGGTTCTAAAGGTACATCACAAGCAAATATACCTTTAACTCTGTGTGTCGTACCTGTTATACCTAAGCTATAATTAATCATGATTGCCACATAGTATCTATCTTCTGATGTATGGAGGACTTGAACTAAGTCATCATGACTAATACCAAGTAAATGATCAGGTAATTTCAAGGCTTCGCTGGTATCTAAGGGTATATTTTGAGTTTTAACCCAATCGATAATTTCCTGATATTTTGTCAATGCTGCGCGTTGGCGGAAAAAATATTTAATCTCGACAAATAAATGAGTTATCCGGTATATTATTTGGAACAGTGTTAAGACAAATCCGGTGAATATTCGTTGTAAGTTAAACATTTATTTTTTGAACACCTTATATTTATGATTCAGATGATTAAATACCATGATTACACAATATAGAATATATCTTGATACTTGTTGTCTGAATCGTCCATTTGATGATCAAATGCAATCTCGTATTTATGTAGAAGCACAGGCTATTATGACAATTCTGAGTCAATGTCAATCAGAAAATTGGAAATTAATCAACAGCAGTGCTTTAATCTCCGAATTAAATCAAACACCTGATTTAGAAAGACTCCAAAACGTCAAAAAATTACTCTTGATTGCTAAAATTAAAGTTATTAATAGCGTCTTCATTGAAAACAGAGCCACCGAACTTCAAAAATTAGGATTCTCCAGCTATGATGCTACTCACATTGCTAGTGCTGAAAGAAGTCAGGCAGATATATTTTTGACAACAGATGATAGACTTCTTAAAAAATCTCAAAAATATTCTCAATTAATTAACGTAAAAATTAACAACCCTGTGCAATGGCTCGCAGAAGTAATACAAGTAGAGGAAAGCAATGATGAAAACCCAAAATGAAATTATTAAACAAGGCTACGATGCATTAATAAATTCTCTGGGAGTTGCCGATACTATTCGATTTATTCAATATTTTACCCCAGGTAAAGGAGACTATACAAAAGAACGTCATCAATGGCTAAATGAAAAAACTTTAGCAGATGTGTTTATGGATATTAAAGAATTACCAGAAGACGATTTAAATCAATATGATGAAATTATTGAATAGTTCAACTCTTGTATTATGTAACTAATATCGTTTTACTTTGAAGATGCACATAATACGAAGACTCCCAAATCTTGATATATCTTGATTTTAAGATTTGCGATTTTGTGCAAGCTCAATGAAAATTGATATAACCCGCCTACGATTGAAATCGCAGGCTAATAGCCAAAGTCCACTAAAGTGGACTGAAAATTAATCTTTAGTCTACTTTAGTAGACTTGAACTATTAGACAGGGAATTTATTCCCTGGCACATTATGGGATAATGAGAAGATGTGAATAACAGTCGCTCTATCTCTCAATAACGCACCATTAAAAAAATAGTAGGTTGGGTTGAGAAAACCCAACATTTTCGGGACTTGGTTGGGTTTTGCTTTCTTTTCAAAAAACCCATGACTGTTAAGCACAGTCAAAAGTCTTTGTGCTATTGGCTCAAAATATTCAACTGAGTCTCTAGCTCTACTAATATGTGCGCCACGCAAACCATCTACACTGGTACAATCAAAAACTGGTTTTTTTGCCTCTAATGAATAAGGAATAAGACTGTGAAGATTAGGAATTTTTCCTAGATTGAAATTCCCATCAGGCCAGTAATAAACCTGGTCTAGTTTAGCTAATCTGTTGACAATATTTTCTTGAATTGCAGACTCAATACGATTTCCAAATATCTGCCAGCCTTTCGTCATTTTTTCTTCAGAATCTTCACGGATATTGTGCTGTTGCATCACATAACCTAAAAATGTTGGTTGTCCGTGCGGTAGAGTTAAAGTTTTATTGTTCCAAGCATTATTACACTGCTCCCAACCTTGACGCCAGGCTTCAAGTTTAGAACCTAAATTTTCTGTACCTCTAATTGAGAATAGATCAGGAGAGATGGGAATTATAAAATAATCACTATGGAACATATAAGTGGTTTTACTCACCCCACCTTTGTTGTTAAAAATACTAATTATTGGTGCCATACATAAAAGTAAAATCTTCAAATATCAGAGTAGCACTTAATTCATAAAATGTATATTTTGATCGCTGTTAAAAATCTTTTTTCATGACAATTAAACCTACCATCTTCTCTTTTTTCTCCGGTTCAGGATTCCTCGACTTAGGCTTTGAAACCATAGGCTATAAAATCGCTTACGTTAACGAAATATTCCCCCCATTCATGTCCGCATATCGCTATTCACGGGAACTTCTCAAACTCCCACAACCTGAATATGGATATCATCAAGGTGAAGCCACAGACGTAAGCAAATTAATCGCAGGAACACAAGCACAACGCATTCAAGAATTAGTCAAAGATTCCCGTAAATCAAATAATATAATTGGTTTTATTGGTGGGCCACCTTGTCCTGATTTTTCTATTGGTGGTAAAAACAAAGGACATTTAGGCGATAATGGTAAACTCTCATCCTCTTATATTGAATTGATTTGTCAAAACTTACCCGATTTCTTTTTATTTGAAAATGTCAAAGGTTTGTGGAGAACAACAAAACATCGTTTATTTTATGAATTATTGAAAATAAAATTACAACAAGCAGGTTATATATTAACAGAACGGTTAATTAATTCTATTGAATATGGTGTCCCTCAAGATAGAGACAGAATTATTTTAATTGGCTTTAGAAATATTTTTCTCAAAGATATAGGAATTAAAGATGGTTTTACATTTCCTTGGGAAAAATATATTTTATATCCTCAAAATCAAGTATTTGCGTATCCTTGGAATAAAAGCGAACCATTTAAAGAAGATTCTATAATTCCTTGTCCTGAAAATATTCCTGAAAAACTAACTGTAGAATATTGGTTTAGAAAAAATGATGTTTTAAACCATCCCAACGCTAAACATTATTTTCAACCAAGAGCAGGTAGAACTAAATTTGCTACTATTGAAGAAGGAGATGATTCTAAAAAGTCATTTAAACGTTTGCATAGATGGCGTTATTCTCCTACAGCTTGTTATGGTAATAATGAAGTACATTTACATCCTTACAAAATTAGACGTATTTCTGTTGCGGAAGCTTTAGCTATTCAATCTTTACCTGCTAATTTTTCACTTCCAGAAAATATGTCACTTACGAATATGTTTAAAACCGTTGGTAATGGTGTGCCATACTTAGCAGCACAAGCATTAGCTCAAAATATTCTTGACTTTTTAGCAACTGGTACTAAAATTACTTAAAGTCAATTTAAATACCCTTATAAATTGGAAAACACTTAAAAAGCCGATATACCAAACTAAGTTAACTGCCCGTTTTCAGGATAAACTCGTAATATATGTGGTTTAATATATAAGAAATGTTTTAATTTTTCATAAACTTTAATAATCTATCACAGGCAGAACAAACGATGGCAGCAGACTATCCAAACATTGATATTGCGCCATTTATCGATCACTCCCTCCTCTTACCAATTGCTACCCCAGAACAGGTGTCACAGTGGTGTGATGAAGCATACAGGTTTAACTTTGCGACGGTTTGCTTGCAACCTTGTTATGTCAAGCAAGCGGTTGAACTTCTCCACAACAAAAACCCCAAAGTTTGTACGGTGATTGGCTTTCCTACTGGTGCAACAACTTCAGCAGTCAAGTTTTACGAAGCTCAAGAAGCGTTGGAAAATGGCGCTGAGGAGTTAGATTTGATGATTAATTTAGGCTGGTTAAAAGCTGGAAAAACTGAGGAAGTCCACCGGGAAATTGCTACAATTTGTGAAGTAGCGGGGCCATGTGTCAAGGTAATTTTAGAAACTAGCCTACTGACAGAACCGGAGAAAAGAATAGCTGCGGAAATAGCTATGGAAGCCGGTGCGGCTTTCTTAAAAACTAGTACAGGTTGGAATGGCGGAGCAACGGTGGCAGATGTGCAGATGTTGAAAGAAATGGCAAAGGACAGGGTAGGAATTAAAGCATCAGGTGGTATTCGCACCCACAACGAAGCCCTAGATTTAATCATGGCAGGTGCGACAAGATTAGGCACATCTCGTGGTATTGATTTACTCCGTCAGCGCAATCACGTGGAAAAAGAAAAAAGTGAGTAGTCATTGGTTTTTGTAATTTGTGTTTGTAAGTTGTCATTTATTTTGCCACTGACTAATGACTAATGACTAATGACTAAGTAAATAATGAGTAATGAGTAGAACTTATAAAGCAACTGGCATTAATCTCAAAACTCAGGCGCTCGGCGAGTCGGATAAAATAGTCACAATTTTGACCCAAGAATTCGGTTTGATTCGGGCGGTTGCTCCTGGGGCGCGTAAGCATAGCTCCAGCTTGGGTGGTAGAAGTGGGATGTTTATTGTCAATGAATTACTGATTTCCCAAGGACGAAATTTAGATACAATTACTCAAGCGCAAACTATAAAAACCTATCCAGGTCTAACCAAAGACTTAGGAAAATTAGCTGCTAGTCAATATTTAGCTGAAATAGTCTTGTGTCAGGCTTTAAGCGAACAACCCCAAGAAGAACTTTATGAATTATTTAATGAACATCTTCAGCGGTTGGAAAGTTTACCTAAAACAGAAGGATTAGATGTAATTGCACATCTAGCTCAAGGAATATTTCATCTTTTATCTTTAGCAGGATTAACGCCGCAAGTCCAAGTTTGTTGCTTAACCCAGCTTCCCCTCATCCCCGACTTAACAAACCCTAATTGGAAAGTAGGATTTAGTGTTCCTGCGGGGGGAACGGTTTGTTTACAGGCTTGGGAAGGTTTACGAAAAGAAAGGGAAAAAGAAAGAAGAAATTTACCCAGTCCCCAATTACCAGTAACCAATCTCCCTAACCCTGGCTATGAAACAGTTGTGCATCACCAAGACCTACCAGTGATTTCTGGTCGTCTGAATGCCAAAGAACTGTTCATGCTCCAACATCTGTCGCAACCAGAGATAATACAAATAGATGCAGCCACAGATTCTGGCTGGTTATCTGTTGAGCAGATTTTGCGCCAGTATGCCCAATATCACTTTGGTCGCCCTATTCGCTCTGCCACCTTGATCGATTCCTATTTTGCCACCAACCATGATGCAATCGTCTGATTTGGATAGAAAAATCCTGCCTCTGTCACCCAGCCAAGCTAAAAACAAGAATAGGGTATCAGACAGTACAACACCCAATGACCTTAATTCTGTTTCCCAACTTCAGGTTAGTCAAACTAATAGTCAAGTTAATAGCCAAGAAATTTCTCCCAAAGATGTTTCTCAGCATAAAAATTGCAGATCAGAACTTCCTTTAACTGATATTCCTAAACAATCAGAAACAAGCTCGGAAGTATCACTAACAACTCCTGAAACTAATGGCAAAGGTAATGCTACTCAGGAAAATTTACAAGTAGCGAGCGAACCAGAAACATCACAATTAAACGGGTCTGGTTCAGATGGAAAATCACCATCAGAAAATGTAGAAAAAAAAGGGTTTTTACCTGTATTAAAAAACCCAAATTTCCTGGCTCTTTGGGGTGGTCAGGTTTTCTGTCAACTGGCTGATAAAGTATATCTAGTGCTAATGATTGCTTTAATTAACAGTCAGTTTCAACAGAGTGATCAAAGCATTAGTGGTTGGGTGTCGGCGTTAATGATGGTTTTTACCATTCCAGCGGTGCTGTTTGGTTCTGTGGCTGGGGTGTTTGTAGACCGCTGGTCAAAAAAAGTTGTGTTGGTAGCAACGAATATTTGGCGCGGTATCCTGGTTTTGGCAATTCCCGTCCTACTGTGGTTAACTCAAGATTGGCAACCTGTAGGAGTTTTGCCGATGGGTTTTCTGATCATTTTGGCAGTGACTTTTTTAGTTTCTACCCTAACCCAGTTTTTTGCACCAGCAGAACAGGCTGCAATTCCCTTGGTGGTGGAAGAGCAGAATTTACTTTCGGCTAATTCCCTGTACACAACTACGATGATGGCATCGGTAATCGTGGGCTTTGCTGTGGGGGAACCGCTGTTAGCAATAGCTGATGAATTGTGGTTACAAGTTGGGGGTAGTGGTGGACTGGGTAAAGAAATTGTCGTTGGTGGCAGTTATGCGATCGCAGGAATTATTTTATTCCTACTCAAGACCAATGAACAACCCCACCCCCCAGAAACCGAATTCCCTCATGTTTTCTCTGACTTGCGCGACGGTTTATCTTACCTCAAAGAAAATCATCGGGTTCGTAATGCTTTACTACAACTGATCATCTTATTTTCTGTCTTTGCAGCCCTAACTGTTCTAGCCGTTCGCATGGCAGAAATTATTCCCAACATGAAAGCCTCCCAATTCGGCTTTTTACTGGCATCTGCTGGGGTGGGTATCGCGGCAGGGGCGACAATTCTCGGTCAATTTGGTCAACGCTTCTCCTATAGGCAACTCAGTCTCTGGGGTTGTCTTGGCGTGGCAGCATCTTTGGTTGGTCTTTCAGTCTTCACAAGCCAGCTATGGGCAGCATTACTGTTAGTTGCCCTTGTTGGTGTCTTTGGCTCGTTGGTAGGTATTCCCATGCAAACCGCTATCCAAACAGAAACACCCCCGGAAATGCGGGGTAAAGTCTTTGGTTTGCAGAATAATGTGATTAATATTGCCCTCACCCTACCTTTGGCGTTAGCTGGTGTAGCAGAAACCTTTATTGGCTTAAAGGCGGTCTTTTTGGGATTAGCTACAATCGTCTTCTTGGGAGGTATATTAACCTGGTATAATTCCCGTGATTAGCTATTAGGTTTGAGATCATCAATAACTTAATAAAACAATTGGGTTTCGTGCTAAACTTAAGCCAGCCAAAATCAATGAAATACTTGCTGTGAAATAGACATGATGTTGATTAAGTTGTGATCAAGTTAGTTAATTAACAACTCAAAACCAGCATCTACAAAGCCATAACTACACTAGTTTAATTGACTTAAATATAGGTTTTATTTAACTAAGATATGGTATTGTTTATCATGGCTAAAAATTCAGCAAGTATAACGAGATAAAAACAGCTAATTATAAGAAATAAAGTAAGAATTCAGGAGTCAGGAGTCAGAATGCTTATGAAATGAAGAATAGATAGAAGTGAGATTTTATCAAAATCATCAAAGTTGACTAAAAAAGCCTTTATTCTCATGACTTGGAGTATTCTCTATCCTGAATACTTACGAAATAAATAATATAAACTCAACCTCAAACCGAAACCCGCTTGACTTTACACCTAACCAAAGAATGCACATAGCCTGGATTGGAAAAAAATCGCCCTTTTGTGGCAATGTCACCTACAGTCGAGAAATTACAAATGCATTAATTTCACTAGACCGGGGACACAAAGTAAGTTTTCTTCACTTCGCTCAAGAAGAATCTGAACTAGATAAATGGCCGAATTTAAAAGAAGTTTCTTTGCCGTTTATTTATAAGTCCCAGGTTTATACAATTCCTGCTTTCAATGCAACCAAAGTATTGAAAGACTCCCTGCGGGAAATCAAACCAGATATAGTTCATGCTTCATTGACTCTATCAACTCTGGACTTTGTTTTGCCAGAAATTTGTCAAGAATTAAATTTGCCCTTAGTTGCTACTTTTCACACTCCATTTGCTGGTAAGGGTGCAAAACTAATATCTGGGACACAATTTTTGGCTTATCAACTCTACGCACCGTTTTTAGATAATTATGATCGGGTAATTGTTTTTTCCCAAATTCAGCGTGAATTGCTATCAAGTATGGGTGTGGGAGAACACAAGATTGCGGTAATTCCCAATGGTGTGGATACCACTAAGTATTGTCCTGGTGTTTCTCAAGTTAAAGCAGAATTTGGTGCCGAGCGTTTGTTTGTTTATCAAGGACGCATTGCCCCAGAAAAAAATGTAGAATCCCTCCTGCGGGCTTGGAAGCAATCCAAGATGGGAGTTCATAGCAAGTTGCTGATTGTGGGTGATGGTCCATTGAGAGCATCTTTAGAACCGTTTTATGGCGCGGAATACGGTATCATCTGGCTAGGATTTATCGCCAATGAAGAACGCCGCATAGAAATTTTGCGGGGAGCAGATGTATTTATTTTACCTTCTTTGGTAGAGGGTTTATCTTTATCTCTGTTAGAAGCAATGGCTTGTGGTTTGGCTTGTATAGCTACGGATGTTGGTGCAGATGGGGAAGTATTAGAAAAAGGTGCTGGTGTAGTTATTAGTACGAAAACAGTGCGATCGCAACTCAGAACCATTTTGCCACTGTTCCAAGACCACCCAGAGTTAACAACACTGTTGGGGCAAAAAGCTACAAAACGAGTATTAGAACGCTATACCCTCAGTAATAATATCACTCAACTAGAAGAACTTTATGCAGAAATGTTAGCACAGCGACCTGTACCGCTAAGTCGGGGTGCTTAGGAACAAGTCTTAACAATTCAAAATTCAAAATAGAGCCAAGTTCGTACATAAAGGATACAGTGGGGGATTTAAACCCTGGCTGTAGCAATATGCCACAGGGTAACTGGAGCCACGTCTAGACGAAGTAGACAGGAATATTTGTCTTTGGAGATTTGCTGAAGACAGTACAGTAAATCTCTAACACATATTTGAGTATTTATGTCAATTCGTAATATCAATAGCTTTACAAAAATTAAGAATATAGTTACAGTTCTTTACATAGAGGCTAAACCTCTAAGAAAAAAAACTGCACCAATACAGTTTTGTTATAGATCACCAAAGGTAAACCAATACCTTTGCTATTCAACTAAAGATTTACCTGTAAGACAGTCCCCATAATAGCTGTGGTCTCTATGTCTACCGACTTAGTTGCCACCAGAACTTTGGGTTGGTCTCACCTCATTTGTAGTAATAGAAGTCTTGCAATAAGGAAAGTTGATCAGGTTTTTTACCAAAAAAATGTCAACTTAAAGCTCCTTCTTAGCAAATTTCAAAGTAGCTAATTAACAAATAATAATTGGAGATTTCTCTCATGGCTTTAACTCTTCAGTCCGCTCAAAGTATTTTTTCTAACACTCAAGTTCCTAGTCAGATTCCAGCAACTATCGCACTATTCGATCAACTTAACGTTGATGATCAACTAGCATATCTCTGGTATGCCTACACTGAAATGGGTAAGACAATTACTCCCGCAGCACCTGGAGCAGCACGTTTGCAACTAGCAGAAACCCTGCTAACCCAAATTAAGCTGATGTCTTCTGAAGATCAAACAAAAGTAATGCGAGATCTTGCCAGCCGTGCTGACACTCCCATCAGCCGTTCCTATGGGTTCTTCAGTGTCAATACCAAGCTGGCTTTCTGGTATGAGTTAGGAGAATTGATGAAAAAAGGACTTGTCACTCCTATTCCAGCGGGTTATCAAATGTCTCCTGGTGTGAAAGTAGTGCTAGAAGCCACCCAGAAACTTGATCAGGGTCAACAAATCACAGTACTGCGGAATACCGTAGTCAACATGGGATTCGATACTTCTGAACTAGGCCCTAGCAGTTACCCCAAAGACGTAGCAGAACCAGCGTTCCAACGTACAACACCAATTATTTCCTCTGTTAAGATTGACGGGATTACAGAACCTGCTGTATTGAGCTACATTGAAGCTATGAATGCAGATAACTTTGATGCGGCTGTTGCTTTATTTACTACCGACGGTGCGCTACAACCTCCATTCCAAAAGCCAATTGTTGGTCCAGAAGCGATCGCTAAATATATGCGTGAAGAAGCTCAAGGACTGAATATGATGCCTCAACAGGGTATTTGTGAAGTTCAACCAGATGGTTCCAAGCAACTGAAAATCACTGGTGTAGTCCAAACTCCTTGGTTCGGTGTGACTGTCGGTATGAATATTGCTTGGCGGTTTTTAATCAATCCCCAAGGTAAAATTTTCTTTGTAGCGATCGATATGTTGGCTTCTCCTCAAGAACTATTAAATCTGCGTCGGGTTTAACAGATTCGCCGGAATTCCCCTTCTTCAGCGTAAGCTAGAAGGGGATAGATGGCCGAATAACGACGAAATTCAAGAATAATCCCCGTCTATGAGAAAGCGGAAAGTATCAAAAAAAAGTCAATATCTCCACAAGTTTTCCACAATTTACATTTAGATTTAAAAGTGTCAACCAGCCAACCCAAAAAAATGTTACCCATTATTTCATATTTCACCAAAAAATCAACACAATCTTCTATCGATGCAAATCATGCCAGTGAAGAATCCCAGGAAATTCTGACTTTAGAAGATTTGGTAGAAATTTTAGAGAAACTAGATCAATATATACAAACTACATAAGCTGGGATTACTCTAGAAAATAGAGATGCAGTTTACTAATACTACAGGGCGGAATTTACAATTAAAACTTAAACATTAAAAAAAGTCCTTCCATCAGCTTTTCACCTATTTAAAATGGTAGCTATATTTCCGCCTTAGTGTACTAGTGCCGCCGGGCAAATCTAAAGCCTAAACATTAAAAAAGCAGATTACACAAGGGTTTTAATAAATTTATAATGGACAGTTATTTATACTTGCACTGAGGAAGATATAGTTAACAACAGACGAAATTCACCCGCCACAACTGTATTGAATTTTGAATTGTTGACTCACCATCCCAAACTTGTAGGCTGTTCATAAATACGCTTTAAAGTATTCACATCTCGCGCCGAAATAGAAGGTGGTTTGCGAACTTGGGAAAAATACAAAACATCAGTTTGCAGGGGACTATGACCCCAAATTCCCAAAGCATGGCCGAGTTCATGACGTGCAGCAGCTTTCGCATATTCACCAGTTTGATTAGGACTCAACAAAATAGTAAAACGGTGTAATAAAATATTATTAATATTAGTGTATGTCTCGTAGCTAGTTAAAGCAGAACGCGCGCGGGGAATTTTACTATTAGGTTCAATTTGTAAAGGTGGCGCTTTTCTGAAAATTTGAATATCAGCAATTTCAGCTTTCTCAACTACCTCCAAAGGTAAATACACACTCCACTCTTGAACAGCTTGCAGAACATTATTAACCCATAGTTGTGACTGTTCTGCACTTATTCCTGTTGGTATTTCTATCTTCACCCTTACCGGAAAACTTGACCAAATTAAATAACCAACTTCTGTAGGTGTGATTTTGTCAAAATAATCCCCACTGTTCGTCTTGTTTTCCCAACTTGCGAGGGTTGACGGTAAAGGATGGACTTTTTGTATGAACTTTTCCTCTAAACTGTAACTTGTAGAAATGTTGTAGGCAACGTCTCTAAATTTAGAGTTTACAACAGCCCTAGTTTGAAAGTTAGTACAAATAATTAGCAGTCCCGTCATTATCGCTAAAGTCAGGACTGCTAATAACCGCTGCAAAACTAAGTTTGTGCGGGTTTTAGATATGAGGTTTTGGGTGATTTTCCCCATTTTTACTTATTTAGGCAACCAATTGGCACTTAAAACCACTGTTAAACCCAGAAAAATTACTACTAATGCCCAAGTAATGCGATTTAATGTATTTTCTGCACTTTTGGTACTACTGAACAATTGAGCTTGTCCACCAATTGCACCAATACCATCACCTTTAGGGCTGTGCAGCAACACGAGGATTATTAATCCTAAAGCGGAAAATGCCCAAATACCTTGCACGATGTTAGTAATTGCCATATTAGAAATGTCGTTTATAACAAGTTTGAAAATGGATGAGTTCTTGATTTATCAATCCTGTAGGGGTAAAGCGCATTGCTCAACCTTAAAGACTGTTCTCTTTCCCATACTCTGTATGGGAATGCATTCTAGAATGCTCTGCCAGGGCGTTACAGTAGAGTCAGAGCCTCTATGATAGCATTAAGAGTCGGAGACCAGGAACGAGATAATAGTGTAGGGGTGAAGCGCATTGCTAAACCCCTACTTCTGAATTCCTGGCTATTTTACAACCCTATTTGTGCAGGAGTGCGAGTAGGTTTCAAGTCGTATTCTGCTGCTTTAAGGAGCGATCGCCCGGTCATTTCTGTTGGTTGGGGAAGCTGTAAAATATCCAGAATAGTGGGGGCAATGTCGGCTAACTTGCCATCATTTCTCAATTCCACATTTGTACCATATCCAGGTATTTTGACTTTTTCGCCTTCTACCAAGATTAAGGGAACTGGGTTAGTGGTGTGAGCCGTCCAAGGATTACCCTGATCATCTAGCATATACTCAGCGTTGCCGTGGTCAGCAGTAATGATTGCTGTACCGCCAACTTTGCCAATAGTGTCCAGGAGACGACCTAAACAGCGATCAACTGTTTCAATAGCTGTAACTGTAGCTGGTATTTGTCCAGTATGCCCTACCATGTCTGGATTGGCATAGTTCATCACTATTAGGGAGTAGATGCCCTTTTTTATCGCTGCGATCGCTACATCTGTCACTGCTTGTGCTGACATAGCCGGTTCTGAGTCATAAGTTGCCACCATTGGACTACTGACTAATTCCCGGTCTTCTCCATCACAAGGTTCCTCTAATCCCCCATTAAAGAAATAGGTGACGTGAGCATATTTTTCAGTTTCCGCAGTCCGAAACTGTTTTAAGCCATGATTAGCAATGACTTCCCCTAAAATATTACTCAGGTTCTGGGGAGCAAAAGCCACCGATACTGGTAATTCTGGATCATACTGGGTAAAAGTCACAAAGGACAGCGGCTTAATTTGCTGTCTTTCAAACCCATCAAATTTGGAACTGACAAAGGCTTGTGTCAGTTGTCTAGCGCGATCAGGGCGGAAGTTGAAAAATATTACCCCATCTCCCGGTTCTACTGCGCCTGGGGCAATTCTAACTGGAAGCACAAACTCGTCAGTTATGCCTTCTGCGTAAGATGCTTGTAAGACTTCTACCGCAGTGAGTCCATTACCCGCGCTATCTTGTGTCATCACATGGTAGGCGCGTTCAACTCGATCCCAACGGTGGTCACGATCCATTGCATAATAGCGACCACTAACGGTTACTATTTGCCCAATTCCAGCCTGATCTATGTAGTCTTGCAGCTGTGTAATTGCTTTGATACCCTCCTTGGGAGGGGTGTCACGTCCATCGGTAATGGCGTGGATACAAACTTGTGAAAGCTGCTTTTCTTTGGCTAAGTCAACTAGTCCAAATAGATGGGTTAGATGAGAATGTACCCCTCCATCAGAACAAAGCCCTACTAGATGCAACTTGCCATGAGATGAGCGAACTTCCTGGCAAATCTTGACAATTGCTGGGTTTAATGCTATTGAACCATCTTCTACTGCATCAGAGATGCGTACCAGTTCTTGAGGCACGACTCGCCCAGCGCCAATATTCAAATGACCAACTTCCGAGTTGCCCATTTGACCTTCTGGCAACCCTACGGCTTTTCCTGAAGTGCGAATGAGGGTGTGGGGATAGGCTGCCCATAAACTGTCCATAATGGGAGTTTTAGCAGCAGCTATTGCGTTTCCTCGCTTTTCCTCACAGTAGCCCCATCCGTCTAAAATGACTAGCACCACAGGAGCAACAGGTGCTTTGGTCATAGTAAAATTGCCCTTTACTTTTTGTAATAACCGAATGATACCATTGCTAACCAACTCTGGAGGTTAATTTTAAGAAGGAAAAAATCTAAAATCTAAAATTTTGTTAAGTATTTACAGTTCTAAGTCATCACTGAGGGTCTTCTCAGAGTCCTCAATGAACTGTGTTAATCTTTACAAGAAGGTGCTGAAATCAAGCTCTTGCCTTCAGTGCTTCGTTTGCAAAATAACTAACCCTGTCGTTCAAATCACGGCTTAACCGTTCCAAAATTGAAATCGGTGTATTGACATTTCTGGCAACTTTTGCGCGGAGACTAGCGCGGGAATCAACTGCGAATTTTTCTAGCAAATGGACAGGGGTATTTGGATGAGCAGCAATAGCGCATAGACAATCAATCATATTTCCCATCTGCGGTTGGTTAATTCTTAGATAAAGCTTCTCCAGCCCTTCTGATGGTGTATTGGGGTTTTGAGCGAGATGTACGAAAAAATGAATGTCTATAAATTGATGGTCTGTAAGTGCGAGCAGCATAGTGGGTGGTGTTCTCAAAGATGATGCGATCGCGTCCACTACAACATACTCATTCATTTTCAACAGATTTTCTAACACTTTTGGCGTGATGTCAGAACGTCTCACTAATTCAATCGCAGTTCTTTTACACTCTTGAATCTTGGCTCCATTTATTGGCGAGACTCGCTGACGTTGCTTGACTAAGAACTCTGCAAAAAACTCTAGAACGGTAGAGGTTGCATTGGGATGGCTTGCAGCTTTGAAGGCTACATCTTCATCTGTATCCTGGACGAGCTTTTCTAAAACCTTTGCAGGGGTTGAGGGATGGGCGGCAACTAATAGCCGGACAGAGGCTCGTCGATCACTGGCTAACCGCTCTAATAAGTCGATGGATGTTCCAGGTTTTCCCTCGATAAAATTGATGATGGCGATCGCAGTTTCGGAAACATTTGGATGGTTTTTGACCAGATCGCGAATTTCTTTTACATTTTCTCCCGCTAGTTTTTCCAATATTGCGCTTGGTGCTTGAGGATTTTGAGCAATTGCTTTATGCATCCTAAAATTTCTCCAATCTGCAAACGTATTGAGCAGGGATAACGGTGCTTTGGGGTTCTGAGCGATCGCCTGTCTGACATTGCTGCTTCCACGCTCGGCTAGTTCATGCAATAACAATTCAGAAGTATTCGGATTTTGTATGATGGCGGTAAAGAGGCGATCAAAATCAGATTCATCAGCATTTTCGTCATCGCAGAAAACAGGCGGATTTTCTACAAGTTCTTCCAGAATGTGAAGAGGTGTCTTTGGATTTCCAGCCACAGCACAAAGAATTTCCTCATCCTTGATTTCGGATAACCGAGCGATCGTGTCTTCACTGGTTGTTGTGCTACGCGCTAAAGAAAGCCTAACGAAATGGCTTTCAGGATTTTCCAGCAGCAAAAGATTAAAAACCGGGTTCGCAGTAATTGCATCTGGAAACTCTTTACCTAATTTGAGCAGCACTTTCGTAGGCGTATTCGGATTTTTAGCCACAGCCTCACGAACTTCTGGCTGAGGATGTGAAGATAGCTGTTCAAGTACCACAACCGAGGTATCGTCAGCGGAAGCTAATCCAAAATCGTTGTTATCAAGCATAATAAAGATTTGCCTAAATACACATTTTTAATAATTGCCTATTATAGCACTAAGTGATATACTTTAGTTAAAGGAAACTAATATGAATGAATTAATAGAGGTAATTTGTAATGAGGAAGAACAAGTCAGCCATTCTTGAGGCTGTTCATGAAACTGCTACAGGACTATACAAGGCTGGTGTAATGAGTCAAGTTACGTTACGGGAATTTGATAGCTTGTGTTTACCTCCAATTGAACCGCTAGAACCTCAACAAATTAAGCAACTTCGTGAATCATTTAATGTCAGCCAATCTGTGTTTGCTGCTATTTTAAACATCAGTTCATCAACTGTGCAAAAATGGGAAATTGGGCAAAAACGACCTACAGGTGCGGCTCTTAAATTACTACATTTAGTCCGTAAAAAAGGTTTGGACAGTTTTATTTATTAATCTAACCTGATTGCCAAATAAGTAAGAAATTGCGGTTTTCAATTGCTGGAATAATCTGCTAATTTTAATCTATGCCGATGGGTTTTATTTGTGTAGATCCGATTTCCAACCGCCAGAATAATCTTTATTTAATCAGCAAGAAACATAATAATGATACAATCAGCCCTAAAACTAGTCACAGTTAATGAATTTATTACTCAGTATGGCGACAATGATCGCTATGAACTTATTGATGGGGAATTAATCGAGATGGAACCAACAGGACCTCATGAACAGGTATCATCTTTAATTGGGCGAAAACTGAATGTAGAAATTGATCATCATGACTTACCATACTTTATCCCCCATCGCTGTTTGATCAAACTATTGGGAACAAACACAGCCTTTCGTCCCGATGTGATCGTATTAGACCAAACCCAACTAATGAATGAACCATTATGGCAAAAAGAACCTGTAATTACATCAGGAAAATCAATTAAACTAATTGCTGAAGTCGTGAGTACAAACTGGCAAAATGATTATGCTCGCAAAGTTGAAGATTACGCCCTATTAGCTGTTCCTGAATATTGGATTGTAGATTATTTAGGCATTGGTGGTAGAGAATATATTGGCAAAACCAAGCAGCCAACAGTTACAATTTGTACTTTAGTCGAGGACGAGTATCAAAAGCGATTGTTTCAAAACAATGATCAACTGGTTTCCTCAATCTTTCCCAACTTGCAATTAACTGCAAAACAAATCTTTGCGTCCGCGTCTACTGTAACCTAAATATAGGAATATAGGAAACAAATTGATCCAATTTTTAACCTTATAAATTCAATATTTGCTTTACTGTTAAATCTAATTCAGGAAAAGTTTGAGAAAATTTTTTTTGATTATATTTTTTTTGATTATCTATAAATTCTACAACATCATAAAATCCTTTATCTAATGTAAATTCCTAGTTAAAAAATAGGTGACAGAAAGCCAGAATCACAATCAGTCACCCATACCCATTTGCCGATATTACCTACTTCCGCTTTGCACCAGCTTTAGCGGCTTTAGCGGCTTTTTTCGCGGCTTTTTCAGCTTCTATGGCTGCTAACTTAGCTTGTTCTTTCTCCTCAGCAATTTTGTTGAGATAGTAATGGTAATCTCCCAAATAAACCCGGAATTCACCATCACGAATTTCCACGATTTTGTTAGCTACCTGAGAGATAAAATAACGGTCATGGGAAACTACAATCGCTGTCCCATCATAGTTTTGCAAAGATTCTTCCAACATTTCCTTAGCTGGAATATCTAAGTGGTTTGTCGGCTCATCTAAAATGAGTAAATTCGCTGGACGTAAAAGCATTTTTGCCAATGCTAAACGGGCTTTTTCTCCCCCACTTAAAGCGGCAACTTTCTTAAATACGGTATCACCAGCAAATAAAAATCTTCCCAACAACGTGCGGACTTCTTCGTTTGTCCAGTCGGGAACCTCATCATGGATAGTTTCCATGACGGTTTTATTCAAGTCTAATGCTTCGGCTTGGTTCTGCTCAAAGTAGCCAGGAATAACGTTATGATCGCCTAATTTTACTATTCCTTCTGTGGGTGGTTCTGCACCCATAATAATTTTCAACAGGGTGGATTTACCAGCACCGTTAGGACCGAGAAAGGCGATTCTATCTCCTCTTTCAATTAAGAGATTTGCCGCCAAAAATAAAATTTTATCCCCATAAATATGGGTCAAATCTTTAATTTCCACCACTTCCCGACCGCTGCGAGGTGCAGGGGGAAAACGGAAATGTAGAGTTCTTACACCGGCTGTCGGTGCTTCGATGCGTTCAATTTTGTCTAGTTGTTTTTCCCGGCTTTTTGCTTGGGTACTGCGGGTTGCACTAGCGCGGAATCGGTCTACAAAGGTTTGCTGTTTTTCTATTTCCTTCTGCTGACGTTCAAAGGCACTTAGTTGTGCTGATTGATTTTCAGCTTTTTGTTGTAGGTATGAGGAGTAATTACCGAGGTATGTACTAGAAACACCGCGTTCAGTTTCGACAATTTGATTGCAGAGGCGGTCAAGAAACTCCCGGTCATGGGACACTATCACCATTGGGGTAATTAGTCCTCTGAGGTAATTTTCTAACCACTCAATGGTTTCTAAGTCTAGATGGTTTGTCGGTTCGTCCAGCAGTAATAAGTCTGGTTTTTGTAAAAGGATTTTACCCAAACTCATCCGCATTTGCCAACCACCGGAAAAAGCACTTACTAAGCGATCGCTATCCTCTACCTGAAATCCCATTTCTGGTAAAATCTTGCCAATGCGAGCATCTAAGTTATAGCCATCTAACGCTTCAAATTGCCGCTGTAAGCGATCTAATTTATGGATTAGTTCATCCAATTCATCTGGATTCGCTGTTTCCATTTCTTGCGGGATGTGAGTTAAAGCCATTTGTACTTCGTTGGCTTCTTTGAACACCGTCCAAAATTCTTCTCTCACAGTACGGGTAGGGTCTACCTCAAACTCTTGGTTGAGATAAGCTATATGTAAGCTGTTAGGACGAATGATTTCACCGGCGGTGGGTTCCATTTCCCCAGAGATGATTTTCAGTTGTGTGGACTTTCCCGCACCGTTAACACCGACTAAGCCAATGCGATCGCCTGGTTTGACTTCCCAGTTGATATCTTTAAGAACTTCGCCTGTAGGATAAATTTTACTTATATGTTCTAATCGCAGCATGAAGTGTCTCTCAGGTAGGGGATAGGTAATTGGGAGGAAGAGCTAACGCCGTCTTTAATCTTAACAAAATTTAACTACAAATTTACAGCAGAAATTTTAGAGCATCAGGGAGAAAGTTTGGCTGTAATTTAGACAGACAGAAGAATTCAGGCTTAGGCCTAAGCGTCAGCCATAGGGAGTCAGCAGTCAGTAGGGGTAAAACGCATTGTCCTTTATCCCTTTGATACCTGAATTTTTGGTTTAAATTTTGTAATTCCTGCAATCCACTGTAAGTATTGCTGAATAGCTATTGGGACTAATTCTATGCCACTTGTCTGACTTGTTCTGCTCTCAAATCTAACGCTGCTGATATCTACTGTTTTTAATTTCTACTTTTTTAGGACTTACGCAAAACAGAACCAAAGTAGCGGTAATTCATGAATTACCGCTACACAAGAATAATGTTTTCAGTCACATCTTGCATAAGTCCTATTTTTAATTTTGAACTGCGTCTATCTGCGGTTAATTCTTATTAAGATAATATTCTATGCAGCTTCATCTTAATTTGGTATAAGACTGTCACAATTTAAAAGTTTACTTTTTTGAGTAAAATTTAAGGATTATTAAGAAAAAATTGCAATTTAAGACTCATACACTAGTTTATCTTGGCATAGCTAAGGTATAAGTCATTTTTCGTTTATCTATGCAATAAATTAGTAGAATTTTTTACTCTTTTTTCGGGATAAGTAACAATAATTAACATAAAAAATGTGTGGAAATACACCCAAAGGATGTTGAACAAGGTTGACATTTTGTCACGGTTTAAAGAATTATCTTAGGGAACCCGGATAGTCTGTTGAGAGGAAACTATGCATACAGTTATTCTAGTCCTGGTTGAGGTGCTAATTGTCATTGCCATGTCACGGCTAGTAGGCTTGGCATTTCGATCAATTAAGCAACCATTGGTAATTGGTGAGATTGTTGCCGGGATTATGCTCGGTCCATCTTTATTCGGTTTTATTGCTCCTGATGTAGCAGCTAGTGTTTTTCCACCAGAAACGATTCCTTTCCTGAATGTTTTATCTCAGGTAGGACTAATATTTTTCATGTTTTTGATTGGTTTAGAGCTAAATCCCAAATATCTCAGCGGTAACTTACAAGCAGCAGTTCTGATTTCCAATATCAGCATTATTGTTCCTTTTTCTCTGGCCACGATTTTATCTTTGCTGCTTTATCCCTTGGTTTCCAATGGGACTGTTTCCTTCACCGCCTTTACATTATTTTTAGGGGCAGCGATGTCAATTACAGCTTTTCCTGTCTTGGCGCGAATTATCACTGAGAACAATTTACAGGGAACACGTTTAGGGACATTAGCGTTAACTTGTGCCGCAGTCGATGATGTGACAGCATGGTGTATTTTGGCAGTAGCGATCGCAGTTGCTCGCAATGGTAGCATCGATCAAAAAGCTGTTCTCACTATTATTGAAAGCCTACTCTACATAGGTTTTATGTTCACAGTCGGGCGTTGGTTTCTCAAACGTCTAGTTACTTATTATCAACGCGCTGGACGTTTGAGCCAATTTGTTCTGGCTTTAATTTATATGGGAGTTGTGGCTTCTGCCCTCATTACCGAATTTATTGGCATTCACCTCATTTTTGGCGCATTTCTATTAGGCGCAGTCATGCCCAAAAACGCCGATTTAGTGAGAGAATTAGCCATAAAAACTGAAGATTTCGTCTTAATTTTTTTGCTACCGATATTTTTCGCCTACAGTGGTTTACGGACGCAAATTGGTTTACTCAACCGTCCTGAGTTATGGCTGCTGTGTGCATTAGTTTTAGGAGTAGCGATCGCAGGCAAGTATATTGGTACTTATATAGCTGCTCGCCTCAGTGGCATTAACAAACGGGAAGCGTCAGCCCTCGGTTGGCTGATGAATACTCGTGGTTTAACAGAATTAATCGTATTAAACATTGGTTTGGAGTTAGGCGTAATTACACCATTGCTGTTTACCATGCTGGTAGTTATGGCTTTGGTGACAACATTTATGACTTCACCATTACTGGAATGGACATATCCAAAACGCTTAATCAAATTAGATGTAGTCGAGCCAGAAACAGAAGAAGAAACAGATATAGATATTATAGATAGTAGCGAATCTTACGTTAAACCCTACCGAATCTTAGTACCAGTAGCTAACCCTAGTACACAAAAAGGTTTACTACAATTAGCAGTAGCGTTGGCGCAACCTAACCTAGATATCGCTCTCAACCATCGACAGCCCGCTATTATCAATCCTCTCAGTCTGATTGAATTAGAAGAAGACTACGGTTTTGAGAGTACCCCCACTGAGGCTAACCGATTAATTGCCGAGCGTCACCAGCAGCTAGAAGAATTGATCAATACCTTAGAACCGCTAACAATACGCTCCTATATACATCCCATCGTTCGCATATCCAGCAATGTCGCTAGAGAAACAGCCCAGATTGCTCAAATCGAACAAGCAGATTTAATTCTGGTGGGATGGCATCGTCCAGCTTTTAGTAATAATCGTTTAGGTGGAAGAGTTGGACAAATTCTTACCACCGCACCAGTAGATGTCGCCGTATTTGTAGACAGAGGAAGTGAACGCTTAGAAAGTTTACTAGTTCCCTACTCCGCAAATATCCATGATGATTTAGCCCTCATACTCGCTCTGCGCCTGCTTATTCATCGTGATACTTGTATGTTGCAGATTTTACAAGTTTTATCAGGAAATTACGCCCACGATGAATTAAGTTATGAACTACAGGCGATGATTAGGCAATTACCATCTAGTGTAAGCGATCGCATTGAAATCAAAACCGTCACCGCCCCAGAACCCATGCCAGCCGTAGTGTCAGCCTCTGAAAATGTTGATTTAACCATTGCTGGTACCAGTCGCGCTTGGGGTATTGAAAGACAAACTCTAGGACGATACACAGATGAACTCGCAATAAAATGCCGTTCTTCACTACTCATCACCCGTCGCTACAGTCAAGTTACCTCTCATCTGAGTTCCCTACTCCCGGAAGTTAACACCCAAGAAATAATTCATAATTCGTAATAGTGCCTACGGCAGGCTACCGCCAACATAATTCGTAATTGAAAGCAGTAGGCAGTAGGTAATTAATTCTCTCAAATCACCAATTATCAATGATGAACAACTTCAACTTTAAATCTTTAGCGATTTCTGGAATAGCGATCGCTTCACTTCTCATCTTATTCAAAACTGTCACCGCTTATGGTGAAAATAATCTCCGCACCACAAGTCTCATTAACAGCCGTTATCGTCTCATCCTAGCGCAAAACCTACCAAACTGTGAAAAGGGCAACTCTTTGATCTTAAATATTCAACAATCTGGTATTTATCTCAATGCCTCTTTACTACCACCTAACGCCAACGCAGATACCAAAAAACAGTTTCCTCTCTCAGGCAAATTACAAAATCTAGAATTGCATTTATCGGGAAAAATTGACACATCAAATTTCTGTCAACTTCCTTCATCTCAAAACAGTCCAGTTCAAGCTATCACAATTCAAATGTCACAACTAAAAAACAATAATATTCCCGGAAAACTAAAAATCAACAACATTCCCACAACTTTAGAATTTACAGCTTCAGCCCAAACAGATCAAAAAGAAATTCCCAAATCAAATAGCCATTAAAACATGAAAATTAAACTCAGAACCTGGAAATTTTGGCCATCATATCTTTTTAAAGTTAGCTTATTTGGGTTATATACAGCAATTACCCTCAATACTGGCATTACTCTCGCCGCAACATTTGCCAAACTCAATAAATGGCAATTTAACCCCAAATCACAGCAACTAGAAATTACCCTTTCCGCAGCGACAAAACCTGAGTATTTCTACCTTCCCCAACCACCACGTTTAGTTGTAGATTTGCCTAATACCCAGTTAGGTAAAGTTAACACCCTAAAAAACTATCCGGGAACAATTCAGAGAATTCGAGTTTCCCAATTTAGCCCTAACATCACCCGCATCGTCATCGATTTAGAACCAGGAACTTTTATCGATCCCAACCAAGTACAACTTCAGCCCATTTCCCCAAATAACCCCACTCGCTGGGTATTACGCCCCGTTATTTCCTATGATAACACCATAACACAACCAATTTCCTCACCTTTACCTGATAATCAGCTATCCCCAGCCCCTTTAATTACCCTACCACCACCATCCACTAACCTACCCTTGACAACCACCAACTCCCAACAACCCTTTGTGACTGTACCCCCCCTCAATTCTCAAGACCCTTCTCAACTATCCAATTTGATTATTATTCCTGCTGATTCTTTAGAAAATTCTCATAGCATTACAGTTCCTAATTCAGAAAACTATTCAGATCAAATTCTCAATATTCCTGTAATTGAGTTTGGTCAACCCCTACCTCCTAATCAATAGTCTTGATGAACTGTATACACCAAGACTTATCTCCTATTTTTTAGAATCTTTCCGTATCCTGAGATGGTGCAACGGCTCCTGGTTGAGATAAGAAGAAGTTTTGAGCATTTTCATTTTGATATATACACCGGATATCAGGCTTATCACTGTTTAAGTCCCCTGTAAAGCCAAAGGTATTCAGGCGATTTTTACATTCTCTTACCTGATCTGAAGTGACAAGTTTTTTATTTTCTAAAATTGCCCAGTTATTTTGTCTCAGAACGCATCCAGGACGCATATTCGGTTGAGCAACATAGACATTAAAAGGGTTGAGAGTTACAAACAGTCTGGCATCCATAACCATCGCACTGGCTCCATACTGTACACAGAGATCAGGGTTTGGAGCTTTAGTATCAATAAATTCACGGGATGCCACATTTGATGGACTCAACGTGCTTGTAGAACTAAACGCAATCCCAATCCCAATTCCCAAAATCAGCACACCTCCCAAAATGGCCATGGTGGCGAAGTTAAATGTAGGGGATTGGAAAATAGAGGGTTTAGAAGTAGTAGCTGATCTACCAGTAGATTTACGTCTCATTTTTGCTTGATCACCTTCACGCCAACTTGGAAAGGAGTGGTTTATTCTCTCCCTACTTCAGTATGACGAGTCTTGAGGAAATTTGTACCCTATTTCCATCTAATTCCATCAATAATATCAAGATGCAGGACAGTACCATAAACTCCCTTGGAGTCACGCCAACCAACAGAGTCTTTTTCATAGCTGTCTACGAAAAAGTGCGCCCTTATTCTTCTCTTCCTCTTTGCACCTCTGCGCGACACAAAAACAAACCCATTCCACAGCAAGTGTAAATAAACAAAGTTTTCCAAAGTTTATCCCTCACCTAGTCAACAAAACGATAATCTGACTGGATAGTGGAGAAAAAACTCAGTAATGACCCAGCCTTCTAATATTCGCCAACTGTTGACTGATGCCAAGCTAGGACTGCTACCGTATCTAGACAATCGCCTCAATGAGATAGAACAATCCTGGCAGCAACTAGAAAATCTGCACTTAGAGCCTTATGATATTGAACTAAGAAAATGCCATACCATCGCCGCCAACGAACCTAGACCTCTGATTACTCAGTCAGTTTGTCTGAAATGCTTTATTACTGGTAGCGTCAAAGATAAATTAGAACTCTTACTTTTGGCATCAGAATTACAAAATTCCGTAGACGCAACAATCTTTGAGTGGAGTAACCGTGAGTGGTATCAGTTTGAAAAACCATTGAGGCGACCAGTCACACAAATTACTGGTGGTTTAGATTACGAACTCCTAGAAAACCCTGCTCACTCCTGCCGTCTGGTTATCTATCGAGAATTTGATTTAATCTACACTATCAGTTTCTGAAGCAGTAAGAAAATGCTCATGCTGTATGGGCGGGGAAACCCCGCCCAACTAACTAACTAGCTAGCTAACAGGGTTTTTTCTAATGGTGTCCAACGGAAAGAGCGATCGCCACCCCGTTCAATCACCACCTTAACTCTTGGTTCTAACTTGGGCAAATTAGCCAAATACTCCACTTCCTGATCAGAAAGAATATGTCCCTCAATAATCCATAGCAATAGACCCTTAGATTTAGGTGGAAGCTGTTCTAACTGATAGCTAATTATCGGTGGTAGATAATATACTTCACCCACTGCTGCACCGCTACCAGTGCTTTTTTTACCCAAATGAGGAGGTCTGACTCCATGAACTCTTGTTAGATAGGCTGCAACATCTCCCAGTCCCCTCGCAGTTATGTGGAGGTTGATATAGCCAGCCGCCCGCAATCGACGGCGATACCGACCTTCATATCCCCCTTCCAAAGGAACGTATACACCCAAAGCGCCGAATTTTTCCAAATCGCGGATTAAACCGTTGCCAGTGGTAAGTAGTGCCATAGATTTTCGTCTTATCCCACTCAGATATCTCTATTATTTACTCTCTAGTGGTAGATTAAGTTAGATTAAGTTGCATAATTTAAGCAAAATTGGACATAGAGCATCGGGAATTTTTTAATTTTCCCCATCTTCCCACAATTCAACCCCAACTACCTAAAAATTACTAGACAAAAATAAATTAATGATTTATATTATTAGATTGTGACCAAACAGTAAAATTAGATAGCATCTTCTTGAGTCTTGCCAACCAAATATAATCATCAAAATTTGATGAATTAATTTCCTGAAGGATAATTTGGTTGAAATGCGTAAGAGACTGCTAAACTAGAAAAGCTTTTAGGTCAAACTGAAGAAGCTCATGGCTTAAAACCCAAAGCCAAATCAAAGCTCCCGCCCAAGTTCACTCCCGTAGCCCCTTAAAAAACAGGCAAAACCTCAAACAATAGTTTAAGGTAGTTATAGAAGTAGAACCTGATCCGTAATGTTTGTTTTATGGCATTATAGAAAGTCTCAGGGAACGGATACTGGGTGGAAATCAACCGCTTAAGTCCTACTACAACGGTCGAGTGCCAGAGCAATTGCTTGGACGAAAGCATTGCTGCACAAAGCGCAAAGCAATAACGTCTTGCATTGATTCCAGAAGTAATCCCTTCCTAATCAGAAGGTAATTATGGCTGTTCTGGTGACCAAGTGAGTGAAAACAAAAGGATTCACCAAGCAGTAGAGACAATATTTTGTGCGTCATCAAGAATTTACACTGCTTAACATCAGTGTAAATTTGGTAGGCTAGTCCACCAATGACGCTGATAAACTGTGTCTAAAGCAAATCCGATTCCAAGGTCAGCAACTAGAAAGGAGAACCAGTTACTGTGTCTGTAGGTATTCTCGGCACCAAGCTGGGCATGACCCAAATATTTGACGATGCAGGAAGAGCTATTCCTGTCACCGTAATCCAAGCTGGGCCATGCACTGTTACACAAGTTAAAACAAAACAGACCGACGGTTACTTCGCTGTTCAAGTTGGTTATGGCGAAGTCAAACCAAAGGCATTGAATAGACCACTGTTAGGTCATTTGGCTAAATCATCTGCTCCAGCATTGCGTCACTTGAACGAGTATCGCATTGATAACTCTGGTGATTATGCTTTAGGTCAAGAAATCAAAGCAGATATTTTTAGTGCTGGTCAAATTGTAGATGTAGTCGGTACAAGTATTGGTCGCGGTTTTGCGGGCAACCAGAAGCGGAACAACTTCGGTCGCGGTCCCATGTCACATGGTTCCAAAAACCACAGAGCGCCTGGTTCCATCGGTGCTGGTACAACTCCTGGTCGTGTTTATCCCGGTAAACGGATGGCAGGGCGTTTAGGAGGTACTCGTGTCACAATTCGCAAACTAACCGTAGTGCGAGTAGATGCAGAACGCAACTTAATTCTCATTAAGGGAGCTATTCCTGGTAAGCCAGGTGCCTTAGTGAATGTTGTACCCGCAAAGATAGTTGGTAGTAAATAGTCGTTAGTCATAAGTCATTAGCTAAACTGACAACTGACAGCTGACAAAGGACATAAAGATGGTTGAGAGTGTAGTAAAAAATTGGCAAGGAGAAGAAGTTGGACAAACAACTTTCGACTTGCGAGTTGCCAAAGAAGAAACAGCGGCTCACATAGTACACCGTGCATTAGTCAGACAAATGACTAATTCTCGCCAAGGAAATGCCAGTACCAAAACTCGTTCCGAAGTTAGAGGTGGTGGTCGCAAACCCTGGCGGCAGAAAGGCACAGGTCGCGCTCGTGCAGGTTCCATTCGTTCACCACTGTGGCGTGGTGGTGGTGTAATCTTTGGACCAAAACCCAGAGATTTTAACCTGAAATTGAACCGCAAAGAGCGACGTTTAGCACTGCGGACAGCTTTCGTCAGCCGTGCCGAAGATTTAATAGTTGTAGAAGAATTTAGCAACGAGCTACAACGTCCGAAAACCAAAGAATTGGTGACAGCACTAGCTCGTTGGGGAGCAGCACCCGAACAAAAATCATTATTGATTTTGTCGGAAATAGCAGAAAACGTGCTTTTATCAGCCCGCAATATAGAAAATTTAAAGCTAATTGCCGCTGATCAATTAAATGTTTACGATTTACTGCACGCTGACAAAGTTGTAGTTACATCATCAGCTTTAGAAAAAATTCAGGAGGTCTACAGTGCCTAACTTTGACCCCCGCAACCTTGCTGACTTAGTGCGTCGCCCTATTCTTACCGAAAAAGCGACAATTTTGATGGAGCAAAACAAATACACTTTTGAAGTAACTCCAAAATCAAGCAAGCCAGAAATTAAAGCGGCAATTGAGGACTTATTTCAAGTCAAAGTTGTAAAAGTCAATACCTCATTACCACCACGCAAACAGCGTCGTGTTGGTAAATTTATCGGTTACAAGCCTCAATACAAGAAAGCTATTGTCACCGTCGCACCTGGGGATGAAGAAAAGATTAGACAAGTTCTATTCCCAGAAGTATAAGAATTTTAGATTTTAGATTTTAGATTTTAGATTGGGCTAGTTAATAAATAATTGCCAAGAAACAATTAAAAATCGGAAATCAAAATTCAAAAAATTCTGTATTCAAAATCGAAAATCCGAAATCAAAAATCACTTATGGGTACTCGTTCTTATCGCCCTTATACCCCCAGTACTCGCCAAGTTATAGTCTCCGATTTCGCGGAGATTACCAAAACTGAGCCAGAAAAATCACTAACTGAGTCAGTACATCGTCCTAAAGGACGGAACAATCAAGGGCGGATAACCAGCCGTCGTCGGGGTGGCGGCCACAAACAACTTTACCGGATTATCGACTTTAAGAGAGATAAACGGGATATTGCTGCTACAGTCACAGCAATTGAATACGATCCAAATCGCAATGCGCGCATCGCTCTGGTGTTGTACGCTGATGGCGAAAAACGGTATATTTTACATCCTAATGGATTGAAAGTTGGCGCAACCATTATTGCTGGCGCTGAGGCTCCGTTTGAAGATGGTAATGCCTTACCTCTGTCTAGGATTCCATTAGGTACTACAGTTCACAACGTCGAAATGACTCCAGGTAAAGGCGGTCAAATCGTGCGTGCTGCTGGTGCAAAAGCCGAAGTTGCGGCAAAAGAAGGCAATTATGTCACTCTCAAGTTACCTTCTGGTGAAGTTCGCCTGATTCGCCGTGAATGCTACGCCACCATTGGACAAGTAGGCAACACCGACGCGAGAAACCTTAGTGCTGGTAAAGCCGGACGAAATCGCTGGAAAGGTCGTCGTCCTAAGGTTAGAGGTAGCGTCATGAACCCAGTAGACCACCCACATGGTGGTGGTGAAGGTAGAGCGCCCATCGGTAGATCGGGTCCTGTGACACCTTGGGGTAAACCTACTTTGGGTGCAAAGACACGTAATCGCAAGAAAGCGAGTACAAAACTAATTGTACGTCGTCGTCGTAAATCTTCTAAACGCGGACGTGGCGGTCGTCAGTCCTAGAATTTGAGATTTGAAATTTTGGATTTTAGATGGGGTCTGTTTTTAAGCATTCAAAGTTTTTGAAGCCTGATCAGACACCTTAATTATCCAAAATCCAAAATTAGAAATTCAAAATCCAAAATCCAAAATCCAAAATCTAACTATGGGTCGTTCTCTAAAAAAAGGTCCTTTCGTTGCTGATCATTTGCTTAGTAAGCTGGAAAAGCTGAACGCAAAAAATGAAAAGCAAGTGATCAAAACTTGGTCAAGAGCCTCGACAATTTTACCGATGATGGTAGGCCATACAATAGCTGTTCACAACGGCAGACAACACGTTCCAGTGTTTGTAAATGAACAGATGGTGGGTCATAAGTTGGGAGAATTTGCCCCAACACGTACCTACAGAGGTCATGGTAAAAGTGACAAGAAATCAGGCAGATAATCAATTAAAAATTCAGAATTAAAAATTAAAAATGAACAACTGCCATTTTTTAATTTTTAAATTTAAATTTTTAATTGATAAAGATGGAGAAAATTATGGCAACTGATACTACAGAAGTTAAAGCGATCGCTCGTTATATCCGCATTTCTGCCTACAAAGTCCGTCGAGTACTCGACCAAATCCGGGGGCGGTCATATCGAGAAGCCCTAATTATCCTAGAATTCATGCCCTATCGAGCTTGTGAGCCAGTATTGAAGGTACTCAGAAGTGCTGCCGCTAATGCTGAACATAATGAAGGGCTAGATAGAGCCGAACTAGTGATTACTCAGGCATATGCCGACCAAGGCCCAGTGCTGAAACGGTTTCAACCCAGAGCGCAGGGTCGAGCTTACCAAATTCGCAAACCAACCTGTCATATTACTGTAGCTGTGGGCGCTGGCACCGCTGCTAAATAAGCAATAGACACAACCAATTGCGTACAGTAAGAAATTTTAGAGGAAGCATTTGTGGGACAGAAAATTCATCCAGTCGGTTTTCGTCTGGGTATTACTCAAGAACATCAATCCCGTTGGTTTGCCGTTCCTGACCGTTATCCAGAACTATTACAAGAAGACCACAAACTCCGTAATTACATAGAACAAAAACTGGGTAGATACGCTCAAAACAACGCCGGCATATCTGAAGTACGGATTGAGCGTAAAGCTGACCAAATCGACCTAGAAGTGCGTACAGCTAGACCCGGTGTAGTTGTAGGTCGTGGTGGACAAGGTATAGAATCATTGCGTACCGGACTCCAAGAACTGTTGGGTAGCAACCGCCAAATTCGCATTAACGTAGTTGAAGTTCAACGAGTTGATGCTGATGCCTACTTGATTGCTGAATACATTGCTCAACAATTGGAACGCCGCGTTTCCTTCCGTCGGGTAGTACGTCAAGCTATTCAGCGCGCTCAAAGGGCTGGTGTACTGGGGATTAAAGTTCAAGTCAGTGGTCGGCTTAACGGTGCGGAAATTGCCCGGACAGAGTGGACACGGGAAGGTAGAGTACCTTTACATACCTTACGGGCTGATATTGACTACTCTTACTGCACAGCGCAAACGGTTTACGGCATTTTGGGCATCAAAGTTTGGGTGTTTAAGGGAGAAATTATTCCTGGACAGGAAGAAATTCCACCGCCACCAGCAACACGCGACCGAGACCGCGACCGAGATCCTCGTCGCCGTCAACAACAACGTCGTCGCCAGCAATTTGAAGACCGCTCAAATGAAGGATAGTCAATGGTCAGTAGTCAATAGTCAGTGGTAAAACAAGCTGACAACTGACAACTGACAAGCTGACAACCGACAACCGACAACCGACAACTGACAAATCATGTTAAGCCCTAGAAGAACTAAATTCCGCAAACAACAACGCGGAAGGATGGAGGGTCTAGCCAGCCGTGGTAGCACCCTCAACTTTGGTGATTTCGCCCTCCAAGCGCAAGAACCAGCTTGGATTACCTCCCGGCAAATCGAAGCTTCTCGTCGAGCCATGACCCGTTATATCCGTCGGGGTGGAAAGATATGGATTCGGATTTTCCCAGATAAACCTGTAACCATGCGTCCCGCTGAAACCCGGATGGGTTCAGGTAAAGGTAACCCTGAATTTTGGGTAGCTGTAGTTAAGCCAGGGCGGATTCTTTTTGAAATCGCCGGTGTTTCCGAAGAAATTGCCCGTGAAGCTATGCGCTTGGCTGACTACAAACTACCGATTAAAACTAAGTTTATTGCACGCTCTCAACCACAGGAGCAGGAGTAGGTTATGCCTCTTCCCAAAGTATCAGAAGCTAGAGAATTGAGTGACGAAAAGCTGGCTGAGGAAATTATCGCTGTTAAAAGACAACTGTTTCAGTTGCGCTTGCAGAAAGCCACTAGACAACTAGAGAAACCTCACCAGTTCAGACACGCTCGCCATCGCTTGTCCCAATTACTCACAGTAGAGGGAGAACGCCAACGGGCAGCAAGTCAGCCGACTAAAGAAGAAAAGTAGGAGATTATGGCAGTCAAAGAACGAGTTGGCTTGGTAGTGAGCGACAAAATGCAAAAAACGGTGGTAGTGGCTGTAGAAAACCGCGCTCCTCATCCCAAGTACGGCAAGATTGTAGTTAAAACTCAGAGATATAAAGTCCACGATGAGGAAAATAACTGCAAAGTGGGCGATCGCGTCCGCATTCGGGAAACTAGACCTCTGAGCAAAACCAAACGCTGGCAAATCACAGAAATCCTTAACACTAAATCTACAACTTAATAGTTGTTCCAAAGCCACAAACTTCCTAAGGGAGACCGATTGTGATTCAACCCCAAACCTACCTGAATGTTGCAGATAATAGCGGTGCCAAAAAGCTAATGTGCATCCGCGTATTAGGTGCAGGTAACCGCCGTTACGGTGGCGTGGGCGATAAAATTATCGCCGTTGTCAAAGAGTCCACACCCAACATGGCTGTAAAAAAGTCTGATGTTGTAGAAGCTGTCATTGTGCGTACCAGAAAAAGTATTAATAGAGACAGCGGTATGAGCATTCGTTTTGATGACAACGCCGCCGTGATCATCAACAAAGATGGTAATCCCAGAGGTACACGGGTCTTTGGCCCAGTAGCACGGGAATTACGCGATAAAAATTTCACCAAAATTGTTTCTCTGGCTCCAGAGGTGCTGTAATGGCAAAGCCACAACCAAAAGTTTTCCACAAAATGCACGTTAAAACAGGTGACACTGTACAAGTGATCGCTGGTAAAGATAAGGGTAAAGTTGGTGAAGTGATCAAAGCACTACCCCAACTCAGCAAAGTCCTTATCAAAGGTGTGAATATTAAAACCAAACACGTTAAACCTCAGCAAGAAGGGGAATCGGGGCAGATCATCACCCAGGAATTCCCAATTCATAGCTCTAACGTGATGCTCTATTCCACCAAGCAAAACGTCGCCAGTCGCGTCTGCTACACTTTCACCGCCGAGGGTAAGAAAGTCAGGATGCTCAAAAAAACAGGCGAGATACTCAACAATTAAAAATTAACAATTAAAAATGAATAGTTTCAATTTTTAAATTTGGAATTTTTAATTTTTAATTGGAGCGCAGCGACCCTGACCAAGCCCAGGGATAATAAGGACAAACAACTATGGCGACAACCAGACTCAAAAACTTATACCAAGAGACAATTGTCCCCAAACTGATTAATCAGTTTCAATACACCAACGTACATCAAGTACCGAAGGTAGTAAAAATAACTATTAACCGGGGTTTGGGAGAAGCTGCTCAAAATGCTAAAGCATTAGAAGCGTCTTTAAACGAAATTGCACTGATAACTGGTCAAAAACCAGTAGTGACAAGGGCAAAAAAGGCGATCGCAGGCTTTAAAATTCGTCAAGGTATGCCTGTTGGTATCATGGTGACTCTGAGAGGCGAACGGATGTATGCCTTTCTTGACCGACTTGTTAGCCTTTCATTGCCCAGAATCCGCGACTTTCGCGGCGTTAGTCCCAAAAGCTTTGACGGACGGGGCAACTACACTCTGGGTGTAAGAGAACAGCTAATTTTTCCAGAAGTCGAGTACGACAGCATCGATCAAATCCGTGGTCTCGATATTTCTATCATCACCACAGCAAAAAATGACGAAGAGGGTCGCGCCTTACTTAAAGAAATGGGAATGCCCTTTCGCGATCAATAAGTTCATCTAAAGAGGGAACGATGGCGGCTAACGACACAATTGCAGATATGCTGACGCGCATCCGCAATGCTAATCTGGCAAGGCATCAAACTACACAAGTGCCAGCAACAAAAATGACTCGTAATATTGCTAAAGTTCTACAGAACGAAGGCTTTATTGCTGAATTTGAAGAATCAGGAGAAGGGGTAACGCGCAATCTGGTGATTTCCCTGAAATACAAGGGCAAAAATCGCCAACCCCTAATCACTGCCTTGAAGCGAGTGAGTAAGCCCGGTTTGCGAGTTTACTCCAATCGAAAAGAATTACCCAGAGTACTAGGCGGTATCGGTATCGCCATTATTTCCACATCCAGTGGTATTATGACTGACCGTGAAGCACGCCGTCAGAATTTAGGTGGTGAAGTGCTTTGCTACGTTTGGTAGTCGTCAAGTGCTTCCGGCACCCATTCGCGAACGTCAATAGTTAGTTCAACCTAAAACTGACAACTGACCCTCACGGGTGATAGCTCCGGCGTAGCTTAGATGAACATCAGTGGCATCCAAAACGAAATGACTTTCACCTACCTACATGGGGGAAACCCCCTGTTCTGCGCGCTGACTCAGAACTGACAACTGAACAACTGACAAAAAATCATGTCTCGAATTGGTAAACGTCCAATTACTGTTCCCGCCAAAGTACAAGTGGCGATTGATGGCACTAGTGTAGTCGTGAAAGGTCCAAAAGGAGAACTTTCACGGATTCTACCTGCTAATGTTACAGTCTCCCAAGAAGGGGAAACATTACTAGTAACACGTCGGGATGAAACCCGCACATCTAGGCAACTACACGGTTTGAGCCGGACTTTAGTTGCCAACATGGTTGAGGGAGTATCCCTTGGTTTTCAACGTCGGTTGGAAATTCAAGGGGTAGGTTACCGCGCCCAAGTACAAGGCCGTAACCTAGTTTTAAATATGGGTTACAGCCATCAAGTGCAAATAGAGCCACCAGATGGAATTCAATTTGCAGTCGAAGGTACTACCAATGTCATAGTCAGTGGCTATGACAAAGAAATTGTAGGCAACACAGCAGCTAAAGTCCGTGCCGTTCGTCCACCCGAACCTTACAAAGGTAAAGGCATTCGTTATGCCGGTGAAGTGGTCAGACGCAAAGCTGGTAAGACTGGTAAGGGTGGTAAGAAGTAAACATGAAACTTACTCGTAGAGAATCAAAACAGCGTCGCCATCGGCGCGTTCGTGGCAAAGTTAGCGGTTCACCAGAACGTCCAAGGCTGGCTGTATTCCGTTCTAATGAACATATTTATGTTCAAGTAATTGATGATACACAGCATCAAACCCTGGTGGCAGCATCAACTGTAGAACCAGAGTTAAAATCTAGTTTAGCTTCTGGCTCAAATTGCGATGCATCAGCACAAGTTGGTAAGTTGATAGCAGTGCGATCGCTAGAAAAAGGTATTACTCAAGTGGTCTTTGATCGCGGTGGAAACCTGTATCACGGTCGGATCAAAGCTCTAGCTGATGCAGCACGCGAAGCTGGGTTAGATTTCTAAAGTCATTTGTCCTGTGTCATTTGTCCTTGGTAAAAAAGCAAATGACTAATGACTAATGACCAATGACTAATGACTAATGACTAATGAGAGAGCATTAATTATGGCAACAGAGCGTAAAAGTAGAACAAAACGTGCCAAAAAAGAAGAAACCACTTGGCAAGAACGAGTTATTCAGATCCGACGAGTGAGTAAAGTCGTCAAAGGTGGTAAAAAACTCAGCTTCCGGGCGATTGTGGTCGTTGGTAACGAACGCGGTCAAGTTGGCGTGGGAGTAGGTAAAGCCTCAGATGTAATTGGTGCCGTGAAAAAAGGCGTCGCCGACGGGAAAAAACATCTGATTGATATTCCTATTACCAAATCCAATTCTATCCCCCACCCCATTGATGGCGTTGGTGGCGGTGCTAAGGTGATGATGCGACCCGCAGCACCTGGTACAGGGGTAATTGCTGGTGGAGCAGTACGGACTGTATTAGAGTTGGCAGGAGTTCGTAACGTTCTCGCCAAACAACTCGGTTCCAACAATCCTCTCAACAATGCTAGAGCCGCAGTTAATGCCCTATCTACTCTGCGTACCTTTGCTGAAGTTGCTGAAGATCGGGGTATTGCTATTGAGAATCTCTACATCTAGTAGATGACATTCTTACTAAGTATTAGTCTAAAAAACTACTAATTACATCATGAGACTCAACGATGTTAAGCCTCAAAAAGGCTCAAAAAAACGCCGTAAGCGTGTAGGTAGAGGTATTTCTGCCGGACAAGGCGCTAGTGCAGGTTTAGGGATGCGGGGTCAAAAATCCCGCTCTGGTAGTGGTACTCGACCAGGGTTTGAAGGTGGTCAACAGCCATTGTACCGCCGCTTACCCAAGCTGAAGGGCTTTCCAGTTATTAATCGTAAAATTTACACTACGATTAATGTAGAGAAGTTAGCCTCCTTACCTGCCCACACTGAAGTAACTTTAGCCTCTTTAAGAGAAGCAGGTATCCTTACCGCTGCTAAAGGTCCATTGAAAATTCTGGGTAATGGGGAATTGAGCATTCCGCTCAAGGTGCAAGCAGCAGCTTTCACAGGACAAGCCCGGAGCAAAATTGAGGCAGCTGGTGGGAGTTGTGAAGTCTTAACCTGAGCCAAGAAAGCGCAATTTAAAGCTAGCCAACTCGCTTCCAGCGCCTGGTTCACTATAAAGGTAGCACTCTATGATCAGTCGAGATAAAGCCCCAACGGCTCAAGAAACTTTTATGCAGATGGCTCAAGCAGCCGGACTCAGAGGTAGGCTGCTTGTTACCGTCGGTATTTTAATTTTGGTTCGCCTGGGAATCTTTTTGCCCATACCAGGAATTAATAGAGTTAGGTTTGCTGAGGCCATTTCGGGCAATAATTCCGTATTTGGTTTATTGGATATATTTTCTGGACGGGGTTTGTCTACTTTAGGTGTCTTTGCCTTAGGGATTTTACCTTTTATTAATGCGTCCATTATCATCCAATTGCTCACCGCAGCAATTCCTTCTTTAGAAAATTTACAGAAAAATGAAGGTGAGGCAGGTCGGCGGAAAATATCCCAAATAACCCGCTATGTAACGGTCTGTTGGGCAATTATACAAAGCGTGGCTTTTTCGGCATTATTTCTGCAACAGTTTGCCTTAAACCCCGGCCCACTATTTGTGGCTGAAACAGCGATCGCTCTAACCGCTGGTTCTATGTTTGTTATGTGGGCATCAGAACTAATTACAGAACGCGGCATAGGTAATGGTGCATCATTGTTGATTTTTGTCAACATTGTTGCTTCTCTACCCAAATCTTTAGGCGACACCATCGACTTAGTACAAGTTGGGGGACGGGAAATCGTCGGTCGCGTCATCGTTCTAGTCTTAGTATTCCTGCTAACAATTGTGGGGATTGTCTTTGTGCAGGAAGGAATGCGCCGCATCCCGATTATTTCTGCTCGTCGCCAAGTGGGTAGACGAGTTTTGGCAGAGCAGCGTAGTTATCTACCCCTACGCCTCAATTCTGGCGGTGTCATGCCGATTATTTTTGCGGCTGCAATCTTGAGTTTGCCACTTTTAATCGCAAATTTCACCAAAAACCCAGAATTAGCAACCATTGTTAACACCTATCTCAGTCCTGGTGGCTCCGCACCTTGGGTATACGCTCTAGTTTATTTAACTTCCATTGTTTTCTTTAGTTACTTCTATTCGTCGTTGATTCTCAACCCCGTAGATGTAGCTCAGAACTTGAAAAAAATGGGTTCTAGTATTCCTGGCATTCGTCCAGGCAAAGCTACAAGCGAGTATATTGAGCGTGTAACTAATAGACTCACTTTTTTGGGTGCGATCTTTTTAGGCTTGGTGGCGATTATTCCCACAGCTGTAGAAAGTGCTTTGAAAGTGCCGACTTTTAAGGGGCTGGGTGCTACATCTTTGTTAATTCTGGTTGGTGTGGCAATTGAGACGGCAAAACAAGTCCAAACTTATGTAATTTCTCAGCGCTATGAAGGAATGGTGAAATAATAGTGACTCGCTTAATCTTCTTGGGACCACCAGGTGCTGGTAAAGGAACTCAGGCAATAACTTTGGCTGAATTCTTGAGGATTCCCCATATTTCTACTGGTGATATATTACGGCAAGCCATTAAAGACCAAACACCTTTGGGCATAAAAGCACAAAGCTACATGGATGCTGGTGAGTTAGTTCCAGATCAACTAGTTCAGGATCTAGTAGAAGAGCGTCTTAATCAACCAGATACAAAAACAGGTTGGATTCTTGACGGCTTTCCTCGTAAAGTAACCCAAGCAGCTTTTTTGGCAGAATTACTGCAAAAGATAGGCCAGGGTGGTGAAAGGGTAGTCAACTTGGATGCACCAGACGACGTTGTTATTACCCGCTTGCTGGGACGAGGAAGAAAAGACGATAACGAAGAAGTTATTCGTCGTCGTTTAGAGGTTTACCGCGAGGAAACTGCCCCCCTGATCGATTATTACCGCGATCGCCAAAAACTCCTGACGGTTAACGGCAATCAGTCCCAAGCTGAAGTCACTGACTCATTGAAAAATCTCATAGCTGCTTAAGAATTTAAGAATGACGGGGAGGTAGGGGAAGCAGGGGGAGCAATTTTCCCAGTCCCCAGATCCCAGTCTCAGTTCCCTTTTAGCTAAGATATATTAATAAACTGTTGATATATTTCTCAAATTGTGTTCTTGTGCAGATGAAAATACTGCTTGGTCACAGGAGATTGTTGAGTTGAGGAAAAAACAAATTGTCTAAGCAAGATTTGATTGAAATGGAAGGTACGGTCACCGAGTCATTGCCTAATGCAATGTTTCGAGTTGACCTAGACAATGGCTTTAACGTACTAGCACATATTTCTGGCAAGATTCGCCGTAATTACATCAAAATTTTACCCGGCGATCGCGTCAAAGTGGAGTTAACGCCCTATGACTTAACCAAAGGCAGAATTACCTATAGACTGCGGAAAAAGTAAATCTATGCAGAAAATATTACCATAAAGCAGCTTTTTTTGGGGTTTTCCCAGTTACTTAACTGAATTATTTTCTCTAGAAATGCTATAATTTACTATTTGGAGTCAATTAGAAAAGGCATGAAAGTCAGAGCCTCAGTCAAGAAAATTTGTGAAAAATGTAACGTGATCAAACGCCGTGGTCGCGTCATGGTGATTTGTGTTAACCCCAAGCACAAACAACGTCAAGGATAGCGCTCTGACTAAAAGAGCTTGGTACTATACCAGATCACCATTCAAACGAAAAGACGCGATTAATCACGTTTTGCCAACTCGATTACCAGAAACATAGGGAGAGATTAATTGTGGCACGGATCTCCGGAGTAGACCTTCCACGCGACAAGCGTGTAGAAATTGGTCTGACTTACATTTACGGAATTGGGTTATCAAGGTCGCAAGAAATCTTAGCAGCGACCGGTGTGAACCCAGACACCCGCGTTAAAGACTTAAGTGATGCCGATGTTGCCGCCCTGCGTGGAGAAATAGAAAGCAACTATCAAGTCGAAGGTGACTTGCGGCGCTTAGAAGCGATGAATATCAAGCGTCTAGTTGACATAGGCACTTACAGAGGTCGTCGCCATCGCATGGGATTACCCGTCAGAGGGCAAAGAACTCGCACCAATGCTAGAACTAGACGTGGTAGAAGGCAGACAGTAGCCGGGAAGAAAAAAGCTCCTGGCAAATAATTTTTCAGCACTTGCTCATGGAAGCAAGTTTTACCTTAAATTCACTAAACAAATATGGCCAGACAACCAACTAAAAAATCCGGGAGCAAGAAGCAGAAACGGAACGTACCCAACGGTATTGCCTACATCCAGTCTACTTTTAACAATAGCATTGTCTCTATTACAGATCAAAATGGAGATGTCATCTCCTGGGCAAGTGCTGGTTCTAGTGGATTTAAGGGGGCAAAAAAGGGAACACCCTTTGCAGCACAAACAGCAGCCGAAAGTGCAGCCCGTAGAGCCATCGATCAAGGAATGCGCCAAATTGAGGTAATGGTCAGCGGACCTGGAGCAGGTAGAGAAACTGCTATCCGCGCACTTCAAGGAGCAGGATTAGAAATTACCCTGATTCGGGATATTACCCCGATTCCTCACAATGGTTGCCGTCCGCCCAAGCGTCGTCGAGTTTAAACAAAACTTGTTAATCACGCTCAGACGGAAGCCAAAGCTAAGGAAAATCACCTGCAATATCTATCATCTGGAGCGTACAAAGTATAAACTGCTTTGGCAGAGCAAATACTTGTCAACTTCAGAGCCATTGGGTGAAAGGAGCAACAAGTCAGGTATTCTCACAGGCAGGACTGATCAAATTTTGGTTCATCCACAAATTATCAGCGCCTGTGGGTCAAATTAGGGCATCAAACTTTACAACTTTTCTTAATGTTCGTAGTTTGATCAGCCTCAACAAAATCTCAGGTCAGAAAGTAAATTCGAGAGGCAATTAATTTGCCTGCTAGCAGCACCTTAAAAAGGGAGGCTACTCCGTGGCGCAGTTTCAAATTGAATGTGTAGAGTCTAATACTGAGGAAAGTCGAAGCCATTACAGTAAATTTGTTCTGGAACCTCTAGAGCGCGGTCAAGGAACAACAGTTGGCAACGCGCTGCGGCGGGTTTTACTGTCCAATCTAGAGGGTACAGCGGTTACAGCAGTGCGGATTGCTGGGGTTAGCCACGAGTTTGCCACAGTTCCAGGCGTGCGGGAAGACGTGCTGGAAATCCTCATGCGAATGAAGGAAGTCATTCTCAAAAGTTATTCCTCTCAACCTCAGATTGGTCGGTTACTCGTTAACGGACCAGTAACAGTCACTGCGGCACATTTTGATTTACCCAGTGAAGTAGAAGTCATTGATCCCACCCAGTATGTAGCTACCTTAGCGGATGGCGGCAAACTGGAAATGGAATTTCGGATTGAACGAGGCAAAGGATATCGCACTGTCGAGCGAGGAAGGGAAGAAGCAACATCTTTGGACTTTCTGCAAATCGACTCGGTATTTATGCCAGTGCGAAAAGTCAACTATAGCGTTGAAGAAGCTCGTGGAGATGGATCGCTTAAAGACCGACTGCTATTAGAAGTTTGGACAAATGGCAGTCTTTCTCCTCAAGAAGCACTATCTTCGGCAGCTGGAATTTTGGTAGATTTATTCAACCCATTGAAAGATATCTCCCTGGAACCAACTGATACAGGTTCAGATATCCCAGATGACCCAACTGCTCAGATTCCGATTGAAGAGTTGCAACTTTCTGTACGGGCATATAACTGTCTCAAACGAGCGCAAGTTAACTCTGTGGCAGACTTGTTGGATTACACCCAAGAAGACCTACTAGAAATTAAAAACTTCGGTCAGAAGTCCGCAGAAGAAGTAGTAGAAGCTTTACAGCGACGTTTAGGAATAACTTTACCCCAAGAAAGAGGCTCTAAGCACGCTTAAATTTTCACCTTTAATAATTCACAGTGCATTATTATGCGTCACCGTTGTCGAGTCAAAAAACTCAGTAAACCAGCAGACCAGCGCCGCGCCCTGTTGCGAGCGCTAACCACCGAAGTCATTCGTCATGGTCGAATCACTACCACTTTAATCCGCGCTAAAGTCCTGCGAAGTGAAGTGGATAAAATGATTACCCTCGCCAAAAATGGCTCCTTAGCAGCACGTCGGGAAGCCCTGGGCTATATCTACGACAAAACACTGGTTCATGCTCTATTTGAGCAAGCTCCTACTCGCTATGGCAACCGTCAAGGGGGTTATACTCGTATCCTGCATACCGTACCCCGTCGCGGTGACAATGCGGAAATGGCAATCATTGAACTGGTGTAACCATATTTTGGATTTTGGATTTGGGATTAAATCTAAAATCACAAATCTAAAATTGATTGATATGTTAGACAGCCGCGAGCCTACAGCAACTCATCGAGTAGCCTTGGTCATTCAGTACTTAGGTACTCATTTTCATGGCTGGCAACGGCAATCACGCCAGCGAACCGTCCAGGAAGAAATAGAAACAGCTATAGCTACTATTCTGGGGTATCATGTGACACTGCATGGCGCAGGGAGAACCGATGCCGGAGTTCACGCCGCTGCTCAAGTAGCCCATTTTGACGCTACAGGTTTCATCCCGGCTCACAAATGGGCAACAGTTCTGAACAGCTATCTGCCTCCAGATATATTAATTAGGGCTTCAGCGGGTGTAAGTGATCGTTGGCACGCTCGCTTTAGTGCAGACTCTCGACGGTATCGCTACACAATCTATACTGAGGCTCTACCGAACTTGTTCGTGAACCGCTTCAGTTGGCATTATTATTATGCACCCCTGGATGAATCCTTAATCCAAGCTGCCCTCGAACCACTGCTGGGAAAACATCATTTAGCTGCCTTTCATCGAGCCGGTTCAGCGCGATCGCATTCCTGGGTAGAAGTACAAGCAGCAGAGTGTCGTCGCAATGGGTCGTTTATCCATATTGAAATTCAAGCTAATGGATTTTTATATGGCATGGTACGCCTGTTGTTAGGAATGCTCGTACAAGTGGGTTCTGGACAAAGGACGCTGGCTAACTTTACCGAAATCTGGAAAGAAGAACGCCGGGAAGAAGTAAAATACGCCGCGCCTCCCCAAGGCTTATGCTTGTTACGAGTAGGCTATCCTGATTTTCCCTTTCCTCCGGAAATTTGGTACGACACCCAACCATATTTAGTGTTTGGTTATTAGTCATTGGTCATTAGCACAACTGACCAAGAACAAAAACAAAGGACAAATAACAATGAGTAGTAAAACATACCTTCCTCCTCAAGCATCCCTTGAGCGTGAGTGGTACGTAGTAGATGCCACCGATAAACGCCTTGGTCGCCTGGCCAGCGAAATCGCTATGGTCTTGAGAGGGAAAAGAAAAGCGGAATATACCCCCCATATGGACACAGGTGATTTCGTAGTTGTCATCAACGCCGAAAAAGTAGCAGTTACAGGCAAAAAACGTACCCAAAAACTCTACCGTCGCCATTCTGGTCGTCCCGGCGGGATGAAGACAGAAACCTTCGCCAAGCTGCAACAGCGCCTACCAGAACGGATTTTAGAACACGCTGTTAAAGGTATGCTGCCTAAAAATAGCTTGGGTAAGCAGTTGTTTACCAAACTGAAAGTATACGCTGGGCCTACTCATCCCCATGAGGCTCAACAACCCAAAGAATTAAACATTAGTACAATTCCTGGAGAAAATTAATGGTCGCAGTAGAAACCAATAGCGGTCGCGCCGTGTACTGGGGTACTGGCCGTCGTAAGTCCGCAGTCGCCAGTGTACGCCTAGTTCCAGGTGAAGGCAAGTTGATTGTGAATGGCAAAGATGGAGTGTTGTACTTCCAATTCAACGCCAATTACCTGGGAGTCATCAAAGCGCCCTTGGAAACTTTGGGACTAGAAAACGAATATGACATTTTGGTCAAGGCTGTCGGCGGCGGTTTGACAGGACAAGCAGATTCTATTCGCTTGGGTGTTGCTCGTGCTTTGTGCCAACTAGACCCCGATAACCGTCCACCTTTGAAAACCGAAGGCTACTTAACTCGTGACCCACGAGCTAAAGAACGGAAGAAATACGGTTTACACAAAGCTCGGAAAGCTCCTCAGTATTCCAAGCGGTAATCAATTTTGGATTTTGGATTTTAACCGCAGATGGACGCAGATAAACGCAGAAATTTTCTACTATATCAGCGGTTGTAATTTCCGGATTTACGGTTAATCTAAAATCTGAAATTCTATCAATGCCTAAAGACTGAAAGTTATAATTTATATAGATTCACCACACAAGGAACAATGGCTAAATCTGATATTCATCCCCAGTGGTATCCAGAGGCTAAGGTCTACTGTAACGGTCAAGTTGTGATGACCGTCGGTTCTACCAAGCCTGAACTACACGTAGACGTTTGGTCTGGAAACCACCCCTTTTACACTGGTACTCAGAAGATGATTGATGCTGAGGGTCGAGTTGAGCGCTTCCTCCGCAAATACGGTATGAGCAATACCCAAACCTCTGGCGACGACCAAGATAAAAAGTAGCTGGTTGGCTGTAGCTGTTAACGACGACCCTACATAGATGCAGGGTCGATTGTCATTTAATGCAGAAAGCCACACTAGTTATTTTTTAAGGAGCGTTGCCCTGATCATGGCTGAATCATACCTGCTGGAGAAACTGAAATCTGTTGAACAAACCTTTCATGAATTAACACGTCGCCTGGGCGACCCTGATACGACTAAAAACCCTGATGAGTATCAAAAAATAGCCAAGTCTCGTTCTTCTTTGGAAGAGGTAGTCAATACCTATGAAATTTGGAAAACCGCCCAGGATGAATTAATAGGGGCGCGTCAGGTACTCAAAGAAGCAAATAGTGATCTAGAGTTGCAAGAAATTGCAGCTTTGGAGGTGAATGAATTAGTAGAAAAGATAGAACACCTGGAAAGTCGCTTGAAGGTATTGCTGCTACCCCGTGACCCCAATGATGATAAAAACATCATGTTGGAAATTCGCGCTGGGACTGGTGGCGATGAAGCGAGTATTTGGGCTGGTGATTTGCTGCGAATGTATTCCCGCTATGCTGATACTCAGGGTTGGAAAGTGAAGCTAGTCAGTGAATCTCTGGGTGAAATGGGTGGCTTCAAAGAGGTGATTCTGGAAATTCAAGGCGACAGCGTTTACAGCAAGCTGAAGTTTGAAGCTGGAGTGCATCGAGTGCAGCGCGTACCAGCCACGGAAGCTGGAGGAAGGGTTCACACTTCTACAGCCACCATCGCTATTATGCCAGAAGTGGATGATGTGGAAATTCATATTGACCCGAAAGATATTGAAATGAGTACCGCCCGTTCTGGTGGTGCTGGTGGACAAAACGTCAACAAGGTGGAAACAGCCGCTGACTTGTTCCACAAACCCACGGGAATCAGAATTTTTTGTACAGAAGAACGCAGCCAGTTGCAAAACAAAGAACGGGCGATGCAAATTTTGCGGGCGAAATTGTATGAAATGAAGTTACGGGAACAACAAGAGGCTGTCACTTCTATGAGGCGATCGCAAGTTGGTACAGGTTCCCGTTCTGAAAAAATTCGCACCTATAACTATAAAGACAGCCGTGTTACTGATCATCGCTTAGGTCAAAATTACACACTCAACCCCGTTCTGGAAGGTGATTTAGAAACGGTGATCCAATCTTGTATATCTCAAGACCAGCAAGAGCGTTTAGCAGAATTAGCTACCTCTGGCAGCTAATCTTCCCTGTTAAACAACCTGAAAAACCGCTTGTGTAGATGTTTCTTGTAATACATCCAGGCGGTTTCCTAATGCCTGCTGTAGAGTATCTTCTATCTCACTCAGGTAATGGTAATAGGCAAATTCATAGCCCATGATGTGGTTTAATCTTGCCCATAACTTGAGGTTTTGGCAGTTGTCAATTAACTTTTCTACTTCTTTGTGCCAACGGGCAAAAATTCGATAGCTGAAAAAACTGCTGCAAATGTTGCCTTGATTATCCCAGTAGGAAATAGACACCTGATGCTTAAGTCCGTGGATTTTTTTGATTTGCTTGACATTGTAGCCTTTGGCTTGTAGAGCTTCTTTCGCCTCGGACTCAGAAATGTGCCAATTTTCTGGTTTAATCTGATTAGAGCTAATTAGGTTTTTACCTTTGCGGCGATATTTGGTAGTTGAACGTGACGGGCGAGACATGATGCACCTGGAATGGGATTGGCAGAAATTCAGAGTTGGTAGCTAAATTCTTATACTAGTCCAGCTATTTTACCACCCTTATTATTCCTAATGTTAATATATAATTACTAAAGTTATAGTTTAATTCCAAAAAATGCAGATGTCAAGATAAAAGTAACGTTGTAGTATTAAAAATAAAGTTGTCAATAAAACAGACTAGTTACCTACAGAAGCAGTGAATATTGAAAGCAGGGAAAAACTAATTGAGATTATCCAACTAGCTCGTGGTGAGATGAGTAAGCGAGCATTTGGCAAGCTTTTGGGTGTTTCTGCTACCTCTGTTCAGATGTGGGAAAAAGGCGTAAAAGTGCCAGATACTGAGAATTTGGCGAAAATCGCAGCGAGAGCGGGTTACACACTGGAAGAGTTACTCAGTTGTTTAGATGGTAAGCCAATACAAGAAACTTCAGATTTAATTTTGATTTTGAGGCAAATTCAGCATATGCCTCTGAGTCAAGTAGCACAAATTGTGCAAGCGGCGGCGGATAGATTAGCTGCTGTAGCTGAGGCTTCTGGGGATGAAGCGAAAGCTAGTACCGCAGAGTCAAATTAAAAATTAAAAAAATTGTTTCATCGGCTTTTCGCCTATTTTAATCAGTGGACTCGCTAAACCAACAATCTCCTCGTCTTTGTCCCGGAGAGTGTCAACGCCACTCACCTTGCAAGGTAAACGCCGCCCAATAGTACGGTTTCCATAAATTTTTATTTTTCTCTGTCAACATCTGCAACTGTGCGGCTCGTAACGCTGCTATGGGCTTTAAACCCTGTTGCAGCATCTTTTGGTAGAATTTCTGCATGAGTACAGATGTACCTTGATCATCTACATTCCACAAACTCACCACTACCCTAGGACTACCAGCATACATAAACCCATTTGTCAAGCCGATTAATCCTTCTCCCTTGATTTCCTTACCCAAACCAGTTTTACAGGCACTGAGAACTACTAACTCTGCTGACAGGTTGAGGTTAAAAATATCATGTAAACGCAAAAAGCCATTTTGGGGTTGACCTTGATTATTAAACAGCGACAGCACCACACCAGATAACTCTGGTTGTTGACTATTGAGGATACCATGAGTGGCAAAATGTAAAATTCGATATTCACTAAGTTGCAAATTTGTGGCAAAATCACGAGTAGCGGCAAAATCAAATGCTTGTAACCGCTGATTTTCAGGAACTAACGCCAGAATCATCTTAGCTTCAGTGCGGGTAAAAGGCAGACGATCAAAATCAATACCAGCGTCTCTAGCGGCTCTACTTAAAGTATTGTTACTTAAGTTTTGGGTTTCTGACTTTGCGTATATTGGTAATTTATTAGTAATCCGTTGATCATTGCTAGTAAAAACTGGATCTGCGATGACTGCTAACGTCTTAGAAGCTGTTTTCCTGATTTTTTGTTCATTTCTCAGAATAGCGACTGTAGAAGCTGATGGTAAAGTGATAATTTCGTGATTGAGTAATAATGGCTGATACTCCTTTCCCTGGGAATTTGGTACTGTTAAGGCAGCAAAAGGGATATATAACAAAGCACCATCACCAACAATAACTAAGCGTTTATTGCCCAATTTTTGCGCCACTGGTGCTAACAGCATTTGCGTCACAGGTGCGCCAGCTGTCTTGACTTTTTGAGGACTGGAAGTTGATGATGTGAGAATACGACGGAAATTCTTAACTGCGGCTTCTATTTCGGCAGTTTTCGGTAATTCATAACTAGTCATATCTGTTTTGCTAACTGCCCACAGATAACTACCTTCTTCACCTAGAGAATATTCTAAAAGTAGAGTATCCTCATCTAATACTTGCTGCTGAATTTGTTTAAGTGACAACGGTTGGGGTTGAGTAAGGGCAGCATAGCGGGGACTGGTAGCACGAATTTGTGTTTGTATTTCTGTGTACTGTTCTAAAAGTGCAGTTCTTTCGGTTTCTAAAGCTTGAATTTGTTGACGAGTGGGTTCAGCACTTAGTAATTGAATACGGCGTTTTTCACTACTATCCAGTTGTTCTTGTAATTGACGTTCTGCTGCTAATAACTTGGCATCAACACCAGTTCTAATATCCGCATTAGCTTCTGTTAGCAATTCCAAAAGGACACGGGCGCGGGCGCTTTCCCCAGCTTGTAGCGCTTGGGCATCATAACCTTTTGATGGTTGCTGTTTGTGCAACTTCATTAATAAGTCAATGTAGAACTTGTAATACTTTTGAAAAGTGGCAAAGTAAGCAGCCCGTAAATCTTGATTAGTAATTTTGGTGCGTAAATTTTCAATAATATTGATAGCAGTCTGCATTTGAATCAAGGCTTCATTAAGATTGCCCTGTTGGCGTTGTAGGTAAGCGAGATTATAAAGAGTAAAAGCCTCCCCACGTCTATCTCCTATCATCCTTCTCAAGGGTAAAGCCTGATGATAGTATTCGAGTGCTTTTTGCTTTTCTCCTAATGAATCGTAGACACTGCCAAGATTAGTTAAAGTATAGGCTTCACCATCTTTATCACCTACTGCTCGTGCTAAGGGTAGAGACTGATTATAGTAATTTAGTGCTTGCTGATTATTATTCAATGAGTAATAGACAGCGCCCATATTATGCAGAGTGGAGGCTTCCCCATATCTATCTCCCACGGCTCGTAACAGGCGTAAAGCTTGGTTATAGTAATCTAGTGCCTTCTCTTTTTCTGCCTGTGAGTCGTAGACAGTGCCAATATTATTGAGAGTAGTAGCTTCTTTACTTCTATCCCCCACTGCTCGTAACAGCGTTAGAGCTTGGTTATAGTAATCTAATGCTTGCTGTTTCTCTCCCAAAGAAGAGTAGACGCTGCCAAGATTATTGAGAGTATAGGCTTCCCCACCTTTATCACCCACTGCACGTCTCAGGGTGAGTGCTTGGTGATAGTAATCAAGTGCTTGTTGCTTCTCTCCTAAGGAATCGTAAACACTGCCAATATTACTAAGGCTATAGGCTTCCCCACGTTTATTACCTACTCCCCGTAACAGTTGCAAAGACTGATTATAGTAGTCTAATGCTTGTTGCTTTTTTCCCAACGAGGAATAGACTAAGCCTAGATTATGGAGAGTAGTGGCTTCTCCACCTTTGTCACTCACAACCTGATATATGGATAAAGCCTGATTATAGTAGTCTAATGCTTGTTGTTTTTCTCCCAATGAGTCATGGACTAAACCAATGTTATTAAGGGTAATGGCTTCTCCAGCTTTGTCTCCTACTGCCCGTAACAGAGATACAGCCTGGTTGTAATATTGTAGTGATTCTTGTCTTTTTCCCCATGAGTCGTAAATACTGCCAATATTATGGAGAGTCGCGGCTTCTCCACCTTTATTACCCACAGTTTTATATATGGGCAAAGCCTGTTTGTAGTATTCCAGTGCTTGTTTTTTCTCTCCCAAGGATGAGTAAATATAGCCTATCCGAAGGAGGACTACTGCTTCTGAGGGTTGTTCACCAGCTTCTCGAAATAGTGTCAGTGCTGTTTCTAATTTAGCAATTGCCTGTTTTAAAGATGGCGCTGTTCCTTGTTCATAAAGTTTTATCCCTTCTTGAAATGCTTGTTCCGCAGCGGTACGTTTTGTCTGTGGTTGTTGGGCTATTTTTACAGGTTTATATTCTGCACTGGCTGTATTTAAGGGGGAAAATAGGAATATGCCTAGGAGGATAAATGGCGGATAATTTATACGTTTTAGCATTGTAATTACAGTAGTTTTATTTTATGTAAATCACACTGTAAAGATAACATGGGAATTATTGCAGGTACTTAATTGCACAGAAAAAATGGAGTGAAAACAATGGGGGATTACCACTGTTTATAATAAATTCTTTCACGAACCTAACAGCCTACTTTATAAACTACATCAACAACTAGATAAACTAGTTATGCAAGCCTATGATTTTCATCTTAACGATGATTTTCTAGAAAAACTCCTCAATTTAAACATAGAACTTGCAGAAAAAGAAAAACATCCTCTAAAAATTATTGGAACCTTTTCACAAAATTAAAACAAAAAAAACCTCAGCGTACCTCTGCGTTTTAAAACCACTCTCCACCCCGAAAACGCCAGCGGGGAAAAATAATCCGCATTAAACTTTGTGAAATAATGAAAACAGCTAACCAAACAAAACTATAATGTAGAAAAAACACCCCTATTGGTAGTTCTTCTTTAGGCATAGGTATGGGTAAAAAGCCAAAAATCTTAATTCCACAAAAGACAAATACCATTTCCCAAATACCTGCAAAAAGTTGATAAGCTGCTGGCCAATCTCTATCCCAACGTGATTTTTGGAGATAGCTATAAAGCACATCCCAACCTAAACCAAAAATGGCGACATAGGCAAGAATCCAAAAATAAACTGTGTGAGGACGGTTGCCAATTAAACCAATTGCAAAAGGTATAGATACTAATATTCCGACAGTTAGTAATAATAATAATCGAGTTTGCCAACGACCAAATAAAGTTGGAGTCATAAATAAATACTGTGTAGTTAAGGAATTAAAAGCAATATTTATAGGGTTTATCGAAGAACCCCTCCCCCGCGTCCCCCCATCTCACAAGGGTAGGTTTTTAATATTATCTGTGAAGGCAGGACTTGGAAGACAAGGAGGGAAGGTAGACAAGGAAGATTTTATACGCACAATGGTCTTTTGACGGACTGTTCTTGTTACCAAGAGAATATGATTTTGTACGGTTTTCCTCCCTTGTCCACTGTCCTTCCTTGTCCACCAAGTCTAGCCCTCACGACAATGTAAAATACCTACCCTTGTGAGCAACCCCCTCCCCGCTCTTTCGTGGAGGGGGCTATGATATTAGGAAATTATGTTAGGACTTACGCAAAAACTCTCCCAAACTCTTATTCCTCCGTGTCCTCTGCGTCCTCTGCGGTATGCCTTACGGCTCCCGTAAGGGATACGTTATTCCGTGACTCATGCGTAAGTCCTATTATATGTCCTGGATTAGTTCATAGCGGGCATCTTGCCCGCACCACAAGAAATTTTCGGAAATACTTAATTACAAATTAAAATTTATGAATTTTCTAATTGCAGTTGATAATCTACTTGGCAATGATATTTTGTTAATTCTGACCAGTTTAAAACGGCTTCTAATAGGTCTTGATAACCGAGAGTGTTGGGGTGGAGTCCATCTGGCGTAATGCGTTTTTCTCTCCAATCTGCACTGCGTTCCATCCATTGGTCAAAAATATCTAAATAGGGTATTTGCCGTTGCTGACAAGCCGTGCGAGTGGCTTCTTTGTAGCGATATTGGTCGGCGTGATTGTAGTATAAACAATCGAGAAAAGGCATTTTGGTTTCATCTACGGGAACCATACCCACAAAAAGAACAGGACACAGTTGTTGTGCTTGGTCTAATAATGCAGCGATTTCGGTTTCAAATTGGGTAAAATCTGTGTAATTTTTGCCGTTGGGACGACCTAAGCGGGGTGTGTCGTTAACTCCGACAGATAAAATAATCAAGTCAGGAACACGGTTACGGATTTCTCCACGATTGCGAAATTCTACTTCTAGCCTTTGGGAAACTTGCTGAGTGCGATCGCCCCTAACCCCCAAATTATATAGCACATGACCGACACTATCTGGCAACATCCACCACCGTCGCAGTTGTTCTACCCAACCGCCTTTTTCAGGGTCGCCGTATCCATATACTAAGCTATCTCCCAAGGCGACAATCTTTAAAGGCTGGCATACTTTTGGTGCTACAGACAGCATTGAGGAGGAAGGCTTCAAGGTTTGCATCTTAAACAGCAGTGTCATTTATATTTTTACAAGATTCTATACATTTTTACACTATTCTATGGTATCTTTTTTATCTTTTCGGCTAAAAGCCTTGGCTTTCTGAGAGCGATCGCATATCCCTACAGGGAACCACTTATAACTATTAATTATCTATTACCTATCCTTACTTGTATGTTTATTAATATATTTAGGGGCAAATGCCGATTATATTACTTGTTTAAAGTAAAAAATAAAGATATTATTAAACTTGGTTAACAAATCGAAATATATCCAAAATTTCAAGAATTTAACTGTGAATTTGGCAAATTTATGAAAATGAGTTTGAGTTTTACAGCATTGCAATATATCAATGCTGAACATAAAAAACAAAAATTAATTTGACATAGTTTCAGCTAGAGAAAATAGTCAAACCAGGCACTAATTTTAAATAGCTACGTCAACAATTGTGAATTTACTCAATCAGCCGCAGCCGGGATGTGAATCCCAGCCAAATACAATGCACAAGCAAAATTTATCATGATCGTAGACAACATGACTCATAAATTCCGTCACCATCTTATGCAGATGCATAAATCTTTACTTAATACATCCTTCAAAAGGACGAAATTTAATATTTTCTCTTTAAGTTGGCAGCGTGGAAAAAGAATGAATTGGCATCATCAACTACTTAAAAGTCTGTTTCCGCTGTTATTTTTAATTTCCTTTGTCGCAGTTTTATGGGGAAATAGCTTCACCCCCGTTACCGCCCAAACACCCCGTCAAGAAATTCGCGGCGTGTGGATAACCAACAACGATCTTAACATTTTCAAAGATCGTCAAAAAGTCCAGGATGCTGTCAAAAAACTGCGTCAGCTTAACTTTAATACTCTTTATCCCGTGGTTTGGAACTCTGGCTATGTCATGTATCCTAGCGTCGTAGCCAAACGTTTAGATATTCAACCATTTGTTTTTCGCGGTTCAGATGGACATGATATTCTTGCAGATGTAATTGATAAAGCCCATCGCCAAAATTTACTCGTTGTTCCTTGGTTTGAGTTTGGTTTTATGGCTCCCCCAACCTCAGAACTAGCATTAAATAAACCAGAATGGTTCACACAAAAACGGAACGGTAGCCAAACTTCCATTAGTGCGGCTGGTGAAGTTATGTGGTTAAATCCCTTTCATCCAGAAGTACAGCAGTTTATTACTAATCTGCTTTTAGAACTGGCTAATAACTATGACATTGATGGCATCCAATTTGATGATCACATGAGTTTACCTCATGAATTTGGCTATGATAAATACACAGTTGCCTTGTACCGCCAAGAAACAAAAAAGAATCCTCCAGTAGATGCTCAAGATCCAGAATGGGTAAGCTGGCGGGCAAATAAAATCACAGATTTTATGGTCAGACTTAATGAAAGAGTCAAGCAAATAAAACCAAAAGCAATTTTTTCAGTTTCACCTAATTACTACGATTTTGCTTACAAATTTCAACTGCAAGACTGGCTCAACTGGGTGCGATTAAACATAGTAGATGAGCTAATTGTGCAAGTTTATCGAGAGAATCTGAATCAGTTTAACGCCAAGATTTCCCGACCAGAAATGCAAGAAGTACAGCAAATCATTCCTACTGGAGTTGGAATCATGGCAGGGTTAAGAACAAAACCCGTATCAATGCAACAAATTAAATCTCAAGTACGAGCCGCCCAACAGCGTGGACTAGGTGTAGTATTCTTCTATTATGAAAGTCTGTGGAATAACTCTTCAGAGTTATTAAGTGAGCGTTTAAAAGGATTTCAAAGTCTTTTTCCCTATCCTGCATTGCGATTAGCAGCAGATTAAATTGGTCATTAGTCATTAGTCATTAGTCATTAGTCATTGGAGTAAAATTACGAATTACTGCCGTAGGCACTATTACGAATTACGAATTACGAATTACGGTGATTGATTTGAAATCCATTTTACCCACTGTCCAAATGAACTAATACCATTTAATCTTTTCACTCCTGGCGCACGGGCTGTGTATAATCCATCAACAGCAACTAAAGCCGCGTACTGTAAACCCAGGAAACTATCAACTGCTGCATAGGGGCCACCTAAAGTTATTGCCCCTGCTGCATACATTTGACCTTTGGTGTTCCGCATTTCTACCAATTCAAAATTATTTGCTACTACCAAGCGCCCCAGATGATTTAGGGGTAAATTGTAATGCTTAACCAAATCTTCTAACAACGGATTAGCATCAACTTTGGCATCTAATCCAGTAGCATCAATAATAAAGTCAGCGACTAATTTCATTTCCCCAAAACCTTTTTCTTGGATATGGGTAATAGTATGATTTTGGTTATCTCGTTCTACACCTATCACCTGACCAAAAGTAATTTGATACCAACCTTCTTTAATCCCTTGTTCAGTGATATTTTGCCAATCTTGACGGTCTGCGGTAGTAGTTCCACCCCAGTCTGCTAATAGACGCTGACGTTCTTCTGGAATGGCTTTTTCTAACATGACCCGAAGTTCACCACCCCAACAGGCTTTTGGCCAGTTAAAGGGTTGAAATTCATAGTGGTTTTTGACGGTACGCTGGGACTTTTGAAATTTGTTGCCTTGGGGTTTAGGCGATCGCATTAAATGCAAAACTGTAATATTGCGATTTTGCTTTCTCGCTTCATAAATCCGCTGCAAAATCCGCGAAGCCACAATACCCCGTCCCCTAATCAAAACAGTCCCACCTTGGCGTTCTAACTGTTCATATACATGATCGTGTGCTTCATAAGCATTTACAACCGATTTAAAATCTTGATATTTTTCTCTATAAGCTTGCAAATCTGGGAGAAACTGAATCGCAGGATATCCCGTAGCTAAATGTAAATAACGACAAACTAAAAAAGCATAATTTCCAGGACTGCGAGAATAAGCAACACAATATCTACCATCTTCAGTTTTGCGAATTGACCTAACTCGTCCATAACGATAAATTTGATTCCAACCAATACGCTTTGCTTCCCTATCTATAGAATCAAAAACATTACCAGAACGGGGAGTATAAGTTTCCGCAAAAGTTGGTTCGCCAAAAACCTGCCATAAATATTTAAACGCCGATTTTAACTGACCTTTAGTTAAATCATGCCAAAATTCCCTCACAGCATAACTAGGCCAACCCCAAATATTATCAGGACAAGAATCAGAATTAGAACGTAACCTTTCATGTAGAGGAATTTGCGAATTCAAACATAGCCGTTTATAACGAGCATAAGGTTCCGCTTCTAGTCCCACAGCAATAATTTTTTCAGCTTTAATACCACTAATTCTTAATAAATCCACCCAAACAAAACTACCTAAACCTGCACCAATTGCTAAATAATCACATTCATCAACTGGTAAACCCGTAGCATGAAGCGCCTGTAAATCAACTTTTGCATCTTGAAAAGCTGGCGGTGGAAAATTACTTCCTAAAGGAGTGACAGGACGGACTGGTGATAAACTAGGGTCAGGAAGATTAGTATTATGATTAAATAGAATTGTGGAAGGATTATTAGGAGTGGGAATAACAGTATTAATCCCAAACTGCACAGTCATTATATAGGGACCAATTTGCAAAGTATCCCCATTAGCTAACTGACAGCGTGTTTGGCGTTGACCATTTACCAACACACCATTAACGCTGTTTTGATCAATTACTAAAAAATGATTTTGTTCCCAATCTTGTTCCCAATCAATGAGGGCATGATAGCGAGAAACTTCATTGCTATTTAACAGCATCCGCGAGACACGTTGACCCCTAATTTCTGTTGGTAAACGAGCAAATTCTCTACCAAAAGCGATAGGTAAACTTAACTTAGGTTCTCGTCGTTCTCCCGTCGCTGGATCTTCCCAACTTAATTGAATTTGTAAATTAGTCATTGGTCATTTCATTAGTCATTAAAAAAATTGACTCAGCACTCAATTACTTGGTGCTACTAGTACACTAACAGCCGCAGCTAAAGATGTACCACACCAAGAACAACCTACTTGTAGATTTTCTGGTGGAGAAACTTTATAACATCTGGAACATTGCAAACCATAAACAGGTTTTGGTTGTGTTGGAAGTGATTTTTTAGGGTGATTATATCCCGATTGCACCGGTGGTTGTTGGGGTGGAACTAAAATTGTTGCAGGAATACTGTTAATTGAAATATCAGTAACTTGAAGTTGTTGTTGTCCTAAATAAATTAGGCTCCCTTTACTTAACATCATTTCACCTTGAATGAGTGACTTACCATCTATTTGAGGAGGATTTGTTTCCCGCAAATTTCTAATATAAAAACGTTGTTGTTGAGAATGAAAAAATATTTCAACGTGTAAACCAGAGACAGTCGGGTGAGTTAAAATAATATCGCACCGTAAAGGGTCACGACCAATGCGGATAGTACCAGGATTTTTGCTGGACTGTTGATCATAAACTTGTTGAGTTTTACTCTGTCCTGCATCTTGCCACTGTAAAGTTAGTGAGTTCATTATTTTTAGATAACTTTTATTTAGCTACTTCAACTCCTTACAGTGCGATTCCTAACATGATTGGGTGTTAGTAAGCAAGTCTTGAAAATCAACTTTATTAAATAATGAACTGTAAAATCTACACTTTATCTATCAGATGCTAATTTATCAGCAATGCGGGTAGTTTCTGGCAACCGATATTTTGGCGTGCAGCGTAATACATAGTCAATTGCTGTCGGTAAACTGATGCGATGTCCACTAGATATATAGAGAGGTTTTACTCCGGTGCGTGTGCGTAAAACTGCGCCAATAGTTTCTTTCTTATGTATTAATGGTTGCCAACTACCTTTAGCTTCTGGTAATTCTTCATGTTTACCAATCAGCAGAGATTTAGCTACACCAATGGTCGGTATATCCACGATTACCCCTAAATGGCAAGCTATGCCTAATCTTCGAGGGTGAGCAATTCCTTGACCATCACACAATATTATATCAGGTATAGTTTGAATCTTTTCTAAAGCATCCAAAAGGGCGGGTATTTCTCGGAAAGATAGGAAACCAGGTATGTAAGGAAAGCTTGTGGGTCGGTATGCTAAACTCGTTTCCACTACCTGCAAATCAGGAAAACTCAGTACTGCAACTGCTGCACGGCTAATTGTACCATCTTCAAGAAAACCCAAATCCGCACCTGCGACGTACTTGATAGGTTCTTTGAGTACGTCTGTAGTAATTACTTGATTTTGCAAGGTTTCTTGAATAGTTATAGCTTCTTCAACAGTGGCAGGCCAAGAATGAATTTGTTGAATTTTCATATTTAAATTGGGAATGAAAATGTTTATATTCCGAAATCTTCACTATCCATGTTGTATCTATACTGAAAACTGTTTAATTATTTGATTCTATCGGTAGGGGTTTAATAATCCTTCAAAAGTCCATATTTTAACCGTGTTTAGTATATATCCTGAATTTTAAAGAGAATGTAAACTTTTGTTAAATTTAAGATATCAATATTGATTAGACCTGATGAACTAATGTCCCATATTACATAAATACAGTCATGAGAAATATTAATAGAGAGCTTGGGAATAATTATCGCCTATTTTTTTATTTATGTGGAGGTTTTTTGCTTTTAATTTTAGCTATGATGATTCGTCCTTTTGCCATTGTTAATGCTGGTGAACGTGGTGTAGTCATGAAATTTGGCAAAGTTCAAGATATAATTTTAGATGAAGGAATTCATCCGATTATGCCAGTTGTGACATCAGTTAAAAGGCTTAATGTCCGCGTTCAACAAAATAGCTTTAAAGCTGGTGCTGCTTCTAAAGATTTGCAAACAATCACAACTGAACTTGCAGTCAATTGGCATATTGATCCACTCAAGGTAAACAAGGTTTTTCAACAAGTTGGAGATGAAACTTTAATTATTGATGGCATTATGACACCCGCAGTATCAGAGGTTTTGAAAGCAGCTACAGCTAAAAAAACAGCGGAAGAAATCATTACTAAAAGAACGGAACTTAAAGAAGAAATTGATAGTAATCTCAAAAAAAGGATAGAGCAATATGGTATACTCATAGATGATGTTTCTCTAGTAAACTTTTCCTTTTCTCCAGAGTTTAGTAGAGCGATTGAATCTAAACAAATAGCTGAACAAGAAGCAAAACAAGCAAGTTTTATTGCTCAAAAAGCGACTCAAGAAGCTCAAGCGGAAGTTAACCGTGCGAAAGGTCAAGCTGAAGCACAAAGATTACAACGGCTAACTTTAACACCGGAGTTATTGCAAAAGCAAGCGATAGAAAAATGGGATGGACGTTTCCCAATGGTTATGGGTGGTAATGGTGCGGTTCCTTTGATTAATATTAATCCTAATGATTTAGCAAGTGAACAAAAGAAAAATTAGTTTTTGTAAAGTGGGAGAGGTAGAATTAATTTAGATTACTAGATGAGAATATTCTCTACCAAATAGAATATTCTTAATTAAAACCTCCGTTCAATTGGGGGTTTTTTGGTATTTTATAGATTTTTTGTACGAAAAATGATCCTTTAATGTTATATGTAGAAATACTGTAAATATCAGGTTTATTAGTTATTGGTTATGACAAAACCTAATTCTCCAGAAGAGACTAAAAACAATGTACGAAAATCATATTGGCCTGTATGGTTTCCATATCCTAGTTCGTGGTTAAAATCCTTTATTTTAGCTTTATTCTTCAGAGTGATTACATTTGTAGTTCAAAATACTGGAAAAATAGGCTTTCAAATTGCTAATTTTGCAAACAGCCCAGAATTACTTGTAATATTTTTTGTAATCGCAACCCTATCTCCAATTTTGGTAATCACATTTACACATCATCTTGTACATTTGTTTATCGGTCGATTTTTTCCAAGATTACAAGCACCAGAAATGAATAAAATTCAAGGAATTTTGCCAAGAATAATTAGTTATTGGGAAGGCTTGTATGGTTGGTTGGTAACTGTAATTTCAAGCCTGATAGCTATTATGGTTACTACAATTTCACTACCTTTATTTAATCTTAGCTATGAAAATCCAGTTGAATCTTATAACGAATTTGAACAAAATGTTATATTAATTTTTGGATGTACTTGGATTAGTATGGGAGCGGTAATTTATCAGATTGAATTTTTATTTAAACGTCGTTTAATAGCTGTTTATTCTGTGAATATAACAGAACAGAAAAGTCAGGAAAATATTAATAACGGTATAGATAGAGAAATGAATCTGTTAAAAGGTGAAATGGGTATGCACAATATGCAAGGAAACGTTCAACCGTATGAAAAAGAAGTTGTTTCTACTAACAAGCAAAAATATAGTTTTTTCTCAAAGAAAAGAATAGCTATCTTCAGCTTAATTCCCTTAGTTGCTATAGGAATATTGTTATTTTCCAACCTACTAAATGTTCAACAAAATAACCAATTTATTCCTATGGCTTCTCAACCACAATTACCATCTAACACAGAAACATTAACACCTGATATCTCCCCGCAATCTGATAATTTTCGAGAAGCTGTAAATCAAGCAATTAATGCAGCTAACCTTACCCAATTAGCAAAATCGCAGAATGACTGGAAGACAGTTGCAAATGAGTGGCAGAAATCTATAGATATGATGAAAAGTGTCCCAGTTTCTAGTCCTAATTATGCAGTAGCGCAAAAAAAGATTCTAGAGTATCAGCAGAATATTAACTATGCTCAGAAAAATACTAATAGTAGTAAATGAATAGAATTAAATTACAATCTAACTCATTTTTAACCAACCAAATACTTCTTCAACTGTCAAATCTAATTCAATTCCAGCTAATACAATTAAATTATCTTTCCCATATTTTAATTCTGGTTCTTTTTGAGGCTGAAAAATCAAAATAGAACGATCATCTGGGTCAATTAACCATCCCAGTTTACAACCATGCTTAATACAGTGTAAGATGTTTCCTGTCACTCTATTTGAACTTTGATCTGGAGAAAGAATTTCTATTGTCCAATCAGGAGGAGTTAACACATCATCTATAGGTTCACCATGATGATCAAATGCGATATTTTCCCAGCGAATAACTGCTATATCTGGAATAATTGATCTACCGGCAAATGTACAACGTAACTCTGGAAAAGCATAAGCAATTTTACTCGTCTCTGTGACTTGATTAATGCCATTAATTAATTTACCATGAAGTCTAGAATGACGAGTTTTTGGCATTGGTTTCTGAATAATTTCACCGTTGATATATTCACTAGGTGGTTTAGTTTCTGGTAATTTAAGAAATTCTTCTAGTGTTAATGATGCAGGTTTGGTAACAGTCATGATGTTTGTTCCTATTAACTGCTAAATTCATTATATCAAAAGTTTGTTAATTGCTTTTTGGGTTCTAGGTTCAATAATATCTGCATTCACATCATAATATTTCGCTGCTTCCGACATATTAAAATGTAATAAATTCTCATTACCAAGATTTTTAATACTTCTAGGTCTATATGGTAATACATTTAAAGCATGGATAATTTCTGATGCTATAGCTTTCGCTAATAAAGGGGGAACGGAATTACCAATTTGTCTAAAACCATGCCATTTTGTCACATGAAATCTAAACCAGTCAGGATAAGAATGTAAACGTGCTGCTTCCCTTACAGTAATACATCTAGGAATAAATGGATGAATTGGACGGGGAGAAGTAAATGCACCTTTATTACTAGCAGTTCCGGCTCTGAGTGTGTTACAAATACCTTTATAGTCAAGTTTATAAAAGCGGCTAATTGGTTCAATTTTGCCTGGTAAAGTATCTGCAAATCTTTGAATTGATACTTCTGTATGTTTGGTTCTTAAACTAGAAGTGAGCATTTTTGGATCATAAATACGTTTATAACTGTAGTTATCAAATTTAGACTTAAACCCATTTAGCCGTTTAACATACCTGCTGCTTTTACCAAAATCAGCGAATACCCAATCTTGTTCATAGAGTTCTTGGTAATTTTCAATTATTGGTAAATCTTGTAGTGCTTTTTTTACAGTTGGAGTTAATAAAAGCTGATTATTAATAACTTTCTTTTTTTTTAACGGTGTTGTGATTGGTTGGGGATAATTTGGTAAATCTAAATCTTGACGACAAGCTAACAAAAATAATCTTTCTCGGTTTTGTGGAACTCCATAATTAGCTGCATTTAAAACTTGATAATCTTGATAAACTTTATAATTAATTGCTTCAAAAGCCGAAATAACTTCTAAAATAAACTCACGGTGTTTACCTATAGTCATTCCTTTGACATTTTCTAGAACTACAAATTTAGGCTGTAATTCTAGAACTAAACGAATATAGTGAAAAACTAAAGAATTGCGAGGGTCATCTAGTAGCCGTTTACCTATTAAAGAAAATCCTTGACAGGGTGGCCCACCAAATAAAACATCAATTTCTTGATTTTTTATTTTAGATGATTTTCTAATTTCTTCTCCTGTAATTTCAACAACACTTTTACAAAAAATCTGCCAAAAAGGGAAATTAAATTCGTGGGTTGCACAATGAACAGGGTCAATTTCTACTGCTGCGAGAACATCAAAACCTGCTTGTTCAAAACCAAGAGTCATTCCCCCAGCACCTGCAAACAATTCAACAGCTATCGGTCTTTTATATTTATTTTTTTTGACTAATTCCCCATCAAAAAGTTCTAATTGGGTAGCATTTGTAGAATTTCCTTTGCAGCGCGATCGCATACTCCCACTTCTCCCAAACATCGCCGCATTTCCTGATAATCTGCCAAAGTTTGCTGTCTGCGCTCAGGATTTAATAATAATTCCATCGCTGCTTGAGTAATATTCTCAGATGTAGCTTGCTCTTGTAACAATTCTGGCACGATTTCCCGCATCACAACTAAATTTACTGGGGAAGCAAAAGGAATAGAACCTTTAAGAACATTACGCGCAATCCAAGCAGTAATGGTATTCAGACGATAAACAACTACTTGCGGTACATTTAACAAAGCTAATTCTAAATTGACAGTTCCAGATTTAGTAATAGCAAAATCAGCTGCTGCAAAAACTTCCTGTTGTTGACCTGATACAACTGTAGCTCGTAACCCGTAATCTTGAATAGCTTTTTCAATAGGCTGTCTAAATGCTTCCAAAGATAGAGGAATCCAAAAATGGGTTTCTGGTAATTTAGATTGGATATTTTGAGCAGCTTGGAAAATTGCTGGTAACAGATATTTTAATTCTTGTTGACGAGAAGCTGGCAAAAGCGCAACAACAATCTCTTCTGGTTTAATCCCCAAAATTGTCCGTGCTGCTTCCCGACTAGGAGTATTTTCCAGCCTATCAATCAAAGGATGACCTACCCAATTAACATTAGCCCCTTTCTGCTGATAATAACGGGCTTCTTCGGGAAAAATCGCCAATAGCTTATCTGTAAAGCTGACAATTCGTTTCGTTCTTTCAAAACTCGTTGACCACACCCACTCTTGCGGCGCAATATAATACACCACAGGCACATCGGGAAAATGCTGCTCCATATAACTACCAATCCCGATATTGGGGGTCATGTAGTCAATCAGCACCACCAAATCAGGTGGATTTTGCTTGAGATAAGCGATCGCTTGGCGTTGTACCTGAACAGTAGGTATAAAGTAAGGTAGAGCCTCAATAATACCCATCGAACCAATACCGCTAGTATCGCCCAAAATAGTCGCTCCAGCGGCAGCCATCTTCTCCCCACCCAAAGCCACAATTTCCAACTTCAAACCCGTAGCTGCAACTTGACGTTGAAGTGCTGCAATTAAAAGCGACCCCTGCAAATCACCCGAAACTTCACCCGTGCTGATAAATAACCGCATTTCAATTTTAGATGTTGTATTTTTACTTTCTTCCTTCTTCCTACTTCTTTATTTCTTCCTTCGCGTCTTTGCGGTTCAATTAATCCATATTTTTCCAGTGATTAGGGAGTATTCGCCATATTCCCTAATCAAACCATGAATGCACTAAATCACGACTCATCACTAGAGCTTTTTCTGCCTTTTCCGGGAATCAAACCGCGTCTTCCTGGCATTTTAGCAAGAAGCAAAAAACGGCGTAAATGTTCTAATTGTTCCGTATCTCCTAACAGATCCAACTCAGCCAAAGCATCCTTAAAAAGTAAATTAGAACGGTAGAGAATACGGAAAGCCTTTTTGAGGACTTGGAAATCTTGAACAGGCATTCCTGAGCGTTTTAGACCCACCAGATTGAGCGATCGCACCCTTGAAGGATTACCCTCTACCAACATATAAGGAGGGACATCTCTGTCAATGCGTGCCATACCGCCCACCATCGACATACCACCAATATGTACAAATTGATGGACACCCAAAACACCACTTAATCTAGCTCTTGACTCAATGTGAACATGACCCGCTAACGCCACAGAATTAGCAATTACCACCGAATCCTCAATCAAGCAATTATGACCCACATGAACATAAGCCATGAGTAGATTACCATTACCAATTACCGTCGCTTCACCACGACCGGTAGCGCGGTTAATAGTAACATACTCACGAATGGAATTATTATCCCCAATTTTTACCCAAGTTGGTTCTCCCACATACTTGAGATCCTGGGGTTCCATACCGATAGCTGCACCAGGAAAAATATGATTTCGCGCCCCAATTTCACATGGACCCTCTAGCACTGCATGAGCGCCAATCACAGTTTCCGCGCCGACTTTGACATTTGCTCCAATCACAGCATAAGCGCCGACTTGCACTGTTGAGTGGAGTTCAGAATTAGGATGTATTACAGCAGTTGGATGAATAAGCGTTTTCAAAGGAGACTCTCCAGAACTGAGTGCTGTGTATTAAATGTTCAGTGAAAAAAGTGTCGGGCAAACAACGTGTGAGGGGCGAAAATCCAGAAATCAGTAAATACTATTGTGGTTTTTTGTTTTTACTGTTACGCTCTTTTAGGATTGACTGAGGGCAGTTCACGGTTATGCCCAGACCAGTAAAATAAAATTTTAGTACCTAATTTAGCTAACTAAAGAAAACATTAATTCCCCTTCAGCAGCTAGTTGTCCGTCAACCTCGGCTCGACCTTGCATTTTACCGAAACGACGTTGTTTTACCCACAACAGTTCCACCGTCATCACTAGCTGATCTCCTGGTACTACTTGACGACGGAAACGGACTTTATCAATCCCAGCAAACACGAACAGACCACCAGGTGAATCGGACATTTGCGTCATGACAATTCCGCCTACTTGTGCCATTGCTTCCACAATTAGTACACCAGGCATCAGTGAACGTCCGGGAAAATGACCTTGAAATTGGGGTTCATTAAAAGTAACATTTTTTACACCCACTGCCAATTTACCTGGAACATAGTCAATAATTTTATCTACCAGTAAAAACGGATAACGGTGAGGTAATAGTTGCTGAATCTCTTCAATTGTGAACGTTGTTTTAATCTCAGATGTGTGGCTATTTTGATTATCTCCTTGGGTTGTAGTCACGTCAGTAGAGTTAGCTTGGGTAAGAGTTGACATGGGTAATTTCTAATTCGTAATTTTTAATTACTAATTCGTAGTGAAATTAGTAACTGAGAATGATCTTGAGTAGGTTTGAATTCTAGATTAATTCTAAAATTTTTTGTGCCAGTTGCACGTGTAAATTATGACTGGCTTTGTAAGCCAAGAAGTGAGCAATAGGAAATTTCCCCAGCAAGCTCATATCTCCCACTAAATCTAAGATTTTATGACGTACTGGCTCATTAGCAAATCTCAAGGGTGGATTTAGCCAACCTTCAGCCCCACAAACTAGAGCATTATCCAAGCTACCACCTTTGATTAATCCTGATTTTTGGAGATATTCAATTTGATGCAATAACCCAAATGTACGGGCAGGAGCAATTTCTGTAACAAAAGTGTTTTCAGTATTTTCTGAATTGGTAATTAGTGACCAACTGTGCCATTGATTACCAATAGCAGGTAACTCAAAATCAATACCATAGCTAAACCGAGTTTCTGGTGCTGGGAGGGCGCAGGTAAAAGCATCACCTTGATAAACCCAAATTGGTTCTTTAATAGTTATCGGTGTTTGCGTGTCACTAACGGGCTGTAATACCAAACCCACAGCAGCAATGCTTTGAGTCCATACCTGAGCCGAACCATCTAAAAGCGGTACTTCTGGCCCATCAATTTCAATTCGGGCATTATCCACACCCATAGCCGCCAAAGCTGCCAATAAATGCTCTACAGTGCGGACACTGACCTCGCCTTCACCCAACTGAGTTGAAAGCTGGGTCTGACTAACTGCTACAACTTGGGCGGGAATAATCGGCGAATTTGGCAAATCCACCCGGACAAAATAGCGATCGCTTCCCACCTCAGCTGGTAATATCCTTACATGGGTACTCACCCCACTATGCAGCCCCACACCCCTTTGGGTAATTTCTGCCGCTAAAGTGTGCTGGTGCATAGGCGAAAAGCCGATATATTTCGGTTTGTACTGCTCATTTTTTATCTTTAGTAGAAACCCTGATTTAAGCCTGTATGGGGAATAGTATTAAGGCAAAGGTGAAAATTAGCAAGTACTTAATACTCAATACTCGGTACTCAATACTCGGTACTCGGTACTCGGTACTAATTTAAAACCTTTCCCCAATCCCAAAATTGATGCGGCTATCGCCATCATCGCTCATACCATAGTCTATGCGAATTGGCCCCAATGGTGACTGTACACGCACACCTAGACCATAACCGTAGCCACTACCATTTTTATTTAACACTTCAGCTGCTCTGGTACTAGTTCCCAGGTCACTACCATAATCTAAAAATAGAGCGCCACTAACTACAGAGAAAACGGGGAAGCGATACTCAACAGATGCTTGCACATAACTGCGTCCAGAAGCTAATCTACCCTCATCGTAACCCCGGACAGAATTGCTACCACCAAGAGTAAAGGCTTCGTAGGGAGGTAAGTCACCCAGGACTGTGCCTCCCTGGATGTTAAATGCCAGAGTTTGTGTACCTTTCCCAAAGCTGAGGAATTTCACGGGTAAATATTGACTGTAATTACCCCTGACTCTAGTGAGAAAAATGTTGCCTTGTCCTATAGGTACAGATTGGTCAACTCCGAAGCGGAGGTAAGAACCGCTGCTCGGTTGTAAAGGATTATTACGGCGATCGCGTTGTGCGCCCAGTTGCAACAATAGCAAATCGTCTTCGCCTGATGCCGATTGGGTCAACGGAACTAGCGGGCTGATGATATTACCATTATCATCAAATATTGCCCCTTGTTTTCTGAGATTGCCATCAGCATCACGGCCAGAAACCCGTTGATATTGCAAGCCAGCTGAAGCAACCCACTCTGACTTTTCGTAGGGATTGGGAGTAAGAGGGCGGGTAAAGGAGATACCACCACCGAAACGGGTAATCCGGGGGCGATCTTGCTTATCCTGATTAGTGATATTATTTGGGTCAAAGGTTTCAATATTTTCATCTTTGCCATCAAAAATCAACGAAATTGAGCGACGGCGGAAAATATTGGCTGTATAAGAAGTCCGGTAAGGATCACCCGCAATCCAAGGGTCTGTAAAGCGGAGGTCAAACAGCAGTTCTCTCTCTCCTAGCTGGATCTCAGTGCCTAATTTTTGGTTTCTACCGCCTAAATTTTGCTGCTGATAGCTAATCGTCCCAAATAACCCACTCGCGGAACTAATCCCCGCACCAGCCGCAATTGAGCCGCTACTGCGTTCAGCCACATTTAATACTACATCCACCTTACTAGGGTCAGTCCCAGGGTCTAGGGAGACATTCACATCCTCAAACAGTCCTAGTCCAAATACTCGTTGTATGTCTTTTTGAACAATGTTGCGGTTGAATATTTGTCCTGGCTTTAATTCCAATTCTCTTGTAATGATATATTCCTTAGTCCGTCCCCGAATTGGTTGTCCTTTATCGTCTGTTTCCTGACCGTCTTTACTGCGGAACCGGACTTTGATATTCTCCACTACCCCTTCTGCTACTTGTAGGGTAACAACTCCATCTTCTGAGACTTTAGGCGCACCAATCACGTTAGCCAGTACAAAACCTTTATCTTGATACTGCTTGGTTAACTTTTTGACACCTTCTTGTAAGTCCCGTAAATTCAAGATTTTGCCATACTGATCGCGGAAGATTTCATCTACAGTGTTAGCAGGAATTACAGAAGCAACACCAGTACCCGGATTAGCTTCGACTTGTACCTTCGTCACGACTGGGTTAGGAGCAACAATAAAACTCACCCGCACCCCCAAAGGCGTATCTTCGGGAACAGCTTGCACATTAGAGAAAAAGCCTGTACCAAAGATTGCATTAATATCTTCTTGTAGTTGGGAGCGAGTAGTTGTTTGTCCTGGTTGGGTACGAATGACTTTGTAAACTTCGTTTTCCAGTTCTGGTGAGATTGTTCCTGTTTGAGATGTAATCGCTACTTCTGACACCAGCACACGAGGTTCTGCTGTTTCTGAGGTTTCTGGAGTAGCAGGAAAAACAGGTTCTGCTGTGGGTGGATTGACATTTTCCTGACTGGGAGTAGTGCTGGGATTTGGCGCAGGTTGGGGGACTTGAGCCGTTTTTGGCGCTGTCGTGGTAGATATAGTTAATTCTGGTTTGTCTATTGGTGCTAAGTTGCGATTTAAAGCTAATTGGGGAACTTGAGCCGTTTTTGGCTCTGTCGGATTGGGGATAACTACTTCTGGTTTCTCTATCGGTGCTAAGTTCCGATTTAAGGCTGATTGCAGAACTTGAGCGGTTTTTGGCTCTGTCGGATTGGGGATAACTACTTCTTGTTTCCCTATTGGTGCTAAGTTGCGATTTAAGGCTGATTGGGGGACTTGAGCGGTTTTTGGCTCTGTCGGATTGGGGATAACTACTTCTGGTTTCTCTATCGGTGCCGAGTTAGCTGTTAAGCCTGTAACAGTGGTAGGAGACTGAGGCGATTTCGTCTCTATAACTACTGCTGTTGATTGAGGTTGAGATACTTGGTTTTCATCACTCTGAGCAGATTCCTGTTCTAGCTGCTGGGTTGTTTCTAGGGTAGAAACTTCTGTTGTCTGATTGACATCATTCGCAGTTTGTGCGTTTGCTTTTAGGGAACTATCCAAAGGAGCAGCAATGGCAATAGCTAGGCTCGCCAAGGGCATCGCTGCCAGCAATACAGGAGATAAACGCATTTTACTCATATTCCTCTTCACTACCACACATACCGCTTCTCTTTTCTCTAAGGCGTTCCGCAAATGCGGAATTCAAAATTCAAAATTCAAAGATTTTTGCTGTCTACGACTGTTAAAACCCTTTGTAAAACCTCCTGGTACGCATTCTCTACATTCCCCATGTCTCTGCGAAAGCGGTCTTTGTCCATTACCCTGCGGTTAGGATCGTCTTCTGTGATGTCCCACAAACGGCAAGTGTCGGGGCTAATTTCATCTGCCAAGAGTATTTGCTGTTGTGAGTCCAAACCAAATTCAAGTTTAAAGTCTACTAAGGTGATACCGCAGCTTTGCCAAAAACCCTGAAGAAACTCGTTGATTTGCAATGCAAGATGGGTAATGTGATCAACTTGTTCCGCAGTGGCTAATGCCAACAGGAATATGCGATCGCGTGTTAACAGGGGATCTCCCAATTTATCGTCTTTATAATAAAACTCTACCAAAGGCTGTGGCAGAACTGTACCTAGTTGCAATCCTGTTTGCTGGCACAGACTACCAGCAGCAATATTTCTAACAACTACTTCCAATGGTACAATTTTTACGGAGCGTACCCGCATTTGATTTGGAGCCGGACTGTCAATGTAGTGAGTCTTGATTCCATGCACTTCTAATTGTTGAAACAATTTACTGGAAATAGTGCAATTTATACTGCCTTTACCCTGAATACTGCCACGCTTTTGGGCATTAAACGCAGTAGCATCATCTTTAAAATCTGCCAATAAAACTTCAGGTTCGTCTGTGCTGTAGATGATTTTCGCTTTGCCTTCGTATAGCTTGGAATTAATAGACATTGTGGTAGATACATTTCTAGGCATGGTTTCAAGCTTCACCATTTTATCTTTAGTTATTAGCGATTGGCCATGAGTGATAATTTGTCTGTTAATGATTACTAGCAAATGGACAAAAATTGCCTCAATCATCTAAAATAAAACCTTTTTGGACAGCAAATGTGATTTTGTCTGGAAATTACGGTTTTTTAAGTTGATTTTTGGGAATTTTTAGGAAAAAAATTTGGCAATCATGTAAAAAAAGTATATATTATGGCTTGATTAGCTAGTGTTTCGGATGTAATATGAAACCTTTAAGCAAATTGAAGCTGTAGTAGACTAACCTCCTCTGAGAAATAGCAATTTTTTATAAGGAAAGATGTATATTGGGCGCTCCCTAGTTCATAGCTTTGGATAGTTGGGCATAAACTTTTTACAGCTTGCTGCTTAGTAACTTATAACTTTATGATGTTGTCAACGCTGGAATTAACCAATTGCTCTATAACTTCCCGATCAGCACCGTCTAAGGATTTGCTTTCTCTGGATCTAACAAAATAGAGATAATAATTGCTAGTGATTCTGCTGCAAACTTTGAAAATCAGGCGCAGAGTTGAATACATGGAGAAAAAAATGGTGAATAAAGATGATTTTCTCTATCCTCGTGGTCGCTACTATGGTCATGTAAAACCAGAAAACTTGGTTTTTAATGCGAATCTACAGGAGTTTGCCCAGCGAGTTAGCTACATCTGCAACTTAGAAACAGGTGGAAAATTGCCCCCAGATGAAGCTTATGAGCAAATCAAGGCTATGTGGAAGGAATTAAAACGCTCGAAAAAACAACTCAAAATAGGTGAACAACCCGAACAAAATAACGGCTCTGAGGCGGAACAATAAAGTAGGGACTCTTAACTGGGGACTCAGGGACGCGGGGACGCGGGGATTGAGTGTTTATTGGGTATTGGTTTTTCTCCAATGACCAATGACCAATGACCAATGACCAATGACCAATGACCAATGACCAATGACCAATGACCAATGACCAATGACCAATGACCAATGACCAATGACCAATCACCAATCACCAATCACCAATCACCAATAACTATTTAGTTATCATCGTCCAGACACCATCCCAAGAATCTGGAGGTTGTATTTGCTGATAATTATAGGATCGTTCTAGGTGGGTATTCAGGGCTTGGTCTAGGGGTCGGATGCGTTTAGCGGCTTCAAAACTGGCGATCGCTTGAGAAAAGTCTCGCGAGGAATAAGCAGTGCGTCCAGCATGATAATGAAACAAAAACTCTTCGGTGTTAGCATCAAGGGGAATAGAGCGATCGCCAATTAATTCGTAAATATATACCGCCTGATGTTTACCTTTGACGCGAATTTTATCTAGCTGGCGCACCCAAATGCGATCGCGGCACAAATTATAAGTAAATTCGCTCAAAATAATGTCACAACCATATTCTTTCGTTACACCTTCCAAGCGGGAACTCAAATTTACCCCATCGCCAATCACCGTATAGTCCATCCGTTTGCGAGAACCGATGTTCCCGGAAACTACTTCCCCAGAACTAATCCCAATCCCAATATGGATTTGAGGCTGTGCCTGCATAATCCGTCTGTGGTTAAATTCCTCCAATCGGTGGCGCATATCCAATGCTGACTGTATTGCTCGCCAGGCATGATTTTCAGTCAGTGGTAGGGGCGCTCCAAATACCGCCATTAAAGCATCACCAATAAACTTATCTAAAGTTCCTTCATATTGAAAAACTGACTCCACCATTGTTTCAAAATATTGATTGAGCAAGGATACCACCTCAGCTGCGCCCAAGTTTTCCGTTAGTGTTGTATAACCTCGGATATCAGAGAACAAAATGGTGACTTCTTTGCGCTCACCTACCATTAAGGTATCCTCTCCCAGCGCCATAATTTGCTCGGCTACGCGGGGTGTCAGATAGCGGTACATGGTGCTTTTCATGCGTTTTTCCCGACTGATGTCTTCCAATACCACTAAACCACCTCTGACTCCACCTTCGGGATTAGTCAAGGGATTGACGGTGAGATTGATGCTGCGTTCTAATTCTTTCACCACACTAGAACTGAGTAACTCAGACTGGGGAGTCAGGAGTTGATTCCAAGGAATAAAAATATCTGGGTTATGGCGATCGCGCACCGCCAAAATTATCTTCTGAGTTTTCTGTTTTGACTTTTGAGGTTCACCATTTTCTAATTGATACAATCCCACTAGCAAACTTTGCTCTGGGACATAATGTCTAGACCCATGTTGTAAACTATCTTCCAGCCGCATTTGCAGATTTTCAATTGGCATCACCTCCCAAACTTTACGACCAAGCAAATTTTCCTTCCACAGCAGTTTATTAGTAATTCTGTTAGCTTCCTTCAAAGGACAACCAATTAACTCCAGCGCTGCATCATTAATAGTGACAATTTGACCTTGCATATCTGTAGAAATTACAGCATCTGACAAACTCTGGAGAATATCTTTTTGATATTGTCTTTCTAACAATACGTTTTCAAATAGACGGGCATTTTCCAAAGCAATTCCCGCCTGAATATTAAAAGCCCGCATGAATTCTTCATCAGAAGTAGAAAAACTACCTTGTTGCTTATTAATTAACTGTGTCACCCCAATCAATTCATTAGCAGAATTAAAAACTGGTAAACACAAGATATTACGAGTTACATACCCAGTCTTTTGATCTGTAGTTGGGTCAAAGCGATGATCTTGGTAAGCTTCGGGGATATTCAGTGCTTGACCAGTAGAAGCCACATAGCCAGCAATACCGCGATTAGAAGGTATACGGACTTCAATCAAGTTTTTACCATCAGCAGCAGCCACCTTCGTCCATAGTTCCCCCATTTCCTTGCGATACAAAAACAGCGCACTGCGGTCTGCTTGCATTAAAATCCGGGCTTGTTCCATGACTATTTGCAAAGTCACCTCTAAATCCAAACTTTGCCCTAATGTCTGAGTCGCACGCAATAAAGCTGTTGCACCGCGCTGATTGCGAGCCGCTACATAAAAAGACTGACAACTTTCTAAGATAATGCCAATAGAAGAGGCAAAGTCTCGAAATGACTCTTCATCATCCTGATCAAAAGGAACATTCCCAGCTTTATTTGCTAGTTGTACTACAGCTACAGTTTGCTTTTTACTACTCACAACTGGCATACATAAAAGATTGCGGATTTTATAGCCCATTTGTCTTTCTAATTCTGGGCTAAAAAGAGGGTGAGTAGAGGTTTCAGATATGTTGAGATATTGACCTGTAGTCGCAACATGACCAGGAATACCCACATTTAAGGGAGTGCGTATTTCTAGGAATTTTTGGCTATTATCCTGGGGAACTTTTGACCATAGTTGAGCCTTATCATAGTCAACTAAAAAAATGGCTGTATGTTCGGCTTGGAGAATTTGACCAATTTTGAGTGTAATGGCTTCTAGAACTTTTTCCAACATACTTTCTAGAGCTTCATTATTGATTAGATCAATAGCTCTGAGAAATTGCTGAAACTCAGCTGTAATGAAATCAAGTAAGCAAACAAATTCGTTAACAGAGAGGTCTTTGACGCGACTGAGTAGGGTGTGGGTGCGATTAACTTGAGTAAGTTCAGTTAATGTTGCCAAGACGCTACCGGCGTTAGGGAGTGTCATAAATAATTAAAAATAGTCATTAGTCATTGGTCATTAGTCATTAGTCATTAGTCGATTAATTTTCCTCTGGCTTCCCTATTCCCTATTCCCTATCACCTTTTGATAATAATCTTGTAATTGACGGGTAGCAGCTGCCCATCCCCAATTTTCCGCTTCTTGGCGGGCATTTTTACGGATTTGGGTGACTTCTTGTTGCTCTTGTAATAAACGCACTGTAGCATTAATAGCCTCTTGAATATCTGCTGTCGGTTCAAAAAGATACCCATTTACCCCATCTGTAACAATATCAGGAATTCCACCAGAACGGGCTGCTATGACTGGACACCCAGCTGCCATTGCTTCTAGTAGCACTAATCCCAGTGTTTCTGTCCGAGAAGGAAAAATAAAGGCATCAGCACTAGCAAAGGCAGAACCTAACTCTTTTCCCATCAGATAACCAACAAAATAAGTATTTGTGCCTGCAAAATGTTTTTCTAAATTTTGGCGATGTGGTCCATCTCCTACCAAGGCCAACCGCGCACCAGGAATGGCTTGTAAAATCGGTTTAATCCGCTCAATTTCTTTTTCAGCGGAAAGACGACCTACATACAAAAGTAAGGGGCTTTCTGGATGATTTTGGGATAGACGCGATCGCATTTCGACACTAGCTAAATCAGGATGAAATAATTCTGTATCAACCCCTCTCTGCCATAAATCTACCCGTTCAATTCCATGTCCTGATAATTCCTCCACCATCGCTGTGGATGTACACAAATTTAACTCCGCTTGATTATGAGCGCCTTTCAATAATTCCCATAGTAAGCCTTCTAACATTCCTAAACCGTAATGTTGCAGATATTGCGGCAAGTGGGTATGGTAAGAAGCCACCAAAGGAATTTTCAAGACTTTACTGTAAAAAATTCCCGATAATCCTAAAACTGCGGGATTGACAACATGAATAATATCGGGACGAAACTGTTCCAACGCATAACCAATAGCTGGACGAGGTAGTGCTACTTTTAGCTCTGGATACAGAGGCAGAGGAAAGCCTGTCACGCCGTAAACTTTCGCTCCTTTATGTTCAGTGATCCCACCTTCTGGGGCAATCACTAACACTTGATTTCCATGACGTTGTAAATAGTCAACGGTGTGACGCAGACGCGTCACAATTCCATCAACTTTGGGTAAGAAAGTTTCGGTAAATAGGGCAATTCTCATAAATAACTGGAAATCAGGAGTCAGGAGTCAGGAGTCAGGAGTCAGGAGGAGCAAGTCAGTACCGAGCGATGAGTAACAAGTAATGAGTAGGAATAATCCTCAACCACTCGGTACTCGGTACTCGGTACTCAGAACTCTCACCTACTTTCTATGCCAAGAGACTTTAGGCAAAATTTGCTGATTATCAACTCGTTCCTGATACTTGACAGCAAAGTTTAATAGAGAATCAAGTAGGGAATCTGAGAGATAGTGAGGTTCTAAGCCTAAATCTAGCAGTTTGGTGTTTTTGGCATTGAAGTAATGTTCTTCTTTTTCGATTCTGGGGTTGTCAATATTATTGATGTCTACACTTAGCCCCAGAGCATTGCCAGCTTTTTTCACCATCATTGCCAAGTCACCAACGCTGAATAATTCAGTAAATTGGTTAAATACGCGGAATTCTCCAGGTTGTGCTGGGTTAGCGATCGCTAATTCAATACATCGCACTGTATCCCGAATATCCAAAAAGCCGCGAGTTTGTCCACCTTTCCCGTAGACAGTCAGAGGATGTCCAATTGCTGCTTGGATACAGAAACGGTTAAGTGCAGTCCCAAATACACCATCGTAATCAAGGCGGTTAATTAACAGTTCGTCCAGCCCCGTTTCTTCGGTGAGAACGCCGTAAACTATACCTTGATTTAAGTCTGTTGCCCGCAATCCCCAAATCCGACAAGCAAAGTGAATATTATGGCTATCATGGACTTTGCTTAAGTGATACATGGAACCGGGCTGCTTAGGATAGGGCAGAGTATCTTTGCGTCCGTTGTGTTCAATCGTGATGTAACCTTCTTCAATGTCGATATTGGGTGTCCCATATTCACCCATTGTCCCCAACTTCACCAAATGACAATCTGGGAAATCTTCCCGCATGGCATACAGCAAGTTCAATGTACCGACTACATTATTTACTTGAGTCAGAACTGCATGATCGCGGTCAATCATGGAAAATGGTGCTGAACGTTGTTCACCAAAATGCACTATGGCATTTGGCTGAAATTGGTGTAAGGATTTGTGCAGAAATTCGTAGTTAGTAATATCACCGATGAACAGGTCGATAGATTTACTAGTTAAATCTTGCCAGCGCTGGAGGCGTTGCTGAATGGGTGCGATTGGGGTAAGTGTGTTAACACCCAGTTCGTTATCCCAATGCCGCCTCACCAAACTGTCTAAAATTCCAACTTCATAACCTTGATTAGAAAGGTAGAGTGCTGTTGCCCAACCGCAATACCCATCGCCACCAATAACCAGGACTTTCATTTTTACCAGTTTTTACTCGCTGATAGCTAAATCTATCAGGTTTGTGTCCCCTCTCGCTCATTAATTCTGGGGATTGGAAGGGGAAAAGTTTTCTCAATTACGAATTACGAATTACCTTGGCGTAGCCTGCGGTCGGCATTATTACGAATTACGAATTTTATATTGCTGGGCAATGTAGTAAAACAACTGATAGTGATATCGAAATTCTTTGCTGTTGCTTTTCCCTTGCCAATAATATTTCACTTGACCTTGAGTTATGGTCAATTGCATGAAACTTACCTCTTCTCCCACTTCTACAACCAGCACTCCAGAGACTCCTTGAGCAGTTTGAAAATTCTCATCTATCGTTTTTATGGTCTTTGGATCTTGGGTAATTGACTCTGGTAATTGATTTCCTGCCCAAGCGCGAATTTGGGCATCTTGGTTTTGTGGTGACACGAAGATAACTCCATCATTATTGTCTGGAGGTGCGACAGAAGTCCAATTGCTGGGATAGGGAAACTCAAAACCATAACGGGAATTGTAGTAAGTCTCCCATGCCAGTTTGGAGGTTGGGAAGCTAGTAGCACTACAACTTGAGAAAATCATTGCTGTGCCAACACCAGAGATTAGCGCCACAATTACTCGCCTCAAATTACAGGTTTTGACCGCAACAGTAGACATAAATACACCCTTCACCCAATTTCCTGTCAGTGGAGTCAAAGAAGAGGAAAGAGGGCAGGGGCTGAATAACACCAAGAGGTAGAGGGGAAAATTCCTCTGTACCCTGTACCCTAGCTCCGTTTTGCTCCGTTTTCTCTACTAGATTTATTGTGACATAAATCACTTAGTTTAATGATGTGGTGGCTAATTGCTAACTAATATTATTAAGAGATGTAACAAAATAGCCATTAAAACGTTTTTTTATCTTGACAAGGAATCAAGAAGCCGATAACGTTAGTTACATACCCGGGTAAGACCGTTAATGAGTTATATGCAAACTAAGCAAAAGGTTACTTTGTATCTATCGCCTGAACTGCACAGAAGATTGAAAATTCGATCAGCAGTTGATTCGGAGCCGATGTCAGAACTTGCAGAACGCGCCCTCAATTTCTACCTGACAAATTCAGAATTAGTCGAAGAAGTAGAAGCGTCTTCCTATGGACGAACACATAGGGTTTATTCTTGTCCTACCTGTGAAAGTTCACTAATCATACGTGATGGGGAATTAGTAGCTTTAGGCAATCAACCGGGAATAATTGGTCAAGAACATCTGTCCCTGGATGAAATGGAACAAGATGAAACCCATCCGAAGGGTGAGGAAGAATTGGTTCCTTGCTAGGTAGGAATTATGAAGAAGAAGTTTTTCGGTTGTCTTGATCAAAAGCGATGACTGTACTGTCTTTAGAAGGTCTCAAGTAGGTCGATTGTATGAAAGAAGAGCTCAATATTTTAATTCAAGCTCAATACCCTTTAATCTACCTTGTGACCTCCGAGGAAGAGCGGGCAGAGCAAGCAATTTCCACGATCGCACAGTTATTGAAGCCCCAACGCCGGGTATATGTTTGGACTGTAACTCACGGTATCATTGAGTATGGTCAACCCCGGAATACAACTCAACATAATACAGTTTCTCCAGAAGCGGCGATTGAGTGGATTATTCGCCAAAAAGAACCCGGTATATTTATTCTTAAAGATTTACATCCATTTATTGATGCGCCAGCAACAACGAGATCGCTACGGGATGCGATCGCTAGTTTCAAGGGAATGCAAAAGAACATCATCTTGATGTCTCCCATGCAACAAGTTCCCATCGAACTAGAAAAAGAGGTTGTTGTCCTAGACTTCCAACTACCAGATATGGTTGAGTTGAACAAAGTTTTAACCAACCACCAAGAACAGCATCGTGGCCGACGGCTAACAACCGAAGCACGAGAAAAACTTCTCAGAGCAGCTTTAGGTCTAACTAAAGACGAATCTGAAAAAGTATACCGTAAGGCTCAGGTAACTACCGGAAGACTAACGGAAGATGAAGTAGATATAGTTCTATCTGAGAAGAAACAACTGATTCGGCGCAATGGCATCCTAGAATACATCGAAGAAGATGAAACCATTGATGCTATTGGTGGCTTGGAAGAATTGAAAAAGTGGCTCAAACAACGCTCTAACGCCTTCACAGAAAGAGCGAGAGAGTATGGTTTGCCTCAACCCAAGGGAATGTTGATTCTCGGTGTTCCCGGTTGTGGTAAGTCACTAATTGCCAAAACTACCTCCCGTTTATGGGGTTTACCAATCTTGCGGTTAGATATGGGGCGTGTATACGACGGCTCAATGGTGGGTCGAAGTGAAGCAAATCTGCGGAACGCCCTAAAGACAGCAGAATCAATTTCCCCCACGATTCTGTTTATCGACGAGTTGGATAAATCTTTCGCGGGTAGTGCCGGTTCTGGTGATTCTGATGGGGGGACATCGAGTAGAATTTTCGGTTCTTTCCTCACCTGGATGCAAGAAAAGAAATCTCCAGTCTTTGTAATGGCGACTGCTAACCGCGTGGAACGCCTACCTGGGGAGTTTTTGAGGAAAGGTCGCTTTGATGAAATATTCTTTGTGGATCTGCCCACATCTGAAGAACGTCAGGATATCTTCAACATTCACTTGACTAAAAGACGGGAAGATATTGCTAGATTTGATCTGGAACAACTAGCCAAAATGTCTGACGGCTTCTCTGGTGCAGAAATTGAACAAGCGATCGTGGCGGCGATGTATGAAGCCTTCGCCCAAGATCGGGAGTTCACCCAATTAGATATTATTGCTGCATTGAAGTCTACTTTGCCACTGTCACGAACGATGCAAGAACAGGTCACAGCTTTAAGAGACTGGGCCAGACAGCGTGCAAGACCCGCAGCATCCTCCGTCGCTGAATATCAGCGCATGGAGTTTTAAAAGCTTTCTCCTGCAATGTCAGGGGGGAAAGGTTAGCTACAAAGCTAACAGTTTAGAAGAAAAAAGCCGCTCCCAATCAATGCGGCTTGGCTGAAAAGAAACCGTTGTCGTTTTTCTCATCAATCTTCTCATTGGAGGAAACCCAAATGTCTCACTTTAGCACTCTGCGTACCAAAATCACCGATGCCGAAATTCTGAAGTCTTCTTTGCGCGACTTAGGTATCAGCGTAAAGACTGAAGCTGATGTTCGTGGTTATAACGGTCAGCGTGTACGTTCGGACATCGTTGCTGTATTGGAAGGCGAGTACGATTTAGGTTGGTCTCGCAACAGTGATGGTTCTTTTGACCTTATCGCTGACTTGTGGGGCGTTGCTAAGAAGCACAACCAAACCGAGTTGATCAACTCTATTAACCAAAAATACGCCGTTAACAAGACTTTGACTGAAGTAAAACAGCGCGGTCTGCAAAACGCCAATGTCAAGTTGGTATTGCAATAATATTTTCTCTGCGCGTTCCCAAAGCTGAACGGGTTAACCATGTAATAGCGGTTAGCCCGCTTTTTTATCGGCACTGAGATGTATTTCTCAGTCCCGATTTTGTTAGTGAAGGTTAGGGAGAGATTCTTGAGCAACTTTGTTAACAATCATCATCCCTTATGTTTCCATCTGGCATAACGGTACTGTCAAATATAGTGTTATAAAGATAAGCATTGTTTAAATTTGCACCTTCCAAGTCAGCACCTGTCAAATTTGCTCCTTCTAAATCTGCACCTTCTAAATTTGCTTGAAAAAGAGAGCTATTGCTTAGATTCGTACCTTTCAAATTTGCATAGCTTAAATCAGCCTCGCTTAAATCCAAATCACTAAGGTCGGTATTTTCTAAGTTAGCAGAATTTAAATTTTCTCCAGAACCAATCAAAATAGCTCGTTCAAAAATATCGAAAAGACCTATTCCAGGTATAGAAAGATATCTTGTTTTTTCGTCAATTATTGTCTCAGTATCATAGATACAGTCTGTAAGAAGTTGACCTATACCCATACCTGTAAGGTTAGCACCAATCAAATTTGCTTTCCGTAGTCTTGTTCCATCACTAAAGAAAGCATTGCTTAGATTTGCGCCTCGCAGGTTAACTTTATCTAACGTACTTTGGTATGTCGTGATATTGCTTAAGTTGGCATAACTAATATTAGCTTCTTCTATCCAGCCATGATCCATATAAATGTTACTCAAATCTGCATAGCTAAAGTCCACTCCTTGAAAACTGCCAGACAAGTTGGCGTGACTCAGATTAGCTGCTTTGAAGTTAGCGTACTCTGCTTCAGATCCGTCAAGACGAGCATTACTTAAATTAGCACCTTCAAAATTTGCTCCAAGCAGCGTAACCCCTTGTAGACTGGCATTACTCAAATTTGCGTAACTCAGATTCACATCATTAAGATGAGTACCAGTCAACTCAGCACCATTCAAGTTTACCCCACACAGATCAACTTCTTCCAAGTGTAGACGACTAAAATTGACACCAGAAAAATTTCTTTCACCTATAGCGTAGCGTCTGAGTAATTCTCCTGCGTCCATAACTCTAAGCTCTAAACCTGTTTATTAAGATCAACTTTAAGATTTTGAATTCATTTTTTACCAAACCTGACTTATCAGTCCTTATGTCAAGCCTAATTGAGATGCTCTTACCCTGCTTGTGGTGTGGAGACAGAAAAATTTTTTGTCTCTACTTTTTTATGAAATTCACCGCAAACAACGGTTCACTAATCCAGAAGCCATTAGCAATCAAATCATCTAATATCGGTTGTACTAGTGGAATAAACCCTTGTTGTCTAGCAGCTAGTACAACACCTAAAAGTCCAGTAACCTGTAAACCAGACTTTATTGCTTCATTTCTACCTTTTCGTTCATCAATAATCAGTCTATCAGCATTTAACTCCAGACCAAGAGCTATCGCTTCCGCTTTACCTGGATCTAAAATTGTTTGTAGAGTCTGAACTAGGACAATATTTGTAACTGGTATAACTTGAATCCAATCGAGAGTTTGAAGTGCTAGTGTACCTGGATCTGTACTACCAGAAGCAAGAATTTCCTGATAGACTGTCGGTGGAATAATTATATTCCCATAGAGTTGCTGCAACAAAGTTAACTGTCCAATCGCAGCGAGGTTACTGATAGGTGATGTATTGCTAATAATAATCATCGCCAATTATTAGCTTCCAAACTCTTTATATCCTCCGTGAATTCAGCAATATCATAGTGAATGGGAATTTTTCGACTAGCAAGTAATCGCTGAAACTCGAGTTGATTCATTCCTACAAAATGGCTTGCTTGTCCTAAAGTAAAACGTTCTTGTTCAAAGAGCAAAATTGCTATTTCTTGAATTAATTCTTTGTCAGACATTTGGATTGTCTGCAAGACTTCATCTGTGATGACAATACTCATATATCTATTCTCCTGCGGGGATTCAATGGGTTAAAGTTTAACGCAAACAACGAATTGCTTCTAACAATCCTCTGGCTTTATTCAGCGTTTCCTCGTATTCCTTTTCTGGTTCTGAATCTGCGACTAAACCCGCACCGGCTTGGACTGTGACGGTATGATTATGCAATACCATTGTCCGAATCGCGATCGCACTATTTAATTGTCCTTCAAAATCATAATAGCCATACACACCCGAATACACACCCCGGCGATTTGGTTCTAATTCGTTGATGATTTCCATCGCCCTGATTTTCGGCGCACCGCTCACTGTACCGGCTGGGAAGCTGGCTTTAAGTAAATCCCAGGCTGTTTTGTCATTTGCCAATTTACCCACCACATTACTGACAATGTGCATAACATGGGAATAGCGTTCAATGAGCATTAATTCATCAACTTTCACGCTACCGCTTTCGCACACACGCCCTAAATCATTGCGTCCTAAATCAACTAACATGACGTGTTCGGCGATTTCTTTGGGGTCTTGAAGTAAATCTTCTGCAAAAGCCGCATCTTCTTGGGTTGTCTTACCTCTCGGTCTTGTGCCTGCAATGGGGCGGACTGTGGCGATTATACCCCCATCAGGGTCGCATTCTGCTTTGACCATGACTTCAGGACTAGAACCGATAATTTGCCAATCCTTAAAGTTAAAATACGCCATGTAAGGTGAAGGATTGATTTGGCGTAAAGAACGATAAAGGGCGAAGGGGTCGCCAGTGTATTCTGTGGATAAGCGTTGAGAAATGACGACTTGGAAGATATCACCAGCTTTGATATATTCTTTAGCTTTTTCGACACTGGCGCAAAATTCTGGACGGGTGAAGTTGCTGGTGTATTCCTCTATTCCCGCTTTCGGCTTGTTTCCGGGGGCTGTCCAAGCTAATTTGGTATTTTGTGGCGATAGAGGTAAAGATAGCTTGCTGACCATTTCCTGAATGCGATCGCCTGCCTGTTGATAGGCTACCTCTAAATTAACATTTGGGTCACGTAAATCAGCATATGCGATCGCCCAAATTTTCCGTTTTACCTGGTCAAAAACCAACAGGTGGTCTACCTGCATCCACAATCCATCAGGTATATTACGGCTATCTTGGGGATGAATTGGTACACGCGGCTCAATCCAATTAATTAATTCATAACCCCAAAACCCAAATAAACCGCCAATTCCTGAAGGTAATTCTGGTAATTTTACTGGGTGATAGGGTGCTAAACATTCAGCTAAAACTGTAAAAGGATCACCGGTAAAAACTTGCTGAGAACCATCTCGATGTGTTTGGGTAGTTTGATCACCTCTAGCTTCCAAAATCCATAGAGGATCACAACCTAGCAAACTATAACGTCCTATTTTTTCTCCACCTTCCACCGATTCCAGTAAAAAGCTATAAGGTTGATCCGCACATACTTTATACCAAGCAGAAACGGGAGTATCTAAATCAGCTACCCATTCCTGGTAAACCGGGACAAAGTTACCTTGTTTAGCGAGCTTCTTAAACTGGGTGAAATCGGGAAAAATCATAATTATTATTTATATTTCTACTAAAAACGGTGGGGAACTTTACTTTTAAACGCAGAGGTTCGCTGAGGTAAACGCAGCGAAAAGTTCCTCGTTCGCGTCAGCGTTCCGCAGGAAAGCCGGGTTTCCCGGCGTAGGAAACTTTTCAAGACAGAGTGGCGCAGAGTTTTTATTGAAGTTTTCCCTTTCAATTTTGTTATCCTATAAAGTCGAGATATTAGCCGTTTTTAGTATAGCTGCTGATTAAGCGCTGAGTACTGATTCCTGATTTTGACTCAGTACTCAGTACTCAGCACTCATTACTGATTATGCATCGTAAGTAGCTTTACCACTGAACTTCAGTTGTGCAGGACTGGGGTTTTGACCAATTCTGCGGGGTACAAAGCGCACTTTATCACGACCAGCATTCACTTTTTCTGGGAACACACCATCTGCTGGGTGAATGAAAGTGGTTTCACCGCTGGGAAGAATCCGGTAAATTTTGTAGTCTGTGATTTTGAATTTCCGGAGTTGGCCGCCCAAAGCGATACCATACTCTTTCCGAGCGATATAAAGCAGGTTTTCGCCTTGGTTCATTGTCGCAGCGCCACCTGTAGGCAGTTCAAAAACTTGTGCCTTGGGGCTAGTCCAGGTGATAGCGTACTTTTCTTCTTCCTGTGCTTTTCTCAGCAATCCGCCAGTGCTGCCACCGAAAAGTGGAGTTTTACCAGTAAGAGTGTCTGCCATAAGAGGTTGTCTCTCAACGTTTTTAGGGCATACTAACATCGGAATTGAGCTAATATTGCGATCGCGTCATAGACTGTAACAGTTTTTAGTGATTGAGTCTGGCCAAAGGCTTCAGAATCTGAGGTAAACGCACAATTGAACAATTTTTGAGAATCAATCTAGAATTTACATTACATTACATAACTTTAAAAATCTTTACAAAAGCTACATTTTGTTAATTCCCAGCGCCAGCCATACCAACAAAAATCAAATCAGCTTTTAAAACATTCTGTAATTGTAGACCGTTAAGTTGAAAATTTAGCGAGGGCTTGTACCGTCTTAATTACGAATTACGAATTACGAATTAAACATTATCTCTATAAAAATCATAATCTTTTTGCCTATTATCAAACCTATGTTCACGATTATAATGATCATCGGGATCATAACCAATATCTCCCACAAAACAGAAGGAAATTGCTAAATTTAAGGTTCTAGTTTCAAAATAGAACTTGTCCTGGGGTGACATTTTTTGGAAATCATTTTTAAACTTCTTCCACTCCCTTTGATTATGGCTATCCATATATCCATCTTGTTTTTGTAAGCGATTCAGCAAATCATCTTTTTCAATTATTACCGTATCTTCATCTGTTTCTTCAAATTCCAAATAAATCTCTTCCAATATTTTTCTTATTTCCTGGAGATATCTACCAGCTAAAGCTAAAAATGCAATTAATGTTTGCTTGTATTCGGGTTTTGGTTCTTGTTTCCATGTTGTATCATGAGATACTGGAGTCCAGATAATTTTAATGATTTTGCAAATATTAATTAGTCGCTTTGCAGTTCTGGGAGTTAAATCAACGTGCTGACAAGATTCTGATATCCATGCGAACTCTTCAGCAGTAAATCTTTCAAAACTAACTAATGGGTCAGTATTTGAATAATGTTGATTTTTTTTATTGTTGGGTTCTGAATTAGATTTTTTATTGGTGGATTCAGAAATATCATCTTTCGGTATTTTTTCCTCAGTTTCGACAGGATGTTCTTCAATACTATCTTGATATGATATGTCTGAAACCTGTTCATCTTCTAGTAAAATTTTACTTCCATCTTCTAGTAAAAATTTATTTTCATCTTGTTCTATTCTTTGTTCTAAAACTATACTTTTTTGGATTACTGGTTGTGAATTAGATATATTTTGATTCTCTTGTTTAGACTCTTCTTCAATATCTACCAAAGATTTTAAATAACTTGCTGTCACATTTCTACTAATAGGCCGCATTCTGTAGGGAATTTGGATAATTTTCTCCAAATAGTCAACACCAGAAGGAGTACCACCACGTTTTAAAACTCCTCTATAATTGTGTTCTAAAGCACGACCAATATAACGGTCGTCTATTGCTAAGACAATGATAAAAATATTAGTATTTAACAATAATTGCACAGCTTCTAAAACTTCTACAACTTTTTGAGGAGGACAACGATCTAAATCATCTATATATAAAACTATTCTCGCAGGACCCCTGGGGAAATATTCTTTAAGAACTTTGAGTTTTTCAGGATGGGTTTTTCCGGGCTGATAGGTTAAATGTTCGGATAAATCTGCCAAATCATCTTGAATTTGGTGCATTAAACCGAGCATTTTTTGATAAGAATCTTCTTCTAAACGGTTATTGACAAAATCTACTAAAGATGTATATTGAGCAGTTAAACCAACAAGTTGTTTTTGCCGTTCTACCTGTGCTTGGAGTTTTTCAATTTCCTGCTGTTCTGTAGTTAATTCTTGTTTAGCTGCTTCCTTTTCTTGATAAACTTGATTTTTCTGTTGTTGAAAATCTTTCTCTTCAATTTCAGCTTGAATTTTCTTATTTTTCTCAGCAGCTAGTTTCTGTTTCTCCTGTTTTACGCTTTCTTTTGCTACTTGGAATAATCTGCTAGTTTTAGCTTGAAAAACTCGTAACTTTTTATATATTTCAACTCCCATCCCTATAGCAGGAATTGTGGAAATTGTCGTTAACCAAAATTTTAAAGCTGAACTTATTTGTTTAATAAATGGTAAGACAGTAGGTAAAATATAAACTATAATTGAATAAAATATAAATGGTAAAGACGTTGCGGCTATAAATATGAATACTATTTTTTTATCTTTTTTAATAAATTCGATAAAACCAACTATTTTACTAGGTTGTTCTTCTACATAATTCTTGATCCTCCCGGACTTTTTAATAATATCCTCTATTGTGCTATCTTTATTTTTAATTAAATTTTCAACTTGATCAATTAGATTAGATTTCTCTAATTGATCTAAATATTTAACAATCGGGATTTGTGTTTCCAAATCTTCCCGATTTTCAAATCCATAGGAATTGAGAAAATCTTTGAAAATAAAATCACCAAAGTCATCTTTACTCAGTTCTTTGAGTTGAGTTAAAAAGACAATGACTATAGATGTATTTTCAAATTCTTGATTTACTTTCCTTTCTATACTTTCTTTGTCTTTGTCAACTTCCCTCTCAACCTCGGCAATTTTTTGTGCAAATTCGCGCTCAATTTCTTGATTTTTACTTTTTAGTTCTGCTTTTAATCGTTGTAATTCCTCTTCCGTGCGTTTTAACTTCTCCTGTTCATCTTGTCTCACTTCACTGAGAATATCCCAAAGGGCATTACCATCAGCATTTTTTTCTTTTAACTCAGCAAATACTTCTTCACTCAATTTGTCTTCTAATATTGTCTTTCTCTCACTGTCACTCATTTGATTGAGAACACTCCAAATCTCACCTCCTGCTAAATCAGAAACTTTTCCAACTTCTCTTAACTGCTTTTCTAAAGTTAATTGACGGTCAAGTTGATCAAAAATAGTCTGCATTAAACTTGCCCAGAGGTCAGACTTTGCATAACTCCAGGCATTAAATTTGATTTGGTAAACATGACCAACATAAGGAGAAAGATAAGGTTCATCTCCCACATCACCCCATGTCTGTTTTTCTGTAAGTTTTTGACAGCGAATTTTGGTAACTTGTTTTTCTATTAAGTGCATTCCAAAAGATTTACCACTACCCCAACTACCTAAAATCGCCACAGCTAAAGGAGGTTCAAGACTCCGCAACATTAATACATCAGCTAAAGATTGAAGTTCCTTTGCCACATCTAGAGAGTCTTCACCGGTCGGTTGGTCATTGCGGAAAGGTTGGGGAACGCGACGAATATTAAACTCTGGCCAACGCCAAGCTTTGATACCATCATCACCAGCACTGATGATGTAGTCTTTTTGGTATTTTCCTTCTTTGTCTTTGAGGGTATCAAAAACAACGGAAGAAACGATCCCTTCATGTTTGCCAATGATGAGATGTCGTTTACCTTGGGGGTCAGAAAGATCCCATAATCGTACTGTGCTGTCAGCACCACCAGAAGCCAAAGTCTGTCCGTTGGGGCTAAAACTGATACTGACGACAGAACCATCATGCCCTGTGAGGGTGCGGATTTCTTTTCCTGTCTCTACTTCCCAGAGTTTGATCTTGTTGTCACGACCACCAGAAGCCAAAGTCTGTCCGTCGGGGCTAAAACTGACGCTATGGACAAAATCATCATGCCCTGTGAGGGTGCGGATTTCTTTTCCTGTCTCTACTTCCCATAGTTTGATCTTCTTGTCAGCGCTACCAGAAGCCAATGTCTGTCCGTCGGGGCTAAAACTGATACTAATGACAAAATCATCATGCCCTGTGTTAGGGTAGCGTTCCGAAGGAAGGGTGCGGATTTCTTTTCCTGTCTCTACTTCCCACAGTTTGATCTTCTTGTCAGCGCTACCAGAAGCCAAAGTCTGCCCATCGGGGCTAAAACTGACGCTTCTGACAGAACCATCATGCCCTGTTAGGATGGGGATTTCCTCTCCTGTCTCTAATTTCCAGAGTTTGATTTTCCCGTCACCACCACCAGAAGCCAATGTCTGTCCGTCGGGGCTAAAACTGACGCTAAAGACAAAATCATCATGCTCTGACAGGGTGCGGATTTCTTTTCCTGTCTCTACTTTCCACAGTTTGATGTCACCACCACCAGAAGCCAATGTCTGTCCATCGGGGCTAAAACTGATACTGACGACAGAACCATCATGCCCTGTGAGGGTGCGGATTTCTTTTCCTGTCTCTACTTTCCACAGTTTGATGTCACCACCACCACCAGCAGAAACCAATGTCTGTCCATCGGGGCTAAAACTGATACTGACGACAGAACCATCATGCCCTGTGAGGGTGCGGATTTGCTTTCCTGTCTCTACTTCCGACAGTTTGATCTTCTTGTCAGCGCTACCAGAAGCCAAAGTCTGCCCGTCGGGGCTAAAACTGATGCTTCTGACAGAACCATCATGCCCTGTTAGGATGTGGATTTTCTCTCCTGTCTCTAATTTCCAGAGTTTGATCTTCCCGTCATCACTGCCAGAAGCCAATGTCTGTCCGTTGGGGCTAAAACTGATGCTTCTGACAGAACCATCATGCCCTGTTAGGATGGGGATTTCCTCTCCTGTCTCTAATTTCCAGAGTTTGATCTTCCCGTCATCACTGCCAGAAGCCAATGTCTGTCCGTCGGGGCTAAAACTGACGCTAAAGACAGAACCATCATGCCCTGTGAGGGTGCGGATTTCTTTTCCTGTCTCTACTTCCCAGAGTTTGATCTTGTTGTCACGACCACCAGAAGCCAAAGTCTGTCCGTCGGGGCTAAAACTGACGCTGAAGACATAATAATCATGACCACCCTGGCAAGTTACCCACTTTGTCCCAGTTAGCACATCCCAAATTTCAACTGTGCCATCTGCTAAACCCACAGCTATGCGTTGTCGTCCCTGGGGTGATATGGCTACTGCATATACTTCACTCTCAAACTCGGCAAAAGGTTTTTCAGGTTCTGGGGTTCCTGCTTCTATGCCAATTTCGATTTCTGGGATGATAAATTGTTGGCCGCTTATTTCTTGTTGACCTTGGGGTGCTTCCATGCCAGTAGTGTTACCAGTTTAGTTGTGTGTGGGTGTTACTGGTTTTACTATGTATGCTATTTGGTTGTAAATACTTTTATACGTTTGTTTACAAGCAATTATCAGCAAATAGGCTGAAAACCCCGGAATAAAACTCTAAAAATTGTCTGATAGCGTAGCGTGGTGTAGCCATATCAGGATTTTAGGATTTACAGGATGTTGGTAGTCCTGGCGACTGAAAGTCGCGGCTATACAAACAAAGTCCGCCTACGCGGACTAATGAAAAATTAAGGGTTTAAAACCCACGCAGGTGGGTTTAGTCTGTGTAGACGCGGTTTCTAACCGCCGATTTGATCTTCAGTACAATGTGTAAGTCCTGACCTATTTACTTTTAACAAACGACTGCTGTTCCTCTGCACTACCCTGAACAATGGGAATAGTGAAGTGGAACTGACTACCTTGATCTTTACCAATAGACTCTGCCCAAATTTTACCGCCCCAGCCATTAACTATTTGCCGGGAAATTGCCAGACCTAGACCTGTGCCACCCGCAGTTCGTCGTAATGCTCCCTCTTCTTGATAAAAGCGGTCAAAGACTACTTCAAGACGATTAGGTTCTATGCCCCGTCCTGTGTCGGATACAGTCACCTCAACCATTTGATTGCGTTTGCTAGTAGTCGCCTTAATGTTAATCTCTCCTTGGGATGGCGTAAATTTACAAGCATTGTCTATGAGTTTGGCGATTACCTCCACTAGCCAATCACCGTCGGCTCTAATCAAAGGTAAAGTTTTCGGAATTTGCGTTTTAATTTGGGGTATCTTTTCTGTTGATGACCTGGTACGCAACCGACTGAGGGCTAAATCTATACATTCTTGTAAAGTCAGGGATTCGGGATGCCATTGCACCCGACCACTTTCTAAATTAGAAAGAGTCAAGAAATCTTGTACCAGTTTCCGCATCCGTTCGGAGTCAGAAAGGGCTGTACTGAGCATCACCTGCTGCAACTCTAAAGGCATATCCGGCTCACTAGCGAGGCTTTCCAGGCAAACTTGAATAGTAGATAGGGGGGTACGCAGTTCATGCCCGGTGATGGCTATCAAGTTGCTGCGGGTGCGGTCAAGGGCTTCTAGCTGCTTATTCAGTTCTTCTAAATTAGCGAAAGCTTCAGCTTGAATTAATGCTGCTCCGACTTGAGTTGCGATCGCTTTCACCAAATCCAATTCTCCTGGTTGCCACTCATGGGGCGGTAAATCGCAATAATGTAACTCGACAATTCCCAACAGTCGCCCTTGAGAGAACACAGGTTCCATCAACCAAGAACGAATAGCCAACTTTTTCACAATCAAGGAAAGTCTGGAAGAATTGGTCACACGATAGTCAATCAGCGTATCAGAAACACATACGCCCTCACCCTGTTGTGCCAGTTCTTGAAACAGAGGATTGCTCTCTAACTCCCAAGCTTGTCCTCGCACCGAAACCACACCAGGACTTAAAAACTCATGCTCAATTATGGCTTGGGCTTCAGTAGTTTGAGCGCGGTAAATGAGACAACGACCAGCTTCGAGATGTTGACCCAATTCTTGTGCAGCCACTTCGAGAACAGAGTGTGGATCAAGCGATCGCCTAATCGCCGTGCTAATCGAGTTAATCAAGCGTTCTTTCCGTGCTTGTGCCGCTATGGAACGGTAGGCTTTGTGCAGTTTGTACTGACTAGCTTGCAGGTAAGTCACCAAGCGCTGTACAAACGGGTCAGTATCGATATCACAAGCATATTCGTTCAATGGCGCTGCGCCTGATATCTTGATTGACTCTCCTATACCAAACCTCTGTCGTGCTTCCTGAATTTTGTCTGCCAAATCAGGTCTGTAAACCAGAATTCTGTCCAATAAAAATTGGGCAGCTTTGAGGCTTACTCCTCGCTCCGATGTCCAAATTCCCTCAAATCTTCTCGCTGTGTCGATATCTAAACCAGGGCTAATTTCTGGTAACTGCTGATTTTTGGCAATGGAACCAACGCTTTCTCGGCACACCAAGCAGGTAGCATAGTTTTCCGCGATGACCACCAAATGCCACTCTTGACTTAAACCGTCATCTGGCTCAAAAGCTACTTTTTCATAGTATTCCGAGTTATGGGCAAACTCCGTTTCTGGTGCCGATAATACGTATATTTGATTACTTCTTTGAGACAGTCGTTGATAGCGATGAGCTTCTTGGCGGTAGAATCGCTCTCTTTGGAAACTAGCAATAATCAGGGGCTGATCTAAGGTAGCCGCCAAAACCTGATCTTCCATTGCATGGGAGAGCGCCGTTAGTGAAGCCTTGAAATATAACTGGGGACGCAGGTAAGGTAGTGACTGTAGCAAATCACTCAGCACGGAAGTCGAAATGCTCATGAATATCGTTAAACACCCAATCTAGACAAGATCCACTTCACAGATGCATTGTACAAGTTAAAACAGGTCATTGGTCATTGGTTATTGGTCATTGGTCATTGGTTATTGGTCATTGGTCATTGGTCATTGGTCATTGGTCATTGGTCATTGGTCATTGGAAAAACTCTTACCTAATTACCCAATACCCATTACCAATCCCTAAATCGATCCATGTTCCTAAGCCCAATATATAGCAACGGACAGCTTTCTTATCAGGTAGCGCCAGCCAAGGCAATTTGTAGCTTTTGCAGCAAACACAGCCAAAATACCACAGCATGGGCTACTACTCAAAGGTAGATTTCCACAGCTTTGGCAATTTTCGAGCGCCGTAACCGCAAAACACTTGGTTATTTTGGCTATTATTGGTACTCAACCAAACTAAAAAAATTTAACTGAACATCTAGTTGAGTATTTTCTAGGTATAGTATCTCTGAATGCTCAACAACGAATAAATCAAGTAAAAATCTCCAGTTTCCAGCCTTGACTTCCAAACAAGAACCGTTAAATTGATGGGGAGATGGGGAGATGGGGAGATGGGGAGATGGGGCGATGGGGAGATGGGGAGATGGGGCGATGGGGAGATGGGGCGATGGGGAGATGGGGCGATGGGGAGATGGGGAGACGCGGAGAAAATGAAGAATAACTTAATTATCTATTCCCAATGACCAATGACTAATGACTAATGACCAATGACCAATGACCAATGACCAATGACCAATGACCAATGACCAAAGTCCAAATCTAGTCCTGTATGGGAACTTTGCTTAATGACACCGGATATGTTGATTACCCCAGAAAGAATTTTCTTGGATGGAAAAACGTTTATTCCCGCAGAACAGCTACCGATTCCAGAATGGCCTTGTGTTGTCAGTGAAAAGCCTCAGCCAACCCTGACAGTTAAAGATGATGATTTATTCTTGGTGACGGATACAATGGGCAACATTTCCGGTTGTTCCATCAATGAAGGAAATGCCAGTTTGGGGATGTTTTGCTGTGATACTCGGTTTTTGAGTCGCCTAGAATTGCAAATTGATGGGCGATCGCCTGTTCTACTGAGTAGCACTGCTGAAAAGGGTTTTGCCCTCTCAATTTTGTGTACTAATCCCAAGGTTGAAGAACGGCTCAAAGCCGATACTATAGGCATTCGTCGGGAAATTGTCCTCAACGGCGCACTATTTGAAGAAATAGAAGTTGCTAACTACAGCACCACTAGCATCACTTTTGAACTCAGCCTCAGTTTTGATGCGGATTTTGTGGATTTATTTGAAGTCCGGGGCTATAACCGAGAAAACCGGGGTAAACTTTTGCGCCTCATAGAACCGACTCAGCCAGGAGTAATAGGTGATGGCATTGCACCACCATCTATTCAACCACACCGAGAGGAAGTTCTGACTCTGGCTTATCAAGGTTTAGATGGTGCGGTAATGGAATCTCGCATCCAATTCCAGTATCGCCAACCAGACCATTTTAAGGGGTACACAGCAGTTTGGCAGCTAGAGATGGCTGCTCACGAAACCCAAAAGCTGGGCTACCGGGTAAATATGTTCATCAACAACCAGTCTAGTTCTACGGTGAATGCTGCTATCACCTTGGCACAGGCAAAAGCGGCTGAGTTGATGGAAGAGCAAAATTGGGTACAACAAATTACACGTATTAGCTCAGACAAAAGTCTTTTCAATCGAGTGGTTGAAAGGGCTGAAGAGGATATGTATTTATTACGCCAGTCTTTTGGCAAGTACAAAACTGTTTCTGCTGGTGTGCCTTGGTTTTCGACGCTGTTTGGTAGGGATTCTATTATTACCGCTTCCCAAACCTTGATGTTAAATCCGCAAATTGCCAGAGAAACCTTGATGCTGCTGGCTACGTACCAGGGTAAAATTGAGGATGAGTGGCGGGAAGAGGAACCGGGCAAGATTTTACACGAGATTCGCCTAGGGGAAATGGCACGTTGTCAAGAAATTCCCCATACTCCCTATTACGGGACAATTGATGCTACTCCTCTGTGGTTGATGCTTTATGCTGAATACTACGCTTGGACTCACGACCAAGAAACCCTAGATCAACTTTGGCCTCATGCTTTAGCGGCAATGGATTGGATTGATCGGAATATCCAAGAAACAGGCTACCTCAGTTATCACTGTAAATCAAAACGTGGTTTAACTAACCAAGGTTGGAAAGATTCCGGTGATTGTATTGTCAACCGCAAAGGTGAGTTGGCTAATGGTTCTATTGCTTTGTGTGAAGTGCAAGCTTATGTCTATGCAGCGAAAAATAGCCTAGCAGAAATTGCTAAGATGAAAAAGCATCTCGATTTGGCAGAGCGTTGGCAAGAAGAAGCCAGAAGTCTAAAGGTGCGTTTTAATCAAGATTTTTGGAGTGAAGACCAAGATTACTGTGCTTTGGCTTTAGATGGTGAAGGAAATAAAGTAGATAGTATTACTTCTAATCCTGGTCATTGTCTGCAATTGGGCATTTTTACACCAGAAAAAGCCTACAGTGTAGCAGAAAGGTTGCGAGCGCCTGATATGTTTAATGGTTGGGGTATTCGCACTTTGAGTAGTTTGTCGCCGGCTTATAATCCAATGGGTTATCATACTGGTTCTGTGTGGCCTCATGATAATGCCATGATTGCGATGGGATTGCGATCGCTCGGTTTAATTGATCAAGCTTTGGAATTATTCCAAGGTTTATTTAATATGACCAGTTACCAGTCTTATCAACGCCCACCAGAACTGTTTTGTGGGTATGAACTCAACGGTGATAATGCACCTGTACAGTATCCTGTTGCTTGTACTCCCCAAGCTTGGGCTACGGGTAGCATCTTCCAACTACTGCAAATGATAGTTAATTTAGTCCCTGACGCGCAGAATAATTGTTTGCGAATTATTGACCCGGCTTTGCCAGAATCAATCAATCGTTTATCGGTTCACAATTTGCGTGTTGGTGGGACAATCTTAGATTTAGAATTTGAGCGTTCTGGTAGCACTACTGCTTGTCGGGTTGCTAATAAACGCGGTAATCTTCGCGTGGTAATTGAAGCATAAATAGTGTCTGAATTAGGATTTACAGGATTTGAGGATTTTCAGGATGGTTAGAAAATACATAATCAATAATTATGTTAATTTTTCATCCTCTTAATCCTTGAATCTTATTAATCCTGTTTCTCTTAATGATTTACATACAGAATGAGTAAAAACATTGTCAATCTAAATCCTGTTCATCCTTAAATCCTGGACATCCTGTATCCCTGACAGGAGGCGTATGGCTAACGCCACGCAAGCTAGAGCCATTTCAGACAAAAAGATAAAAAATATATATAACTTTATCAATAATTCATATAAATTCCGGGAAATTACTGAGAAGCCGCGATTACACTTACAACTGCCTGTAAAGCAACAATGACAAGGGATTGAACAAAGCTAATCTTGTTTTATTCATGTTGCGTCACTGCCATAACAAGCGTTTAAATAGAACTAATGTGACAATTTTTACGTTTTTATAGATAAAGATACAGATACCAAACCGATAAAATTCATTAACTCTTCATACAAAGTAAATATACTTTTATACTTGCTCACATAGAATTATATGTAACAAGTAAACAGATATTTACATAAAGGAGCATCTATGTTTGAGCTATCCTTAGACTCTCAACAATCAGGGATAATTTCTACCCCCCCCCTACAACCATCCAGGTTTGAGCGATTATCAAGATCCTTTATATGCAATAAATCCCTCTAACTCTTCCCAATTACTTCCTGATATACAACCGATTATTGATACAGTTATTCAGTCAATTAATGCAACTGGAGATATCCTGACTGGACTAAATAGCAATCCTCAAATTGATGGAATCATGAGTGTTGCTTTTGGTCAAGATTATCAAAAGGACTTGGCTGATCAAATACTTCAACATTTATCGCAAAATGATTTTACTAATACACCCGATATAAAATTAGTATTTGGTCAAAGTTTTAATGGAGCGTATGCGAAGCAAGAGAATACTATTTATCTATCTCAGGAATTTGTAGCGGGTAATTTGGGTAATGTTGGTGCTGTTACAGGAGTGTTATTAGAGGAGATTGGGCATTATATAGATGGTCAAATTAATGTGCTAGATGCTGCTGGGGATGAAGGGGAATTTTTCTCGCGGTTGGTGAGAGGTGAGAGTATTAGTGATGGGGAATTTTTATCACTTAAACTTGAGGATGATCATGGTTTTATAGTTGTTGATGGGTTGAGTGTTGGGATTGAGAAAAATGTAACTGTGTATGAACATAGTGGTTTTGGGGGGGCGCAGCGGCCATATTATCCTGTATGTGAACCCTATGTGGGCAATGATTGGAATGATAAGATTTCATCTATTTCTATTCCCCAAGGATGGGTAGTAGAAGCATACGAACACAGTAATTTTGGCGGACAAAAAGTAGTTTGGACAAGTTCACAATCTTATGTAGGTAATACCTGGAATGATAAGATTAGTAGTGTAAAAGTTTATCAGACATCAACCGTAAAAACTGACTTCAATCAAGATGGAAAAACAGATATTCTTTGGAGACACCAAGGTGGTCAAGTTCATGTTTGGTTAATGAATGGTATAACCAAGCAACAGGGAATTAACTTAGAATCTCCTGGTTTAGATTGGCAGATTCAAGGCACAGGAGACTTCAATCAAGATGGAAAAACAGATATTCTCTGGAGACACCAAGGTGGTCAAGTTCACACTTGGTTAATGAATGGCACTCAAGTAGTTGGTCGAGTTAATTTAGAATCTCCTGGTTTAGATTGGCAGATTCAAGGCACAGGAGACTTCAATCAAGATGGAAAAACAGATATTCTCTGGAGACACCAAGGTGGTCAAGTTCACACTTGGTTAATGAATGGCACTCAAGTAGTTGGTCGAGTTAATTTAGAATCTCCTGGTTTAGATTGGCAGATTCAAGGCACAGGAGACTTCAATCAAGATGGAAAAACAGATATTCTCTGGAGACACCAAGGTGGTCAAGTTCACACTTGGTTAATGAATGGCACTCAAGTAGTTGGTCGAGTTAATTTAGAATCTCCTGGTTTAGATTGGCAGATTCAAGGTACAGGAGACTTCAATCAAGACGGAAAAACAGATATTCTCTGGAGACACCAAGGTGGTCAAGTTCACACTTGGTTAATGAATGGTATAACCAAGCAACAGGGAATTAACTTAGAATCTCCTGGTTTAGATTGGCAGATTCAAGGTAACAATGGAAGAATCCAAAGACTCAATGAGCTATCTGGTAAATCAACTTTAAACATTACAGAAATTAAAGAATATCGAAATCTCGTTGGTCAATTACCTAATTCTGATCGTGCAGGATGGTATCGTAAACTTCAATACCTAACTCCTTACTTTAATCAAAGAGATAATAAATCTCCATTAGTAACTGCTGATTGGATGTGTAATGTAACAACACTTGCAAGTTGTTTAACATATCTTGGTGTCAGCAATCCCGATCAAAATCGCCAATTTGAAGACTATTTAGATAGTCGCATCGGTGAGAGACGTTATTGGTGGAATGATTTATCCAACCTTGCTAAAAGTTTTGGGGTAGCTTCTTCTGGAACACAATATCTTAAAGGTTTTGCTTCCACTAATCTTGATTTCTTTAAAAACTTTGTCAGAGATAACTGGGAAACTGCTTTGAATCAGGGTAAAACTGTGATGGCAGGTGTTTATACCACTTCACCAGGACACATTATTAAAGTGGTTGATGTTGATTGGACTCGTGGTGGACTAATTATTGATGATCCTTTTGGTGCTGCTCAAAATAGTTCTTATAACGATTACAAACGCTACAACTACTCTGGTCGTGAAAATACCCAAAATCGTCCTGCTGGTGCAACTGCAAATATAACTCAACAGGGACAAAATGAATCTGGCAATGGTAATGATAATTTCTGGTCTTGGTCTTATTGTGCGGAAATTTTTGGAGATACTTATTACCTAACTTTAGGTTAGTAGGTCAACCATTATCGCTCATCTACCGTCCATGATTGTAAGGGTTTAGCATTGCTAAACCCCTACGTTTTAGGTATGGTTTGTGGATGAAGAGATAGCGATTTTTTTGAAGGATGGGGGAAAGCGATCGCTTTTCTGTTCTTTAGGAAAATGAAGTGCGTTAGCTTACCGTAGGTATCGCCTTTTGTATAAAAAACTTAATTTTTAACTTCAGATTTTTAGTATATACTGAAAATATGAAGTTTGAATGGGATGCAAACAAGCAACATCGAAATCAGTAAAAACATAAAGTTTCTTTTGAAGAAGCTGCAACTGTTTGGACTGATCCATTAGCCCTAATTGCACCAGATCCAGAACATTCCATAGAAGAAGAAAGAGAATGGATTATTGGAGAATAATATAACAATCGGTTATTAGTTGTTGTTTATACAATGAGAAACGAGACAATTAGAATTATCAGTGCTAGACCTGCAACAAAATGGGAGCGTCAACAATATGAAGAAGAAAGCTGAATTTCCTTTTAATCATGCCAGAAGAATTACTCCATCAGAAGTAATAGCTGCTGAACAAGCTATTCAAGAACAATTTGGTATCAATTATACTCGACGTGGAAGACCTGCAAAAAGTGAAACAGAAAAATATCAATCTGTTTCTATTAGGTTACATCCTCAAGTGATTGCTTGGGCAAAATCTGAAGCAGAAAAACAGGGAGTTGGATATCAAACAATTATTAATGAAGCATTACTAAAACTTGTTTCATAATTTTTTGTATTGGAAACAAAAGCGATAGTAAATTTCTACGGAAAAATCGCTTTTCTTTAGCTATGGAGAATGAAGTGCGTTAGCTTACCAAAGTATCGCTTTTCGCTATAGACGAGAAAGAATCATCACGTTTTTGGTGATTAGGTTATTATTCTGATTTTGGAAAGAGAAGATGAAAATTAAAGTTATTAACGACCAGCAAAATTTACAAGAAGTGATGCAGGTTTTACTTGCCCACTTAGAACCCGCAAAAGTAATGAAATTCTGGGCTACTTGTAAACTAGGAGAAGGTGATTATTTACAACTTAAAGAAAGTCTATTTTCTCAAGAAACAGTTGATAGTTTATATGCCAAAATTACAGAATATCAAGAGTCTCCTGGTAAACAATAATTAATTCTCTATGTTAAACCTAGCCAAAATTCAAACCCTAGCTCAAGAATACAGTCCCCAGGAACTTTTTGCAGCATTGGTGTGGCAACGTCGCTTTAATGAGTTTAATGGAGAGGAAGTCATTAGGGATCTTACCCAGCATTCTCATCTATGGATGAGTTTTCTGTTTACGAAACCGATTTTTGCACCAGATGAAAATGGTTTAAGTTTTGGCGGTTTGGTGGATACTTTATTAGCAATGGCAAATTATCGCCCGATGCCAGAATCGAGTATGATTCACTTTGTAGCTTATCCTGGGGATACTCTCTACATTTTGACAGAAAACCAAGATACTATAGTTTCTCAGCTTTTAGATTTGGGTAAAAAGTGGCGTGCAGATTCAGTGGATATTACAGATGGTAATAATGAAGAGTATGGTTTGCGACTTCAGCGCCATTTGCGGATGAGGTTGGAAGGTGGTTTAGAAGGTGAGTCATTTTGGGAACAGCGAGATGGTGTAGTAATTGCTTATTGGTGGGATTAGTGATTTTTCAAACTAGTTAAAATTAAAAAAATGTCAATTTCCAGCCAGTAAATCCTTTAATCCTGGACATCCTGATTCTGACAAAATAAAATAAATCATCAATCATCTTTTTATTAATTATATAAACCCAAAATATAAACCTAAAAATAAGGGGTAAAGCACATTGCTAAACCCCCACAAAATCCTGAATTATAAAAATTACAAATTACGCTCCTTCTGGACGATCAATTTTCTGACCAGGAGAAGATTCATAAAGAGCATCTAACTGTTCCCGCGCATCTTCAACATTAATTGAACGCATTACCAACAGCGGTTCTTTAATTAAATTACCTGCGCTATCTAACAATTCTGGATGTGGTACGGACTTTCTTTTAGCCCCATAATAGCCATAGCCACCTTGATTACCCATTGACGAGGAATTTGCTGGATAAGGCCGCTCTCTATCAAAACTGAACATGATTAGATTGCGAATTAAATTACCCACAGCTATGAATGCAAGGACAGTAAAAGCTAAAATGTAAAGTAGGTGTAACATTGAATTATCCTCCAGGGCAACAAGTTTTAAAGCTTTATATCGTAGTGATTAACTTTCGCTCACCCATGATTTATGATGAGGAATGTTAAATTATCTATTTGTGATGTGATATTTTGTAATCCTATTAAGATTACGGTAACATGGGCTACATTATTTTTTTATGAAAATAATGTTAAGCTTTCTTTCTTATGATTGCGACTTATATACAGTTTTGTCACACAGTAAGTCACGGTTATTTTGACTGACGGTAGCGCATCCCTACATTCCAACATTCGCTTACCAATTGATGCCAAGGCATTATAGTTGCCATATCAATCCCGACTTGTTCATTAGTTGCAGTAAACAGCATCTTTGCTGTGCTAAGTTCTGCTTGCGCTTGTTTAACTCGTTGTAACAAGTTAAATTGCTCTTCATCACTCATAAATTGGATTTTCTCATTTTCCAGTAGTTCAAGCGATCGCCCAAACCAATATTGAAAATCCTCTAACAATGGCTCCAAGACTGATTTGAGCAATTCAGTACTCGGTAGATTCGAGTCTCCCATATATGAAAAGCATATTTCCTAATTTCTTTTTAATATTAACGTTATTTACGAATCTTAACAATTAATTCATAACTATCCATATTACAAAGAAAATCAAAAATCTGTAACATGAGATACCATGCACAATAGTATAAATTTAGCAATAGGCTTGTAAGGTTCCTTGGGAGTAAGTCTGGATATGTCTAAAGGAACAAATCAACCTCATAGAAAAATCCTCTGAAATTTATCTGCGTTAATCAGCGGACAGAATTATCCTGCCAGACTTTTGCCAGAAGCCGGTGGTTGGGCTAAATTAGGAGAAACCATAGCCAGTGGACTATTATCTTGTAAAGATATTTTTTGTCAACTTTATTTTTAATCACTTCGCCAAAAGTTTAACAGCCGATGTCGCCAAATCAAGAAACCCAACCAGCCGAAAAAATCTATTTACCCCGTACCAGCGAATCAGAAACATTAAAAAAGATTCGCCACACAGCTTCCCATATCATGGCAATGGCAGTACAAAAGCTGTTTCCCAAGGCGCAGGTCACAATTGGACCCTGGATTGAAAATGGGTTTTATTATGACTTTGATAGTCCAGAACCCTTCAGCGATAAAGATTTAAAAGCCATTCAAAAAGAAATGGTGAAGATTATTAATCGCAAATTGCCATTAATTCGGGAAGAAGTCAGCCGAGAAGAAGCACAACGCCGGATTGAAGCCATTAAAGAACCTTATAAGCTAGAAATTCTGGCAGATATCAAACAAGAACCGATTACAATTTACCATTTAGGAGATCAATGGTGGGATTTGTGCGCTGGTCCCCACCTTGAAAATACCAGTGAAATCAACCCCAAAGCCATAGAATTAGAAAGCGTCGCTGGTGCTTATTGGCGTGGAGATGAAAAGAAAGCCCAATTACAGCGCATTTACGCCACTGCTTGGGAAACTCCCGAACAACTAGCAGAGTACAAACGCCGTAAAGAAGAGGCTCTGCGCCGTGACCATCGTAAACTAGGTAAAGAACTAGGATTATTTATCTTTTCCGATTTAGTCGGGCCTGGTTTACCCTTGTGGACTCCGAAAGGAACTTTGTTAAGGACGATTTTAGAAGACTTCCTCAAAAAAGAACAATTAAAACGGGGTTATTTACCTGTAGTTACTCCTCATATTGCCAGAGTTGATTTATTTAAAACATCGGGACACTGGCAGAAATACAAGGAAGATATGTTTCCTTTAATGGCTGAAGATGAGGAAGCAAGAGCGATAGAGCAGGGTTTTGTCCTTAAGCCAATGAATTGCCCTTTTCATATCCAAATATACAAGAGTGAATTACGCTCTTATCGGGAATTACCGATGCGTTTGGCGGAATTTGGCACAGTTTACCGTTATGAACAATCGGGAGAATTGGGTGGTTTAACAAGAGTGCGCGGTTTTACCGTTGATGATTCTCACTTATTTGTGACTCCCGAACAGCTAGATAATGAATTCTTGAATGTTGTAGATTTGATTTTGTCGGTGTTTGGAAGTCTGCAACTGAAGAATTTTAAAGCCAGATTGAGTTTTCGTGACCCAGCCAGTGATAAGTATATCGGTTCTGATGAAGCTTGGGATAAAGCCGAAGGTGCGATTCGTCGCGCTGTAGAACAATTGGGAATGGATTATTTTGAGGGGATTGGGGAAGCGGCTTTCTATGGTCCAAAACTCGATTTTATCTTCAGTGATGCTTTGGAACGGGAATGGCAATTAGGAACAGTGCAGGTAGATTATAATTTACCGGAACGGTTTGATTTAGAATACGTGGCTGAAGATGGTTCACGCAAACGTCCGGTAATGATTCACCGCGCACCGTTTGGTTCTTTGGAACGGTTGATTGGGATTTTGATTGAAGAGTACGCGGGTGATTTTCCCTTGTGGTTAGCACCTGTGCAAATCAGGTTATTACCTGTAAGTGATCTTCAGTTAGATTTTACCAAAGAGGTAGTAGCGAAGATGGTTGCGTTGGGAATTCGTGCGGAAGTGGATACGAGTGGCGATCGCTTGGGTAAATTGATTCGCAACGCCGAAAAGGATAAAATACCTGTAATGGCGGTGGTTGGTGCCAAGGAAGTAGAAACCAACAGCTTGAGTATTCGTACCCGTGCGTCTGGGGAATTGGGAACTATTCCTGTGAATACAGTGATAGATAAGTTAGAGTATGCGATCGCTAACTTTGAGAATCTGCACATTGATGTTGCTGATGTAACGTCTCAACAAGTACCAGATGTTACTGAAGCAGCATTCCAATAAGTACCAAATGTTAGTGATGCCAAATTTCAACAAGTACAACCCGTTACATCACCTGTCTACTCATTCAAGTCCTGGCTTTATATTGCATCCGGTGTATTTTATTTAGTCGCAGCGTGGGCAATATGGTTATGGCTATACAATGGTAGCTAATATCTATTATGGGTTGAAACATTAATAATTAGTAGGTTGGGTAGAACAAAGTAAAACCCAACATTACACAAAACCCAACCTACCAATTTTTTGGCGTTGCTGATTAAGAGTATGATTTTGTTTCACGCAGAGGCGCAGAGTGACAGAGAGTAAGAGTTTGAAATCTTTGATTTTTCAATTTCATACTTCAATTCAGCAACGTCAATTATTTCAACCTTGTAACCTCTGAATATTGGAGTAACAAATGCTAAATCTTGAATATCTGACCAACACAGAAGGAAATACTATCGCAGTAGTAATTCCTATCGACATCTGGAGACAATTACTACCTACAGAAGATGCTTCCTTGGATGAACTTGCTGAAGCAGTAGAAGACTATTGTATGAACAAAGCTATGAATGAATCTATGAATACACCATTGCTAAATCGAGCCAAAGCCTTAGCTTATCTTGAGGAATAATTATCTTGGAAGTTCAATACCGTCAGGCTTTTTTAAAAGACCTGAAACAATTGAAAAGTTCAGCATCATAGCAACGCATCTACGAACTTGCATTTACAACTTTAGAAAACATCAATTCTTTGGAAGAGATTCCTGATATTAAAGCCATGCGAGGTTATAATGGTCGCTATCGAATTCGTATTAGTGATTATCGTATTGGTATATAAGTTAACGAAGATAATATCATAGAAGTAATGCGCGTTCTACATCGCCGGGAATTTTATCGTTATTTTCCGTAAACTTAGTGTAAAGAAAAAATTGTTTGAGAATTTTACGAACCTAACATCAAACAATATCCAGGATTTGCGATTGTTTAAAACTCTCTGTGACTCTGCGCCTCTGCGTGCAAAAAAAATCATATTTCTACCCAGCAAAATTCCAAGCCTCCAATAGTCCATTTTAGATCATCAAGCAGATAAAGGCTTTTTTTAATCTACTCAATCCTAAGCATAAGATTTATTTAGGTATATATTCTCTCTATGCTAACCTGGGATAAAAACTTATAAAGAAATTGTTAAAAAGTTTAGTACAATGACATTATTCACTGATAAGTATTTTTTCCTATTGACATGATAGCGGATCAATTTCCTTGGCTTACCGCGATTGTCCTATTTCCACTTTTGGCATCCTTTCTCATCCCTGTATTGCCTGATAAAGACGGCAAACTTGTACGGTGGTATGCACTAGGGGTAGGAATCGCAGACTTTGCTTTAATGTGTTACGCCTTTTGGAAGCATTACGATGCCAGTAGTGCTAGTTTTCAACTTGTAGAAAGTTATGTCTGGATGCCTCAGTTAGGTTTAAACTGGGCAGTTTCTGTTGATGGTCTTTCCGTCCCGCTGGTACTTTTAGCTGGATTTGTTACCACCCTGTCGATTTTTTCGGCTTGGCAAGTTGACCGCAGACCAAAGCTTTTCTATTTTCTCATGCTTGTGTTGTATTCTGCACAGGTTGGGGTGTTTGTCGCCCAAGACTTGCTGTTATTTTTCATCATGTGGGAAGTCGAACTGATTCCCGTATATTTACTAGTCTGCATTTGGGGTGGACAACGACGACGCTACGCAGCTACAAAATTTTTACTTTATACCGCAGCAGCTTCTATATTTATACTAGTAGCAGCCTTAGCAATGGGGCTATATGGTGGGGGAAATGTAACCTTTGATATTGCAGAACTTGCACATAAAGAATATCCCCTGAATCTCCAACTGCTACTGTATGCTGGGCTGTTAATTGCCTTTGGTGTCAAACTTGCTATTTTTCCCTTCCATACTTGGCTACCGGATGCCCACGGTGAAGCATCTTCTCCCGTGTCGATGATACTAGCTGGTGTTTTATTAAAAATGGGCGGATACGGACTAATTCGCCTCAATCTTGAACTTCTTCCTGATGCACATATTTACTTTGCACCAGTTCTAGCCATTCTCGGTGTTGTCAATATTATCTATGGTGCATTAAATTCCTTTGCCCAAACGAATATGAAACGGCGTTTGGCTAATTCGTCAATTTCCCACATGGGTTTTGTACTTCTAGGAATTGCGTCTTTTACCGATTTGGGCATCAACGGCGCAATGTTGCAAATGATATCACATGGTTTGATTGCATCAGTGTTATTCTTCCTGGCGGGTGTAACTTACGATCGCTCTCGGACAATGGTAATGGCAGATATGGGTGGTATTGGTCAAGCCATGCCGAAAGTATTTGCCCTGTTTACAATGGGTGCAATGGCATCTTTAGCTTTACCGGGAATGAGTGGCTTTGTCGGTGAACTTTCGATTTTTGTGGGGATGACAACTAGCGATGTTTACACTTCCACCTTCTGTACCGTTACAGTTTTCCTAGCCGCAGTGGGAGTTATCCTCACACCAATCTATCTGCTTTCCATGCTGCGACAGGTATTTTACGGTTCTGGTGTAGCACTCATCTGCGATATTAACAATGCCGGGTTTGAGAATCAGGAAGATGAGGGAACAGCTTGTTTTGGTACAGATTGTCTCCTACCTACGGAAACTGTATATACTGATGCCAGACCGCGTGAAGTGTTTATTGCTGCCTGTTTTTTGGTGCTGATTATTGGGATTGGTTTCTATCCCAAGGTGGCTATGCAGATGTATGACGCAAAGACTGTAGCCATTAATGCTCATGTTCGCCAGTCTTATAGTATCGTTGCCCAAAGCAATCCCCGCATCTATGCTACTGGATTGTCGGTGCCGAAATTACCAGAAACTGAGGAAATTTAAATAAAGGTTTAAGGCGATCGCTATCGGGTATTAATAACAGACAAGCAATATCTTCGATCAGCGATCGCTCCCTCAAATGTGAGTTTTAGTATTAAATTAACCCTTTCCATGAGATGCTGGATGGCTAATGCTTGGAAATAGGCGGGACTTACATCTATACTATGGTGCGATCGCTCTCCTTGGATGTTCAAAGGGTAATTAGAAATATTTGTTGATTAACATTAAATTATCGAGTCTGATGCACGTTATAATATATATTGTATATTGATTGTATGTGTAATTTGTAAATAACAAAAGGTGAAGTTATGACAGTTATTACTAATTTACAGCAACTCTATGAAACAGATGACCATTTATGGTTATTAGAAACTATTCAATTATTAAAACAAAGTCGTTTTGATGAGTTAGATTTAGAAAATTTAATTGAGGAATTAGAATCATTGGCGAAAAGAGATAAACACCAAGTTAAAAGTTTACTAGAACAAGTAATTAGACATCTTTTATTATTGCAGTTTTGGACGCAAGAATATGACAGAAATAAAAATCATTGGCGTTCGGAAATTAGAAGCTTTCGAGTACAATTAAAAGATAGATTAACGCCTAATTTGTATAATTATTTGAATTCTATTCTTACAACTATTTATGAGGATGCTTTGGGCTATGTTCAAGAAAAAACAGGTTTTACTGTAAATTTTCCCCCAGAATGTCCTTATTCTTTGGAGGAAGTTCTCGATATTAATTACCTAATTGAGAAAGTCAGTGCTTGCACTTGAGTGTTTTGCTTTGTTTATCTAATCTATAGACTACTGGCTTTTATTATTTATTCAGTAAGTCCTATTTATCATCGAAATACCTGAAATGTTTCTGGATATTATTCTCTACAAAAATTTTGTAGATTGGGTTGGTGAAAAGAAACCCAACAGTAAAGGTTTCTAGCACTAACTAAAATAGAAATATAATTCAATAGTGAGGTATTTATGGGTAAAGAAGAAGAACTACTAGAAAACTGGCGAGAACTCACACCGGAAAAGCAAAAAAAAGTCTTAGAATTTGTGGAACTCCTGAAATCTGAGTCAGAAACAACACCTCCCGAATCTGATTTTGTACCACAAACCCCCTTAGCCCAAAAATTATGGGAAATCCGACAACGAGCGATCGCTACTGGTTTACGACTGCTGAACGAGGACGAAATTTAACAGGAACTGGCTGCACGTCGAGGTGGATTCTGTGAGTCTTAGGAAGACATACTTAGACTCTGGTGTACTCATTACCGCTTTTCAGGGTACGTGTCAGTTCGCTAATTTTTATTCTCCGCCAATGTCAGTTTTAGCAACAACTGAACCCTTAACATGAGATGCTAGTGGATCGATTAGTGAGTATTGACAGATGTCATTGGTTTCTACTGTTACGGTGAAAGTCCCTGCGACAACGGCAAATTTGGGGCCTGGTTTTGACTGCATCGGTGCAGCCTTAAAGCTATACAACGAATTTAAGTTTACTTGTCTGGATAGCGGTGGTTTAATTATTCAAGTCTCTGGTGCAGAAGCCGAAAAGGTGCAAACGGATGAGAGTAATCTTCTGTATCAGGCTTTTGTAAAGTTATATCAATATATAGAGCAAACGCCGCCACCGGTGAAAATTGAAATTAAGTTAGGTGTACGGTTGGCGAGGGGTTTAGGTAGTTCGGCGACTGCAATTGTGGGTGGGTTGGTGGCTGCAAATCAATTAGCAGGTTCACCTTTATCTGAATTGCAGGTGATGGAATTAGCGATCGCTATGGAAGGACATCCTGATAATGTAGTACCAGCTTTATTAGGGGGATGTCGTCTGGCTGCAACTAGCCAAACAGGTTGGGAAATTTGTGATATTACCTGGCATCGGCATATAGTACCAGTAGTGGCAATTCCTGATTTTGAGTTATCAACCTCAGAAGCAAGGCGAGTTTTACCAACAGAGGTAAGTCGTGCAGATGCAATTTTCAATACAGCCCATTTTGGTTTATTGTTGCGGGGTTTAGCAACTAATCAGGAACAATGGTTAAAAGCAGCTTTACAAGATAGGTTACATCAACCTTATCGTCAAGCTTTAATTCCTGGTTACGATGATGTAGCTGCTGCTGCTGTGGCTGCTGGTGCTTATGGCATGGTAATTAGTGGCGCAGGCCCAACACTTTTAGCTTTAACAGATGCAACACATACATATGGGGTAGTGACAGCGATGTCAAATGCTTGGAAACAAGCCGGAATTAAATCTACTGTGCGATCGCTCGCCCTGGATACTCAAGGGGCGACTGTATTGTAGGAGGTAGGGGGATGGGGATGGGGTGATGGGGTGATGGGGTGATGGGGTGATGGGGTGATGGGGTGATGGGGAGAATTACCAATTACCAAATTAGCAAGATATATATATGGAGCATATGGAGCAAATGCAGGTACAGATAAAAGAACTTAATTCGCAAATTCAGGCGCTCCAGCAAGAACGCGATGCACTGACTAATAATAAAGTAGAGTCTGGCGAGAATGATTCACCTCAGGCAATAGTTGAGGCTTACCGTCGCCAAGCTAGAGAAAATGTGCAATTATCGGCTGAACTTAAAGGCATTGATGATGCGATCGCAGCCCTAACCGAAAGTATCGCATTTTTAGAGAGGCAACAAAAACAGAAACAAGGCTATCTACAAAAGCGTTCATCCCTATCCATCCGCATTTCTCAACAACAGCAGCAGCTAGAAGAAGCCAAAAAAGTTGCTCAAGTTCACGCCCAAAACGTTAATCAACTCGCACAGGAACTAGCCACAGAAATCAAACTCCTCAAAGCTTGTGCTGATGAACTTAGTCCCATGTATTGGCAAGTTTACTACAAACCCTTTATTACGGGATTTAAAACCATCTCCGTTCCTTACGTCCGTTCCGATGGAGAAGTGTGGACAATTGTCAACCGTGTTGTGTAAAGACTAGATATCAATTTTGTAGAAATATAAATTCCATATAAAAACTTGGAATTATAACGTAAGGCGGCAATATTAGTTGCCGTTTTTTTGTTGACGTTACAAAACTTTGCTTTTAGAATAGACACGAAGGCATTTAAGTAAGTATTTATTACTAAAAATGCCCAAAATAGCAAATATGAGGAGCAAATACATTTACAAAAGTAACGATTCCTTAATATAATGTAAACAAAAGCAAAACCAAAAATATATTGTCAGAAGTGATGAATGCCATAGAACTTCCTTGGTTGTCAGCCATAATTTTTCTCCCTTTAGTGGCCACTCTAGCCATCCCCTTAATTCCCGATAAAGACGGTAAAACCTTACGCTGGTACGGGTTAGGAGTAGCATTTGCAGACTTTGCATTAATGATTTTTGCCATCTGGCAGAGCTACGACTTCCAAAGTTCAGCCCTGCAACTCACAGAAAGCTATGCTTGGATACCCCAGATTGGTTTTAACTGGGCTGTGGGGGTTGATGGTTTATCGATGCCCCTGATACTTTTAACAGGCTTAATCAACACTCTCGCAATATTCGCGGCTTGGAAAGTAGACAACAAGCCGCGTTTATTTTATGCCTTGATGTTGGTGATGTACAGCGCCCAATTAGGCGTATTCCTCGCCCAAGACTTGCTCATGTTCTTCTTAATGTGGGAAATCGAGTTAGTACCCGTTTACTTACTAATTTCCATCTGGGGAGGAAAAAACCGCCGCTACGCAGCTACCAAATTCATTATTTATACCGCAGCAGCATCTATATTTATTCTCGTAGCTGGTTTTGCAATGGCATTCTCTGGTGATAACGTCACCTTCAACATGACAGCATTGGGAATGAAAGAATATCCCCAAGCCTTAGAACTGGCACTATATGCAGGTTTTTTAATTGCTTACGGTGTAAAACTACCAATTTTCCCTTTTCACACATGGTTGCCTGATGCCCACGGTGAAGCATCTGCTCCTGGTTCCATGATTTTAGCTGGTGTGTTGTTGAAGATGGGTGGTTATGCACTTATCCGCTTCAACGTCGAAATGTTAGCAGATGCCCACGTTGTTTTTGCTCCAGTCTTAGCAGTCTTAGGTGTAGTTAACATAGTTTACGGTGCTTGTTGCGCCTTTGCTCAAACCAACCTCAAACGCCGTTTGGCTTACTCTTCCATTGCCCACATGGGGTTTGTGTTAATTGGGATTGCTTCTTACACAGAAATCGGTATCAGCGGTGCTGTGTTACAGATGGTTTCCCACGGTTTAATTGCAGCTAGTTTATTCTTCTTGTCTGGTGTGACTTACGAACGTACCCACACCTTGATGATGGATAAAATGGGTGGCATGGCTAAGGTAATGCCCAAAACCTTTGCGCTGTTTACTATCGGTTCAATGGCTTCTCTAGCTTTACCCGGTATGAGTGGTTTCGTCGGTGAGTTGATGGTATTCCTGGGTATTGGCACCAGTGATGTTTACAGTTCCAATTTCAAAGTTGTAGTCATCTTCTTGTCAGCAGTTGGCGTGATTTTGACACCAATTTATCTACTTTCAATGTTGCGTCAAGTGTTCTACGGTGAGCAAAGCCAAGAGTTGCATTTAGATGCTGTAGTATCTGATGTTAAACCTCGTGAATTGTTCATCACTGCTTGTTTATTGCTTCCTATCATCGGTATTGGTTTCTATCCCAAGATGGTGACACAAGCTTATGATGTGAAAACAGTAGAAGTTGCGGCTCATGCTCGTCAAGTGTTACCAGTTGTGGCTCGTCAACAACCAACAAGCTTGTACTCACAGATATTTACAGCACCAACATTAGCTAGTTCTGAAGTAGTTAATATAGCTGAGTAATTATAAAGCCCAAAAGGGTTCTGCTAGTAAATCTTAAATATGAGGGGATATTAGGGGTGGTTGTAGAACTACCCCTTTAATTTTTTCAGGTGCAATTATAGCGATAGATGACTGTTAGATCATCTTATTTATGATTAAGACTCGATCATATAAGTCTTTATAGCATGAAGTAACAAACCTAATCCCCAGCCTAATATGGGATAAATTGCCCAGAAATATGAAGGGCTTGTGAACAGATTTAATAAAATTAAAAATCCATTTATCACAATAAAAGAAATGAGGTGTGATTTGAATTCTCTACGTTTTTGAGCATTAGATATCTGTTGTTTTTTCATTTCTACTTGCTGTATTAACCATTCTTTTTCAGCAGCTTGCAGTGATTCGGACGAAACTCCTAGTTCTAATGCAATCTCGATAATCTGCTCCTGTGTAAATTCTCCCTCCTGCTTACGAGCAAAAGCTGTTTGGAGAATCTGTTGCATTTCTTCTGAACTGTAAGTCATATAAATACCTAGAAGGGTAAAAAATAGTTAGGTAGATGTCCCTTGCTAAGAATTTTAATTAGTCTCTTGAATTTAAAGAAGTTAGTTTTGCAGCTTTAGCTACATAACTAGTTAAAAAATATTTATCTGTTGTTACGAACTGCTTAGAAATATATTTTATATCTGAAAAAATAATTCATGAAGTAATTGACAGCACAAATATAGATTTGCTGGGTTTATTTTTATAAAGGATATTTTAAAAGTATTATATTAGACATCAAATCACTCGAAATCTAAACCCCTGTCCCCTTCTCTAGTAGGGAAGTGGGGTTTAGAAGTAAGTAGTCGTGCAAAATAAATTGTACATTTTGAGAAAGGAATAGGGAACTCTTAACAGGCAACAGAACAAGATTCCAGGGATTTCTATTTTTTGGAAAAATGTCTAATTAATTTTGCCGAGGTACTTATCTCCCGTTGTCGGAGAGAGGTATTGATGTAAAAAGTTTGGAACCTAATTCGTGAACAGTTGTATGTGGAAGTTTTATTTAGTTGAAGGAGAATAGATATCTCAGCACAATCATATTTTAGGTTAATCTTAAAGCCAAAACTGGCGATCGCCATCCACTGTACCAGGAGCAATTCCTTGTAATCGCCGATAAGCTATTTTGTCAGATCCATAAAGGGGAACAGGTAAGCGCGGTTCTTTCAATGCACCGTGATGCAGCAATGTTAGTTTAAGTGTAGCTTCTATTAAACTTTCTATTGATACTTGCTGTTCTTGATCAGCATCTGGAATAACCCTTAAACGCAGCGGTTGAGGTAAACCCATTTTTTCAGACTTCACTTCAGTAGTCACTAAAATTACTTCATATGGGGATAAGCGAAGAGCTAACCCTTTACTTGGTGCTTTCACTACTGACTGCTGAAAGTTATATAGTCGTGGAATCTGAGATTTTACACACTCCACCAAAATAAACTTTGAACCAATAACTTTTGCTCTTTCTCTTAAATTCTTTATTTCATCACCACAAAAATGTCCATCACGGTAAATTAATACAGTTTTTTGACTTAATTCAGTAGATGGAAGAAACTTTTCTAGTGTTTGTTTATCAATTATTTCACCTTCGGTAAAAGCATCTTCTATTCGATATCGAATAAACTCTCCTCGCTTATCATAAAGGCGCACACTTGCACAAGCATTTCTACTCCCATTTGTTTTTTTCTTAGCAATTCTGGAAACATCCAACCCGATGAAATAATCAGCAATCTCTAAAGGTTCAGCCAAAACATAAGGTAAATTTCCTAACTTGGCTAACATTCCTATAATTACTTGATTGAGAATATTGCCATAATTACTTGGATTGTTCAAAGTGTCTTCGTAGATTACTTGACTAGCAATTCCACGTCGGAGCAGTCTTGAATAAATAAAAGAATACAAGCTGCCATCATCATTATTATCTGCATACCGATCAGTTTGTGGTAAAAATACTAAAACAATTTCACTAGGAATTATGACTAATTCATCAATATTTTTTTCTACTTGTACTCTAACTTCAGCATTACTTAAGCCACTAATAGAAACAATTTTTATTTGATCTGGTTCTATTTTCAGAGTTTCAAAATGATATCTTTCCAAACGCTGTCTAAGTTCACCAATAAATGATCCTCTAACCTGAAAATCGCCTACTTTTAATACTGTAATACGAATTGGCATAGATTGATTTTCATAACGAGGATGACGACGGTAAACACCACCTCTTATTAGTCCCTTAAGTATATCGCCTCTTCGACCAATAAAATTTTGTCCAGATTTGTCCTTTCCAAATAGAAGTTGAGTATCTTCAAGTTGAAAATTGAGTGGTAAGAATAATTCAGCGCCATTGCTACTTTTGCTGCTGTTTAGACATTTTTTAGATAACTCAAATCCATAAATTTTTAAAGCTGGTTCAGCTTCTTGTTTGTAGGAAGCTAAAATTATTTGTCGGTCTTGATAAGGAATTTTAGTTTCTTTCTTTAAATCGCCAAAATTTATATCAAATCTTTCAGTAGTCTCTTCTGTGATACAGGGAATAAGAGCAGCCATTGCATAAATATATCGCTTTTTATCTTTACCAAACTGCACAACTACAACAGGTTGTTCTCTTGGTGCTTCACGAATGGCAGTTTCACTGGTTGACGCAGGCTTATACTTGAGTAATTCTTCTTCACGCTCTTCAATAGTTCCTTCGATATCTACAATAGTAGCTGAACTACCCTTTTCAATATCTCGAACTTTTAAACCAATTAATAAATCTCTAGGATTTTGTCTGTAAGGATGATTTTCGTAAAATTCAGCCAAATTTCCTTTAAATACAAAAGGACTACGAACGGTTATAGCAATAGCTGGAAGTGGAATATTTTGAATTTCAATTGTTTCTGACCAAAATCTTGCTTCACGTCTAACTTCAACATTATTGTTAAATGTAATAGACTGATATGAAAAAGGCCGTCTAACTTTTAATATTCTTATAGCCAGTTGTGAAAGAATATCAGCAGATATTTGTGGTTGGCTTACCCATTGGATTGAATAATAACGATCACCAATATCTTTTTTTAATTCCTCTTGAATTTCTGTTAAAGCTTTTCGCAATTCATCTAAACTTGGCATTTGTTGATCAGGTTTAGCTAAAACCCAAAATTTACCCTCTGCAAAAATGACTATGATATCAGGAAATTTTTGACTAAATCGCCAACTCAACTTATTTCCTATTTCAGTATCTACTCTGGGAGTCAGTCGAAAACAGATTAAGTTAGGTTGGGGAATATTTAGTAAAAATAGTTCCGACAAAAATATTGTGGATACATTAGTTTTTTGGGGAGATTGAATTACAACAGCAGTCATGTAGAAACCTCTAATATGCTAAAATCACAGATTGAGTTAAATAAACAGTAGCGACAGCTTACACCGGGATTTGGGGGAAATATTTGACTGAAATCAGCAGAATTTTCTCGGTAGCGTCTCAAATGTTCTTGATGTCTTTGAGCTATTAAAGTAAGCTCTATCTGAAAAGCTTTAAGTGTGTTAGATGTTGCGCTGATAGGTTTAGACCACTTACTACTTTCTAAGTTATAAAAAGATGCTACTGCTTTTTGTTCTGGATACAAATAACTGGCAGCTAGTAAGTAAATATATGCTTGCCGCAAATCAAAATCAGAGTGACCGGTTTTGAAATCTAAAATGTGCAAAGTATCATCTTCTTCCGCAAAAATACAGTCAATTGCAGCATAAAATTTCCAAGATTGATTACCCTGCTTAATCAAAATTGGATCTGGATAACTTTCATCACCCCGACTGAGTTTAATAATTCTCTTCTCAGCAAGAATTGGATTTTGCTGGTAATTTTTCAGTATCTGAATTGCTCGCTGCTGAACTAAATCTGACTCTTTCTGCAATTCCAGAATCTCTGCTATTTGTTCTACACCATCTTCTTGGTATAAAAGATGGGGGTTTTGGTGGAATTCGTAAACCCCCTTTTGTGCTACTAATCCAATTTGCTGAGGAGTGCTATCACTTGCCAAGATTGCTGCAACCGCAGGTTCACGCGATCGCGCTTTTGTAAAACCTCGTTTCATGTCACAGTGTAAATGTTCTTTCCCTATCTGTGGGGAAAACTGTAACCAAAGGTTGTAGCTGGCAAATGGTAGCCAATTTTGGCTCATTGATGTCAAGTCCCAGAATTTAGCAGAGAAAAAAGTTTTACTTGGTCAGAATTTCGTAGATTGCTGTATTAGCTCTCTTAGATTTAGATACACCAATCTCGGTTGCTATTTCCAGTGTACGCAAGCCTTCTAGCATCTGTTCCGCAGCCTTCCTGAGTTGTGGATTGCGGCTTGATTTTTGAATTTCTTCAAGTAGAACTGGTAGAGGTCTACCAATGGAAAAGCTTAGTTGATCAGGGTTCAACGATTGTGCATTCATAGTTTTGCTCTTGTGTAACGAAATATAACACAACAAACATCAGTATAGCTGCCTGAATTGCTATATAATTTCAACAAGGCAAGATATTAGTTGTTCGGTGTTGAACTATATTATTCAACTTGTACAAAAATTGTCAACCACTCTACCCATAATAAATTTATGTTGATTTATTTATTCAACACTGATACTATTTATCTATGAGTTATTCAAAGGCTGAAAAATTTGGGTAATTTATTGCCCAACAAATCTTGAAAATCCTTTTCCTACAAAGCTTTCAGCCTCTTATGACTCAAACCAAGAGAAGGCTTATCATGTATGCTTCTGGAATTGTGTCAAGCAGTTGAATGTGATTATGGATAAACAAGAGAGTCAGAGTTTTGGCAGGTGTATTTGGCAAGCTCGCAGAAAGAAGGGATTGAGTCAACGCGAACTAGCTGGAAAGGTAGGGGTAGACTATACCTATTTGTCCAAACTAGAAAACGACCACGTTGAACCCAGCGAGAAGGTGATCCGCTCGTTGGCAGAACATTTAAGTCTGAATGCAGAGGAGCTGATCTATCTAGCTGGACGGATGACTCAAAATGACTCGGAAGCTTTTGAGGAATTGGTTAAAGCTAATTACAAAGAAATGCCCGCTTTATTTCGTCGAATGCGGGAAAGTCCGGGTATTGATTCATTGGTAAAGGCACGAGATGAGCAAATTGTAAGATTACAAAAAGAAAATGCTGAACTAAGAAATAAGGTGGCAAAACTTCAGGAAATTCTTAACTTAGTTAAGCCGTATCGCTTTTATTCTAAAGATGAAATTGAGTGCATAGCTAATGATGTTTTAAGACGTATGCAACTTTTACCTCAGTATACCCCTAAATTTCCTATGGATACTACTAGGGTATGTGACTTTCTAAATCTGAATATTTGTTATGAACGAATATCCCCTGATGATCGGGGTTTGATTATAGCTATGATTTTACCTTTAGAACGTACAATTTTGATAAATGAAGATATTCCAGAAGTTCTAGGAGCTTTCGCAGAATCGACAATTGCTCACGAAATTGGTCATTGGTTACTTCATGTTAAACAAAATGAAACTGAAATTTTATTAGGACAGACGGAGATAAACATTGGTATTAAAGAAGCTAATAATTCATTCTTATGTCGTAGTGCTAGTGAGCCACTTGATAACTATACTGCTAGTAGTCAGCTTGATAAAATAGAATGGCAAGCCCAGTATTTTGCTAGTTGTCTGCTAATGCCTCGTCATATACTGATAGAAATACGAAAAGGGCGTGATTTAACTAATTGGAAACATCTTTATGTAATCAAAGATGAACTTGGTGTCACGATTTCTAATCTTATCAATCGGTTGCAAGACCTTGGATGGATTTATATCCCTAAAGGTTCTAAGCAAATATATCCTGGTAAAGTGGAATCAGAATTTTAGCAAAAGAATGTACTATTTATGAATCAAGAAGGTGAGGAGTAAAAAGTGAACATCTTCAAGTACAAATTTTATTCTAAAGAAGAAATTGAGCAAAAAGCTCATGAAGTTTTCAAAATCATGGAGCTAGAAAATATTCCTCCAAGATGGCCTTTTGAGGCTACTTGTGCTGCTGATGCACTAGAAATTAGAGTAGTTTGGGATACAATACCTTCTGATAATCAAGGTTTGATAGTAGCTAGAATTGAACCTTTAAAAAGAAAAATTACGCTTAATGAAAATATTCCCAACCGCAGCAAAGGATTTGAAGAATCAACAATTGCTCATGAACTAGGACATTGGATGCTGCATATAAATCAAGATGAAGCTGATGGATTAACAGAACAGCTAGAATTAAATCTAGGAATAGAAGATGCTAGAAAGCTTTTTTTGTGTCGTACTTCAGAAACTAAAATTAATAACGCCAACGTTCAAAATAACTTAGATAAAATTGAATGGCAAGCACAGTATTTTGCTAGTTGTCTATTAATGCCTAGACAGATCCTACAGGCTAAACGAAAAGGACGTGATTTAACTAATTGGAAACATCTTTATGCAATGAAAGATGAACTTGGTGTCACAATTTCTAATTTAACAAATCGTCTACAAGACCTTGGCTTAATTTACATTCCCAAAGGTTCTAAGCAAATCTATCCTGGTAAAGCTGTACCAAATGGTCAGACAAGTTTGCTTAATAAGCAAAGTGCAACCTACTCTACAACACTAAACTAGAAATTAGTACCTTGAGGTAAACATAATGAAAACCACAACCACTACTTTACCTCCCACCCTTACAATAAACATTAACTTAACAGACGATCAATATTTTGAACTCTGTCAGAATAACCGCGACTTGCGATTTGAACGCACAGCAACAGGAGAATTAATAATTATGTCACCAACTGGCAGCGATACTGGAAATCGTAATTTTGATATCGCTGTCGAAGTAGGAATTTGGAATAAACAAACTAAATTAGGTAAAGGTTTTGACTCTTCAACAGGTTTTAAACTTCCTAATGGGACAGAATGTTCTCCTGATGTTGCTTGGATTAAAAAAGAACGCTGGGATAGTTTAACCACTGAACAACAAAAGAAATTTGCTCCTATTGCACCTGATTTTGTGATTGAGTTGCGTTCTTCCAGTGATAATTTAAAACCACTACAAAACAGAATGCAAGAATATATTGATAATGGTGTCAGGTTGGGTTGGTTGATAGATAGGAAAAATAAGCGGGTAGAAATTTATCGACCTAATCAAGATGTAGAAATTTTGAATAATCCTAGTAGTCTATCAGGTGAAGATGTTTTACCAGGTTTTATATTAGATTTAACAGAAATCCTATAAATCAAAATTTAAGTAGAGTAATTCTTCTTCAGAAATAGCACAGGGAGATTTTTAGGAAAGGGCGCTTTTTAAATTTTCACGCCCATATTTTCTTTACACCAAAGCTGCCACTTTCCCCAACAAACCCTGAAACAACCGCAAACCATCGCTATTACCTAACGCAGAATCTGCTGCTCTTTCAGGATGTGGCATCATCCCTAAAACATTACCTTGAAGATTACAAATCCCTGCAATGCTGTTTAATGAACCATTGGGATTTTCCCCTTGGTAACGAAATAGAACTTGTCCGTTATCTTCAATTTCTGCTAAAGTCTTTTTATCAGCATAAAATCGCCCTTCCCCGTGAGCAATGGGTAAAGTGATAATTTCACCCTCTGCATAACCTTGAGTCCAAGGTAAATTATTACGCTCAACTTTCAAGGGAGTGCGATCGCAGATAAAATGCAAATCTTGATTTCTCGCTAATACTCCAGGTAATAATCCAGCCTCAGTTAATACCTGAAACCCATTACAAATACCCAAGACAAACTTACCCTTTTGTGCGTGTTCAATGACTTGTGGCATCACAGGAGAAAAACGAGCGATCGCACCACAACGTAAATAATCCCCGTAACTAAAGCCACCGGGGACAATCACCACATCTATATCACTAATATCAGTCTCTTGATGCCATACCATGCGCGTTGGCTGTCCTAGCAAGTCTCTAGTGACATAAGCCACATCGCGATCGCAATTAGACCCTGGAAAAACTAAAACACCGAATTTCATAATTAGTCATAAGTCATTGGTCATTAGTCATTAGTCATTGGTGATTAGTAATGGTTATTTCCCATTCACCAATCACCAATTTCTCATTACCTACTTCAGAACACTCCCGTTTGTGATTCGACTTCAATCAACTCAAAGCGGTAATTTTCAATCACCGGATTTGCTAACATTTGGTCACACATTTGATTTAGGTCATGACGCGCTTTAGTCTCCTCAGGAGAAATGATGGTGACTTCCATATACTTGCCAATACGCACCTGCTCAACATTATCGTATCCCAGTTGCTTGAGGCCAGATTGTACAGCCACACCAGCAGGATCTAAGACTGAAGGCCGAAGCGTCACGAAAATTTTAGCTAAATATTTTCTTTGCACAGGTCTTTTTGCTGAATGCTGCGATCGCTATACTATAACTTTACTGTTCCAACTGGGTGAAAATATAATCCCAAACCAGTTCAATTTTATGTGAAGCTGCACAGAATCATCAAATCCATTGATTTATCCGTGTTTATCTGCGGTCAATTATTCTTAATCTTCTATTCTATGCAGTTTCATCTTCAGAAAGGTATTAAAGTTAATTTATCAGTTAGCCGCTAAAAAAACTGACATCACAGATGCTAATTTAAAAGAGTCATCCATGATACCAAATTTTTATAATTCCCCATTCAAAATCTAAAATCTAAAATTGCTATGAGAGCTATACGCACCCGCAGTCAAGAGCGAATTTTAAACCTGTTAAAAAACATTAAACAAGGCATTTCCGCCCAAGACCTTTACGTAGAACTACGTAATCGCAGTCAGAGCATGGGTTTAGCAACAGTTTATCGCTCACTGGAAGCCCTCAAACTAGAAGGACAGGTACAGGTGCGAACATTGGCTAATGGAGAAGCCCTCTATAGCCTCACCCAGCAAGACAAACATCACCTAACTTGCCTACAATGTGGACTTTCCATACCCATTCATCAATGTCCCGTCCATGAACTAGAAACAGAATTAAAAGCCAGCCATAAATTCAAAGTTTTTTATCACACCTTAGAATTTTTCGGCTTGTGTAACCAATGTCAAGAAATTAGTCATTAGTCATTGGTGATTAGTCATTGGTGATTAGTCATTAGTCATTAGTCATTGGTCATTGGTCATTGGTCACTGGTGATTAAGTTATTCTTAATTTTCTCAGCGTCCCCGCGTCCCCGCGTCCCCGTGTCCCCGCGTCTCAGCGTCCCCGTGTCCCCGTGTCTCCCCCTCTCCGTGTCCGCCCTAATCATAAGTCTTTAACCGAACACGATATTACTGAGGGTTTGAGCCAGTAGAAACATCAGACACCACAGAACGTATCCCCTCTAAAGCAGCGGGAATAGTGCGAGGATCTATAAAAATCACCTTACTACTATCGCTTTTACCAATAGTTGTCCCCATATCCAGATAACCCAAAGCAAACAGAACTTCCACAGCCTTCTTAGCTTCAGGGTTAGTTTTAATTTTTTGGGAAATAATTTCTGCTGATTCCGCAATAGCCTGCGCCCTGAGAACCTGTTGTTGGCGTTCAGCTTGCGCCTTTAAAATAATTGCTTTTTGTTCAGCTTCAGCTTGTAAAATTACTGATTTTTGTCGGGCTTCAGCATCCAGAAGTTGAGCATCAGCCTTACCCCTAGCACTATTAACAGCAGATTCTCTATCGCCCTCAGAAGTGAGAATTGATGCCCGTTTCCGTCGTTCAGCCGACATTTGCAATTCCATAGCTTCCCGCACCGCCTGAGAAGGGATAATATCCCTCAACTCAACCCTTGTCACCTTCACACCCCAAGGATCAGTAGAAACATCCAAATCCTGTAACAAAAGCTCATTGATTTGAGAACGGGCAGTAAAAGTTTGATCTAACTCCAATTGTCCCATTTCCGAGCGAATTTGAGTTAACACCAAATTAACCATGGCCGACTGCAAATTTTCCACCTTATACCAGGCTTTTTCCATATCCACAATCCGCCAGTAAACCACAGCATCCACCTCAATCCCCACATTGTCGCGGGTAATGCACTTTTGGGGAGGAATATCTAAGACTTTTTCGCGGATAGTTTCTCGGTAGACAACTTTATCAAGGAAAGGCAGAACAAAATTTAGCCCTGGTTGCATTTTCTTGTTATAACTACCTAATCTTTCCACCAAAGCTTCATTTCCCTGATTGACAACACGCACAGAGCCGGCAACAGCAGAACCACCAAGCGCCAAAAAGACAAGTAAAAAAAACTGTTCCATAATAATTCTCCAATAATTCTCCTAATTTCTGAGTCTAGATTTTACAAACCAATCACCACAGACTAAGAATGCAACACATTTTCTGGCATCACAATTAAAGTAGTACCTTCCCTTCTCACCACATAGACACTTTGATGAGGTGGTACGCTAAGTTTGTCATCATCACACCTAGCCCGCCAAGAATTACCCTCGTATAAAACCCGCCCTGTTTGTCCCACAGGAATTTCTGTTAAAGTTTCTGCAATAACTGCATCCTGAATTTTTGACTTGCGCCGTCGTGGTTGTAAAAATCGCCGAGAAAGGAAAACCAGCATTGTGGAAAGCAACAGCCAAACTGCGACTTGCAGCCAGACACTTCCCAAACCGAGTTGAGACAGTAGCGCCACCGCAAAAGCGCTAATTCCCATCATGAAAGCCACAAAAGCCGATGGTAAAAACAGTTCCATTAAACACAGAACCGATCCTGCCAGCAGCCAAATTAAAGTAAAAATTGGCATAGCGCCATCCTAGACACTACATTACATTCAGCTAAATATATTTCTGTGATTATATACAGTCATACCCTGATGAATTACGGAAAATAAAACTTGGTAATTTTAACAGGCAATTTTTGATTAAATTGATTAATAAGGTGTAGCCTGGGGTACACAAACCGAGTTTATTATAATCTTCCAGTCATTGACAGCTAAACTTAATCGAAATTCACAAGTTAATTCATTCTTTATAATTTATACATTATGATTTCTACTCAAAAGATCATTCATTGCCCAAATCCAGACTGTAATCAACCGATTAATTCTGTCGGAGATAGGTTTTGTGTCAGTTGCCAAACTCCCCTAATTTACCGCTATCTTTGGGCGACTGGCACAGAAGCAGCGAAAATGTTACCAGGGACATTGGTAGCAGATAGGTATGAAGTAATTACACAGCAGATTTGGCTAGATACTCAACCAGGACTACCACCAGAAATACCGTCAGAATTGCCAAAAACAGTTATTCCTTACCTCAAGTTATATCAACAGCAGTTACACATTCCCCAACCCTACGGATTTACTAGTTCCTTAGATGCTAGTGATATCCTACTGCTAGAAAATGCGCCCATAGATGAAATGGGAAATCTCTACCCAACTATTACCGCAGCTTGGGAAGAAGCAAAACCAGTCAGACAAGTTTACTGGCTATGGCAAATTCTCCAACTGTGGACACCATTATCAGAATTGGGAGTAGCCCAAAGTTTGCTCATAGCAGATAACTTACTTGTGCAAGGTTGGTGTGTAAAGTTGTTAGAACTTCACCCCACAACAGAGACAATTAGCTTACAGGATTTGGGTCAGTCCTGGCAGCCTTGGGTAGCAGGGGCAAAAACAGAAATTGCCCAAAGTTTAGGCAGCATAGTCCAGCAAATGTGCCAAAAAGAGGCAGAATTCACAGCCATAGCCAGCCAACTCAATCAATTATTACTAATATCAGCATCTGAGTTGCCCTTAATGCTAACAGTCGCAGGAGTGACAGATTCAGGGGTAGTCATGAGACATAACGAAGACACCTGTTACCCCAGTAACTCTGAAGACTTAAAAGACTCTTTATACCCACACTTATCAATTGTTTGTGATGGCATTGGTGGACATGAAGGCGGCGAAGTTGCCAGTAAATTAGCAGTGCAGTCCCTGAAGTTGCAAATTCGCGCTTTGCTAAAAGATGTCACCGAACAAACAGAATTTGTCCCCCCAGACTTGTTGCAGCAGCAATTAGCTGCCAGCTTGCGGGTAGTGAATAACATGATTTGGTCACGCAATGACGAACAAAACCGCCAAGGTAGAGAACGCATGGCAACGACTTTAGTTATGGCTATACAACTACCACAAAAAGTAGTCACAACCGCTGGCTGGGAGTCAGAAAATGCCCATGAACTTTACTTAGCGACTGTTGGTGATAGTCGTGCTTACTGGATAACTCCCAACTATTGCCAATTACTGACAATAGATGATGATATGGCCACAAGGGAAGTATGCTTTGGGCAAAGTCTGTATCGCCAAGCAATTCAAGCAGCTAATGCCAATGCCCTCACCCAAGCATTAGGCACAAGAGAAGCGGAATTTCTCAACTTTGCCATCAAGCGCTTGATCTTGGAAGAAGACGGGATTTTGTTGCTGTGTTCAGATGGTTTAAGTGATCATGACTGGGTGGAAAAATCTTGGCAAGATTACGCAATTCCACTATTAACAGGTCAACTATCAGTAGCAGATGCTGCCCAGAAATGGGTGAAGCTGGCAAATGAAAAAAATGGTCAAGATAATACATCTGTTGTGATCACACTTTGCCGAATCTCTCAAGCCTTTTTAGTGCCGATTACACCTGCACCCTTGGTAATAGAACCTATTGCACCAGAGGAACCTACAGCACCAGATGTGGAATCTTCAGAACTAGAAGCCCCAGCCGTAGAACCATTAGCAGACAGTTCTCAAACCTTGCTAGATTTAGATTTGACAGAGGAACCTGCCCAAATTCCCGTTAAACAACCAAATCGGGGTAAGCTTGTGGTCATGCTGGTGGGATTCTTCGCTTTGCTGGTAGGAAGTGCTAGTCTGGGTTTATTTGCTTGGTGGCAACTAAATCCTCAATCTTTTGGGCAAGCTTGTCAGCAACTTCCGCAAAAAGTACAGCAATTATGTCCAGAACGCAAATAAGGTCATATTTGACCATTGCCCATCTATGGTAAAATCGTCCAAGCGTGAAAAATCAGTAATAGAGTCCGCTCGATGCTGAAAATGACCATCTAACTCTGGATAGCAGCAACAGCCTATCTTGAGGAACAGTTCATTAAAGCAATTTCAGTGACGGATAGCTGTGGAGATGGTTGTGGAACAGCAAAAGTTAAATGTAAGTAATGTTATGAAAGTTGGCGATCGCGTTCGTGTTAAAGAATCGGTAGTGGTTTATCATCATCCTGAGCATCGCGGCCAGGCTTTTGAAATCAAAGGTACAGAAGGCGAAATCAGCGCTATTGTTACTCAATGGAACGATAGACCTGTGAGCGCTAACTTTCCACTCTTAGTCCAGTTTAGTAAAAAATTTAAAGCTCATTTACGCGAGGATGAATTAGAAGTTATTTAAATAATTCATTAGCGGCGACAAAACCACTGCATAATATTCAGTTCGCCGCGCATTTTTTCTAAGTCTCTGCGATTTTGGGCTGCGGTTGTGGAATACCACTGGCAATGACGCTCAAATTCAGAACGTGTGTGAACTTCATGATAGAATTGGTGGGTTGTTTGGTAGCTGGCAAAGGTTTCGTCAACTTCCGATTGAGGTGATGGGACAATATATGGTAATTCTTTACTCATCGGTAATTGCTAATTGGTAATTGGGATAAGTTATTTACAGCAGAATTCAGGAGTCAGGATTCAGGATTCAGGAGTAAAACTGGCGAATGTGTATAGGTTTCAATTTTGATTCTGTACCTCATTGATCTGCAATCTGCTGTAATTTTGAATTGAATTGTTGTCGCCAAACAAGCCCAAACAAGCCCAAACAAGCCCAAACAAGCATTTATATCCAACCCCGTAAGCTATAAATAAAACTGCCAATATATTCTTTTAAAGCACTGGTAAATTGATTCAAGTTATTAGAATCTGGTAATAAATTCAGTATAGCGGCTTTGGGAGTGCTGGTGATTTCTTGGAGTTCGCCTTGGCTAACTAAAAAGTCGGTTGGTGCAGGGATGACATCAATACCTTGACGTTGAAATATTTTGAGCGATCGCGGCATATGCATGGCAGAAGTTACTAATAATACCTGTTTAATTCCCCTATATTCCAGAATTTTACGGACATTGACAGCATTTTCATAGGTATTGAGAGATAATGGTTCTTGAATTATTACTTCGGCTGGGATACCAATAGACGTGAGGATAGCTGCCATATCTGCTGACTCTGGGGAACCACTACCACGCCAATCAATGCGACCGCCACTTAAGATGATTATAGGCGCTTTTTTTTGCCGATAGAGTTGAGCCGCATAAATAACGCGATCGCCTGGTTCACTTAAATCCACAGTCGGACGTGGCCAAATTGCTGATTTAGTTGCACCACCTAAGACCACAATAGCTTCTGCGTTGGGGATTAGGTCCGCAGGGATATTTTGCCATTCTAGCGATCGCACCAAAGACTTAGCCACCCAACCATTACTGCACACGAGTAATAAAATTAAAGATAGACTAATAGCGATCGCCGCAATTCGTGGACGTTTCCACAACGTTACCAAAGCCACTATCAAGCTGACACTAGCTAATCCCAAAGGGTAAAAAAACAGAGGCAATAATTTAGAAAGATATAGGAACATAATTTATAATTCTTAATTGCCTCTTTCACCCAATAACTAATCACCAATTTTACTTTTGCCAAAACCGAAAATTGAAACTTCCAGGAGCGCGACGATAACGGCGGATAGGTTTTCTCTTTTGCTGTTTAGTACTCCTCTCATTGGTTTCTTCAATTTCTTCTTCAAAAAATTCATCTGTCGGCTCAATTCTAGCGTCTTCCTTACTTCTCCACCAAGCAATAATCCAGCCTCCACCGACAGCAGAAAATCCCCCAAATAAAATACTTAACGGTGCAGAATAACCCAAAAACACAAAGCAGAACATGAAAAATAACCAGTATTTCAGTGCAGCATCGATGCCATCATTAGAAGCTACATTTGGGATCGGGGGGTTATTTTCATTGACTATGGTGAACCACCCTAAAGCAAAACCACCCATAATACCCACAAAGAGACTCAGGATGAGTGAGGCTCCTGTGAAGCTGGCGATAATGGTTAAAATGAACCCAAAGACTAGTTGAGAAAAGAAGTTTGGCGAAGAAGACAAAATATCGCCTAAGAGATTATTTTTGGGAGCCATATACCAATTGTGGATTTTGGGTTTTAGATTTTGAATTGGGAAAATTATTACAGCAGAATTCAGGAGACGCTTCGCAGACCTCCGGTTCAGGAGTCAGGAGTCAGGAGTAAAAAAGGCTTGGTGTCTAGGTTTCAATTTAGATTCTGTACCGTATGGCTACGCCACGCAAGCTATCGGCTGACGCTCACGGCGAAGCCTCATTGATCTGCAATCTGCTGTAAATAAGGTAACTTATCCCAATTTGGTTTAAAAAACTATTCAGAAATTAATGTTTGTAATTGTGCCTCTAGTGGTTGAGTTGTATCCAAAATTTTAATATATGCTTGCTCTTTTTCTGTAAAAGGTTCAGCTTGGTTAAGTTGAGAACCCAACAAATCAGCTGTAGCATCAGCAATATCACCAGTACGCTTAACAAGACGCTCTTGGAGTACTTCCAGGGGTGCTTTACATTGGATAATCTGTAGAGGTAATTGATGTTGTTGTGCTTGAGCTATCGCATCTTGGCGTAAATGCTGACGATCATACTTGGCATCTAAAATCACAGTCCAGCCTTGATTAGCCAGTGTAATTCCCAATGTCAACAACCGTTCATAAGTCTTCTGTGTCATCTCAGGTGTATAGATTTCATCACCACCACGTTCTAGCAGCTGAATTCCCGCCAAATGTTTCCGCACCGCATCAGAACGCAAGTGAACTGCTCCCAATTTCCGTGCCAAATATCTAGCTGTGGTACTTTTACCAGAACCTGACAAACCCGACATCAAAATCAGTTGTCCTTGTTTGGGTTTAGTATATTCCCAAGCTTGGCGATAATATGCAGATGCTGTGTTTGCAGCTTCATCCTTCACAGTCGCAGGTACACTGGGATCATCTAATAAAAACGAAGTCACCTTAGCCCTGACATAAGCTTGACGACTTAAATACAAAGGTAACACCTGCAAACCTTCCCAATCTCCAGTTTGCTCTACATAAGCATTTAAGAAGGCATTTCCCAAGTCTTTACGGCCTCGTGCTTCAATATCCATCACCGTAAACGCCACATCATACATAACATCAACAAAGCGGAACGGCTCATTAAACTCAATGCAGTCGAACAACAGTATTTTGTCATTCCACAGAGCAATATTTCTGAGGTGTAAATCTCCGTGACATTCACGAATGTAGTTATTGGCAATTCTACTGGTAAATAATTCTGGATATTGAGCAAAAAAGTTATCTGTATATTTTTTTGTTTGCTCAAACTGTTCTTGTGTCTGAGGTCTACCAATATACTTTTCAGTTTGTCCGTAATTCTCATCAATCGCTAACCGCACTTTTGGCACTTCTCCAAAGCTGCGAATATAATCATTACTCTCTGCCTTAGCGTGATATTCAGCTACCACTCGTCCCAAATTTTCTAAGTTACTGTCATTTAACTTACCCTCGGCAAAAAGTTCGCTAAATAGAGACTCTTGAGGAAACTGGCGCATTTTTACTGTATATTCTACAGTTTCTCCTGTTCCATCTAAATGATATTGTTCTCCTGCTAAAGTTATGGGTAAAACTTCCAGGTACAATTCACCTGGTCCCCGCTGATTTAAACGGAACTCTTCCTGACAAAAATGCTGGCGTTTTTCTCTAGTAGAGAAGTCTAAAAAACCAAAATTTACAGGTTTTTTGAGTTTATAAACATAATCGCCCGTTAGCAATACATAAGAAACATGAGTTTGAATTAGTTGAATTGGTTCTGTCACCGCATGGGGATAAAATCCTGGCTGTAACATTTGCTCAATTAATGCGGGAAGAGTTGTTTGTGTCATAGTTTTTAGGATTTTTAACCGCAGATATAGACACCCATCGGGTGGCTTCTCGTATCGCCAAAAGCTCGGCTATGGCTAACGCGCACCGTCTCGTTCGCGCAGCGTCTCCGACAGGAGAAGAGAAGAGTACTCAGCTAAACGCACATAGTTATATCATGTCCGCCTAATCACTTATCAAAAAAAATCTCCGCGTCACCGCGTCTCCCTGTCTCCGCGTCCTCTTCGGTCAGTCTAAATGATAAGTATTTAACCGGACATAATATTATCCGCTGTGGCCATACTTGGCTCAGATATTAACGCGCTTAACAAAAAAAACCAGGATTAAACCCCTGGTTTTATCAGTAATTATTACAAACTTCAAGTGATAGGAAATAAAAAATTTACACTTGTTTTAGTTTTTAGCAGCAAAAAAACTTAGGTGGTAGGTTGTACCTTTAGCGGGGTGAATCTGAACTTCACGAAGCACGGTTTTACCACTCCACTCCAGTTCAGGAATATCAAGTTGAATTTCTGTCTTATTAGGAATAGCTTGTTTGAGCAGGCGTTCAACGACTTTAGCATTAACTACTAGAGAAATTGATTCAGCACCTTTGTGACCGTACAAATTTGCAGGTATTAACCCTGAACGGCGCAAAGCGTTGGGCTTGCTGCCTTCTGGGCGCTTTTGAGATTCGACTGTAATGGCCATAGTAATTGTGAGTTGTGAGTTGTGAGTTGACCGATGACTAGCGCTATGCACTCAGTAGAGAGACGGGTGTACCATCTGGTTGTAACAGACCGCGTTTTGGTCCGTGGATGGGGTCTTCTACAATGATGGTTTGATCTCGACTTGCTCCCAAGGAGACGATCGCAATCGGGACTTCCATTAATTCGGCTAAGAATTTCAGATAGTCCAGTGCTTGCTGTGGTAAATCTTCCAGCTGACGACAGTGACTTGTTGACACTTGCCATCCTGGTAAGGTTTTGTAGATGGGACGACAACGGGCGAATTGACGGGCGTTAGTGGGGAAGTGTTCGCAACGTTCACCATCAATCTCATAAGCTACACAAACATTGATTTCCTCTAGTTCATCGAGAACATCAAGTTTAGTAATTGCTATACAATCCATACCGTTAATGCGGACTGCATAGCGACCAATGACAGCATCAAACCAACCACAGCGACGTTTACGCCCTGTTGTTGTGCCAAATTCTGCACCGCGATCGCACAACAATTCCCCAATTTTGCCATCTAGTTCCGTTGGGAAGGGACCTTCTCCTACTCTTGTAGTGTAGGCTTTCGATACCCCAATCACCCGATCTATCATTGTCGGGCCTAGTCCACTGCCAACGCAAGCCCCCCCAGCTACTGGGTTTGAGGATGTGACGTAGGGATAAGTTCCGTGATCTAGGTCGAGCAATGTACCTTGTGCGCCTTCAAACAAAATATTCCGTCGTCGTAAAACTGCATCGTAGATTTTTAACGATGTATCGACGACGAAAGGACGCAAGCGTTCTGCATATCCCAAATATTCCTCAATCACTGCTTGCGGATCTAGGGGGGGGAGATTATACAGCTTTTCTAAAATGACGTTTTTATAATTAATCGTCCACTCTAACTGGTCACGTAATTCATCTGGGTTCATCAAATCCAAAACCCTGATACCTATCCGCTCAGATTTGTCAGCGTAGGTGGGGCCAATCCCTCTACCAGTCGTGCCGATTTTATGAGTTCCTCGTCGTTCTTCCGATGCCTGGTCAATCAACCTATGGTAAGGCATGGTAACGTGAGCCGTCTGAGATATGAGCAGATTAGCAGTGGAAATATTGAGTTTTTCTAGTTGTTCGAGTTCTTTTATCAAAACCTGTGGATCTATGACTGTCCCACAGCCGATAATACACTCAGTATCTGGATACAAAATACCAGAGGGAATTAAGTGCAGCTTAAATGTCTGACCTTGGACTACGATTGTGTGTCCAGCGTTAACTCCCCCTTGGTAACGTACCACCACATCTGCGGAGCGGCTGAGTAAGTCAGTTATTTTACCTTTTCCTTCATCGCCCCACTGGGCACCTATGACAATGACGTTAGCCAAGAGATTATATTAAAGGGTAAAGTTTCCACAAATTACAATTATTAACAGATTCTTGATCTTTTGTCAAGAAAGCAAAATCTATTTCCTATTCCCTGTTCCCTATTGTTTATGAAAAAAATCCGCATTTTTGATCCCCTCGGTGTTGACTACCAAAATCCCCGCTGGTGGTTTGATGTATTAATTATTGCTCTGAGCTACTATATTGTCTCTTGGCTGGTATTGAAAAAAATGCCTGTTCCTGCTTTTGGTACTCCTGTTTGGCCAGCTACAGGTTTTGCTATTGGCTTTTTGTTGCTGTGGGGGCGATCGCGTTGGTTCGGTGTTCTTTTAGGAGCAATGTTAGCTAATTCTATTGGCATCAAAACTACAATTTTAGCTTGTATTGGCGGTATTGGTACTACTATTGGCTCACTAATTTCTGTAACCCTAATACTGCGATTAACTCGAACTAATTATCCTCTCAATCAAGTTATAAATGTAGTCATTTTCTCTCTTTGTAGTTTGTTTACTGGCACTATTTTTCAAGCTTTACTAGGCGCAATTACAGTTTGTTTAGGTGGTTATGAACCTTGGCATAAATATTTAGAAATTTCCTTGGGTTGGTGGGTTGGTGATTCTATAGGAATTTTATTATTTGCTCCACTTATCTTAAATTTAGCTAAAAAGATACCTGATGTAGAAGTTAAATCTTGGCGAAACTGGGAAATATTAGTAACAATAAGTACTTTATGTATAGTTAGCTATTTTACTTTTATTAAACCACAACCCTTAGAATATTTACTATTACCGCCTTTGTTGTGGTCTGCTTTTCGCTTTGGTAACAAAATTACTACTATATTAGTAGTAATTATTTCTACATTAGCTTCTGTTGCCACTGGTTATCGCTTAGGAGTGTTTTATGACGCGGCTTTAAAGAATCATTCAATTTTGTTATTACAATTGTTTATGGGTGTCATATCTGTGACTACTATGGTCATGTTAGCTATTGTCACAGAAAACCATCAATATAGGTTAAATCTGAAAACAGCCAATGCCGAGCTAGAACAACGAGTTTTTGAACGTACTAGAGATTTACAAGAAAGTGAAGCTAAAGCACAGGAACTAGCGACCAAAGCCGAAGCTGCCAATCAGGCCAAAAGCGCGTTTATTGCCAATATGAGTCATGAATTGCGATCGCCCCTAAATGCAGTTATTGGGTTTTCGCAATTGATGTTACGGGCTAATAATCTCCCCCCTGACCAGTATGAAAATGCCGGGATAATTTATCGTAGCGGTGACTACTTACTCACTCTCATTAATCATATTCTTGATTTATCGAAAATCGAAGCTGGTAAAACAACTCTAAATATACATGACTTTAACTTCTATCGTTTGCTAGATGATTTAGAAGATATGTTGCATTTGCGGGCTAGTGATGCCGGCTTAGAATTGATATTCGAGCGTAGTCAAAATGTCCCCAATTATATTTGCACCGATGAAGTAAAACTCCGGCAAGTTTTAATTAATTTACTGAGTAATGCGATCAAATTTACTCCCACTGGATCAATTGTTCTGAGTGTAGAAAAAGGGGATGAAGGAACAGAGGATGTTTTTAGCCTCAATTTCCGTCTTCGAGATACTGGTGTGGGTATTGCACCTGCGGAACTGCCAAAGTTATTTGATGCTTTTACTCAAGCACAAGCTGGAAGAGAAATGCAGGAAGGAACCGGTTTAGGTTTAGCAATTAGTCGGAAATTTGTGGTGTTAATGGGAGGAGATATTAGCGTTGAAAGTGAATTAGGAAAAGGAACAACTTTCCAATTTTATATTCAGGCGAAATTGGGTCAAGAAACAATTAGCAATAGTACAGAAGGGCGGCAGCGTGTGTTGGCACTTGCTCCTGGCCAGCCTACTTACAAAATTCTTACAGTGGATGATAAGCCTATTAATCGACAGCTTTTATTTAAACTTCTCAGTCCTTTGGGATTTGAGATGAAAGAAGCCAGTAACGGACAAGAAGCGATCGCAATTTGGGATCAGTGGGAACCCCATCTAATTTGGATGGATATGAGGATGCCTGTTATGGATGGTTACGAAGCCACCAAGCATATCAAATCTACTACCAAAGGCAATGCTACGGCAGTAATTGCCCTCACAGCCAGTGTTTTGGAAGAAGAGAAAGCGATCGTGCTTTCTGCCGGTTGTGATGACTTTTTGCGTAAACCTTTTGCAGAACATACAATTTTTGACGCACTTGCTAAACATCTGGGTGTAAAGTATATATTTGCTGACAATAATTCTGAAACTTTGCAGGTGATAGAAGAAAATACTTTAACATTTGATAGTCTCAGATGTATGGATCAAGCTTGGATTAATCAATTATATGAAGCTGCTTTAGAAGCGAATACAAATCTTGTTATGGAATTAGTTAAAGAAATTCCGAAAACAGAAACTTTTTTAATTCAATCTTTAACAAAACTGACTCGACAATTTGAATTTGAAACATTAGTTGATTTGGCTGAATCTTTGATAAGCAATGATTGAAAAATATCAACTACAGCAGGAGTCAGGAGACGCTGCGCTATCGGTTCAGGAGTAAAACTGGCGAATGTGTCTAGGTTTCAATTTTGATTCTGTACCTCATTGATCTGCAATCTGCTGTAATTAGGTTGGCGTTAAAAATTGTCCTTAGAGGCAAGAGACACTCATGCAAAAATGAAAAAGTTTTGGGCGATTTTAGAGGATGTTTTAAAATTGGTGCTGATGTATTAAAAACGTTATATTGTGCCAAGCTACTTAGAATAAAATATCACGAATAATTGTAGCTTGCTTCACGTATCGCCAAAAGCGAGGCTATGGCTAAGGCCAACGCGCAGCGTCTCAAAGAGAAAGGTACGCAGATGGACGCAGATAAACACAGATAAAGATGGATTAATCAAGGGATTTGAGGATTATGTGCAGCCTCACATAAAATTGGTATTAGATCCTCCTAAATCCTCCTTAAAAAGGAGGACTTTGATGACCGTTCCCCCCTTGTTAAGGCTAGGGGGGATCTCGATACAACCGTAGACTTGTTCATTCATTCTCTTACTTTTCTTTACACAATTTGAAATGAGAATGCCTGTCATGGACGATTACGAAGCCACTAAGTACATCAAATCCACAACTAAAGGCAATGCTACAGTCGTAATTGCCCTCACAGCTAGTGTTTTGGAAGAAGAGAAAGCGATCGCTCTTACGGAACGCCGAAGGCATCGTTCTCTGAGCAGGTTGTGATCACTTGACGCGTAAACCCTTTGCAGAACATACAATTTTTGACGCTTTAACTAAACATCTGGGTGTTAGCTATATCTTTACCCAAACAAGATCACTTATATTAGATAATTCAGCAGAAAGCGCTTTTATATCCCAAAATTTGACCTGTATGTCTGAAGAATGGATTACTCAGCTATACGAAGTTGCTCTTGAGGCCAATACTAACCTAGTCTTGCAACTAGTAGGAGAAATTCCCGAAACAGAAAATCGCCTAGCATAAGCCTTGGCGAAACTTGCGCGTCAATTTGAATTTGAGCAGCTTGTTGACTTAGCCGAACCCCTAATAACTAATGAATCTTGATTCTCAACCGCAAAACAAAGGTAACATTCTCCTAGTAGATGATATTCCAGAGAATTTACAATTACTAAGCGATTTACTGGTTAAACTCGGCTACACTGTTCGCAGCGTCACCAGTGGGCGAATGGCTCTGAAAACGGTGAAGGTGAAGCGACCAGATGTCATCCTGTTAGATATCAAAATGCCAGAAATGGATGGCTATCAAGTCTGCCAAGCTCTTAAAGCTGATGAGAATTTACGCAATATTCCCGTTATTTTTATTAGTGCTTTAGATGATGTTTTCGATAAAGTAACCGCCTTTAAGTCAGGTGGTATAGACTACATCACAAAACCTTTTCAAATCGAAGAAGTAGTAGCGCGTCTGGAAAATCAGTTAACCATTCAACGTCAACAACGCCTTTTAGAACAAGAAGTTGCTAACCGTAGGCAAACAGAAGAGGTGCTTTATCAGTCCAGAGCTTTCCTATCTAGCGTTTTGAATAGTTCACTAGATGGTATTGCCGCTATGCAAGCTGTCCGTGACCCCGCAACAGGGGATATTGAGGATTTTCGTTGCTTAGTTGTCAACCCGGTAATCGCTAGAGCCTTTGGCCGTAGCCGTGAGGAGATGATCGGTAAGTTGGTGCTAAAAAAATTCGTGAACCGTCTTGACCCAGGACTCTTTGATCGCTTTGTTGATGTTGTCGAGATGGGTGAACCTCTAGAACAGGATTTTTACTACCCATCAGGACAGTCTTATTGGTTCCACTTTGTGGCGGTAAAGTTAGCTGATGGTTTTGCTATTACCATACGTGATATCACTGCACGGAAACAAACTGAACTGGCTTTGCAAGAAGCAAATCACCAACTTGAATTACTGGCAAATTTGGATGCTTTAACTCAGGTAGCTAATCGTCGCTGTTTCAATAATCGTCTCAAAGAGGAATGGCATAAACTAGCACAAGAACAAGCACCACTTTCCCTAATTTTACTGGATCTTGATGCCTTTAAACTTTATAACGACTACTACGGTCATCTAGCTGGGGATGATTGTTTATTCAAAATCTCCCAAGCATTGTATCAATTTATTCGTCGTCAAGATATAAATCGTCCTACTGACCTGGTGGCGCGTTATGGTGGGGAAGAATTCACTGTACTGCTCCCGAATACGGATTTAGAAGGAGCGATTAAAGTAGCAACTAGAATTCAACAAGCAATTCATGATCTAGCGATTCCTCATGAACGGTCTAATATCAAAGATATTGTCACAGTCAGTCTGGGAATTGCTTCTGTTGTACCAACTTTGGAAGTTAAACCAGATACAATAATTGCTAATGCAGATCAAGCTTTGTACGACGCTAAACAACGAGGGCGCGATCGCTATTGTACATACTTCTTCCCCTCTGTACAGCGATAATAGCATGATGGGCAGAAGAGAAATAATTCGTAATTTGTAATTTGTAATTTGTAAACCCCCTGAATTAGTTAACCAATGACCAATACTAATAATCCTTCTTCAGAGATAGATTTTTTTTATTACCGTTTTTGTTAAGATTAATGAAATTTTTCTAAAAAAAGACCACTATGGCTTTATACGCAGAATTGCATCGGCATCTAGGTGGTTCAGTTGTACCTCGTGTATTATGGCGATATTTCCAGCGTCATTCCACCGAGTTAATTTCTCGCTTTACTGAATATTCAGAATTTGAAGATTTTTATACCCGTCCCCGTAACACCCTAGATGAATATCTAGAATTACACACTTTAGTTGAAAGTGTACAAACGCTGGAAACTTTACCTTACTTCATCTACCGCTTACTTCGCGGTGCTTATATATTTGAAAATTTGGCTTATCTGGAATTGCGTTACACTCCCTATTTGCGGACTCCTGAACATCTGAGTCAAGCTGAAAGAATTGACAAAATGACGGAAATTGTGAATACTGTCGGCAAATCCAGCCATATACCAGAATATCCGATTATTACTAGCCAAATTCTCTGTATGCACTCACGATTACCTTATGAAGTAAATAAGGCAATTGTTGATTTAGCAGCCCAAAATAAAGATTATGTCTGTGCGATAGATGTAGCGGGGGGCGATAGTTACTATGCTGAACGCATGGCAGAATGGATTAGTTTATATAATTATGCCCAAACTCTAGGCGTAAAAACTACAGGACATCTTTATGAAACTACCGCAGGTTGCTATCCAGAACTTTTACCCTATTTAATGCGAATTGGTCACGGTATCCAAATTCCGCTACTTTACCCAGAATTACTAAAAGATGTAGCTAAACGGGGACAGTGTTTGGAAGTTTGTCCCACAACTTACCTGAAAACAGGAACCTTACAGGATATCCGTCAACTCAAATTAGTTTTTGACCGTTGTTTTGAAGTCGGGGTTGATATTGCGATATGTACGGATAACGCTGGTTTGCACAATATGCGACTACCGTTTGAGTATGAAAATCTTTTGACTTACGACATTATCAATTTTGCACAGTTACAAGCTTGTCAAGATGCTGCTTTCCGTCATGCGTTTGCTTGGCCTTATACTCAACCTCCGGCATCTTTATTAAATGATTTGTTAAAACCTGAACCAGATCAAGTTTTGGCAATGCAAGACTAAAGAAAAAATATTACAGATGTTGATTATCCCTTACTTGAACGTGGGGGATTTTTATTTGAGCATATTAACGGTTTTTGCCTGTTTTACCCGTTACAAGTCACATTGTAGTCAATGTTCTTATTTATATATCTGAATCCTGATTAATTCGTAAAAGTAAAATTGTCTATTTCTTGCCTCAAAAGCAGGAAGTTAACATTAAGAAAGACATAATTCATGAGCTAAACGAATATATCAATATAACGACTAAATGAAAATAAAATTTTTGGACATTAAAGCTATATTTTTGTCTAATTATAACTATATTTTCGGCAATTATAAATTTATTATTTAGCTCATTTCTAATAAAAATAGATAATATATTGGTGTGAAAGGTTTCCGTTAAAAAGATAACTTTAGAAAATACATCTTTTGACATTAGGGCTAAATATGAATTTTCTTTCTTTATGCCTGGGGTTGCCTTTTCTAAAGACAGCTAAATATAAAGAGAATTATCATGTTATTAGATAATAATTCCCTAAGGTCAAAGAATAAACTGCTTGCAGCTTTGCCTACTTCTAATTTTGAGCGTCTTGCTCCACATTTAGAACTTGTATCGCTCTCATCCGGGCAAAGTATTTACGAGGCAGAAGAACCAATCAAATACATCTATTTTCCTGATACAGCTGTTATTTCCCTACTCTGCACAATGGACAACGGCTCATCAGTAGAAGTTGGTTTAGTGAGTCAAGAAGGTATGGTAGGTATACCCGTAATTTTGGGAGATGACATCACAAATATAAATATAATTGTCCAAGTTCCGGGCAATGGGTTGCGAATTGATGCAGATATAATTAAAACCGAATTTGATCGGGGAGGAGCGATTCAAGACCTGCTATTACGCTATGTAAAAACTGTCTACATTGAAGTTGCACAATGCGCTGCTTGTAACCGACTACATACATTAGAAGAGCGACTTTCTCGGTGGTTATTGACAGTTTCTGACCGTCTAAATTCAAATGAATTTCCTCTAACTCAAGAATTTATTTCTCAAATGTTGGGTGTACGTCGGTCTGGTGTTACAGTTGCAGCGAATACCCTCAGTAAAGCAGGCATGATTAATTACCATCGAGGTAATATTAAGATTATCAATCGAGAAGCCTTAGAGGAGAGTTCCTGTGAGTGTTATCAAGTAATCAGAAATCAATATGCACGCTTACTAGACAATTCACCTCAACATAATTGCGATTGAATCTTTTGGGCTTCTATGTACGAAACCGGACAGACAGCCAACATTGATTGTGCATAGCATAAAAGAGGATATGCTTTTTGATTCCTTTATTTTTACAAATCAAACTGTTAAAAATAAAAGCAGGTAAGATTCATGTATAGCCAATCTATCCATCTTGATAACTTAAAATTACTGATTGTCGATGATGATAGTGATACCAGAGAAATACTGACTTTATTATTTGAATTGGAGGGTGCAGAGATTATATCTGCTGGTTCTGCACATGAGGCTATAGAAATAATATCTAATTTTAAACCTGACATCTTAATCAGCGACATCTCTCTACCGGATGAAGATGGCTATTGGTTGCTACGAAAAGTCAAAAATTTAGAGGCATTGAAGGGAAGATGGGTTCCGGCTATTGCTATGACAGGATGGGCTTCAGCGGCAGATCAAGAATATTCATTAAAAGCCGGTTTTCAGAAGCACCTATGCAAGCCTATTAATTTAGATGAGTTACTTTTTGCTGTTGCGAGTCTGGTTAACTTGAACCAGTATGTTATGGCAAAGTGCTGAGTCTTGTAAAATATAAATCCAATAGCATAATTCGTAATTCGTAATTATTAACCTACTGATAAATCTCAGGGCTGAAAATAAAGATAATAAGCCTTTTTGCTTTTCCATAACGAAAGTTAGAGGCTTATACCTGTAATTACGAATTACGAATTATATTGATATCTCTAGGTTAAGTTGCGACTTATATCAATTCACTGAATTAAAGCTACAAATGAATCTCCCCGTCACCGCGTCTGTCCATTTGTATCCATGTTCAAGTGAAACGGTATTACACCCCTTCTGTCGCGCCACCAATTGTTTTCCAGGCGGTAAGGCCACCTTGAATTTCAGAAACATCAGTGAAGCCAGCACCGCGCAAGATTTGGGCTGCATGGGCTGCATGGGCATCATGTTCGCCATAAACGTAGATTTGGCGTTCTTTGTGTAGAGCAAATTTAGCACGGGATTCCAAGTCATCTAAGGGAATTGAGATAGCCCCAGTGATATGGCCGTGATTGTAAGTGTAGCGATCGCGCACATCAACAATTGTAAAAGCAGGTTGACCCCATTCAAGAAGGGACTTCAGATCTGCAACATCAGCGACTAAACTACTACTCATAAGTTTTTTCCGCTTATCACCTCATCTGCAATTTATCAAAGATCCTCTTAAAATCAGGTTTTCTTTACAATTAATCAAAAATTCTGTTGAGATGTTAAATAGATATTAAATAAAACTACACATTTGTCAGAAGCCAGTAGTCGGAATATTGTAGGCTAATGTTCTGCACGTTCGCTCAATTTTTAATTTTTGATTTATAATTCCGGCTATGGCATCTATTATTCAAGCTTTACCAACAGAAGTTGTATATTTAATTACGGCTGGAGAAGTAATTGACTCTTTATCTGCTGTAGTGCGGGAATTGGTAGAAAATTCCCTAGATGCTGGTGCAACGCGCATTGTGGTTTCTCTATGGCCACAAAATTGGCGAGTCCGCGTAGCGGATAATGGTCGTGGAATGAATCTTGATGACTTGCAACAAGCCGCCGCAGCCCATAGCACCAGTAAAATTCGTTCTAGTGCGGATTTATGGAAAATTACCAGTTTAGGGTTTCGTGGTGAGGCGTTACACAGCTTAACAACCTTGGCAGATTTAGAAATTTTCAGTCGTCCCGTAGGTGGAAATGAAGGATACCAGGTTGTTTATAACGAAAGTGGAGAAGTAGTCAAACTAGAAATAGCCCCAATAGCCCCTGGAACAGTCGTCACCGTCTCTAATTTGTTCGCTAACTGCCCCGCCCGTCGTCAAGGTTTACCCACCCCTGCACAGCAAATGAAGGCAGTACAAGGGATAATTCAACAAATTGCCCTTTGTCATCCTCAAGTCACTTACCAAGTTTGGCAAAATGACCGAGAATTGTTCACTATCTGTCCGGCTGCGACTGTAGAACAATTAATCCCGCAAATTCTGCCCCAAGTGCGACAAAGTGATTTGCATTTTTGTCAGTTAGAATTACCAAACTTGGAAAAATCAGTCATAAATTTAGTCATAGGTTTACCAGATAGGTGTCATCGTCATCGTCCTGATTGGGTAAAGGTAGCGATTAATGGCAGGATGATTAAATCACCGGAATTAGAGCAAACGATTTTATCAGCATTTCACAAAACATTACCGCGCGATCGCTATCCCATTTGTTTTTTACATCTGGCCATTTCTCCTGACCAAATCAATTGGAATCGCAACCCTGCCAAAACTGAAATTTATCTCAACGAAATAACTTTTTGGCAAGAACAAATTACCCAAGCTATTAACCAAGCACTGCGGATTTCCGAAGTGAATATTAAAGAATCTGTGCAGACAACAAGAGTCAGTAAATTACTCAAAGTTGCAGAAGCAAAAGGTGGTTATAATTTTCAACCTCAAAATCGAAATCAAGATCATACTCAGAACTATTTAAAAGCTGTTGCCCAAGTAAGTAATACCTATATTGTTGCTGAACATTCAGGAGGAATGTGGTTAGTAGAACAGCACATTGCCCATGAGCGAGTTTTGTACGAGCAACTATGTGATAATTGGCAACTTGTAGCTGTAGAAACACCAATTATTCTTTATCAATTATCACCAGCGCAAGTTTCCCAACTGCAAAATATCAATTTAGATATTGAACCATTTGGTGAAAAACTTTGGGCAGTTCGCAATATTCCCGCAATGTTACAACAACGTGAAGACTGTGCCGAAGCACTTTTAGAACTGAGTTGGGGAGGAGATTTACAAACAGCCCAAGTTGCTGTTGCTTGTCGCAGTGCAGTTCGTAATGGTACACCAATGAATTTACCAGAAATGCAGAAACTATTAGATGATTGGCAACGCACACGCAACCCCCGCACCTGTCCACATGGTAGACCGATTTATTTATCTTTGGAAGAATCGTCTTTAGCTCGGTTTTTCCGTCGTAATTGGGTAATTGGCAAAAGTCATGGAATTTGATACAGCAGAATTCAGGAGACGCTTCGCAGACCTCCGGTTCAGGAGTAAAACTGGCTTGCTGTCTAGGTTTCAATTTTGATTCTGTACCTCATTGATCTGCAATCTGCTATATTAACGTAAGTTGCTAGTATCTCAGATACTCTAATCCTTCGGGGTTTGCTGAGAATGCTATTTTTAATACAGCTTTTTTCAGTATTCAAATGAATAAATAAGGAATACTTATTAAGATTACAAAATATGTCTTTTCTATGGTTTGTTGTTAATAACATAACTTTCGCAATACTAATATTACCTAGACAAAAAAACAAGCTTTAATGAGTATAAATGTGCAAAGCATTACTACACAATATTTCCAACGTTTTCAATCAGATCTTGTTAACTTATTTGTGATGAACTGGCTTATTGATAAATCTGCTCACACGAGTTTGAGCAAAACTAGATATTTGCGTTAGATATGTCAGGAAATCATGATTTCATTGTCAATAACTCGGAACAGATTGATCATCTCTTAATTACTACCTAATTCAATTTTGATAATTCGGAGGTAATCAAAAAAAAATGACTCTACTATACAAACAAGGCAAGCAATTAGTTGAACAATCATAAATCGGTTCTCAACTAACGTAATGCTCCAGGTGTATTTAGGAGAAAAATTGATGTTATACTCCGAAAAAATCAAAAATCAAGAATTATTGACCGAACTTAGTGTTGAAGCATCTGCTAACATTAAAGGTGGTCAAGAGGCTCAAAATGGCCAAACCAGTGAAAACGGTGAAACTAGTCAAACTACGTTTAATCAAACCAAATATCTCCAAGCATTAGGTCTTGCTTATCTCGCTCCTCCAGGAACTAATGAAATAACCGATAAAGAAGCGTTGTTCGCTCAATACCAAGGCTGGAAAAAATAGCCAGAGTGTATTTAGTTAATCATCTGAAAGTATGGCTTCTCGCATGAATATTCAACTTCTAATAATGCATTTAGATTTTCATCTAATTCAGTTAACATAAGTACCAACATAGTAAAGCTGATTTCTGATTGCAGGAATCAGCTTTATTCTCCTGGAAAAGCGCAACTGGTTATAATTACTTTTGATTTTGAAAAGTACAAGCAATTGCTAATTCCGCATTTTTAACCAAAGTCTCTTTGTCAAGTTGATAAACTGGATATTGAGGAGTTACGTCCAATAAATTCGCAATTCTATCCCTTGCCACTTCTACAACTGCTGCATCTAAACTACCATTATTCAAACTAGCAGAAAAATCTTCCGCTATTTTATATGTCCGTTCCAAAGATGAAGAATTGATATTTCGAGAAACTATAAATAAATCACAACCAGCATGAAAAGCCCGCGCCACCGTTCCTGATTGCATAAACATCTCAGAAACTGCTTTCATATCTAAATCATCAGAAACTATCACACCTTGAAAACCTAATTCTTCTCTCAAAAGATCATTTAAAATAATTTTAGATAAAGTTGCTGGGACATCAGGATCGATTTGAGGAAACAAAATATGCGCTGTCATAATTAATGGAACTTGTTCCTTAATCAATGTTTGAAAAGGTATCAATTCCCGATTTCGCAAATCTTCTAAACTTAAATTCAATGTTGGTAACTCAACATGAGAATCTGTGCTAGTGTCTCCATGTCCGGGAAAATGTTTAGCACAACCGAGAATTCCTCCTGCCCCTAGTCCTTGAAAATATTCACGCGCACCTTGACTAGCAGTTTCGGGAGTAGTCCCAAAAGCGCGAGATCCAATAATCGGGTTTTGGGGATTGGAGAAAATATCAGCCACAGGAGACCAAGAAAGATTTATACTGAGAGATTTTAATTCTAATGCTGTGGCTTTTGCGACTTCGCGGGCTTGTGCTTTTAGCAAATAAGCATGAGGAAAACGGGTAATGGGTAAAGGTGTCCGAACAACACGACCACCTTCATGGTCTAATGTAGTGAACATGAAGTCACGTTCAGCATATTGGTGAATTTGGTCAATTAGCTGCTTAAAGCTTTCTAACCAAACCGGATAAGGTACACCATCAAGAAAATTTTTGGCGAAAAATATGACTCCAACTGGTTTGAACTCGTTTAGCGCCCGTTTATCATCATCGCTGAGGGTTGTACCAGAAATACCGAGAATCAGGTGATTACCAAAACTTTGGAGATGCTCAGATGTGTGCATAATTGGCTTACCAAAAGAAAATTTAATACTCTTTACTTTATCTTTAGACATCTCCAACTTCCCTGCCTTTTCAGGAAGTGATGCCAAATGTAACGGATTGCAACATATAATGAGAACGAGAAAACAATTAAGAAATATTGAAAAGCAGTAGGTTTAAATGCGAGTAGTGATTGCTGGTGCTGGTTTAGCAGGACTATCCTGCGCGAAATATCTCATAGATGCAGGTCACACTCCCATTGTCTTAGAACGTCGGGATGTATTGGGTGGTCTTGTGGCGGCGTGGAAAGACGCTGACGGCGACTGGTACGAAACCGGGTTACACGCCTTCTTTGGGGCATACCCCAATATGCTGCAACTGCTCAAGGAGTTGGGGATTGAAGACCGACTTCAATGGAAAGAGCATACACTGATTTTTAATCAACCAGATAAACCCGGAACACTCTCACGTTTTGATGTTCCCGATATTCCTTCTCCGTTTAACATCATTGCCTCGATTCTTCGCAACAACGATATGTTGACTTGGGAGCAGAAGATTCGTTTCGCCATAGGGTTGCTTCCAGCCATCGTTCGCGGTCAAAAGTATGTTGAGGAGATGGACAAATACAACTTCTCAGATTGGTTAAAAAGACAAGGTGTTGGTGAGCGGGTAGCCAGTGACGTGTTTATCGCTGCTTCCAAGGCGCTAACCTTTATCAACCCCGATGAAGTTTCCTCCACAATTTTATTAACCGCCCTCAATCGTTTTTTACAAGAACGATACGGCTCCAAAATCGCCTTTTTGGATGGTTCTCCCACAGAACGACTCTGCCAGCCTATCGTTGATTACATCACCGAACGTGGTGGACAAGTCAGACTAAATGCGCCCCTAAAAGAGATTTTGCTCAACCCGGATGGTACAGTAAAAGGGTTCTTGCTGCGCGGGTTAAATGGGGAGCCAGATGAAGAAGTGACAGCAGACTTTTACGTATCAGCCATGTCGGTTGACCCATTAAAAGTCATGTTGCCAGAACCTTGGAAGCAGATGGCATTTTTCCAAAAGCTGGAAGGTTTAGAAGGTGTACCAGTAATTAACCTCCATCTATGGTTTGATCGGAAGTTAACAAATATTGATCACCTACTTTTTTCGCGATCGCCCCTCCTCAGCGTTTATGCTGATATGAGCAACACCTGTCGTGAATATGCTAACTCCTCTCGCTCAATGCTGGAATTAGTTCTAGCTCCCGCCAAAGATTGGATTAGTAAATCTGACGAGGAAATTCTCTCGGCTACTATGGCCGAGTTGGAAAAACTCTTTCCTGACCACTTTCAAGGAGACAAAAGAGCAAAACTGCTGAAATCTCACGTTGTCAAAACGCCGCGTTCAGTTTACAAAGCGACCCCTGGTCGTCAACAGTACCGTCCAACCCAAACAACTCCTATAGCCAACTTCTTTTTGAGCGGGAGTTACACCATGCAACGCTATCTAGGCAGTATGGAGGGAGCAGTACTTTCTGGTAAGCTAACAGCACAGGCGATCTCCGATAGCTGGTGTGGCGACAAAGAAGCCATAGCGCCATCGGTAGCAAACTCTTCTAACCTGCAAACGCTAACTCGACCGCCCGCAACGAATGCTGCAACTGCCTGATTCCCCCCCGCGCATGAAAACGCTGGTCTCTGTAGACGATTCCTACAAACTTTGTCAGGAACTCACAGCCAAGTATGCCAAAACTTTTTACCTGGGTACATTGCTGATGAGTCCGGCAAAGCGTCAATCTGTTTGGGCAATATACGCTTGGTGTCGCCGAACAGATGAATTAGTAGATGGCCCCGCATCTGCTATAACCACGCCAGAAACCCTAGACCTATGGGAAAAGCAGCTGGACTCGATTTTTGCGGGCTGCCCATTGGACAATTATGACGTAGCTTTAGTGGATACTCTCCAACGCTTTGCCATAGACATTCAACCCTTTCGGGATATGATTGCTGGTCAGCGCATGGATTTATATCGCAGTCGTTATGAAACATTTGAGGATTTATACCTCTATTGCTACCGGGTTGCTGGTACTGTGGGCTTAATGTCAACGGCAATTATGGGTATAGATACCAGCATCTATACAGCTTCCTGGCATCGAAACCAACAACCTTATATTCCCACAGCAGAAGCGATCGCTCTAGGAATTGCCAATCAACTCACTAACATCCTCCGCGATGTGGGTGAGGACGCAAAACGGGGGCGAATCTACATTCCCCTAGAAGACTTGGCCAAATTCAACTACACCGAACAAGACTTTTTTAAAGGTGTAGTAGATGACCGTTGGCGTTCTCTAATGCAGTTTGAGATTGACCGCGCTCGCCAATTCTATATTCAGGCAGACAAAGGAGTTAGCTACCTAGCACCCGATGCCCGTTGGCCAGTTTGGACTGCATCAATGCTGTATGGGCAGATTTTAGATGTGATTGAGCGCAATGATTATGAAGTGTTCAGTCAGCGTGCTTACGTCCCCCAATGGCAAAAATTTCGCACTTTGCCAGTGGCTTGGATGCGATCGCAAGTGTTATAAGGTCGTTTGTCAGTGGTCACTAGTGATTAGTAACTGACCACTGAACAAATGACAAAATAACTATTGACTTGCCCAAAAATCTCTGATAACATTGTTGTCTATGACCGGGAGAGGTGGCTGAGTGGTCGAAAGCGGCAGATTGCTAATCTGTTGATGGAATCGTAAGGTCCATCCGAGGGTTCGAATCCCTCCTTCTCCGTTTTTTAGCCGAGTAAAAATTAATATTTTCCTAGGCACTTATACTTCTGGAGATGGATGCTATTATTTAGGCTTTGGAGTCTGGATAGAATTGATCTGGATTTTCAATCTAGTTTTATCCTACTTTCAGGCTCCTGAACATCCCAGGATTGAGAGTTATCCATGTCCAGAATTAGTGTTTCCCTAGCTTTAACTGTATTTACCATAGCCAGCGGCTTATTCATGGCCGCTTGTGAGAATACCACCACAACTAGCTCAACACCCACAGGAACTACCGCCACCCCAGCAGCTAACTCAACGACCACAACCGATAATCCTAAGGGGTTAAAAATTGGTAGTTTGTTACCAACAACCGGTGACTTAGCCTCTATTGGTCAGCAAATGGTTGGTTCCGTTCCCTTACTTGTCGATACCGTCAACGCTTGCGGTGGTGTCAACGGAGAAAAAGTCACTTTAGTAGAAGTAGACGACCAAACCGACCCCAAAGCCGGTGCAGCTGGTATGACCAAATTAGCAACTGTAGATAAAGTAGCCGGTGTAGTTGGTTCCTTTGCTAGTAGCGTTTCTACGGCTGCTGTTTCCGTTGCCACTCCTAATAAAGTTATGATCGTTTCCCCTGGTAGCACCAGTCCCGTCTTCACCGACAAAGCCCAAAAAGGTGACTTTAAAGGTTTTTGGGCGCGCACTGCTCCCCCTGATACCTACCAAGCACTAGCTTTAGCCCAACTTGCTAAGAAAAAAGGATTTAAAAGAGTTTCCACAGTCGTAATTAACAACGACTATGGCGTAGGTTTTGAAAAAGCATTTGTAAAAACCTTTGAAGAATTAGGTGGAACAGTAGTTAATAAAGATAAACCTGTCCGCTACGACCCCAAAGCCCAAACCTTTGATACTGAAGCAGGTGCTACCTTTGCTGGTAAACCCGACGCAGTACTGGCTGTGATGTATGCTGAAACAGGCAGTTTATTCCTCAAAGCAGCCTATCAGCAAGGTTTAGCAAAAGGAGTACAAATTATGCTCACAGATGGGGTAAAGTCAGATAGTTTTCCTGAGCAAGTTGGTAAAAGTGCTGACGGAAAATATCTACTATCGGGCGCTATTGGTACAGTCCCAGGTTCTGATGGTAAAGCATTAGCAAGTTTCAAAACACTTTGGCAAGAGAAAAAAGGCGGTTCCCCAGGAGAATACGCACCTCAAGCTTGGGATGCTGCTGCTTTGTTAACATTGGCAGCACAAGCGGCTAAAGAAAATACAGGCGTTGGTATTGCGGGAAAAATCCGTGAAGTAGCTGGTGGGACTGGCACAGAAGTAACTGATGTCTGTGAGGGACTGAAGTTACTAAAAGAGGGTAAAAAGATTAACTACCAAGGAGCCAGTGGTAATGTAGATGTTGATGCCAATGGCGATGTCCTTGGTGTCTACGATGTTTGGACTGTGGGAGACGACGGCAAAATCAAAGTGATTGATAAAGTTAGTCCCAAGTAGAGATAGAGGGGCAGGGAGATGGGGAGATGGGGAGATGGGGAGATGGGGAGATGGGGAGATGGGGAGATGGGGAGAAATAAAATTATCTACTGTCCCCTGTACCCTGTACCCTGTTCCCCGTTCCCTTTTAATTAAAACCCGCCAAAGTTGTAACCGACTCCTAACAAGAGACCGACATCGGTTTGATTAAAAAATCCTGCATTGACGGAAGCTGTGGCAGTAAAGCGATTATTTAGAGGTACATCGATACCACCAGTTACTAATACAGCCGTTTCTGAGTTATCACCGGTTTGAATGGCTGCACCGACTCCCACATAAGGTGCGATGGGTAGGCGTTCTGTAAATGGATCTCCTACTTGCTGAAAGGAGAAATCATAAGTGATGGGAATGAGAAATAGGGTATTATCTCCTAGTATCACTGACGGTCTTATTGATAAAGACCTTGTGAAACCTATTTTGCTAATCACTGCGAAGTTACCATCGCCCAAGGCTGTACTTCCACCACTTAAACCAATATTGGCACCTACTCCAACATAGCTGCTACCGCCACGGGTTGATCTTCCTACATCAATATCCGATTGTGCTATTTGATTTGGCTGTGCTACTTGAGCAGCAGATGGTTGGGAAGTAGACTCTGAAACTACATCTGTCAGCATCATGGATGAGGTGGCGACTGTACCTGGAACGGGTATGATTGTCCGACTAGGAGTTTTTTCTGTAGCAGCGTTGGGAAACTGGGGTACTTCGGCAAAGTTGGTGGCTGTGGATTCAGCTTCCACTTCCCTGTCTGGCATGATATTGGCAGCAAGCTCAGTTGCTCCTGTTTCAAAAACAGGTATTATGTCTGTAGAGGTGTTGGTGAGCGCTGGTACTTTGGCCAAAGTGGCTGCTGTGGGTTCTGCATTCACTTGGTTGTCAGGCATAACCGGATCAATAGGCTGTGGTGTCTGAGCATTTGCGGATAGGCTGCTACCTAAAACTGCAAGGGCGGCTAGACTTGGTAAACACAAAAGATTTTTACGCAAAAACATCATATTCACATTCACTCCTACAAGAACCTACAATAATTATGGCAAAAAGGGATTCTGTTGGTTTAATTCAACAAATTTGAGCAATACTCAACATTTAACATCAAAAAATCGATTTTTACATCTTTAATTTGACATATGCACTTGGGATTTTACAGCTACCTATTGAATGGTAAGTACTCCGATAGAATTAATTACACACATGGTTTTCTTGTTAATAATTAAGAGTTAATACCTGTGGCCACACCTCCTGCTAAGGCACGCAACATAAATCCAGTCAGTAGGTCAGTACAATAAAACCAAACTATGTAAAGAAATAGGAACTAGGCTAAAACCCTCTTTCCCTCTGCCTGATCCCAACGACAAATATTTACACCGGACTACTTAGTTTCTTGACACTGGTAAGCTGTTGTGCAGCTAAATCGAATAAACAGCATTACCTTTATTTTTGACTTTGCGTTCCCATTTAATAATAAGACCTCCTTCGTTTAGTAATTTAATTA
>NZ_JACJST010000012.1 GCF_014698305.1 Anabaena lutea FACHB-196 | reverse complement strand
TAGATAGGTCTTATTGACAATACCTGACCTATCTTTTTCTACCATAAATCGTCACATTCTTTACACTGTACTGTTTCCAGCCTTCTTTGTCTCCCCTTCAGCAAATTTATGATGGTTTTGATGTTGATTAATTATCTTGATTTTCGACATTAATCTATCTTTAAATATCCTGATATTGACCAATATTGTATCTGATATTTTATGGGTTTGTGTACCCGATATCGTAGGGGTTTAGCATTGCTAAACCCCTACCCAACGACTAACTAACAGTGACAAATTTATGATGGTTTTGATGTTGATTAATTATCTTGATTTTCGACATTTTTAGATATGGAAATGACCTAATATTTACCAACATTGTTCCCAATATCGTAAGGGTTTAGCACTGCTAAACCCCTACTACCTACACCTGCTTATTCTTTGATTCCATTTCTTGACTTCCAATAAGCCTGTAAAGGATTCATAGTACGATTGAGTACATCTTGAACGGCATTTGTATAGCCAGCAGATGTACTTCCATTTCTAACTTCATTGCCATACATGGAAGTGCTATAAGTTGTATAGGTACTAACTACACCTAAATGAACATGACCTTGACCTACTGTACCTAAAACTGTTTGTCCAGCCGTAACTTGACTACCTATGCTTAGAGAATTTGTTGCTAAGTGTCCATACCACCAACGACGACCTGTTTTTTGACCTGCTGTATTTAATTCATCTACAGCTACCCAATAGCCATTAAATGAACCGTTGTAATACTGCGGTCTATTATCAACAACAATACCATTAACTGCTGATTTAATGCTTGTTCCATTATTTGCTGAAATATCTAAAGCTGAATGTGCGCCAAGATCTAGATAATATCCATAATCATAGGCATAACCGGTTGTTAGGATTTTAACAGAACCAAACATTGTATTCGATAAATCCTGATAAACACCATATACCTCAGAAGGCATATCTACTTGCCATATATCTCCACTAGCATAACTATTTGTAGGAAACTGGGCGCTTTCACCACTAACACGATCCCACATTTCAGTAATAGTTTTTTGACTCCAGTTTTGACCATTAGTATTGTTTGTATTACTGAAGAAATCTCTTAATACTGTTTCAACATTAGGACGATATACTGTTGTATTAACCTTCTCCCAAGACACATCGACATGACCATGAAGCGACTGTTCCCACATCTGGAAATATAAAGCGTACCAACCTGTCGTAGAAAACTTATAGGTGACTTCTTTATATCCAAAAGCCTCTACCCATTGATTTTCAGGTGTAATATTTTGCGGAGGTGTGGTAATCCCCCATACACCATAGGCAGCAAGCAGGATACGATCATCAGCTAGAAAACGGAACTTATATTCTTGACCAGCCTCAAAATGACTGACAGTATGAGCGCGAACTATAAAGTTATCAACAGGGAGACGTGCATCCCCATTTGGTGAACCATACTCCCAATAAGCACTAATCCCTTCTTTACCATCATTGCGTCTAGCAATTTTAATCGTACCAATTTCACCAGATAGATGATCGTTAATATTTACTGAAGGAAATCCGCTAGTTTTATAAACTGTAGCAGCCCATTCTTTGGAGGTATCAGGACTATCATTAAAAGGTTGATATTTAACAATATCTTCAGTATGGCTAACAGAGCTACTACCATCATCATTAAAGTTCCCTGTCTTGAAGTTATAGTCATTAGCACTCATGTTATAACCACTACGGGGTGTAAAAGAGGGAACATCAAAAGTTCCATCCCCTTTACTTAACCAAACATGAGCATAATCATTGTTAACAAAATGAATTAAATCTGTTTTCCCATCTCCATTAAAATCACCTGTCTTAAAATTGTAGTTATTATTAGCCATCCAATAGCCATTCCAAGGAGCATAACTTGGTTTAATTGTGAATGTTCCATCACCATTAGCTAACCACAGATGAAGAGAGTCAGGATTGTCAAAATGAATTAAATCTGTTTTCCCATCTCCATTGAAATCCCCTGTCTTAAAGTTATAGTTATTAGCACCAATTGAATAACCACTACTGGGAGTGAAAGAAGGAACATCAAAAGTTCCATCTCCTTTACTTAACCAAACATGAGTATAATCATTATTAATAAAATGAATTAAATCTGTTTTTCCATCTCCATTAAAATCTCCTGTCTTAAAGTTGTAGTTATTATTAGCCATCCAATAGCCATTCCAAGGAGCATAACTTGGTTTAATTGTGAATGTTCCATCACCATTAGCTAACCACAGATGAAGAGAGTCAGGATTGTCAAAATGAATTAAATCTGTCTTACCATCTCCATTGAAATCCCCTGTCTTAAAGTTATAGTTATTAGCACCAATTGAATAACCACTACTGGGAGTGAAAGAAGGAACATCAAAAGTTCCATCTCCTTTACTTAACCAAACATTAGCATAATCATTATTGACAAAATGAATTAAATCTGTCTTACCATCTCCATTAAAATCCCCTGTTTTAAAGTTGTACTTATTACTGGCCACAAAATAACCATTCCAAGGAGTATAGTGTGAACCTACATTGAAAGTTCCATCACTATTAGCTAACCAAACAATCAGATAATTGCTATTTGCAAAATGAATTAAATCTGTCTTACCATCTCCATTAAAATCTCCTGTCGTAAAGTTATAGTTATTAGCCCCCATGTTATAACCACTACGGGGAGTATAATGCTGACCAACCGTAAAAGTTCCGTCACCATTAGCAGACCAAACGATCAGATAATCGCTACTGGCAAAATGAATTAAATCTGTTTTACTGACCAGTTTATCATTATCAGCAATAGTTACTGTTGCGGTCTTAACAGCACCCAAATTATAAGCCGCATTAGAACTGAGAGTAACTATCACAGTTTCATTACCTTCAACCAATGAATCATCAATGGAATTAACATTAATCAATGCCGTCGATGCACCAGCAGAGAAAGTGGCAGTACCACTCAAATTATTGTAATCTGTCCCATTTGTTGCCGTACCAGCAACAGAATAATTAACCGTCAAAGATGAAGCTGTACTTCCTGTACGCGTCAGAGTAAACTTACCAGGATTTGCAGTTTGTCCAGTTAAAGTTTCCCCTGCATTTGCATCTGTAGCACTAATAGTAATAGTCGGTTTAACATTAGTTGATGAATCATTATCAACCAAATTAACAGTAGCAGCTTTCGCAGTTCCTAAAATGTAACTTGTACCGCTTGCTAAAGTAACAATAACAGTCTCATTCCCCTCAATAGCCGTATCATCTTTGACATTGACATCAATTAATGCCGTAGCTGAACCAGCCGCAAAAGTCACTGTCTTAGTTAAAGTATTATAATCTGTCCCATTAGTAGCCGTACCCGCAACTGTATAACTAACAGTTAAAGCAGCAGTTTTATTTCCTGTACGCGTCAGAGTCAACCTACCAGGATTTGCAGTTTGTCCAGTTAATGTTTCTGCTGCACTTGCATCTGTCGCACTAATAGTAATTGTCGGTTTGTCATTATCAACTAAATTAACAGTACCAGTTTTTGAAGTTCCTAAAATGTAACTTGTAGCGCTTGCTAATGTAACTATTGCTGTCTCATTTCCCTCATAGACAGCATCATCAATGGGACTCAGATTAATTATTGCAGTAGAAGAACCTGCTGCAAAAGTAGCAATCTTAGTTAATGTTTGGTAATCTGTTCCATTTGTTGCCGTACCTGCAACTGTATAATTAACTGTCAAAGATGAAGCTGTAGTTCCTGTACGTGTCAGAGTAAACTTACCAGGATTTGCAGTTTGTCCAGTTAATGTTTCTGCTGCACTTGCATCTGTAGCACTAATAGTAATTGTTGGTTTATCATTATCAGCAATATTAACAGTAGCAGTTTTCGCAGTTCCTAAAGTGTAATTTGCACTACTTGCTAAATTGAGAATAACTGTTTCATTTCCCTCAAATACAGTATCATCACTAGGAGTGACATTAATTATCGCTGTCGATAAACCCGCTGCAAAAGTAATACTATTAGTTAATGTTTGGTAATCTGTCCCATTCGTTGCTGTACCGGAAATTGTGTAATTGACTTTTAGAGATGAAGCGATATTTCCCGTGCGTGTGAGGGTAAATAGACCAGGATTTGCTCCCTGTCCAGCTATAGTTTCAGCCGCATTTGCATCTGTAGCACTAATGGTAACTGTAGATAGAGTAGCTTGTTGAACTGTTAATAATTGACCGACAACACTGTGATTACTAGAAGACTGCCAGCCAAAAATGTTACTATATGATAGTCTCTCAGGAATAAGATTAGACCACTGTTGTTCTGCTTCAATCGTCGATAATCGCAATAGACGAAGACTTTCTGTATTACCACGAGTTGTCTGAAGAGGACTGACAATATCCAAAAAACCGTTGTTTTCCAGTCCAGGAAAAGGATTGGAGAGACCCTGATTGCTTTGTAGTATGAATTCATCCATTAGTATTTACACCTTGTCGCTATTAAACGATATATGTTGTGATGCTTTTTGACTTGGTATAATTAAGTCTATGGTGTTCCTCATGGAGTTGAGTATAAAGTTTTAATGAAGGATGTTGTATTTTTAATGATGAATCACTTTGCTATGCAGATGAGACGAGTAAGGGTTTAGCAATGCTAAACCTCTACAAATTTTCTATGGACTGTCACAATAATGAAGGTAAAAGCTTGGAATAATTATCTGTGAACCCTCCTACCAGCACCCCAGCAGAAACCCAAAATCGCAAAGCAGATCACATCCGCATCTGTCTAGAGGAAGATGTTCAATGTCAGCAAGTCACTACTGGACTAGAACGCTATCGTTTTACCCATTGTTGCTTACCAGAATGCGATCGCACTGACATCGATATCAGCACCAATTTTTTAGGAAAAAGCCTGAATGCACCGTTGTTAATTTCCTCCATGACTGGGGGAACAGAACGCGCAGGAATGATTAACCGTCGTTTGGCAGAAGTCGCCCAACGATATAAACTAGCAATGGGTGTGGGTTCCCAGCGTGTAGCAGTAGAAAAACCCCAAGTTGCTGACACCTTCGCTATTCGCAAATATGCTCCTGATGTACTTCTATTTGCCAACTTGGGTGCAGTGCAACTTAATTATCAATGTGGCGTTGATGAATGTCTGCGAATTATTGATATTTTAGAAGCAGATGCTTTGATTTTACACATCAACCCTTTGCAAGAATTCATTCAACCTAGAGGTGATACAAATTTCCGGGGCTTATTTGACAAAATATCTAACTTATGCAGTAAGTTACCAGTACCTGTAATTGCTAAAGAAGTAGGTAACGGCATTTCCGCTGTCATGGCAGAAAAACTCATATCTGTGGGAGTACAAGCCATTGATGTGGCTGGTGCAGGTGGTACATCTTGGGCGTTGGTGGAAAGCGAACGGGCAGAAACTGCATTACAGCGGCGTTTGGGGAGGACTTTTGCTGATTGGGGTTTACCAACAGCAGAATGTATTACCAGCATTCGCGCTCAGTTTCCTCAAATCCCCTTAATTGCTTCTGGGGGGTTACGTCATGGCTTAGATGTCGCCAAAGCGATCGCATTAGGAGCAGATATCGCCGGTTTAGCAATGCCCTTCCTGCAAGCAGCAGATGTATCGGAAACTGCCCTGCAAGAGTTAGTAGAGGTATTAATTGCCGAAATCACCACCGTATTATTCTGTACTGGTAACAGAACTTTGTATCACTTAAAGCAATCGGACAGTCTACAAAGCATACAATAAAGAAAACAACTTGTTTTTTCTTAGTCATTGGTTTTTGACTAATGACTAACATAGCAGTTGCTAGGTAAGTTAGGACATACAGTGATAATAAACTCAGACACAGAAAAACTTTTAACCCTGTTCCCTGTTCCCTGCTATGACCAATAACTAATAACTAATAACTAAATGAATAATTTCCTCAAACAAACTTTTGCCAGTTTAATTGGTAGCTTACTAGGACTGACTATTTTCTCTGGTATCGGTACTTTAGGCTTATTGTTCCTAATTATCCTTGCGACTACTTCCAAAGATACGGGGCCACAAGTCAAAGATAAGTCAGTGCTGGTTTTTGACTTATCCATGAAAATCACAGATAGCGAACCGAGTTCCAGTAGATTTCTGCAAAAAACCCTAACAGGTACAAATGAAGATAGCATTACACTCCGCAAAGTTATAGAAACCCTTGAAAAAGCACAGCGTGATCCACGGATTGTGGGTATTTATATAGACGCTACCAAGTCACCCGCAGCTAGTGGACTCGGCTATGCTTCCCTCAAAGAAATCCGTCAAGGACTAGATAAGTTCCGTGGTTCTGGTAAAAAGATTGTCGCATACGGCTCAGACTGGAGTGAACGAGAATATTATCTCAGTTCGGTAGCTAATAATATCGTCCTCAATCCCGTAGGACTAATGGAAATCAACGGTTTGAGTTCACAACCGATGTTTTTGACGGGAGCATTGCAGAAATACGGTGTTGGTGTTCAGGTCGTGCGGGTAGGGAAATTTAAAGGAGCAGTAGAACCGTTTATATTAGATAAACTGAGTCCAGAAAATCGGCAACAAACCCAGAAATTATTAGATGACGTGTGGGGAGAATGGCGGACATCTGTCGGGACAAGCCGGAAAATTCCACCAGAGAAGTTGCAAGCGATCGCAGATAATCAAGCTATCCTAGAAGCCTCATCCGCTAAAGCCAACGGTTTAGTAGATCAGGTGGCTTACATAGATGAAGTGGTAACTGACTTAAAAAAGTTAACTACCAGCGATAAAAACGATAAAAGCTTCCGCCAAATTAACATTAGTGATTATGCCGAAGTTAGGGATAAATCAATCGGTGCAGAACGCAACTCAGAAAATAAAATTGCTGTAGTCTATGCTGAAGGCGAAATCGTCGATGGTAAAGGGGAAGATGGAGAAGTAGGAGGCGATCGCTTCGCCAAAATCTTCAACAAAATTCGCCAAGATCAAGATGTGAAATCTGTCGTTTTAAGAATTAATAGCCCAGGTGGTAGCGCCTCCGCAGCCGAAGTTATTCAGCGAGAAATAAAACTAACTCGGCAAGTCAAACCAGTTGTCGTCTCAATGGGCGATGTTGCCGCCTCTGGTGGTTATTGGATTGCCAGCGATTCAAACCGCATTTTTGCTGAACCTAACACCATCACAGGCTCTATAGGCGTGTTTGGCGTGCTGTTCAATGGTCAAAAGTTAGCAAACAACAACGGTATTACTTGGGATACAGTAAAAACAGCCCAATACGCCGATAACCAAACTGTGTCTCGTCCCAAATCCCCCCAAGAATTGGCACTTTACCAACGCAGCGTTAACCGTATTTACAATATGTTTTTAAGTAAAGTTGCTCAAGGTCGAAAACTACCCCAACAAAAAGTAGCAGAAATTGCTCAAGGGCGAGTTTGGTCAGGTGCAGCAGCCAAACAAATCGGGTTAGTTGATGAAATTGGCGGACTAAATGTTGCCATTGCATACGCTGCCAAACAAGCAAAATTAGGCAATGATTGGGAATTGCAAGAGTATCCACAAGTTACTAGTTTTGAAGAACGCTTCTTTGGGCGGAAACTAGAAGAAGCACAAGCAAAATTAGGGATGGAGAAAACTCCAATCAAACCAGTTAACCCCCTCCTTGCCGAATTTGAGAAATTGCAACAGGAAATGACTATTTTGCAGAAAATGAACGACCCTCAAGGAATTTATGCCCGCTTACCTTTTAATTTGAAAATCGACTAAGGGAATTGCAAGAATGTCTCTGAATCAGGATTTACAGGATTTGAAGATGGGCAGGATTTAATCAGCAATAATTATCTAGTATTTTTTCCTCATGTACATCATTTAATCTTGGGTATCCTGATTCAGATTCCCTTCTGCCTCCTTCCTTCTGCCTTGTCATAACGACAATCGGACCTTTGGCGAAGCCTATTTCTTCTCCACTATTTCTAAAAGAGTGTAAAGTAGTTGGAATCCTAATTCACGCATCCATCTATGGATATAAAAAGTAAGCGCCTGTTACTCCTTGTGGTTTCCTGTAGTATATCTGGTGTTATTTTAGGCGGAACCTCGGCGTGGGCAGAAAGCAAAATGTGTTGGCACGCTGATACAGTAACCAGCGAATGTCTGACCCAAAACATAGTGGAAAAAACTATTCAAGGTATGAGTACTGGATTATTAGCTGGGGCTGGGGCTGCTTTTGGTGCAGCTTGGAATTTACGCCACCAAGACTAATATTCAGATCCCCGATTTTTTTGAGAAGTCGGGGATCTATCTTCTGATAACTGTTCACTGTTAAAAGCGATAATTGCGGTAGCTGCGCTGACTTGAAGGATCACCAATCCACATACTCGTCGGTACAGCATTACCTTGAGGATCTACTTTCACTTGTACCGCTATTGCTGGTCTCTCTCCGTCTGTGTTTTCCTGTGCTTGCAAGATATCATTGTTAATTTGCTGCCGTTGTTCATCTTGCAGGTAATAGTTTTCCAAGCCGTAGTTAATCAAACCATTTTGATAATTACCCTTTAAAGCTACCTGATTATTGGGGAGGTACATAGGCAGACTACTACTCACTCGCATAGGTCTCCAAGCCCTGGGAAAACCACGTTCAGAAGATTGTTGTTCTTGCAAAATTAAGTATAAAGTACTTCCCTGAGCTATTTGTCCGTTTCTCACAGAATTTCTCCTCACCCAATCTCTCCAACCCGGTAGTCTTCTCAGAGTTTCGCTCCGAGAAATATTATAATCAAGGGTCAAAGAAGATCCCTGTAGCGCATTATTAGTATTCACAGGTACAGTTTGCAAAATTACTGACTTCCCAGTCATGTCTGTGTACATCGCTTGGGTGGGAACTGCCATAATTAAGCCAATTTGTACCATTAATGGGGCTACGAACCGCCAAATAGGTAGAGGTTTATTGGCTTTCTGTTCAGTAGCTATCAAATAATCCCGAAAAGTCAACTTTTCGGAAAATTCCATTTCTGGAGTTAAGGTTTTATTTGGTTCGGATGAGTTACTTTTCATGAAAACTAATTGATAATTGTTTACTTGTCATTTGTCATTTATTCAGTTGTTAATACCCAATGACTCATGACTAATAGGAATTTAAACGCAGAGATTTAGGAATAAATATTGTGTTACGTCAATTGCCTTGCTTCTTACTTGCAGAATTAGATGCAGGAGATAAGCGACGTTCAAACCACTGACCAGCAGCTATGAGAGAATAGCCACAGGAGATAAAAACAAGTGACCTAAAAAGTACATCCGTGTCGTACTCCAACACCCGGCTGATAATTTGCAAGATAAACAGTAATATCCCACACCAAAAAGAGCGTCTTTTACTTAACTTCAATCCTTCTTGAATTAACCCCCAAGCTAATGTTGCCAAAAGGACATTGAAGATAAAAATGCCCAGTTCAGTAATCCGGCCAATCGCTTGATGCCAAAAAGGGACGATGACAATGAAACCCAGAAAGATGCTAATGACAATGAAAGTAAAAAATACTTCTCTCCGGGGTGGGCTGTTTCGATGACGCAACAGAAACAACCATTGCAATACAGCCAAGCCGCTGAGAATCCCCAAATCAATGATAGGCAGAGATTGGAATCCATTCAAGAAAGAATTACCATCAATTGGTGATTGCCACTGCCCACGGAAAGACAACAGATAAAAGACTACCCCAAAACATATCAACCCTAAATTCCGGGCTAGAGGTTGAAACAACCTGTAATTGATGATTGGGAATAGCAAATCATCATAACTCCAGAGTAATGCTGGTGGGAGCGCTAAAGCAAAAGATGCCACCCAAGGAACTAAATCAGAAAAAGTTAATAGGGGTAGTGGGTTAAGGTTGTATTGCAAGGAAAAAGTAAAGGCTACTACTCCTAGTCCAAAAATCCACCGCGAACGGCAAACATAGGCTAAAGGAACAAACAGCAGCCAAGATAACAGAGGCATATGCCGTACTGCTAACCGCGCCCAAGTTAACTCATTTGGAGAAGATAAAAATTCTCCCAATCCTATCCAATAGCCGATTTGCACCAAGATAATCGACAAAATTCCCAAGGAGTTTAGAGATAGACTATAGGCCATGACTAAAACGCCAAACCCCCAAGCCAAAAACAACTCAGAAGTTGAACCGCTAATATTGAATATTTGCGCCATCAGCCATAAAGTTGCCCCTAAAATCAGGCTACTCAGAATTAGCAAAGCTTCTCCCAGTAAGCGTTTGCTACGTTGTGGTTTTTTACCTTCAGCTAAAGCAAGTGCAGGTTGTCTCCATGTGAAAAAACCAGTGATAGCAGTAGACAAAAACAAACTCATTAACAAGATAAACTTGACTTCTCTTGACCATGTTTGCCAATTTGTGGCTACAAAGATAATTACACCTAAGGCTAAAAGTAAGCCACCAAAAGCAATGGCTATTAACCCAGAACTTTCCCGTGCATCCGCTTCTATCTTATTAAATTGATAGCGGTCTGCTAATTGCTGGTGTTGGGAAGAACTAATAAGTCCTTCATCTCGCCAAAGTTGTGCTTCTTGGCGCAGTTTTCGCTGAAAATTATCTAAGATCATGACCTCTCCGGTGCAATGGGTTAGTTTAGCAAGTGTCAAAACACGGTTAGCTTCTAGCCAAAGGCCAGAAGCCGCGCCGGACGCGCTTCGCAAACGCAATCTAAATGGTGGTCATTATATTTTCAGTATGCAGCCAAATACCTTAATTGCATTGTTCTGCTGTAACAGTTTCAATACTGTTCTAATTAGCTAAAATTACCCAAATTTAAAATATGGAAAAGCCTTCAAATTTATTACTTAAAGTCGCACGTCGTTTATTTAAAGATTCAGAAGAAGAAGCAAAGTTTATCGATGCTTTAGTTAATCCTCAACGTTTTTTACCTTGTATTCTTTGGTGTCAAGATCAGCCAGAAATCTCTCCTTTTTCGGTAGAAACACCTGTGGATTGGCAACCAAAATTTGTAGATCGTTTACACCTGGGAGAAAAGCCAGGTCAACATCTCTTACATCAACAAGGATATTTTTATTGTTTAGATTTTTCTTCTGTGTTTTCTGCTTCTAGTTTGTTAACTATTAATCAATCAGTACCTTTGGTGTTTGATATGTGTGCTGCACCAGGGGGTAAGAGTGTTTTTGCTTGGAAAGTATTAAAACCTCATTTGCTGATTAGTAATGAGGTGATTGGTAAGCGGTTAGGAATGCTAATTTCTAATTTGAAGCGTTGTCAGATAAAACCTGCTGGTGTAGTACATCGAGATTCTAGTATTTTTGCAGAAATGTTTCCAGAATCAAGTAATTTAGTTATAGTTGATGCTCCTTGTACAGGGCAATCTTTATTAGCTAAAGGTGAAAAAGCACCTGGATGTTTTCATCCTACTTCAATTAATAAAAGTGCAAATCGTCAAAAACGCATTATCGCTAATTCAGCACAACTTGTAGCTCCCCAAGGTTATTTAGCTTATATGACTTGTACTTATTCACCAGAAGAAAATGAGCAAGTATGTGAATGGTTTTTAGAAAAATTTCTCCATTTTCAAGCTGTAGAAGTTAGACATTTATTAGCTTATCAATCAGATTTAACTGACATTCCTTGTTATCGAATGTTTCCTCAATATGGTTTAGGGGCTGGTGCATTTACGGTGCTGTTTAAAAATATGACTGAGGGTGAAGGGAAGAAGATTGATATAGAGACGATATCGCCGATGTGTAAATATTTAAGTATTTAGTAATAATCTTTGATTTTTGAAATCTAGGTTTGGTGGGCATTTCCCACCCTACGAAACGAAGACTTACACATTGACTTGGTATATAGGTTTCAATTTTGATTCTGTACCTCATTGATCTGCAATCTGCTGTAAGTATTTAAATATGCCATCAATTTAATCAATTGTGATGCTCAGTTTTTTTAGTTCTAAGATTGGGTTGTGTGCCGCTTAACCCAATCTTCAATTTAGACAGTGACAGAATTTAAAACAGAATTTAAATATGCGTGATCTAAAACTCTGTAAATTTATCTGTAGCTGCAATTAAAGCACTACTAATTCCTGGTTCACTCATGGAATGTCCCGCATCAGGAATAACGATAAATTCTGCTTCTTTCCACGCTTGATGTAATTCCCAAGCTGATATCATCGGACACACTACATCATAGCGTCCTTGGACAATTACAGCGGGAATATGGCGAATACGGTCAACATTTAAAAGTAGTTGATTTTCCTGTTCAAAAAATCCCTTGTTAATAAAATAATGGCATTCAATGCGTGCAAAAGCTGCTGCAAATTCATCATCACCAAACTTTTGTTTAAGTTCGGGATCTACAAAAAGTTTACTTGTACTACCTTCCCAGATTGACCAAGCACGGGCTGCTTCTAGTTGAATTTGCAAATTTGAACTAGTCAAACGTTTGTAATAAGCTGTTATCATATCTTCTCGTTCAGCGACGGGAATAGGTTTAATATATTCTTCCCACGCATCAGGAAAAATATAACTAGCACCTTCTTGATAAAACCAGGATAATTCCTTTTCTCTTAACATGAAAATGCCACGCAAAATTAATCCTGTACAGCGAGAAGGATGGGTTTGACTATAAGCTAATGACAATGTGCTTCCCCAACTTCCACCAAATACAACCCACTTTTCTATTCCTAAATGTTCGCGTAATTTTTCAATATCGCTGACTAAATCCCAAGTGGTATTTTCTCGCAGTTCAGCATGAGGCTGACTTTGACCACAACCACGTTGATCAAACATTACTAAACGCCATTTCTCTGGGTGGAAATATTGCCGATAAAAAGGTGGACAGCCGCCACCAGGTCCTCCATGTAGTAAAACTATTGGTTTTCCTTGGGGATTACCTGATTCTTCAAAATGAATTGAGTGTAAGTCAGAAACTTGTAAGTAATCTTCGCGGTAAGGTTGGATAAGTGGATAAAGTTCTCGCATTTTGTTGATTGACACAAAAAGAATACTGTTATTATTTACTCACACTTTTAAATCAATTTATTTTTGGCAATTTGGCAGATTTTTTCATTGTTATATTGCTATTCTATATCCGCGAATGTCTTTGTGCGATAATTCCGACTTGCAGAATCCCTCGGTCTATAACCGGGGGTATTTTTTATGATGTTGCCAAACTAAAGACGGCTGGGAAGTTTACTTTTAAACGCAGAGGTTCGCTGAGGTAAACGCAAAGGTACGCAGAGTCTTTGTTTAAGTTTTTTTTCTCTCATTTATGCAATACTGTAAAGTCCAAATATTAGCCGATTTAAGTATAATTTATATCAGGTTCGCTTAATTATTTATCAAAAAAGCTCGACCTGTCATCGCGTTTCTCTATCGCTGTGTGATTGCCTGATAAGTCTTTAGCCGAAAACCATATTACTCGTTTAGGGTGCTGGATAATGTCAAAATTTGCAAGATTGCCTGGAATTGATAGGTGCTGACTAGATTTTTCAAGCTAGTAATTAAAGCGATGTTTGTTTCGGGAATTTGATCAATCAAATTTAGTACTTCCTCCTCATCACAACATAATGCAGCTTGGTGTAATTCGTTCAGCCAAGTTGAGGGCATAACAGATAGACTTTCAGATATTGCAGTTTGAGATTGTTCATCGTCTTGAATATTATTTGTCATGGGTAGCTGAGAATTTTCTTCAACATCTGAACTAGGAGAAATTCCTTCTGCTGTGGCTAATTTGACTGGAATATCAAAATAGAAAGTACTGCCTTGATTGAGATGACTGGTAACGCGAAGATTGCCATTCATTAAGTTAACAAACTTGTGGCTAATGGAGAGTCCTAATCCAGTTCCTTCTATAGCAGAAGTACCTGTGTTTGAGTTGCTATGCGATCGCACAGATTGGACAAAAGCATCAAAAATTCTGGTCAGTTCCTCTGGGGCAATACCAATACCAGTATCTTCGACTGCAAAGAAGAGACGCACAGATATTTTAGAAGGGGATTCAGGCTGGAGGGACTCATTCTGCTCTCCCTCTCCGTGTCCCCGCGTCTGTGCGTCATCTTGTTGAAAATGAAGACTGAGTGGGTCAATTTGAGCATTATTGCAATTTTTGACTTCTACACGTAGAGTGACACTACCTTGCTCTGTAAACTTAAGGGCGTTATTCAGCAGGTTAATCAGTACTTGGCGGAGTTTATTGGCATCGGTGGTGATGTACTGAGGTAAGTCTAAATCTAGTTCTAGATTAAGTTGTAAGTTTTTAGCTGCGGCTTTCAAGCGGAACATTTCTTGCAGGGACTTTAACAGCGCTATCAGGTCAAAGCTGGTTTCATTCAATACCATGCGTCCGGCTTCAATTTTGGATAAATCTAAAATTTCGTTGATGAAGTTAAGTAGGTTATGGCCACTGCGATGAATGATTTGGAGATGTTCTTGTTGCTCTAAACTGAGAGAACTGTCACGTTTCATGACTTGAGTGAAGCCCAAGATGATGTTAAGTGGTGTTCGCAATTCATGGCTCATGTTTGCTAAGAAGATAGTTTTTGCCTGGTTTGCGGCCACTGCTGCTTCTTTTGCTTGTTGAAGTTGTATTTCGGCTTGTTTGCGGTCTGTGATATCTATGGAATAGCCAACTACTTCTTTGGGGTTGCCTGCTTCATCTCTGATTAATCTTAATTCTGACTGTATCCAGCGATAATTACCATCTGCATCGAGGAAACGGTAATTATGAGCGTAAATATCTTTTTCATACAACTTTGGCAGATTGGCGAACACTTGTTCCTTGTCTTCTGGATGGATGTGATTGGCCCAAAAGTTTTCCTCCTCTAAGACTTCTTGGGCTGTATACCCCAGCAAATTCTGGACGTTTTCACTTATGAAGGTGAGACTGTAGTCATCTGGATTATAGCTATAGATCATGGCTGGACTGGAGGTGAGCAGATAGCTTAACCGTTGCTCACTTTTGCGGAGGGCTTGTTCAAAGAGTATGCGATCGCTAATATTGATGCTACTACCCACCAGGCGATAAATCTGCGACGATTGATTACGTATCGGTGTCAGACTCGTGAGCCACCAGCAATCTTGCCCTTGGAAAGGAAGATATTCTTCATAGGTGATGGTTTTACCTGTGTCAATACATTTTTGATAGTTTTGTCGTACCGCAGCCGCAAAATCTGGAGGAAGTATCTGTTCAGGGGTCTTACCAACTAGATCTGCTGATTGAATTCCCGTTAACCTTTCATGGGCTGGGTTTAGCCCTACATAGCAAAACTCACTATCAGCCAAAACATCAATCACAAAAATGGATTGCTCAACACCATCGTAAATGATTCGTAAAAATGCTTCTTTTTCTTGTAAAGCTAGTTCAGCTTGTTTGCGATCGTTGATATCCCTACCAACTGCTTGAAATTCTACAAACTCTTCTTGCTCATCAAAAATCATCAGGTTAATCCACTGAGTCCAGCGAATTTCTTCACCAACAATGACGCGATTTTCAATCACTATTGTGGGATTTTCCCGGCTCATTGAGTTGATAAGTTGGGCAACATACTCCCTGTCTTCCTCGAAAATGACTGGGTAAAAATTATGTTCCAGCAACTCTTCAGGCGATCGCCCAAAGTATCGGCAAAATGCTTGGTTAACAAAGGTTACAGTGCCATCTGGTTGATAGCGGACAATTAGTTCAGTTTGATCTTGAACAATGGCACGATAGCGATCTCTACTAGCGTGTAAAGCAGCTTGTATTTTTTTCAGTTCGGTGATTTCCTTACAGATGGAGAGAATGCAGGGTTTACCATCGAGTTCGATGATCTCGCAAGAAACAAGAGATACTTTGATTTCTTGTGTTTTTGTCCGCCAATGAAATTCTTGATTGCGGATAAATCCTGTTTGTTTGAGTTGTTGGGCGATTGCTTCTACTTCTTGAGGATTTACCAAAATATTCATTTCTATTGCTGTACGACCGATAAGTTCATCATAGGTATATCCAGCTAGTTGCAAAAAAGCATTGTTAACATCAATCCAGCGTCCATTCTCTAAGAGAGTAATGGAAATAGCATCAGGGCTGGTACGAAATATGGTGGCATATCTGCCTTCTAACTCTGACAGATTGACTCGAATTTGTTCAAAGTTGTCTCTTAACTGCTGCGCCATTTGGTTAAAAGATTGTGCCATCCGAGCCAATTCCCGTATAGGCTGATTTTGGGGAATTCGCTGCTGCAAATCGCCTTGAGCCATTAAGGATGAAATCTGGCTAATATTCAGGATGGGACTGGCCAGCCAACGGGTAATCAGAGAAGTGAGTGCGATCGCTATGATTACCGCAAATATTACCAAATTTATCGTAGTTTGGGTTGTGTCATGAATGCGACCTACAAAATCAGATTTGGGTACAACTGTTACAATTAACCAATTCAATCCATATTCATTTTTATAAGGTTGAATCTGAGATAAATAAGTTTGCTTATTGTCAATAAATTGCCAATTTTGGAGTTGATTTATCTGACTCCAATCGCCAACTTTTGATTTTATAAATTGGCTGACAGATTTAATTAGTGGATGTCGGCTTTGGTTAGCAATAATTCGCTCTATTTTACCATCACTAGTTTTAATAAAAGGTAATTCATCTGTTGAACTAGCAATTAAAGAACTATCCATTTCAGTCAGAAATACAATCCCAGAATGCCCTAATTTTAAATTGTTGAGAAATGTATTGATGTTTTTTAATAATAAATTAACGCCAAATACTCCTGTAAGGTTTTTAGTCACGGTGTCATAAATTGGCAAACTGGCATTAATTTTCAGATTCCTGCTATTAGCAGATGTATAAACAGGACTCCAATTTGCTTTTTTTCTCTGTTTGGCTAACTTATACCAATAGTTTTGTCTAATATCCCAATCAGGTGGATATTCTCCGATTTTTAATAATCGCACACGCTCACCTTTGGAGTTGACTTCATACTGTTGAAACTTTCTGATATTTGGACTATTCGTTACAGTAATTTGGCGTTTTCTATCTGTATTAACAACCATTCTAAAACTACCTTCTTCGTTAGCGTAGACAATATTTTCAATATTATTAAAACTGTAAATTTGCTCAATTAAATGACGTTCTACAGCCTCAATATTAGTAATATCAAGGTCACCATCTTTAACTTCGTTAATATTGATCTGATTAATCAGATGCGGTAATGATAGATAATTGTCTAGATAAAGATAGACACGATTTCCAACTTCACCCATTAATTGCTGTGTTATTTCCTCTACAACCTGGTTACTATTATGCAAACAAAAAAAGTTAGTCAGTCCTACTGTAATCACCAATAGCAAGATCAAAGGTAGAGTTAGAACTGTGCGGAGGGGAAGTGCGGGAAAACGATTGTAAAGCATAGATATTCGCAGAATATAGCGGTTCTCGATTGTGTGAGGTACAGTTAGTTTTGACTAATAATTCCTTGAATTTATCCGTAGAACCAATCCAGAATCTAAAATCTGTCTTGAAAAGTTTATTACAGAGGGAAACCCTCCTGAGAACTTTTCGCCAAATCCAAAATCGATTGAGATAGAGTCATCAAGTGATGATGCAAAATACAAAAATATGAATTAAATGGCAGAAGATACACAGTATGTGTTACGTCCTTGGGCTTTTGCCTGATAAAGTGCCTCATCTGCGGCAGCAATAAGCTCTTTTGGTAGAGTTTGACCTTGAGGAATTATACTAGCAATGCCTATACTCAAAGTTAATTGATTAGTGGAAGAAAATTGATGGGGTATGGCTAGTCTGGCTATTTCTGCTTGAATCTGTTTAGTAATATGAATTGCTCCGTCTACATCGGTATTAGGCAGTAAAATCACAAATTCTTCACCACCATAGCGAGCGACTAAATCCGCAGGACGATGACAGGTGCGAGCGATCGCTTCTGCTACCTTTTTCAGGCATTCATCACCAGCTAGATGTCCGTAATAGTCGTTGTAGGATTTAAAATAATCAATATCCCCAAGAAGTAACGACAAGGGTGCTTTTTCCCTTCGCAGTCTTTGCCACTCATGAGAAAGTGATTGATCAAAACACCTGCGATTGGCAATCTGTGTTAACCCATCTAAATTTGCTAACCGCAGTAATTCTTTATTTGCCTGTTTAAGTGCCTCCTCTGCCTGCTTACGCCCAATAAATGCACTCAACTCCATAGCCACTGCATTTACCAACTCTACAAGTTGGGGATTATGGGGTAAGAGCGATCGCTTGAAGAAGCACATAACTACAAGTGTTTCTCCTTCTAGGCTAATTGGCACTGCAAATACAGTCTTCAATCCGGCCTTATTCGCCGATTCAACCCTGATAAACATATCTTGCGGCACCTGTGAAACATCCTCAATCCATTGCGGTTGCTGGGTTGCACCGACTTGACCGATTAGTCTTACTCCATAGGAAAAAATGTATTCTAAACTTGCTAGGTGAAAGTCTTTTAACTGTTGATCAATCGGATCATAGGCAACTTGTCCTAGTTCTAATCCTGTACCATCTAAGTTGGTGATCCAAGCCTCTCCATAGTCCCAACCAATCACTTGACAAACTTCACACAAAACAGCATCCAACGCATGATTTAAATTCAGGGCTTGATTTACTAAAGTCATGGTTTTTATTAACAGTTGCAGTTTTGCTTCAGTCTGCTTTCGCTCTTCTATTTCCTTGATTAATGCCTGATTATGTTCATAAAGTTCCTGGCTTTGTCTGACAATGGTTAGTTGATGCTGAACTCTGATTAATACTTCTTCAGCTTGAAAAGGTTTAGTAATATAGTCAACACCACCAACCTCAAATCCTTTGACTTTATCAGTAACAGCATCTAGGGAACTTAAGAAAATCACAGGGATATGACGGGTTTCATGATTTTGTTTCAGCATTGAACAAACCCTGTAGCCATCGATTGTCGGCATTTTGATGTCTAACAGAATTAGATCAGGTGCTTCAACTTTTATAGTATCCAAAGCTACTTCCCCACTGATAGCTTTTCTGACTTTGTACCCTTGCTGGCTTAAAATCGCAGATAGTGTACGCAGGTTGTCTGGATGATCATCAACCACCAGTAAATTAGCGTTATACACAAATGGTTTTGTTTCTATTAGCGAAATGGAGGTAACTTGTCCGCTACTGTAACCCTCTTTAGCTTGGATTTGGTAGGACATTTCTTACGAAAGTTTGGCAGTTTTAAGTATATTTTTTCGTAGAATCTGACCAATTATCCTTGATGTATGGTAGAGGCTTGGTATCGAGTTGCTAAGATGATGTTCTGCGTTACTATGCTTCATATATAGGTAAACGACGATAGTAACACAATCTAAGTTTTTTACGCTATTTTATTATTTTGTATCATTATATGCTCTTAAAGTTCCCTAAACGGGCATTTTGATTGGGGAGACGCGGGGAGATGAGGACGCGGAGATGGGGAGACGCGGTGACGCGGAGATAGGGGGACACGGTGACGCGGTGACGCGGAGATAGGGGGACACGGTGACGCGGTGACGCGGAGATAGGGGGACACGGTGACGCGGGGAAAATTAAGAATTCCCTGTTAAGAGTTCCCTATTTACGAATTACGAATTACGTTGGCGGTAGCCTGCCGTAGGCACTATTACGAATTACGAATTACGTTGGCGGTAGCCTGCCGTAGGCACTATTACGAATTACTTTAATCGGTATTCTTCTGGTGGAAAGGGAGTAGCCGTAAATATGTTTATTGTTTTTATGATCAATAAAATATACAGGAGATTGCACATCAATGAGGTACACAATCTAAATTGAAACCTAGAAACTAAGCCAGTTTTACTCCTGACTCCTGACTCCTGACTCCTGACTCCTGACTTCTGACTTCTGACTTCTGACTTCTGACTCCTGACTCCTGGCTCCTGACTCCTGACTTCTGACTCCTGAATTCTGCTGTATATACCTCAGTGAACTTACTATACAAAAATTTGCTTAAGTAGTATTAAAATATTTATCAATAATTCTATTATTCAATATGTCAAACTTACCGCCTCAGTGTAAAAATTTGTCAGTACAAGTTGAATCTATCTTACAACTTCTACAGCAAGAACCAAGTTTGCGTTCTCAAGATATTACGTCGGTAAAGCTTTCTTTGGATAAAGCGATTTCTCCCAAGTTTGAAATTGTCTTTGCTGGTGCATTTAGTGCGGGAAAGTCGATGTTAATTAACGCACTATTAGAGAGAGAATTGTTGTACAGTGCAGAGGGACACGCTACAGGCACAGAATGTAAGATTGAGTATGCACCAGCAGATGCAGAAAGAGTAGTTTTAACTTTTTTGAGTGAAGTAGAAATTCGAGAACAAGCTATTTCTTTGTGTCAGCAGTTGGGGTTTAATACAGTTGCGAATATTAATCAATCGGATGTGATTGATTTACTCCGACAAGGTTGTGAAGTAATTATTCAGCAAGAGGGTGGGGAAAGTAAATCAGAACGCGCTAAACAAGCAAAAGCATTAATTTTGTTGTTAGAAGGATATATAACTAACCGCGATCGCATCAAGACAGTTAATAATGCTACATATTCAATGGAACAATTTAACTTTACTAATCTCAAAGAAGCCGCTGGATATGCGCGCAGAGGTAGTAACAGCGCGGTTTTGAAGCGAATTGAATATTATTGCTATCATCCTCTTTTACAAGATGGAAATGTCATTATTGACACACCAGGAATCGATGCACCAGTAGAAAAAGATGCACAATTAACTTACAGCAAAATTCAAGATGCGGATACCTCAGCGGTAGTGTGTGTACTCAAACCTGCTGCTGCGGGTGATCTGACGAAGGAAGAAACGGAACTTTTAGAAATGATGCGGGGAAATGCAGGAATACGCGATCGCGTTTTTTATATTTTCAACCGCATTGATGAAACTTGGTACAACACCCAACTTAGACAACGATTAGAAGATTTAATTAATGGACAATTTCGTGATAGCAGCAGAGTTTATAAAACCAGCGGATTATTAGGATTTTACGGAAGTCAAATTAAACAGACAAGTAAATTAGATCGATTTGGGTTAGATTCGGTTTTTGCAGAAAGTGTTAAAGGTTTGGATGGGAGGGAAGAAATACCTCAATTTGTCTATGCTTTTAATAACTATTGCGTTAGTTCGGGAAAACTTTCTCCTAGTCAATTCCGAATTTCTCTTAATGGCTTTGAAACTCCCAATGAAAACTATGTCCGCATTTTAGATGAACAAGGAATACTGCTAATTAACCAACTCATTCACGATAGCGGTATTGAAGAATTTCGCACAGCTATCACTCGCTATTTAACTGAAGAAAAGCGTCCTCAATTGTTTAAAAATCTTGCAGATGATTTAGAAGATATTTGTATTAATCTGAAAAAACACTATCAGAGTTCTCAGCGAGATTTAGATAGTCAACCGCGAGAAATAGAAACGATGAAGGCGCAGGAATTACAACGCCTCAATCAGCAACTTCAGCAAGTTGGTAGAGACTTTAGTCAGCATATCACAGATGAAGTTAATAGATTAATTAATAATTCCTGTGAAGAGTTTGAATCTGATTTTCGCCAATTACAAACTCGGATGATTCGTCGTTTGGATGAGTTGCTAGATACCTTCTCAGTTGCTAATGCTTATCGACGTGCAACTGTCAGTCATCCTCGTAACGCAACTGCACCTTTATTAGCTATATTAGTAGAGGCGTTTTATTACTTAGCTAATCAGTTGGAAGATATTTTAATTGAGTCTTGTGAACAATTAATTGCTAATCTTTTCCAACGGTTAATTGAGAAGCTTCAAAAGTCGGAATATTATCGTCATTTATACCGTTTGTTAGGTAATGATGGCGGAATTGAACAACAGGTAAAGTTGATAGAAAAACAAGTCGCTCAAGTTTTGATCAGTGCTGCTAGTATAGAGTGCGATAGATTTGTCAGAGAAAGTCCTAGATTTTACGATGAAGGTACTTTTTCTATCTATCAATTTCGTCAAACTTTACAGCAAACGTCCCAAGGTTATGATGCAGAAAGCGTTATAGAAGCCGAACCAGCAATTAGACAATTATTAAAGTTAGATTTTGAGCCGAAAGTTTCTCATACTATTCGCAAATCTTTCCGTCAAACTATTAACCAAACTCTCAAAACTCAGTTGTTACCAATGGCTGAAAAACAAGCAGATCATATTTTGCAGCAGTATCCCTATGCGCGGGCTTATTTGGAAGCTACTTTGGAACAGGAAGCTACGGAAAAAATTGCCAATAATCAGCGTTTATTGGGTGTTGTAGAACAAAAAATAGAAGATTATAATGCGGCTGTTTCTGGTATTAACAATTGTTTGCAAGCGATGCAGTTATATGAACATCTTTTGCCTATAATTGATGTGATATCTTTTAATGATGTGGTTGTTTCTGAGGAAGTAGTAGAGATTTAATTCTAATATTAATCACAGGTAAATGTGGTAATTTATCTGCGTTTATCTGTGGTTTGATTATTGTTTGTTTCGCGCCATGTTGGAATTGTATGTATTTAATATTCATTTTTGGCAATATTTTGTGTATAACCAAAAATAAAACTTCACACTTTTTAAGATTATAAAAGTGATATTTTAAATATAAATCTAGCAACATCTAAGAGGATGTTTTAAAAGCCAAAATATATAGTAGAAACCTCTCTCCAAACCTCTCCCCTACAAGAGGAGAGGCTTTGAAGCCCCCATTCCCTTGTAGGGAAGGGGGGAAGGGGGGTTAGGTTTTTGAGACTTAAATGTTACCCAAAATACTTTTCAAACAACATCTAAAGCTATGTCTAACAATATCACTGAAAGAATCTACAAATTCAACAATGGGCGCAACCCGGAATTTTTGAAATTAAAATACCAGAATATGCGTTCTGATGTCTTCACATTTTATCGTGGAACTTGTCATTTATTTTATGAAGATTTTCCTCAAGATTCATTACTCAATGCAGCCCCAGCAGTATGGATTTGTGGTGATTTACATTTAGAAAACTTTGGTAGCTATAAAGGACATAACCGATTAGTCTATTTCGATATGAATGATTTTGATGAAGCTGCTCTTGCTCCTTGCACGTGGGATGTAGTAAGATTAGTAACTAGTATAATAGTTGGTTGTCATGCTTTGGGAGTAAATGCGACAGAAGCATTGCATTTAAGTAATCATTATCTAGATGCTTACAGCGAAACTCTCTCTAAAGGACAGATAAGAAGTGTAGAGAAAGAAACTGCTAAGGGTTTAGTTAAGGATTTATCGGAAACCTTAAAATCCCGAAAACGTTCTGAATTTTTAGATCAGCGAACCAAAGTCAAAAAAGGTAAACGGCGCTTAATTATTGATAATCAACGTATTGTTGAAGCGACAGAAGAACAGCAAGAAAAGGTGAGAAAATTAATTACATCTTGGCACAAAGAAACCAAGCAAGATCAGGATTTTTATCAGATATTAGATGTGCAAATCAGGATAGCTGGGACTGGTAGTTTGGGTTTAGAACGCTATCTAATTTTGGTAGAGGGTGAAGGTTCTCCAGATCACAATTATTTGTTAGATTTTAAGGAAACAAAAACTAGTTCATTACAACCTTATCTAACATTACCTCAGCCACAATGGGAAAGTCCAGCCGCACGAGTTGTAGCTATTCAAAACCGAGTGCAAGGAACTCCACCTGCATTGTTAGAAGCGATTGTTGATGGTGATAAATCCTATGTTCTGAGGGAATTGCAACCAACACAAGATAAGGTGAATTTAAAGGGGTGGAATGGTAAACTTGGACGTTTAGAAAAGTTAATTCAAACTATGGCTGAGGTGACTGCTTGGAATCAATTACGTAGCGGTGGTAGACAAGGTTCTGCTATTGCTGATGATTTAATTAATTTTTCTCACTCTTCTCAATGGCGTGAATCTATTTTAGAATATGCACTTAACTACTCTGAACAAGTAGAAAAAGATTTTCGGGAATTTTGTCAAACATCATAAGTCGGGTTTGCTGATAGTATGGCATAAGCTATAAAATTTGTTCATGAGGATAGGGAATAGTGTTTTTATCATTATTTAAGAATGAAGCCATATAAAAAGAGAGTTTCAACCCTGTTAAGAGTTCCCTACTGTATGATTGATTTCGACGACATTTTAAACTTTAGGCTAAGAGGATGTTTGAAAAGTCTTTAGTTATGTATCAAAAACTTTTAGATCCCCCTAAATCCCCCTTTTTAAGGGGGACTTTAATTCAAGTTCCCCCCTTGTAAAGGGGGGTTAGGGGGGATCAATAAGTGCTTAAAGTCACAGCCAGAAACTTTTAAAACAACCTCTAAGATAGACTTTGAGTTTATCGTTTCTATGCCTAAAAAACTCAAGAATAAGTCCCGTGAATTCCCTAAAGCTGTCACTCTGACTCTTTACATCTTCGCTGTTATAGCTGTTTTAGTGGCAGCGTTTCCTTGGTTGTACGAGATAAAAACTAAAGCGGGGATTGATATCTCACCTAAATATCACGCTGGAACATTTTTTGAGAAACATACTAACGGATTGTTTCGGTGTGAGTGGTTATATCCCTATCATTGTGACCGTTCTAAAAGTTAAATCGGAGTAGAATGGTGGGCATTGCCCACCCAACAAATCTAGGCTAATTTTTTCTCAATCATGCTGACATCGACGGCTAATTTCTGCCCTAATTTCAGTAGTTGACGACAGTGATCTGTTTCTGCTTGATTGTTAAAGTTGCTGAGACACATGGGAATTATTTGACTATGCAAACAGCTAAAGTAGAGTTCTTGGGATTTTTCTAAGGAAATGCCAAGATTTAGCTGATGCCCTACATCTATCAACTTTTCTAGACGTTGGATATCTGTCCCAAATGTACCGTTATTATCGTGTAAGACTTGCCATAGCGATCGCACAATTAACTGTTCTATGATTTGCTTACCGTCAGGAGTATTCAGGTGACAACGCAGATGTTTAGCTTCAGTAGCGATCGCTTCTAATTCTCCAATATGATTCCAACTTGATTCTGCTTCGCCAATATCTTGTTCTAAAGACCTTAATGTCATCATACAGCGATAACCCAAAGCAATCTCCGCTGCCACTTGCAATTCTTGGGGAACTGCTAACTCATCTCGGTGAAATGCCATAATCACACCGTAATTTTCACGATATGCTTGGGTATATAGCTGGTCTAATCTTGTCAGTGTTTCTTGGCTTAATAGCCGCATAATTCTGTGTCGTTCTTCGGCAAATAAATTTTGCAAACTAAAAGCTTCATCCCCAAATAGCTGCGTCATTACTAAGATAGCGTGTGCTGCACTCGCTTGTTTTAGTGATGCCAATAGCTGATCTTTCAATTGGCCGTAGTCACGTCTGCCCGTGAATTGTTGAATACAACAATGAAAATCCCAGCCCCCCAAATGGAGAACAGCAAAGACTAAATTTTCACTCTCCCAAGTAATTTCTGACACCAGCTTCAAATGTCCTACCGCCATAGTCAACGATCCCATGCGTTGCATTTGGTAATCTAATTCATTAGCGGTATAACAATAAACACGCTTTTGGTGAGGATGGGGATGTTTATCTGGATCTCGTGGAGAAGATGTATTTTTGTGATTGTTAAATAGGGAAGTAATTGCATAATGAGCAGCAACTTGCTTAAAACCAATTTGGGCTGTTAGCACCAATTGACGATAAATTTCTCCACCATGCTTAAAGTGTTCCACATTGCTGGGGGCTAAACCCAAACGTTTGAGGAAGGCTTTTTCTAACTGCACACCTGCCACATCTCCCGCTAATTCTAAAGCACGAGCAGCATAACGGAGAATCTGTGTTCCTTCTGGGCGAGAAATTTCTTCAAAAAACCAACCGCAACTAGTAAACATCAGCAAAGCATGACGCTGCATTTCCAATAAACGCAAAGCATCTACTTGTTCTGCTGCTTGTAGTTTCCGGGTTTGATGACGAGAAAGAAAACGGCTAATATTGGCAGGAGAGCGATCGCGCAGCACTTCAATATATTCATCCCTCGCTAACCAGGGATCACGAAATAACTGCCCGCCATATTCTTCAAACACCTCAATTAACTGATCTCGTAGCCAATTTAAGGCATCTCGTAACGGCCGTCGCCATTTTTGATGCCATACCCCACCTTCCCCACCACATCCACAATCATCCTGCCATCTATCGACACCGTGGGCGCAACTCCAGGCGGTGATTGACTTTAATTCCACTTCCCAAGTCGGAGGATTTAAACTCAGATAATGAGCAAAGTTAGTTACCGTCCAACCATGACGGGGAAACTCGCCAACAAAAGCATAGGCTAAAGTTTTCTCAGTTCCCTTTTTATGATGTCCAAAGGTTTCCCCGTCTGTAGCTACAGAAATTAATTGGGACTGACGATGATCCCCGCGCACTGCTGCACCAACTCTACCTGCGAAGTGATGGGAATTATAAACCACATCACTAAAACCCATATCCCGTGAAATCGGACCATCGTAGAAGAAGATATCAATGTACGGTAAGCCTTCTGTCGCTTCTGAGGTAGTTGCTTTAGTTGTACTCAATGGAGAAGATGCAATGCTGAGGCTAGGCTTTAAATAACAACGATAGGGACGGGTGGGATCAATCTGACTACCACCGACTTCGCACCATTCATGGTGGGGATCATTTTCATTAGCCAGAGGACGACAACGTTGGGCTTGGGATGGTGCTAAGACAATAAAGCGAATTTTTTCGGCAACTAAAGCTTCTAAGGTGGCATAATCTACAGCCGTTTCCGCCAACCATATTCCTTCGGGATCACGTCCAAATCTAGATTTGAAGTCTTCTTTACCCCAGCGAATTTGAGTATGTTTATCTCGTTCATTGGCCAAAGGCATGATGATGTGATTATATACTTGCGCGATCGCATTGCCGTGACCATGCAGACGTTGACTACTCTTAACATCAGCCTCCAAAATCCGCTGATAAACTGACCTATCGTAGCGTTCTAACCACGACATCAGCGTTGGACCAATATTAAAGCTCATGTACTCATAATTATTGACGATCCCCACCAACTCGTTTCTGTCATTTAGCACTCTGGCAAAGGCGTTGGGGCGATAGCATTCCCTATGAATGCGTTCATTCCAATCATGGAAAGGGGTCGCACTCGGTTGGCGTTCAATTGCATCTAAATAAGGGTTTTCTCGTGGTGGCTGGTAAAAATGACCATGAACCGTTACATACACACCCTGGGATTTTTTCAGGGGATCATTATCAGCAATTTGTTGGGAATCTTGGTGTAATGTCGATGTTGAGCCAGAGCTAACTGGCAGTTCAGCAGCAGAAGTCATGATATTTTTATCCAAAAAAAATGGTAAGTAAATGTGGCGAAAATCTTGTTATGTATGCTTTTTACGGTGGTTTTTTCACAAAATCCGGTATGAACAACAGCTATGAAATCAGGCTAAATAGTTATTTTTGCCAAAATAGTTGAAATTTTCGGATAAATCTGCATTATCGCGCAGCCATTTCCCGCAGACAAATAGTCATCAACTATGGAATCAAGTCTCATAGCAGGAATTTTATCACTGGTAACCTGAATCAGCCAATAAAATTAATGGTATTTTAACCTATTAAAACTCATTTTTGCGATAAAACCCAGGCTTGAATCCATACTTTTGCAACAAAACATTGCAATAACTAATTAAATCGCAATCTTATTTTATGTATCGGCGATGCTCTCATCCACTGAGGTACAGCCAGAAAGAATTAACCGCAGCGAAAAGTTCCTCGTGAAAGCCGGGAAACCCTGCGTAGGAACGCCACTTTGCACAACTCTGGGAACCCCCGCAAGCAAGTGGCTCAACTTTTCAAGACAGATACACCTAGATAAATTTGTACCTCACCTGACTAGCAAACTCTATCAGCTGATTATGATCAAAATGGTAAAATTTGGGAATAGCTTCACCGACAGTTGAGAGTATTCTAGAGTCTGGTTACAGATTGCTGTTTCAATTCCTCACAGGCATTTGTAACTGATACTCAAAATTCGAGATGCCAAATGTCAGCTAAAAACATCCTTTTTCTCGGCTTATTAGTTTTTATCCCTATTTCCCTAACTGCTCACTTTCTAGAATGGGGAGACTTAATAGTTTTTATCACCGCTGGACTAGCAATTCTTCCCCTAGCTGCTTGGATGGGTACAGCTACAGAAGAAATTGCCGTGGTCGCCGGTCCTTCATTGGGGGGTTTGTTGAACGCCACCTTTGGCAACGCTACAGAACTGATTATTGCCTTAGTTGCCCTGAATGCGGGGCTAATCGATGTAGTTAAAGCCAGTGTCACGGGATCGATTATCAGTAACTTACTCCTAGTCATGGGTTTTTCCATGCTTTTGGGTGGACTGCGTTATAAAGAACAAACATTCCAATCAGTTGTAGCGCGGGTAAATGCTTCATCGATGAACTTGGCGGTAATTGCGATTCTATTACCAACGGCGATGAATTACACATCAGTGGGAATTAGTGAAATAACAGTGCAAAATCTTTCCCTTGCTGTTGCTGTGGTGTTAATTCTGGTTTACGCCTTAACCCTGCTATTTTCTATGAAAACCCACGCCTATTTATATGATGTAGGTGTAGCTGAGACAGAAGAAGAACAAGCAGAACCAGAAGTCGCCCATGAAAAACCAAATCTTTGGCTTTGGACTGCCATACTGCTAGTATGTACCCTGCTAGTAGCTTTAGAGTCAGAATTGCTAGTTGAGACTTTAGAAGTAGCCACGTCTAAGTTAGGTTTAACAGCATTATTTACAGGGGTAATTTTGCTTCCCATCGTCGGTAACGCTGCTGAACACGCTACAGCCGTGACAGTGGCGATGAAAAATAAAATGGATCTTTCCGTATCTGTAGCTGTAGGCTCAAGTATGCAGATTGCCCTATTTGTCGCCCCTGTTTTAGTGATTGCTGGGCGTTTCATGGGTCAGCCGATGGATTTGGATTTCAATCCCTTTGAATTAGTGGCAGTAGTCGTATCGGTGTTAATTGCCAATAGCATTAGTTCCGATGGTAAGTCTAATTGGTTGGAAGGAACTTTACTTTTAGCCACTTATACGGTTTTGGGTTTCGCCTTCTATTTCCATCCAGTTTAGGTTAGTGGTCGAGCGATCGCTACACCTGTACTCATTAATTGATTACCCAAAACTGAAATTACAGGGCATAATCCTACAGCGCTTCCTGCTGTTATGAGGTACGGGGTTTCATCGCCAAGCCTGTACGGGCGGGGAAACCCCGCCCTCGATTTATTGTTAGGTTTTATAATCGCTTGGTGTCCTAACCGCCCTGTCCGTTGCTATGGATGCAAAACTGCATTAGCTTTGCAGTCAGTCTTTTACCATCCTACATCTAAACTGGTATTATTTAGGCTTATCTTTCCTAAATCAAATATTATTCCTATAATGCGACTTTGTTAGTCAAAATAAATATAGATTTATAAAAATATTCATGTTATTTTCCCTGACAAAATAAATGTCTGAATGATGACTCAATCAAGCACTATTTATCCATTTAAAATCTATTAATGTAGAACACACAGGTATTTCAATGTAGCTAAGAAATTCTAGTGCTATAAAACCCAATACATATCTCATCCACGAAATACCAGCTTGTCATTATCAACTGAGACTCCATATTTCATAGGGTTTATGATTTAGATTTTTGTGATTTAAGGAACTTCTTACTGCGTAAATTATGCCTCTTTATCTAGAGTCATACTTTCACTCTCTTTGTTTGTCTACTCCTGGTTTATCCTTATAGGTGCAAGATATGAGATGAACTACAATGACTGAAATTGGCCTGCTGATGACAGGCGTGTTAAACACCACACAACCAACCTTACCTCCTTTGCCGCAGCAGCGACCATTTCATCTGGAAAATGGCGTTCACAAATCAGCAAATAGTCAGTTATCTCAGTTAGTTCCCACTCCTCAAATCACGCCACCTGAAGTCATCGAGACAAATGAAAGGGAGAAACCTAAAATCTCAACACTCGCACTCAAACGGGAAAAGATACTCAAGCAAATTAGACAAAAGCACCTATCCCTCGATTCCTTAAAGGTAGCTGAGTCCCAGGATATTTCCACAATAGGTAAGGATGGTGTAAAGTTATCACGATACCAAGCCTATAATCGGCAATCCATGCCGATTTTGTATTTTGGTAGTTCCGGTATGTCCGTGAGAATATTGCAACGGCTGTTAGTTTCCAACGGTTATGGTATCCGCATCGATGGAATTTTTGGACCCCTGACAGAGACAGCGATTAAAGCCTTTCAAAATCAACGCAATTTATTGGTAGATGGTGTAGTTGGTCAAAAAACTTGGTCGGAATTAACAATTTAATACTAGGACAGGTGTAGCACCTGTCCCGGTTAATTCGTAATTTGTAATTCATAATAATCCTGACCGCAGGCTACGCCGATGTAATTAAGTTTTGCAACAAAAATTTAGATCCTGCCACAAAATTTACTTCTTGAGCATCGCGGGGTCAATTAAAACAATGAGAATTATTAAAATAACAGGGCGAACGATGGGACTTGAACCCACGAATGGTGGTACCACAAACCACTGCCTTAACCACTTGGCTACGCTCGCCATTCACTATCTGAATATAGCACGAGCTTGGCAAAATGATCAATATTTTTCCAGAACTTTTTCAATTTACTTGTAGTCTTGACAATATAAAGACCACATCAGATTGAAACTATATGAAAGCCTGGACTATGATTGCATCTGTAGGAGCCGCAGGAATCGCCGTTTTGGGAGTGGCAATGGCGAATACAAATCCTGAACAGGCTGAATATGAAAAGTATGCAGTACAACGCTTGACGACTTACTTAAAAACCGATGTTTGCCAAAAAACGCCGAATTTCTTGCAAAATCTCATCCAATTGAATTGCAATAAATTGGTTGATTCGGCTAATCCCCAGATTCGAGACATTATTGCTGCGACTACAGCCAGACAGAATTATGTGATTTTTAGCTTGTATCGAACTGAAATAAAAATTGATAATTTATTACCTAACTACAAATTTGAGAGTGTAGGTGCATTTGATAACTTTTATACTTACAAAGCTGAACAACAATGATTGAAGAAGACACGGGGACGCTCTTACACCCCATGTCTAAAGCCAGGGGATTCCAGCAAGGAATGTCTTTTTTCTTCTCCACGACTGTAGTCGGGGGCTGGAAACCATTTGTGTCGAACGTCGGACACAGGCTTATTCTCGTCGCCGCGCGGATAAGCCTGTTTAAATTTTACATCTCTAATTCAGTAAACTTCTTTTTTGGGCAACAAAGGGGGCAATAGTTGGCAATACTTGTATATATAAAGATCCCTAGAAAAACTCCACCTTGTAATGAGTTTCTGTACTGCTTGTCTGTACCCGCAAAATCCAGATTCTGCTAAATTTTGTCTTAAATGTGGCCAGCCTTTATTGCTTAAAGAGCGTTATTACCCACTTTATCCTATTGGACAGGGTGGTTTTGGCAGAACTTTTTTGGCTGTGGATGAACACATCCCCTCTCGTCCTTTCTGTGTGATTAAACAACTTTGCTTTCCAGATGCTGATACATCCAGTTTTGGTAAAGCCGCAGAATTATTTCGTCAGGAAGCAGTCCGCTTGGATGAGTTGCGACATCCCCAAATTCCCCAGTTGCTGGCACATTTTGAACAAGAAAATCAGTTGTATTTGGTACAAGAATTAATTACCGGACAGACATTAGCGCAGGAATTACAACAACAGGGTGTATTTAGTGAAGCACATATCTGGCAATTGCTCCAAGATTTATTACCCGTACTGCAATTTATTCATTCTCGACAAGTGATTCACCGGGATATTAAGCCAGCAAATATCATGCGAAAACACACGCCGGAGAATTTAGGATCGATTGATATTTCAGTTCCTCAACAAATTTCTGAAACTGCAATATTTAATCAAGGCTCTACTATGACTGTTGGTAACATGGAATCTTTATTTCGTAAACCAAAGCGAGGTAAAGCAGTACCCAATAGTCAGATTCAGCCAGCAAATAGCATAGAATTATCTACCCCTGGGAATCTAGTTTTGATTGATTTTGGCGTTGCTAAACAAATCACCGCTACAGCTTTGGTAAATACTGGGACAACAGTAGGTAGTGCTGAATATATGGCTCCTGAACAAATGCGCGGTAAAGCCTTACCAGCGAGTGATCTCTATAGTTTGGGAGTGAGTTGTATTTACTTATTAACTGGCATTTCTCCCTTTGATTTATTTGATGTTACTAGCGATCGCTGGATATGGCGAGATTATTTACTTCCTGGAAATACTGTTACAGAAAACCTGAGTGCAATTCTCGATAAACTCCTGCAAAATGCCCTTCCCCAACGCTACCAATCTGCTACTGAAGTTCTAGCAGCAATTAATACAAAAGCACCAATTAAGCGATCGTTAGTTAATACCCTGTATTCAGCCGCAGGAGTTGATTACAAGCGGTTACGAAATTTACTCGCTACTAGGCAATGGCAGCAAGCAGATCAAGAAACTTGGACAGTGATGTGTCAGGCTTTATCCAAGCCTGCTGGTAGCTATTTATTTAATAGCGATTTGGAAAACTTACCCTGTGAAGATTTACAGATAATTGATCAATTATGGAAGAAATACAGCCAAGGGCATTTTGGTTTCACCGTGCAAACACAAATTTACCTAAGCTGTGGCAGCGACTATGGGCAGTTTTGCGCCACAGTTGGCTGGAATTTGACTAAATCTAACTCACCCACTCATAATTTCCTGCTTATTTGGTCAGTACCTAAAGGAAACTTACCCTCTCACTCGTGGGCTGGTGGAACTCAATTATGGCGACACATGAATGCTTTAACGACAAAGCTGTTAAGTAATTCGTAATTCGGGAACAGAGAACAGAGAACAGAGAACAGGAAAGTCTGCTTTTTTTAATTTTTAATTTTTAATTTTTAATTCCGAGAAAGCGGTACTAGGTTCTTGCAGCCACTGTTTGAGGATTAGTGCTGACCAGACAATAAATCCTAATATTGCTAAACCAGTTAACCCATCAGTCCAAATAAACAGATGCATCTTTGCTGTGAATTGCGACATCTTTCCATAAAGATAATGTCCTGGGCTTGCTAAACCTGTAAATGAGTAGACCAACAGACAGGCATAAGAGAGCCAATACTTTCGATATTTATACAACCAATACCCAGTAATTCCTATGGCTGTGAGAATGAGCCATGATTGATAAATTGAAGGAGCCGTAATCCAGGCTGGTTGTGGATATTGCTTAATAAATAGATAATTATCAGTGAAGTGAATACCTGTAGAAATGATGCTGGCAATTAGCAGAATTTTCAATAACCTTTGATGTTTAAGTTCAAGATTCATAATCAGGTTTTCTTAAATTGAATAGATTTAACTGCACACCAGCAATGTAACTTGCTACAAGTAAATCAAAGCTAATACAAGCAATTGGATACCAAGCTGGAGTAAATACTGCACCTTGATTAACTAGATGTAGCCCGATGTCCCAGAGTGGATGAGCCATCCAACCTAACATCAACCACCAGTTTGAATAACGCAGTCCTAATACGGCAAGTAGTCCATAAACTCCCACACCAGCAACTTCAATTACTATCCATAATTGGTTAGCACCGCCCCCAATCGCAAAGCCAATATAAATAATTGCAGCAACAACAAGCCCAATTGCAAGGATTTGTGATTCTTTTTTTGGCTGAATTCGAGTGAGGGTAATAAATGAAATTGCACCTACTAAACCAAACAATATCCAAAAAACAATGCTCATCGTTTTATAACGTACCAATCAGTAAATTAGCGCCTTGAGAATCCACCTTTGGATGTACATAAGGTATGAACAAAGAACGTTCCTCCGGGCGTAACCGCCTTGGGCGCATTGTTTCTTTATCCACAAACAATCCTTTTTGCCATCCCTCTGCGGCTAATATTTTCTGTTCGTTATAGAAACAAAACTGCATAATAGCAGAAGCATTTTTCAGTTCAGAAATCCACATTTCTGCTTGTACACGTTCGCCCAAATAGAGCGGTAATTTGTAGGTGATGTTGGTTTGAACCAAAACCGGAGCAAACCCTTGTTTCAAGATTTGCTGTGTTGGCATCTCAACGGCTTCCAGTAGTTTTGTTCGTCCAATTTCCATCCACTGAATATAAACAATGTTGTTAACATGACCGAGAAAATCAATGTGGAAAGAATACACCTCTAACTCAAAGGTAATTTTTTGCATTTTTAGTCTTTTAAGTCACCGATCAGTGATATAGTATCATAGTCACCAGTTGGTGACAAGTAAATGAGAATGATTTATGGCGCGAGACAAAGAAGAGACAAAAGCACGAATTCTATCTGCGGTTGGTAAACTTTTAGCAGAATCAGGTTTTAAGCAACTGGGGGTAAATGCGATCGCTCGTGAAGCTGGGGTTGATAAGGTTTTGATTTATCGATATTTTGAGAATCTCCCCTCGTTGCTACGCACCTTTGGCAAGGAAGGCAACTACTGGATTACGGTTGCAGAATTAATTGCAGATGAAACAGCCGTTAATGATAAATCACTGGCTGATTCGATGGTTTTATTGCTGACGCGCTTTCTGTATGATTTGCAAGAACGACCTATCACGCAAGAAATAGTGCGCTGGGAATTGCTGGAAGGTAATGAGTTAACCCATGAGTTGGCAACGGTGCGAGATCAGGTAGCGATTGAGAGTTTAGAATTTCTGAAGCAGAAGCATTCCTTCCCCCCAGATCAAGATATCCCTGCTATCAGTGCGGTTTTGATTGCGGGAATTGTTTATCTAGTTCTCCGAACCAAAGTCAACGACACATTTTTAGGAATTGATTTCAGTTCACCCAGCGGATGGCAACGGATTGAAAAAGCGATCGCATCTCTACTTGGGGCAATTGTGGAAAATGATGGGTAAATGTTGTGGGGAGCAACTTTCTTCACGGCTGCTCATTTAACCAGGTTAAAATTTACGTAATATTCAGTACTAAATTTGTACCTTTGCCTATGCCTTCTGCCTATCTTTTGGTATCTCACGGAAGTCGTGATCCACGACCAGATATTGCTATGCAGCAACTAGCCCAGCTTGTAAGTCAGAAGCTACCAAGTGGTGAAAATTTAGTAGGGACAGCGACATTAGAAGTAAATGAGCAACCTTTACACCAGCAGATTCAAGATTTTGCTGAAAGTGCTTTAGCCTATGGATACAACTACCTAAAGATTATTCCGTTATTTCTCTTGCCGGGAGTTCATGTGATGACAGATATTCCCGCAGAAATAGCAATGGCAGAAAAAGCACTTGGTCAAGATATGATCATTGACCTAAAACCATATTTAGGTAGTCATCCCGATTTAGAGAAATTGCTGATGCCGACAATGGCTAACATCAAAGTAGAGGCATCAATTCTGTTATCTCATGGTAGCCGTCGTTCTGGTTCCCAACAGCCTGTAGAAAATATGGCTGCGAGTTTGGGAGCAATAGCTGCTTATTGGTCTGTACTTCCGAATTTAGAATCAAGAGTGAAAGAGCTAGTCGCTCGTGGTTATAGACAAATTGCGATTCTGCCATACTTTTTATTTACTGGTGGCATAACCGATGCGATCGCGAAATCAGTAGAAGCGCTAAAATTACAATTTCCGGGGGTGAAATTTCAATTAGTGCCACCTCTAGGAGCAAGTGCAGAACTAGCTGATTTAATTTGCGATTTATCAACAGAAGAGGAAAAAGTTTTTGGGTAAGGTTTATTTAGTCGGTGCAGGCCCCGGTGATCCCGGACTCATGACTCTGAAAGGAAAAGGCTTGTTGCAATGTGCAGATGTCGTTATCTATGATGCTTTGGTAAGTCCCGCAATTCTGGAGATGATTAATCCCCAAGCAGAGCAAATTAACGCCGGTAAGCGGATGGGGAGACATTCACTGTTGCAGGAAGAAACCAGTCAACTGCTGATTGAAAAAGCTCAGGATCATGCCATTGTCGTGCGCTTGAAAGGTGGCGATCCTTTTATCTTTGGGCGCGGTGGGGAAGAAATGGCAGAATTGGTAGCAGCAGGAATTGCCGTGGAAGTTGTGCCAGGGATCACAGCCGGAATTGCGGCAGCAGCTTATGCTGGTATTCCCTTGACTCATCGTCTGTATAGTTCATCAGTGACATTTGTAACGGGTCACGAGTCGGCGGGTAAATATCGACCGGCAGTTAACTGGCAAGCGATCGCTCAAGGTTCAGAAACAATTGTGATTTATATGGGTATCCACAATCTACCTTATATCGTGGAGCAATTAACATTGGCTGGATTAAGCGTAGAGACGACGATTGCTTTGGTACGATGGGGTACTCGTCCAGAACAAGAAGAATTAATTGGTGAATTAGGGACAATAGTTGAGCAAGTAGAAGAGACTGGTTTTAGCGCCCCGGCGATCGCAGTCATTGGAGCGGTTGTGAAGATGCACAGCATTTTAGCTGGATGTCGTCCAGTGTCATCTTGACTGTGAGTATTTTAAACCATGTGCTGAAAGATGATTTTTAGTAAGTCACCTTGATTAACAGGTTTAGTCATGCAACCAGAAGCTCTGACCAGCTTGGCTTTGGCTCTATCCATCAAGCTGGGTTTTTCTGTCACCATAATCACGGGTGTATTTTTAAAAGATGCCTGTTTTCGTAATAAAGCACATACTTCATACCCATCTAAATTTGGCATTGTCACATCTAGCAAAATCATGTCTGGTTTGACGCGGAAAATTTCCATTAAAGCTTTTAAAGAATCGGTAACACCAATTACAGAAAATATTTGCTCGTCTAGAAAACCTCTAATGGCATTTAAAACCATCGGACTATCATCTACACAAAAAATTGTGTAATTTCTTTTGTTCGTAGGTCGTGAGTAATTTTGCTTATTTCTGTCAGCGGTGACTTGTCTATTACTAATTGGGGGTAATTGTACTTCTGTTGCGGTGCGTGTCTTAGACTGATTCTGCTGCCAAAACTGCTCCCGCGAAATTTTTACGCCAGCTTCACACTTTTCGACTAATAAGCGCAAGTTCAAATGACAAAATTTGGGTAGATCATCCAGAAAACTCTCAGGGATAAATTCATAACTCCCTTCTTCTATTTTCAGAAACGAATCTAGAAATTCTAGAGACAATTGCTCAATTAACATTGCGGCTTGTAAGGGACTCAGATATTTCTCGTTAACTAGCCAGCAAATAGCTAAGTAATCTGGATTCGGTATAGATTGATTTTCCACACCTCTTTCAAATATTGTCTGCAACTGCTCATTAATCTCTCTCGGCAGAGTAGAATCTTGTTGACTTAATCGCTGCAAGTTTCTATATAGCGGCTCAAACATTTGTTCTGAGTAGCAAGCATAAATGAGCTTACCCTCTTGTACATATAAAGACCAAGCCCCTGAAGTGCTAAATACTTGTAGACAACCAGTCACAGACTTACTGGTGATTTTTTTCAACAGAGATAGGGGTTGTAGCTTTTGGAAAAATCTGTATCTACTAATAGGAAGCGTTTTCATTAGCACGGCTCTAAGCTCAAATAAAATTTTCAACTACAATTTGTGAACCACCCGTTGGGGATTCACACCGGTCTAAAGTGGACGTACTGCCAGATCAAGATAACGGTTTATATTGGGGTGAGTATAGCAAGTCCTGATCCAGATCACACAATACCCAACACCCCACACCCCACACCAAACTTGCCAAGCCAAAAGTCTGAAATTGTTGCTAGAAAACAGTATTCCAAAAATCAGATTTCCTTTCTGTATTTTTGGCTAGACTGTACTTACTTTACAACTGCCGTAACTTACTCTCTGCTAGAGGTAGCATCTACAGCAGGTGACAGGTGACAATTTGAAAAGTCTTTTGGTGTCTAGGTTTTATAATCAGTTGGTGTCCTAACCGCCCTGTCTGTTGCTATATAAGAGAACTTAGAGACTCTTATCTCCCTTTCTACCCGAAGAATACCGATTAAATGTAGATGCGGAGCAGCTTCCCGCAGGATACGGCCAAAACCCATGCAGAGTGGCTTCTCGCAGGGAAGAAATTAACAAGTAATAGGCAATAGGAAACGGAGATAAATAGATGTGTTGGTCGTTTTTTCCAAAAATCAAATAGGACTCCTTTATCAGTAAAAGAGAACAATCAAGTCTTTACGGTTCTAGGACTTTGGTTTAGTCTTTTGTGGCAGTTGACTCTCCTCTGCATAGTAAACACCTAAAAAACAGCCATTTTTAGTTAAATGGTAGACGCTCAGTTATTACTTACTAAATTTCAGGTTACTCTAGATTTATCAGAGAAATAAAAAAGTATTTTAAACCTATTATGAAAAATTGAAGTTAATAGAAAAAATCAAAATTTTGGGCAACTCTATTTTAACCGTAATTTCTTCTGAGAGAAAATTTTACGTAGTTTTAAAAAAGAGTAATTAAATGACACAAGATCAAGAAGAAAGTACCTCAATTATCTATTTTTCCCGCACTATGTAGCAATAGGTTTTTGTTAAGCATAAGTTTTTGGTCAAAGTAATTCTTTAAAACTAACTACAGAGGAGCCAGTGCTTTGGACGGGTTCCCCGAATTGTAGTAACTGGCGCAACACAGAGAGAATAAACAAATGCTTAACGTAACTGCGTGGGAATATATAGGAATTATATTTTTTGGTAAAAAACGACCTACTCATCTACCACTTTTCTTTCCTACACACCTCAGTAAATATGGCTACGCCTCCCGTAAGTTATACAGAAATAAAGTTCGGATTGCTATAATTAGTTTCTGGGATAAATAAGTATTGTTTGGTAATAATCTGTTATACTTATGAGCTATATCAGGTTTATTTTTGGTAAAGGCTAAAACCTTTTTTTCCTCTGCTGCTTCTAAGATCACTCCTCTGTTGTCTGAAAATTTAAATTTAAAAAGCTCCGATTTGTTCTATTTGGTAGAAATAAGATTTACAGCTAATACGGTAGTTGTTTTATTCTTTTCGGCTTCGAGAATTCACCATCAGGATGTTTATGGATTGTGGAGTGTTACCCAACATGAAACAGCCTCAGGATGAGTATTGATAATTCTCTTTTTTTAAAATTAGTATCCAGTGTGATCGAGAATTACTGATGTTGTTAAAATCAGTGTATTCCTCACGAATCGAGCAGTTTAAAGTTAAGCGATTTGTGACCAATAATTCCTGGATAGCACAACTCGGATTTATCTATGGAGTGAATCCAAAATCCTCAAGCCCCCGGAATCCGTGGGGTGAATCCAAAATCTAAAATCAAAAACCAAAAATCGGATGACCGCTATTAATCTCCAAGTCGAAGAAAAAACTGAACGCCTTGATCGTTACCTGTCCGAAGAATTACCAGATTTATCCCGGTCTCGTATTCAACAGTTAATTGAACAGGGTCATATCCAACTCAATGACAAAGTTTGCACATCTAAAAAAATTCATCTCAAAGCAGGCGATCGCATAATCCTGGAAATTCCAGCAGTACAACCTTTGGAATTGGTAGCAGAAGCTATACCGTTGGATATTCTCTACGAAGACGACCAGTTACTGATTCTCAACAAACCCGCAGGCTTGGTAGTTCATCCTGCACCCGGACATCCAGATGGTACTTTGGTGAATGCTCTATTAGCTCACTGTCCTAATTTACCGGGAATCGGTGGCGTTCAACGTCCAGGAATTGTTCACCGATTGGATAAGGATACTACTGGAGCGATCGCGATCGCTAAAACAGATATCGCTTATCAACACCTCCAAGCACAACTAAAAGCAAAAACTGCCAGAAGAGAATATTTAGGGGTGGTTTACGGTGCGCCAAAAACTGAAAATGGCATCATTGACTTACCCATTGGTCGTCACCCCCAAGACCGTAAAAAAATGGCAATTGTCCCCATAGAACAAGGGGGAAGATCAGCAATCACTCACTGGCAAATTCGAGAACGCCTGGGTAACTACACGTTAATCCACTTCCAATTAGAAACAGGACGCACTCATCAGATTCGTGTCCACAGCGCCAAAATGGGTCATCCTATTGTCGGCGACCCTATTTATAGTTCTGGTCATTCCGTGGGGGTAAATTTGCCCGGTCAAGCACTGCACGCTTGGCGACTCAAGTTACAGCATCCAGTATCTGGAGATTGGATTGAAGCTACCGCAACCCTTCCCCAATCCTTGATCACCTTGCTAGACATTCTTCGTCGCCGATGATTGGGGATTCGTGAACTTCCTCCCCATCTCCCCAGGGAGGATTATGACAAAGGCTTGTAAAAAATTTAGAAATGTAACATTTACATTCTGTAACAAAACCTGGTGAAACTGTAAATTTCATTAAAAGCCGTAAAATTAAGTCCTGACAAGGGTTATGACCAATCTTGAAATAATATTAAAGCCCTAAAATTCTTGCTTATCCTCACTTATTGTAAAGTTTTGTAACAAAAATATCTAACTTTTCTCAGCTAAAGTCCTTGTATGTAAAGGATTTGAGGCATTTCTTATTGCCACATCTTATTTATTCATAATTTGTAATAAATAAAGGATCTATAGCATTGTATAAACTAATCTGAAGGGGTTAAACAACAAATAAAAGTTAAACGATGCCGCTAATTCACCAGATTTAGTTGTTTCTCATAAAATTACCTCTGATTCTCATAATTTCTGGCACATCATGCCGAAGAGTTGAGAAACTAAGTAAATAGGCCGTTTAATTATAGTTTGCTGTCAGCCAATTCCAAATTGATAAAACATCCACAGTTTTAATCAAAACATCTCTCAACTAAGTAATTAGGAGAATAGAGTCCATGACATTAGATGTATTTTCCAAGGTAGTTTCCCAAGCTGACGCTAGAGGCGAATTCCTCAGCACCGAGCAACTAGATGCACTAGCAGCAGTTGTAGCTTCAGGCAGCAAGCGTTTAGATACCGTTAACCGCATCACCAGCAACGCTAAAGTTATTGTTACCAACGCAGCTCGTGCTTTGTTTGAAGAACAACCCCAGTTGATCGCTAATGGTGGTAACGCTTACACCAACCGTCGCATGGCAGCTTGTCTGCGCGACATGGAAATCATCTTACGCTATGTTACCTACGCTGCATTGGCTGGTGACTCTAGTGTTTTAGATGATCGTTGCTTGAACGGCTTACGCGAAACCTACCAATCTTTGGGTACTCCCGGTGCTTCTGTAGCAGTTGGTATTGGCAAAATGAAAGAAGCAGCAATTTCTATTGTTAACGATCCCAACGGTATCACCAAAGGTGATTGTGCATCGTTAGTTTCTGAATTGGCTAGCTATTTTGATCGCGCTGCTGCGGCTGTTGGTTAATAACTTCAAATAGCCTAGAGGCTGAGAGTTGGAGATTTTCTCCAAGTAAAAAAAGCTAAGAAACAATCAAGGAGATAAGAAAACATGAAAACACCAATTACCGAAGCAATCGCAGCTGCTGATACCCAAGGACGTTTCCTAAGCAACACCGAATTGCAAGCAGTTAATGGACGTTTTGTACGTGCTGCTGCAAGCATGGAAGCTGCTCGCGGTTTAACAGCTAACGCTCAAAAATTGATTGATGGCGCAACCAGTGCTGTATACCAAAAGTTCCCTTACACCACCTCTACCCCCGGCGCTCAATTTGCATCTGATAGCCGTGGTAAGTCCAAGTGCGCTCGTGACGTTGGTCACTACCTACGCATCGTTACCTATAGCTTAGTTGCTGGTGGTACAGGTCCTTTGGATGAATTCTTGATTGCTGGTTTGGCTGAAATCAACAGCGCGTTTGATTTGTCTCCCAGCTGGTATGTAGAAGCACTGAAGTACATCAAGAGCAATCATGGCTTGAGTGGTCAAGCTGCTAACGAAGCTAACACCTACCTTGACTACGCAATCAACGCTCTCAGCTAGATAGCGTCATGCCCGGAGAGGGATACAAGTGCTGGATGAAATCAACCCTTCGGGGTTAGCCAGTGGCTCATGGGCAAGTTCCCAAGACCGCGCTGGATCACCTAGCAGTTGGATCTGGCTCCGGGCATAGTTTTATGTAGGTATAAATAACAAGCTTTATTCAGCCAGCACTCGGTCACAAAAACCGTAGGGCAAATAAAATAGGGGAAAAAAATGGCAATTACAACAGCAGCATCGAGGCTGGGAACAGAGCCTTATAGTGAGGCACGTCGAGTTGAACTGCGCCCCAACGCCAGCCGCGAAGAAGTCGAATTGGTGATCCAAGCCGTATATCGGCAAGTCTTAGGAAACGACTATATTTTGGCATCAGATCGCCTGGTCAGCGCAGAATCACTGTTGCGCGATGGCAACCTAACAGTGCGGGAGTTCGTGCGGAGCGTTGCTAAATCAGAACTCTACAAAGCCAAATTCTTTTATAACAGTTTCCAAACTCGGTTGATAGAACTCAACTATAAACATTTGTTGGGTCGCGCTCCCTATGATGAGTCTGAAGTGACATACCACTTAGACTTATACATTAACAAAGGTTACGACGCTGAAATTGACTCCTACATAGATTCTCAGGAGTACCAAAACAGCTTTGGTGACAATGTTGTTCCTTACTATCGTGGTTTTGCCACTCAACCAGGGCAAAGCATCGCTGGGTTTACCCGGATGTTTCGTTTATACCGGGGTTACGCCAATAGCGATACCGCTCAAATTGAAGGAACTAGATCTCGGTTAGCACAGGAGTTGGCAAGTAATAAGTCTTCTTCAATTGTTGGACCTTCAGGCAGCAATGATAACTGGAATTTCCGTCCATCTGCGGATAATGCTCCTAAGCAAAATTTAGGCAATTCTGTAGGGCAATCGGATCGTGTTTACCGAGTAGAAGTAACAGGGATTCGCAGTCCAGGTTACCCAAGTGTACGGCGGAGTAGCACAGCATTTATAGTACCTTACGAGCGACTGTCTGACAAGATTCAGCAAATTCACAAGCAAGGCGGGAAAATCGTCAGCATCACATCAACGTAAGGTGAATTTTAGATTTTAGATTTTAGTTTTGGATTGTACCCACAGACGAATTAGTGGGCTAATAGATTTTAGATTGATTCAGTAGCAAAAAATCTAAAATTTGGCTTTTCTGAAATCTAAAATGGGCTTTTTGTCGGCAAAATTCATCAAGAGGAGATTAGAAGCAATGTTCGGTCAAACCACACTTGGTTCTGGTAGCGTTTCTTCATCTGCAAGCCGAGTATTTCGTTACGAAGTAGTAGGCTTGCGCCAAAATCAAGAAACCGACAAAAATCAATTCAACATTCGTCGTAGTGGTAGCGTGTTCATCACCGTACCCTATAGCCGGATGAACGAAGAAATGCAGCGGATTACCCGTCTAGGTGGCAGAATCGTCAAGATTGAACCATTGAGTTCAGCAGAGGAAAACTAACGCTCTGGCAATGATAGAACCCAGTGCAGAAGAATACTCGGTCGAAAACGGGACACAGTTAACACCAGAGATAGCAATTGCTAATCTGCAATCACCAGATTTAAGTCTCCGCTATTATGCTGCTTGGTGGTTGGGTAAGTTTCGGATCAGTCAGCCAGAAGTTGTAGATGCACTCATTGCTGCGTTAGAAGATGAAGCCGACAAAACAGAACTCGGTGGTTATCCGTTACGACGCAATGCAGCCCGAAGCTTGGGGAAATTGGGAAATACCAAAGCTGTACCAGCATTGATTAAGTGCTTAGAATGCTCTGATTTTTATGTCCGTGAAGCAGCAGTCCAATCGCTGGAAATGCTCCGCGCTCCAACAGCAATACCCGCACTGATTAAACTGCTTGATGGCGGTGTTTCCCAAGCAGTGCAAGTACCTGGTCGTCCTCATCTAGCCCAGCCTTATGAAGCAGTTTTAGAAGCCTTGGGAGCTATTGGTGCAACTGAGGCTATTTCCCTGATTCAGCCTTTTCTCAAGCATCCGGTTCCACGAGTACAATGCTCCGCAGCCAGAGCCATGTACCAACTGACACAAGATACCAGCTATGGTGATCTGTTGGTGAAAATGTTGGAAGCAGGTGATTTAAAATTGCGCCGTGTTGTTTTAGGGGACTTGGGGGCAATCGGGTATCTAGCAGCCGCAAATGCGATCGCACAATCTAAAGCAGAAAATAGCTTCAAACTTATTGCCCTCAAAGGATTGCTAGAGCATCAACTTCCAGATAAGTTCGATGATGTTGGTGTTGCTGATGAGGCCATCAGAGTCATGAAGCTGATGGATTCACTGTTGTAGTCAGTGTTAGGGGCGGGGTTTCCCCGCCCACAAAGTTGTTTTTTGCTAACAAGTGACCAATGACAACTGACAAATGGATGAACTAATTCGTGCTGTCACCCTAGCGGAAACACCAGCCCAAATGCTGACAGCCGTGCAGAACCTAGCAGCCGCCAAAGATGCCGCAGCAATTCCCACCTTAATTGCCGTCTTTGGTTATAACAACCCAGGGGCGGCAGCAGTGGCAGTAGCTGGATTGATTGAGTTAGGAGAAATAGCAGTACCACAATTGCTAGAGCAAATAGATGATTATAACTATGGCGCACGGGCTTATTCGATTCGCACTTTAGCAGCGATCGCAGATCCCCGTGCAATAGACGTATTAATCACAGTTGCTGCTACTGACTTTGCCCCTAGTGTCCGCCGCGCAGCGGCTAAAGGACTAGGTAACTTAAACTGGCATAAGTTAGATTTTCCCAAAAGTCAAACAGCCATCAATAGCGCCTTAGATACACTGCTGTTAATCTCCCAAGACACAGACTGGTCAATTCGTTATGCTGCCGTTGTCGGTTTACAAGCTTTAGCGAAAATAGTCGATGTGAGACAGTCTATTTTGACTAAACTCCAAGAAATGTTGGCTAATGATAACGAAAAGGCAGTCCGCGCTCGCGTGCAGTTGGCTTATACCAATTGTGGATTTTAGATTTGGGATTAATAGGCTTTTTCCAGAATCTCAAAAAATACTAACTATACCAACTTGGTATTACCATCAATAGACTGCTTTATTTAGCATAAAAAAAGGTAAAAGTAAAGATGTCAATACCACTGCTAGAATATTCACCTTCCTCGCAAAACCAGCGGGTAGATGGCTACGAAGTTCCCAACGAAGACACTCCAACTATTTACCGCTTGGATAATGCCACCTCAGATACAGATATTGACAGCATCATCTGGGCAGCATATCGGCAGATTTTCAGCGAACACCTAATTTTAAAGAGCAATCGCCAAAGCTTTTTAGAATCGCAAATGCGAAATCGGGCAATTAACGTTCGGGATTTTATTCGGGGCTTGGGTAAGTCAGAAGTATTCCGTACTCAAATAGCAGACCTCAACTCTAACTACCGCTTAGTGGATATCATCTTAAAGCGGTTTTTAGGAAGGGCTGCCTACAACAAAGACGAAGAAATTGCTTGGTCAATTGTGATTGCCACCAAGGGACTACATGGTTTTATTGATGCCTTGTTAGACTCTGACGAGTACCTAGAAAACTTTGGTAATGACATCGTACCTTTTCAACGTCGCCGCTACGGTTCAAGACCGTTTAACCTAGTCAATCCCCGCTATAATGCCTACTGGCGCGATACCCAAAACATCCTGGGACTGGCTGGTCGTTCTTTCTACAGCGCTCGTACTTCAGGATCTTTAACCACAGAAGATATTCGGAAGGCAATTCCTGCTAACTTCTTTGCAATGGCAGGAACAATTATCCCCAATGAACGTAACTATCAGCGCACAATTGCCTCGGTTACTTCCCAAATCACAACCCTGGAAATTCCCGATACCACCCGCGAAATAGGTACAGAGCAACCAACTATCAAAGCTGTAGCAGTTGCCCTACCCTATCGTTACATACCTGGAACCCAGAGGAATTAGGTCATTGGTCGTTAATCATTACTAAAGAATAATTGACGGCTGACAACTCACAAATCACAACACCCCTGAAATATGGCAATACCTTTACTAGAATATAAACCCAGTTCACAAAACCAGCGTGTTTCTGGTTACGAAGTTCCCAACGATGACACCCCCAGAATTTACCGCATAGAAGACTATGCTGCGGGTGGCGAAGTTGAAGAATTAATATGGGCGGCTTATCGGCAGTTGTTCAGCGAACACGTCATCCTGAAATTCTACCGTCAGATTAATTTAGAATCTCAGGTAAAGAATAAAGCCATCACGGTGCGGGACTTTATCCGAGGTTTGGCTAAGTCTGAAGCCTTCCAAAGTTTAGTAATTCAGAGCAACTCCAACTATCGCTTGGTTGAAATTGGTCTCAAGCGGTTGTTAGGACGTGCGCCTTACAACAAAGATGAAGAAATTGCTTGGTCAATCAAAATTGCTACCGTTGGTTGGGGCGGCTTTGTTGATGCTTTACTAGATTCTGAAGAATATCAAAGCAGCTTTGGTGAGAATATTATTCCCTACCAACGGCGACGCTATAAAGATAGACCTTTCAATTTGGTCACACCCCGCTATGCGAACTACTGGCGCGACAAGCTAGAAGATGCACGCTACAAGCCAGGAAGTATCCAAGACTTCTTCAAAATGGCTAATTCCGTCAGCATTAGAACTGTCACCCACACACCAGTTAGTACTGCGAACATTAAAATTCCCGATACCAGCAGGGAAACCAAGCCCCAAGGTATTCCAGTTTCCGTCAGTCCCAGCGCTAGTTTTCCTGTGCGCTAAATCTGGGAAATAGGTGTGTAACCTAATGCGGGAAAATAGATAAAGCGTGAATGAGGAATCTGAGTAATCAAGCCTCTTTCAGTTTTCAAAGTTTAATTTGTTAATAAGAGGAATAACGCAGCATGGCACTGCCATTACTTCAATACAAACCTACCACTCAAAATCACCGTGTTAGCAGTTTCGGTGCTTCTGACCTAAATGAAGATACTCCATATATCTACCGTGTAGAAGATATTAGTTCTTACACTGATATTCAAAGCATCATTTGGGCTGGTTATCGCCAAGTTTTCAGCGAACATGAAATTCTCAAGTTTAACCGTCAAAAAACCCTAGAATCTCAGCTGAAAAACGGCTCTCTCTCTGTGCGAGACTTCATCCGGGGTTTAGCTAAATCTGAGGCTTTCTATCGTTTAGTTGTATCCGTTAATAACAACTATCGTCTAGTAGACATCACCCTCAAGCGCCTTTTGGGTCGTTCTGCTTACAACAAAGCTGAAGAAATTGCTTGGTCAATTGTCATTGGTACAAAAGGTTTTAGCGGCTTTGTTGATGCTTTAGTAGACAGCGAAGAGTATACCAGCAGCTTTGGTGACAACACTGTACCTTACCAGCGCAAGCGTGGAGAAGGTCGTCCCTACAACTTAGTCACACCTCGCTACGGTGAAGACTTCCAAGAAACAGCAGGTACAGTCACAACCGACTGGCGCTTTACTTTGGAAAAATACTACACCCGCAAAGCTAAAGAAAAGCGCATGGCAGAAGGCGATCCAGGCAAATATGCGGATATGGCTGCATCACTGTCTGGTAAGGGTAATTACGCACAAAAGCTATCTGCATATGACATTGATTACCTGAATGCAGTTCCTTATCGCGGTAGACGCTAAGAATTGATAGTCTGCTAAGATTTCATACTGGGTCTGGTTTTTGCGTTGATGTGACGACAGGTTTGCAGGTTTTCTGTTACCCAAGCGTTATGTTAACTGAAAGCTAGACCCAGTAGTTTTTATTAGGGTATCAATTTCTACCTGAATATTCAAACGAGCCGATGCTTCAGCCACTTCCAACATCAAAGGTGTAAAGTAGATCCGTTGCCGCTGCAAAAATCTTTCTAAAACCTGCTGACGACCTATGATGTAGTCTGCCTCTGATACCCATGCGTATTCTTGGCGAATGGCTTGGGCATATTTTTGATAAGTGACTGGTTCAGTAGCCAAAATCCCTAAATCTGCATCAATGAGAACCTGGCTATCTAAATTATCTGCTTTGTGGTTTTTGGTGTTTAAAATCAAACTTTTGACTTTAGTAATCTTATTAGGTAAAATCCCTAAATTCTTCAGCATCTGTTCCGCATAATCAGCGCTTTTTTCTTCGTTATCTTGAGCTTGAGTGTCATACACTACATCATGAAACCAGGCTGCAAGTTGGACAGAGGGCAAATCTTGGGCGTAAATTTGCAAAGTATTAATAGTGTTAAGGATGTAATAAATGTGTTCCAGTGTGTGGTAATGGCGATTGGAGCTAGAATAAGCTGTAACTAGATGATTGAAAGCTTGATGTGCTGCTAAGTAGTTAACATCGAAGGATTGGATTGTTTGCTGCCAGTGAGAAAATAAAATCAGGGTGAGATTTTCTGTAAGCATAATTACAGGAGAATTCAGGAAGTAATAGTAATATCGTGTCAGTTTGAATACTTATCACTAAAAAATTATGATACAAGCCCTTAATTTATGGGTTATTTAATTTCTAATTTTTAATTTCTAATTTTTAATTCCGAGAAAGCGGTACTAGTAGTTCATAAATAGATATAGCAGCATCTTTGCCTTTAACTTTCACTGATTCATCTACTAGCCTGAGACAAAATAATTCTGGATGGCATAAGCTTTTAACTACTGATTCCGTTAACAAAATTTCACATTCATATTGCTTTGTTAGTCCTTCAATGCGAGAAGCAACATTGACTGCATCACCAATGACTGTGGAATCAATGCGGGACGTAAAACCTACTGTACCCATGATGACTGTACCACGATGAATGCCGATGCCAACGACAATTTTTGGTAAATTTTTTTGCAATCGCTCATAATTAAACTTATCTAAAGCCTTTTGCATCAAAATTGCTGCTTTGAGGGCGCAGTCTGTAGCATCATCATCAAATAATGCCATGATGGCATCACCGATATATTTATCAATAAATCCCCCTGCTTCATCGATGGCTTTTCCCATACAAGCTAAATAGTCATTTAAAAAGGTAAATATTTCTATCGGTGCCATTGCTTCAGACATAGAAGTATAACCCCGAATATCACAGAATAAAATTGTCATCTTTCGGGTTGAAGCCATACCGACTTGAATATTTTCTATTCCTTGGGGGGCAATGACAGAAACAAATTTATCTGGTACAAATTTCTCAAATGATTCTAATGTTTTTTGCAATTTACTAAAAGAGATTTGCAATATTGCAGACATTTCATTAAAGGAATTTGCCAATGCACCAATTTCATCCCCACGATTATGAATGTCTGCACGATGTTGTAAATCGCCCCCAGCAATTTGAGCTACACTGGACTGTAACCGCCGGACAGGATCACTCAAATGTTGTGCTAGGATATAGGCGCACACCCAACCTACAGCAAGTCCCACAGAACCAACTATCAAAGCCTGATTGACTGCATTCGCAACAGCACGATCTACTTTTTGCAGAGATAAACCAATGCGTAAAACCCCAAGTTTTTTATTACCAGTTGGTGTGCGAATATCTGAAGCTACTTCAATTATCGGTTCACCGCGTTTAATCCGTAATTTATCTGCAAAATAAACATCTTGGAGGATAAATGTTTCTATGATCCGAGTTTGTTCAGAAGATTTTAATGCATTATTGGTAACACTGAAGGGGACAATATTGGGAATGTACTGATTTTGATATTCGCTAGGAAAAGCAGCTGCAATTTGATTGTCTTGACGATTATCAGAGACAAAGACATAGACAAAATCTTCATTTTCACGCAATATCAATTCTATGTTTAAGCGGATTTGACTCCAATTTTCTTCCGATAATTCGTTAGAGTATGTATAACTGAGGATCTTAGTCATACTTTTAGTATCATTCAACTTTTCTTGACGGTAGAGGGTATTTTCACTTCTTACCCAAACCGCAACTATCGCACCAATCAAACCAAGAATTAGCAAGGTGGTAGAAGCCATGATTTGGGTACGAATAGAACGAAAAGTAAAAATTTTCATAGTTGTGGAGTTAACTCTTCAACAAAAGTCACCCAGCGTTGATTTTTAGTTTGGCTTTGACAATCATCACCAATGGCCAGAGTCACAGGACCACCCATTTTTGCTAAAATCGGCTGTTTATTTTCACCCCATCTAGTTGCTAAAATGATATTGCAGTCGCGTATCTCCGTAGGTGCTAATTTTATCGCTTCAGAACTTTTACGGTAAATTTCTGGTTTCCCAGTTACAACTACAGAACTTTGAGGTTTTATTCCAGCTAAAGAAAGCACATCTTTTACTCTGACACCATGTAATTTAACTTTGCTACTAGGCCACCAGACGCGATAACCAACATTTTGGTTCAGGGTAACTTGTGGTAATTTATCAAGATCGGCTAAATTGAGTTCACTTTCACCTACACGCACTAATGGCTTCTCTGTACCAAAGATAACATGAGTTACATAAAAAGCCCAAAATCCTTCATTATATTTTTGTTTGATTTGGGGATACTTAGTATAGGGAAAGATTAAATAAATGGGACCACCTTGGTCACGCTGAATTGGTTTATTATCTTTGGCAAGTGCTAAAATAATTGGGTAAGTGAGTAAGTCTTCTATTTTTACTGTTACTTGATAAGCGTCGTAGCACACAAAAGTTATTTCTGTCACTCCCGGTGGAATACCAAAGTTTTTTAGCAGTGTAGATACGGGTATTCCTTGAAATTTAAAGACTTGATTTGGATTAACAATGTTATTTGCATCAATGGTATTGATATTGGTTGTAGCTAATTTAAGCAACTCCGTCCAACCTAAGGTTTCCGATTTACCATTTGCTGTCTCACCTTGAATAACTAAATTCCACTGACGCTGTGGGTTCTTTTTGGCTTTATCTGCTAGAATCTCCGCATTGCGATCGCTTGCTTCTTTGAGCCATACTTCCAATTGTGTATTGGTCGGCTTTTTTGTACAACCTCCTAAGCAGACTATAGCTATCCCCAAAGATACTAAAGCCAAGTTTTTCCAGATATTCAATACAACCACATTCAAAACTACTAGGAAAGTTTACAAAATGGCGCTAACTCAGTTAGAAATGACACCGTAATCAATTTTTACACCATCAGTCAACATTACTCCAAAATGGGGGACAGGTGACAGGTGACAGGTGAGAGTTAAAATTACCAACAATAATAAAACTTATGGTATTACAAGTAGAAAATAGTACATACGAAGCGAAAACCCAAGAAATTGCTAAACAGGTTCTTGCAGCTACCCAAGAAAATCGCTCATTTTTGGCTGCTTTACGGGATCAAATGCGCTGGGATGATAAATTACTCGACTGGGCTATGAGTAATCCCGGTTTACGGGTACAATTATTTCGGTTCATAGATACTTTACCAGCTTTACATAGTAAATCAGAAATTGCGTCCCATTTACAAGCATATTTGGGTGATGAGTCCGTAGAATTACCCGCAGCTTTGAAGGGAATCTTAAACTTTGCTAACCCTGATTCTATGCCCGCACAGGTAGCTGCGACAACTGTGGGAACGGCTGTAGAAACTTTAGCACACAAGTATATTTCTGGCGAAAATATTAAGCAGGTCATCAAAACCGTTGAGAGACTGCGAAAAGATAAAATGGCTTTCACCATTGATTTACTTGGTGAAGCGGTAATTACGGAAACAGAAGCGCAGTCTTATTTAGAAAGATACTTGGAATTGATGCAGCAATTGGTGGAAGCATCAAAAAATTGGGGGAAAATTCCGGCTATTGATGAAGCTGACGGGGAAAATATCCCGAAAGTGCAGGTTTCTGTGAAGTTAACGGCGTTTTATTCCCAGTTTGATCCTTTAGATGCTCAAGGTAGTGAGGAACGGGTGAGCGATCGCATTCGTATTTTACTACGTCGTGCTAAAGAATTAGGTGCGGCAGTCCATTTTGATATGGAACAATACGCCTACAAAGATATCACTTTCAATATTCTCAAAAAGCTTTTACTGGAAGAAGAATTTCGTCAACGTACAGATATTGGCATCACTATTCAAGCATATCTGCGTGATAGTGAACAAGATGCGAAAGATATCATTGCTTGGTTAAAACAGCGGGGTTATCCTCTGACTATTCGCTTGGTTAAAGGTGCGTATTGGGATCAAGAAACTATCAAATCTGTCCAAAAGCATTGGCCACAGCCAGTTTATAATGATAAAGTCGCCACAGATGCCAATTTTGAAACGATTACCCAGCTATTGTTAGAAAATCATCAATATGTTTATTCTGCCATAGGAAGTCATAATGTGCGATCGCAATCTCGCGCTATAGCTATTGCTGAAAGTCTCCAAGTTCCCCGTCGTCGTTTTGAAATGCAAGTTCTTTACGGCATGGGTGATAAAATAGCTAAAGCTTTGGTAGATAAGGGTTATCGCGTCCGGGTTTATTGTCCCTACGGTGAACTTCTCCCCGGAATGGCTTATTTAATTCGGCGTTTATTGGAAAATACCGCGAATAGTTCGTTTTTACGTCAAAATTTAGAAAATCGTCCAATTGAGGAGTTGTTAGCACCTCCAATTGTAGCTCACGCAGAGGAGGACACTTGCGTGGGCGGGTCTCCCGACTTGTGCAAAGTGTCCGTCGCGCAGAGTCGCAGAGAGGAAAAGGAAGGTTTTGTTGGTGTTGCTGATACGGATTTTGCGGAGGAGGAAAGAAGGAAGAAGTCGCGTTTAGCTTTTGAGGGTGTGCGTCAAGAGTTGGGGAAAACTTATTTACCTTTTTTGAATGGGGAATATGTAAATACAACCACGTTTGTTGATTCTCTTAATCCTTCTCGGTTTAGTGAGGTGGTTGGGAAAATTGGACTTCTGAGTGTTGAACAAGCTGAGGAAGCAATGAAGTTTGCTAAAGCTGCTTTTCCTGCTTGGAAGAAAACTCCGGTTAAACAACGTGCTGATATTTTGCGTCAAGCTGGGGAGTTAATGGAGGAACGACGCGCTGAACTTTCGGCTTGGATAGTTTTGGAGGTAGGGAAACCTGTTAAGGAAGCTGACGCGGAAGTTTCGGAAGCAATTGATTTTTGTCTTTATTACGCTGAGGAAATGGAACGGCTGGATAAAGGTGTAATTTATGACGTTGTTGGTGAAACCAATCGTTATATTTATCAACCGAAAGGAATCGCTGTTGTGATTTCTCCGTGGAATTTTCCTTTGGCTATTGCTTGCGGTATGACTGTTGCGGCTTTGGTTTCTGGGAATTGTACTTTACTTAAACCTGCGGAAACTTCTTCTGTAATTACTGCTAAATTTACAGAAATCCTGATAGAAGCCGGAATACCTAAAGGTGTTTTTCAATACGTCCCCGGTAAGGGTTCTCAAGTCGGTGCTTATTTGGTTAATCATCCTGATACTCATGTGATTGCTTTTACTGGTTCTCAAGAAGTAGGATGTAGAATTTATGCAGAAGCTGCAATTCTCAAACCTGGTCAAAAGCATCTCAAGAAGGTAATTGCGGAGATGGGTGGGAAGAATGCCATCATTGTTGATGAAAGTGCTGATTTAGACCAGGCTGTGGTTGGAGTTGTTCAATCGGCTTTTGGTTATAGTGGTCAAAAATGTTCTGCTTGTTCACGGGTAATTGTTCTCGAACCGATTTATGATGCTTTTGTCGAAAGGTTGGTGGAAGCGACGAAATCTTTAAATATCGGGGAAACGGAATTACCCAGTACTCAAGTTGGTCCGGTGATTGATGCTAATTCGCGCGATCGCATTCTGGAGTATATTCAAAAAGGGAAAGAAGAAGCAAAAGTGGCTTTGGAATTACCCGCACCAACCCAAGGTTATTTTATCGGTCCCGTGATTTTTTCGGAAGTTCCTGCAAATGGGGTAATCGCACAGCAGGAAATATTTGGCCCTGTCTTAGCGGTAATTAGAGTTCAAGATTTTCAGGAAGCTTTAGAAGTTGCTAACGGTACCAATTACGCTTTGACGGGCGGACTTTATTCTCGTACACCTTCCCACATTGAACAAGCGCAAGCTGAGTTTGAGGTTGGGAATTTATACATTAACCGGAATATTACCGGGGCGATAGTTTCTCGTCAACCGTTTGGTGGGTTTAAGCTTTCTGGTGTGGGTTCCAAAGCTGGAGGGCCTGATTATCTTTTGCAGTTCTTAGAACCGCGCCATATCACAGAAAACATCCAACGTCAAGGTTTTGCACCTATTGAGGGTGCGGAGTAACTAGATGATATAACCAGATCCCCAACTTCTAGCCATATTTTGTTATTCATATCATCAATTTATTACAGAAGTTGGGGACATTTCTTATCCTGTCAATCCTTAAATTCTGGAAATCCTGATTCAGACAAATTGTGATATTTTGATGTTAAAATATAAAATCAGGGTTTCTCTATATTTATGGGTAAAAAAGATGATCTTAAACAGGTTGATTCAATTGCTAAAGAATTTCGGATGTCAGCCGAATTAAGGAAAGAGTTTGGTTCATTTCTAGAGCAGGAAAAGAAACTTGGTCATGGAGGAACTTTCAATAATAGAGGTGATTTTACCTATGCGGAACTTCGCCAAAAAGCTAAAGAATTTTTAGAGGATTCTTGATTATGAATACTAATATAGAAATTTCTAATTCTCAACCAAATCTAAATGAAATTACTCAAAAAATTATAGGAGAAACTTGCCATCAAGTTAGATTTAGTTATGGTGATGAATTACTTTTAGATTTTGGTGAAATGACTCCCTACAATCATCCTAAATTAAAAGATTTACGCAAAGGAACTTGGCAACTTAGCACTAGGGCAACAAATTTTGATTTAAGAAAAGTACATCCAATGTTCTTTAGCTCATATTTCAAAGATCCTATGTATGCTACAAAAAGAAGGTTACGTCTATTGGAAAACAAAAAACTAACTGATTTTGTAATTGATAGTAATAATTTTAAACTAACTTTATCCTTTAAAGGTGATTACCAACTGGTTTTAAAACCGGATTTAGAAGATGATTCTGGGCTTGCTTATTGGGAATTATTGATGCCAAATGAACAAATTTTAACCGTGGGTCCTGGAATGTTTTGGGAATGTAAATCAATTCATGAACGTGATTAATCTGGATATTTAGATTCAGATAAAATTCCTTAATGTATATTTTATAATTTAGCTTAATTTTATATCAATTTTAATAGATCCCCATTTCTTCAAGAAGTCGAGGATCTAAAACTAATTATCTATTTTTTGGACACTCTGGTAAGCTATTATCAGCGTAGTTACAATCAAAATGAATTAATGCTTCTCTACTCGATTTAAAGTTTCCTGTTTGAGAGGACTTGTCTGTTTGTGGATCTTCATCTTTATCCCAAATTTTCAAGTAGTAATTATTACCATCATCAGTAGACCATAATTCATAGCGGTATTCACCACCAAAACCTTCACTTCTCAAGTAGTCTGCTAATGCTGTCTTTGATATAGATATAAGGGTAGGTATTGCTATGATGGGAATTAGAGCTATTTTCAATACCTGAGTTGTCTTCATAGATGAACCAAATTTTGCTTTAATTCCAAGCATAATGTAATTACGTATTAGCGTCTAGATATAAAAAAGCAAGTTTACACAGATTCATATACCCTTGTCTTCACAGTTTTAGTCATACTACTTTTGACTGCGGTTAAAATTTATTTAGAAGTGTCACCTGTTATAACTGCTGACTTCTGACTCCTGACTGCTGCTGTAATTGTTACATAACCATATATAAAGGTGCGGTAAGCTGACAATAGCAGTTTTCATCCTCAAAACAATGACAGTGAATAGTCCCACGATTTTAGCTTTAGACTTTGATGGAGTGGTTTGCGATGGACTAATTGAATATTTTGAGGTAGCATGGCGTACCTACTGTCAAATTTGGTCGCCGGTTAATGACACACCACCAGATGATTTAGCTTTAAGATTCTATCGCTTACGTCCGGTAATTGAAACGGGTTGGGAAATGCCTGTTTTAATTAAAGCCTTGATTGCTGGATTCTCTGATGATAAAATTCTCCAAGAATGGACAAGTATCACTCCACAAATTTTGGCTGCCGATAACCTAAAAGCGAAAGAAGTTTCTACAAAATTAGATAATCTGCGAGATGATTGGATTAAAACAGATTTAGATGGTTGGCTAAGTCTGCATAGATTTTATCCTGGTGTGATCGAAAGACTAAAAATAACTCTTGCGAGTGCAGTTCAGTTATATATCGTTACTACTAAAGAAGGACGTTTTGTCCAACAGTTGTTACAACAAGAAGGGCTTGATTTAACACCAAATGCGATTTTTGGCAAGGAAGTAAAACGCCCAAAATATGAAACTTTGCGAGAACTAATCAAGAAAGCAAATACCCAAACTGTGAGTTTATGGTTTGTTGAAGATAGGCTGAAAACATTACAATTAGTCCAACAGCAATCTGACTTAGATCATGTCAAACTTTTCCTCGCAGATTGGGGTTATAATACTCAACCTGAACGGGAAGCAGGAAAAAATGATCCACGAATTCAGCTAATATCACTTTCTCATTTTGCTCACGATTTTTCAACTTGGTTGTAATTGACTGGAGAGATATAGCAATCCTTGCAGAGGTTGTGAACATCTTGTAGGTTGGGTTAGATGCGGTAATTAACTTATAACGCTTACAGATAAATCACCAAACCGCGTTGTAACCCAACATCTACTATAAAATAGGTGTTCATGGCTCATTTAGAATCGCTATATATTACTTCAGTTTCTAATTAGGATTCAGGAAAATTATATAGAGTTACTATTTGATTTTTGAACATATACGTAGGGTGTGCATTGCCCACAATATGCGGGTTTTGGTGGGCAATGCCTACAATACTTAGATATTTTATGGCTACGCCACGCCAGCTATCAGAAATCATTTAGGATTCCTATAGATCGTAGGTGTAAGTTCAATCTAAATTACTTACGATCTATCTTCTGAATTAGCTCAATAACTTCTTGGTAATCTGTAATTCTTTTTTGTTGTTGAAATAAGTTAGCTGCTATCTTTAAATCGTTAATTGATCCTTGATGATCACCTAAATGATGGCGCGTAATTCCCCTATTTTTGTGAGCTTCAGGAAATTTAGGATTAAGAAGTAATGCTTGGTTGTAGTCTTCAATAGCGCCTTTTAAATCTCCTAAATCATGGCGAGCTAATGCTCTATGATTGTAAACACCTGAATAGTTAGAATTAATGCTGATGCATTGGCTGTAATCTGCAATTGCTCCTTTTAAATCTCCCAATCTATGGCGGGTAAAACCACGTTTATAATAGACTTCAGCAAAATTAGGATGCAAGCGTAATGCTTGATTATATTCTGTAATTGCCCCTTTTAAATCTCCCGATGTATGGCGATTAAGTCCACGATGAAAATAGACTACTGCCTCTTTAAGATTAGTTTGTGCTAACAGTGATGATTTTATTCTAAATTCGGAAATATTTGGCAAATTTTTAGCACTCACTTTCGGGCTATATAATATAGTTCCTAAGATGAGAGTTGTAATTGTTAATTTCCATTTTTTCATGACACTATTTTGCCAATTTTTAGAATACAGTTATTAATTATATATCATATCGATTAATGACTTATCGAAAAAACTCTCCGCGCGGTTCCCTAATGATACTTCTTTAATTGAAAACGATATTACATTTATTCACACAATTACACTTAGTCATTATGCTTGATTTAACAAAAGTATCGGGACAAATGCAAGGTTTTAGCCAGCATTTAACTTCAGAAGTAGCTGCGAGTCGTCAGCGTTTGGAGTTAGCACAGCAACATTTACAAAAAGCTGTTGAGTGTCAAGAGGAGTTAATTGCACGTCAAGAAAAATGGCGCGATCGCATTCTCTTTGCTAATGCTACCCCAATTGAACCCCTAAACACCTGTATTACTATCCCTGTCCCGCCTAAAGTTCATACTGTCATCGCTACCGATGGTTCGCAAATAGCACCTAATCATCACGAAATTGCTTATTGTTACTTGCTCAATATTGGTAGAGTTGTTTTACATTATGGTCAAAATCGTCACCCTTTACTAGATAGTTTGCCGGAGGTATTTTACCGCCCTGAAGATTTATATATGTCGCGTCAGTGGGGAATTAGAACTGAGGAATGGATGAGTCATCGTCGCACAGCTTCGGAAACTACGGTATTAGCAGAACTGGCTTGTGCTGCGAAAACAGAAGCCCCAGCTTTAGCAATGGTAGATGGTTCGTTAATATACTGGTTTTTAGAACAGTTGCCGATGGATGCACGCGATCGCATTTTACCTCCCATTTTAGAGGCTTGGCAACAGATGCGGGCAGCCCAAATTCCCATTATGGGTTATCTTAGCGCCTCTCGCAATATCGAAGCCATGAACTTTTTACGGTTGTTGGCTTGTCCCCACCCAGTACCCGATTGTGTCAGCCATTGCCCCAACCAGTTAGAATATGTACCATGTAAAATATTTGATTCTTTGCGAGATACAACCCTATGGACAACCCAACTCCTACCTGGACAACGTGGCCCCCTATGGCGTAGTCATAACCGGATTTTAGAACTATACGAAGACCAAACTATTTATTTTTGTTACGTTCATGTAGGTACAGAAATTGCCCGGATTGAAATTCCGGCTTGGGTAGCAGAAAATACTATCATGTTTGACCAAGCCCTAGGATTAATGCTGGCACAAGTGCAAAAAGGATACGGTTATCCTGTGGCAATTGCGGAAGCACATAATCAAGCTGTGGTCAGAGGTGGTGATAAAGCCCGTTTCTTTGCCCTTTTGGAACAACAAATGATTAAAGCCGGGATCAAAAATGTGGGAATTTCCTATAAAGAAGCTAGAAAACGGGGAAGTATTGCTTAACAATCATCAGTTCATAAATTGGCTTAATTTCACACCCGATGCTTGATAGATTTAGCAGTGTTCAATGATTTATAAATAGTACCAAAGAATCAGCCATGCAAAATATAAATATCGCCAACAATATAGGATTTAATTTAGAACTATTTCATCTTCAAACCAACACATCTTTTGAGTTACCGCCCAATCTAACTGTAATTCTTATTGGTAAGCCCAATGAAAAAAGTTTACCGGATATTGATGTTTCTCAGTTGCCAAATGCAGATATAGCTTCTCGCATTCATGCACAAATTCAAGTAACAAGTGGTATTTACTTTCTTGAAGATTTAGGAAGTTCCAACGGTACATTTTTAAATAATACTAAGCTAGAAGCAAAAACTCCCTATCAATTAAATATAGGAGATCAAATCAGTCTGGGACAAGGAAACGCCATCACCTTTGTATTTCAATATCAACAAAATCAGCAATCAGATATTATTGCTAACTCCAGTCCCACATCACTTCAGCCGCAAATTCCTAACAGAAGTATACCAACTACTTCCGATAAAACCAATAAGCTAATTGGTATAGCTTTAATGGTTGCAGGAGTTGTAATTTTAACAGCTAATATCCGAGTTGGCTTTTTTGTGCGTTTTCCTGGGATTATAGTTTGTATGGCAGGAGTTTATATTCTTTTTCAAAAGCGGATAAATCATTCTTTAGGCTGGCTGTTACTTGCCTTGGGAATTGGTGTAATATTTTTCACTAGTAATGTATTCGCGTCTGTAAACCTATTAGTAGTTATCGGTTCATTTGCTTTATTTATCGCTGGATATCAACTTTTAACTACTGGAAAAATATTAGATTACGATTTACGTTCAATTCAGAATTTAATTAAGAAATAGCTAATCATAATACAGCAAATTGCAGTCCTGATCATTGCTTATCAAAAATCTCTCCGCGTAAAAGCGTCAGATATAGGAATCCGATTAGGTTCTTGAATAAATCTAAGTATTTGTAGAATGGGCAACGCCCACAAAAACCATGACAAGGTGGGCAATGCCCACCCTACGTGTATTTCAAAAATCAAATAGTAGTCCTATATAATGATTAAGTATTTAACGGACACGATATGAATCCTGAATTCTGCTGTATCAACAACGCTGCAACTGTGATAATAAAACTACAATGTCATCCATAGCTTTCCTGACGACACTTGCCGGCTGTTCAGATTGGTTCACCATAATACTGAAAACTAAAGGCTCATAATTAGGTGCATTAATATATCCAGATAAGGAAACTACACCAGTCATTGTCCCTGTTTTTGCTTGTACAATTCTCTCCGCTAATGTGTTGCGAAAGCGGTTTTTTAAAGTTCCGCTAATACCTGCAACAGGTAAAGAAGCACGAAAAACTTCAGCTTGAGATGATTTACCCATTACCTGCAAAAGTTGCACCAAAGCTTCTGGACTAATTAAATTTTTGCGAGATAATCCAGAACCATCGACTAAAATATAATTTGTTGGCTCAATTCCCAATTCAGTTAAAGTAGTCTTTAAAACTTGTAGCCCTGCATCAGCAGTACGTTGATTTTTTGCTAATGGTTGTTTACTACCTAATATCCTGAGTAAAGCTTCAGCAAATAAATTATTACTATTGACATTTGTCTCTACCATCAAATCAGATAAAGGTGCAGATTCAATTACTGCTATTTCTTGTTCATTCTTACCACCATTACTGCTAGAGGTTTGTTGTACAGAAATTTTTTCTCTTCCTAAACTTTGCCGAAAATGTCTTAAGAAATTTTCAACTGGATCAAAAATAGCTAAAGCCGTTATTTCTGGTTGAGAATTTACAGCTAATTGTCCTTGAATCCTTAATATTTGTCCTTTTAAATCACGGCTTACTTCCACAAAACTTGGTTCATTTTCTGAAGTAGTTACAGTATTATTTTCAATTCTCCACCAATATCCTTCCGTAGGTTCAGCCCAATTAAGTTTCAGTGGCTTACCTATAGTTTGCGGGACAAATTTTAAGACGGAAGCATTCTCATTTAAAATTAAACTATTTACTGGTGCGCCATAATAAGCCTGTACATCTTCCCATTGCCAACTTGAATTTACAACTTCTCCTTGAAAATAACTATCATCAGCAATTAACTGATTTATTTGCCGAATCCCCTGTTGCGATAACTGTTTTGCTAATACTGTTAGTTGAGCATCTTTTAAGCTAGGATCTCCCCTACCAACAACACGCACAATACCTTCACCATCTTGATAAACAGAGGTACGAATGCGAAAATTTGCCCCCAATTTCTGTAATGCAGCTGCTGTTGTGAATAGTTTAGTATTAGAAGCAGGAATAAAGTATTTTTCAGCATCTCGATTGTAAAGAGATTGCCCAGATGATAAGGGTTTTACCAAAATTCCCCAGCGCATACGACTAAATTGAGGGAGATTGATAATAGCATCTACAGATGAGGGTAATTGAGCAGGACAAGTTGATTTTGTAGTATTTGCTTGTGCAACTGAGGTTTGTGCTTGCGCTATTTCTTGAGTAACTCCAACTTGGATACCGAGAAATAGTAAAATCATGCTAATAGAAATTTTTCTGCCAATCATATTCATACCAATTTTAAAAATGATTATGACAGATGGATAGTGCAAAACAATTAGACATCTCCAAAATGCAGATATTATCAATGATTTGGTGCGTTATACTAGATTTAGATTAATATGAAGCTGCATAAAATAGTTAAACGCGGATGCACGCAGATAAACGCGGATAAAGACAGATAAATTAATGGATTTCATCCCATCATCTATCTTGAAAATTTGAGTTTTCCCTATAGAAAAAACTATAGGTTTCAAATTGGGCGAGGTTTATATCCGGCGTTAGTGAAACCAATTATGAATTTAGATGTAGAGACGTTCCATGGAACGTCTCTACAAGGGTTTAGACATCATTGAAAATCATTTTCATAACCCTTAAGAATCTAATTACAACTTGGTTCCACACTCAGAACAGAAATTGTGACTAGGTAGGTTTTCCGTATTACAGTGGCTACAATAAACTGGCTCAACGGCAATTTTCGGTTGTTGCTTAGGCAAACCAATCATTTGCGCGTTACTCTTACCAGGAGCGACCATAGGATAGCAGTTTTCATCTCTGGTAACTTGGACATTGACAATCACTGGCCCGTTATGTGCCAACATTTCGGCAATTTTATCTTGTAACTCGTCTCGGTTACTAATCACCATGCCCTTGATACCATAGGCTTTAGCCAAAAGTTCAATGTCTGGCATCCCTACTTCCATATTTGAGCAAGAATAACGCTCACCATAGAAGGCTTCTTGCCATTGACGCACCATTCCCTGCCAGCCATTATTTAAAATCACAGTCTTGACATTTATGCCATACTGTGCTAAAGTCCCCAATTCCTGTAAACACATTTGGAAACTGGCATCACCGCTGATACAGATAACTTCTTCATCAGGGAACGCTACTTTTACACCCATCGCGGCAGGAACACCAAAACCCATTGTTCCTAAACCAGCACTAGAAATCCAGCGTCTGGGGCCATTCTTGAGGAATTGTGCCGCCCACATTTGATGTTGTCCGACATCTGTGGTGTAGAAAGCGTGGGGTGCTTGACGACCAACTTCGATAATTACCTCTTGGGGGGAAATGCTATCAGGATAATGAGGTACTACCAAAGGGTAATCTTGTTTCCAACGGTTAATTAAGTTTAACCATTCTTGATTTTGGTAAGGAGGAGTTTTATTAGTTGAGTTTTGACATCGACGCAACAAATCTGTTAAAACGTTTTTGACATCACCGACAATAGGAACTTCGGGAACACGGTTTTTACCTACTTCAGCTGGGTCAATATCGATATGAATGACTTTAGCATGGGAAGCAAATTCATCTAACTTACCTGTCACCCGGTCATCAAATCTGGCACCAATACAAATCAGCAAATCACAATCTGTCACCGCAAAGTTAGCGTAAGCAGTACCGTGCATTCCCAACATTCCCAAGGAGAGGGGATGATGTTCATCAAATGCACCGATACCCATTAAGGTTGTAGTGACAGGGATATTAAATAATTCTGCCAGTTGTTTGACTTCTGCGTGGGCATTCGCTGCGATCGCACCTCCACCAACATACAACAACGGACGGCGACTTTCTCGAATCAACTGAATTGCCGCATTAATTTGTCTGGGATTTCCCTTCACAGTGGGACGATATCCAGGTAACTTGACCGAACCTGGTTCTACAGGTACATAGTCAAATTCTTCCAAAGCCACATCTTTAGGAACATCTATCAAAACAGGCCCCGGTCTACCAGTGCTGGCAATGTGAAACGCTTCCGCCACAATCCGCGCCATATCTTTAGGGTCACGCACTACATAAGAATGCTTGACAATGGGCAAAGTAATACCGTAAATATCTGTTTCTTGGAAGGCATCTGTACCAATCGAAGCCCGTGGTACTTGTCCTGTCACCACAATCATGGGAATAGAATCCATGTAGGCTGTAGCGATACCTGTGACTAAATTGGTTGCCCCTGGGCCAGAAGTCCCAAAGCACACTCCCACCTTACCAGTAGCACGGGCGTAGCCGTCAGCTGCATGGGAAGCGCCTTGTTCGTGTCTAACCAAGATATGTTTAATTCTGCCAGTTTCTTCTACTTTATACAGGTCATCATAAATCGGCAGAATTGCCCCACCGGGATAACCAAAAATATACTCAACCCCATGACGGACGAGACTATCTAGCAATGCAAAACCGCCAGATTCACGTTTGGGGGGGACAACTGACGAATTAGAGATAGGAGATTGCTTGTGATTTGCCGATTGTGAGATACTGATTTGAGAAGGGGATTCTCCTGCGGAGACACTTTGTGAACGCACGGTTAACCTCAAAATATAACTAAACTTAAGCCCTAGATTCTGTATTTATAACTTCATTTTAATTGAAAAATTCCAGCAAATGCTTAGATAATTTCCATTTACTAGCATAGACATACAATATCTTTGGGCTATGATTTTACAATTTTTAAATCACATCTTGCAATACCCGCCGGGTATTTTGCCAAGCCCAGACACCGACGGCAGCCACAACCAAGCTCATTCCCAACAGCACAGCTGATAAACCAAAGGCATTAACTAGCTTTGTGGTTATCAACAGAGGTGCGGTGAGAGCAATATTGATAGCATGATTTTGAAAGCCAAATACCTTACCATGCATTTCTGGTGGAGTTTCTTGCTGAATTAAAGTTTGCATTGGCACATTCACGAAGGCCGCACCGACACCCAAGAAAATACAGAGTCCTAGGGCTAGGGGTAGGTTTTCAATAAAAGTGAACAACCCCAAAGACATCGCCATAATCAAAAACCCGATTAAGGGTAAGGGTTTTTGATGTAATTTATGACCAAAGTGACCGAGAATTGCCGCACCTATTACCATCCCGACTCCGGCAGAGGCCACGAAAAAGCTAAAGTCCCTGGCTTCTAAGTGTAACTTTGCTGCCATACCAATCGCTAATTCTATCAGAGCCGCAAACACGCAGTATAAAGTGACAATTTGCAGCATGGCATTCCACACGAGCCGATTTTTTTTGAGATAGCGCAAGCCTTGTAAGAATTCAGTCCAAGGATTAATTTTAACTGTATCTTCGTCAATATGTCTGTGTTCTTGAAAATGAATAGGCATCATAATCAAAGCAGATAGTAGATATAAGATACCTACTACCATTTCTTTACCAAAACCTTTATTCAAGCTTTCCACCCAATCCAACATCGGACTAGCGACAGCATTACCAATAATTAATGCTGCCATCATCGTGCTGCTAAATAAGGCATTGGCAGCCATTAAACCCTCTTTCTTTACCAAAAGAGGAATGGCAGCTTGTTCTGCTGGGGCAAAAAACTGGGTAACGGTGGAAATAGCAAAGGTAAAGAATAACAGAATTGCAAACTCCCGTGGTAGAAAGGGAATCAACAGCATGAATATCCCACGCACCGCATCTGAGCCTACCATAATCAGTTTTTTTGGCACACGGTCAACGATCACACCGCCTGCGGAACCAAATAAAATTGCTGGTACGGTAAATGCCATGTACAAATAAAAACGACCGCTATTGTCTACATCATTAGCAGGTAGGTAGAGCTTCAGTAAGGCAATCATTAAGACAAAGAATACCTTATCTGCCAACTGGGAAATCAATTGCCCAATCCACAGGAGCATAAAATTCCTGTTTTTTAGCAGTGCGCCAAAGCCGTGATTAACAGCAGTAGGTTCAGTAGGAAACATTTACTATATTTAGGAATTTTGACTAGGGTAGATGGATCGGAAGAAGCCGGGAGCCGGGAGTCATGAGAGGAACATTCGTTATTTAACCGTGTTTATTTCCATTGTCACCCTTATTTTCTCTATTTCTCACTCCTGTTTGGTAACGCTAGTGTCCGGACTATTTTTATAAGTACGGCGGGTCAAATCTGAACTAATGCCTCTGGCGAGACTGCTCAAAACTTGGGCGTTACTCCCTTCCCACTAAATGAATACGGATTAAATGAACCGCGTATCGCTAAAGCGAAAGCTCCGCACCAAGGTGGAGAGAATGTTAATCATAGCGTTTTAACAACAAATGCAAAAATTCAGCCGCACTTAAGGATTTTATGGATGGAGAAAACCCCATCGATTGGTCTACCCACTGTCCTTGTACTGTTTGGGGCGATCGCCACATGGATAAGTGTTCAACCGGTGGGTCGGCGTAAAAATTATCTTGTCCACTACCTAAAACAGCAGAACTCCAATGGGTGAAGTAATCATGACTCAGACGATGAATTGGGAAATTCCCCCATAATGGCATCCCCCAGCCATCTATGGCAATAAATGCTTTGACATAACCGCCCAAAAGTTGCCACTTTGTGGCAGCGATAATTGCACCAACTACACCAGCACTAAAGCTAATGAATATAACAGGCGTTTCTAGCCCATTACCCAGACTTTCGTCTGCGGGGCGCTGAAGATGAAGGCGCAAAAACTGTAAAATATGGAATGCGGATAAAGCTAAAATTCCTTCTTCCGGAAAAACCAATATATCTACCAGATTTTGTTGGCTGGATCTGTCATGCTCTAGATTTAACCCTCCTGTAATAAAGCTTGTAGTTAATTCTGGTTCATGGATTCCAGGGCAAATAATTATTTTCATTTCCGGCTAATTGTGACATGGGAGCAATGCAATTTTGTGAGCAGTAGCTATATCCAATTACATATAAGATAGGCGAGCAGGATGCTCACCCCACAAGAGTAATATATTTTATGGTGGGGTGTGGTTTTCTAACCTACTCTAAGTGGGTCGGCCAGGGTGAGCGCATCTCAGTAACTATTAACCATTACAGATTTTATTTATTTGGGTATGTTTGCTAATTTATTATCTTTATGGTGTTAAATTTATTTTAAACACTGTAAGTTGCAGGTTTGTTGCTATCTAATTGCTGTGATATTTGAGTTATCTCAATAATTGTGAAGACAAACCCATTAGAATCGCTAGACTAATTGCATATACAATTAGATACACTGAGTTTAAAAAAATGGATTTTAGTCAATTGTTGACTGATCGAACTGATACCATCATAGATAAATGGGTGACAGCGGTTCGCCAAGATCGGCGGATTGAAAGTGCTGATAATCTATCCTATAGTGCAATTAAAAATCACATTCCATTTGTCTTAAAAGCAATGGTGACAGTACTTTCAACATCTCAGGGTAATGATTTTAAATCCATAGTAACCGCCAGTTGGCAACACGGAGTGATTCGAGCTACACAAGGCTTTGATTCAGCAGAAATTGCTAGAGAATATCATCACTTAAGAACAGTAATATTCGACATAATGCAAGCAGATTTATTGCAGGCAAAGCCAACAGATATTATTCGGGCTATGCGGTTGATTAACACCGTAATTGATGAAGCAATCGCTCGGTGTTTTAATAGTTATGTTGATGAACGATTACGAGAATTAGAGCATCTGCAAAATACTTTAACGTTGCATAATCAGGAACTAACCCGCTTAGTTAATGCTCATCGAGAACACTTCTCGTTACTAACTCATGATTTAAAACAACCCCTAGCCTCAATTATAGGTTACTCTGATTTATTTTTACGTGAACATAAAAAAAACCCTGTAACAAATACTTATCACAATATTGAACATATTGAACGAGTGTTGCGTAATGGCAGACACTTGCTACGTTTAATTAATGATTTACTAGAATTATCGCGATATGAAGCCGGACAAATCAAAATTGAACTTACATCAACGGATGTCTGTGAAATCATTAGTAATGTATGTGAAATGTTGGAACCTTTAGCTGCTGAAAAAAAATTGTCTCTCGTAGTTGATTGTGAACAAAATTATCAAAAAATAATCACAGATGCATTTCAACTACAACAAGTTATTACAAACCTTGTGAGTAATGCAATTCGCTATACAGAGTCGGGAAGTATTCATATTATTTCTCATGTATTAGATAATCAAAAGTGGGAGTTTGCCGTTTCTGATACAGGTATTGGCATTACACCAGAAGACCAAAAGCATATTTTTGAACCTTATTTTCGTTGTAATAATCAAAAGTCCCATCTTCCTGATAGTACTGGTTTAGGTTTGGCAATAGTTTCGCGGTCGGTAAAACTATTACAAGGCGAAATTAAGCTAGTTTCTCAACCAGAGATAGGTTCTACTTTTACTGTAATTCTGCCTTTGCAACTGGAAATGAAAGAAAGTTGATTTCGCTCAAAGAGACAAAAGATATTTTTGCAGCTTTGAGTAAAATCAACAATTTTCACTCTAACAATCCTCGTTTTCTCAATTTAGCTAACGCATCTTCAGCAGCGTCTTTTTCGGCATCTTTTTTATTGCGTCCTTTACCTGTTCCATACTCTTTTCCATCTACTATTACTTTAGCTACGAATTCTGGTGCGTGAGATGGTCCACCTATTTGTTCTGTCACATATTTGGGGGGATTTGCGCCAATTTCTCGTTGTACCCATTCCTGAAAGCGATTTTTTGAGTCTACATTTGAGCGAGATACTACAATTTTTTCTGAGACGGAATCAAACAGTGGTTCTACAATAGCGCGAACCACTTCAATATTGGAATTGTTATCCAGATAGTAAGCACCAAGAACTGCTTCAAATGTGCTACTTAATAAGTTAGGATTTTGATATCCTCCGTCTCGAATTGCACCTTGTCCTAAACGCATTCTGAAGTCTAAACCTACTTCAATTGCAAATTTTGCTAATTGCTTTTCATCAACTAATGCAGAACGACGACGAGTTAATTCATCTTCTTCTTTTTCTGGGTGACGTTTATAGAGATATTCACCACTTAAGAAGTTGAGGATAGCATCACCAAAAAATTCTAAACGCTCGTTTTGTTCGGCTTCTCCTGGATGTTCGTTGACATAAGAACGGTGGGTAAGTGCTTGACGGAGAAGTTTTTCGTTACTGAATATGAGAAGTTTGTGCATTTTGATTTTTTGTAGTGAATTAATTTTATATAAACATGAAAATACCACATATTGCGTTTTTTGGTAAAATCCAGTTGATTAAACTAGGTTTTAAAAGTTAAATAAAGCAACTAATTCATTTAACTCAACTAAAAACAATTGCTGATTTTGCCTTTGGATTTACAACAACATGAACAAAGTGACTAAAATTATTAAATTTATTACCTTCAGGTGTAGAGATAGGAGAAAGACCCTGATATTTAGGGAATAACTGATGAGGATATTAAGAAATATATCATCTTTGCCGATCAATTGCTATTTTTAGAGCTTTACGAAATTCTTCATCAGCAAAAGGCATTTGTAAAACTACAAATTTTTCCGTCTTTTCTTGATCTTGAAATATGTAACGTTCAGGAGTACCATCATAAACCATAATTATTAAAGGTATGAAACATAAGCCCTGATCGTTTTGAATGTATTTTACCACATCTTCACATTCGATTTCTGAGTAAAGTTTAGCTATAATAATGAGAACAATATTGGCAGACTCTCTAGTTAATAGTTCTACTCCTTCCTGAGCATTTTTAGCTTCTATCACTTCTAAAAAACTACTTTTACTAATTATCTTAGTTTTTATTATTCTTCTAATAACAGTTGAACTTGTAATAATCAAAACTTTTCTTCTATCCATATTTTAAAGATGTATTTTTGAGATTAAATCATGAACAAAAAGATTTCCAATCTCTATAAACCTTAGAGGTTGTTTGAGAAGTCTAAAAATTTACTGAAAAACCTCTCTCCAAACCTCTCTCCTACGAGGAGAGAGGCTTTAAAACCCCCCTTCCCTACAAGGGAATGGGGGTTAGGTTTTTGGGGTTGATTGGTTTCATGCAATACTTTTCAAACATCCTCTTAGTAAACTTGATTAATAGTGCGTCACGGCTTTGCCTAACGCACCCTACAAATACTTAGATTTTTTCAAAATTGATATACTATGACAACTAATATATTCATCTAAGATATTTCCAATTACCAGCTCCTCGACTTCTTTGAGAAGTCGGGGATCTAAATTTTAGAGAGTATTGATATCAATTCCTTTAGCTTGCAATTTCGCTAATAAGTCTTGATAATTTTGACGTTCTTGTTCCGCACGTTGATATTCCTGTTCTGCACGTTGATGTTCTTGTTCTGCGAGTTGATTTAATTCCAACGATGTGAGAAACTTTCTTCCGTCAGGATAATAAATTTCTAAATTATCTGATGTCAATTCAAACCGTATTCCTAAACATGGACTTACCCAATTATTGATTTCTTCGATTTCTTCCAACCATTCTTGTTCCCGAATAAATCCGGTTAATTCAATTGTATCTGGATTATGAATATAGTATTCTTCTACTCCATGACGTTGATAAAAAAGTAGTTTTTTCGCCATTTCTTTGGTGCGATTTCCTGGAGATAGGATTTCAAAAACTACCTGGGGAATAATATTATTTTCTTCCCATTGTTTGTAAGAACCACGTCTACCTTTCGGTCTACCAATTATGACCATGACATCAGGTGCTTGACGAGTTTTTACATTTCCCTCGACAGGATACCAAAGTAAATCACCTGCTATGAATACATCATTTTTTGCAGCAAATAATATTTCTAAATTTTCTTTAATTTTAACTATCCATTCATAGTGTTCTGTATTATCAGCCATTGGGTTTTCATCACTATCGGGGTAGATGATTTCTGGTTTGGTTTCTGGTGTAAGTTGCTGTACCATAGCTGTAACTCCAATTTTTGTTTGACAGTGGCACTGATAAAATTCTTAATAATTATATATCACTAAACACATATTTTATAGTGGATGTTGAGTTACGATGTGGTTTGGTAATTTATCTGTTAACGTTATAATTTAATTACCGCATCTAACCCAACCTACAAGGTATTCATAACCTATTTGGTATCTTCATAGGAGTCCTAATTTATTCGTAAACAAGAAGATTTATGACTTTTAAATAAATCAAGAATCTGAAGTTTGGAAAATCTATTCATTCAGTGGAAATACTTTACTCAAATCAAGCTGTAAATCAGGGAAGCATGGTAAAGATATTACTTGATTAGGTAAAACAATCCGCTTGTGTGCATATCCAAAATTACCTTGTTGATTTTGACATGGCTCACTGTAATATTCTAAGCAATTATCTAATAAATTAAAAATCCAATAATCAAAAATTCCTGCTTTTGCATAAAGTGGTATTTTCACATTTTGGTCATATTCTATGGTGAAGTATTTAACCTGAATCGTAGTCATATTATCTTGCTCCTTTAGGAGTTGCCGTTATATATATTCTAAAATGTGCCAGAAATTGCTATGCTAAAAATATAATAACTATTAAGGAAACAATGCCTGCGCCTACTATTACCCCGACAATGACTGCTTTTCCCTTGACCGCTGTAGTCGGTCAAGAAGCAATTAAGATAGCTTTGCTGTTGACAGCAGTTGATCCCGTTTTGGGGGGTGTGGTAATTGCAGGTCGTCGTGGTACGGCTAAATCTGTGATGGCGCGTGCTATCCACGCTTTATTACCACCGATTGAAGTTGTTAAAGATTCCCTGAGCAACTGTGACCCCAACTACCCAGAAGAATGGGATGATAAACTTTTAGCTGAAGAAAGACAGGAGATAGAAACGGAAATTATCCCTGCACCTTTTGTGCAGATTCCCTTAGGTGTGACAGAAGACCGGCTTTTAGGTTCTGTGGATGTGGAACAGTCGGTTAAACAAGGTGATACGATTTTTCAACCGGGGTTACTGGCTACCGCAAATCGTGGTGTGCTGTATGTGGATGAAATCAATTTATTAGATGATCAAATTAGTAATCAACTTTTAGCTGTATTATCTGACGGGCGGAACCAAATTGAACGGGAGGGAATTAGTTTTCAACATCCCTGTAAGCCTTTGTTTATTGCGACTTACAACCCGGAAGAAGGGGCGTTAAGGGAGCATTTACTGGATAGAATTGCGATCGCACTGTCAGCAGACGGAGTTCTGGGTTTAGATCAAAGAGTACAAGCAGTTGAACAAGCGATCGCCTATTCCAAGTCTCCCACAGAATTTCTCCAACAATACAGCGAAGACATCGACTCACTCAAAACCCAAATCATCCTCGCACGGGAATGGTTAAAAGAAGTTACCATTACTCAAGAACAAATTACCTACCTCGTCAATGAAGCCATTCGCGGTGGTGTAGAAGGACATCGTGCAGAATTATTTGCGGTACGGGTAGCCAAAGCCGCAGCAGCTTTAGAAGGACGCAATACCGTAACTGCTGATGATTTGCGTCGCGCAGTGGAATTAGTCATAGTTCCTAGAACAACAATAATTCAAACACCCCCACCAGACCAACCACCACCACCTCCCCCACCACCACCAGAAAATCAAGACGAGTCAGAATCAGAAGAAGAACAAGAGGAAGAACAGGAAGAAGAAAAAGAAGAAGAACAAGAACAGCAAGAACCCCCGGACATTCCCGAAGAATTTATCTTTGATCCAGAAGGAGTAATCCTTGACCCAGAAGTGCTTTATTTTACCCAAATGGCACAACGTCAAGGTAAATCTGGGAGTCGCAGCATTATCTTCTCAGACGACCGGGGAAGGTACATCAAGCCAATGATTCCCAAAGGTAAAGCGCGCCGCATCGCCGTAGATGCCACACTCAGAGCCGCTGCACCGTATCAAAAAGCACGACGTGCTAGACAGCCAGATAAAAAAGTAATTGTCGAACAGGGAGATATCCGTTCTAAGCGGTTGGTAAGAAAAGCCGGCGCTTTGGTGGTTTTTGTTGTGGATGCTTCTGGTTCAATGGCTTTAAATAGAATGCAATCTGCTAAAGGTGCGGTAATGCAACTTTTAACAGAAGCCTATCAAAATCGTGATCAAGTATCTTTGATACCCTTCCGAGGAGAACAAGCGGAAGTTTTATTACCTCCTACCCGTTCCATTGCTTTAGCTAAAAATCGTTTAGAAAGATTACCTTGTGGTGGTGGTTCACCCCTCGCACATGGTTTAACTCAAGCCGTGCGTGTGGGTGTAAATGCCCAAATGGGTGGGGATATCGGACAAGTTGTGATTGTGGCAATTACTGATGGTCGTGGTAATATTCCTTTAGCTCGTTCTTTAGGAGAACCCATAGAACCAGGAGAAAAGCCAGATATCAAAACCGAATTATTAGATATTGCAGCCAGAATTCGGGCTTCAGGGATGCAATTGTTGGTAATTGATACTGAGAGTAAATTTGTATCAACAGGCTTTGCGAAGGAATTGGCAAAAACAGCAGGAGGTAAATATTATCATTTACCAAAAGCAACTGATAAAGCGATCGCGGCTATGACTAGAGGAGCTATAGCCGATATAAAATCTAGTAGATAGTCATTAAACCTATCTGTAAATTCTGTTTTAACCCTTAACTAATCAGGGTTATAAGCTAATTTGTAGATAGGTCCATTTATTTTTATCCATTTTCTGGAGAATGTAGTCAATGCAACTTCTAGCTCCAACTGAAGAAATGATGTGGGAAAAAACACCCTCTCCAAACCACATCACTATGTCTGATCAAGAAATAAACGATAAATATGAAAAGGGTGAACAACGAATATTAACTGAAATGAACCGGGAAAAGCTACCAGCTTTCATAGATGCGTTAAAAAAACCTGGTTATATGGATATTCAACCTTTTTATCAACGAAGGAAAAGGTGGGATCAAGGCAAAAAATCCAGACTTATAGAATCTTTTTTGAGTAATATTCCTGTACCACCAATTATTCTGTACGAAAGAGATTTTAATGTTTATGAAGTCATGGATGGTCAACAGAGAATTACTGCTCTTGAAGAATTCTATGACAACCATCTTAAATTGAAGGGATTAGAACTTTGGCCAGAACTAAATGGACGTACTTACAAGGAACTACCAGCAAAAATTAAAGCAGGAATTGATCGTCGTTCCATATCTACTATAGTTTTAATTACAGAGTCAACATCTAGTCCAGAAGATGCACTATTTTTAAAACAGCTTGCTTTTGCTCGTATCAATACTGGAGGAGTAGAACTGAGTCGTCAGGAAATACGAAATTGTTCATTTTATGGCCAGTTTAATCAGTTATTGCTAGAATTAGCAGCTAATCCAATTTTTACGGCTGCTTGGAATATTCCTATTCATGATGATGAAGAACTTCAGGAAAATAACCTTTACAAAAAAATGGAAGATGCAGAATTAGTTCTGCGGTTTTTCGCATTGCGTAACACCGATAAATTTAGTAGGGGTATGCAAGGATTTCTCGACTTATATATGATGAAAAGTCTATCATTTTCTGATGAAGATATAGAATTCCTGAAAAACATTTTTCTTCAAACTATAAATCTGGCTCACCAAATTTATGGAGAGAACTTATTCAAGCCTTTTGATCCTCAGTCTGATACTTGGACAAATGAAGCACGTAAAGCTTATTATGATGCTGTGATGGTTGGTTTTAGCAGACACTTAGCAGATGTAGATATTTTACTCAAACGTAAGCCAAGAGTTATTGAGAAAACTAAAATTTTGTTTAGGGAAGATAAATCAAAGCTATTTACTGGTGGTGGAAAAACTAAGGCTGATATCCAAAATGGAATCAGTTTATTTGATGATATGCTATCTCAAGTCATAGCAGAGTAAAAAGCGATGTTTCAGAATCTGCTCATGGCTGTAAAAGCTAATATTTCTACAATTCGTTCCATTATTAAAACTAACGAGAAAATTCGAGATATTGCTTTTGGAGATGTTTCTTTACATAAAGAAGAAACAAAAATAGTTTTCATGAATATATTTCAAGATACTCCTAAATTAAATGATTGGCGGGTTTATGATCACTGTGCTGTTGTAACTCGTTTATATGCTATTTATGAAACATTTGTTGAAGACTTAATTCGAGATTGGCTAATAATTCTACAAGAGTTATTTCCATCTTATTCTGACCTGGATGAAAGTATTCGCAATACCCACCAAAACGGAGTAGGGAGATTGCTAATTGAACTTAAGAAAAATAGGTATTCCCATTTAACTGTTGAGGAAGTGACGCGAGGATTATTTTATGGAAATACTGGTGAAGGTAAATATGAACTTTTACCAGATGCTTTTTTGTTTCATGAACAAAATTTACGTAAAGATACTCTAAATAAGTTGTTAACAGATGCTGGAGTGCCAAATACATGGTCTTGGATTTTAAAAAATAGATATATAATGCATTTTGTAAAAGAAATCAGAGCAAATGAAAACTCTGTTGAAAATGAACTTGATACATTTATTAGTTACCGTAACGATGCGGCACATGGAACAAATATAGATGATTTTTTAGCTGCTAATGCACTGTTAGAATTATGTGATTTTGTTGAAGCTTTGTGTCAAGCACTGTCTGAGTTAGTTACTTATCAGGTGATTGAAAAGAAAAAGTTAATAGGTCAAATTCAAGAAATTGGTAAAATTACAGAGTGGTATCAAGAACCTAAAGCTGCAATTTTAACTGCGAATGGAAAGGATTTATTATCAATTGGAGATAGTCTGTTTTTAGTAGGTAAATTCTACTGTCAATTAGCTAAAATAGAGAGTATTCAGAGTAATGGTGAATCCATTAATGAAATCGAAACAACTTCAGGAATGGAGTTAGGGTTAAAATTTGATGTTGATGCCAGAAAAGATTTATGCTTATATCAATTGACAAATTGAACTGATATCCAAGATAAATCAAAAGTTAATAACCTGGCAATTACATCAATTATCCCTACAACCAATCCTGATTCAGCACTCAGCACTCAGTACTCCTGACTCCGTTTGTGGCTGTAAGTAGCAGATTAACTCCTGTATTCCCTTATGCAGATACCGGGTTACTGTCATCGGACTAGCACCTATTTTTTTACCAGCATCCTTGCGAGTAAATTCTTTTAAAAATACTAACTCAACAGCCATGCGGGGGTTATCTTCTAACAGATTCATAGCCCCCTGTAATATTTGTCTTTCCTCTTCTTGTTGTTGAAGTACAGCAGTACGGGGGCAGGGGATGATATCACCCAAAGTTAATTGATTATCAATATAATTAACATAAGTAGCGTCTAAACTCAAAGGCATCCGATTTTGAGCCGCTAACTTGCATTCTTGCCACTCTTGTAAAGAAATATGAAGTTTGTTAGCTATTTCAATCTCTTTGGGAGAACGGCCTAAAGATATTGTCAACTCTTTGCGAATTTTTTGCCCTTCATTGTCAAGTTCTTGCCAACGACGGGGAATTTTGACTAGAGTAGAGCGATCGCGCAAAAAATGCAGCATTTCACCGCGAATATAAGGTATAGCAAAGGAACTAAACGCATATCCGTGATTAGGATTAAAGCGTTCAATAGCCCGAATTAAACCAAAATAACCAATTTGTTCTAAATCTTCATAAGGTTCATGACATTGATGTCTAAATTTATAAGCCATCTTCCGCACTAAACCCTGATGTATTTCTACAAGTTGGTTACGCAGTTTAATAGAAGGATGTTGGTGGTATAAGTGTAATAACTCCATACCATCATACTGCACAGAGGACTCACTTGCTGCCATATCAATTCCTTTGTAGTAACCCCTTTCCCCGAAGAATGGAGTTGCGTATACTTGATTTAAAGCTGTCATTATTTTCCTTAGTCAAGGCATAATAAACCATCGTTGTTTTACTGAACTTCATCTGAAGATCATCGCCTCTTTACATAAAATTACTGAGAAAAATCTACTTTTGTCTATTAAAAGTAACTTTTGCTACCAATGCTCAATTTTTACGAAAGATCCTTTTTAAGCCCGTAACAAACCCGATCAATTATTAAGTAAAAATACTGCATTTATTCTCGCTTGATTAGTTAAAATAATGTTTCTAGATTTCCGCCCTAGCTTCCAGCCCAACTATTGGTAAGAATAGAAATATTAGTAGGACATTTCCTCATAAACCTGTATTTACAGTTGTTTAGATATGAGCAATACCAGCAATTTTCGTCAAGCTTTCCGTGAAGCTCAAAATCACACTCTAGTTGGTCCCAATGTCATTGCCAATGCCTTACCCTATGTTGGTGGAGGACTAGTCCTCACCGCATTAGGAACCTATGGCGGTTTGGGAGTCATTCGTTCCCACCCCGAACTATTTTTTCCCACCTTCTTTGGTGCTGTAGTTCTGGAATTCATTCTGTTCTTTGTTGCTCAAAATGTAGCTTCCAAAGGAAAAAATAGCCTTGCCCTACCACTATTAGGCATTTACAGCCTCTTATCTGGATATACCCTAAGTGGCTTGGTGTTCGTTGCTTTAAGAACCCAAGGTGTTGGTCTTCAGGGCATTGGCATAGCTGCCCTAAGTTGTGGAATCACCTTCATTGCCGCCCGTCAAATTGGTTCTAACCTCTCAGAATCAGACGGTATGGCTTTGACTAAAACCATCTCTCTGGGTGTAATAGCCTTGGTGGTTGTGTGCCTCAGCCAATTTGTATTGGCATTATTTGGTGTTTACACACCCACTTGGTTAGAAATCGGTATTTCCGGTTTAGGTGTGTTTATTTTCGCTGGAGCTTCTGTCGTTGATTTCTACATCTTGCCCCGCACCTACCGCGATGATGAATATTTACCCGCAGCTTTGTCGATGTACCTAACCTACATCAACCTATTCATCTTTATCTTGCGGTTACTCATAGCCATTAATGGCCGTGATTAATTGATTATCGGCCAGAGAAAAAACAAAATTTAACTAAAAACTGACCGTGGCTCTTGCAGATGAGCCACGGTTTTTCATCTAGAAGCTGTTCGGTAATTTACACACCCGAATTTGCCCAATTACAGCTAAAATCGAAACTATAAAATAAAATCAAAATCAAAAGCTATCCACTGAAAGCAGCAGCGCTTCTTTCAAAGAAGCTATGCAAAACCTATCGCTAAAATCCAGATAGCTCTCAACTTGAACCGGTACCAATATGGATGTCCTAGAACTTAAACGCGAAATCGAAACGTTGTCTAGCCGCCTGGGTAAAACCCAGGACTATCTTTGACGTACCTGCACTCAAAGCCAAAATTCACGATTTAGAACAAATATCAGCCCAGGCAGAATTTTGGGACGACCAAACCCAGGCACAACAAACACTCCAAGAACTCAACGACCTCAAAGACCACTTAGAACAGTATTATCAGTGGCAAGCCAATCTAGAAGATACCAGGGCAGTTGTTGAGCTATTAGAATTAGAAACTGACGAAGCACTTTTGCAAGAAGCAGAATCTACCATAAACAAGCTTAATCGTGACCTTGACCAGTGGGAATTACAGCAATTACTTTCTGGCCCCTACGATGTTCAAGGTGCAGTTTTAACAATTAACGCAGGTGCAGGTGGTACAGATGCCCAAGACTGGGCTTTTATGCTGATGCGGATGTACACCCGTTGGGCAGAAGATCATGGCTACAAAGTAACTCTAGCCGAAGAATCAGAAGGTGATGAAGCCGGAATTAAATCAGCAACCTTAGAGATTACTGGTCGCTACGCCTATGGTTACTTGCGGTCAGAAATGGGTACTCATCGCTTAGTGCGGATTTCTCCTTTTAACGCCAACGGGAAGCGGCAAACCAGTTTTGCTGGGGTGGAAGTCATGCCACAAATAGACAACACCGTCAAGTTGGAAATTCCAGAGAAAGATTTGGAAATTACCACAACTCGGTCTGGTGGTAAAGGTGGGCAAAACGTCAACAAAGTAGAAACAGCCGTGCGGATAGTTCACTTACCCACGGGTTTGGCTGTGCGTTGTACAGAAGAACGTTCCCAACTGCAAAACAAAGAAAAAGCTCTTGCTCGTCTTAAAGCTAAGTTGTTAGTTATAGCCAGAGAACAACGCGCCCAAGAAATTGCCGAAATTCGCGGTGATATGGTGGAAGCCTCCTGGGGCAACCAAATTCGTAATTATGTGTTTCACCCCTACCAAATGGTCAAAGATTTGCGTACAAATACGGAAACAACAGCAATTACGGATATCATGAACGGCGAAATTGATGCTTTTATCCAAGCCTATTTGCGCCAAGAAAACCAACTGGTAGACAGAAATTCTGGATAATTGGGAAAAATCATTGAGATCATCAACAAGATAACCGATGTTTCTAGAAATTCGGTTATCTAAGCATGAGCAATTATCTCAAATCCAATACCTGTTAAAGTGATAAAAGAGATTATTGTGAAAAAATTATGAGCAAATCTCCCTCAACAGAACCTCAGCCCAGCTACGTCAAACTTGCCATGCGAAACATGGTGAGAAAAGGTGGTACATCCCTCAAACATTTTGCACTGACTGCTGTAGGGCTATTAAGCCTCCTTGTTGGTCTTGCTTACCTAACTCGCTAAGGAAGGAAATTTTGTGCCTCCAAGAGTTGCCTTATATGTAGAAAATTGTTTGGCAGAATCTTCCCCCAACCTACCAGTATCGGAGAATACTCTGGAAACCTGGTTTGATCAATGGTTGGAAATTCTCACTTCTGATCTTCCACCTGCACTCAGTTACGAAATAGGGTTGCGCTTGACCAATGATGCCCAGATTCAGGAATTAAATACCCAATACCGTCAGCAGAATAAACCCACAGATGTTTTAGCCTTTGCTTCCTTAGAGACAGATTTGCCCCAAAGTCAGGAAATGCTTGCTTCTCAACCTTTGTATTTAGGTGATATAGTTGTATCTATAGATACGGCAGAGCGCCAAGCTCAACAGCAGGAACATAGTTTGTCCACAGAGTTAGCTTGGTTAACTGCTCATGGTTTATTGCATCTTTTAGGTTGGGATCATCCTGATGAAGAAAGTTTGATGCAAATGTTGCAACAACAAGTTATCTTACTGAAGGAAGTAAGTATTATCATTGACTTAGAATAATCGGCGTAGCTCAAGTTTTTACTCTTGGTGGCGATTTTTACAATATTATTGTCATAAATTCTTTAAAATTACGTCAAAGTTGAATTGCCCTCTTAAATTAAAATCGAGCAGCAATTTTAGATTTCAAAGCAGGCGATTAGAGATTTTTGGTTTTACGTTCATGTCCGATGAAGATCCGGGTGACGCAAATCCAAAATCCAAAATTCATTGACTACGATTCCCACTTTATAATATTTTGTGTTATGCAGCCCATGTCACAACAAGTTTCGCCACCATCTACACCAAACCGCTTACCAACCCTTGTGTCAAAAGAACGGGAACTTTCCTGGCAGATAGCCTCTAATTTATTTGTTAGTTTTAAGTATGCCTGGGCAGGAATCACCTATAGTTTTCAAACTCAACGGAACTTTCGTATCCATCTCAGTGTATGCGCTTTTGCTATTGGCTTAAGTATTTTCTTACATCTACAAGCTGTAGAAATAGCCATCATTGCTATTACTAGCGGTTTAGTTTTGACGCTGGAGTTATTGAATACAGCTATTGAATCCCTGGTAGACTTAACAGTTAAGCAAACCTACCACGACTTGGCCAAAGTTGCCAAAGACTGTGCTGCTGGTGCTGTTCTGGTATCTGCTTTAGTATCGTTATTGGTAGCTGCTACACTTTTACTCCCTCCTTTAGTAGCTTTAATCATGACCAATTTCTAGATAATTTTTGTACCTCCAGTACAGCACGGCGTAAATCAACTAACCATTAAAAATTCCTAAAAAGCTTGTTTAATCTGCTTTTTAAATTTTTAATTCCGCTCTGATGCTAATGGATAGTTATGGATATTTTTGATTCAAATGAAATTAGGTAAAAATTGTGATTATAGTCATTGATAATTACGATAGCTTTACATATAATTTGGTGCAGTATTTGGGAGAACTAGCAGTAGATTTCCCCATAGCATCTGACTTGAAAGTTTTTCGTAACGATAAAATAACCGTAGATGAAATTCGGGTGTTAAATCCTGATGCAGTGGTAATTTCCCCTGGACCCGGTCGTCCAGAAGATGCAGGAATTTCTTTAGATATAATTACTGAATTGGGATCTAGTTTACCGATTTTAGGTGTTTGTTTAGGACATCAAAGTATCGGTCAGGCGTTCGGTGGTAAAATCGTTTCTGCACCAGAGTTGATGCATGGTAAAACATCCCAGGTATCCCACACTGGAGTTGGAGTTTTTCAAGAATTAGCAAATCCCATTACCGCCACCAGATATCATAGTTTGGTGATTGACCGCGAAACTTGCCCAGAAGTATTAGAAATCACCGCTTGGGTGGAAGATGGAACAATTATGGGAGTACAACACCGGAACTATCCTCACATTCAGGGAGTCCAGTTTCATCCAGAGAGTGTACTGACTTCTTCGGGTAAGCAGTTACTGCGGAATTTTCTGGAACAATTACAGACGAGAGAGTAATTAATGAAACGACGAGAGTTGATGGGCTATGCTGGGGCAGGTTTGGTGACAGCATTAGTGACTAATTTAGATTCCCACCTTCGGGTTAATGCCCAATCTAGTGGTGTATCCGTTCAATGGTTGGGTCACACTTGCTTTCTGTTTACAGGTAGTGGTGTGAAAATTCTCGTCAATCCATTTCGGACTGTGGGCTGTACGGTTGGATATCGTCTGCCAAAAGTTGCAGCAGATTTAGTATTGATTAGCAGCCAACTGTTGGATGAAGGTGCAGTAGAGGGACTACCGGGAAATCCTAAGCTGATTTATGAACCTGGTGTTTATGAGTTTAAAGGTCTTAAGTTCCAAGGAATTTCCATAGACCATGACCGCAAAGGTGGCAAGCAATTTGGAAAAAATACTGTTTGGAAGTGGAACCAAGGGGAAATTAATATTTTACATTTAGGGGGCGCGGCTGCACCTATTTCCATTGAGCAAAAAATCCTCATGGGTCGTCCTGATTTGGCTTTGATTCCCGTGGGAGGTAGTGCTAAAGCTTACAATGCCGAGGAAGCAAAGCAAGCTGTTGGAGTATTAAATCCCCGGCTAGTAATTCCTACTCATTACCGGACAAAAGCTGCTGAGTCCGCTAGTTGTGAGATTACACCGATAGATGATTTTCTCAATTTGATGCCCGGTGTAAATGTGAGAAGAAGTAATGGTGACACTGTAGCGATTAACTCTAAGGCTTTACCGGAAAATACAGAAATCCAGGTTTTGAGTTATAAGTTTTAAGTCGCTATTTTTATGAACCAAATCATTACTCAAGTTGATGCTTTTACTGATACTCCATTTACTGGCAATCCTGCGGCTGTGTGTATTTTAGACATTCCTAAATCTAGTGAATGGATGCAAAAAGTCGCCCAGGAGATGAATTTATCAGAAACGGCTTTTTTAGTGAGACAAGATGATGGTTTTAATTTGCGTTGGTTTACACCGGCTGTAGAAGTTCCCCTGTGTGGTCACGCAACTCTAGCCAGCGCTCATGTACTTTGGTCACAGCAGCATTTATCAGCTGATGATGAGGCGCGGTTTTATACTAAAAGTGGCGTACTAACTGCCAAATTGCAAGGTGATTGGATTGAGTTAGATTTTCCTGTCAATCACTCACAACCTGTAGAAGCACCTCCAGAATTGAGTCAGGTTTTGGGAATACCTTATAAATCTGTTGATCAAAATTCTCTGGGTTATTTGGTGGAAGTGGAAGCTGAGGAGTTAGTGCGAGAAATGCAGCCAAATTTCCAATTAATGAAAACATTACCTGTGGCTGATATGATCGTTACTAGCATAGCCAAATCTGGCTCAGAGTACGATTTTGTTTCTCGCTTTTTTGCACCGGGTTTAGGGATTAACGAAGACCCTGTGACTGGTGCGGCTCATTGTTGTCTTGCTCCTTTTTGGCGTAATAAGTTGGGTAAAGATAAGTTTTTGGCTTATCAGGCTTCTAGTCGGGGTGGAGTAGTAAAGGTCTATTATCCTGGTGAAAACCGCGTTTTTATATCTGGACAAGCAGTAACAGTGATGCGTGGTGAATTAATTACTTTTTGTTAGGTCACAATAAGTCAATAAACCTATATTGATAGTCAAGAAATGTCCACTAAACAGACAAATAGTAGAAATTTCCTTCCACAAGATCATGATCGTCCGCTTGTACGCACAGAGGGAAAGCGAAATTCGCCCCAAACCCCGCGTCTCTTCCTTAAAGCTTGCACTTGGCCGATTGAAACATTACCTGGATTAAGCCAAGGGGAACAATCCCAACTGCAAAATTGTGGCATTACTACCACAGCAGAGCTAGTCAAACAAGGAAAAACCCCAGAAGCCAGAGTAGCTTTGGCTAATAAATTACAAGTACATCTTCAATATGTAAATAAGTGGTTAGCACTGGCAGATTTAGCAAGTCTTCCCAGTGTGGGAATCCAATATTGTGGTTTATTACTCCATGCTGGTGTTGCTTCTGTAACACAGTTAGCACAAACTCCCACTCACAGATTGCACCAACAAATTATGCGCTTGCAAGTAGCAACCTTGCAGCGCCGAGATTTGTGTCCAGCAATTGAGTTAGTACAACAATGGAGTCAGCAAGCGAAGGTAATTGGTAATTCGTAAACAGGGAACAGGGAACAGGGAACAGGGAACAGGGAACAGGGAACAGGGAATTCTTAATTTTCCCCGCGTCACCGCGTCCCCCTCTCTCCGCGTCCTCATCTCCCCGCGTCACCGCGTCTCCCCCTCTCCGCGTCCTCATCTCCCCGCGTCACCGCGTCTCCCCCTCTCCGCGTCCTCATCTCCCCGCGTCACCGCGTCCCCCTCTCTCCGCGTCCTCATCTCTCCGCGTCACCGCGTCATCCTTGCCCCTATTCCTTAACCAGTACACCATTCAAGAAAATATCAGCGAGTCCTTCGGCCATTTTTTGCATTTCTTGGGGGGATGCGTTAGGTTCCAGGAGGGTATGATCAGAAAAACCTGCGATCGCAAACATTCCTAAAAATACCTTAGCCACTAATTTGGCATCTGTCTGACGATAGATACCTTTATCCATGGCCGTTTGAAAGAATGCTTCAGCCACATCCGTCATTTTATCAATGACTTCGGTTTGAATGCGATCGCGCAAATCTGGATGAAACTGCACTTCCATAAAACAAACCCGCATGATCTCCACATTTTTCTGCATATTCCACATTCGCCGACGCATCACTTGGGCTACAGCCTTATAACTGCCCATTTCACTCAATTCTGTGAGTAAATCTGTAAGAATGTCTACCCAGCCACTCGTTGCTACTTCGACCAAAATCGCCTTCTTATTGGAAAAATGCCGAAACAGAGTACCTTCAGCTACACCTGCGGCTTGTGCCAAATCACGGGTGGTTGTACCATCAAATCCCTGAGCAGCAAATAACTTTTGTGCCGCTTGGAGAATGCGGGTGCGCGTCTGCGCTTCTGATGTTGGAGGAGAATTAAAAACTCGCATGGTAGTTATTGCTATATCTCAGGAACATGACTTGTAGCAATTATTGTCTAACGTCAAATACAAAAAGAACAGAAAGCTTAATACAAGATTAACGCTCTGTTTGCTAATTAGACTATTTCTCAAGAAGTGTAACTTTACTTTAATTTTTGCTTATGAATCAGGCAATTTTAAATTTTGGACTTCGGCTTAAGCGCTCAGTCGAACGATTTTGGATTTTGGATTGGTTAATCGCTAGTGCTAACAAATCCCACTCTCAATCATCCAGCCAATTATCCCAACCTCCAGTCTTTCGTCGTCTGTTGGCAACTGCTTTGGCGACAATGATATTGTGTTGGGGATTAATACCAGGAGTCGCTACAGCCTTACAACCCAAGCAAACATCAATTCAACCCTATTTAGATCGAGTAATTAAGCAGTTAACAGAATTTCGTCTCGATAATGGTTTGAAATTTATTGTTTTAGAAAGACATCAAGCACCAGTAGTTTCCTTTCTTACCTATGCTGATGTTGGTGGCATAGATGAACCAGATGGACAAACGGGTGTCGCACACTTTCTAGAGCATTTGGCATTTAAAGGTACAAGACGCATTGGGACTACAGATTATAAAGCCGAAAAACCACTACTAGACCGATTAGAACAATTAGACACCCAAATTAGAACCGCTAAAGCCCAAGGAAAAAAAGACGATTTAGAAAAATTACAAACTGAGTTTAAATCAGTAGAATCTCAAGCCCTCAAACTAGTTAAGCAAAACGAAATGGGGCAAATTGTTGAGCAAGCGGGAGGAGTAGGCTTAAACGCCACCACATCTGGTGAAGCAACCCGTTATTTTTACAGTTTTCCTGCTAATAAGTTGGAATTGTGGATGTCTCTGGAATCAGATCGATTTTTAGAACCTGTGTTTCGGGAATTTTATAAAGAAAAAGATGTAATTTTGGAAGAACGCCGAATGCGAGTAGAGAACTCTCCTATCGGCTTAATGATCGAGAAATTTATCGATACTGCTTTCAAAGTCCATCCCTACAGACGACCGGTAATTGGTTACGACGAAGATATCCGCAATTTAACACCGCAAAATGTCAAGCAGTTTTTTGACAATTACTATGTCCCCAGCAACTTAACGATCGCTATTGTCGGTGATGTTAACCCAACTGAGGTGAAAAAATTAGCACAAGTTTATTTTGGGCGTTATCAAGCTAAACCTAAAGCCCAGCCCCAAATTCCCGCAGAACCAAAGCAAACCGAATCCAGGGAAGTTACCTTACAACTACCTTCTCAACCTTGGTATTTAGAAGGTTATCACCGTCCAGCAGTTACTCATCCTGATAATGCAGTTTATGAAATTATTGGCAGTTTATTGAGTGATGGACGCACTTCACGTTTATATAAGTCCTTGGTAGAAAAACAGCGTTTAGCCCTATCTGCTCAGGGTTCCAGTGGCTTTCCGGGGGATAAATACCCCAATATGATGTTATTTTATGCTCTCACCGCTCCTGGTCACACAGTTGATGAATTGGCGGTGGCTTTAAAGCAGGAAATTGAGAGTTTGAAAACCAAGCCTGTAACGGATATTGAGTTACAGCGGGTTAAGACTCAAGCAAGGGCTGGTTTATTGCGAAGTCTAGATTCCAATATGGGAATGGCGCAGCAGTTGTTGGAATATGAAGTAAAAACTGGTTCTTGGCGAAATTTGTTTAAGCAGTTGGATCAAATTGCGTTGGTGACTCCTGCGGATATTCAGCGGGTAGCACAGGCGACGTTTACGCCGGAAAATCGGACAGTTGGTAAGTTGTTATCGAGGAAGGTGACAGTTGACAGGTGACAGGTGACAGTAAAGAAGGATAGGAAGAAGGTGAATTTTCTTCTTATCCTTTCTTGCTGCTTTCACGAAATTGAGAAAAAGAGAAGAGAGAAATAGAGAAATAGAGAAATTATGTTGAATTTTTTGGTGAAAGGTAAGAAATTGAAATTTTCACTTAGGTTTTCCAAGAGTTGGCGGTTTATTTCGGTGTTGATGATTGCTTTACTGTTAATGTTTAATTTTTCTTGGGCGGCGACAGCAGCAGCAAAGCATTTCACTGATTTACAGTTTGCACCTTTACCGGAAATTCAGTTACCCAAGTATGAAAGGTTTGTACTGAATAACGGTTTGGTAGTGTATTTGATGGAAGATCATGAGCTACCTTTGGTAAGTGGTACGGCGCTTGTGAGGACAGGTAGCCGTTGGGAAGCAGGTGAGAAAACTGGTTTAGCTGATCTTGTGGGTTCGGTAATGAGAACTGGTGGAACTCTCAAGCATTCACCTGATGAGTTAAATGAAATATTGGAACAACGGGCGGCTTCAGTAGAAACCAGTATGAGTGAAGCTGCTGGTAGTGCTAGTTTTGAGAGTTTGAGCGAAGATTTAGAAACGGTGTTGGGGCTATTTGCTGAAGTGTTGCGAGAACCAGCTTTTGCTCAAGAAAAGTTGGATTTTATCAAAACCCAGGTTAAAGGTAATATTGCTCGGCGCAATGATAATCCTAACAGCATTGCCAGTCGGGAAATGCGGAAATTAATCTATGGTGAAAATAGTCCCTATGCTCGTACCGTTGAATTTGCGACTTTGGATAAAATTACCCGTCAGGATTTGCTGAAGTTTTACCAGGAATACTTTTATCCCAATAATATGATTTTAGGGATTGTGGGAGATTTTAACGCCAAAAAAATGCGATCGCTCATTCAAAGTCAATTTGGCGATTGGAAACCCAACTCTAAAATCTCTAAAACCCCATTACCATCAGTGTCACCAGCTAATTTGGGTGGGGTATTTTTTGTGAATCAACCCCAACTCACACAGAGTAATATTCTCGTTGGACATCTAGGTGGAAAATTCGATAGTCCTGACTATGCGGCATTAGATGTAATGAATGGGGTGTTAAATGGATTTGGGGGTAGATTATTTAATGAAGTGCGATCGCGTCAAGGTTTAGCTTACTCTGTATATGGTATGTGGAGTCCCCGCTTCGATTATCCGGGAATGTTTATCGCTGGTGGACAAACTCGCTCCGATGCTACAGTCCAGTTTATCAAAGCCTTGCAAACAGAAATTAAACGTCTGCAAACTCAAACCGTAACAGAAAAAGAATTGCAATTTGCTAAAGAGTCTACACTCAACTCGTTTGTGTTCAATTTTCAAGACCCAGCCCAAACTTTATCACGATTGATGCGCTACGAATATTATGGTTATCCGGCTGATTTTCTATTTCGCTATCAAAAAGCCGTCACCACCACAAAAACAGCGGATATCCAACGAGTAGCCCAAAAATACCTGCAACCAGAAAATTTAGTCACCCTAGTAGTGGGTAATCAAACCGCCATTCAACCACCATTGACGGAGTTAGCTGCTAAGGTGACACCCATAGATGTCACTATTCCCAGTTCTCAAACCCAAGCGCAAAATTAAAACAACCCAATATTTGCTGATGAGATTCCCGACTTCTTTAGAGAAATTGGGAATCTTATTTTTTAGAGCTTTTTTGTAGACAAAATGCCTGAAATTATGTCTCCAAAATTACTCGCCAAAGCTTGAATTTATAGAACAAAATTAGAAAATATAAGAGGAGGATTTTAAAATTGTGGCTTGATTCTATCCATACTAGTATTTCAGGAGGTGATTCAAAAATGGGCATACAAATTTATGACCTATACTTTAGCAGCGAAGCACAGCTTATTCATGACCTAACTTCTGAGGAAATGAAGAATATCAATGGCGGTATCACCTACAGAAGAGGCAGAAACAGAAGAACAAGTACAACAGATAGGAGTGATGTTTCAGCACTACTGCAAGACGTAAATAAGAGTGTGCAGAACTGGAGATTGGAACTCAATCAAACACTCGATAATTTGGGGCAAACAGAATTAGATTTTTAACAAATTAGCTGGATAATTAGCCTCAAATATTCAAAACCCCGACTTCTTTAAGAAATCGGGGATCTTTTTATGTCAGCAGTTTTTCAGAAGTTACAGAATAAAAAACTGTGAATTTATGTATAGACGTAGTATGCAACATTTTTCGATTATTGATGATTTATCAGACATGATATCAGCCACAGGCAAACCAGAACAAAATATAAATAGATTATCTAGTCATATTTCCCAGACATTACATCATGATTAATGTCTGATAAACATAGCTCTAACCCTTGATTTTCGAGATTTATATCAATAAAAATAGAAGCATCGGTTAAGAAAACACCAACTTAACTGCTTACACAAGTTTCACAAACTGAAAACAAGTCTTTTAGGAGGAAATTATGGCAAGTATTAAACTCTCAGAACTACAAGCAACAGGTTCTGAACTATTCCAAGATTCCGAAAGCTTTCTCAACGAGATGAGCGATGTCAATTCCATCTACGGTGGATATTATGACAGCGGCGCGAGCGATATTTCCACATTCACAAAATTGGCTGAAGCCTTCGTTAATGTATATGCAATTGGTCATATCGCTTACTTAGCTAAGTCCTATAGCCACAGCGATGGTTACGGCTACTAATAGCTTTGTAGTTGACTTCACATTACTGGAAACAAGTCTTTTAGGAGGAAATTATGGCAAGTATTAAACTTTCTGAATTGCAAGCAACAGGTTCTGAACTATTCCAAGATTCCGAAAGCTTTCTCAACGAGATGAGCGATGTCAATTCCATCTACGGTGGATATTATGACAGCGGCGCGAGCGATATTTCCACATTCACAAAATTGGCTGAAGCCTTCGTTAATGTATATGGCATTGGTCATATCGCTTACTTAGCTAAGTCTTACAGCGACAGCAAGTACTAATAGCTTTGTTGTTGAATTCACATTACTGGAAACAAGTCTTTTAGGAGGAAATTATGGCAAGTATTAAACTTTCTGAATTGCAAGCAACAGGTTCTGAATTGTTCCAAGATTCCGAAAGCTTTCTCAACGAGATGAGCGATGTCAATTCCATTTACGGTGGATATTATGGCAGCCATGTCAGCGATATTTCCACATTAACAAAATTGGCTGAAGCCTTCGTTAATGTATATGGCATTGGTCATATCGCTTACTTAGCTAAGTCTTACAGCGACAGCAAGTACTAATAGCTTTGTCGTTGAATTCACATTACTGGAAACAAGTCTTTTAGGAGGAAATTATGGCAAGTATTAAACTTTCTGAATTGCAAGCAACTGGTTCTGAATTGTTCCAAGATTCCGAAAGCTTTCTCAACGAGATGAGCGATGTCAATTCCATCTACGGTGGATATTATGGCAGCCATGTCAGCGATATTTCCACATTAACAAAATTGGCTGAAGCCTTCGTTAATGTATATGGCATTGGTCATATCGCTTACTTAGCTAAGTCCTACAGCGACAGCAAGTACTAATAGCTTTGTAGTTTACTACTGAGCTAGACGGCTCTCTTAGGATTAAAGGTAAATATATATAATTTATGTGAATAACATAAGTTTGTTGAATTACCAATAAACCAAGAGAGCCGCTTCAAAACAATCCCATTTTCTAAAATTAAATACATGGCACGAATCATCATTGCTGATCTGCATCCTCTCGATTCAGAAGTGTTTCTTAATGAACTAACTAGTCTGGATTCTCAATCTGTGTTTGGTGGTCAAGATAACTATCGTCCTCAAATTGTAGAAGTTGGTGTTAAGGCTCTTGAGTTTATCTTGGTGATTGCAGCTATCGATGCTATTTCGTTTCTAACAACTTCATTTATAAACAAAGATTAGGACTAATTTAGTCTATTTTCGCTAAAAAACCAGTTCAAATCTGATTTTGTTAAGTTTGAATTTTTCATATGACCAACAAAATTTGGTATACGATTGCGACTGGAATAGCTTCATGGTGTCTTTATGGTTTATTGATACAACAACAGCAATTTATCAATAGTTTCATCATCATTTGATCCTATGCCATTTATCTTAAGCTCTCAAAATGTTTTTAACTATCTAATTTCTCAAGGACTGTGTACTCAGCAAGAACAGTCATTGAGTAAAATTGAGCTAAAATCTGCCAAAAACTTTAACTTATTAGTCAGTTTACCCGATGGTCGTCAACTTCTGGTGAAACAAGAACGTCTCAACCGAGAAGGTAAAACTCGTGGTGAGTTCTTCGACGAATGGCAAGTTCATAATTTTTGCCGGACATTCCCAGAAATTAGTCATCTGCGCTCATATTTATCAGAAGCGATTCATTTTGACGCTGAAAATTCCATCATTGTTTTTAATTATCTCAATGACTACCGTGATCTGAGTGAATTTTATACTCAAGAAAATCTGTTCTCCACTGATATTTCTCGGTCAATTGGAGCGACTTTAGCATCAATTCATCGTTTAACTCTCAATCATCAAGACTATCGGGACTTCTTCCAAAAGACCGAGAATACAACAAATATTACAACTTCTAACCTGTCAGGAGAATTAAATAGAATTACACCAGAAGTATTTGGCATGGTTCCTGCTGATGGGTTGAAATTTTTTACACTCTATCAACGTTACGATAATCTCGGAAAAGCGATCGCAAATTTGAGTGCTGCTTTTACTCCTTGTTGTTTAACTCACAATGATCTCAAGCTGAACAATATTCTGATCTCCTTAAATTGGGAAACCATAATTGACCACCAATCACCCTTGAGTGACAGTATAATTCGCCTCATTGACTGGGAACGCGCTACTTGGGGAGATCCTGCTAGTGATTTAGGAGCAATAATTGCTAGTTACCTACAAATTTGGCTACACAGTATGGTAACTAGTAAAACGATACCGATTGAAGAGTCTTTACGTTTAGCGGCAATTCCCTTACAACTGCTACAACCTTCCCTCACATCTTTGGTAACTGCATATTTGGCTAACTTCCCGGAAATTATAGAGCTTCGTCCTGATTTCTTGCCGCTAGTTGTACAATTCTGCGGGTTTTCCTTAATTAGGTCTATTCAAGCCCAACTGCAACATGAGAGAACTTTTGGTAATTCGGGTATCTGCATTCTCCAAGTGGCCAAGAGTTTATTGTGCCGTCCCCAACCATCTATCATCACCATTTTTGGGATGGAAATATCAGACTTAATTCCCACAAGCTTATCTCCAGCTTAAATCCACCCTAGACCCTAATAGACCCATGCAACTATTAAATTCCCTACACAGTCAACTTTCAGAGTTGCCAGAGCCATTGCAGACATCGCTACAAGATATGGTGAATCAGATTACAATTGAATCCCACCACTGTATCAAGCATCCAGAGTACAAATCCTTAGAATTGCCAGAGTCAGTTGTCTCTCGTTTTGAGCAGTTACCGTTGGAGATGCAGCAACAGCATTTGAAGTTACAACTGCGTAATTTTCTATACAGTGCTTATTATAACGCCGCCTCAAAACCTAACATCGGCTCTGACTCTATAAAAACAAATGATAAATTGGAGCAAAATCTCGAAAATAACAGCTTATTCGGCGTAGATTTAGAATTTTATGATCGGTTGCATACCAGGAACAAAAGCGAAGGCTACTGGAGTCATAACTGGCAGGTAGTCAGGGAAGAAACGGATAGCACATTGGCAGTGCAGAAGAATGGGTTAACATTGCACGTTGATCCCAACTTGCATCTGTTACCAACAAACCAAGAGGTAACTGTTGGCAAGTTTGTATCTATTAGAATGCCTAAGAATGTGGTACAAAACGGATTTTATATGGCAGTAGCTAATGCAGGCTCCCAAAATAATCATGAGATCACACGAGTTTACTTTAATTTAACACCAGAAGGGGCAGCATCAGTTATGGAAAGTTTAACAGACCAACTAAATAAAATCCCGATTTCCTTTTCCTTCAAAGCGCTATATAATCCCTCCGATTATAGACGTTATGACTCAGCCGTGCTTTACTTTAATAAAGGCCAATATGACGTAGTTCACACAGTATTAGAAAGGGTCTATACAGAAAATGAATCCTATTTTTTGGAGCAAGTACCTTTGTTTACTAAGCTATTAGCACCAGGTTTAGCTTGCGCTGAAGAACCAGACCAAAAATTTGGGGAACAAGAAAGTTTTGGTACTCATCGCTGTCAAATTATCGCTAATGGTTTAATTGCTGCTTGGCAGCAAGGTGAGAATACTCCAGAAGGTCGGTTGGCATCCATTATCAAACATTTTTCATTACAGAAAATTCAATTGCAACGTCCTTATCTCAATGCTAAGTCTAAAGATATTTACACTCCATTATGGTAATTAAACTAAATTAAATATGCTTAAAAATAATTTAAGCATATTTAATAACATACCATAATTGTTGACACTAAGTAAAGTTGATAGTTTCAGTTTAAATTCAAGAGGTAATGGTATGATTCAACAAAATTTTGAGCAAAATCAACGGCTAGATAAGATATTTAAACATACACACTTTCAACAGATTATCAAAGCCATTATTCTGGGTAACTATTCTTGGGCTTGTGTTTTATTTCTTCATTTTTCAGGTTATGATCCCCTAGAATACATACCCCATGAAACCTACAGCAACTTATTGAAAGAAAACTGTATTTTGGGTGAAGATAATCATCGTGACACTGATGAAAAAAAAGTCAAACTATCCAATATTAAATTAAGCTGGATTAAATCGAGTAACAGTAAACATAGCTCTAAATGAATTGTAGGTATTGGGCAATTTAAAAAACCAGATTTACAAAGTTTCTGCAATGCCTGATAGTTAATAATCTGCCGAGAATCTCTTATTAATTAGTTAGAGATTCTCGGCTTTATGATTAGTAACGACACTTGAGAAAAAATTTAGCTGTTATATCAAGTTCGGCTAATTATTGTTGAGAAAAACTCGACCCGTTCCCCCTAATGATCAGTATTTAACTCGACATTATATTTATATTAGCTGGCCTCACTTAATATTTCAGGAGAAGATTGAGGATGTATTTCTTCTACTAGCTTGGTTACAATTTCTAATGTTGTAATTTGTTGTTGTACCCAATTTGTAAATAAATCGCCCATAATTTTTAGGCGCGTTTGTTCATTTAACTGTGGTTTAATAATTTCCTCAACCATCAATATATGCGCTCCTTTAGGTGTAATTATCGGCTTGAGAATTTGCGGTGGATTTGCAGCAAAAACGGCAGCGGCAATTTCTGGTCTAAAATCGCTACGTTGCTGGATACCTTGATATCCTCCTGCACGACGAAGTTCTGGATTTGGGATATATTGACGAGCAATTTCTTGGAAAGTTATTTCTCCCTCTTGTAAAGCATAAAATATTTCTAGAGCTAAATCTTCATCATCTAAAATCACTTCATAGGTAGCTGCCCCAGTGTAATCTAGTTGATGAGCATAAAAAAATGGTTCAACTTTATCGGCAAATAAATGATTTGCTAATTTTGCAGATAATAAGTTAGTATGAGCTATTTCTTCAAAGTTATCCAAAGAAAGATGATATTTTTCTAACCATGCCCAGGTTTCCTCTGCTTTAATTAATTTGTTAGCTAATCTCAGGCTATCTGCTGCCTGTTGCAATTCTTCTATCTCGATTTGAATACCTTCTTTGACAGCAGTATCAGCAATAATTTTTCTGGTAGCGATCGCTTCTAGTAAGTTGGGGATTTGACAAGATATTTTGATATGGTAAAGAATATCTTCAGGAGAAACAATTACCAGCTTAGACATAATCTAATTCCTTCAATGATACCAATTTTTGTTTGTGAATTTTAACTTCCGATTTCGGCTAAATGTTGGCTAGGTAGTTGGATCAAGTAGAAATAATTCAAGTTATAGTAATTTGGCATTATTCTCTTAATTTTATATGGTAAACAAAAATTGTTTAGGCATTTCAATAATCCAATATTTACTAGATTTAATTAATTTCTTAGAAAATATCTCTATCTAATGATAGATTGCAAAGGTAATCAAAAATAAACATATATTTTCGACAGAAAACTTTATTTGTGCTAAAGCCACTAAAAAATCTATGATTTTAAGTAATTTAAATGTTAACTGCTAACATTGCTATGTTAACAGTCAACAACACCCACCAATTAAGTGTATTGATCATCTACTTACTGAAGTTAGACTTAATGGCTGATTCTTAAAGCTCTAGCCCATTGTTACGTAGCTTTTTAAACGGATCTAAAATAAAGTCAATAACTCGACGCTGACGAACAATCACTTCAGCTGTTGCTGTTTGACCAGGTGTTAAGAAGATCTGTTTATTACCAGCTTGAATATAAGGTTGTTCTAATGCAATTTCTACCTCATAACTTTCTAGACCATTGGGGCTATTTTCCTGAATTTTTGAGTTAGGTGAAATCCATGTAACGCGCCCTTGGACTACTCCATATTCTTGGAAAGGATAAGCATCAAACTTGATTTTAACTGGCATTCCCACCTTGACAAAACCACTTTGTTGGCTGGCCATTTGTGCTTTCAAGATTAAAGCAGCATTTTTAGGTGCAATTTGAGCTATCATTTGTCCGGGTTGAACAACAGATCCTGGCTTTTTAATGGGTAACTCAAAGATTATGCCATCAATAGGCGATCGCACAACTCGTTGTTGTAACTGCAACTGCAATGATGTAATCTGGCTCTTGGTTTGAGCAATTTCTGATTTAATAGTAGTAACTTGTGTTTGCAAATCCTTAAGCTGTTCCTGGTTTTTCAGTAACGTCAATTTACCTGCCTGAACTAGACTTTGATAGCTACTTTCTTCCTCTTGTAAGCGGAGTTTTGCCTGCTCAATATCTGACCTGGCTTGATTCATAATTGACCCATAGCGACTCAATTCTTCTTGTAAACGCAACCGAGTTTGTTGAATATTAGCTTTTGCTTCTTCCTGCAAACGCTGGCTTTCTTCCGCTATTTTTTCCAATTCTACAACTTTGGTTTGGGGAATTACACCTTGCTGTAAAAGTAGACGATAGCGTGAAACTTCTAAAAAATCTCGACTCAAACGACTTGTGGCTAACCTATGAGCAATTTGGTTAGAATTTATGCTTTGTTTTACCTGATCAACTTGAGCTAATTTTTCCAATTTTTGTAAATTATATGCACTGTTTTTAGCATCTAAATTTTGTCGTGCTTGATTAAGTTGAGCTAATTTTTCTAATTGTTGAGATTGATTTTGCTGTTCTTGGATATTAATCGCCAATAATACTTGATTTTTGAGTAATTCCAATTGTGATTGGCGATTTACTAATCCTTCTAGCTTGGCTTGTGTTTGTTGCAATTCTGTTCGCAAAACATCAGATTCCATTTCCATTAAAACCTGTCCGGCTTTAACGGTTGTTCCTTCTTGAAAATTGACAGCGATGACACTACCAGTGACTGCACTATCTATTTTTTGGGTTGCACCTTTGGGTTCAATTCGTCCACTAGCATTTCCTGTTTCATCAACTTGGGCAAACATTGTCCAGGGTAGGGCTATTGCTGTAAAGCTAATTAGCAAATACAACATTGAGCGTGTCCATGCTTTCGGTAAAGCATCTAATAATTCTTCAGTTCCATAAAACCAGTCCTTTGGTTTGTCTGTTGTCTGTTTTTCATTTTGAATGGTAGAAGATTGAGCCTGTCCGGATATGACAAAGGCTGATGATGAATTGTAAGTTGATTGTGGCATAATCAATTTTGGATTTTGAATTTTGGATTTTAGATTAGTTTAATAATTTCGACTACAGAGAATATCCCAAATTTGGTATGCGGCAAAATTCCCAAATCAGACTAGAGTAAAAATCTTGCACATATAATAGAGACGTTATATGCAACGTCTCTACATTTGATTGAAAGTCAGGTATAAATGGATAATTCATGACTACTTTCCAGGTAATTTACCTGATTTCTCAACCTGTTTGCGATAGTTGTTGTTGGTTGAGATAGAAATAATGACCTCTCTTGGCAATTAATGCTTCGTGAGTACCACTTTCCACTAAAATGCCGCGATCTAAAACTAAAATTAGGTCAGCATGGCGTACTGTGGAAAGGCGATGGGCAATGATCAAACTTGTACGTCCTTGGAGGATTTGTTTGAGGTTATTCTGAATAATTCGCTCAGATTCTGCATCCAGATGACTGGTAGCTTCATCTAATATTAAAAGGCGCGGATTTCCGAGTAAAGCACGGGCTATAGCTAGACGTTGGCGTTGTCCCCCTGATAACATTCCCCCACCTTCACCTATTTGGGTTTCATAACCCATAGCCATGCGTTTAATAAACTCATCTGCACCTGCAAGTTGTGCTGCTTCGATAATTTCTTCTAGCCGCGATTCGGGATGAGCAATACTAATATTTTCCCGAATTGTGCCGCCAAACAAAAAGGTTTCCTGGTCAACAACTCCAATTTGCGATCGCAGTGATTGCAAAGAAATACTAGTCACATCTTGATTGTCAATTAACACTCTACCATCTGTCGGTGGATATAAACCCAAAATCAGTTTAGAAAGAGTAGTTTTTCCTGAGCCACTCCGCCCTACAACTGCTACAGTTTGCTCAGGTAAAATGTCAAAACTTAAATTTTCGAGGATGTTAATCTCGCTTTCGGGATGATAACGGAATGTCACATTATCAAACCGAATCCGCCCGCGTAAACTAGGTATAATATGGCGGGTTTGGGCTGCTAAATCTTCTTCGGGTTCAGCTTCTAAAACATCATTAATTCGCTCTGTGGAAACAATTACTTCTTGTACTTGATTCCAAAGCACTATTAACCTTTGAAAAGGCTGAATAATGTTGCCTAGCAACATATTAAAAGCCACTAATTGCCCAATTGTTAATTGGTTTTGAATGACTAACCAAGCTCCAAACCATAATAATACTGTACTCGCTATGGATTGAATAGTAGAACTAAGAATTTGTAGTTGGTTACTAATTACTTGACCACTAAAGGTTTTTTTTGTCAAATTATTCAGTAATTCTTCCCAACGCCAACGGACTGTTTGTTCAATCGCCATTGAGCGAATAGAAGAAATCCCTGACAGGCTTTGAATCAAGTAACTATTTTCTTTTGTTACTGCCGTAAAAACCTCACGGCTAATGCGACGTAAAAAAGGTGTAGCTACTAGTGCTAATAACACAAAAGGTGGGACAATGGCTAAGGTCATCCAAGCCATAGGCGGACTGTACCAAAACATCAATCCCACATAAATAAACACGGTCAGCAAATCTAAAACAATAGATAGTGCTTCCCCAGTTAAAAAACGCTGAATTTTTTGATTTTCTTGGACACGAGAAACAATATCGCCAACATAACGTGATTCAAAAAATGACAGAGGTAGGCTAAATGTATGTTTAATAAAACCTACCATTAATGCTACACCAATCCGGTTAGCTGTGTGGTCTAGTAAATATTGTCTGAGTCCATTGATGACTACACGGAATAAGCCAAAAATTAGCAAACCAAAACCAACGGTGTTTAAAGTAATGGTGCTACCCTGAACTATTACTCGGTCTAATAATAGTTGAGTAAATAAAGGTGTGACCAGTCCAAAGACTTGAATTAATACCGAAGCCACAAATACTTCTAGGAGTACTTGAGAGTGCGGTTTAACTAAATCAAATAACTGCCAAAAGGTGGTATTAGATTCTGGGGTTTCTTTGAGGGAGTTTGTCGGTTGTAATAACAACGCATAACCTGTCCAACCAGCTTTGAATTCGCCAATAGTTAGGTTGCGTTGACCGATGGCAGGATCAGCTACAATTACCCGTTTTTTGGTAATTTCATAGACGACAATGTAATGTTTACCTTCCCAATGTGCGATCGCAGGTAGAGGTTGTTGTGCTAATTTATCCAAACTGGCTTTCACCGGACGAGTCGCAAAGCCAATACTTTCAGCCGCTGTAGTTAAACTTCCCATTGATGCACCAGCACGGTTAACATTGGCAAGTTCCCGCAAGCGATTAATACTGAAGTTTTTACCCCAATAGCGACTAATCATCACTAAACAAGCTGCACCACAGTCAGAGGCGCTTTGTTGTTCAAAAAATGGGTAACGTTTGCTAACTTTGCGCCACCAATTACCCGCAGTGACTGTAGGACTGGGAAAGTAGGTTTGGCGTTGTTTCGGCTGCGGTTGCGTCTGTGTCGTTGCTTGGGGAAATTGAATTACATTGCGGTTTTTGGCGGGAATTTCCCGCTTTGGTGATTGTGGAATAGGAATCTCTGGACGATCTGGAGTGTCAATTAATTCTGCTAATTGTGGCCAGTGTTTTAGTGCCGCTATCCAGTGATCGTGACGTAAAATGTAAGCGATCGCAGGTTGAGTTGCTTGCCAACTTCCCTGTTGAGAATTGACAAAAATAGTACCTGGTATCAAGACTTGTCCTTGAGAATGCTGGAGTTCTCCTTGACGCACTAGCAAAAGCTTAGTATCTTTGGTAATTTTGGCGTTCAGGGAACCAGTTTCTAGATTTTGCCTTTCAAATAGAGACAGTGCTTTTAACATCTCCTCTACCGATTCATGGCGGGGTAGAGCAGTATTTTTGCACAATAACATCAGTGTATCCCAAAGTTCAGCCTTAATAAGCAAGCGCTCACTTACACTAGCAAACTGCTTAATTACCTCTTGGGAAAGATAACCCACTTTTAAATTAACAGAAGCTCTGGCCACATAGGAACTAAATTCCTGTTCGGGAAATAAAGTCAATTCCCCAAATGATGACCCAGATCCAAGAGAAGTAATTAAATTATTCAAACCATCTAGCAGTCTCACTTTACCCGTCAGCACAAGATAAATTCCCGGTGCTGCTGTTGTAGATTGCCAAAACTGTTTGGCTATTGGTGGTTCGATAATTTCTAATGCTTGAACACAATATTCAAGTTCTTGTTCTGAGAGTGAATCACCCAAACTTTGAGTGATTTGTCCAACCAACTGTAACTGAGAAAACGCAGATGGCATTTCCTTACCTCCAAAACACTAATAGTTATTGGTCTGAATCAAATTAAATGACCAATTGAAACTAGGTTCAGAGCTAGATTGCAAATCGCCAATTGTGATACCAGCATCCTGAGTTTGAACATTTGTAGATTGATGGGAACTTTTGCGTTTAGTCGAAAGTCCCATTTGTTTAAGTAAGCGGTTAATGTGGCGATCGCTAATTTCAATTCCCAATTCATTCGCTAAATGTTTACTTAACCATTGAGCAGTCCAGTAACCAAAAGCATAGCCATATTCACGCGGACTATGACTGACCAATTCCTTCAATCTCTCAATATATTGATGATTAACAGTCTTTGGTCTACCTATCGGTCGCTCATTCCATTTATGTGCCATACCAGCCTCAGCTATACCTATCCAGTACCGCGCCATCTCCTGAGAACAACCGATAATTTCACAGATAAGAGATTGAGATTTACCCATATCTGCTAACAACATAATTTCAATTCGTCGCCGATATTCGGGTTGTATATTAGATTGCAAGTTCTTCAGCAGCGCCTTCCGCTGAAAAGGTGTTAAAAACTTGCTATCGTGTGCATCGTAAATATCAAAAGCGTTGTTTTGACTCGAAGAAAATGACATAATTCTTACCAGTTGCCGTCTATTATTGTGAAATTTTGGCAAGTTTATCCCTGACATCTGTTGCTACAATCCAGATGCAAAATTAATTAGCCAATTGCGGCTAACCAAATATTTATGACATGATTTGCAATTCAGACTCTTGGTTTTTATCCCTAGCTTGCTGAAAATCCAGGCAAATATTTCGCCATCCAAGCCAATTTTGAATTATGAATATTCGACAGTAAAAATCTTGGCTTTGGATAAATTTTCATCAAGCATCCTAATGTAAATCATGTAATTTTGGGTTTTTCCTATCCTCCAAAATTTCTGGAGTAGATAGTTCGTAAGCAGTGGTAAGCATCCTTGAACAATAATATGTAGCAAGATAGCTGTGTTATCTTAAACAGAAGCATTTGGTGACACAGCTAAAACAGTAAAAAGCAAAAAATTTTAGCCTTTTTTAATACCTAACGCAACCACCATCTTATGTTGTCAAGCCCTTTGCCCTTAATTGATATTCACAGTAATACAATTTGGAGCCTACTGGTAGCTCTGATTGTGAGGATGTTATTGAACCTGCAAAGCAGTGTTCAATAACATCCCAATATTTAAGTAAGAGGTAAAACCTGTTTTAATGATTGAAGCCTAAAAGTAGCTAAGATCAGGCAAGGAAGTAATCTATTTCTTACACTAGCTTAAGACTAGTATTTTCTCATCAGCAGATTGTCATAAATCTGAAAATTTTACACAAGAGAACTTAAAAGAAAAAGCTACATTTCCTCACTGTTTATCTTAATCTACTATGATTCATTTCCAAATTTTCCTACATCTGCGCTTGGAGTTTATAAAAAAAATAAAATCTTTATTCAATCTTTATATAAAATTTACATAAAGTTTATTTTTATCCGTAAAAACTAACATAGTTTTTACAAACTATTTACGATTTACAGCAAATTTCAGGTTGCTGGAGTTACAAAATTTAATAAAAAGCAATATAAAAAGAGAGTTTCAACCCTGTTCCCTGCTGCATATAAGATTGCTACAAGCTATAATTTTTACAAAACAAAAATAGAAGCTGTTCACATTTGCCAGCTTCCATTACTCACTATATAAATTGCTAGTTTATACAGTCAACTTAATCCTGTTTGGGAGTAATAGGATTACAAGAGTTGAAAGAGAAGTGTAATAGCTAATAATTTCTACCAGCCATAAACGTGATTTCACAGTAACTTTCTATTTTCCAATCTACTTTTGGCACTAAAGTTTTGAAAACTTCAGCCACACCCAATAAAGCAGAAGAAGTTCTGTAACTATCTCAAGGTTTAACTGGGGGAAGCCACTACCCCAATTTCTGATTGTTCAGAATTCCTAGAAAAAAGAACCACCACTAGTTACTGTTCATCAGTCTTGGTGTAATAGTTATCTAATCCATGAGGAACTGATTGCGGAAACAGTTATTTTTATGTATTTTCATGGTTAGACATAAGCATTGATTTGATTGGTAAAAATGGATTTTTAGCCATTCACCTCTTTTCGGTTGTTACTTCTAATTTATAGGATGTTAGTATTGTATATTTGCCACAATGGCAAATTTTTACATTGATGTATCGTGGAGACATTCCATAGGAACATCTCCACAGTACGGGTTAGTGAGTCTATCCAATCTACAATTCTTTGTGAGCAAGCTATGCGGATTGCTTCTCCCTGTGGCTACCACGTACTTCTGCTTTGTGCTTACCACCAACTTCCAGATAAGCTAAATCTTTAATTTTGCTCAGACAGCTAGGTGCAAGATGACTATCAGATCTTTTCTCTGTCGTTTGTTTGGCAATTTTGAGATTGTCATTGTGTTGTGCAGTTGACCTACCCATGCGGGAGTTTTCTTTGAGGAGTCGGTTATAAGTGCGGTAAGGAATGTAATGCAGAGGATTGTAACCAACAAACCGCAGCATTAAAACACAAGCCCAGGAATACTTACCAGCTAGAATTGCTTCTATTACTTGGTCAAACTGTTCAGGTTGGATTTTCTTATCTAAGTTGCTACTATTGCCAGAAATATCTTGATTCATAGTACGTGTTAGCTTTTTTGAAGGTAGTAAACTAGTCCAGTTTCTTCGAGTTTTGTTGTGTCAAGTGCTGTTTACAAACTGCAATACTAGTCCACCTCACCAACTTTGACGGGTTCACAATAGAAAGAAAAGTCATATTCTCTCCATGCTTGCCTTCACCCAGCAATTGTGGTTTGGTCGATTACTAGCTTTGAAACAGCTGTTGAATTAATTACAGGAATATATTAGTAATGGATTTGTGGCGAATGTTGAAAAAATAGATAACCTTTTCAACAGGCACATCCCGAAAGTTTCCCAGTTCTGAGCGGTTCCCTTAACTTCCAGTTATCGGAGCTATATCTAAAACTTCTCTGTTGTTTTCGCTGCATCTGGATACTATAGAGCCGAGTTTTAGTTTTAGCAATTTTTGCTGTTAAGTAGGTAGTTTTCTGTATGTTGGGCAGAAGCTTGAATATACTAACTTCCAACGCTAACACTCCTTGGGCAGCTTGTTCTGCTCTAGCTATAATCGCCCCAAAAGTTTGAGCGGTTGAATGAGTCTGAGACATCAAAGCTGTGATTTTCTTTCCTTGGGTATGACTGACTTGTGCAATCTTTCCTGTACACACCCACACCATAGCTGTGAGCCAAAAATCTAAGTTACTCAACCACACTAAATACAGAAGGGCTGAAAGTGCCTGAGTCTGAAAGGATGTAGACCTGTTGCCTGTTTTATTAATTGCTATATCACTTCTTTTCCGTATGGCTGATAAAATTACCCTTGCAGAAAGTACTAGACTTTCGTCAATGGCTACCTGACGAGGATGCAAATCATAGTGCTTTTTCCCTAAGTTACCTCGTTGGCTTGATGTTTCGACTGCATTTGACCTGATGATTTTTTTCATTGCGCTGACCTGTGATTGAAAACCTGACTGTTTTTAATCAAGTCTGTTTGCTACTTTGCCGTATTGACCCTGTTTCTCTGTGCAGTTTTGTAGATGTTACCTAGTGGTAGGGGTTGTTGATGAAGACAACCGTCATTGAGTACTTCTCGGCTTTGGCTTTTGTTTACCAGTGAATGAAAGGTAAAAATTTACCTTTTTTTCTAAGTTAGCTGGCTTGGTAGATGCAGTTGTGTCTTTTACAAATTCCACAACCCTTAATTCAATAATTTTTTGCTGGAGATTATTGTATAACTTGCCGCCGAGCATTAGGAGAGCTTTTCAGTAAGGTCTCATAATTTTTAACTTAGCCGAGAAGATAATTCATATTTGAATCTCAATGTCTACATTCGTATTTATACTATTTTTTGTTGCTAATGTCATCTGCCACTTTGGCAGTCCTATAAGTTAAATTTACTTAATGTCTCTAGATATTCACTTATGGATTGTGCAGCTTTGAATTTTGTCCCATATTGATCAAAAAAATGAGGGGTTACACCCCCTATTTTATGAATTTAAAAAAGTTTATTATGCTGGTTTGAGTGGCAAATTATCTTGCTTATTTTTGGTAAAAAAGCTTATATATAAACGACTTTAGATACTTTTTAAACCCACCAAATTCACTTTTTTGATTAAAATTAGCTCTGACTGGTTAGTTATTATATATTGTTATATGTTTTGTCTGAAGATCTAATCTGAAAATCTTTACAACCACACTAAGCTCAGTTATCCGCTAGGAAAATAGGAGTAATAATTGCATAGAAACTAGCCATATAATCCAGACATTAACTGGTTAATACTACTCTTGTATGCTATGATATATTAACCTATTTTGTCACCACAAAATTAAAATAAAAAAAACACCCATCAAGGGGTGTGCTGATAAAAAAGCATAGTAGACTTAACCTAATCTTAAACATATAATTTAGCATTTAAACGCCACTTAGCAGGCAAACAATGCTTTTATATTTTTTCAAAAAAATTACCCGATTTTGGGAATATAATTAACTGATTTCTGTAAAATTACTGTTGCTATTTGGATTGAATTAAATAGAAATAAAAATCGTCAATTGTGATGATTTTATGATGTTTAACTTATTTAAGTTTTATACTTCGGTCTAGCTCAAAAATGTATTACTCTAGGAACTCTCTACTGCTGATGTTTTAGCAGCTATTAACATCTCATCCTCTTTAAATTTGCTCAACCACTAAATCAGGGCTTTATTGACAATATGCGGTTTAAGTATTATCATGTAAATCCGACTCGCCCCAAATTGATACTGTTAATTTCATAGAGTATTTTATGAGTAAGGGGAATTTTCCTAACCCTGTATTTAGTATTCATTTTTCTGTATTTTCTTTAAATAGGTAGTAGCGGTATTTTCTGGGCTAATAATTAAGTGAGCTAAACGTATGGTTTTACACGTTCACTGAGAAGATATTTTGACAACAACCAGATGATCTGGCATTTTTTATGGGGAAGAGATCACATTTGTGATATTTATCACCAGATACGGTGATAGGGACATATTTTAAAACATAAGTCAAACATGAGTTGTGAGGTTGAAAACTTTCGACTCTAACCATTTCTTACTTTTTCTGCGGTTTCCGGAAATAATCGGAAAATAAAATCACAGTCTATAGATATACATCATATTTGGTTATGAATGATGCTTTTTCCAGATAAATCTTCAAATATTATCTATTTATACTTAACCCTGTTCATGTGACGCTCGGATGTTTAAATTTTATAGTAATAAATTTGACTAAATTTAAATTTTGATTTGAAAATATTCACAGTTTTGTAAAAGCGTAAAAATCCCGATATAGCCTAATTTATAGGAAAACTAGGCTTAATCAGTTTAAATCATAAAAGCCGTATCTTTATGATGCTGAGTATCATAAATGTAAATAAATTGCCCATATAGCCATAGCCCGGAGATAAGTACTAGCGCGGAAAGTCCCTGTAGAAGTAATAGCTTCAGGAGTGCGGAACTGTAAACCATTTTCGTAAACTTGCTTAATTACGGCTTCAGTTAAGCGCATTGCTTCATTTTTCATGCCCATTTGTAGCAAAAATGCAGCTAAACCAAAATTGATACCTGTCCAAACTTCCAAAGGATGTGTAGAATTGGGATTTTCTGGTAAACCATTGGGAAGAACACCGTTAGCCGCACCAAATTTGCCATTTTGGAATTTGAGAAAACAAGCATCATATATAGTCGTCAAAGCGGAAATAGCGCGATCGCTGGGGACAATATCTGGTAAACTCAATAAACGAGCGTAGAATTGCCCACACAACTGATCAGCCATAACTACATCAGAACCACTTTCACTATCCAAACGGTAATATTCACCATTCCACAGCTTTTCTTGGTAAATCGGTTTTGATTGATTTAACCAAGTTTGATAAATCGACTTTTGCGTTTTTGTGTCTTGGTGGTCTGCTAAAATATCACTAATAGCGATCGCACTTTCCAAAGCCGCTAACCATAAACCACCACAATAAGCACTCACACCTTGTAAACGCCAATCATCGAAAGTTTGGTCAGGTGCGCCAGAATTTTCTGGTATACTGTCCCCATCTAGATCAAATGTTTTCACATAATCGAGAGTTTGGACAATTGCATCCCAACAATCTGCTAAAAACTGGATATCATTTGCACCGGTAAACAGAAAATCTCGATATACCTGCAAAACAAAATCACAACCTAAATCTTTCCAGAGATTGCAATCTTGATAACTAGTGTAATTGGTTTTTTCCCAAACGTGTTCATTGGGTGCGCCTAAATCGTGGGGTGTCGCACCGGCAACTTTACGAACTGCGAGGGGACTTTCGGATTTGATGGTGAGATAATAACCGATAATTCTAGTTCTATCATCACTTTGGGGAATTGCCCTCGCAAAAGCGCGAATCACCGATTTTTCCAATTCAGGAAATAACATCAACAGTCCAAAAGAACCGTATAACCGCACATCGAGACTTTCATACCAACGGTAATCTAAACATTCTAACACAGCGAATTGGCCGACGGGATCAATTTCTGAGGCGGCACTCCAGAGCGTTCCCCCGCTGGTTAAGTCGTAGAGTTCGTTAAATAACGCCATTTTGAACCAGTCAGGTAAGTCAGAACGGTTGAGAATAGGTTGTTGCCACTTTTGGATGAGCGATCGCCAATTTTGATATTCTTTAAGAGCAGTAGTCGCAATTTGCCAAGCATTATCACCATTACAACCGAAAAAGTCTGTATATCTGCGGTAATAGTTCACTCCCGCTGCAAATTCTGTTACTGGAAAATCCCAACTGAGGACAAAAGGAACTTCCAAATTTTCCCCAGGTTGCAAAGTGAAACGCACCGCAATTGCTGCACCTAATCTTGTATTTTCATCTGCGGGAGTTTCATCTATATAATTAGGTAAAGAACCATTTTCAGAAAAACTTTGCCAAACATCTTCACCATTACCCACAGGATTAAATCGGGAATGATGAAATATTTCCAATTGAGGATTTTTTGCAGTCGCAATACACCAAGTTCCGTCTCCTTCTTGGACAGTTCGATTATCAGCAACTTGACCTAAAACACAACCAGAATATTTATCATCTTCTGCTAAACAATTATAATTACCTTCACTTTTTCCCCAAGCTGGTTGATATTCATAAACTGGGCTACCATCATCTCTAACTCTAACTTCGGGAGATTTCAAAGTATTAGTAAACCAACCCACCATATTTTCCCAAGTTAGCATGATGCTAATAGTAATAGGTGCATTTGTCGGGTTGTGTGCTTTCCACAAGAAAACCGCTACAGGATAACTTGTTTCTTGATAATTATCAGCCCAAATTGGCGAAAATTGCTCACAGGTTAATTGAGTTTTTAAGACATTTTCATAAACAAACCAACTGCGGGGATAAAGTGCGTGATATGTTCCTGAATTCTGTTCCTCAGAAGGTGGATACCATTGCCAAGATTGCAGTGTATGATCTTCTGGAGGTTGGGTAGATAATGCGTAAGCTTGTCCAGATTCAAAGACACTAAATTGACAAGCGGGAACGTTTTGGAAAGTATGTTCTCCCCCGTCAATGTGCCACAGGTTAAAATCTCCTCGTGAAGAACGTCCTATACAACCTGCACCAAAGCCACCGAGAGGCATTCCCTGCCAGGGGCCATCATCAATATTACTAGCATAGCGGACAGTGTAGGGTTTGTCCCAACCTAAGCCAATGGGACGTTTCCAGGTGCAGGGGGGTATTTGTGGGTGGGTTGTCATGGTTTGAGTTTCACGGGTTGACGCTAATGAAGAGTAGCGTGATGTGTGATTTTTCTCAAGTCGGGGGTGAGGAGAGTAACTCACATACTTGTCAACAATAGCTGCAAACTTTAGTAAGTAGCCATCATAAACTGCGTACACTAGGACACATGAAAAAAACTTCTTATTCCCCTCCACGAAACAGCGGGGAGGAGTTAGGGGTGGGGTTATATTTTTAAGTCAGTCAGTAAAGTAATGCTGATAAAAGTCTAAATAGAGTGCGTAACTACAAGTAATGATACAATTAAAAGGTATACAAGCTGCAAACAGTAACAATACAATTCTTTGATGTATACTTTGAACTAGACTTGTTGCTAATTTGTGCAATAAGTCTGACACACACTATTAAATAGGCTATAAGGTTTGTGATTTTGACAAAAATTACCCCTGGAGAACCACTGACTGATACACAGAAAAATGGCTTACAGTTGGTATCCCTATGGGGTGGGGGTAAACGTGATGTTGTCTTAGCTATTGATGTCACGAAAAGTGTGGGTTTAAATGACGAAGGACGTATTCGCTTACGTCAGATAGTTGCAGACAGTCTCAAACCCGGAGATTCTGTTTATGTTGTGACCTTTGGTCAAGATTTAGTTTTTAATGAAATTATAGATGTTAAAAATCCATTAGGAACACCTATAGATTTTAGTCAAAAAAATACAGAAAATATTGATAAAGTATTAGCTAAAATTCCTTTTAATTATGACCCTAACCGCTACGGTACAGATATTCAAAAAGCAGAATTAACTGTTTATCAAGGTATTGCCCAGATTAATCAAAATAGAGTTTCCAAAAATCTACCAATTAAGCCGCAGTCGGTTGTTTGGATTACTGATGCACCGTTATGTACTAAACCAGGAATTACTTGCCAAGTTTGGATAGAAACTCCTGCTAATAGTCCTTTCAGAATTGCGACATCACCGGAAAGTCAGGAAAGACAGAATTGGATTAAGGCTTTACCTTTAAAAGAGCGACCGCTCCCCATTCCAACACAATCTAATAAAGATTATAAACTATCTGTAGTTGATATAAATCCTACAGTTCAAGAATTTTGTACACCAGCACCAGGAGGTCAAAAAACTTGTTTGGTTGATCCTTATTTAATTAAACAGTTATGGCTACCGGCTCTAATTTTATTATTAATAGTTGCCGCAGGTATTTGGAGTATATTCAAATTTGCTAAAGGACAAAAAAAATGGGATGTGCGAATCAAGTTAGAAGATAATGGAGAAGATGAAGAAAAAATATGTAAATTACTAAACAATGAAAAAATTGCAATTGGGGAAGATGATTCTAGTTTTAAACATTCTATCAGCTTTCGAGGTGGAGAATTACAAGCATATTTAGAACGTAAAGGAGAAAAGCTTTATTTAGTGCCAAAGAAAGATGCAAAAATTGAACTTAACAACAAAAAAGTTACATCTCAGACTCTTATCTCAAGTTCTGACTTTACCCTAAATTGTCCAGATTCACGCCAGCGCGATCACGAGATTTATATCAAAATCAAAAAATAGTATCTAGAGAGAAAACCATGACTCAAGCATCTGCAAATGAACCGCAATATAGAGGCATTAACCGCACAATTTGTATCGGTTTAGGTGGCACTGGTAGAGATGTTTTAATGCGAATTAGACGGCTAATTGTTGACCGCTATGGAGACTTAAATAACTTACCAATTGTCAGTTTTGTTCACATTGACACAGATAAAGCAGCAACCCAAGTTACAGGTATTAGAACTGGAAGTACCTATCATGGTGTTGATTTAAGTTTTAAAGAAGCTGAAAAAGTCAGTGCTACCATGTCATCGAAAGATGTCACCATGTTTGTGGACGGACTAGAAAGACGTTCAGAATATAATAGTTACGGACCTTATGAGCATATTGCAAGATGGTTTCCTCCTCAGTTATTGCGGAATATCAAAGCAGTAGAAGAAGGTGCAAAAGGTATCAGACCTGTAGGAAGATTAGCCTTTTTTCACAACTATCAAAAAGTCAAAATAGCAATTGAAACAGCAGAAAGACGCACCAGAGGACACGAAGCTTTATTACTAAAATCAGGGTTACGAATAGAACCGGGATTAAGTATTTTTGTGGTTGGTTCTCTTTGTGGTGGTACAGGAAGCGGGATGTTTTTGGATGTTGCTTATAGCTTAAGAAATCTTTATGGTGAAGAAGGCGCTCGCATTCTTGGCTATTTAGTAATTAGTCCAGAATTATATGGTAGTACAACCAGCATGATTGCTAACACTTATGCTGCCCTTAAAGAACTGAATTATTATAGTTATCCTGGTACAAAATTTGAAGCTTGTTATGATACTCAAAATTTAGTTTATGTACAAGAACAACGTCCACCATTTGAATATGCTTATTTGGTCAGTAATCAAACAATAGGAGAATATTCAATACTTACACAGGGTAAGTTATGTAATGTAATTGCTCATAAAATTTCTTTAGAATTTTCTGGTGAATTAGCAGCATCTGTCAAAGAAATCAGAGATGATTTTCTTTTACACATGATTAATAATGATCAACATCCAAGACCTAATAATCAAAGATATGTAACATTTGGACTATCTGCTATTTATTTTCCTCGTGATACTATTATTCAAATAGCCTTAACAAAAGTCTGTTCAGAATTAGTCAAATTTTGGCTAAATGGTAAAGGTCAAAGTCCTGATCCTGTTAACTTGCTTGAACAGTTTTTAATTCAACATCACTGGCATAATGATTTAGTAAAACGAGATGGATTAACTAATAAATTAGCCGAGTCAGTAGAAGAATCTAATAAGACTTTTAGTAATAGTCTGAAAACTTGGCAAACTAAATTATTAAAGTTAATCTCTGAATGTAAAAATAAGGATGATCGTGTAAATGTACGTCAACAGTTAGGGACAGAATTTTCTAAACAATTCCGCACCGTTCAACCAGGAGAAACAGAAAGTATTCGCGGTTATTGGTTGACGAAATTAATACAATCTGCCCCTAAAATTGCCAAAGAACTTAATACCAATATTGATGATTATTTGATTCAACTACTTACACCCATAGAAGCTAACTTTTCTATTAGAAATACCCGTAATTGGTTAGAAGCATTGCAACATGAATTGCATAAATATCAACGAGATTTGCAAGAATCTATAACTGATTGTGGGGGCATGAAACGCATAGAAGATGTAGAAAGAAAATGGGATAATATTGAGCAAACAATTGAAGAACTGGAAAATAAATTTATGCTGATTGGCAATTTAAAAAATAGCCAATTTCAAGATAAATGTAAAAAAGCTATTCAGGAAGTTTGTAAACTGATCAGGCATAATTTTGATTTAACAGTGTTACAAGAGACAATGAAAATTGTTAATCAGTTACAAAAGCACGTTCAAGAAAGAGAAAAACAAATTGCTGCTTTTAGCAGTTTAGTAGAAGACTTACAAAGTGCTTATGAAAAAGAGGAACGGGAATTAAAACAATTGAATTTTGATGAAATGAGTGGAGAAGCAATTTTTGATATTGAAGATATAGAACTTTGTTATCAAACAATGTTACCAGAAAATGATGTGCGTCCTCAATTAGTGTTAGCAAGTTCAGCACTTACCGAAGAAACTGGTAGAGGAGCATCCTTGGCATTTTTCCTGAATATGGAACGCACTACTCACTCTCAGCTAAAACAAGAAATTGACCTAAAAATTGATAGTTTATTTGCTTTTCGAGGTAGCAATATTGTTACTTCTGTGATTAAACGCTTCATGCAAAAATACTCCTTAGCTGCGCGTTCAACTCGTTTAGCACAGATTATGCAAGAAGCTCAACCACTTTTGCGTTTAAATTTGAATGATCCTTATTTTCTAGATGAGGCTGCTAAAAGTAGTAAATTAGTAGGATATAAAGATACAGATGAATTAGAAGTGAGACATTTTAAAACTTTACTTACTCAAGATTTAGGAGTCTCAAACAATGATTTAAAACCAATACAAGCAGATGATGAAATTTTAATTGTCAATGAGTATGCAGGGTTTCCGTTGAGATTAATTAGCAGTTTAGAAAAAATGCGAAACCCATATATACGAGAACAAAATTCTGGTACATCTTTTTTACATAATGATTCTCGCGCTTCTTTTCCTGATATTATTCCACCAGATGCTAGAAGAATGGAAGAACTGGAGGATATTTTTTATCCTTGTTTAGCATTAGAATTGTTAAAAGAAAATCAGGAGAATCAGGAATTAGAGTTTCAACATTATGATTCTTTCCAAAATAGTTATTATACTGCTACGGTGAGTGCAAATTGGATGCAAGCCTTGGAAGATTTAGCCAATAACTCTAATATGGCTGAGACTTTGAAGAATATTTTAGATGATGTGATCGCTGAAATACAAAATAATCCTAAGTTATGGGGAAATGAATATCTACTAAAACTGCGCCAATTTCCAGACAAACTGAAAAAAATACCCGAAGATAGTCAAAATTTTCCCTATATTCAAAAAGTATATGTACCACCAGACAATATTCAACCTACAGTTAGAGAGGGGGTTATCAATCGTTTTTGGAAGAAGATGGATGCAAAATTTAGAAACCAAAATTCACTTCCAATGAGAGATAATACAGAAACTCAAAAAGCTATTGTTGGTGAAATAGTTGCTAATTCTCCTATAGATAATAACGATGATCAAAATCAAGAAAAATTACGTTCAGAATTAGCACGTTTAAAAGAATTGTTTGATAATAACTTGATTCCTCAAGAATATTATGAGATACAAATGCAAAAAATAGTCGATAAATATATCACCTAATATAGCCTTTTTTCTGGGTAGTTCACATCTACCCACTTTTAACAATTTTTCTGCACTACCCAAGGTAATTTTTATGCCACCAATACCATCTTACTTAATTGTTAGAATTTTTTTTGCTGTTGTTTTGGTTATATTTATAGTTACTATTATTCTTCGCATATCTCTTTACAGGCATTTGATAGTTTTAACTAATAAAGTTCAAAGATTAATCAAGTCAGGAGTAAGGGTAGAACAACCAAAAATTGTCCAAACATTGAAGGATAGATTTGAGCAAGCTTCTAAACAATTAGAACAGGTAAATACAGGAGCATTAATTGATCAAGTTTATAGTCAGGAAAAAATCAAAGGCTTGAATTTTACCTGTGAAAAAATAGATTATTTATGTCGAATTGTGCCAAATTTACTCCTAGCTTTTGGTTTAATGGGTACTTTTTACGGTATCACCATTAATTTATTTACCCTGAGTGAAACTATTAATCAAACTAATGCTAATGATGTTAGTAATTTAGTTACTGAATTAAAAAAACCTCTAGAAGGGATGAGTATTGCTTTTAATACAAGTTTAATAGGAATTGGTTTTAGTTTTATATTAACAATATTCTATGGTTTCTGGAATACTAGTTTTGCAAAATATCAATTAATTAGTTCTTTAGAAGATTATCTAGATAATATTTATCTTCCTCAAGTGCAGGGTGATACCCGTTTAGATAAAATAGTGAATAGAATGGTATCCCAGCAGGATGAATTTTTAACAAATTTTGGCGAAACAGTGCGAGAAGCAGTAGAAAAATCTATGGGTAAGGTAGCACAACAAATTGCTGAGGGAAATAAAGAAACTACAGATTTAGCTAGACAAGTTTATGAAAGATTTGCTGAAGCTGCTGGAACTATAGCTCGTGCTGCTGATGATTTTGAAAATTCCATGTCAGAATTAAATTCAACATCTAAAATATTTAAAGAGTCTGCTGAAACTTTTAATAAAAGTGATTTTCCTTTAAAATTATCATTAGCTACAGTAGATTTGAGTAATACACAGCAAAAATTTTCCGAATCAGCAGCAAGTTTAGCATCTACAACGCAATTAATTCAAAATGCGTTAGTTGAAATTCAAAATTGTAGTTATGCTTTAATTAGTTTAGCAAATGATATAAAGAGTATTAATCAAAGTTCAATTCAAGTATTAGATTTGCATCAAAATAATCAAGAATCTCTCAGTGAAATTATTCCTCAACTCCAACAAGGTGCTAATAGTTTTTCTGAAGCTATTAATAAACTTGATCAGTTAGAAATAAAAGTTAGTGATAAAGCTGATAGTTTAAATAATGTAGGAGTTTCGCTGAATCAATTACTAGAGTTTGTTAAATACAATTCAGAACTTGTTAAATACAACACAGAACAAATGAATTTAGGATTGGATAATTTAGGCGATCGCTTCATTTCTAATTTTTCCCAAAAAATTGATCATAATACTCAAAAATTTCAGACGGTTATCAGCAATATTGAAGGATACGCTAATCAATTTATCATTAAATTTGACACGATTAAATTAGATTTAATGAGCTTATTACAAAATAACAATATTGAATTAACTTCAGAATATAAAAACGTTAGCAATATTATTATTCAAGGTATCAACAAGCAAACGGATATAAATACAAAAGGTTTAGAGATGATCATCAAAAATATTCAAGAATGTAATAAACATTTGGATGATACGAAAAATTCCATTAACCAACTCAGAGAAGTAATGGAAACGCCAGAATCATAGATGCAAACTGAGCAAATTTCTCAATCACATTTGTTTGTAATGTTAATTAATGTAATTTCAATAAATTAAGTTATGGCTCGTCGTTCACGATATACTGAATATAACGAAGATTTAAACGTTTGGCCAGCATTTACTGATTTGATGTCTAATGCGTTTATGATATTAGTCTTATTTTTATTTCTGACTATTATTATATCACAACTCACTAAGAAACCTCCTCAAAACTCAGTTAATTTAGCTGTAAAAGTCAAACAATTAGAGCAGCAAATAAAATATTTAAAAGCCCAAATAAAACCACAAAAACAATTAACAGATACACCACCAATCATCATCATAAAGGATGAAGGTGATTATAGATTTGCTTCTGGTAGCGCAGAAATTCCTCTGAAGATGTCAAATTATATATTGAGACAAATAGTACCGGAAATAGAAAATAGGACTAAACAATATGGTATCAATGTTGTCGAAATAATTGGACATACTGACGGACAACCTAATGGTAATCTAACAAGTAATTTAGATTTGAATTTAGAAAATATAGTTAGTGGTAACTTACCCGTAGGTAAACTACAAGCAGGTTCTAATGCTGATTTAGGACTGATGCGGGCTTTGTCAGTAGTTAAGGTACTGCGAGATACCCAAAAAAAAGAAGGTAAACTATCTGGATTATCATTTCGTGCTTATTCTGCGGCACAGTTAATATTACCAAATGGACAATTTGCAGGGATAGCGCGTAAAGAGGATGTAACCAGGAGACGAATTGAAATTCGCTTTACTCGCTTGGGAGAAGTGCGAGAAGTTAGGTAAAAAATAACATTAATATACTGTAGATATTTAGCAATCTTAAACCCTAACTAACTCCTAGCTTCTGAAATTCTGCTATACTTAAATATGGTTGAATTAATTTGAGGTTAATACAGCAATGACACAGGAATTAATAGACCTCAGAAATAGCATTTTAGAACAGCGTTATGCAGATGCTTTAGCTATTGTAGATGAATTAGAGGGGATGAGTAAAAAGGCAATTTTACGGCAAATTAAGTCTTTTCTAAAAGTACTGCTGATACATTTAATTAAAAATAAAATAGAGAAGCGGTTAACAAATTCTTGGGCTGCATCTATTAGAAATGCCGTTTTAGAAATTCAAGATGTTAATCTTAAAGAAAATAAGAAATCATATTACATTAATTTAGATGAATGGAATGATTATCTTGAACATGAAATAGATATAGCTATTCGAGATGCAAGCGTGGAAGTTTTGAATGGTGTTTATAGCCCTTTTCAACTTGCCGAAATAGTAGATAAAGAACAGATAATTCATCAAGCAAAATTTATCTTGAAGTTGACTTATGATTACTCAATTAAAGAACTAGCAGGAGTGATTGATGATTATTTAACTCAGTTACCCGGTGGTGAAAATTGGAAGTTAGGGAAAAGGTAAGGTTTATATTTGGCTTTGCTTACATTCATAAAGACTTACCAAATCCTCCACCTCCAGGAGTTTCTATCACAAAAACATCCCCAGGTTGCATCTCCACTGTAGCCGTACTATCTAAATACTCTTCAGTTCCATTTTGACGTTTTATCCAATTCCTTCCTACTTTTCCCCCTTCCCCACCATTTAACCCAAAGGGAGAAATTAAACGATGGTTAGAAAGAATATTAGCTGTCATCGGTTCTAGAAATTTAATCCTACGAATTACCCCATTCCCCCCTGAATATTCTCCTTTACCACCACTATCAGCACGCAGACAAAAACTTTCTATTTGTACAGGATAACGGGTTTCTAAAACTTCAGGATCAGTCAAACGGGAGTTAGTCATATGTGTATGAACTCCATCAGTACCATCAAAATTAATCCCCGCCCCAGAACCACCGCAAATAGTTTCATAATATTGATATTGCTCATTTCCAAAAGTAAAATTATTCATCGTTCCTTGAGAAGCAGCCATCACACCCAAAGCACCATATAAAGCATCAACAATAGTTTGCGAAGTCTCTACATTACCAGCTACTACTGCTGCGGGATAAATTGGGTTTAACATACAGCCTTCAGGAATAATAATTTCTAAAGGTTTAAGACATCCAGCATTGAGAGGAATATTATCATCAACTAGAGTACGAAAAACATATAAAACTGCGGCTTGAGTTACGGCTTTGGGAGCATTAAAATTACTATTTAGTTGCCAAGATGTACCAGTAAAATCAATGATAGCACTTCGATTTGTTTTGTTAATAGTGACTTTTACTTGAATTTGGGCATGATTATCCATTTCATAAATAAATGCGCCATCTTTGAGAACATCTATTGCTTTTCTAACTGCTTCTTCTGCATTCTCTTGGACAAATGTCATATAAGCTTGAACTGTCTCAAGCCCGTATTGCAAAACCATTCTATTTAGTTCTTGAACTCCCCTTTCATTCGCTGCAATTTGTGCCTTAAAATCAGCTATATTTTGGTTAGGGTTGCGGGCAGGATATGTATGATTTAAGAGTAATTGCTTTGTTTCTGTTTCTCGAAAATTTCCCTGTTCAACTAAGAGAAAATTATCAAAAAGAATTCCTTCTTCTTCGACTGTGGTACTGTGAGGAGGCATAGAACCGGGAGTAATTCCACCGATATCAGATTGATGTCCGCGAGAAGCAACATAGAAAATAATTTGTGTTTCTTCTCTGTCAAAAACAGGAGTAATTGCTGTTACATCAGGAAGATGTGTTCCGCCATTATAGGGATTATTAGATAAATAAACATTACCTGCTTTTATGGTGTCACCTTTATCATTAATTAAGCTGCGGACACTTTCGCTCATTGAGCCTAAATGTACAGGAATATGGGGAGCATTAGCAACTAATAATCCTGAAGCATCAAAAATAGCACAAGAGAAATCGAGCCTTTCTTTAATATTCACTGATGCTGCGGTATTTTGCAGAACAATCCCCATTTGTTCGGCGTTAAATTGAAAGAGGTTTTTAAAGATTTCTAAACGGACTGGATCTGGTTGAGATATGGTGGACATCTTTTTTACATAAATTAACTTCAAATTAAACTGTAGATTGAGGAGCAAAAACCAACCTATATTTTTGGTTAAATGGTATCTGGATCAATATTTAATTCCCGCAATTTTGCTGCTAAACGTTCTGCTCTTTGAGCTTCTTGTTCTGCTCTTTGAGCTTCTTTTTCTGCGGTTTCTTCAGGTGTAGGTACTAAATTTCCTTCTGGTGTGAAATAACGTAATAAACCTTGATAAAGTCCCAAATATAAGCCTAATTGTTCACTCCATAAACATCCTTTTTCGTTTGCTTTTACAGGTTGATATTTTCCATTTATTAACTGAAAACCTGCAAATTCTAATGTATAGGGATCAAACCAAAAATATTCGGGTGTGCGGAAAGTATCTTGATAAAGTTCTTTTTTTGATTCTCTATCAATCTTAGCTGTTGTTGGTGAAAGAATTTCGACAATTACATGAGGATATTTACCATTTTCTTCCCAAACTACCCAACTTTTACGAGTTTTTCTTTCAGTTCCTAAGACCACAAAAAAATCAGGACCCCGGAAATTTTCTGTTTTTTTCTGATGCGGACTATAATAAATACTCAAATTTCCCGCAGCATAAAAATCAGTTCTATCTTTCCATAACCATTCTAAACATTTGAAAAGTAAAATTATTTGTCGTAGATGTAGTTCTGTTTCCACGGTCGGTTCATCACTATATAAATCACTGGGAGGAAAAATTACATCTGGAAAGATATTTTCTTCCGATGCTATTTCTTGAGTAATAATCATAATATGATACCAAGTAGTTATTTTTTTATTCTAACATTAATTACTGTCATTAATGAATTGATAGAAAATTTTGAATATTTCTAAACTAATTGGCTCTGCTTAAGATATAGTGTACATTTTAATTTTGAATCTTATATTTTGAGTATAACTAAAATGGTAGGTTGGATTGAAGAATGTATCCCGTAGGTATAACCCAACATTTTCGAGAGAAATATTGTTGGGTTGCGCTGTCACTTAACCCAACCTACAATTAAAAAAGACGTTGCAAAATTAAATAATTACGTTCAGTTAATGTTGCTTCCCAGTTAGCTTCAACTACAATTGTGCTGATTTTTTCGACAATAATTGCTGGTTGACTAATTTTATCTCCTGGTTGTAAATCTTCTCGTCGATAAACAGGAGCATCATACCATTGATTAGCAGTAAACATTTTCACTGTTTCAACTGATTTAGGTGCTACATTTTGGGGACGGTTACGAGTAATTAAGGGTTCTTCAGGAGTATCCATTTTTTGAATTATTTCTACTGATGCTGATTCGACAATTAAGGTTTTCTCTGATTGAATAAAACCATAACGAGATTTATGTTCGGTTTCAAATTCTTTTCGCATTAATATCACATCATCGGCAAAATTAATGTTTAATGTAGAATTAGTTCCGTCATATTTTAAATTAACTTTTTGAACTATTTCCTCTTTACTACTTGTTGCATCTGAGTTAACGGTAGTTCTAGCTTGAATTTCTAAAGAGTGCATTAAATGCTGTAATTGCGGGATTAATGATGGATTTAAAGGCTGTTCCACTCCCGCTTCTCTAATTGCTCGGACATCAGCTAAACCCATTCCGTAAGCAGAAAGAACTCCTGCATAAGGATGAAGAAATATTTTTTTCATTCCTAATATATCGGCAATTAAACAAGCAACTTGTCCTCCTGCACCACCAAAACAACAAAGTACATATTCGGTGACATCATAACCTCTTTGTAAACTGATTTTTTTAATAGCATTTGCCATATTTTCTACAGCAATAGCAATAAATCCTGCGGCTACTTGTTCGGGTGTAGAATTGTTACCTGTGACGGCTGTAATATCTTGGGATAATTGTATAAATAGCTTTTTGACGATATCTTGATCTAAAGGTAAATTGCCTGTATTTCCAAAAACAGAAGGAAAATATTGGGGGTGAATTTTTCCTAACATGACATTAGCATCTGTTACAGTTAATTGTCCCCCACGTCGGTAACAAGCAGGGCCAGGATTGGAACCAGCAGATTGGGGTCCAACACGATAACTAGAACCATCAAAAAAGAGAATTGAACCACCTCCAGCAGCAATTGTATTAATTGCTAATACAGGAACTCGCATTCTTGCACCAGCAATTTCGGAATCTAATTGGCGTTCATATTCTCCTTTAAAGTGGGCAACATCTGTACTTGTTCCGCCCATATCAAAGGTAATTATTAACTCAAAACCTGCTCTTTTACTAGTTTGAACTGCACCAACAATACCGCCTGCTGGACCACTTAAAATACTATCTTTTCCTTGAAATTTTTGTGCGTCGGTTAACCCTCCATCAGATTTCATAAACATTAATCTCACGTTGGGTAACTGACTAGCTACTTGGTTTACATAGCGCCGTAAAATCGGAGTTAAATAAGCATCTACTACGGTTGTATCTCCTCGGCTGACTAATTTCATTAAAGGGCTAACTTGATGAGATACGGAGATTTGTGTAAAACCGATTTTTTGGGCTATTTGTGCTACTTGTTGTTCGTGGTTCGGATAACGGTCGCTGTGCATGAAAACAATGGCACAACTACGAACTCCTGTGTCATAAGCCGCTTGTAAATCATTTTTAGTTTGTTCAATATTGACGGCTATTAATTCATGTCCGTGAGCATCATAGCGTTCCTCTACTTCAATTACCTGTTCATAAAGCATGGTGGGTAAAATTATCTGCCTGGCAAAGATATTTGGACGATTTTGATAACCAATTCTCAAGGCATCTTTAAAGCCTTTAGTAATAGCAAGAACTACACGATCGCCTTTTCTTTCTAACAGCGCATTCGTTGCTACTGTTGTCCCCATTTTTACTACTTCTATTGCTTCATTAGGAATGGGTTCTTTGTTGGAAATGCCGATAATATCCCGAATGCCTTGAATCGCTGCATCTTCATATGGTTCGGGATTTTCTAACAAGATTTTATAGACTATTACCCATTCTTGATTAGGCAGAGAAACAATTAAAAAACGTTCTGGATGTTTTGCAAGTCGGTCTATGATTGTTTGACTATTCGTAATAGCAACAATATCTGTAAATGTGCCACCTCTGTCTGCAAATATTTTTAACATTATTCAATTTCCTTAATGGTATAGAAATAGAATAATAACAATATTTAGAGTATTTTTATGGAAGACATCCTCTAAGGGGTACACCGAAACATACCCCTATCAACAATAATTAATAGGACTTACGCCAAACAGAACCAATGTAGCGGTAATTCATGAATTACCGCTACACAGGAATAAGTTTTCAGTCACATCTTGCGTAAGTCCTAACTAAGAAAGGTCTTTCAACTCAGCGGTACGAACTGAAAGCTGTTGTGTTTGATTTCCTCGTTGTATTTTTACCTGCAAAATCTGACCCAATTGACTATCTTCCACCACACCTTGCAACTGTTCTGCATTGGTAATTGATTGATTATCAATTTGGACAATAACATCTCCGCGACGGATACCCGCAGTTGCAGCTGGGGAGTTGGGTACAACCCGCATTACCAATACACCTTTGACTTCAGGAATCGCAAACATAGAGTTGGGATCACGGTTATTTTGTTTTGCTAATTCCGGTGTTAATGTCACCATTTGTACACCTAAATAAGGGTGAACAACTTTACCATCCCGTTGCAATTGAGATGCGATCGCTTTAGCCTTATCTATAGGAATCGCAAACCCAATCCCCATCGCATCTGCACGAATTGCGGTATTAATCCCAATCACTTCACCTTGACCATTTAACAACGGCCCCCCAGAGTTACCAGGGTTAATTGCAGCGTCGGTTTGAATGAAATCTAAGCGTTTATCATTAATCCCGACTTGAGCGCTGGAACGTTTGAGAGTGCTGACAATGCCCAAAGTGACTGTATTATCAAATCCTAAAGGATTCCCAACTGCGATCGCCCAATCTCCCACTTGAACATTATCGGAAGAACCCAAAGGTGCAACAGGTAAATCATTTCCAGCATTAATCTTGACTACCGCTAAGTCCGTAACTTCATCAATGCCTTGAACTTTACCTTCAAAAGTGCGACCATCTTTAAGACGAACCGTCACTTTATCAGCTTGATCAACTACGTGAGCATTGGTGAGAATTATCCCACTTTTGTCTAGAATAAAACCAGAACCTAGACCGCGTAATTGCTCAGTCGGTAACTGTTGAGAATAACTCTCACCAAAAAACCGCCGAAAAAACGGGTCTTCCATCAAAGGATCAACACGGCGGGTAATAGTTTTTTCTGTATCAATCCTGACCACAGCCGAACCCACACGATTTACTGCTGCTGTGACAAAACTACTGCTACCAATAGCAGCAATCCCAGGAGAAGACTTTTGAGCAACTACAGCAGGAGCAGGTTCCGCTACAGATGGTAAGACTTGTAGGGAAGTAACCGTCAGCAGAACTCCTAAAAAAATTGCGACAACATAGGAACTCAATTGGCGAATATACCGGAGTGATTTGGAAATTTGCATAATTACAATTTGATTTAGAAGCCTAATTTTTGCAGTTTTGTGACAAAGCTACATACACTTATTTTTACAGCTTGGATCAAAATCTTCGCTTATTGAAGTTTTTACCTGGCTGCGTCATCTGATTGGGGAGATGGAGAAAGGGATCTGTAATCAAGTTAATAGAACATAGAGTAACCAAGCTATTATGGAAATTTGCCCTTCTTAGTTCGGTTTTTCCGCCAATCCACAATCTCTCTAGGTTAGGATCTTAATTAATACCAAAACCTTCATATCCCATGAATACTTTCAACCAATTAACTCATGAATCCTTGACAACATCCCCACCACCAGAACACACACACGATGAAGATCACAACCACGAACACACAGATCATACTCCTGGACAGGTAGATTCTGTTCATCCTCACGTTCATAGTGAAGAGTCATTGCGGCGAATTGTCAATCGGCTCTCGCGTATAGAAGGACACGTTCGCGGTATTAAAACAATGGTGCAGCAAAATAGCCCTTGTCCTGATGTATTATTGCAAATTGCCGCTGTCAGAGGCGCAATAGATAAAGTAGCACGCATAGTTTTGGATGAACATTTAACCGAATGTATTGCTAGAGCCGCCCAAGAAGGCAATATTGATGTAGAAATTGAACAACTCAAAGCTGCTTTAGATCGGTTTTTACCTTAGCAACTCAAAAACAGCAGCGGCTATCATCAACTGGGTGCATCAGAACTTATGAAAATATTTTTTCTTGCTCGTCAGTGCATCTATTTTCCAGTCAGGTTGGTGTAAATACTTCTCCTGGGGAGCAGGGAATGGACAAGAGGGTTTTAGCTTGGTTCATTTTTTCGCATATTTTGCATATTTATCCTTATTTTAGCCTTTATACTTATTTACAACATAACAGTTTCCCAGTATTGAGTCATGATAGCCAAATTAAAACAAATATTGCCTGCATATTTATTTTTTCAAGGAAAATATCGCATTATTTTCTTTTCGGCTGGTCTATTTTTGTGTTTTGATTTGGGTGTGCTGCTTCCTAATTTTTTGATCTCTTCTCAATTAAAAGAAGATGCTATAATTATTAACTTAGCTGGTCGTCAGCGAATGCTATCACAAAGAATTTCTAAAACCATCTTACAATTACAAGTAGCAGAACAAATAAAAACAACAATTACTGCTCCACAGAATGAATTAGCACAGGCTTACAAGCAATTTGATGAAACTTTAATAGGATTCAAAATAGGTAAAACCGTCACTGGTAGTGATGGAAAGCCCGTATTTATTTCAGCTCTGAAAAGTCCTAAAATTAGAAATTTAATTACTCAAGCCGAAGCAATTTGGAATCCATATAAAGAAAAAATTGAACCTGTTATTGCATCTAGAAATCAAATATCTCGGCAGTCATTACAAGATGCCATAGTCTATGCAAATGATAATAACCTCCAATTGCTAGACTTGATGAATCAGATCACTACAGAACAACAGAAAATATCTAATAACCGAACATACACATTACAAATTATTCAAGCAACTGGTTTATGTCTAGCATTAATAAATTTTTTTATATTGCTTTTTCATACATTAAAAAACTTGACCATTAGCGATAATCAAATTCAAGAAGCTTTAAATGAAGTAAAAAAAACACAAGTTCAACTCATCCAAAAAGAAAAAATGTTTAGTTTGGGGCAACTTGTGGCTGGAATAGCTCACGAACTCAATAATTCTATCAATTTTATCCATCCTAATCTTCCTCATGCTCAACAATATATGGCAGATTTATTAAAATTAATAGATCTTTATGAGAAATATCATCTTAAAGTCGATACAGAAATAGAAATAAAGATTTTTACAAAATTAATTGACCTAAATTTTATCAAGTCGGATTTACCACAACTCATAAAATCAATGGAAGTCGGCACAACTCGTATCCGCGATATTGTGCTTTCTTTGCGAACTTTCTCTCACTTGGGTGAAACTGAAATAAAAAAAATTGATATTCATAAAGATCTAGATAGTATTCTGATGATTCTGCAATGCCGATTTCATAATCAATTAAATTCACCACCAATTGAAATCATTAAAGAATACGATAATTTACCACTAGTAGAGTGTTATCCTGCAAAACTTAACCAAGTATTTTTGAATGTCTTAACAAATGCTATTGATGCTTTAGAAGCTAAAGAATTGGCAGCAAATCCCCAAATCTATATTACTACTAAGTTAGTAGAAACTAATTATATTTTAATTTCTATTACCGATAATGGTATTGGTATTCCTGAAGAAAATCAGCAACGAATATTTGATCCCTTCTTCACCACCAAACCTGTAGGTAAAGGAACTGGTCTAGGATTATCTATTACTTACCAAATTGTTGTTGAAGAACATAAAGGTAAAATACTCTGCTTTTCTAGTCCTGAAAAAGGTACAGAATTTCAAATTCAGATTCCTCTAGAAGTTATTTCTTAAATATATAAAAATATGAATTTAGAAAAATATAAATTTAATTATTCTTTAATTGACAATTCCCAAAAACCACTAATTATTTTTCTACATGGCTTTATGGGTAATATTGATGAATTTGATGAAGCCATAAAATTACTTAGTGAAGATTTTTCTTATCTCACCCTTGACTTACCTGGACATGGGAAAACTCAAGTTTTGGGAGAAGATGAATATTATAAAATGGAACAAACTGCCCAAGCTTTAATCAACTTATTAGATGAATTGAAAATATCCCAATGCTTCTTAGTTGGTTATTCAATGGGAGGAAGATTAGCGTTATATTTAAGTCTACATTTCCCCGAAAGATTTATCAAAGTTGTCTTAGAATCTGCTTCCCCAGGTTTACCAACAGATACAGAAAGATTAGCCAGAATTAGAAGTGATTTCCAAATAGCTAGTAAATTAACTCGAATGATTAATAAAAAAGATTTTAAAAAGTTTCTCAATAATTGGTACAGTCAACCAATATTTGCTAATATCAAACATCATCCTCAATATCCACAAATGCTAGAAAGTAGGTTAGAAAATAATCCTCTAGAACTAGTAAAGTCACTGCAATTTATGGGAAGTGGATATCAGCCTTCTTTGTGGGAAAAACTAAAAGAAAATAAACTTCCATTACTTTTACTAGTTGGCGAAAATGATGAAAAATTTTTAAATATCAATACAGCCATGTCTTACAGGTGTGAATTTTCTCAGCTAAAAATAATTAATCAAGCTGGACATAATATTCACTTAGAAAATACATTAGACTTTGTCAAAAATATCAGAGATTTTATGATTGACTAACTCAAATAACTTTCAACTAAATTGATTTTTTGGGACTCTTTATGGACTTTGAGGAATTGGGGAAGGTATTACATTTCGGGTTGCTGGTTGATTAGCAGCTTTTAATTCTTCTTGCAATAATTTTTGATAAACTTGGGGTAAAAAGCGAGTATTTTCATTAGTCTCTATCCCATATCCTAAACTTGTCCAAGTGGGAGAAAGTCGCCGCAAAACTTCATTTAACTTTTGCTGACGCAGGAGTTGAGAAATATCAGTTCCCCAAACTCGTGAATCATTCAACCAACGGTAAACTACTACGTCTTGATACTCCGCTTCAAAGCTATAATTAGTCCAAAACATTAACTGCTGTGGTGGATTTGGATGATAGCGGGGAGCAATTTCATACCAGGTAGTATTAATGATTTGATATCTACCAGCAGCGGTAGAACAGTTACCTGTATTTGGTCCCACCACAATGGTGACACATATTTCAGGATGACGACTCAGATCACTAACTTGCTGACCACCATATAAGAGAGAATAGGGACGGTTGCTGTTGGCCTCACTTGTGGAGATAGTTCGCATCAAAGCACGAATGTAAGGATCACCATCTTTCATCACCAATGGAGGCTGCTTTCCGGTAAATAGGGGTTCGGAAGGCGAATGTAAATCTCCACCCACATACCACTGTAATAAATATACAAAACCGAGAAGTGCCGCTAGAGGGCCAATCAGTTTTTCTACACCTTTGAGTTCAAAGCCTTTCAGAACCTAACTCCTCATAACAAACATTGATTTTGGATCATAAAAACTCTGCGTACCTCAGCGTTTACTCAAAAAGACTTAACCTGTTCAAATAACTCCCTCCAACTTTTCTTAGTCTCTCCCACTCTAGCCACGATTTCCACAATTTTATTCCGCGCAGCGGGTTCAAATAGGGACTCAACACATACCTGAGCCACTTTTTGCCGAGGGATGCTACCATCAAACAATGTATCAGCACCCTGCATGACTATGGCATCGGAGTTATCTTCATTTTTTAACCCTCCAGGTCGCACGATTGTATAGGTGAGTCCACTTTTTTGAATACATTCTTCAGCTTGCTTTTTCCAGACTAAAATCAGCCAAAATAGGTTCAAGGGATGGAAAAGCTGGGAAACACACAAAGAAGAAACCAAGACAAAATGCTGAATCTGCTTGGCTTTAGCCGCAGTTACTAAATTTTTTGTACCTTCAAAATCTACTTTATAAGGGGCTGTAGGGTCAAAACTGGGACTTGCACCTGTGGCGCAGATTACTACCGTACTATCACCTAATCCAACATCTAAGCTTTCTGGTTGTAATACGTCGCCTACCACTAATTCGACATCAGGAGATAAAATAGCCTTAGCTTTTTCTTGATCTCTCACCAAGGCACGGACAGGAATATTTCTCGCAATTAGTTCTTGGATGATACGACGACCTGTTTCACCTGTTGCCCCTGCTACAAATACTTTCATAATTAGCGCTATCTTGGGAAACTAATATGTGCTTGTTCAGTTCTTTATTGTAGTGATTCTATGGAGTTGATGACAGATTCTTGAGGTTTTTGTGAAATTTACATTTTTTTGTGAAAAAACTCTCCCGAACTGGGAATCATTAATATAGACAAACTTCAATCTATACAAAAAACACATTTATGGTAGCGAACAACTGGGATTATCCATCCGTAGAAATAAATGAATCAGTTTTATCTGTGGAATCCAGCGTTACAATCGACGAAACTGCATTTAAAAAAGACAATATAGGTATAAGCACATTTCGCAGCCGTTATCAAGATTGTATGGAAATGTATGCTCCTGTGTGGAAGGTTGCTGAGTATCTTGATTCTCACTCCTCATGGTTCGTACGCTGCGCTGAACCGATGAAAGTGCAACCTTTGGGAGAAAATGGCTATGCTTTGGTAATTGGTCGGTTTGGCGCTTTTGGTTATGAAGTAGAGCCGAAAATCGGTTTGGAATTGTTAGATCCAGAAGATGGTAATTACTGCATCCGGACTATTCCTATTCCTGACTACCAAGCTCCTGGTTATGATGTAGACTATAATGCATCGCTGCAATTGGTAGAAAGTGCAGCTGAGATGACAAGGGTAGAATGGCAATTAGATTTGATGGTTGAGCTTCATTTTCCCAGATTTATTCAGCGTTTACCCCATTCTTTAATTCAGTCTACAGGCGATCGCTTACTTCATCAAATTGTCCGTCAAGTCTCCCGTCGTTTAACCCGCAAAGTCCAGGAAGATTTTCATCAGTCTCAGAATATTGCTTTTTCTGTTAAGTCTCATAACAAGTGAAGACCTACTTAATTAATTTAACCGAGTACCGTGAGTTTAAATCCCCCGGTTAAATTCAATAACCGGCAAGTTTTGGGTCGGGGTCTAAATCCTCGTCACAAAACTTAATTACGTATCCCTAGCGGGACCGTAGGCACTATTACGAATTACGAATTATTTTAATTTTCTCCAACTACTTAGATTTATTTGTCGATGGTCAGTAGCACAATCCAACTGACCACTGACACCTGACTATGCTTGAGTGAGAATTTTTTGAACAATTTCTACGCCAGATATAGCCTGCCAAATAAAAAGCCCTAAAATACCAAAATTAAGCAAAATATGAGTGACACGCGCCCAATTTGCTCCTTTTTGCATAAAGGGGGAGAGGGACGCAGAAAATGCTATCAAACCTGTCATACTCAGACCGGCTAACAAGTGCGGACCAAAAAACAATTTTCCATTATTGATATAGGTGACAGCCATGCCACCAATTGAACCTGCTACCATCAAAGCTAAAAGAATAGAGCCGATTTGGTGGTGCTTGATTGTATATTTGCCTTGAATGAGTTGTTTCTTTTCTTCGCCCTTAGCATTTCTGGTACGCTGTACTTGCAGACCTAAATAGGCAGCATACAATGACAGCGCTAGTAGTATCCACATAATGACTGGGTGAAAGAAATTCAAACCATATTTCACCGCTGGAGAAAGTTCGAGGCTCATAGTGTTCTCTTCCGATTATTAAATCTTCATAAAAATTAGCATACCTTAGTTTAAAGCTGAGAACTCAGTACTTTTATCAAACAGAATATCTTCTCTTCCCATTTCCCTCTTGCCAAAGTACTTAAACAATCTCAGACTAAATAGTGACGCTATCGCAGGAGTCAGGAGTCAGGAGTCAGGAGTCAGGAGTCAGAAGTAAAACCCTCTTGTAGTGGGAGTTTTATTATCAATTGATGTCCTAACCACCTTGTCCACGGCTATAAATTAAATAATATACGTTTAAGCGAGATTTTCTTTATGACTGAAAACAAAGATAACTTCCTACTAAAAGCTGCCAAAAGTGGCGATATCAAGAGTCTGTGTGAGTTACTGGCTAGTGGTGTTGAGGTGGATATGTGCGATCGCAGTGGGACAACGGCGTTAATGTTCGCAGCGAATTTAGGTTATACAGAAATAGTGCGATCGCTCTTAGATTTTGGCGCTAATCTCAACTTACCCAGAAAAACTTATGGGTTGACGGCGTTAATGTTGGCAGCTAGTAGCAATCAACTTGATATTGTTCAGCTGTTAATATCCAGAGGTGCGGATGTAAATGCTATTAATGAAGATGGTAGCACCGCCTTAATGGCAGCAGCAGTGAAAGGTCATCTCCATGTGGTGCAAAGCTTATTAGCTGCGGGTGCTGAGGTAAATATTACCGATAAAGATAATGATACTGCTTTAAAACTAGCAATCAAGCACAACTGGACAGAAATTGTCAAAGCCATATCACAAACTAGTCCTATTGTCAATATCTCAGATGCAGAAGGTGAGACACCGTTAATGACAGCGGTAGACTTGGGAAATTTAGAAATCGTGCAAACACTATTGTTAAATGGGGCTGATGCTAATTTAAAAAACCACGATGGTGGTACTGCATTGTTAGCTGCTGCTGCCATAGGAAACAGTGATATTGTTGCAGCTTTGTTAGATGGAGGTGCAAAAATTAATCATCAAGATAAAGAAGGTGAAACAGCCCTGCATTGTGCCGTTGTCGAAGGCTACCTTGATGTAGTGCAAGTATTACTCCAACGGGGTGCAGATGTCCAAATTAGAAATCATCTGGGTGATACACCGCTACTGGTAGCAGCATTCCAGGGACATAGCGAAATAGTTGCAGCTTTGTTGCATTCTGGGGCAGATATGGATAAAAAAAACTTTGGTGAAGTTGCTCTCACATTGGCAGTATCTCAAGGACACGCCCAAACAGTTAAAGTACTAATTGATTATAGTGCTAATATCAATGCCGTGGCAGATGACGGTAAAACTGCTTTAGTCAAAGCCATAGCCAGCAACCATCCAGAAGTCTTCAAACTATTGTTAGCGAAAGGCGCAGATGTAAATTTTCAAGACTCATCTGGGGCAACAGCTTTAATGTGGGCTGCCGCAGAAGGTTATAGTCAAGCTGTGCAGATGTTACTTACCTCTGGGGCGGATGTGAATTTAAGAAATAAAGGTGGTTATACAGCTTTAATGATTGCCGAATTTAATAACTATCGGGGAATTGCGCGGATTTTAAGACTAGCTGGGGCGCAAGAGTAATATTCTGTTCGGTTCAATACTTATAATTAGGGAACCGCGCGGAGATAGAGGGACACGGGGACGGGTCGATTTTTTTGATCAGTTTAAATGAGGTAAGACTTTCTAGCCTGTTCCCTGCTACAAAACTGCTGGGTGAAACTCAGACAGCAAAACTCCGCCGTAACTGTTGAGAGTTTGTTACGGCGGAGAAAGAAGAAAGTGAAACATCAAGATGAAATGCTTACGCTACAAGGGTAGAAAAAAAGTAAACATGAAGACGTAATTTACCTTTTACCTTTGCTTTGTTTCTCCCTCGATGTTTCCTACTGTGCTAGATGTACTGAATATATCGGTTTTTATTTTTAGTGAAAGTATTAAACTTATCATTTTTGATGTATCAAAATTCACATTTATCAAAAATCAATAATACTTTGGTGTGATTTTACGCCTATTTGTAGGCTGTTTGCGAGATTATATAGAAAAGATTAAATTTAATTAAATACCATTGAATGAGTAAATTATGCAAATAGATTTATTATCTCTACGAGTTTTATGGGTGGGTATTGGTTGTCAAAAAGGGATTTCATCACTGTTAATTAACACTGCAATTGAGAAAATTTTTCGAGAAAATCAACTTAGCCGATGTCAGATTTCCGGTATTGCTACAATTGAATCTAAAGTTGATGAAGAGGGTTTAAAGGACTTCTGTCAGGTATATAATTTGTCTCTAAAAACCTTCACAGCAGAGAATCTGTCCAAAGTCCAGTGTGTTCCTCACCCTGCTAAAATTGTGTCAGAAAGAATGGGAACGCCAAGTGTTGCAGAGGCATCTGCAATTCTAGCCGCTAGTGAAATTACTTCTGTAGGTGTGAGGTTATTAGTTCCTAAACAAATTTTTCGCTTACCTGGGGAAGTAGGAACGGTGACAATAGCTATTGCCCAAACTGTCATTTAAGAACGTGGATTTACTATACTAAAAACGGTTAATATCTCGACTTTACGAGGATAACAAAATTCAAAGCGAAAACCTCAATAAAAACTCTGCGTCACTTTGCGTTTACCTCAGCGAACCTCTGCGTTTAAAAGTAAAGTTTCCAACCATTTCGAGTATAACTTACAATTCTTTGTAGGTTGGGTAAAGCGACAGCATAACCCAACATTAGATTAGATAAATCCAGAGTTGTACTTCATTTAATTCACATTCCTTAATACAACAAAATCCGGCAGACTTCTGAGTTATACTGCTTCCTTCAATCAACGACTCGTAGAAAATAGTTAATAATGCTAGAAACAATTGCCAGCACAATTGAACCAAAAAAAGCCGGGACAAAACCCTGAATTATAAAATCAGAACCTGGAGTTAAGGCACTGGCCAGCCAAAGAGTTAAAGCGTTGATGACAAATGTAAATAACCCAAAGGTAATTAAGGTGATAGGAAATGTTAACAAACTCAAAACTGGGCGAATAATGGCATTTACCAAACCAATGACAATGGCAGCAATTAAAGCAGCTACAAAAGTTTTGATAATGAATCCAGGAACGATTTTAGCTGTAATTAATAACGCGATCGCAGTACCAAGCCAAGTTAATAAAAAGTGTTTCATATCAATTAACAATATTTTTGTATCAGCCTAACGTTGTTGAGGTAAGCGCCGTAAGAAAGCCTGCCAAGTAGCACCACCAACTATTCCATCTGGTTGTAACCCATAGCGGATTTGAGCAGCTTTGACGGCGGCTTCAGTGGTGATACCGAAGTCTCCATCCATACTACCTTTCAAAAAGCCCAGATTTTGTAGTAGTTTTTGTAACTTTACCACTTCTGAACCACGGTTACCTAAACGCAAAATTGCCCAGCCTTCTGGGGTGTATTGAATACTAGGATTTTGCTGATTTCGCGGAGTGGGCTGAAAATTTGGATTAGGCTGATTCCGGGAAATGGGTTTTGGTGCAGGTGTGTTGTTGATTCTGGTGGTTCCAGTGGTTTGGGTAGGAACGGTTAAAGTATTGGCTGAGATAGGTCGTGGAGGAGAGGAAGAGATAGTAGCAGCAACTGGCGATTCATTAGGAAAAAGTTTTTGCCAAGTGATGGGATCTACAACACCATCTGGATTTAAGCCAGCTGCTTGTTTAAATTGAGAAACAGCAATGGCTGTACCTTGTTGATAAATGCCATCAACTGTACCTGTGTAAAAGCCTAACAGTTTGAGGGCTGCTTGAAGTTCAGAGACACGTTCACCTTGGCTACCAATTTTCAGGGTAGGGCGGTTGATGTTGCCGACTGCGTTGACTTGAGCGATTTTGGCTGGTGCTGCCGTTGATACCATCGCAGAGGAGCTAATTAGCACAGGTATGGCAATGAATAAAAGTAAGTAATACAACATAAAATTGGGTGGAAATTTTCTCATACCTATCTTACCTTGGTGAGATGCCGAAGGCGGGCGATGCGATCGCGGATTTTGCTTCTTTGTGGAAGTCAAACTGTTAAATATTAACTGATTGAATTGCTCCTTCTTGACCAACTAAAGACAAATATGGTTCCTGTAAATACCGATTAGCGGCTGTCATAGCTAATTTAGCAGTGACTTTATTAATCAGTTCGGTGAATTCTTGGTCAAATTCAATTCCTAAACCTAAAATTTCGTACCAGCCATAGATTTGAGCAATTTGCCCGTTAGTTTGTTTACCCAAGGCATACTGACCCAGGATTTTATTTTTAGCTGTTTGTAGTTCCTCTGCCGATAGTTCAGTAGTACATAGTCGTTCTACTTCTTGGCGTAGTCCTTGGAGAGCGATACTAGTATTTTCTGGGGCTGTACCCATATAAACCACAAATGAGGCGGGAAAGAGGCGTGTGGAGTAAATGGCAGATACTTCGTAAGCCAAACCTTTTTTTTCTCGTAATTCCACAAACAAGCGGCTAGAAAGACCATTTCCCAGGTAGGTAGATAGCAATTTGAGTGCCGCGTATCCTGGAGCGCTCACCGATGGGCCCATATAACCCAGCATGACGATTGATTGCTGTGTATTTAAGGGTTTAAGACATAATTGTGGTTGAACAGGAATTGCGGGTAAATCCAGTATGTGACGTGGTTCAGCTGGAGAAACCCAGTCACCAAAAACTTCTGCAACTAAGTCTAGTGCGGCTGAGGGTGTAATGCGTCCAGCAATACTAATTACCACGTTATCTGGACGAAAATGAGTTTGATGAAACTGTATTAAGTCTGCACGAGTGATGGTGCTAACAGTTTTTTCAGTACCTAAAACGGACATCGAGTATGGATGTTCTTGGTACATTGCTTGTCGCATTTGCTCAAAAGCAACGCTAAAGGGTTGCTCTTTTTGGGAGCGAATATCTTGTATTGCTAATCGCTTTTCTAGTTCTACTTGGGTTTCAGGGAATGTAGGCGATCGCAATAACCGCCCCGATAATGTTAAAATTTCTGCAAAATCGGCAGTTACTGTTTTTAAAGACAGCAGAAAATAATCAGTTCCAGCGTCTGTGCTTAAACTTGCTCCTACAGACTCGACTTTTTCGGCAATTTCTAAGCTAGATAAACCATCACAACCTTTTGTCATCACTGCTGATAGCAAATGTGCTAACCCAGCTTGCTCGCGGTTTTCATAACAACTACCAGCACGCACAAAAATCCTTCCCGCAATAATATCCGCAGCTTGATTTTCTGCCACTAAGACAACAATGCCGTTGGCTAATATGGTGCGATGAATAGGGGAATTAGAATTATCTATAGTTTGCATTATTTAGTTATAAGTTATTGGTAATTACTTATTGGTCATTGGTACTAATTTTGGACTAAGAGGTTGTTTTAAAAGTTTCTGGCTGTGACTTTAAGCACTTATTGATCCCCCCTAACCCCCCTTTACAAGGGGGGAACTTGAATTAAAGTCCCCCTTAAAAAGGGGGATTTAGGGGGATCTAAAAGTTTTTGATACATAACTAAAGACTTTTCAAACATCCTCTAATGACTAATAGGGTTTAAGAATTGTAGCTGTATAATTTTGTGGACAAATATACTGCTGCGCTAATTTTTGCAGTTCTTGAGCATCAAAGGATTGAATTTGCTGGGGATAGGTAACAGCTAATTCCGCTTGAGCGATGGTATTGTAGTAGCCATAGAGACTGGAAAGCTGATTTGGTGTTTCCGTTGAAAAAGCATACTCATTACAGAGTGTTCTCCGAATACGATTAAGCTCAGGTTCACTAATAGCTGTAGTTTGTAAATTATGCAAATGATGGCAAATTAAAGATTCGACTCGTTCTAGATATTCTGGTTCTAACCAAGCGGTAATTGTCAATAAACTCGATTCGCGCTGCAAGGAAAAGCTACTACAAATTGCCTGTACAAGTTGCTTTTCTTCCCGTAAATCATGGATTAAACGCGAAGTTCTTCCTTCTGCTAATAAGACGGTCAGGAAATCTAAACCGTGGGCTTCTCGGAGTTGTTCTACTCCTGGTACTATCCATGCCATCATCAACCTAGCTTGCTCTAGCCTTGGTAAAATCAGTTCTTGACGGCGAATTCCTGTAGTTACTGGTGCTACTATTTTCTCAGATGGGGGGCAATTAGAGCGATCGCTAAAATTTGCAAATGATTGATTGACAATTTCCCAAGCCGGTTCTTGAGCAATTCCTCCCACAATTACCACTGTCATATTTTCGGGTTGGTAGTGAGAGCGATGAAAACAGCGCATTGCTTCTGGTGAATGCTGCATCAGTTCTTGCTCAGTACCCAACACAGAACGTCCATAAGCGTGGTTTTGATAGACGTTTTTAAGCAGCGATTCAAATCCTATCGAATCAGGATCATCAGCAGCAGCGCGAATTTCCTCTAGCACTACATCTCGTTCGCGGATAAATTCATCATCAGCAATTGCGGCATTGAGCAAAAGTTCCCCTAAATTGGGTAAGGTATCTGCTAGGTAAGGGGCAGCTGTGGTGAGAGAGTAATGTGTATAATCATGACTCGTAGCTGCATTACTGACACCACCCATTTTTTCAATGTTATAATCGAATTCCCCAGGGGCTAGGTTTGCTGTACCTTTAAAAATCATGTGTTCTAAAAAGTGCGCCATTCCGAACCAAGGATCTGGTTCCAAAGTAGCTCCAGCACGAACCCAAACATCAGCTGCCACCACAGGGGTAGTGGAAATCTCCTGATGAATAAATGTTAAACCGTTGTCTAGGTGAAAAACCGAGGCTGGGAACACTGTTTTAGTTAAGTATTTTGTCAATTTTTTGTAGTTTTAACCACAATTTTACGCAATTACGCTATTATAACTCTAGATGTTAGTTCAAGAAGAGTTAATTTATACAGATTATATAAACTTAATTTTCTTAACACCAAGTATATAGGACTTACGCACTGTACAAATCAATCATGATATGCGCTCACCAAAATACTTTATTTCAGGCTGAAACTAATTCTATTTTTACCGATAAATCAACCGTGGGGTAGGGGTTTAGCACTGCGCTTTACCCCTACGATAAATTTGGTTTTCACGGACACACATATTTGATATTTTTTGTCAATGCGTAACTCCTAGTATATTAGAAAATTACTGAATTTTTAGAAAAATAGATCGTCTGAGAAAATTTAAAACTCCCAAGTTTGTTAACTAGGGAGTTACAATTTTGAGTTCACCGCGACGCCGTTTTGCCTAAGTTTATGACCTGGTTATACCAGGTGGGAACGGATGTTGCTCGTTTAAAGTTTCCGGGTACAAGCCCGGTATACTGCCACAAGAACTATTTGGCTCCCAGTTTCTTAAAGACATAGATCAAAAAACTTGTGGGCAGTCACCAACGTCGTAGTGTAACAAACTCATTATAGCCTTCAAAAATAGTTTGTGTGTTGAATAGGAAAATTTTTAAGAAATTTTTTCTGGAGGATACCAAATAGATTCTATTTTGTGTATGATATCGAGCGCTGTATGTTGGTTTTGCTGCTCTAGCAAGACTGTAAGATGTCCGAGTTTCCTTCCTGGACGAGATTCTGTTTTTCCGTACCAGTGTAAGTGAGAGCGGGGAATCTTTGCTAGTTGTTGGCGCTGGTTTTCATAGTTGCTGTGTGAGTTTTCATACCCCAAAAGGTTTACCATAATTGCACTGGTGCAGTTTAACTGGGTATCTTCTAAAGGTAAACCACAAACGGCTCTCAGGTGTTGTTCAAATTGAGAAGTTTCACAAGCATCTATGGAAAAATGCCCAGAGTTATGGGTGCGAGGTGCAATTTCATTGACTAAAATTTTACCATCGGTGGTGATAAATAACTCAATACCAAAAACTCCCACAACTTGGAGGCTATTTAATAGTGTATGTGCGATCGCTTGAATTTCTGCTGCTTGTTGGGGTGTAATATCTGCTGGGGCAATTACTCTCCGACATACCTGTTGTTCTTGTTGGGTTTCCACAACTGGATAGGTGACAATTTCCCCATTCACAGAACGTGCTGCAATTATCGCTAGTTCTCTTGCAAAAGGGACAAATGCTTCGACTAAAAACTGTGTCCTATTTTGATTTACTACTGTTAACAAAGTAGCTAAATCATGAATAATAAAAGTCCCTTGTCCATCATAACCATGTCGTCTGGCTTTGACAACGATGGGAAAACCTAAATATCCTATTTTAGTGTGAATATCTTCTGATTTTTCTACAGCGAAAAACTCAGGAACCGGTAATCCTAAATCCTGTAAATAGCAACGTTGATGATATTTATCTAATAACGGCGATAAAGCTGCTAATCTGGGACGAAAACAAACACCTTGCTTTTCTAACAAAGACAAAGCATCTAAATTCACAAACTCATTCTCAAAGGTGATCACATCGCATTGTGAAGCTAAAATTTCCGTAGCTGCGGCATCATCAACTGCTGCAAAAACCGTTTTTTGAGCAATAGATACAGCAGGATCATCTTGATTAGGAGTTTGTACTATTAATTTTACTCCTAGCTTCTGGGCTGCATCTCCCATCATCCAGGCAAGTTGTCCACCACCAATTATACCAAGTTTTATCGACATCCTAACGACTCACGAGTTTCTACACCAGTTTGGGAATTTATACCACTGGCTTTTGCACATAGCTCTTTAATTTGCGATCTATCTAAAATAGCATCCGTAAAATCTGCACCTGTGATGTTGACATCAGTAAAGATAGAACGGAGTAAAAGAGCTTCTAACAAAACGGCATCACTGAGATCAGCGCCATTCAATTTTACTTCATTAACCATTGCATTAGTTAAATCGGCTCCATGTAAATTTGCTTTTGTCATGACAGAAGCACTCAAAACTGCTCCCCGCAAGTCAGCACCTGTAAAATTAGTCATCTCTAGGTTAGCGTTAGAAAACTCCGCAGCTTGCAAGCTTTGTCCCGAAAAATCGTGTCTTCCCAACTCTGCATTGCTAAATGATAGGGGGTGACTCCAGTCTGCTAGTGCTGGAGATGTCACACACCAGATCATAACTCCCAACAGTAATGCTAATCCTTGTCGCCAATACATATTTAATAGCTAATTTAGTGTTTTATGCATTTTCAGCATACCCTATTCTGTTACAGCAGAGAACAGGGAATAGGGAACTGGGTTGAAACCCTCTTTTGATATAGCTTTATTCTTAAATTTTGTACCTCCTGCATTGCTGTAATCTTCCGTGAGTAGCTGGTTGCTTTTGATTAAAACTTTGTCATAAATACCTGGGTTAATCTATAAAATATTTACTAACTTCTTACTTTAGACTGATGTTATGATGATGCTAAATATTTCATTCTAGCAGTACTTGAAACACTAATAATGCTACCCAAAGCTTTTAGCAATGAGCATTCTGGATATAAAACTATCTGAATTCAAGCCGAAATTAATTCAAATGAGTCAATCAGTAATTACCGAAAGTTTTATATTTCTCAACTTTTAAAGTTGATGTTTAAGTTGAATATTGGATAATTTTATAATTACTTAAGATTTTATCAATGACTCACTAGCTTCTTTACATTAATTTACATAGCCAAATTCAAGTAAAGTTTATTATCTTTTGCTAGAAATAGCGGCTATAGCCTGTTAGTCTTTTAATTAAGGGAAGCAGCATTTGAGCATAATTTATATGTTTTATATGTTTTAAACTTATGTCTTAACTGCTTAACTAAAGTTAACAAATATGGAATTAGCGTTAATCTTATAGCTATCAATTAGCTGGTCATGAATCTTCTATCGATTTATATTCACTAACTACACAAATTGCACAATTGGAATTGTATCCCGATGATGAATCATTACTCTATTAAATGGATTGAAGCATGGTGCATGGAAAACGGCTGGACAGATTTATTTGTCGAGCGACGTGGTAACTACTGGGCGTTTCCTCCAGGAGGAGTAATGCCAGAACCAATTCCGGTTCATGTTTTGAGAGTGATTAAAGAAGAGAATGGATTAACCAATCAGGAACTGTTTTGGTCAATCACGGCTGTAGTTATCACCATTGTAGCTGTTATTTATACATTTATCTACAAGTGTCCCATGCCGTTAGTTTTAGCTTTTGCTCTTAATGCGGTGACAGTAGCAAGCTTAGAAAATGAAGATTGCTAAATAATTAGTTTGGATATTTCTAAACAACTGCTCTCTCTAAATACAGATGAGGGTAGTTTTTCGCTGTAAATTGGTAGGCTCATATATTTATTGCACCATCATCTTTCCCGCGAAAATAAAAGTCTATAACCCTTATGATTTCGTAGGGTGGGCAATGCCCACCGCATCCTTATTGAGAAGGTGCAAGATGTGAATATAAGCATTATCAGCTAATTAGCACATAAATAGCCAACCTTATCTCTTAGAGAAAGTGCAGTTATTATTGAAGATAATAATCAAATCGTTCTCGCAATTGTTCAATTGTCAAATTCTGAGTCCAATATTCTATTAAAGCATGACCAAATGCTTCGGCGTTACGGTCTGGAGTGGTAGAATTTTCTAATAACAAAGGCCAAAGAGAGAGTAAATCGAAATTGCGCGATTGGGAATTATCAGGATTGAAAAGGGGGAAAAGTTCATAAGCCATTTGTAATTTACCAATGACTATAGGTAATTGTTCGACGGGAATTTTTTCAGCAAGAAGATAAGCAAGAGTAGGAGAACCGGTTGATAAAGTAGAAATAAATTGCAAAACAGGACTTTTAAGAAGTGTCGTAAGTCCTTGAGTGGTTGCCATTTGAAAGGTATAATGATCGATAATTTTAGCTGCTGCAACCGTGCGGATTTCCAAATTACGCAAAAAACGGGTAAGACGTAATTGTTTTGCAGGAGATATGGCTTCTACTAATCCCCAAGATAACACTTCTACACCCCAAGCATGACGACCAGTTTTGATATCACTGGTGACAATTGGTAATACTAAATTACAGGAATTTGCTAAAAGTTGTTTTCGATATTCTGTCGCTTCTCGAATAGAAATTTCTTTGGGTTTATTTCCCATTTCCCAATTATAAGGAGGTTCCCATTCACGAAGAGGACGCAAACGATCTACTTGAGTAACAATGGTAATGATGGGTAAATCTGCGATTTCGGATTTGATATCTTGCAAGAAGTCTACATCCATCTGCAACGCGGGATCAAGTGCGGGAGTAACTAATAACAACAAATCAGCATTTTTGGCATAATCAATGACTAAATCCCGCAAATCCTCACGTTTTACTTGTTCATAACCGGGAGTATCCCAAAGATTGAGAGTTTCTCCGCTTTCCGTTTCCCAATGATAATTCTGAATTTTATCTGTACTCGGTAACACATCAACTGCTGCAAGTTCATTTTGAAAAATAGTATTAATTAAACTACTTTTACCTGCACCTGTGCGTCCGATAATAAGAATATTAAGGGGTTTTTGCTCAACTGTTTCTGGAGGTTCAGCTTGGGTGATAATGTCACGTAGGGTTTGAGTTTTACCTTGGGATAGGGTGGGGGTAGGTAATTCAATTTTAGTACCTGCGTAGAGTGCGATCGCTTGTTTGCACAAATTCCGCAAGGCCGCTTCTCGTAAAAGTTGGCTCAAATTTATCAGTAGTTCTTGAGAAGCACGATTGCTAACACCTGCACTGGCTTTTTTTGCTACTGCTGCAACAGGATTTAATACCCATTGCGCCCAATTCCAAGCTTGCCAGAATTTACGAGCGGATGGCTCTAATTTACGGTAAACTTGGTATGTTTGATAAGCTTGTCCAACGGTAACTTGATTAAGGACTGGTGATAATTTTTGCATCCATTGATCCATATCGTCTACAGTTCCACGAATTAAACCATAAACTTGGGGAATGTAGATGTTGAGTAAGGGATATTTTACTTCTGGATTATAGATATGGGAAATTGCTACTACTAAATCTTGACATCTCGTCCAAAATGTTTGCCAGTCTTCCCAAATAGGGGAATCATTTTGTGCTGCGGTAAGAACTTTTTGTAATTCTGCTTCTACTTGAGTAGCTGTATCTATTCCTGTTGACACATTTATATTATTGTCGTTGCTAGATTCCAATTCTTCCTGCACTTCTGCAAAGACAGCTTCGATTTGATTTACAGCTGGTTTAGTCCAGTGTACCAGCAACCACCGCCAACCGACAAATACAAGAGTGAATAATGCCCAAATCCAACTTAATCCCCAGGTGTGAATTTGCATTCCTGCGGAGATGAGTAGGAAGGAGACAATTATCGCAATTGGTGAGATGAGGATTATCCATTGCCAGAGTTTTAAACGTATCATTTTTCAATACCTGTTTTGTTTGTATTTTGTATATTTCTATTGTGAAGGTAATACTGGTATTGTGGATACTGGGTTGCTGTTTTATCATTCATGCTATCAGGGAACTAAAATTCCATCCTGATGTTCATATAATTACATGACAAATACGCAAGATAATAATGGAGACGAAAATCCAATCAAGAAAAGGTTACGAGAATCTGCTGCTAAAATTAGGGAGATTTTGCTCCCCAATAAGCCCATTCTTACGCAACCATTTCCTAAAGTTAAAAACAATGTTGCAGTGGCTGAAATACATATAGAAGATGTAATTTTTCATCAAGAAGCAACATCTCACTATAAAAGTCCAATTCCTAAACCTACAGCAAAATCAGAAGGAGGACAATTTCAACCAGGGCCAGACTCTTACAGTGGACGTATTATGGATACTTGTTCTGAATATAAACTATTCTCAGAAATTGCGAAGATTCTCGAAATGAACTACAATCTGCAAATAGAAGGGTATATCTATCTTTATACAGAATTACATCCTTGTCCAAGTTGTGAAGATGTTATCAGACAGTTTCGGGATAAATTTATGAATATGAAGGTAGAAGTATTCTGGGACTACCCCTATCATCCAAAAGTATAACCGTTCTAAGATTATATCTATCAAAGTTATTTAAAGGGAGGAAATTATTATGACATTAAAATCAAGTCGATTTACAAATTTCAACCAGTATGAATTGAATACAATACCTGATTCTCTTCATGTTTTATTGAACCAAATTAAGCTAGAACATTATGAAGAATTATATGAACCAGAGGCAGGTAAAAATGCTTCATTACAAGATGATTTAAATGCAGTTTTAGAAGTGCTTCGTAGCAGAGATAAGACATTCAGTCATTGTCGCTATCTATGGATGACACTCATTTTAGTTTTAGCAGTAGAGCCTACTCTGGAATACTATGATCCAAATAATTCCTTGCCCAGACATATTATTAATATAATATCTGTTTTGTTACCCAAGACTATTAATGGAACAATTAATATTAGTATGCATCTTCCCCAAAATATACTTGATGAATCAATTAATGAGATATTCAAGTCTCATGAATCTTATTTTCAAAAAAAAGGAGTGAATTACCAAGCAATTAGTGAGGCATTAGATGTTTTTTATAATGCGATGAGAGTTATTAACTATGACCAAGCAGTAGAAGCAATTTTAGAAATTTTATATGATTGCTTAGAAGGCTATGCTATTTTTCCAGGTTCTTATGGCAGACGTGAGTTATTTGACTGGTGGTTAGAGGATGTTGTACCTGCTAGTTATAATTTGTTGCCTCCTAAAATATTTTATGTAGTAGAAGGAGTAAAAAATAAAGAAGAAATTAGATTGCGTCAAACTAGCTTATTAAGCAAAATAAGCAAGGAAATCGCGTCTTTTCTGCCAGAATTAATGTTGGAATCGAACGAACATAATAATTACATCTTTCCCAATCCTGGAAAAATAAATCGTGGAGCATTTAAAACAAGTGTTAAAATACCAGGTCATTATCATTCAAAAAGTGATCAATTAGCTTATTCTAGATAGGGAGTTAAATAATTCGTATGAGTGAAAAACAAAATTCTAGCCAAGACTTAATAGGTGCATTAGTGCAATCTCTCCAAAATGGCAACTTTGAAGAAGACGAAGAAGAAATTGCCACAGAGAAAGAAAGTTATGGAGAAGAATACATAACTCAACTACAAACAGCTTGCAATAATTTCCTTAAAAAAGATTCTTTTCAAGTAGGACAATTAGTGAAATGGAAAGCCAACCTCAAGAATAGAAAATACCCTTATAAAAATCAGCCAGCTATTGTTGTAGAAATACTGGATGAGCATATTATTAGTAATGACGAAGAATCTGGTAGTCCCTATTTTCGAGAAAATCTCGATATCATTTTAGGAATATTGGTTGATGATGATACTTTTCTAACTTTTTACTACGATAGTAGAAGATTTGAGGCTTACTAAATTAAATTGAGATACAAGATAACATCTGCATCATCATCTAACTTAGTTAGACCTGAATCCTAACTATTAGTGCGATCGCTCACCCCAACTACACTAAACTGCTAATATATGCACTTTTTATAGCTAGTAACGATGCAAACTAATGAAAAACTCTCCCTCCCAACTATGGGTTGCGGGACTTGGGCATGGGGAAACCAACTCCTCTGGGGATACAATGAAAGCATGGACGACCAATTACAACAGGTATTTAATCTGTGTGTGAGTAATGGTGTTACCCTGTTTGATACTGGTGATTCTTACGGCACGGGAAGATTAAACGGACGTAGTGAGTTACTTTTAGGGCGTTTTGCCAGAGAATACGACGGGATAAATAAAGACAATATTTGCATTGCCACTAAGCTTGCTGCTTACCCTTGGAGATGGACAAGAAAATCAATTATATCAGCTTGTAATGCTTCCGCAAAACGTTTGGGCAAAAATGTCGATTTAGTGCAAATGCATTGGTCTACAGCTAATTATGCACCTTGGCAAGAAGTTGGTTTATTAGATGGTTTAGCAGATTTGTATGAGCAAAGTTTGGTGAAAGGTGTAGGATTATCTAATTACGGTACAAAACGACTGCAATGGGTACATAAAAGGTTTCAGGAGAGGGGAGTACCAATTAAAACTTTGCAGGTGCAATATTCTCTTTTATCTACCTATCCAGTGACGGAATTAGGGTTGAAAGAAGTTTGTGATGATTTGGGAATTAAATTAATTGCTTATAGTCCCTTAGCATTGGGTTTATTAACAGGTAAGTTTTCCGAAAAAGGTACTTTTCCTAAAGGTATTCGCGGTTTGTTATGTAAACAATTATTACCAGGAATGAAACCGCTTTTAGGATGTTTGCAGGAAATAGCAAATACTAGAAATAAAACTATGTCTCAAGTTGCTCTTAATTGGTGTATTAGTAAAGGTACAATTCCCATTCCTGGAGCTAAAAATGTGGAACAAGCAAAAGAGAATATTGGCGCTTTGGGTTGGGTTTTAAGTGATGGTGAGGTGATAGAGTTGGATAATGCTGCTGATAGGGTGGAGAAGAAAATGGTGCAAAATATTTTTCAGACTAAGTGAAATAGAATAGACTTGTCTAGTTATGGCAATTGAGGATTATTAAGGTTTGCGAATATATCCCCATTTACCACCTATCAAAGAAGCTTTCTCTTGTTCCTGATCTTGCTTTAATTCTCCACCAACATTCACTAATGCCATGCCTTCAGAAAAAGGTTTAGCAAAATCTAAGTTTGGGGGAATTATAAACTCACCAAACTGATTAATATATCCCCATTTACCTGCTATTTTAGCAGGAGCTAAACCTTCTGAAAAGATATCAGCTTCATCAAATTGCGGCTTGATAATCAATTTTCCTGTTTTATCAATATATCCCCATTTATTACCAAGTTTAACTAATGCAAAACCTTCAGAAAAAGCTGTAGCATCGTCAAATTGAGATGGGATTATAGTTTTACCTGTTTTATCAATATAACCCCATTTATTAGCGGTTTTCACTGCTGCTATGCCTTCATAAAATGATTTAGCATCATCAAATTTAGCAGCAATAACAAGTTTACCTGTTTTATCAATATAACCCCATTTATTAGCGGTTTTGACTGCTGCTATGCCTTCAGCAAATGATTTAGCCTCATCAAATTGTAATGTAGGTATCAGTTTAGCACTTTTATCAATATAGCCATATTTATTATTAATTTTTATCAAGGCTAATCCTTCTGAAAAAGGTGCAGCAGTATCAAATTGAAGCCTGCCAACAAGTTTACCAGTTCTATCAATGTAACCGTGTTTGTAACCCATTTTGACAGATGCCATACCATCAGAAAATGACTCAACCCAATCAAATTTTGCCTTCAGGATAATTGACTGGGATTTATTTATGTAAGCATAATTATTATTTATTCGTCGCTGGTTAAAGCTATACTTCTTAATTTCTTTGTGGTCAAATTTTCCAGCGGGTTGAGAGTAAATACTGGATTTTAAAACATTAGCTAAAGCATTATTATCTTCTCGTAAAGCTTCGTAGAAAAAGAAAATTTCTCCTTGAATACCTACAGAACGGTTATGTTTTAGCGCCTGAAATAAGTGTTCTGTATCAATTCGATATGAACTACTTTTTAAAAGAACACCCGGAATTAGTTGGGGCAATTGTTGTTTGGTAAATTGAGTAGTTATGAGTCTATCTATATCTCTTTTATAAAATTCTAATTCTCGGTGATATAACTGTGGATGAACTAAATCAACTAATCCCAGATTAACCCAAGTTTGAGAATCTTGCAGGTAGTTTTCATAACTCCAAGGATAAGGACTCGGAGACATGGAAATAATTAATTCAGGATTGATATTAATTATTTCTTGGTAGAAGCGAATTAAAAAATTTGAAAGAATATCAGCCCGCCACTGTAACCATTGTGGATCTTTAGAATTTTCTGGTGGTAGTCGATTAAATTCTTGACGATAGCGTTCTACAGTTTTTTGATCGTAACCACCTTCACTTGGTAAAGCGGGAAAGCGATCATCTCCTTGAATGCCGGCAATCTCATAGTTTTTAGCAACTTCTATAAATAAACTTAGGAGAAAGTTCTGTACTTCGATATCAAGTGCATTTAGCCAATCAAAACCATTTTTATTAAGCAAATTTCCAGCATAGTCACGCGCTGCCCATTCTGGCTTTTTAGCGATTATTGTCCCTCCATTTTTTTGATAGGAACTAGCAAAGCCATATTCAAACCAAGGGATAACAGCTAAATTAACTCGTTTTGCTTCTTCAATTAATTCTTTTAAAGGATCTCTACCTTGAAAGCGCGGATTGATTTCTATGCCGAAGTTTTCTCGCATGACTCGGCTGGGATAAGTTGTTGTGCCGTTATTCCAGACAACAGGAAAGACAACGTTAAATCCAATGTCGGCGAGAAAGTTCATAGCCTCGGCAATATTTTGTCGGGAGTTAAAGACTTGACTGGCTGTTGTAGTAATCCAAATACCGCGAATTTCCATGAATTAGATTGAGCCTGATTTATTGATATTTTCTCTTACTAATGCCAATCCTTCAGAAAAAGAATTAGCTTCATCAAATTGTGCGGGAATTACAAATTTTCCGGTTTTGTCGATATAACCCCACAAATTATCTTTTCGGACCCGTGCCAATCCTCCCACAAAAGTATCAGCAGACTCAAATTGTGGAGGAATTACGAACAATTGTATACCAGGAAGATACTTGTAAGGTACTGTAGGAATTGCCAAAACTCGACAAACAAATGTGGCTATTTCGCCTCTAGTAGCGTTTGTATTGGGCTGCAAGCGTCGGATGTTCGGGTAGTTAACAACTATGCCCTTTTCAGTTGCGGCTGCGATCGCACTTACAGCGTAACTGGGAATTTGCCCAAAATCATCATAATATTTTTTCAACGTATTGATCGGCTCTTCTGTCGCCCTATAATTTAAACCTGAAGCTAAAGCTGTTAAAGCTTGCACACGGGGGATTGGTTGATTGGGTTGGAAAGAACGATTGGGATACCCAGATAGATAATTTGTCTGATATGCTAGAGCGATCGCTTTAGCTGCCCAATGATTAGCGGGTACATCTGTAAAGGTAATCCCCGGACGAGATGATGGCTGTTTTGGTAAGGCTGTGTAAATAATCGCTGCAAATTCAGCACGAGTCACAGGTGCATCTGGACGAAAACTTCCGTTTGGATAACCTTTTAATATATTTCTCTCAGCCGCAGCAAGAATAGATGCTTTTGCCCAATGGTTTTGAATATCTGCAAAAATAGTCTCGTTCGACATAGATGTCCTTAACTTTCCTCATCTGGATTAACTAGTACCGCTTTCTCATGAGTAATTTTTAGATAAATTGTCTGCTAACTTGATATAACTTTTGTTAAGTTGCCAAAACTTAAGTAAGTCTGCAAGTTAACAATTCAATATTTAAAATAGTTTCAGTCGGAGGTTTAAATCCTCGTCCAAAACCGGAGTTATTTTCAGAAGCAATTATTGGATGATAGTCTTCAATAGTCAATTTAGCAGTGATTATAGTCATAGCAATTTTGCGGCTGCTATATTATGCTACTTTAATTTTTGACAAAATTGAATGAAAAATTAAATTATTACCTCAATAATTTGCTAAACTCCAAATTCAAGAGTGCAAATCAAAATCTAAGCATTGGGAATTGGGAGAGGTTCGCAAAGTGCTTGAAAGTGAAGACATAGAACAAATTCATCCCCAGGACTTTTCATGGCGGTTTTGGCCTGTTGTGCCAATTTACCCATATGGTAAACGTCGGACAATCCGTAAAGAAGTTCTCAAAGATACCATCTGGACTTTTGATCAGTTACAAGGAATTTTCTACGTGGTTGTGCCAATTCGCATGACTGTAGTGAAGCTAGAAAATGGTGGTTTGCTGGTTTATGCACCGGTCGCACCAACGGGAGAATGTATCCGTTTGGTAAATGAGTTGGTGGCAGAACACGGTGATGTTAAGTATATTATTTTGCCGACTATATCGGGAATAGAACATAAAGTATTTGTTGGCCCCTTTGCGCGATGCTTTGCCAATGCACAGGTATTTGTTGCACCCGAACAATGGAGTTTTCCTCTCAACTTACCTTTGAGTTGGTTGGGTTTACCTGGAAAACGGACTCAGGTATTACCGGAAAATAGCCAAGAAGCGCCTTTTGCTGATGATTTTGATTATGCCATATTGGGAGCCATTGATTTGGGGCCTGGTAAGTTTGCAGAGGTAGCTTTTTTCCACAAGCGATCGCACACTCTCTTACTTACAGATACCATAATTTCTGTACCAGCAGACCCACCAGCCATCGTCCAACTCGATCCATATCCGTTGTTGTACCACGCCAAAGACAAAGCCTCTGACGTAGTTGCAGATACCCAAGCCAATCGCCGTAAGGGATGGCAGCGTGTAACATTATTTGCCTTGTATTTTCAACCGAGTGTGTTAGCAATCCCCACATGGGGTGAAGTGTTGAGGGATGCCCAGAAAGCTCCAGAACGTTCTAAAAAAGCCTATTTTGGGTTTTTCCCCTTCCAATGGCAAGAAAATTGGCAAAATTCATTTGATGTATTGCGTGGAAACGGACGTTTATTCGTTGCACCAATTTTACAAAGTTTGATTTTAAATCGCGCACCCAGAGAAACTATAAACTGGGCTGATAAAATTGCTAATTGGGATTTTAATTGGATTATTTCTTGTCATTTTGATGCCCCAATTAAGGCAGAACCTCAACAGTTTCGGCAAGCATTTTCATTTTTGGAAAAACAACCAATGGGCGGTTTAATTAGTAGTAATAGTTATCCTTTACCAGAAGATGATTTTAAATTGTTGAGAGATATTGATGCGGGGTTAAATAGGTTTGGTATTGTACCACCTGCTGGGGATAGGGTGTAAACAATTAAAAATTAAAAAATTAAAAATCCTGTTTCATTAACTTTTTACGTAGTTTTAAATGGTAGCTTGATTTCTACCGCAGTGTCATCAATCTTGCTGACTACAACCAACGTTGTCGTTTAGCATAGACAATACTAGCAATCACAATTAATGCCATGATGCTGATAATAGCAGGATAAGCCCAAGGTTGCTCTAATTCCGGCATATATTTGAAGTTCATACCATAGAAGCCAGAAATAAAAGTGATGGGCAAAAATATGCTTGAGAGAATAGTTAGACGATTAATTCGTTCACTGGTTTCACTGGCCACATTATCCCGTTGAATTTCCATTAATTCTGACATCCACGATCTCAAAGCCAGATATTCTTGCCAGAGATTATCAATGTGATGAACCAATTCTTGATTAAATAGTGCTTTCACAGGTGGGGTAATCCATTGGAAATCATCGTAATCCATCATAACCAAAAGTGACTTTATGCTTTGAAAATTGCGCCTTCCAACACGAGTAGATTGCCTCATTGTAGCAATTTTCTGATAAGTTGAGTCATCACCCAATTTATCTAAAACTTCATCTTCTAAATCATCAAGCTTTCTAGAAATATAGTCAAATACAGTATGATAATTATTCAAAATATCTTTAAAAATAAAATATAAAATATAGTCAACTCCCCACTTTTGAATATCTAAATTTCGCTTTTGAAGATTGTTCATGAGGATACTGAATATTTTTACTTCTGTGATTTCAAAGGTGATGATAAAATTGGTTCCTACTACAATACTCCCACGGGCTACCTCAAACTCACGATTTTTGATTTGATGAGTCAGAATTTCATAGCTGTTAAATAAACAATCTTCCATATCTTCATCAATTCCGATAGGGGAATAGTTGAAAATCATGTCAACACGAGATGGATTAAGTCCAAAATACTTGATAATTCTAGCTGTTCCAGTGCGATCGCGGAAGTTAATACAGCGCAACCATATATTGCAGGAATTATCAATCTTTGTCAGTACTGCATCGACATCCCTAGCGGTGAATAATTCCAGTTTATTCTGAGAAAAAGTGAGAAGATTTAGCATATTGTAATCCTAACAGACTCCAGGTAAGATTTATTTAACTATGTTGCAGATGTAGTTGAGTCCCCAACTCGTAAACCCATAATCATTAAATCCTTTTCTTCTCCATCTAAATCGGCAATTCTCGGCAAATGTCCCCAAAGCTGAAAACCAAAAGATGTAAATAATCCTAAACTCGGTTGATTGTGAGCAAAAATAAAACTTACTAAAGTCTTTAAACCTAAATTTGGACTTTCATGAATTGCTTTTGTTAAAAGTTGCTTTCCCAAACCACATCCCTGAAAATGTGGGGAAATGTAAATACTAATTTCCGCAGTTGAATGGTAAGCCGGTCTGCCGTAAAATGATTGAAAACTCAACCATCCCGCAATTACATCTTCTGTCTCAATTATCCATAGAGGACGTTGTGAAGGTACTCGTCCTTTAAACCAAGCCAGACGACTTTCCACAGATACAGGTTCTAAATCGGCTGTCGCCATGCGGCTGGGAACCGCAGCGTTATAAATTGCTACAATGGCAGGTAAATCAGTTTCTCTGGCATGGCGAATAATCATTGCTGCTATTTGGGAAAATTGTTTTTAAATCTTCACAAATAATACACTGTCACAGGAAGAGTTATCAGCTTTTCTGTTGATTTTATTCAATATAAATGGAGATAAAATCTTGTTAGGTATTGCTCACACTACCGTGGTTTTGTTGGGCAATGCCCACCCTACAAATACTTAGATTGATTCACGAATCAAAACTACTATATAATATCCTGAATTTGATCTCAAAACTTGACTTTGTACAACTCGAATAATTCTCCTAATTGCCGCTTAATTACCTTAGCACCCGCAGCTTTGATTGTTTTTTCCCAGTCTGTCGTAGATTCTAAAAACACCTCAGCACCCAAATAAGTTTCTAAAACCGCCCAATCTTCTGCTAAAGGCTGTTGTGAATTAAGAATATCAAACACAAATTGTCCACTTGGTTTCAATACCCGTTTAACTTCCAACAATACAGCATTCCAATATTCTAGGGGAAAATAGCAACTAAACCCCGTCGCAATTACTAAGTCAAATTGTTCTGAAGGATAGTTTAAATGATGTGATGCTCCTAACTCCACTCCTTTGAATAGTTTTGAGTTCAATTGAGAACCACGAGAATTAAGAGTATCTCTGGCAATATTACTAATTTCTTGTCCATAAAAAAATGCTTGCCAATCTCGCCAAGGATAGATTAAAAAACTGACACCACAACCAATATCTAAACAATGTTGGTTTTTTTGAGGTTGAGCAATTTCCCAGAAAGGCGATACAATTCTATCGTTTAATATGCCAGTAGTCCATTCCCGAAATATTGGCATTGCTTGTACTTCTTCTGGTACTTCAAATTTTTGATTTTGATATTGTTGATTGAAGCGATATGCTATTTGTGCTACTCTCTCTTGCCATTTATCTGATTGATTGGTATTGGTTGTGTAAGGTTTAGAAGATGGATTTTTAGACATTAATTACTTTGGTGATTGGTAATTGGGAACAGCGAATATCTATCATCATATCTTGCACCATTATCTTATTGCGAAAATCTAAGTCTACAACCCTTATTATTGCGTAGGGTGGGCAATGCCCACCGTACCCTTATTGAGAAGGTGCAAGATGTGAGTATCTTTACTTCTGACTCTTGATTATGCTCTGGCTAATAAAGGTGCAGCAGCTAATAGGGTTTGGGTGTAGGGATGTTGAGGATGAGCAAAAATCTGTTTCGTTTGTCCTAGTTCGACAATTTTACCACCATTCATCACGGCTATGCGATCGCACAAAAACCTCGCTAACCATAAATCATGGGTAATGAATAGGTAAGTTAACTCAAATTCTGCCTTTAGTTGCAGCATCAAATCGAGAACTTGTGTTTGTACGCTGGCATCTAACATACTTACCGGTTCATCACATATTACCAGTTTAGGACGAGTAATTAAAGCCCGTGCGATGGCTACCCGTTGTTGTTGTCCCCCAGACAAATCAGAGGGATAACGCTGGTAATAAAGTTCTGCTGGTCTTAAACCCACTTTTTCTAACATCCATAGAACCTGTTCTTTGGCTTGTATGGTATTAGCTAAATTGTGAATTAATAAAGGATCTGCTATGCTTTTTCCCACCGTCATCGCTGGATTTAAACAAGCATGGGGATCTTGAAATATCATTTGGATTTGTCTACGGGAAGAACGAATTTCTTGAGGTGACAACTTGGTTAATTCCTGCCCTAAAAACTCGACTTTCCCAGATGTAGCATGAATTAATTGTAAAATGGTTCTAGAAAGTGTACTTTTCCCGCAACCAGACTCACCTACTAATCCTAAAATTTCTCCGGGATACAATTCTAAATTAATTCCATCTACAGCTTTAATTGTTTGTCCTTCTCCTTTAAATAAGCGTTCAATAAAATTTGGTTCTATGGTATAATGTTGCTTAAGTTCTGTGATTTTTAGAATTGGTGATTGGCTTGCTTCTTTATTATTAATTGCCAATTCTTCATTATCATTGACAGCTTGAATATGCAAAGCTGCTTTTAATAGAGAACGGGTATATTCATGTTGGGGTTGTTTAAATACAGTTTCCGTTTTCCCCATTTCGACCATTTTACCTTGATACATCACCCCAATGCGATCGCAATATTCTCCCACCATTGCTAAATCATGGGAAATCAACAACAATCCCATATTATCCTCAGCACACAATCGCGTTAATTCTTGCAGAATTTGTGCAGAAACCGTGACATCTAAGCTGGTTGTGGGTTCATCTGCCACAATGAGTTTAGGATTGAGGAGAAGCGCCAGTGCAATAGCTACCCGTTGACGCATTCCCCCGCTAAACTCATGGGGATACTGACTCCAACGACTAGCGGGAATTTTCACTTTCTCCAAAGTCGCTAAAGCCTTTTCTTTCGCTTGTTGTTTTGATAAATCCGGTGAATGGGCTTGTAAAGTTTCAATACAATGATTACCAATCGTCATCAACGGGTCAAGACGCGTCATCGGATCTTGAAAAATCAAAGCTACGGCTTCACCCCTAAACTTCTGCATCTGAACTGGTGTTAAATCTAAAACAGACTTTCCCTGAAAATTTACTTTACCCTCAACACGACTAGAGGCAGGTAACAAACGCATGATTGCCCTTCCAATAGTAGATTTCCCGCAACCAGACTCTCCCACCAAACCCATTCTTTCACCTGGTTGCAGTGAAAAAGATACATTATCAACAGCCCAGCTTGCTTCTTCTTTGTTACGTTGGGGATAAGCTACGCAGAGATTTTCAACATTAAATAAGGCTTCACTCATAGTTAATTATTAGCTTTGCGCTGCCAACTTTTATAAAATCTTAAATTTAGGATAGTCTATCAGATTAGTGAAAGTAGTTGTTCTACCAATACAGATATTGCTACTGCGCTTAAGGTAGTTATATTAATGAACCACAGAGAAGCAGAGAACGCAGAGGCATATAAACAATAGATACATAGGAATCATAAATGATATTTGATAGCTTGCGTGGCGTAGGCAATACCCACCCTACGTATATTTCAAAAATCAAATATTAGTCCTATATATGCCTACAAATTATTAATTATTCTTTAGGAATGGCTGGGATTTTGATCAGTTCCACAATGATAACAATAAGGCAATTTTTTGTAAGTTAAATTATGGCAATTAGGGCATTCTACATATTGATAATAACCGCAATGAGGACAATGGGCATCACGAGTTTTAATGGTTTTTGCACAGTTAATACATTGTGATTTTTGGACTCTTTTAGCAGCTTGAGATTTAGTGTTAAAGACAAATGTTTGTAATAATTTTATCAGCCCAAAACCCACCAGAGGAATTAAAAAGATATAAACATAACTAATCAGAAACAGCAAGCTACCAAATATCTTATTGATTAGATTGAAAATAAATTCTGCAATTGCACCAATTTGCAGAAATTGAAAGATTTTCAAAATCAACGGAATCAAAAATATCACCAGCAAATGCCAGCTAATTAAAGCTACGACTCCATATCCTTTCTTTTGGCTAAATTTGTAAGCTAATAAAGCGATAATAATTAAAGGAAGGAGAAAAATAGATTGAAATATCAGTTGGAGACTAGGATACCAAAAAGATGCCTTTTGATAGCCTTTGTCAACTTCCGTAAATTTAGTTTCATCTTTTAGAAAAGATAAAAAATCAATAATTTCTGGTTTCGTCAGCAGTTGGCTTTGCAGACTAACCATTTGTTGTTTAAATGTAGAAATTTTACGGTTATTATTATCTAATTCTTGTTTGGCTTTTTCTGCTGCCACTTGATTAATAGAATTTCCTGGAGACTGTCCAGCAATTTTTTCTAACAGCGTTGAATCATATTGATTACGAATATTTAAATTTGCTTGCGCTAATTTATTGATATTATCTTTTGTCTGATTTATAGCTATTAGAGTTTGGCGATTTTCGGCATTATTAGCTTTATCTTTAGCTTGACCATAGTTCAAACATATTTCCGACACCTTACCCAAATGTCCTATTTCTTCTTGTTGATATCTTTGCCTAAAGTTGGGTTGAGTATTTGTATTATATGGCAATGAATTCCTAATAATTTCATAGTCTTTATCCTGAGTAGTTTGTTTTTTATAGGTATTCCATTCTGAATAGCATGGATAAACTTGATATGGGCTGAGATGCCATCTACTAATATGATCTAAACCAGTAAAAACATTGATTAAAATAAAAATATCAACTAAAATAATTACAATCAAACTTACCTTATTTAAAGGTTCATTATTGATTGTTTGAGAATTTTGAAAAAACTGGCTAAAAAGAAGACGTATTCTATTTAACATATAATCTTCATACTTACGTAGGTTGAGTTTCTTCAGAGGATGTCTGAGAAGTATCAGAATTGATCAAGATCCCCCCTCACCCCCCTTTCCAAGGGGGGATAAATTACTCAAAGTCCTCCTTTTTAAGGAGGATTTAGGAGGATCTACAAGTGTTAGATACCACACGAAAAAGTTTTCAGATATCTTCTCACCGCAACCGAACATTTTGAAAATCAAAGTTGTTGTTGGGTGACGGTGTTGCTGAAATCAACTTACCATTTTCTTGTTACTTTGGTAGCAGTCTCATGTCAATCATAAGTGGCATTATGTAGTTAAATAGAGAAAAAGGAGAGTAATAAATATTTATTTTTCCCCTTTCTCCTCTGGTTGGAGTATGGCATGGCAATATCTAATTAGAGTTATTAAACGTTCCTCAATGGTTGCAAGTCTAGCTTGTGCTGTTGAAGATTGTTTTGCACCTTGGAAAAACATTACGTCTATTTCCAAGAGACGCAGTTGCTTACTCATCTCCGTTTGATAAGACTGCTCCCGATATTCTACATCGGCTAAAGGCACAATTTGTTGGACAAACAATTGCTGCAAAGCGTCTAAACGCTGCCGTAGGATAGGAGCATCTAGTTGACTTTTGGTAACATCAGAGCGTAGTTGCTCTAGTAATGTTGCAAATTCCTGATATTTATCAAGATTCAGAGACATCCAGTGCTAGTTAAGATAGTATTAATGTCAAGAAAATTTTCTTCTACAATAAACTTTTTTAAGGACTCAATCAAACTCGAAGCTTCGAATCATAGTTTGAGGCTTTGTTTGCCATCTATCGATATTGTGCCTTATGTGCCTCGACACCTGCAATGGATGATGATCACAGGCAATTAGAAAGTCATCCTTACACCGTTTTTTCTACCCGTCTTTAGGGCAACAGCATCTTTTTGCGACGATGCTGTAATTTGCGTCTATATCTCACTTAATCCACCAAAAACTTATAATCTCTCTTGTATGAGCAGCTTACTTCTTAATTCTTCAGTTGATGTCAGTCTTCCGGAATGGCTTAAGAAATGTTTACGAGAAACATCAGCAAAAAACAGCGAACCGGAAAATGAGCGATCGCATAGTGATATGGTTTTAATCTGTCGCGCTTTCCAATTTGCCTATCAACTCCATCAAGGGCAGTACCGTAAATCTGGAGAAGCATATATTGCCCATCCAGTAGCTGTAGCTGGCTTGCTGCGAGATTTGGGCGGCAGTCCTGCTATGATAGCAGCTGGATTTCTTCATGATGTAGTTGAAGATACAGAAGTTACAATTGAAGAAATAGAAGAGCATTTTGGGGCAGAAGTCCGCCAATTGGTAGAGGGTGTCACCAAGCTTTCTAAAATCAATTTCACTAGCAAAACCGAAAGCCAAGCTGAGAATTTCCGGCGAATGTTTTTGGCAATGGCTAAAGATATTCGGGTAATTGTGGTGAAGTTGGCAGACCGTTTGCATAATATGCGAACCTTGCAGTATATGTCAGAAGCAAGCCGTCGCCGTAGCGCCCAAGAAACGCGAGATATCTTTGCACCTTTAGCTAATCGCTTGGGAATATGGCGAATTAAATGGGAATTGGAGGATTTGGCGTTTAAGTATTTGGAACCGGACGCTTTCCGGGAAATTCAGCAGCACGTCTCTGAAAAACGGACAGCGCGGGAAGAAAAATTGGCTAAAACTACGCACGTTTTGCGGGAAAGGTTGCAGCAAGCCGGAATTCAGTGTTTGGATATCAGTGGCCGCCCCAAACATCTTTATAGCATTTATCAAAAAATGCATAAGCAGCAAAAAGAATTTCATGAAATTTATGATTTGGCGGCGCTGCGAATAATTGTGCAAACCAATGAGGAATGCTATCGGGCTTTGGCGGTAGTTCATGATGCTTTTCGCCCCATTCCTGGCCGATTTAAAGACTATATTGGATTGCCTAAACCTAACCGTTACCAGTCGTTGCATACTGGGGTAATAGGTTTGACTGGTCGCCCTTTGGAGGTACAAATTCGGACTGTGGATATGCATCATGTGGCTGAATATGGGATTGCAGCACATTGGAAGTATAAAGAGACAGGTGGTTCCACTAATAACCAATTAACGGGTTCAGATGAGAAATTTACTTGGTTGCGGCAATTGCTGGAATGGCAAAGTGATTTAAAAGACGCGCAAGAATATTTAGATAGTGTTAAGGACAATCTATTTGAAGATGATGTTTATGTCTTCACCCCTAAGGGGGATGTGGTTCCTCTAAGTCCTGGTTCTACGAGTATAGATTTTGCTTATCGAATTCATACAGAGGTGGGGAACCATTGTGCAGGTACGCGGGTGAATGGGCGAATGGTGCCATTATCAACGCGATTGCATAATGGGGATATTGTTGATGTTATTACTCAAAAGAATAGCCATCCCAGTTTGGATTGGTTAAATTTTGTCAGGACTTCGGCGGCGAAATATAGAATTAAACAATGGTACAAGCGATCGCGCCGGGAAGAAAATGTGGCACGAGGACGAGATTTATTAGAAAAAGAACTCGGTAAAACTGGTTTTGATAATTTACTCAAATCTGATGCGATGCAGACTGTGGCCGAAAAGTGTAATTATCACAGTGTTGAAGATTTACTGGCAGGTTTAGGTTACGGAGAGATTACTTTAAACCTGGTATTAAACCGCTGGCGAGATGTGGTGAAAGCTGATCAACCAGTGGCTGATGTGATACCCTTTATACCCAAGGAGACAACATCAAAATCTTCACGGGATACACCACCAACTACTTCTCGTGCTAGTGATTCGCCGATTCTTGGGGTAGAAGGCTTAGTTTATCATGTAGCTGGATGTTGCACCCCGATTCCTGGGGAAGGGATTATTGGTGTGGTAACGCGGGGACGAGGTATATCTATCCATCGTCAAGGCTGTCATAATGTGGATCATGTGGAATGTGAACGCCTGATTCCCGTGAGATGGAACTCAGCTTTAGAACATCACGGCCGTCCTCACACTTACCCCATTGATATTCAAATTGAGACTCTTGATAGAGTGGGAATATTAAAAGATATTTTATCGCGGTTGAGCGACCAAGGTATAAATGTGCGTCATGCTAACGTGAAAACAGCTTTGGGACAACCTGCTTTAATGGATTTGGGCATTGATATCCGCGATCGCTCTCAATTAGAACACTTGTTTGCTCAAATTAAGAAAATGAGTGACATTCTTAACATCCGCCGTCTTGGTCAAGTTGACGAGTTCCAAGGGTAGTTTTTCTGCGGTTGTGGTAGCAATAGCCGGAATTGCGGAGAAGCCTACACTGTATAGTGAGTGACGCATACAGTGTAGGAGGATTTCACTTTTGTAAAGGCTCCCAACCGATACCTTTATAACCATATTGAAAAATGTCTGGGTGCAAAATTTCTGCTAAAATTTCCACAGAATCTGCCAGTCGCGGACTAGGACGGTTAAAGTAGGCGTTACCGTCGGTCACAAACACTCTACCTGTTTTAGCAGCGTGCAGTTTTTGCCACTCGGGACGTTGAGTTAACAATTTTGCTTCTTGCTGAGTCCGTCTTAAATCAAAGCCACAAGGCATAAAAATAATCACATCTGGGTTGCTGGTAATCAAAGTTTCCCAGTTTAATTGAGCAGAAGGTTTACCCATAACGCTAAACAACGTCTGTCCACCTGCCAAATTGATTAATTCAGGAATCCAATTTGCTGCCGTCATTAAAGGATCAGTCCACTCAATACAAGCGACTGTAGGCATTTCTATTACGGAAAGCCCTTGAATTTTATGATTACAAATTTTGACACGAGCTTCTAAGTTTTCAAGTATTTTTACTGTGTCAACGCCGAAGATATTGCCTACTCGCTCGATATCACTCCACACATCTTGCAGTGTGTTAGGTTGTAAGGATATAAGTTGAGGTGAAGTGTGGGTCAGTTCAGATACTGCTTTTTCCACTTCTGGGAAGCTAACTGCACAGACATCACACTGGTCTTGAGTGATAATATGCGTTGGCTGCAATCTCTGTAAAACATCAACTTTAATTTTGTAGATACTTAGAGCAGATTGCAATATACTGTTTAACTCCTCATGAATGGCGTTGCTAGGAGCGTTACCGTTCAATCTTGCTTGAGTACATACGGGGAGATGTGCTATTTCTGGGGGATAGTCACATTCATGCGATCGCCCTACAATAGCTTTCGACAACCCCAGTGTGGCGATAATTTCCGTTGCACTGGGAATTAAAGAAACAATTCTTATATTTTTATCTGTCATATCTGTCATAGTTCCACCTACATACAAGGTGTTCCTAATTTTCATTGTTGCACAATTTAACTGGTAAACTATCCTTCTTTAGAAGCATACATAATTCCAATTTACTAGTTATCTAAATTTAGGCTGGTAGTTAGTAAGCATCGGTATAAAACCAATTTATAGCGCTTATAACTCTTAAATTCTTCTTTATTATTGATATTTTCTCTTGATACTCTCGTTTCCAAATCCTATATCCAGAACTTAATGATATAGAATTTCCTAGTCTAATGAAGTACAAAATTATCTGCGTCTATCTGCGTCCATCCGCGTTTAATTATTACTGCTCGTACCTCACGTGAACGGGAATTGCTATAATACCTCAAACTATCTCCTAAGAAAGAGCTACTTACACTTTTGATTGTTTAGATTGATATTAGTAATAGTCAAGTTTTGATTCAGGAAAAAGTCATGACTAATAATCATCAAGACAATGAAATTCATCAGCCAGTAAGTGACGATCCCTTTTCAAGAGAAAGACCAACTGTCAAAGAAAGGAAATTAACCGCAAATCCAGGAGATAGAATTGCTGATGAACCACAATCAATTGAAGAAAAAGCCAAACAAGTTGCTGTAGATGTTCCTGACATTACAGGTGATCAAATTACAGTTCCAACCTACTTTGTCGTAGACACTCCTGAAGGTGACAAAAAAGCCCTTCATCATGTAAAAGATGCAGAAGAGATTTCTGATGTAATTCGTCAAGCACGAGTGAATGAGAAAGGTGAACGTATTTGGTGGTAAGTAGGTGGAATTAATTAAATGGTAACTCTCTCCCCTCCCAAGGGAGAGACTTTTAATTTCTCCTTCTTCACTAGGAAAGGGATTGGTACTTATCCCAATTAAAAAAAATTAATATATAAAAATATCTATATATAGAAATTTTATCGCAAAAAAGCGAGCATTTACCTTTATCGAAAAATCTCAGCAACATACTTAGAGATAAATTGCCAGAAAGTTTAAGTATATTATTTTACTAATAGAGCATACTTTATTTTACCTAAGTAAATCATTTAATCGTTATTTATCAAGACTTATAGATATTTTACTTATTATATTCGTAATTACAAGTCATTTTTATGACTAAAAAAATTTGCGTGCAAAAGTAATTGCGATTTTTATTTTTGACTTTTCAGTGGAAATGCTTAATTAAGATATCTGAAATATTCAAAGTTAATTTATAAAAAACTAAAAATTTCGATATATAGCAACCGCCAAGGTGGTTAGGACATGAACTAATGATAAAACTTAGACACAAACAGACTTTCAACTCTGTCACCTGTCACCTGTCCCCTGCTATAAATGGATATGTAACCCATTGTTTACTCCACCTTGTCTCAACCTAACGCAGTGAAAAACCTGCAAGAAACTCATTTGAACCGCGCCCGTGCTAGTCTTAGACAGGCTCTATCTTGGTATGGATATCTCCGCAAGTCAGGACAGCTATCATCAAACCAAAAATTGGCAGGTTTGGTAAAACCGGAAATAGAAATTTTAACCACCACACTCAACAAGCTAGACTCTAACGTCGTGAGAATAGCTGCTTTTGGTTTAGTGAGTCGCGGAAAGTCAGCGGTGTTGAATTCCTTGCTAGGTGAAAAAATTCTCCAAACTGGCCCCCTTAACGGTGTGACTCAGTGGCCTCGTTCAGTACGTTGGAAACCAGGGGGAAAGGTATTAGTTGAATTAATCGATACTCCCGGTTTAGATGAAATTGAGGGGGAATCAAGGGCGCAAATGGCGAGAGAAGTAGCTCGTCAAGCAGATTTAATCTTGTTTGTTGTCTCTGGAGATATTACCAGAACTGAGTATCAAGGGTTACTAGAATTAAGACAAGCTCAAAAACCACTGATTTTGGTTTTTAACAAAATCGATTTGTACCCAGATACAGACAGAAACACCATTTACAAAAACTTACAACTATTAGGTGCAGGAAATCTTCAAGAAAAACCCTTACTACCTGATGAAATTGTCATGGTAGCAGCTGAACCTGCATCAATGGAAGTTAGAGTAGAATACCCAGATGGAACTGTGAGTTATGAATGGGAAACACCACCACCACAGGTTGAGGAACTCAAGCAAACAATTCTGAATATACTAAATCGGGAAGGGCGATCGCTTTTAGCTTTAAATGCACTCATTCAAGCAAGGGAAGCAGAAGCAGTGATAGCTAGTAAAACCATTGATATTCGTGAAGAAGAAGCAGAAGATATCATTTGGAAATTTACTAAATATAAAGCCCTCGCTATTGGTTTGAATCCCATTCCTATTTTAGATATTATGGGGGGTTTAATCACCGATTTAGCTTTAATTCGTTCTTTAGCTAGATTATATGGTTTACCCATGACTAGCTATGAAGCAAGTAAATTATTAAAAACCATTTTATTCAGTTCTGGTGGTTTATTGTTAGGAGAAATCGGCAGTAGTTTAATGTTAGGTTTAGGCAGTAGTACCGCTGCTATAGTCAGTGGTGATAGCCCTGTGAATATTACTACTTTTGCGGGGAGTGCGTTAGCAAAGCTCACTGGAGGTATCGCTCAAGGTAGTATTGCTGGTTATGGTGCTTATACTGTCGGTAAAGCCGCACAAATATATCTAGAAAAAGGCTGTACTTGGGGACAATTAGGTGCTGATACAGTCATTCAAGAAATTCTATCGCAAGTTGACAAAAATACAATTTTGTATCGTTTACAGCAAGAATTGGGTGGAAAATTTGGGGATTTTTGACATCATTAACCACACTCTGATATCCCCAACTACATACGAAATTGTGAATTTTGAAGTGGTATAAATTAGCCATTTCTATTTTTTCATGGCTAAAAAAGTATATAAATTAACTAAAAATATTTTTTTAAATTGTTACGGTTGAGGATAGTTTCTTAACTGGTTCTCATACTTTCTCTACATTTCTATCTTCCCATACAACCAGAAGCAAACAGTGCCGAGTAAAAAATACTTAAGTACACATTAGGGTTTGCAGTAAATCTTGATCTTACTCCACAACAAAGGTGAAAATATCATGACATCTTTTAACGAAATTTTAGCTGCTATTAACTCAGATAAAAATAGCACTAAACCCATTGAGCAAGCAATTCTGGAAGCAATTGTAGAAGCTCGTGCAACCTGTGAGCAAAATGGAAGTAATTCCCCTAATTGTGCTGTAGCTTGGGATATTGTTGAAGAATTACAAGCAGAAAAAGCTCATCAAAAACAAGCCAAACACCGTAAAACAGCCTTAGAAACCTACTGCGAAATGTATCCAGATGCACTAGAGTGTTTGATTTACGATTTATAACCTTGTGAGGTTGGGTTTAACCCAACCCGAAACTTGGCTATTTGCAAAAGTATTGAGATTTTCTCAGTTTTTTGGATGTAGACATCGCTGATATGTATTGACTTAATTAGTTATTTATAAGGTAATGTGTTTATGATTTAAACATCACTTTTGTCACACTGTTAAATATTTATATAGGAATTAAGATTTGATTTTTGAAATATACGTAGGGTGGGCATTGCCCACCCTACAAGACTAATAATTGTGCATCATTTTTTCATAAACTCATACACCACTTGTTTGGTCATTTCCTGAATCATCTCTAAATCTGGTGCTGGTGTCTCACTTTCCATTCCCAACCAGAGCAGAAATTCAATATTTCCCGCAGGGCCAGTTATGGGCGACCAAGTTAAACCTTTATACTTCCAACCTAACTCTATAGCTGCTTGTAACACCTGGAAAATAGCATCAGCTTGGTCGCTAGAATCGCGGACAACACCCTTTTTACCCACGCGAGACTTCCCTACCTCAAATTGAGGTTTTACCAGCAATACAGCCTCTCTAGGTGCTTGCGTTAATTGCCATAATGCAGGCAAAATTTTAGTTAAGGAAATAAAGGAAACATCCACCACTGCTAAATCAGGAAGCGTCGCATTTTCAGCATATAAATCTTCTGGTTTTAACTGTCTTAAATTGGTGCGTTCTTTTAAAATTACTCTTTCATCTGTTCTAATTTTCCAATCAACTTGTCCATAACCAACATCAATACCGTAAACTTGAACTGCACCAGCTTGTAATAAACAATCCGTAAAACCTCCCGTAGAAATTCCCCCATCTAAACAAATGCGTCCAGTTACAGAAATTCCAAATAATTCTAAGGCTTTGGCGAGTTTTTCACCACCACGAGAAACAAAAGGTGGACGTTCTTTAACTTGAATTTGTGCTGTAATATCAACTTCAGTCCCGGCTTTATCAATCATCTGTTGATTGACTGTCACTGCTCCAGCTTGAATTAGCCGTTGTGCTTGTTGACGGGAGGGACATAAACCTAAATCTACTAATAAAGTATCTAATCTTTGTTTAACCAATTAATTTGACTCTCCTGGTGAGATTAAACCTAAAGCATAATGAATAATTTCTTCTTTATTAACCAACTTTTCTAATTCTTCTGATTCATAACGACCTTCTTCCACTTCCAGCGAAGCTTCATCAATAGCATTTAAATAAGCTTCTTCTAATACTTCCTCTAATTTTTCTCTCGTGAGATAATAACGCTTATTTTCTCGTTGAATTTCCCGAATTGAGTTTCTAATTGAGACTTCCCAAGAGCGAGTTGTGCGATTTTCAGATTTTTGTTTAACCAATGGATTTTATCTGGAAAATCTCTACTCAAACTAACATCCTGACAATCCTTAAATACTGTAAATCCTGATTCAGACAATTAGTAATCTGAAAAAAAGTAAACGCACCTTGCCAAAAAAAGCCAAAGTGCGATTCCTACGGAGCGCTTCGCTATCGCTATTAAGTCCGCGTAGGCGGACTTTAGTTGTGTAGCCGCGATTTCTAATCGCCGGGACTTTTATTAAATATCAATCTCACTCAACTCACGAGTAATATAGTCAAAAGGCTCATCCACAAAAGCAGTATTAGCCACACCCGCAGCGGCAACTTGCGCCTTGACGATATCTTTCATAATCTGGATACCCTGAACTGTTGAACCAATAGGTACACCCAGAGAATTGTAAGTTTCCCGTAGTCCTTGCAAAACACGCTCATCAAGTACATTCATATTGCCAGCAACTATTGCATAAGTAGCATAGCGCAGGTAATAATCCATATCCCGCAAACAAGCCGCATAGCGACGAGTTGTGTAAGCATTTCCACCAGGACGAATCAATTCTGGTAAGTCTTCAAATAACTTAGAACCAGCCTGTTTAACAATAGCCGCTGCATTAGAATTAATTGCAGCTGCCGCTTGCACTCTTGCTGTACCGGTTTCAAAGTAAGACTTGAGGCTGTCGATCGCATTCCGGTCAAAATAACGACCGGTTACGTCATAATTCTTAATTAAAGTTGTAACTGCATCGCGCATTCTTTTTTCTCCCAATCATTAACTATCTATGGTTTGATATTTATTTGGCTGCAATTATGCACCAGTAAACTTTTGTGCCATAAACAATAGATGCGGCACAAAAACGATCCATCCGCTATTTAAGGATTCTATGCCAAAGTTGACCCCGATGAGATGATATTTCCAGTTTTGTGCAGATCATGAAGAAAGGTTAATATAACCTGTAATCCAGATCATCTGTAACAAACACTACAAAACCACCTCAAGTCAAGTATTTACGATATTCCAGGTGGTGTGTCACAACTTGGGTTAGCGTAGCAGGCTAAAGATGCTTTGGCAGATTTTTGTTTTACTTTAGGAAATTGGGTACATAAGGAGTAACAATGACAACCCCACAAGAAGTGTTGAAAAGAATTAAAGATGAAAAAATTCAGATGATTGATCTGAAATTCATCGATACACCTGGAACTTGGCAACACTTGACAGTGTTTCACAACCAAATTGATGAGAGTTCATTCACTGATGGTGTTCCTTTCGACGGTTCCAGCATTCGGGGTTGGAAAGGCATCGAAGAATCAGACATGACAATGGTGCTAGATCCAAACACCGCTTGGATCGACCCATTCATGAAAGAGCCAACGCTAAGTATAATTTGTAGTATTAAGGAACCACGCACAGGCGAATGGTACAACCGTTGCCCCCGCGTTATTGCCCAAAAAGCAATCGAGTATCTAGCTTCTACAGGACTTGGTGACACAGCTTTCTTCGGTCCTGAAGCCGAATTCTTCATCTTTGATGATGTCCGCTACGACCAAACCGCCAACGAAGGCTACTATCATGTAGATTCTTTAGAAGGTCGTTGGAACACCGGTAGAAAGGAAAGCCCCAACCTCGGTTACAAAACCCGCTTCAAAGAGGGCTACTTCCCAGTCCCACCAACGGATAGCTTCCAAGATATCCGGACAGAAATGCTGTTAACAATGGCAGCTTGCGGCGTACCTATTGAAAAACAACACCACGAAGTTGCTACAGGTGGTCAGTGTGAACTCGGTTTCAAATTCGGTAAGTTAATCGAAGCTGCTGACTGGCTGATGACTTACAAATATGTGATCAAGAACGTTGCCAGAAAGTACGGCAAAACCGTCACCTTCATGCCAAAACCAATTTTTGGTGATAATGGTTCCGGTATGCACTGTCACCAATCTATTTGGAAAGGTGGTCAGCCTTTGTTTGCAGGTGACAAGTACGCTGGCATGAGTGAAATGGGACTATACTATATCGGTGGTATTCTCAAACACGCTCCAGCATTGTTGGCTATCACCAACCCCACTACAAACTCTTACAAGCGTCTAGTTCCGGGCTATGAAGCACCTGTAAACCTGGCTTACTCCCAAGGTAATCGTTCTGCTTCTGTGCGGATTCCTCTCTCTGGAGATAACCCCAAAGCCAAGCGGTTAGAGTTCCGTTGTCCAGATGCTACTTCTAACCCCTACTTAGCCTTTGCTGCCATGCTTTGCGCTGGTATTGATGGCATTAAGAACAAAATCCATCCTGGTGAACCCTTAGATAAAAATATCTATGAACTTTCTCCAGAAGAATTGGCGAAGATTCCTTCTACTCCAGGTTCTTTAGAACTCGCTTTGGAAGCACTGGAAAATGATCACGCTTTCTTGACAGACACCGGCGTGTTCTCAGAAGACTTCATCCAAAACTGGATTGACTACAAGCTGGCTAACGAAGTTAAGCAGATGCAATTGCGTCCTCATCCTTACGAATTCTTCTTGTACTACGATTGCTAATGGCAATTACGTAAAATTAGTCAATTTTAAAGCCACCTTGAAGGTGGCTTTTTCTGCACATCGTCATTTGGGAATCACACTAAATGCACAACCTTAGCTCATGGAAGCATGACTGGTGCTATAAAGGCTCTGAGTAGTAGGATCTATCTTCCCTTGGATGGGGTTCCAGTAGTGGGATATTTCTTCGGGAAGACCAAGTTCTTGTGCCGCACGCATCAGCATTGATTGTTGACGGTTCTTAACTTGTTGATGTTGACGCACCATTAACGCACGAGATTTTTCTTGAATAGACATAACTACACTCCTCTGTATTTTTTATTGATATATGGTTAACTATTCTTTCACTTCCTAATATAGCAAAAATTCTGTAGCTTATGTTACGGAATGGATTTTCTTAATATAAATTCATAATTGACATTAACTCGAAAAAGCGATCGCTCTTTCCACCATCTAAAGCAAAAAAAGAGCATAGGGGAAACCCACACTAGTCAAGATGTCGAAACTCTGGAATTATCAACCAAATTTTCAGATTTTTAATCTGAAAATGGGTATTTATTTTGATACAGCGCTTTATTTCTGACTTTTATTTACATAAAATAAAAAAGGTTAATAAATCTTAATTCATTGGTTATGTCTGACACCTTAACTAAATTGACCTATAAGACTCTTCAACAGAGCAAAAATTACTTTAGTCTGGCGCACAAAATCCTCAGTTTACGCCTCAGAAACCTCATACATCCCACACTTGGGCAAATCAGCCAACCCATATCCAAAGAGCTAATAGTGGGGCTGGAAGACCGATTAAATCAGCTACTAGAAATAGACTGGCAAGATGGAGAAAAAGGAATCTATCCCCACAGCTTATTGTTTGACAATCCGTGGGAAGAATTTTTGCGCTATTATCCGATGCTTTGGTTAGATTTGCCCCTAACCTGGGAGCGGCTCACACAGAATAGATATCAAGATTTTGCACAGGACATAGAGAAAGATGGTTATCCCAGCTATTATGTGCAGAACTTCCATCACCAAACCAATGGCTATTTAAGCGACCTATCAGCCAATTTATATGACTTGCAGGTGGAAATTCTGTTTGGTGGTGCAGCTGATATTATGCGGAGGCGCATTCTCGCTCCCCTCAAACATGGGTTGGAAATTTTCGATGATCTTCCCCAAAAGCAAACCAAAATTTTAGATATAGCTTGCGGTACTGGGCGGACTTTGAAGTTGATTCGAGCAGCTTTGCCTCAAGCCTCTTTATATGGTACAGATTTATCACCAGCTTATTTGCGTAAAGCCAATGAGCAACTATCGCAGATTCCAGGAGAATTGCCGCAACTTCTACAAGCCAATGCCGAAGAATTACCTTATCTCGATCACTATTTTCATGCTGTAACTTCCGTGTTTCTCTTTCATGAGTTACCTGCATCAATACGTCAACCTGTGATAGAGCAATGCTTCCGGGTAACAAAACCAGGGGGAGTCTTTATTATCTGTGACTCGATTCAGATGAGTGATTCACCGGAATTGGCTCCTATAATGAATAACTTCTCCACAATGTTCCATGAACCTTACTATAACCATTACATCACTGATGACTTGGTAGCGCGTTTAGAGCAAGCCGGGTTTGAGAATATCAAAACACAAGTTCACTTTGTGAGCAAGTATTTTATTGCTCATAAACCAGGTTAGTCACGAACAAGCGTTTATTTATTCAGGCTGATGACTCCTAGCAGTCTAATACACTGATATTTACGGGTTAATTACAGAAAGAACAGTCTGATTCTCCCCCTGTTCCTTCTGTTTACCCGTTTTTCCTGCTCAACCTACTTGCCATTGGCCTTCCCAACCTGTAGACGCAAGCCATGCAAAGCCGAAGTGGTTAAAGAAGGCTGGACTAGCACATATATTATGAGTCACTTATTCACCAATACACGTCAGGTTTGCCGCAATTACCAGATGTTTTTAGAAAATACCAAACGGTTGCTGAGTGGTGTAGTTGTGTAGTGGCTTAACTGTCTAAGTCTGTAGTCAGAGAAGATTAAATCTGGAACGGTTGTGTAGTGCTTTAACTGTCTATATTTCTGTCAAAGAAGATGACATGAAAAACGGTTGATTAGCTGTGTAGTGCTTTAACTGTCTATGTCTCTGTTCGACAAATGGTGTCAAGGATGTTAGACATCCAGTTATCCGGTAATTTGATTCCCTTGTTGGCAACTAATTTTCCTACAAGCAGTCTGAGGCTGGGGTTTTTAAACAACAGAATAGATATTTCTGGAATATCCCAAGGACTCTTTGCGCCCACTACCGCGATGAGGTGCTGGCGTTTCTGGTTGGTTAGGACTAGTTTGAGGTTTTTCAGCAAGTAGCTGTTGTGAACCAGAAGTAGCAATTAGCAGGTAGGAAAGGCGAGTCAGTACCGCTTCGCAGTTAAAAGCTAAGGAGCCGAATACCAGACTCGATACTAAAAGTGAAATGGCAGCACGCATAGTAGATGTCTATTTTAGAACTCTCCAATTCACTGATACTTAACTTTTATATGATCATCCGGACAATTTATTAAAAAGTATTGTATTTGACTGTAAAAAAATCAATTTGATACTTCGTCGATATATTCAACGAGTAGCCAGTTACCAGATGAATTTTTCCGTCCCCAGAGAGTGAGCTTTTCTTTAGCAGGAAGGGCTTGCAGTTGCTCATCAATATGGGATTGCAAAGTCACAATCTGCCAAATTTTCGGTGAAAATTCAGTTGGGTTTGTGATAGTAAATGTGTAGTGTTGTTGGTCTAGGCGATTAAAAATGCCTATGAAACAATCAAGATTCAAGTAATCATACGGATTAACCAATAAACCAGGACAATTACCATTAATGGGATATGTTTCTGGGTTGTCCAAATAATGGATTTGCCAGTTGAGCCACTCTGGATGATTGGTTGATAAGTTAAACAGGGGAACAATTGCCGCAGGCGATCGCTCATCAGTTAATAAAGCTGCTTGCAGCGTCCTAACTGGCAAATCCCTGGGTTGACATTCTAACTCACAACATAGAGCAGCTGCCATACCCGCTGCTTGACCTATACCCATCACTATCGGTTGTAGTCTGGTAGCCCCATTAGCGATGTGGGACACAGAAATATTCTTTTCACAGACCAGCAACCCATCTGTAGTCACTGGAATCAGACAACGATAGGGAATAGTGAAGGGCGTTCCAGTCCAACGTCCCCCCCAGCGGATAGATTTAGGTTGCAGTGAGAACTTATCACCAGGATAATGGTGGTCGTTGGCGTAGTTACCAACAGCAACCGCATCATCAAATTTAGCGGCGACACTACTACCTGCTAAGGGCAGAATATTCTGCTCACAGACAGTAACAAGTCCCTTTAAACGGCGACTTTCCCGATAATAGGGATGCAGCGCAAAAGCTGGAGAGAGGCTAGGAAAAACACCTTCTGCTAAACCGTAACGCCGACCAAGCTGAGTTTGGATAAAATGGGCAAAGTTTTGACTATGCCAGAAACATTCTTGGACAAACTTACGTCTAGTTAAATCCGACTTTATCAAACGGTTGGCTTTTTGGCCGTAGTCGTTGCCACAAATAGGCCAGTTAATCATAAACCGACCTCCTGGTAAGCGACCATAATTTAAAAATTTCTCCGCCCCATAGTCATCCCAAGCGCCTGTAAACAGTGATGGATTATAGTTAGGGGCAGGTGGGATTTCAGCCGCGACAGGTTCACCAAAATCTTGCATTACCACTACCCAAGTTGGCGCTTGTACAGGGTATTTTTCGGTGAGAGAGTTAAAACTTTCTGGTGCGCTAGGTTCTCCCCACTCTGACTTTAGTTCCCAACCCCAACGATAAGGTACTTCCCCTAAAGCTAATAAATCACCCAATTCTGTACCATCAAGAATAATTTTGGCGGTGACTGTGAAATCTGCAAAGCGTACACCTGTAATACAGTCTCCCTGACGCAAAACTTCTAATGGAACTTTTCCTGATATCCATTGGAGATTAGGTAATTCCTTCACCCAGTCAGCAAAGATTTCTGCACCTATACGCGGTTCATAAGTAAAAAAGCTCACCCAACTGTTATCTAACCCTCCTGGTTGTCGTTGGCGTAATTCTTGTATAAATGCTCCCCATAAGCCAGTTTGAAAAGCTTGCAATTCGTTACCATCAGGTGCAGATACGCCCGCTGAGGTGAGCATTCCTCCTAACCAGGTAAATTCGCTCACAAGGATGGTTTTAGCGCCTCTTCGTGCAGCTTGGATAGCCGCAGCAGTTCCGCCGGTTCCTCCTCCAACTACTAGGACATCGGTTGTATAGGTTTGATTGAGCATAAATAATAGTTACTCTACTTTTTTGATGATGAGTGATTATAAATCGAGAAATCAGCTAAATATCAAGAAATTAATTTATACTGAAATTGTTATGTGAGCATATTATCAAAATTGGTCTAATGCAACCAGATAATTTACAAGTAGGTTTATTTGGATTAATTCATTCTAATAGAGACTTTTCTCAGAGAGAAAGTTGGGGGAAAAATCAATTTAATAATTCTTTTCCTGTGTCATTAGCTTGTTATATGCACCAGAAAGGACTTAAACTAAATTATTTAACTTTGGACAAGGGGTTAACAATTCAGCATCAAGAAATAGATACTTCTCAAATATTGGGTATTTGTCCTCTTTCTCCTAATTTATTTTTTTCTTTTGAAAGCGACTATGTACCTTATAGAAAAATAGTTTTTGGTAAATTGCCACTAGTTGATTTAGTCACCCATGATCTGAATAGAGATAATGCTTGTTTACGAAGTATAGAAATAAAATTGACAGCATTACCTGACAATTCTACTTATCGTTTACCAGATAATCAATATGGCTGTGAAATTGTGACAAGACCCGATACTATTGTCTATATTGCTTTGAGTATTGCTCATGAATTTGAAAATTCAAGAGATAAATTACTAAGTTATTTACAAGCTATATGTAGTCAGATTCAAGATTGGCATAGTATAGGTCATATATTGCCTTTTATACCTCAAATTGTAGATTGTTTAGATAATTTAATAAGTGATAATATTGAAATTCAATCTCCATTAGTCATGCAACCAATATGGAAAACTGTAGGTAAAACTTCCAAACTTTATCAAAATTGCTTAGATATTTTTGTTTGGAGCAACTTCGGATTTACTAGGCTTTTCTTTGATATCACTAAAAGATTGGCTAAATCAGAAGAAAGCATACAAAGACCTATGCGTTCTGTGGTATGGTTAGCAAAGATGTTATATGAATTTGCTCTAATTGGTAAAATAAATCATAAATTAATTATTGATACATTAACCTATAACACGAAGAATGATAAAGCTTTTGCTTTAAGCGGTTCTAATACTCGACCTTATATGACTTGTGATAATTTGATTCAACCCAGAATTACCAAATAAGAAATTAATAACATCATTTTAGGAGGAGGACAGAATTTCTTAAGCCCTGAAAGAAGATTTGATGCTATTATTTTAAGCAATCCAGAAATTTTTGATAATAGATTAAAAGACATTTGATAACTTTAATGAATATACAGATAGAATCCTCTTTCTTAAAAGTCATAGATGTATTTTCTGGTTGTGGTGGTTTATCACTAGGATTTCAGAATGGTGGATTTAAAATTGTCGCTGCTTTTGACAACTGGAAGCCTGCAATAAATGTTTACAAGCTAAACTTTGATCATCCAATTTGTGAATATGATTTGAGTCAGATAAATAATAATTATTCCCTATTTAAACAATTCTTACCAGATGTGATTATTGGTGGTCCACCATGCCAAGATTTTTCTAGTGCAGGTAAGCGTAATGAAGATTTAGGTAGAGGAGATTTAAGTATTACATTTGCGGAAATAGTAGCCAATGTTTCTACTCAATGGTTTGTCTTAGAAAATGTAGAATTGTTTAGAAAATCCAACAAATATCAAGAATTTCGGCAAATTCTTAAATCTGCTGGTTATGGTTTAACAGAAAAAGTATTAGATGCTAGTTTATGCGGTGTACCTCAAAAAAGAAAAAGATTTTTTTGTATCGGAGAAAAAGGTGGTGAGGATGATAATTTAAAGACTTATCTAGAAGCTAATTTATCTAGCAAACCTACAACTATTAGAGATTGTTTAGGAAATAGTTTAGGAATTGAATACTATTATCGACATCCTCGAAGTTATCAAAGAAGGGCTATTTTTAGTATTGACGAACCAAGTCCAACTATTAGAGGTGTGAATAGACCAATACCTAAAAATTATAAACAACATCCCGGAGATGTTGCAGAATTAACCCCAGATTTGCGTCCCCTAACTACTCGTGAAAGAAGTTATATTCAAACTTTTCCTGATGATTTTATTTTTGCAGGTTCAAAAACAGATTTAGAACAAATGATTGGTAATGCTGTACCTGTTAAATTAGCAGAATATGTTGCTAAATGTATGCTGATGTATATTCAAGATAAAAATAAATCCCAGATATTTGATGTTTCATTGTTAACTGTTTAAATTGTCAAAATCCAGAATTATGTAAAGCTTTAGCATTGCTAAACCTATGCTCGCATTATTTCGTTTATTGTGTTGATGTATAATCAAATGACTAATTAAACATAACACTAAAAGCAAATGCCAGAACAAACTATAAATTTTGACTCTAACCCACCAGTTGCTACCAATGAATACGACACGATGATTCAAATGGCTTTACCTGGTTATGAGGTAATGCACAATATGGCATTATCTGTCCTCAGAGCCAATATACCAGAAAAAGCTAATTTGTTGATTGTGGGTGCTGGTAGTGGGATGGAATTAATCAAGTTTAGTCAAGGTAATTTACAGTGGCAAATGCTAGGTGTAGATCCATCGAGTAATATGCTATCTATTGCTCAAAATAAAATAGATGAACATGGATTATCTGAACGAATAAAATTATTTGCAGGATATACACATGATTTAAATACTATTTCTTTATATGACGCAGCAACTTGTATTTTAGTAATGCATTTTCTACCTGATGATGGCAGTAAACTGGCTTTACTTAAAAATATTGCCCAACGTCTAAAATCATCAGCTACTTTTATTTTAGTAGATATATTTGGTGAAAAAGAAACTGATCAATTTGAACGAATGATTTCCATCATTCAAGTTTATTGGGAGCAAATGGGGATGAACCCAGAAAAAAGAATACAAGGACTAGAAACAATCAAAAAAGGTGTTTTTCCTATTTCAGAAATGAGAGTAGTGGAATTATTACAGCAAGCTGGTTTTGGTAATATCTTGAGATTTTATACAGGACTTTGGGTTGGTGGTTGGGTAGCAACTAAAAACTGATAATGTAGTACTTGGATATTTTTATGACTTAGACTATTTCCGAAGTAATCGCTCAAAATTACCCCAAAGTTGCTATGATGATTTTTGATTTCCCACTGTAGTAGGGAATAGGGACTCTTAGCAATCACCAATTACCAATCACCAATCACCAATTACCCATTTATGCTTTATTCCGTTGTTTGGAAAAATAACTCTGTTTTACTAATCGACCAAACTCGTTTACCAAATGAGTATGCTGTGGTGGAAATTCATCGCAGTGAAGATATGGCCGAAGCCATTAGAACTATGATTGTTAGAGGTGCGCCGGCAATTGGTGTCGCTGCTGCTTATGGAATGTATTTGGGTGCGAGGGAAATTGAAACTAGCAAACGTGAAGAGTTTTTGCAACAATTAGAAAAAGTTGCTCAATTGTTGCGTTCTACCCGTCCCACAGCAGTAAATTTGTTTTGGGCAATTGGTAGAATGATGCAAACAGCTTATGAAACTCTAGGAACAATCGCAGAAATTCAACAAACTCTCCTAGAAACTGCCCAAACTATCAACGCTGAAGATATTCAAACCTGTCAAGCTATTGGTGATCACGGTTTAGCAGCTTTACCCAAAACCCCAGAAAAATTAACCATACTTACCCACTGTAACACTGGTGCTTTAGCAACTGCTGGTTATGGTACTGCATTGGGTGTTGTGCGTTCTGCTTGGAGAGAAGGAAGATTGACGCGAGTATTTGCAGATGAAACTCGTCCTCGTTTACAAGGTGCAAAACTCACCGCATGGGAATGTGTGCAAGAAGGAATTCCGGTGACAGTGATTACTGATAGTATGGCTGCACATTGCATGAAACAAGGTTTAATTGATGCGGTTATTGTCGGTGCTGATAGAATTGCTGCAAATGGGGACACCGCTAATAAAATTGGAACTTACAGTTTAGCTATAGTAGCTCAAAAACATAATATCCCCTTCTTCGTTGCCGCACCTGTTTCTACCATTGATTTCACCTTAGCTAGTGGTAGTCTAATTCCCATTGAAGAACGTCATCCATCGGAAATATACCAAATTGGTGATACTCTTTTGACACCTTCAGGAGTAGAGTTTTATAATCCTGCTTTTGATGTTACTCCCGCAGAATTAATTACAGCCATTATTACAGAAAATGGTGCTTTTGCTCCTGGTGACTTGATAAAAGCTCAAAAAAATTCAGTGCTTTAAATCTCAGAATTCAATAATGCAAAAATTAATTCCCACAATTTCCTTAATTATTGGCTGTATATCAATTACAAGTTGTGGTAATTCACCAACTAATACAGCTAATACAGCACAAGAAAGTTCAACTAATACTGTTGCACAATCTCAAACGACAACTTCTCCAGAACCTGAAACAGAAACTTCAACTAAAACCGAATCTATCCAAAAACCTGAAACAGAAACTTCAGCTAAAACGGCTAAAACAAAAAGGTTTCCTAAATCTGTAACAGATACCCAAGCTAAAACTACCCAATCTGAAACAAAAGTACCCAAACAACCAGAAGTTGCAACAGTCAAAGAATTAGTCAATGGTGATTTACTATGTTATGTCAAATTAGTAGATGAAAATGGAACTGAATATAATGAAGGTGCAAGCTTTGAGATTTGTGCAGAAGAAGCAAAATTTTTAAATAAAAAAGTACGTGCTTCTTACCAAATCAAATCAGTTAGTGATTGTCAAAGTGCTGAACCATGTGGTAAAACTCGCAAAGAATCTATCATTACTAACATGGAAGTTCTAGATGAGAAATCATCCACCAAAACCGAAGATAGTAAATCAAGTAAATCCAACACTATAAGTAATGGTGAGTGGACAATTACGATTGGAAATACTGACTCTTGGACAGGAGTTAATAATACAGGAAACTTGACTTATAAAGGATGTGACTCTCAAGGTAAATGTATTAATTTAACAGGTGGGAAAATCTCTTGTCGGGATGGTAAATGTGTTACAGGTTGGACAAATGGAGATTATGTCTACATTTTAGAACAACCGATTACAGAAGATGGAAATTCTCCTTCAACTCTAATTGTTAGAAAAGGTGATAGTGAGATTTTGAAAGCTACAGGATTGAAATAAATTTTTAGTTGTTAAATTGATATTAAATTGATTTTTCGTAGGTTGGGTTAAGAGACAGCGCAACCCAATATAAGTTTTGATAATTTTATTTGATTTATGTTGGTTTCCTTACGTTAAACGCCACTCGCTCCAAACCGGGAAACTCGTCCACAGTTGAGACTCCCCAACCTACATTTTTTGATTTTGAATTATCCTCAAGCAATGGGAAAAATTCTATTACCATTACTTGGATTAAATACAAATAAATGACTTAAATCTAATTGCAAATTCAGCCGTTCTCCTGGATGTAAACGGACATCCCTAGCAACTTGCACATTTAGCCAACCAGAAGAACCAGATAAACTTGTACGAATCAATATTTCTCGTCCTAAAGGTTCCACCACCTTCACTTCTGCAAGCAAACCTCCCAACTCTTCCTCTCTGTGGTTCTGTGGTTCGTTAATATATTCATTAATATATTTGTTAATATAAATATGTTCAGGACGAATCCCTAAATTACAAATTTGTTCTGGTTGTAAACTTAAAGCTGCTTTGATATTTTTAGGAACCGCTAATAATTGACCACTAACATCAAAATTATCGCCTTTATAAATAGCTGGTAAAATATTCATAGGCGGATTACCCAAAAAAGTCGCTACCATTTCATTAGCAGGTAAAGCATAAATACTTTGAGGATCGCCAATTTGTTGAATTCGTCCGCGATTTAGCACCACAATTTTATCAGCCAAAGTCATTGCTTCAACTTGATCATGGGTGACGTAAATTGTCGTAATTCCTAATTGTTGATGTAACTGTTTTAATTCAGCCCTGGTATCATCTCGTAGTTGAGCATCTAAATTAGATAAAGGTTCATCAAGTAAAAATAATTGTGGTTGACGTGCGATCGCTCTTCCTAATGCTACTCGTTGTTGCTGTCCTCCAGAAAGTTGTTTAGGCTTTCTATCTAAAAGATATTCTAAAGAGAGCGATCGCGCCACCTTCAACACCCGTTCTTGAATCGTTTTGGGGTCAATTTTTCGCATTTCTAACCCAAACCCAATATTCTGGGCTACCGTCATGTGGGGATAAAGGGCATAGTTCTGAAATACCATCGCTACATCACGCGCTCTTGCTGGTATATCGTTAACCAAGCGATCGCCTATATACAAATTACCAGATGTAGCGGTTTCTAATCCAGCAATGGTTCGCAAAATCGTCGATTTACCACAACCTGAAGGACCCACAAGTACCCAAAACTCCCCATCAGGAATTTCAAAGCTGATATCCTCAATTGCGGTGACATTGTTAAATCTACGCTTAACTTTTTCTAGCAGAACTTTTGCCATTTTTAATCAGTGGTAATTAGTGATTGGGAATTGGTGATTGGTGATTGGGAATTGGGAATTGGGAATTGGGAATTGGGAATTGGTGATTGGTGATTGGTGATTGGGAATTGGGAATTGGGAATTGGTGATTGGTGAACGGGAATAATTATTTTCTAATCATCTCCCCATCTCCCCATCTCCGCGTCTCCCCATCTCCCCATCTCCCCATCTCCCCATCTCCCCATCTCCCCATCTCCCCATC
>NZ_JACJST010000011.1 GCF_014698305.1 Anabaena lutea FACHB-196 | reverse complement strand
CCCCATCTCCCCATCTCCCCATCCTCACAAGGGTAGGTATTTTACATTGTCGTGAGGGCTAGACTTGGTGGACAAGGAAGGACAGTGGACAAGGGAGGAAACACGTACAAAATCATATTCTCTTAGTAACAAAAAGACCATTGTGCGGAGAAAATCTTCCTTGTCTACTTTCCCTCCTTGTCTTCCTAGTCCTGCCTTAACAGATAATATTAAAAACCTACCCTTGTCAGATCTCCCCATCTCCCCATCTCCCCATCTCCGCGTCTTTGCGTCTTTCTGAGGCTGGGGTTTAACGTATAGCAACTTCCCATTTTCTGTCTGTTTGCTTTAGCTGCAAAGAACTGCAAGACTGTAAAAATTTCATATAAGTAGTATTTATTTTTAATTCTTTGATTTGCTCAGTGATGGTTTTACCATATTCCTGATTAAATTTAGTGCCTAAAATGCTAATATCAATGTATTTTGTAGGATAGTTTTTTGTTAATTCTTCCAGCAGTTTTTTGAGTGCTGACTCCAAATCTGCTGAAGAATTGATACTAGATAAAAAATTAGACTGACTATTACTGCTATTAGATGCACTTATTTCCCATTTTACTCCGTTTTGCCTAAGTTGGAAAGAACTACAAGACCGCAAAAATTGTACATAACTACCACTAATTTGTAATTCTTTCAGTTGTTTAGTAATGGAAATACCATATTCCCGATTAAATTTACTGCCTAAAATACTAACATCAACATAGCCGTTAGCTGATGCTATAATTAATGTTTCTAGAATCCTGTTCAGTGCTTTTTCTAAATCAGCTTGGGAATCAATACTCTTGATTAGACCGTTGTGAATATTTAATGTATTTTCTGCTTCATCATCCACAAGATCAATTAGATTTTTATCAAAAACCGTCACATAAAAATCAGATGAATCATCAACTTTATGAACTACAAAATCAGCCGGATAACGAGTGAAGATATCTTTGGGTTTTTTACCAGGGAGATGAGTAGTAATCACTTGACTCATATTGATTTTATGTTTGGTGTTCAGCAACTGAAATACCTTAGAAACCTTTACCCATTGATTCCCAGTAGATTCTTTTTCATCGTTAATTAAGGCTTTGAGAATCTGAACTAATGAAGGGATTTCTGGTAAAGGTTTAACGCAATGGGTTTTAGTTTCTCCGGTAGAGCTATTGAATAAATTGATATTTTCTCCATGCTGACTAACTTGATATACTATTAGTCCATGTTGCTGTAAATTGTTGCATAAATTGGTCATCACTTTATCTGATGAGCAAACCAAAACTTCTTTCGCATTGCGGTAGCGTTCATGAATTGAGGAGCCAAAAGCAATCATTTTGCCATCGGCATTGTCTCTACCAGCAGGGACATGAATCAAATCATAACCGCGTTCATGTAATTCTGCATCTAGCTTGCCGCGATTACTCCAATTAGCAAAGGCAATTTTTACTTGAATTGGACAATTACAAATTGTTGTGAAAAACTTTTCTGTACTGCTATTAATTTGTAAATTTTCAGCATCTAAAAGTAAAACGGCTATTCCTACTGGCTGTAAAGATGGGGCAAATGTAGAATGTAATGACCCATTGAACGCAGATGTTACAGGATTGAGTTGCCGAATCTTAGTGATTAGTTCTAATAAGATTGGTGAATTAAAGGCTTCAGTAACAACAATGGCTTTCAGGTATAATTGCAGCTTGTGCAACAACTCTTCCCAACCTTGAGTTTGGCTGAGTAATGCCGTAAACTTTGCACTCAAAGCCGATTGATTAGAATTACTTTGCCATTGAACTTTTCTATACTTTTCCAATAATAATTCTGGCTGCTGTTGTTGAATAGCAATGATTGCTTGGCAGACATGAGCGGCAATTTGGTTTAACAGGGCAGAATCATAGGTAGTCAGCGATCGCTCATTATTTGGCATGGCTCATACATTAGAGTAAGGCATCCTGGCGGAAATCACCATTAAAGCTGGTAATTTATATCGTGTCTGCTTTAATACTTATACTATCAGTCAGCCTGGTAATAGGTGATGGGTAACTGGTCATGAAAATATAATTATTACCAATTACATATTACCGATTACCCATAAATGTTTTATAAGTCATTGACCAGACAAGATATTACTCATTTTAAATCGAGTGCAGAAACTCACTGACTTCAGTAAAATTCCTTAACCAATATTTAACTGTGCATATTCCAGCCCCAGATAACTTTTACCACAATAAAGGTATCTAATTCACCAAATTTGGGAATATAGGGTTTGATGAAGATTTAAGTCTTCTAGCCGTCTGGGCATTGCGATCGCTATATTTAGCTTTTAGATTCATTAGAATTATGATCCAGTACATTAAAACCTCCCGTCTCAACATCGCCTATCACAGTTATGGTGCCATTGATGCACCAACTATAATTCTTTTACACGGCTGGCCTGATGATGCACTGACTTGGAATGCAATTGTCCCTGCATTAGTAAATGAAAACTACCGCTGTATCACACCATTTCTGAGAGGTTGCGGTTTGACACAGTTTCTTGATACTCAAACCCTACGTAGCGGACAACTTGCAGCCTTGGGACAAGACCTAATTGAGTTCATTGAAGCTGCAAAAATCGGTTCCGTACATTTGGTAGGTCACGACTGGGGCGCACGCATTGCCTACAATATAGCGGCTTTACGCCCCGACCTTGTACATACTCTTACCACATTGTCAGTCGGTTATGGAACTAATAATCCTGACCAGACACTTTCCTTTGAACAGGTGCAACAATACTGGTATCAATGGTTTTTTGCTACAGAACGGGGACGTGCCACCTTAGCAGCAGATAGACGGAGCTTTACACGCCAGCTATGGCAATTGTGGTGTCCTACCTGGCGTTTTAGTGAGACTGAGTTTGAGACTACTGCACAATCATTTGATAACCCAGACTGGATCGATATCACTATTGACTCATACCGCAGTCGTTGGGGCAATTCTCCTAATGACCCTGATTACGATACTATTCACCAGCAACTGATGTCTGCACCTAAAATTTATGTGCCAACAACGGTACTGCACGGCGGTGCTGATGGTGCAACCTTACCAGAAACTAGTGCCAACAAAGAACATTTTTTTGAAAAAGATTACCAGCGATTTGTGATACCAGGAGTTGGGCATTTTATCCAACGGGAAGCCGCCCAGACTGTAATTGAAGCCATACTTACCCGCGTACAGAGCATAGTACAACACGGCGTAAGTTAAGCAACCATTAAAAATACCGAAAAAGCCTGTTTAATGTACTTTTTTAATTTTTAATTGTTAATTTTTAATTCCGAGAAAGCGGTACTAGTACCCACCAGAAATAATGCCACTACTTACAAACATTCGCAGCCGTTCCATTCTTTCTTTGGCTATTATTCTCCCCATTGGACTTTTATACAGCCACTATCGCTATTCTATTTGGTGGTTGAACCAAGAGGTAGGAGGGATTTTTTATGAGATATTTTGGTGCTTGTTCGCCTTTGTGTTTATTCCCACTCGCCGAGCAGTTTGGCAAATCCCTATATGGGTATTTATAATTACTTGCTTATTGGAGTTTATGCAATTGTGGCATCCACCATTTCTAAATTGGGTACGTTCATTTTGGTGGGGAAAAATGTTAATCGGTACTGCTTTCACTTGGGCAGATTTTCCCTATTATTTTATTGGCAGTGGGTTAGGATGGCTGTGGTTGCGGCTGATAATTCGGGGAGCAAAGCTAAAATAAGTCGTTTTACCGATAAATTTGCTTCTTAGCGATAGTTTTATGCCAATGGTAATGATAACTTATTTCAATAAGTTTTACTATTTTTTTATCTTCTTCTTTATGTCTCTATGGGCTGCAATCCTGATTTTTAAGAGTTTTTACAGATAGCTGTCCTCAGTGATATTGACCTTGACTAATTCATCAGGTTAAGGGAAACTTACTAATAACTGATGTGCCTACTGATAAAAATAATAATTTTTGTAAAGATTCTGAGATATATATTTTGAAAGATGGAACATTAGTTAACAAATGGCAAGTTTGTATCTAAATCTGTTCCTACCGCTAGATTTTGAGCAACTTTACTAAAGCAGTAAAGTTCAAGAGTACTATCGAGGTTGGCTTTCACAGCATGGAGACATTAGAATTCATAATTTATCCAGACGGTCGGGTACAAGAGAAAGTCACTGGTATTGTTGGGGCTTCTTGTGCTGAAGTCACGGCGGCCATAGAGGCGCAGCTGGGACAAGTACTGAATCAGGAGCCAACCTCAGAATTTTTCGCCACCAATAATAACGTGCAGGAATCTGGTGTAGCGAATACGCAAACCGCGTTTAGCGAATGGTAAGTTTTCCAACTAGTTTATTGTCATTCATTCACAACCACCATGTCACACTTTAGCCAAATCAAAACTCAAATCCGTAACCTTGAATCCTTGAAAGACGCGCTCACTGACTTGGGTATAGACTGGAAGCCAGGCCCACAAGAAGTACGCGGTTATCGTGGCCAAACCCATCCTGCTGAAGTTACCATTGAGCAGGAAAATGGTTATGATATCGGTTTTAGATGGAATGGCAAAGAATACGAATTGGTAGCTGATTTGCAATATTGGCAGCAAAACTTGTCTGTAGATGGATTTTTGCGCCAAGTAACCCAACGTTATGCTTACCAAGCAGTGGTGAAAGAAACTGCGCGGGTTGGTTTTCAAGTGACCGAACAACAAAAAAATGAAGATGGTTCGATTCGCTTAGTTGTACAGCGCTGGAGTTAATCATGTCTGATTTGCCGCAGTCACCAGAAGCAGAAAATAATCGTTCCGGTTTAGAGCCAGAATTAGGGGGTTTTTTACGAGACGACCTGGAACGTTCTGGTTTAGAGCCGGAACTAGGGGGTGTGCTGCGGCAAAAAGGCGTTTATGTAGATGAAATTACCTGCATTGGTTGTAAGCATTGCGCCCATGTTGCCCGTAATACCTTTTATATTGAACCAGATTATGGGCGATCGCGCGTAGTTCGCCAAGATGGGGATGCAGAAGAGGTAGTTCAAGAGGCGATAGATACCTGTCCAGTTGATTGTATTCACTGGGTTGATTACACCGAATTGAAAAACCTAGAAGAAGACCGCAAGTTTCAAGTGATTCCTGTAGTTGGTTATCCAGTGGAACACGCTGTAGCAGCTACTGAAAAACGCCGGAAGAAGCAAAAGTTAAAAAACAAACAATCTTAAAATTTAAATATCAAGCAATTAACATTTCATGAGGCTGGTTTTAAATTCCAGCCTTTATTTTTATATTTCTCGTTCCCATACTCTGTATGGGAATGAATTCCAGGAAGACTCTGGCTTCCGTTTTAGTCGAGTCAGAGACTCTATCAAAGCATTCCCAGTCTGGAGACTGGGAACGAGATAAACAATCTTCAAATTTAAATATCAAGCAATTAACATTTTCTGAAGCTGGTGCTATTACCAGTCTTTTTTGCATTTAGTCAACTGAAGTTAAACCCAACTGAAGACGAAAATCATGATCATAAAATTGCTTCTTCCCAGTCGGTAGCTAATTTCACTTGATCTGGAAGTAAGTTTTTTGCGCGCCTGAAGTTTGCACCACTAAGGTCTGTTTTAATGAGGTATGCGTCACTGAGATTTGCGCCTCTGAGGTCTGCGTCACTGAGATTGGCGCGATTGAGGTATGCACCACTGAGATTTGCGCCTCTGAGGTCTGCGTCACTGAGGTCTGCGCCTCTGAGGTCTGCGCGATTGAGGTTTGCACCACTGAGGTTTGCGTCACTGAGGTCTGCGCGATTGAGGTTTGCGCTAAAGAGGTTTGCACCACTGAGGTTTGCGCTAAAGAGGTTTGCGTCACTGAGGTTTGCACCACTGAGGTTTGCACCACTGAGGTTTGCGTCACTGAGGTCTGCGCCTCTGAGGTTTGCGTCACTGAGGTTTGCACCACTGAGGTTTGCGTCACTGAGGTCTGCGCCTCTGAGGTCTGCGCGATTGAGGTGTTGACCTACTATTTTGAGGAATTCACCAATCTCAATCATATTGCTATAGCTAATGATGCGATGTAGCAAATCCTGGTCTATGTCACTATCTGACAGATGACATGGATGAAATGAGATTTTGTCTTTTAACTCATCTTTGTCGGGAGCATAATTATGTAATTTAAATAGGAGAATTAAAACATTTAACCCAGTATAAATATCAACTTCTCGCAGTCCTATTTTTTTACCATATTTGTGCAACTGCATCATTTTATTTTGGGGCAAATTTTCTTGATATTCTTCATCAATTAAGTTATTTCTGTATGCATTGATGAATTTACCAGCACACCAGTCATAATAAAAATCTTGCAACCTAGTAAATAATCTTAGCAATTCCTCTGATGTCAATTGCTCACGCCTATCAAGCAGAATTAACCCTATTAAATACTGGACAATTTCTCCTGTAAGTCCACCATAACCGAATAAGTCATAAATTTCTTCTTCTAGTTGTTTTTTAGCAAGCTTAAACCGCCAGCGTTGTTTTTTTTCTTCTCCTGCAATCCATTGTTTACAACTATTTTTTAAACGTTGAGCAAATAAAAATTCACTAAAACTTTTATGAACAAATTCTACTGCACCTTCTTTAACTCCATTAGCAGAAGCTGACTTTAAATAAAACGCTGCGAGAGCATTTCGTAGTGGGTTATCACCTAATTTTCTTTGTGCATCTTCGAGGATTTCTTTTGCATCTTCATCACATCTTAATCGTTCATTGATATGTTTAATTAAAGTATATTCTCCCCCAGTTTGAATAACACACAACCCAACTTCAGCTAAAATTCTTTTTAAAGCTTCTGTTTCTAAAGCAGTAATTTCCTTATTCAATTCTTTAGAACGCTGTTTTGTTAATACCCAATCTACAGTCTTTTGATAAATCGTTATTTTTGCTTGATTACTACTCACTCCAGTAAACATGGAATCTGTTATTTCTCCATCTCGGTGCATTGCTGCTAACAGATACAGTAATAAGGGTTCTTGTGCTAATATTTTTACTTGTTCTGGACAGCTATCGGATTTCAAAAATTTACCAAAAGTTAGAGATTTATCTTCACCAAATTTCCGTTTCCACTTTTGTAACCATCTTTTTTGAAATACTTCTTTCATCAAACATATTTCTACCCTAGCTAAATTGTGGGGAATAAATCTTTCAATTCCTTGTAAAGCTGAGTCTCTCCCCGTAATTAAAAACCGATGTCCCATTTGGGAATTATTATCACAACTTTGTTGTAAATCACCGATTTGTTTAAGAAATTCTTCTATACCTTTGGTAGAACTTCTCTGCATTCTTAACTCATCAAACCCATCCAACAAAAATAAAAATCGAGTATTAGCATCTGTTAACCAACCATCATCACCTTCAGCAAAATCTGCATTCACGGCTGTGCGGAGAGTCTGTTTAATATCGTTTTCAAAAGTGCTGATATCTCGTAATCTAATTAAAATTGGTGTCCAAACAGGATGTAAGTTTTGGTGTACCCATTCCGCAAACACCCGACAAAATACACTTTTACCTCTACCTGGCCCCCCTTGGATAAACATCACCTGATTTTGTTGCTGAGAATTAGGATTAATTAATAAATCCTTAGCCCATTTTTCTAAAATCACTGGACTTTGTTTAGGATTGGCATTTTCTATCACTTTCCCGTTACTATCTAGCAGTTCAGCTTGCAGAGGTACATAGAGGTCGGGAATAGTCAAGTCTTTTTCACCTAAGATTTGCCAACGTTCCTTAATTACAGTATTACTAGACTCAGGTGAAATTTGGTCTTGGATATAAGAGTTAATTTTACTATATTTAGTATTTTTGATTTTTTCTTGTGCTGCAATAAGATTCTGGTTTAAAATTTCAGACAAACTTGATTTACTTTTGATTTCTTGGCTGATTAGTTCTGCGATACAATTTAGAGTACCCCAACCAACCCAACCAGTAATAATTTCTGCTGTGTATTTATCAATTCCGGCTTTTTCTAAATAACTAGATAACTGCCGTTTTAAAATTAAGCCTAAATGCGATTCTGTAAAATCAGTTAATGCCTGTTTTGCTAATTTTGCATCTAATTCCAGTTTTCCTAATTCAGTAATTTCTTGTTGTATCTCTACCCCTGATGCAGCGTTATTAAATCTTTTCTCTAACCAATAATTCTTTCTCACTAAATTATCAAAACTGCTAATATAAGCAAGAGGAACAGCAAGGGCTACCCATTCTTCTAACTGGCTCTTTCTGTTATTTGAGATTGACTGTAACCATTTTCCTCCCAGTCCAATCAATGGGATACTAGCTATTGTTGCTGTTGTCACAGGAGCAGTAGCAATAGCAGTAGGAACTACACCTAATGCTATGACTAACCCCGCAGCGGCTGTAGTAATATCTGTACCTAATTCAATTTTCTCTCCAGTGTCTGTTACTTTTTGCCAAATCTGCTTAATGTTAGGAATTGCCATTTTGTTATACAAATTTGCTGTATTAATAATTATTTACTAGTTAATTTTAGTATTAATTAGCTGCACCAAATTATAAAAATAAGTTTAAAACAATAAGCAAATTTTTAGGATGCATTACGTTGTCGTTAACACACCCTACTATACTCGAATCTAAAATTGTTATGCCTTCATTTAAGAATGAGAGGATCATGTTGTGAAAGCAACTTCTCAACTTTGGCCTCGTCAATTCTAGAAGTTAGCCTTCTGGATTCGTGCAAGTCTCTAGTGGTTTTTGCCAAGGTGAAAGTTGAACCTACAGAAAAAGCTAAACCCATACCCATAAAGCCTTTTACCCAATTATCTACAGGTAAATTGACAATGCCAAAACCTGTCATAGAAATAGACATAATAAAAGCTGCCCAGGTTTGAATAATCCAAGCATTGCTGTCTTTTTGTGGGCTAAATGTTTGCATATCTTCCCCCCTAACTAAGTACTGTAAGCACAATTTTATGAAGTGGTCGAAACAGTGGTAATAGTAACTGACCAGTTCCGCAACTGTACTTAATAACTGAAGTTAAAAATTCCTCAAATTCAGCAAATGCTGCTGAAAATTTTGTACCAGTTTGGCAAGTGGCATAAAAATTATGAATTCGTAATTCGTAAACAGGGAACAGGGAACAGGGAATTCTTATTTTTCCCCGCGTCCCCGCGTCTCCGCGTCCCCCCATCTCCCCATCTCCGCGTCCCCGTGTCCCCGCGTCCCCTCATCTCTCCATCTCCCCATCTCCGCGTCTCCGCGTCTCGCCATCTCCTCATGGTGTTTCTGGAAAAGTTTGCACCTTACCATCAGGACTGAGAACTACTCGAAGTCTGACATTTTGCCCTGATTTATTAGTTGAAACAAAAGCTTTACCAATTTCTGGAATACCAGTGGTGTTTACGTATTCTCTCGCGGCTCGATTCAATGGCAAAATGCGTTCAATAGAGCCATCAATACCCAACATCAAACTGTACTCTAGTGTTTGTGAAAATCCAGTCGGTGGCTGCCAAGTTTTTTGTAGAAATTCTCTGGCTTCTGCCACTTGAGGGATATCAAACAAGGTGGTATTGGAAGTTCCTTGTGTAGGAGGTATGGGAGTTTTAGTTACATTTCGCAATTTGGCGACCAAATCAGCATCACTGGTGACAGAAGGAGCGGTATCGGGGGAATTAATTCCTCTATCTAGCGGCTGTGAGTCTAGTGGAGAAGTTATTTGAGGAGAAGATATTTGGGGAGAAGTTTGACTCAGAGAGTCATTGGGTATGGAAGCTAGAGACTGAGGGATTGTGGAGATATTACTGCTATTTCTAGGCAAAATTTCACGGGTGGGGAGAGTAATTCCATTTTGGTTAATCACTCCTGTAGAAGGGTTTGATTGAGAATTGAGTGTTGTTGGTAATGGAATCTGGAGATTGGCCGAAAGGGCTGGTTTTGTGGTTTGCTCCCTCGTCAGTCCATTTTTGGGCAATGTTTTAGCTGTGGACGGGATAGTTGAATTGGGGAAAGAGAGAGGGGCTGGGTCTGCAATGGAATTAGGAAGTGGAGGAATGGAATCTGGATTGGGTGTTTGTAACGAAGTACTACTAGCAGGAGGAGAAGGCAAATTACCAAGGGGAGCTAGTTCTGGTTGGGGGGTGGTTAAATTAAGAGAAGGAGAGGGTGCGATCGCTACTTCAGATGGTGAAGTTGTTGTTTTGGCGGTTTGCTCTTGCTTTTGGCGAGTGTTGTTGGCATATTGCCAGGTTAAAGGAGTTAAACCCAAAGCTAGTACTATCATTGCTGCCACAGGTGTCCAAGCTGGCCAAACCAAACTGGGAACAGAACTCTCACTATTAAGATTTGGTAGTGCTATGACATCAGCTGAGTATTCATCTAAAGCTGTTGCTAAATCAAATAGTTGCAATAGAGTGAGTTGAATTACTGGCCCTGATGTTGAGTTAGCAAGGGAACCGAGAAATAGTGTATGAGTTAAATTGCCACTAGATTCTAGGTAAATTGTTGCTTCTAGAATCCCCATACTAGATGAGTTTACGGTCTTGGGTGACGATGGAGTGGGAGAAACATCGTTTAATTGTGGCTGGTCAGATGTGGTATTAGAGTGTTGCGGTTCTAAGAAACTCAGACAAAAACTATCTGCTGATTTTTGCAGGAGTTGTTGAACGTAAGTGGTGACTACATTACACAAAACTTCTAGTTGATCGCGATCGCCCTGAATTGGCACTTTGCGGTCGTCTGGTAGTCCTGGATCATCAAAGTGGAGTTCAAAACGTATTTGTTTGAGAACAGTTTGACCCATCCAACGAGATAAAGGTGAGCGTTGCGCCCAAATTTCTAGTGTGCAAGTAGGGGGCGTGTAGCGACGAATAACAGAATTTAAGCGGGACATAGCAAAAATTGCAATAGGGACAAAGGGGAATTTTGGATTTTGGATTAGTATTTTGAAATCTAAAATCTAAAATCTAAAATTGTTTTGTGGAACGGTCTATAAGTGATAGCCACAGGCGGCGGTGTCCACTAGGAGCGCTATAAAAAAGTAAATCTACGAGCAGTTTTAATGCTAAGTGAGTCAGCGAATCGGTAGAGATTTTTTCATCTTCTTCCATGCGTTCTTGATAGGTGTTGCAGAAAGTATCGATATAATCTCCCAGTAAGGCAATCTGATGAGGTTTCTGGTTTTTTGCGGCTATTTGTTCTAATAGACCAACAGCACGGCGAATTAATTCTTGGTGCTGTTTGGCGAGGTAGCAGCTAATTAAAACTAGCGATCGCGCTTCTTCTACATCCAGATTTTTTCGACCTCCTTGACCTTTGCGTAAGGGATTCGACTGACGCAATCGCCATAAAGCTACACGATCTGGAACTTTTGACTCTAAATTTAGATTAATTGCCGCCGAAAGCATAGCCTCAGAACCAATGCCAGTTAAAGTTTCTAGAGATAACAGCACCAAGTCTAACTGGGTTTTGATATTGTCCCATTGAACTAAATTGGCGGCTGGAAAGTGGTTTAAATCCTCCCATTGGGAGTTTGGTGTGGCTGATTTAGCGGCCAAGTGCATAACTTTTAGCATAGGTGATCAGGCGAATAGAGGCTGTTGCTGTTACCCTTTTGGAAACAGACCCTTCAGCATAAAAGTTGGTTTCCCATAGTTAGCTTTGAATCAGTTTGGTAAACAGCAGTTTTCTTTGTTTTACTCTAAATGAAAATTTCTTTTCTCAATATGAGAAGTTAATGAGGATTGGTCATTGGTGATTGGTGATTGGTGATTGGTGATTGGTCATTGGTCATTGGTCATTGGTCATTGGTCATTGGTCATTGGTCATTAGTCAGGGAATACATAATTCTTCTTTTTCCCCGCGTCACTGCGTCACCCCATTTCCCCATCTCCCCGCGTCACCGCGTCACCCCATCACCCCATCACCCCATCTCCCCATCCCCGCGTCTCCCTGCCTATTCCCTTATTTAACATGAGCAATAGTGACACCACTGCCACCATCGGCTTGTTCTGCTGGTTCATAGTGGCTAACTCTGGGGTGCTGTTGTAGAAAAGCGTGAACTCCTTGCTTGAGCTTACCAGTACCGTGTCCGTGAATAATCCAGAGAGGTCCATCAGCTTCAGAAATGGCTTTGTCTAAAATATATTCGCTATCAGCTACCCGTTTTCCGCGCAAATCTACGGTATTTTTTGAGGTGCGAATAGCTGGGACTGGGGCTGGTGGGGGAGTGACTACTGCGGGGGCTGATTTGGCTTTGACAATAGGTTCTGGTTTTTGCCCATCTAAAGATTCTACGTCTGGTAATTGCACCGTCATTTTCATGATGCCAAAACGGACAGTTAACTCGCCATCTGGATTAGGGGCGGTGATTACTTCTGCTGTTTGCCCTAATTTAGGTATTCGCACCTTGTCCCCTACTTTGGGCATAAACCCCGGTTTCGGTTTGGGTGGTGGTGCCGGTTGATATTTTTCGGTAATTTGATTTAACGCATTGGTTGCTTGCTGGGCATCTTGGGCTGTGGGTGTGCCTTTTTGCAAACGGCGAATGACTTGGGCAATTTCCCCTTTAGCTTGGCTAATTGCTTGTTGTACTGCTACTTCCTGAGAAGCGCGTAATTCTTTTTCTCTCTCTTCTAAAGCGGTGGCTTTTTGAGAAACTTCTTTATATAAACGTTCCGCTTGACGTAATAATTCTTGGGCTTCAGCGGCTTTGGTTTCTTGACGACGGCGTTGGGCTTCTAAACCAGCAATCACCTGATTCACTTCATCGCTGGCTTCTCCCACTTGGGTTTTAGCTTCTGCGACTACTTCCGGTTTTAGCCCTAAGCGTAGGGCAATAGTTAAAGCGTTAGAGCGTCCTGGAATGCCCCACAACAGGCGATAAGTTGGCGAGAGAGTACTTTCGTCAAATTCTACCGAGGCGTTCTCAAATCGCTCATCTTCATATTTCAGGGCTTTGAGTTCACCAAAGTGGGTGGTGGCAATTGTGAGTTGGGCATGATTAGCGAGATATTGCAAAAGAGCGATCGCTAATGCACTACCTTCAGCCGGATCTGTACCCGCACCAACTTCATCGAGTAAGACAAGGGATTGGTGATTGGTGATTGGTGTTGGCGGTAGCCTGCCGTTAGGCATATGGTGATTGGTGATTGGTAGTTTTATTCCTTCCTCTTCCTCCTGACTCCTGACTCCTGACTCCTGATTCCTGATTCCTGACTCCTGACTCCTGACTCCTGACTCCTGACTCCCCAAAGCATTTAAAATTCGACTAATGCGGCGAATATGCCCTGAGAATGTGGATAAACTTTGTTGTAAAGATTGTTCATCACCAATATCAGCTAAAACCTTGTCAAACCAAGGCATTTCCACTGGTTCGCGGGCGGGGACAAATAAACCCACTTTAGCCATTAATGCAGCTAATCCCAAGGTTTTTAAAGTTACTGTTTTTCCGCCAGTATTCGGACCAGTAATTGTCACTACCCGAATGTTGGGACTGATGAGCAAATCGACGGGAACCACTGGTTTTCCTTGTTCGTGTTGCTGTTGCCAAACTAACAACGGGTGACGCAGTTGCCGCAAGGTGATAATTTCCTGTTCTTCCCGATTAATGAAGCGGGGAGGATTAGCACCTATCCAGAAGCTATAACGAGATTTAGCTGTTGCCAAATCTAAGGTTGTGACAATGGCTAATAACCTTTCTAAATCGGGCTTGACTGCGGCTACTTGTTCGGTTAAAGTGCGGCGAATTGATTCTGCTTCTGTTTGTTCTTTTTTGAGAGTTTGCCGGAGTTGGTTGCCCATTGGAACGACGCTATGAGGTTCGATATATAAAGTCGCACCACTGGTTGAGGTGTCGTGAACAATACCGGGAATTGCGTCTTTTTGCGGTGCTTTAACGGGGATTACAAAGCGATCGCCTCTTTGAGTAATCAGTTGTTCTTGAACTGCCCCCGATTTAGCTTGAATGATGTTTTGCAGTTTTTGGGTAATTTGACTGCGTATCCGCCGTAAATCAATGCGGATTTCCCCCATTTTCTGACTAGCGCGATCAGTAACTTGAGCGCGTTCATCAATACAGCGGTGAATTTCCTGCTCTAATTCTGGGTAAGTCCGTAATTCGGAAACTAACTCAGTCAGGATGGGTAAATTTTCTTGGTTATCAATTACACGCCGTAAATTTCTTGTACCAGAGAGAGTGGTTGCGATCGCTAACAGTTCCTCGCCTGATAAAATTCCTTGCAGTTCGGCTCGTTCTAAAGAATCACCAATATCTTGAATACCCTCAAAAGACAAACCAGGGGAAAGATGACTTTCCAGTTGATAGACTTCTTTAGTTTGAGCTAACAACTGTTGGCTTTCTGTCTGGGTTTCCGGAATTGGCAAGTTACGCGCAACTATTGCCCCTAACTTGGTAGCGGCAAAAGTGGAAAGGTGCTGGCAGAGGCGTTGCCATTCTAATAGTTCTAGGGTTTCAGATTGAATCAAGGTTTCAACGTCTAATCTGAAATTATGGTAACAATTCTAGCCCCCAGAAAGCGAAATCTTCAAGAAAGAAATTTTTCTGATGTTCAGTGAAGCAAATAGTACTCACGCACTCAACTCAATATTTACAAAACAGATTAAATGAACCGCAAAGGAAGCGAAGGAAGATAAATATATAGGAGTTACGCATTGACAAAAAATATCAAATATGTGTGTCCGTGAAAACCACATTGATCGTAGGAGTTTAGCACTGCTAAACCCCTACCCCACGGTTAATTTATCGGTAAAAATAGAATTAGTTTCAGCCTGAAATAAAGTATTTTGGTAAACGCATATCATGATTGATTTGTACAGTGCGTAAGTCCTAATATCTTATTTGGTAAGGGAGGATCATTAATTTTTATTGGACGCTACGCAGAGCTTTGTTGGGTGCGGCTGTTACAAAAACGGTAACAATGGCTGGGTATTTTTATTTATAGTGCATAATCTTGTGAATAAAGTGCCAATAGCTACCTTATTCCACCCCAAGTTCGCAAATGAACACAAAAACATATTTGACAGCAACTGTCACAGGGCTTGCTGTCTTATCCATCCAGGCTCTAGCATCACCAATTGGCTTCACACTCCCCCAACAAAATCAGGATTCAAACCTTGTCATAGCTCAAAATTCAGAGGAACAAACGCGAATTCGGGTGAATCAGGCAGCAAGTCCCAGTGTTGTATATATCAACACAGGCAAATCAAGCGGCAGTGGTTTTATTGTTAGTCGAGATGGGTTAATTCTTACCAATGCTCACGTTTTAGAAGATGCTTCTAGCACCGTTACTGTAGTTCTAGCTGATGGGAGAAGGTTGCCAGCTGATATCATTGGCTTTGCTAAAAATAGTCTAGATTTAGCAGCAATTAAAATTTGCAATCAGAATTCAAACCTGAATATCCTGAAGCATACACCAATTTAGGAATAGTTCGCTATGAAATGGGAGAAGCAGAAACAGCAATTAATCATTGGCGAAATGCGGTAAAAATAAATAGCAATTTTGCAGAAGCACATTTAGCTTTAGGTGTAGCTTTGTATGCTAAAGGCGATAAAGAAGCAGGTTTGAAATCGGGAGAAACGGCTTTAAAATTAGATAAACGTTATGGGAAGATTGAGTTTTTTAAAGAAAATGGTTGGGGTGAAAAGTTGATAAAAGATAGCCAGGAGTTTTTGAATAATCCCAGGATGAAAAATTTGATTTAAACGCAATGTAGAGACGTTTCATGAAACGTCTCTAAAATTTTTTCCGAGATATCTAATCAACTTTAAATCTAGCTAATAATTCCTCACGGGAAAGATGAAGTAATAACTGCGTTCTTTCTATCAAAGAAAGTTCCATCAACCGACTGACAATAGCAGATAACTCCTCATCTAAATTACCAAAACGCACTGTCAGTAAACTCTCTATCATCAAACGCTGTCCGTCTTTTTGTCCTTCTTGTCTTCCTTCCTGTCTTCCTTCTTGTCTTCCTTCTTCTTTACCTTCTTGTTTCCATTCTTCCCGTTGTTTCAGATATGCTGGTGATAAACTCATGATTAACTCCTTTTCTTCATCACTGACATTACTATTCAATTCTAAATTTTTACGCCAAGATGCGAAAATTTCCAGTAGATACTTCCATTTGTTATCCTCTTCTGAGAGTTGAACTACTTCGTTTATCGCTTGGGTTTGGGTTTTGCCTTTTCCTAGTACCCTTAACCATAGTGTATCCTCTGCAATCGGTAACTGATTGATAGCAACAATGGCCGCTTTCAATAATCCTGACAGAAAATAAACTCCTTTTTCCCAGTCCTGTTTTGGTTTCGCACCAAAGCCGTCGAGGATTTTTTCAGAACAAGTTGGTGTTAAAATCCATAAACAAGGTAATTCTTCTTCAGAAATAGAACGTTTTTCTCTTTTCGCTTGTCGTAATAATTCACCCTGCACACTATACAATTTTAACAAACAACTCCTAATTTCTACTTCATTGGGAGCATTACGGTAGGGTTCAAATAGACAGCTTTTAACCGCCATTTTTCCTAATAATCCTAATTCCGAATTTGCAGATGATGTTGTCGGCACAAACCAAACATCTATTTCCTGAACTTCGCTTTTGACATCTTTGCTGGTTTTGACTTCTCCTAGAGGTGCTAATAATTCCTCTAGGTATTCTTTAGCCAGTTGATCGTGAGGTTGTCGTGTCATAAAGCTGCTATTTCTTGCACCAAAACATAAGGTTCGATGATGAGAGCATTAAATCGTTTAGTGCGGTTAAGATTCCACTCTCCCACTTGATCTACTGAAGGTTTGGCAATCAATTGCTCACTTATCCATTGTTGCACAGAAGGAATATCATCACCTGCGATCGCAATGCCCACATCTAATAAGTCTAATCCATCTGTCACCACAATCACCGCATCCCTCTGCACATGGGGAATTAGCCAATCCCATTCTGCTTCATCAAGGTTTTTTTGTAATTCTGCTCTTAAATCTGACATAAATTTACGATTTTTGTTCTTATAATTTTGATTTTACATGATTTATCAATTTGAGCAAAATAATTTGACAGCAACCTGTAAAAATGATATTTGACATTTTTAGGACTTACGCAAAACAGAAGCAACGTAGCGGTAATCCATGAATTAGCGCTACACAGGAATAAGTTTTCAGTCACATCTTGCGTAAGTCCTAATTTTATTCAAAAATCACATTAACTAAATAATAAATAATTAATAAAAACTAAATTAGCCCTTTTACCTGATCACAAAAAAACGGCTTTCATTCTCTTTCTAAAAGCGAAAATATGAAAGCCGATTAATATCAATTCACTTAATTAAAGCTACAAATACAAATGAATCTCTCCTTCTCCTCGACCCTGCGTCCCCGTGTCCCCCCTTCTCCGCGTCCCTGCGTCCTCGCGTCCCCCCATTTGTATGAACTTTAAAGTGAAACAGTATTATGCCATCACCATGCCGCCATCAACATTAAAGACTTGTCCAGTGATGTAGGCTGCTGCCGGATCGGCTGCTAGGAACCTCACCATACCAGCAATTTCTTCTGGTTGACCAAAACGCCCTAGAGGAATGTATTGCAAGATGCCTTCGGCTTTAATATCGCTGGTCATGTCGGTGGTGATGAACCCAGGGGCAACTGCGTTGACTGTGATTCCACGGGAAGCTAGTTCTTTAGCAACAGTTTTGGTAAAGCCAATCACACCTGCTTTGGCAGCGCTGTAGTTGGCTTGTCCAGGGTTCCCCATTTGTCCGGCAACGGAGGCAATGTTGATAATTCTGCCTGAACGTTGCTTGAGCATGATTTTACTGATGGCTTTAGTACATAAGAAAACACCTGTAAGATTAAGGTCAATTACAGATTGCCAATCTTCTAGTTTCATCCGCAAGAGTAGTGTATCGCGGGTAATGCCTGCATTATTGACCAGGATATCTACTCGGTTAAACTTATTTATAGTTGTGTTCACTAGTGTCTCTACTTGTTCTGCTTGAGAAACATCAGCTTGTAGGGCAATGGCTTCTCCTCCGGCTGCTGTAATTTCTGCTACTAGGCTTTCAGCAGCGGCGCTAGAATTGGCATAGTTGACAACGACTTTTGCATTTTCGGATGCTAGTTGTAAAGCGATCGCTCTACCAATTCCTCTTGATGCTCCGGTAACAATTGCAACTTGATCTTTTAATAGAGTCATTCAATGTTCCTCAATCTTTCAAATACCGCGCTAATTATCTTATGGTGATTTGGGGAACATCTGATACCGTTTTACTTTAAGGTTGATACAAATGGACAGACGCAGTGACGCGGTGATTCATTTGTAGTTTTAATTAAGTTTTGGGTTATTTAATATAATCTGGGGTAAATTAGCGAATATTGCCTAAATTAACAATTTTCCTAAAAAACCATTAAATTACACCGATTCCATATTGTAAGAATTACCATTAAAACAAACAATTAAAAATTGGCGCGTGTCATGACAACTAAAAAGCAATTTAACAGCTTTGAAGAAATGCTATCTGGTTCTGATGTACCTGTCTTGGTTGATTTTTATGCTGACTGGTGTGGCCCCTGTAAACTAATGGCACCAATATTAGAACAAGTCAATGCTCAACTAAAAGACCGTTTACGGATTATTAAGATTGACACTGAAAAGTATACAGAATTGGCAAGTCAATATAATATATTAGCCTTACCAACTCTGGTACTTTTTAAGAAAGGTCAGCCAGTGGATAGGATTGAAGGTGTAATGCAAGCACCACAGTTAGTCCAACATCTTCAATCCTTGATTTAACAAATATTCAGTTATCAGTTGGCAGTATGTTTACTGTTGACTGATAACTGGTTCATGAACGTCTTGCATTCAAGCAACACCACTCTTTTCTTTTCCACAGAGTAGCAACAACCCAGCCATTTTGCTCTAGGGCATCGGCGACGGCTTTAGATTGCTCTAGTAAAATCCCACTGAAAATACCCCAAGTAGTGGCTTTAGTGATAGCTTTCATTTCGGGAAGTAACTCAATAATCACATCAGCTAAAATATTGCAGACAATACCATCGACTGGTTGACTAATCAGTTTTGTCAAAATGTCTACACTCCCCAGGGCTGGGATCAAGGATTCTGGATGAATATCATTGAGGGCGCGATTGCTCAAGGTTGATTGTACTGCTAAAGGATCATTATCGACTGCATAAGCTTTTTCTACTCCCAGTAGTACTGCACCAATAGAAAGAATACCGGAACCACAACCAATATCCGCAATTATTAGGGGTTCTTTTTGGTCAACCTTAGCAAGAAAAGCTTCAGGAACTTCACTAAGACGCATTTCTAGAGATTCTAAACATAACTGGGTTGTGGCATGATTTCCTGTACCAAATGCCACACCTGGGTCAAGACGAATTACCAACCGTTCTAATGATTCAGGTAGTGGTAGCCATGCGGGGTTAATCAGGAAGCGATCGCCGATTTCCTGCGGTTGCCAATATTGTTTCCAGCTACTAGCCCAATCTTCCTCATCAATCAAATTCCAGTGCAGCAGCGGAGATGCTAATCCTATGCATAAAGCATCTTGGCGCAACCATAGTGACAGTGCCGACAAATCCAGTAGCTGTGCTTGAAAGTGTGGCAAATAAGCCTTGACTAGTGAGGAATTGCCTTTGCTTTCACTGGCTGTACCACGACAACCAAAAATTTCCAGTCGCCAAAAGATAGAATCTTCTAGGTCTGGATCACATAAAATTTTTAATTCCCACCAGGTGTTTGCCATATTTTAGTGCTGAGTCCTGTTAGCGGGAGCGAGGCGTTTAGCCAGTGCTGAGTTGTGAGTTTGAGAGAGTGATGAATTATGAGTTATGAGTTAAGAGTGATTCAGTTAAGTACTGATACTCTTGCTCTTAACTTTTGTCTTCACTCAGCACTCGTTACTCAGCACTCAGCACTTATAAAGTTACTGTATACGCATCTCGAATCCCAGGTACTTTCGTAATTTCATCCAAAATACCATCGGGTAAGGGATCATCAATACTCAAAGCCATTACAGCATCACCACGGACAATTTTTCGCCCTACCTGCATACTGGCAATATTGACATTAAAGCTGCCAAGCAGGGAACCGAGTTTCCCGATAATTCCTGGCATATCGCGGTGTAGGGTAAACAGCATATATTTAGTAGGTGGGACGTTAATGGGGAAACCGTCAACGTCAGTCAGGTGGATTTCTTTATCACCTAACAAAGCACCAGTGACTGAATGAGTACCTAAAGTCCCTGTAGCTTCCAGATGTAGCGAGCCAGCATAGTCTCGCACCGAGGCATCACGGGTTTCAATGACTCGAATGCCACGTTCTTTGGCTTCTATGCTGGCATTGACATAGTTTACCCGTTCCCGTAGGGCTTGATAAAGTAGTCCTTTTAGGGCTGCTACCACCAAAGGCTGACTCTTATTTGTTGCCAGTTCTCCTTGCAAGGTAACATTAAGTGTTTCCACCCGTCCACCGGCTAGTTGTCCTACCAAGTTACCCAAGGTTTCAGCCAACTGCATATAGGGCTTGAGTTCTTCTAGAATATCGGGGCTGAGTCCGGGAATGTTGACTGCCGAACGGGCTGGTAGTCCTAGAAGCACATCCCGAATTTGTTCAGCTACGTCTATGGCTACGTTTACTTGGGCTTCGCTGGTGGATGCGCCTAAGTGGGGAGTGAGGATCAGGTCTTTTCCGAGCGATCGCAATTCTGATTCCCCTAGAGGTTCGGACTCGAACACATCTAAAGCTGCACCACCAATTTTACCTTCTTTAATTGCTGCTGCCAAAGCTGCTTCATCAATGATGCCACCACGAGCGCAGTTGATAATTCTCGCAGTCGGTTTCATCTTCGCCAAAGTTGCAGCGTTGATTAAATGGGTAGTTTCTGGGGTTTTGGGGATGTGTAGTGTGATATAGTCCGCTTGCTGAAACAGCAAATCTAAATCCACCAACTGACAGCCCAGTTGTTCAGCCCGTTCTGTAGAAATAAAGGGATCATAAGCTAACAGTTTCATTCCCATAGCTCTAGCTACAGACGCAACATGAGAGCCAATTTTACCTAAGCCGACAACGCCGAGAGTTTTTTTGTATACTTCTGCACCTACAAAAGTTTTACGATCCCACTCACCGCGTTTGACTGAAGCATTTGCATCTGGAATATGACGGGATAAAGATAACATCATCGCCAGGGCGTGTTCAGCAGCAGCAATGGTATTTCCTTCAGGAGAGTTAACAACTACAATACCTTTGCGGGTAGCAGCAGGAACATCGACATTATCTACACCCACACCAGCACGGCCAATAATTTTTAATTGTGTGCCAGCTTCAATAATTTCTTGAGTGACGCGGGTTCCAGAACGGATCATCAGCGCGTCATACTCACCAATAATTTCTATCAATTCTGCTGGTTTAAGACCTGTCTTGACATCAACCGTAGCAACTTGGGAAAGAATGTCAATACCAGCCTGGTCAATAGGATCGGAGACAAGAACCTTGGACATGATTACTTCATTTAAATTTACAGGTTTAGCTGCACAAGACTTTTAAGTTTAGTCTTTATCTGTGACAATTCTGCAAAAAATTATGCGTGTCTAGATCAAATTAGCTTTTATCGAAAAAATGCTCTTACAAGGAAACGGGTAGCTTGCAAGGGTCTGAGTCCCCCACCCGGAATCCCCCTGTCTCTTCTTCAATCAGATCTCATCTTGATAGTATCAGAGCTTTTATCGAGTCAGCAGCGGACTGTCAATATTGTTTTGGTTGGTTTTAAGTATCGCTTAAACAGACATACAATTCTATAATTGTTGTGAGTGTTGGGGAAAGTAGTTATGTTAAATTTCAACCTACCAAGGTACTTACCCTCTGCTGAAGAATTACCCGACTCTGATGAAACACCTGTGGATAACGAACTACAAGAATTAATTCCAGGATTGCTAAAAGCCATACTGCTGACACTTTGGGCAGAACGCATGGACTGGTTTTTCGGAGTGAATATGGGTATTTATTATCACCCAGATGAACTGCCGATTGTACCAGATGGGTTTCTTAGTTTGGGGGTAGAACGCTGTTACGATGAGGAACTGCGCCCTAGTTATGTGTTGTGGGATGAAAACGTTGTACCCATTTTAGTGCTAGAAGTAGTTTCCCCAAATTACCGTAAGGAATATAGCATTAAATTGGATGAATATGCCGCTTTAGGAGTGCTGTACTATGTGATTTATTCTTCCCGTCGTCGTCGCCAACGCAGGTTGGAAGTGCATAAGTTGGTCAATGGTAGGTATGAATTACAGGAAAGCAGTCCTGTTTGGCTACCAGAAATCGGCTTAGGAATTGGTTGCGAACGAGGCAATTATGGCGGGATAACTAGGGAATGGTTGTATTGGTATGACGAAGCAGGAAGACGTTATCTGACACCCCAAGAACAGATTCACGAAGTACAAAACCACGTCATCAAGCTGGAGGATAAATTGCGTGAGTTAGGAATAGATCCAGAAGGTTTAAGGTGACGTGGGGACACGGAGATGGGGAGACACGGAGATGGGGAGAGGGGAAGACCTCACAAGGGTAGGTTTTTAATATTATCTGTGAAGGCAGGACTTGGAAGACAAGGAGGGAAGGTAGACAAGGAAGATTTTATACGCACAATGGTCTTTTGACGGACTGTTCTTGTTACCAAGAGAATATGATTTTGTACGGTTTTCCTCCCTTGTCCACTGTCCTTCCTTGTCCACCAAGTCTAGCCCTCACGACAATGTAAAATACCTACCCTTGTGAGCTACCCCCTGCCTCCTGCCTCCTGCCTCCTTATTATGGAAATTGCCGATCGCGCACTTCCACCGAATAGTTCTGGACAGCTTTGGTAATTGTTTCTCGTAGATTTGTATAAACTTTGGCAAATGGTGGCTGCTTTTCTGAAAGTCCTAAAATATCAGCAGTCACCAAAACTTGACCATCACAATCTGAACCTGCACCAATGCCAATAGTGGGAATACGGAGTTTTTGAGTGATTTGTAATGCTAGATGGGCGGGGATATGTTCTAATACTATTGAAAATACACCAGCTTGTTCGAGAGCGATCGCTTGATTTAAAATTCTCTCCCCTGCTTCCGGGATTTTTCCTTGTTGTCGCAAACCGAGTTGATGTATTGATTGGGGTGTCAAACCTACATGACCCATCACGGGAATACCAGCTTGTACCAACCGCTCGATAGTCTCGACCATTGCGGGATAACCACCTTCTAATTTTACAGCCTGCGCTCCAGTTTCTTTTAGCACCCGTCCGGCTGATTGCATTGCTTGTTGAATACTTTCCTGATAGGTCAAAAATGGCAAATCCACAACGACTAAAGCATTTTTCACACCACGACGGACAGCTTTAGCATGGTGAATCATTTCTTCTAAAGTAACTGGCAGAGTAGTTTCATAACCAAGCACAACTGCCAAAGAATCACCTACGAGGATTAAGTCTACACCAGTTGCGTCGAGGAGTTGAGCGATCGCATAATCCCAGGCAGTCAACGCGACAATCGAACGTCCCTGCTGTTTCCATTGAATTAATTGCTGGGTAGTAACTGCCATAAATAATTTTAAATTTTAGATTTTAGATTTTGGATGAGGAGTCAGGAGACGCTTCGCAGACCTATGGCTTACGCCACGCTGCGCTATCGGTTCAGGACTCAGGAGTCAGGAGAGAGAATTATCTATCACCTCTTCCCAGTCCCCAGTCCCCAGTCCCCAGTCCCAAATCCCTACTTCACAGACCGACCAAAACCGAAATGAGGTCGAGCCTGATCCATTGTAGGCATTAACCAAGCCAGTCCCTCGCTGGTTCCCACCCACAATTTATTGCCCATATCAGGTGCAAGGGTCAGCACCCGACTAGAAGGAAGTCCAGCAACTCGATCTAACAAAGCTCCTGTATTTGGATTTAATCTTAACAACCCATTGGTAGTCCCAACCCACACGCTACCATCTTGAGCAAAGCGAATTGAAGTCACATTTCTTCCCCGCAAAGGAGTTACAGACCTCAGCACAATCCCATTTTTAGGGTTAATTACTAACAAATTATTCGGCATTCCCGCCCAGATTAACCCTTCAGGACTGATAGCTAAAGTTTGCACAGTTGATCCTGGTAAACTGCCGATTCGCTTCATAATCAAACCACTGGCAGTATTTACCCGCACTAATCCATCCAAAGTCCCAACCCAAAGTTGACCCTCAGCATCTAGAGTCATAGCATTGGCGCTAACACCAGGTAAATTTTTAACTGTTGTCATCACCAAACCTTGGTCAGGACTAATTAGAACTAAACCACTATCAGTTCCCGTCCACAAATAACCCCGTTTATCAATTAAGAGTGATAACACTCGTTTGGAAGGTAGTAATAAATTCTGGGCTGTAATTTCATTAGTGCGCGGATCAACTCGTGTCAAACCCTCATAATTTCCCACCCACAAACGACCGACTTTATCTTGAGCTAAAGAACCAATAGCAACATTTGGTAAACTGATGCGAGCAATAATATTGCCCGTATTCGGGTCAATACGCGATAAACCCCGCCAAGAACCTACCCAAAGATTACCAGCAAAATCTCCTAGTAAGTTACTAACACGATAATCAGTTTCTACTTCCCGTTCTAGCACTTCCCGCTCATTGGGTAAGGGATCTATTCGCTTTGGGGGTGCAGAAACTGAGTAAGTAGTGGAGGAATTGTCGGGATTAAGATCAGTGTTGTTTTGCGCTGTTGCGGTAATTCCCATGCTTGGTATGGCTATCAACCCGAACAGGATAGAAATCATCGATAAACGAGTACGTCTGTGAAATAACATCACGGTTGTATTTCCTTTAGAGAAAGTATCTAATAAATCTTTACCTTTGCCGTTACTGCCCTTTGGTGCTACATACAACTAGTAATCACCACTTGTAAAGTAGTCTTAACAAAATGTTTAATACTTTATGTAATAACAAATTTAAATATATAAGTTAAAAACTTTCAAAGAATAACTTATTAAATTCTTGATATATTGTGAGACAAGTTACAAATTTCGTGGTGTGCAAATTTTTATCCTTTGCTCACCCTTTGACTAAAGCTCAGTTAGTGAAGTTTCCTCTATATCTATTTTCCCAATATGGGCAAGGTATCAGGAGAAAAAAACAGGGAAAATAAGCTAAAACGCTTAAATCCCACGATTTACTGATTTTCAAGGGTTAAATTCCAAAAAATGCCCAAAAAGCGCCGGAGTTTCTTTGAGATTAAGCAGGTTTAGTAGGGTAAGCAGAAGAGATAAAAATACTTTTTGGTTGAGGAACAAGGGAAAAAACAGCGCTCAATAGTGCGTCCTGGATAGGAAGAAGATGGGTACGGTAAACTGCCACCGCTACCTAAATTTTGCAGCACCAACAACGCTACCTTAAGCCAAGTCCAACCCTAAAATATAAGTTTTTCTTATATCAGCTATGAGAAAGGCAGAAATAAAAGGGGTGATAAGAAGTTGCACATAACGTGATTTGATAGTAAAAAGAGAGACTTGTTGGAAGGAAAATATGTCTTACGCTCAAACGAAAACTCAGGCAAAGTCTGGGTATCAAGCTGGGGTTAAAGATTACAGACTAACTTATTACACACCTGATTACACTCCTAAAGATACAGATTTACTAGCAGCATTCCGGATGACCCCCCAACCCGGAGTTCCTCCAGAAGAAGCTGGTGCGGCTGTAGCTGCTGAGTCTTCCACTGGTACTTGGACAACAGTTTGGACAGACTTGTTGACCGACCTAGATCGCTACAAAGGTCGTTGTTACGATATCGAACCAGTTCCCGGTGAAGACAACCAGTACATCTGTTACGTTGCTTATCCTCTGGATCTGTTTGAAGAAGGTTCTATCACCAACGTATTAACCTCTATTGTCGGTAACGTATTTGGTTTCAAAGCTCTGCGGGCGCTACGTTTGGAAGACATTCGTTTCCCTGTAGCTTACATCAAGACTTTCCAAGGACCACCACACGGTATTCAAGTTGAACGCGACAAGTTGAACAAATACGGTCGTCCTCTGTTGGGTTGTACAATTAAGCCCAAATTAGGTCTTTCTGCTAAGAACTACGGACGCGCTGTATACGAGTGTTTGCGCGGTGGTTTGGACTTCACCAAAGACGACGAAAACATCAACTCTGCACCATTCCAAAGATGGCGCGATCGCTTTTTGTTCGTAGCTGAAGCAATCAACAAAGCACAAGCAGAAACCGGCGAAATCAAAGGTCACTACCTGAACGTCACCGCTCCTACCTGTGAAGAAATGCTAAAGCGGGCTGAGTACGCTAAAGAACTCAAAATGCCCATCATCATGCATGACTACCTGACCGCAGGTTTCACCGCGAACACCACATTGGCTCGTTGGTGCCGTGACAACGGTATTCTGTTGCACATTCACCGTGCTATGCACGCCGTAATCGACCGTCAAAAGAACCACGGTATCCACTTCCGCGTATTGGCTAAAGCTCTCCGCTTGTCTGGTGGTGATCACATCCACACCGGTACAGTTGTTGGTAAGTTGGAAGGCGAACGTGGAATCACAATGGGCTTCGTTGACCTATTGCGTGAAAACTATGTTGAGCAAGACAAGTCTCGCGGTATCTACTTTACCCAAGACTGGGCTTCTCTACCTGGTGTAATGGCAGTTGCTTCCGGTGGTATCCACGTATGGCATATGCCCGCCTTGGTAGAAATCTTTGGTGATGACTCAGTACTACAATTCGGTGGTGGTACCTTGGGACACCCCTGGGGTAACGCTCCTGGTGCTACCGCTAACCGCGTAGCTTTAGAAGCAGTTGTTCAAGCTCGTAACGAAGGCCGTAACTTGGCTCGTGAAGGTAACGATATCATCCGCGAAGCTGCTAAGTGGTCTCCTGAATTGGCTGTTGCTTGCGAACTGTGGAAAGAAATTAAGTTCGAGTTTGAAGCAATGGATACCGTCTGATGATTTAGGATTTGGGATTTTGGATTTGGGATTCATCAAAAATCCAAAATCTAAAATCTAAAATCTATTGGGCTGGGGTCAAGCATGAATCTAAAGCAAATTGCGAAAGACACAGCCAAAACTCTCCAAAGCTACCTGACTTATCAGGCGCTAAGGACTGTATTGGCACAGCTAGGCGAAACAAATCCTCCTTTAGCACATTGGTTGCAAAACTTTTCTGCTGGGAAAATCCAAGATGGAGAAGCATTTATTGAGGAACTGTTTCGGGAAAAGTCAGATTTAGCTTTGCGGATTATGACTGTCAGGGAACACATAGCGGCGGAAGTGACAGAGTTCTTACCAGAAATGGTGCGAACTGGCATTCAGCAAGCCAATATGGAACAGCGTCGCCAGCATCTCGAACGCATCACGCAACTAAATTTATCAAATCCCAGCCCGGAAACACCAAAGACAGACAATATCTGATAGCCTGCGTGACGTAGCCATTCCTAATTTAGATAATTTATCTAATTAGTCAGTCAACCAAGTAATAAAAAATCTCCCCCACTTATCAAAAGCTATGCAAACTTTACCAAAAGAGCGTCGTTACGAAACCCTTTCTTATCTTCCCCCTCTGTCTGACGCGCAAATTGCCAAGCAAGTTCAGTACATTTTGAACCAAGGCTACATTCCCGCAATTGAATTCAACGAAACTTCTGAACCTACAGAACTTTACTGGACAATGTGGAAGTTGCCTTTGTTCGGCGCTAAATCTACTCAAGAAGTATTAAGCGAAGTTCAAGGTTGCCGTTCTCAATATGGCAACTGCTACATCCGTGTTGTAGGTTTTGATAACGTTAAGCAGTGCCAAGTTCTTAGCTTCATTGTTCACAAACCCAGCAGATATTAAGTTCTGATTTGGTTTGAATAATTTATTATTTGGAGAGGTAGAGTTTTCTATCTCTCTTTTTTTTAACGCAGAGGAACACGGAGGTTAGCGCGGAGGTACGCGGAGGTTTTTTTAGTTTTTGATAGAATTGTTGAGTAGTACAAATAAAGCTAAGGGCAGTAATTATGCAGCACATTACTCTTGATCAAGCATCATCAATGATTTCATGGTGTTAGATATAAAAATAAATCATATTACGGTTGTTACCCAAGTACTTTTACATCATCATGATCCTTTTGACAGAATGTTGATTGCACAAGCTATGGTGGAAAATATACCTATAATAAGTGCTGATACAATTTTTGATACTTATCCGATACAGCGTTTGTGGTAAATAATGAGTGAATCAAAAGTAATTCTCCGTACCTTATCACCTCATACTCGTCAGAGTTTAGCTACAGACTTATTGAACGCAGGTCTAACTTCAGGTATCTCCGTGATAGTTCACTCTTCTCTAAGTTCATTGGGTTGGGTTTGTGGTGGTTCTGTTACCGTAGTTCAAGCACTAATGGATGTGATTGCACCAGACGGAAATTTAGTAATGCCTACCCATTCTGGTGATTTGTCTGACCCTGCTATGTGGGAAAATCCAGCCGTCCCTAAAGAATGGTGGTCTATTATTCGTGAAACTATGCCAGCTTTTGATCATAAAGTTACTCCAACACGAGAGATGGGTCGCATTGTAGAAACCTTCCGAACTTGGGAAAATGTGGTGCGGAGTTCTCATCCTCATGTTTCTTTTGCTGGTTGGGGAAAAGATGCTCAAAATATAATTTCAGATCATTCTCTTGAAAACTCTTTGGGAGAAAATTCACCATTAGCGCGTATCTACGATTTGAATGCTTGGGTGCTGTTATTAGGAGTTGGGTATGATAGTTGCACCAGTTTTCATTTAGCTGAATACCGGGTTGGTCGAGAACAGCGAATTAATAAAGGTGCGCCAATTTTAGCAGCAGGAAAGCGAGTATGGAAATGGTATACAGATATTGAGTTTGACACTGACTGCTTTGTTAAAATTGGTGAAGCTTTTGAAAAAACTGGTCAGGTTAAAGTTTCCACAGTTGGTGCTGCACAAACCAAGTTATTTAATATTAGAAATGCTGTTGATTTTGCTGTTAGTTGGTTGAAAGTTAATCATCAATAAAATGGTTGACCCAACCAAACTATTAACAAATATTAGTTTATTTTTTATTAAATTAAATATCATAGCCCATGATATAATCATCCATTACAAAGCCATTGCCAAAATCTTTCACCTGACTATCAATAATTCTAAAACCAAATCGAGAATAAGATTTAATTCCTTTTTGATTCCTTTTATTGACATTGAGAATAATTTGTTTAGAGTTCATTTCTTTCGCCTTTTGGTATACATGAGATAACATGATTTGACCATAACCAAAACCATGTAAGGATGGTAGTAAATAACATTTATGTAATTTTAAATAATTAGCATTATCTATTGTTTCTGAACCATAGGATAAATAACCAACTAATTCAAAATTATGCAATACCTTATCATAAAATATCCCTTGGTTATAAATTTCATTTTCAATTACTCCTGTTCCATACATTTTAGTTAGCATATACTCGATTTGTTCATGGCTGAGAATTGAAAAATAGTGACTATACCAAATTTCTCGGCTAATGTTTCTCAGTTTTTCTAAATCTGTATCTAATAACTTGGTAATTTTAATTGATGAATTATTCATAGTCATATTTTAATTAAAATTAAATGTAAGGATTGCCAAATTTAATTTACCATTTAATTGACTATCGTTACCAAAAAAAACTATGATGATATCAATAAATCATAACTGGAGATAATTCTATGAGTTATTATATTGCTCCGAGCTTTCTTGATAAACTTGCAGTTCATATTACCAAAAACTTTTTAAACATTCCCGGTATTCGAGTTCCCCTGATTTTAGGAATTCATGGCCGCAAAGGAGAGGGAAAATCCTTTCAATGTGAGTTAGTCTTTGAAAAAATGGGTATCGAGGTGACTTTGATATCTGGGGGAGAATTAGAAAGTCCAGATGCTGGAGATCCGGCGCGGTTGATTCGGTTGCGTTATCGGGAAACAGCGGAATTAATCAAAGTACGGGGAAAAATGTGCGTACTGATGATTAATGATTTAGATGCAGGTGCGGGACGTTTTGATGAAGGGACTCAATATACAGTAAATACCCAGTTGGTAAATGCCACACTGATGAATATTGCTGATAATCCCACAGATGTACAGTTACCGGGAAGTTATGACTCCAATCCTTTATGTCGTGTTCCGATTATTGTCACCGGCAATGATTTTTCTACCCTCTACGCACCATTAATTCGTGATGGGAGAATGGATAAATTTTACTGGGAACCTAACCGCGATGATAAGGTGGGAATTGTCGGGGGAATCTTTGCTGCTGATGGACTTTCACAAAGAGAAATTGAACAACTAGTTGATACTTTTCCTCATCAATCTATTGACTTTTTTAGCGCCTTACGTTCCCGAATTTATGATGAACAAATCCGCGAATTTATTCATAAAACGGGTTTTGAAAATGTCTCTTTACGAGTTGTGAACAGTTTAGAGGGACCTCCAGCATTTAAAAAGCCAGATTTTACTCTATCTCATTTAATTGAGTCTGGTAAATTTATGGTGGGTGAACAAAAACGAGTGGAAACTTCTCATTTAGTTGATGAATACAATCGCTTAAATCGAGGGAAAGGTTATCAAGCACCGTCACCTGTTGCGGAAATTCCAGTTACTAAACCTGTGGTTAATCAATCTACCCATTTAACTTTAGAAACTCAAGAACAAGTTCGACAAATTTTGTCTCAAGGTTACAAAATTGGAATTGAACACGTTGATGAACGTCGTTTTCGCACAGGTTCTTGGCAAAGTTGTGGTTCTTTCAATATTGATGCACATTCCGATGCTATTTCTATGCTAGAATCTTGTTTAGCTGAATATAGCGGTGAATATGTACGCTTAGTAGGTGTTGATCCGCAAGCCAAGCGTAGAGTAGTAGAAACGATTATTCAGCGTCCGAATGGCAAGTAATTAATTAAGATTTTTTAATGTAGAGACGTTCTGGCGGAACGTCTCTATAGGGATGGAATTTAAGATTTAGCTAACTGGAGTTAAAAAGAGTTTAGCTTCTGCCTGTCTTCTCCGTCTTAAACCTGCTTCTACTTTAGTTCCAGGATTCCTATATTTTAGAAAAGTTTCTTCAATTTCATCCCATTTTTTATCTCTCAAGACTCTAGTCATGCTTTGGAAGTTGGAACCACCATAGAAGTTAGCACCTAAGTTATAACCAAAGCTTAATAAGGCTCCTTGTTGATTGACGTTCAATTCGTTCCAAACAGGAATTTTTAATAGGGGTGGTAGGTACTTTGTATCTAACTGAAAAATTAAAATTTCCTCTGCTTCTGCTTTGGTAATTGTTTCACCCAGTTTCCATTCGCTACCATCTTTTTTGCGAGTAGTTCCCCAACCAATGGTGATTGGTTTACCTCCAGAGAGAGGATCAGGATAAGCTTTTAGAAATAATCCTTCAAATTCTTTAATGAGAGCAACTCCAGGAAGGGGTACTTTTCCAGATGAACCACCATAAAGACTTTTGAAATCAATATTTAGACTTTGTTCCTGAACTAGGGCTTGTTCTGGGGTTTTGTTTGGGGTTGCGATGAGGTTATCAAGAGATTGATTTAAAGCATCCTGAGTTTTTTTTCCTACTATTCCATCTGCTATTAAACCCTTTTGTTGTTGAAATTTTTGGACTGCTGCGACAGTTTTATTACCAAAATCACCATCTATTAAACCGGGATTGAGTTTAAGGTCTGTTAAGATTCTTTGCAACTGCTGAACTTTTTGTCCTTTCGAGCCTTTTCTGAGAATTTCATTATTATTGAGAATCAATTTGCTGGCCATCACGCTATCCTTTTTCTAAGACAATTGTGAGAATATTGCTGAGTTGAGTTATGAATGTCTAAAATCCTCCCTTGTCAACTTTGATTGTTTGCGTTTACTTGGAGAGGATGTTTGGAAAGTCAGAAAATTTACCCAAAAATCTCTCTTCTTGTAGGTCTTATGAGTCAAGCTCATTTATATTTTTATTCAGCGCGGCTTGTTTAGTTTTTATGTTGGGAGTAGGTTGGAAATAGTGACAGCTTTTTCTGTTTTCTTAACCGCCAAAAGGTTAAGACATAAAAACTTACTTAGTTGACGCTTTTGACATCAAAAAGTATAAAACCAATCTGGGTAGCTAGATTTATACTGTGTAAAAAATTAATAATGATAATGCAAGTAGATGAAAATCAGAAATCAAATAACGAATTATGATAAGTTATTGCCAATCTAAAATCCAAAATTGATATGCCTTGGTTTGTAAAGATTGAAGCAGGTACAGTAGATAAACCCACCTTTGATCAATATGTACCCGCCCACACAGCTTATGTACAAGACTTGATAGACAAAGGACACAAAGCTAAAACAGGCTATTGGGCGCAACGGGGAGGCGGGATGATGCTGTTTGAGGCGGCATCAATGGATGAAGCACAGGCGATAGTTGCTGGTGATCCCTTGGTACAGAACGGTTGTGTCAGTTATCAGCTTTACGAATGGCGAATTGTTATGGAATGACACACAATTACTGACTTTTGATGTTATGATATTAAAAGACCTGGATCTATGCGACTTCAACGCCCAAATCTTGTCAGGACCGGAAGGTAGCAGCAATACGGGATGCTTGTGGTAGGCGTAGTCTCCGGGTCGCCCCATTTTTAGGAGCGCTCTACAGCAATGCCTGGTTTTGGAGATATTGTTCAAAAAGCTTTTTACCTCGGTGTTGGCTTGGCTTCTTACGCCGGCGAGAAAGCGGGGGGGAAATTAGCCGAACTGCGATCGCAAGTCCAAAAACTGGCTGATGAAATGGTGGCTAAGGGCGAAATGAATACCGAAGAAGCTCGTCGTTTCGTTGAAGATATGATGAAGCAAGCCCAGCAGCCCCAAACATCCAATACACAGCCTGAAAACACAGCCTCTTCTGAACCTCGTCGCATCGAAATTTTAGAGGTAGATGAAGAACCAACTGTGAAAGAACCAGCAACCGAAAATGTTGATCATTTACGGGATCAAGTGCTAGAACTGCAAAAACAGCTAGAAAGATTGAAACATGATCAGTAAAAGCTTCTTTTTACTTTGATCATCAGCACAGTTGGTGGGTTGGAAATGGCGCGATACTTAAAGCTGGTTTCATGTGCGTCAATATAAATTGACGCACATCAAGCCGAATTGAATGGAGCGCCCTATTTTTAGGTATTAAGGGCGTTAAGTTTATGGAACCGTGGCAGAAAGATTTAATTGATATCATCGAAACTGTGGCTGATGAAGTAGAGCGCTTCTTCCTAGGAATGAATGACATGGTTGATGCCTTTTTTGAGCTAACAGAAGAAATTACAGAGCAAGTCAACAATAACCTTGCTGCTGAAATTGACCAGTATTTACAGGAATTGGCTGAACCGCTTCTGGAAGTTTACTGGGAAATGGAAGACGTAGTAGCAGATATAGATCCGGGGTTTCCTTACTCAGTTGAAGCTACAACAGAACATCATTCTGCTTGCATAGGTTGTAGCAATTATCATGGACAAGTGTATGGCGGTAATTTGTTAGTTTGTGCTATGCACCCCCACGGTTGCGATGATACAAGTTGTCCAGACTGGGACAAGAGTACTGAGTACTGAGTACCGAGTTATGAGTAATGAGTGTTAAGTTAGTAGTTATGAATCGCTGCGTTTTTCCAATAATAATTTTATGAGTAATTCTCTACCTGAGACTGTAACCCCAGCTAGTCAAGAAATGAAGTATGGCGAACGTGAGATTGAGGAAGGAAAACTAATTACATTTCCTAATCCGCGTGTGGGTCGGCGCTATAATATTGATATTAGTTTGCCGGAATTTACTTGTAAATGTCCATTTTCCGGTTATCCTGATTTTGCAACCATATATATTTCCTACATACCTGATGAACGGGTGGTAGAGTTGAAGGCTTTGAAGCTGTATATTAACAGTTATCGCGATCGCTATATTTCCCACGAAGAATCAGCTAATCAAATTTTAGATGATTTTGTTGCGGCTTGTGATCCGTTGGAAGTAACGGTAAAGACAGATTTTACTCCCCGTGGAAATGTACATACTGTTGTGGAAGTAAGACATCAAAAATAAGTTTTTTAACGTAGGTTTGTAGTGAGGACTTAAGTCCTTACTACGAACGTTTGGGATATTTTTTTCTGTATTACTAACCGTATCGGCTCAATAAATATTAGGTTCAGGTAAAGTTTCACCATCAGTTTCATAAGTTTTAGTAGGAAACATTACCCACCCCATTAATTTTTCAGAGATTTGCGACGAATTAATCTGTGAATAAATTTAAATACATTACCTGCAAAAGAACTTACAAAGCGGTAGGTTTTGCGAACCATATCTAAAAGTGAATAAGGTACTCGTAACCGCAAAGGATACAAAATAGGCAAATATAGGCAATAATAAGCCTTTTTCAAATTATCCCATTTTGAGCAGCGTTCCTGGTGCAGAAAATCAGAAATATCCACAACTAAACCTCTCCCCTCAAACATCATCACATTCTTTCCATGCACATCATGAGGGAAAAGTCCACGAGTCCGCGCATAGTCCAAAGCATTATCAATATCTTTGATCACCTGGGGAGGAATACGCAAACCCCTGTGAAGACAGTCATAAAGGGTAACACCATATAATCTTTTTAAGACTAACAAGCCTTCTTGAGCATAAAAACACTCAGAAAAAGCGGGGTGATAACCAAGACGACGGTAAACTTCTAGTTCCTCCTCAAACCCAGGACGACCGGTTGCGTAAACTTTAACTACCAAGTCTGGGTATTCAGGGTGATAAACTACTGCTGCGTAGTTTCCCGTACCTAGAAGTTGCCAAGGGGGGGGAAGATGGCGCACTTGTGCTGGGTTGTGAGGATGGACACTTTCCACAATTAACTGGGGTATCAGTTCTTGGTGGATACTTGCAATCAGTGGCTGAATATTGGATTTATCCATAGGATATACGCACCATTTTGAGTGGTATTACATGAATAAAATACACCACTCAATTGCTATTATGCCCCATGAAGAAAAAATTATTTTTTTCCTGGGTCACTAAGTTGATCTAAAATTCCTAAAACTTCTTGTTCAAATGCCACTTGGGCGCGGTTGGTTTTACCACCTACATAGAGAATATTACCTTTTTGTAATGCCCAAATTTGGGAATGGGAAAAATAACTCATCACCACACCTAGCATTAGCAAACCAAATCCTGCATAAACAATGGGAATACCAGGATCATATTTAATTTGTAAACCTGTGCTACCAATAACATCAAGAATTTTCAAGTTTACCCCATTCACAGGTATGGACATTCCCGCACGGACGGTATTAATTAATTTGCCTTTAGCATCATAAATTAAAACCATTCCTTGTAAATCTTTTGCTAGTAAGGAAACACCTTCACTTAAATCAGGTTTAGTTGGTATCCAAGTTCCCCAAAGTCTGCCTTTACCTTTGGTATCTAATTGTGCCATTGGTAACTGAAAAATCGGACTTTTATTTAATCTAACGCGGACGCTAGAAATTCCCCAATCTGTTTGATAAAAAACTACGCCATGATAACGCAGTGGTTTGTTAACATAAATCTTCTCATGGTCAACTTCTTTCTCATCTTTATTCAACACAGACAGATCAGAATAAAATTGGTCAATTCCCCCCGTAGGTGTGTAATCAATCCAAAACCGATTTACACGCACTGACCAATCTTTTAATACATCTTGAGATGACCAAGCCCCAGCATCAATAATATTTTTTACCTGGAATGTATCACCACTAGAAATCATTTCCTGAGCCATAAATCCGGTCATTGCGCCCCAAATTCCACCCAGCAAAATGGCAACGATACCAATATGGACAATAATTGGACCCATGCGTCCAATTATGCCTTTGCGGGCATAGAGCATATCATCTTTTTCTAGATTTTTATCTTGAAATATTTTATAACGGTTTTTTTCTAAAATTGGTGTAAGTGACTGTAAAGGAACAGTCTCTAATTCTGCGCTCAAAGCTAATTTTTTAAAGTTGCGGGTTTCTTCGTAATATTTCCACTTTTGGGCAGCTTTTAGGGCTGGTAATTGCCGGGTGAATGTACAAGCTGTTAAGCTAGTTCCAAATAACACTAATAAAGCCAAAAACCACCAAGTTCGATATACATGATCTAACCCAACTACTTGAATGACTTTCCAAGTCAGAAAACCAAATAAAGCAGGATGTTCTGGATAGTTGGATTGGTAAAATGCAGGTGATTGTCCCTGTTCAATTACAGTACCACTAATGCTAAATAAGGCAATTACTAATAAGAGGATAATTGCCAAACGTAAATCAGTTAATACAGGCAAAATCTCCCGCCGGATAAATCGCCCAGGTATTAACCACCAACTCAATTCTGTGGATGTTGTATTATCTAAAGTCATTGTCTAGAAACTGCTAATAGGAATGCGAGAAAGTAAGGAAAAAACACCAAAGCCTACTAATAATGCACCGCTGACAGGATTTATCCAACCAGACCAACGGCGCAATTCTAATATTTTTTTAATGGAAGCAGTAAATGTACCTGCTAAAATTAATGGTGCAACATATCCGGCTGTATAAGCAAGTAGTAAAACAGCACCTAAAATTAAATCTTGGGTATTAGCAACCCAACCTAATAAACTGGCTAAAACTGGTGTACTACAAGGGGAAGCGACTAACCCAAATGTTAACCCAATGGAGTATGAACGCACTCCAGGAGGTAAATCTTGGGAAATCCAGTTTGTTTCCTTCAAAGATGGAAATTGTAGGGGTAGAGCTTCTAATAAGTTCAGTCCCATAATAATAGCAATAATGCTCACAATAATTGGTAAACCAATTCCTATTTGACCGTAGACTTTTCCAACTAAACCTGCTATGATTCCCATCCCTGCAAGTGTAGTTGCTAATCCCAAGGCAAACCAAGTTGACTGTGCTGCTGCTTGCAAGCGGGTTTTAGCTTCATAACCACCAATATAGCCGATGGTAATGGGCAGCATAGACAACATACAGGGCGTAAGGCTGGTGAGCAAGCCAGCGGCAAAAATAATGGCAATGCTGACGACGCTAAGGTGGGTGAGTTGGTTAGCAACAAGGCTGTTTGCGAACTGTTCAAGTTGATAAATTTGTGTTTGCAGAGTCTCCAGCATGATTGTTGTTAAAGGGGAAATGCTTACTCTGTTTGCATTTTAGCGTATTTTAGTTGGTTGTTTGTCGGTTGGACTGACTGTGTGGAAAATCAACATCAATATTTAAAGATAATTTTTTCTAATCTATTGAGTTTCAAAAATTGTTCTATCTGACAGTTTTCGCAATATTTAAAGCTAATTCTCAATATTATTGATAATCTTGTCAATAAGTTGACGAGATTTGGTGATTATTGATATTTTAGCTGTTCTGTGTTTATAATGTTTTTGAGTATAATCCAAAGGTATTTTATTATCTAATTTGCTGCTTTTAACGATTTAAAGTTTCTAGTTTAGTAGTTATATTTAAGTCACATTTGATAATAGCCAATTTTATTTTATGAGTAATAAATTAGCTAATATAGATCGTATCCGAGAACATCAAGCAAACGAGCGTACCTTTCTAGCTTGGTTACGTACTTCTATTGCATTAATTGGCTTTGGTTTTGCAATTTCTAGATTTGGTATATTTTTACGTCAAATTAACATAGCTTTTACACAACAAGAAACCACTATAAACCCATTAATAAATTCTGAAAACTTAGGCGTTTTTTTAGTAGTATTTGGTATTATTACCATTGCTTTAGCAGCATGGAGATACAATCAAATTTTTCAGCAAATTGAACAAGGAGACTATAGACCTAAACGTTTACCAGTTTTGATTATGACAGGAGTAGTTATGGTTTTTGGTTTACTCAGTCTTCCTTTACTTTTAATGCGAAATCAAATACCCCAGCGTCCATCTTCTGCACCTAAACAAAATCAATCTTTTCATAGTCGTTAATTTCAGGACTTACGCAACCGGCACATTATTACGGTGCGTCAGATTTTTAAAATCTGTTTATTTGTAGGATTTAATGACTCCTGCGTCGTCACGCAAGCTATCAAGTCTGACGCACCCTACAATTTAAAATTTACTAAAATTTAAGGTTTACTGGGTATTATTATTTATTGAATTATTTACAATATATCCTCCCAGGTAATAGTCATCATCATTTCTTTGTTGACTTCCTTTATTTTCACCAATCTGTTAGCTTGTCTTTCGATTGTTTTCTCAAACATATTCCTGACAAGTCTACCATTTCCAAAACTATTATTTTTTTCAGAATATAACTTTGTCAAGTGTTTCAAAAGTTTTTCTTTACCTCTTGGGGTTATTCTATAATGCTGTTGCTTACATATTCCCTCGAAAATATTTAATAGTTCTTCCGGTTTATAATCATCAAAATAAAAATATCTATTAAATCTCGATTGTAAACCAGGATTAGCATCAATAAAACGCGACATTTCATTACTATAGCCAGCGACAATCACAACTAACCTATCTCGATAGTCTTCCATTCTTTTTAGTAAAGTATCTATCGCTTCTTGTCCAAAATCTTTTCCTGAACCGGCTGGTGCGAGTGCGTAAGCTTCATCAATAAATAAAACTCCATCTAATGCTGAATTTACGACTTCATCTACTTTTAAAGCTGTTTGTCCCACATAACCTGCAACCAAACCTGATCTATCAGTTTCCACAAGATGACCTTGGGAAAGTATTCCTAATTCTTTGTATATTTCACCCATCAAACGCGCAACCGTTGTTTTACCAGTTCCCGGAGGTCCACAAAATACTGAATGTAGGGAAATAGAAATATTTGGTAAACCTTGTTCCTTTCGCATTCTCTGAACTTTCAAAAAATTGATAAAAGTGTTAATGTCATTTTTAACATTTTCCATTCCCACAAGATGATTGAGCTTCTTGATCACATGATCTAACCCTTGAGATTTAGAATCCTGATTACCTATACTCTTAACATTCTTACTTACAGAGATATTTAACTCTCTCTTCATGCGTTGTAGTTCAGCTTCAATATCAGAATCTCGATAAATCATAACTTATATTATTTGGGTGGAAATGCAGAAAAACCTAACTTAATTATACTTCAAACACTTGAAATATTCCCAACTACCCTCTCAAAAAACCTCAGCGAACCTCAGCGCTTACCTCAGCGAACCTCTGCGTTAAAAAACCTCCCGTACCTCCCCCCCATGACAATCATCAAACTTTGATTTATCAAAGATCATAAATCTTGAGTACAACATTAATATTAATATAGATAGGATATTTACTACCTGCTAAAATTCAAAATATTGGCTATAAGTCAAAATAATTCATAATTAATAATTCACAATTAATAAAAATGTAATAAATAGCACAAATTAACTTCCTGACTTTAGCTATTTTCAATGCTTATGTTTTTGGTTTCTCTGCATACAGTTTAAACAACCAGAAAAGACACAGGAAGAAAAATCATGAACAAGCCTTTTGCCACAATTGATGGTAATGAAGCCGTTGCGCGTGTAGCTTACAAATTAAACGAAGTAATTGCCATTTATCCTATCACTCCATCTTCAGCAATGGGTGAATGGGCTGATGCTTGGATGTCAGAAAATAAACCTAATCTTTGGGGTACAGTTCCCAGTGTAACCCAAATGCAAAGCGAAGGAGGGGCTGCTGCTGCGGTGCATGGAGCATTACAAACAGGTTCACTAAGTACAACTTTCACCGCTTCGCAGGGATTGTTATTAATGATTCCTAATTTATACAAAATTGCAGGAGAATTAACCAGTTTTGTACTTCATGTTTCCGCCCGTTCTTTAGCTATACACGCTTTATCTATTTTCGGTGATCATAGTGATGTCATGGCTGCAAGGGCGACTGGTTTCGCTTTTTTGTGTTCAGCTTCTGTGCAGGAAAGTCATGATTTTGCATTAATTTCTCATGCTGCAACTTTAGAAGCACGAGTACCATTTATGCATTTCTTTGATGGATTTAGAACATCCCATGAAGTGCAGAAAGTTGAATTATTATCAGATGAGGATTTACAATCTTTCATTCCCCAATCTTTAGTATCTGCACATCGTCAACGTTGCTTAACACCAGATAAACCAGTATTACGAGGAACAGCCCAAAACCCCGATGTTTACTTTCAATCTCGTGAAGGTGCAAACCTTTATTACAATGCTTGTGCGGAAATTGTCCAAAGAATTATGGATAAATTTGGGAAACGCACAGGAAGATATTACAAACTCTATGAATATCATGGCGCACCAGATGCAGAACGAGTAATTGTGATTATGGGTTCTGGTTGTGAAACTGTCCATGAAACCGTAGATTATCTCAACAACCAAGGGGAAAAAGTCGGAGTTTTGAAGGTGCGACTTTATCGCCCATTTGATGTAGCTAGATTTGTGGAAGCATTACCTAATAGTGTCAAATCTATTGCAGTTCTTGATAGAACTAAAGAAGCAGGAAGTGCAGGAGAACCATTATATTTAGATGTAGTGACAGCTATTTATGAAGGATGGAAAAAAACCACATTTCCAAAAATAGTTGGTGGCAGATATGGACTTTCTTCTAAAGAATTTACTCCCGCAATGGTGAAAAGTATTTTTGATAATCTCACCCTCATTAAACCCAAAAATCATTTTACTATTGGGATTAATGATGATGTCAGTTTTACTTCTTTGAATTTTGACCCCAATTTCTCTACAGAACCGGATCATGTAGTTCGCGCCATGTTTTATGGTTTAGGTTCAGATGGTACAGTTGGTGCAAATAAGAACTCTATCAAAATCATCGGTGAAGGAACAGAAAATAACGCCCAAGGTTACTTTGTTTATGATTCCAAAAAATCCGGTTCAATGACAGTTTCTCATCTGCGTTTTGGAACTGGAAAAATTCGTTCAACGTACCTGATAGACAAAGCTAATTTTATCGGTTGTCATCATTGGGGATTTGTGGAAAGTATTGATATTTTAAAAGCTGCTGCACCAGGGGCAACTTTGTTGTTAAATAGTCCTTATGATGCTGATACGGTTTGGGAAAATCTACCACCGAAAGTCCAACAACAAATTATTGACAAAAACCTGAAAGTTTACACTATTAACGCCAGTCAAGTTGCGAAAAATAGTGGTATGGGCAGAAGAATTAACACTATTATGCAGGTGTGTTTCTTTGCTTTAGCGGGAGTTTTACCAGAAAAAGAAGCAATTGCTAAAATTAAACAAGCCATTGAAAAAACCTATGGTAAAAAAGGTGCAGAAATCGTCCGTATGAATCTACAAGCTGTGGACAACACCTTAGAAAATCTGCATGAAGTTGGTAATAGGTCTTTGGTAATAGGTAATGGGGAAGAAAATCAATTATCAATTACTAAACCTAAATTTGTGCAGGATGTTCTTAGCAAAATCATGGTCTGGGAAGGTGATGATTTACCTGTCAGTGCTTTACCTGCTGACGGAACTTTCCCCAGTGGAACTGCAAAATGGGAAAAACGCAATGTTGCGGAAGAAATTCCGGTATGGGATGAAGATGTCTGCGTTCAATGTGGGAAATGCGTGATGGTTTGTCCCCATAGTGCAATTCGCGCTAAAGCTTATCAACCGAGTGAGTTAGTCAACGCACCGATAACTTTCAAATCAACTAACGCCAAAGATAAGGATTTTGCTAACCAGAAATTTACCATTCAGGTAGCCCCAGAAGACTGTACAGGTTGTACTATCTGCGTTAATGTTTGTCCTGCAAAAAACAAAGCGGAACCGACGAGGAAGGCTATTAATATGAGTCCGCAGTTACCATTGCGGGAACAAGAACGGGAAAACTGGAACTTCTTTTTGAGTTTACCAAATCCCGATCGCACAAAGTTGAAGTTAAACCAAATTCGTCAGCAGCAATTGCAGGAACCGTTGTTTGAATTTTCTGGTGCTTGTGCTGGTTGCGGAGAAACGCCCTACCTTAAATTATTAACACAATTATTTGGCGATCGCTCACTCATTGCCAACGCTACCGGTTGTTCCTCCATTTACGGTGGAAATTTACCCACAACTCCTTGGACTCAAAACGCTGACGGTAGAGGGCCAGCATGGTCTAACAGCCTGTTTGAAGATAACGCGGAATTTGGTTTTGGTTATCGTCTCTCCCTCGACAAACAAGCGCAATTTGCAGCGGAGTTATTGCAACAATTCAGCAGTGAGTTAGGGGATAATTTGGTTAACAGCATTCTCAACGCTGAACAAAAAGATGAAGCTGATATTTGGGAACAACGGGAACGAGTCGCAATTCTCAAACAAAAGCTAGAAGAAATTACCAAGGCAGATGCACACAGATACACGCAGATAGAAGCAAAGAATATCCGCGTTAATCAGCGTTTATCTGCGGTTGAAAATCTCAAATCCCTCGCTGATTATCTGGTGAAAAAGAGTGTTTGGATAGTTGGGGGTGATGGTTGGGCTTATGACATTGATTTTGGGGGGATAGATCATGTTTTAGCCAGCGGTAAAAACGTCAATATCCTCGTCATGGATACCGAAGTTTATTCTAACACAGGCGGGCAATCTTCCAAAGCAACTCCCAAAGGTGCGATCGCTAAATATGCAACTGGTGGAAAACCTGCACCAAAGAAAGATTTAGGTTTAATGGCCATGACTTATGGTAATGTTTATGTGGCGAGTGTAGCGTTAGGTGCGCGTGATGAACATACACTCAAAGCATTTTTGGAAGCGGAAGCTTTTGATGGCCCATCAATCATAATAGCCTACAGTCATTGTATTGCTCACGGTATTGATATGACCACCGGTTTACAACAGCAAAAGGCTTTAGTAGACGCAGGAAGATGGTTATTATATCGCTACAATCCGGCATTACAAAACCAGGGAAAAAATCCCCTCCAATTAGATATGAAAGCACCTTCTGAATCGGTGGAAAAGTCAATGTATCAAGAGAACCGATTTAAGATGTTGACGAAGAGTAAACCGGAAATTGCAAAATCTTTACTGGAACAAGCGCAAGCAGAAGTTAATGCTAGATGGGAAATGTATCAATATTTAGCGAATAGGTAATTGCTAATAATAACCCGCCTCAGAATGAATTCTGAGTCTAATAGCAAAAGTCGTCTGAAGACGACTGAAAAAAGCTTTTAGTCCGTTTTAACGGACTTGGGTTATTAGACTGGGAATTCATTCCCAGGCGGTTGATCATGCAAACCAATAAATCCATATTTCATTAATTTGTAGAAGTAGTATTAGATATCAATAATAAATTTTAGATAATTCCCAAGTTTTTTAAATCAACTGGCTTGGACAATATCTGTGGAAATGAATAAGCTCATTTTAGAGATATTTATCGTTATTAAATTGGTCAAAATATTGGAAATATTGGAAAGGCTATAAAACAATTACCAATATTAACAATATCATCAGGATCTATATTTTGATACAACATTGTTTCTTGTTGAATACCTTGTTTTCTAGGAAAAGCATTGGCATATATTTTAAATTCAGATTCTGCGGCAATACACGTCTGTATTGAACCACCTATAGTCTTAAATTTTTCTTCTTCTATAAGACTTTCTATTACTTCTTTAGGAGAATACCACCATAAAAACTCGTTTTCAACGTATTCTGCTCTTTTGTTCTCGATAAGTTGACGTATTTCTTTCTTTTTATCGCCAAGTATGAGTAAATGGTTATCATCTAAGGTATTTTCTTCTGTAACTACAATATCTAATGGATTATCTTTGTTTTTTTGATATAAATGAATTATTTTAAATTCAGAGCTAACATGACAAAAACCAAATATTGCCAGTTCACAATTTACACCTCTGTCTTTGTTTAACCAACATACTACTGTAGTCATTTATGAACTCCTGACAATTTATCTTAAGTAAATATATTTTATTTTGTAACTAAAATATCCATCATAATTTGTTGAGCAAATAGGTAATAAGCTTTCACCTATTACCCATAACCCGTTATCAATCAATTTCTCTAATCTCCCGTAGCCATGAGTAACCGATTCAAAATCACCTTACCATTAGGACTTTTTACCTCTACCCGAATAAAACTCGGATCACTTGGCCGCCAACTTACTTGATATTTTGTGCCATTATTATTCCAAGTGTAAACTTGACGGTCGTTAGTTCCTGAAGCGACAGCACCAGACAGGCTTATATAAGCATTACTATTAAGTTTTTCACCATAGTAATAATAAACATTATTATTAAATGACAAACTGACTTTCCATTCTTTATCAACAAATGTGCCTTTTGGATAATTGTATTTTGCTGCTAGTACAGGTTGAGGAATAGCAATATCAAGAATCGCAGGTGTAGCAATACCCAAAAAAGCTGCTAAAGCAATACCTTTGTAGTTCATAAAACTCTCTTTGGTGAAGGTAAAATTATATTGTTGTATCTTTATTCTCGTTAAGCAGTAGTTTCTTCGTTTTGAATATTCCTGGATGTCCATAGTTTAGGAAACAGCAAACCAGAATTTTCTTTGTATTCTGCAAACTCAGGGTATCGAGACAGAGATTTATCTTTTTTGATCATGTTGGGAACAAATATCATAGCTATAAATAACCCAAGAATTAGTAAAGGTAGCCAATGTTGAGCTAACATAGCAAATGCCAGATAAATTAATACTTCTCCTAGGTAGTTAGTATTACGACATCTGGCAAAGAAACCTTCTGTAATTAGTCCAGTTTTATACTTGAGTGTATAGTATTTCTGGGCATCACTGGTAAAATGTAAAAACACACCCACAATATTCAAAGAAATAGCAGCAGCTACTAATGGTAAAGGTGGAACAGTACCGCTACTAATGAGAATAAATGGTGCTACCCAGTACAAGCCAAGTAGAAAAAAGGTAATTATTCCTTGAACAGTGGGAATTTTCTGCTCCCATTGTTTATCTGGAAATATAGTATCTTTTATTAACCAAAGAAAACCATAAGTACTATGAAGGGCAAGATAAACCCAAGCTCCAATAGTAAAATTATGATATAAAAACATTAGTCCCAACACGATAAGGAAAGTTAGACCTTTGTGAAAATTAATGGGATACTTTATTTTCATATTCTGGACTTTTGGTGAAATTTTTTAAGTTAGTAAAAAAAATAGAGAGATAGGAAAATAACACCTACCTCTCAGCAATAATTATTTCTTCGCAATTATCCAAATCGCGTGAATAATTCCTGGAAGATATCCGCACAAAGTCAAAACGATATTAATCCAAAAGTCCAGACCAAAACCAACTTGCAAAAATACTCCTAAAGGTGGCAGAAAAACCGCGCATAAAATCCGTACTAAATCCATTTCAGCCTCCTGTTAATATTCCACATCTCTACAATTAACATCACCTGCTATAAATACAATTCCTGAAAAGATACGGTAAACCGCACTCTTCAACCACCGCTGATTTTGGCTTTGTAACCAAGTTTGACCAAAATCTCTAAAATCTTCTGTTTATGATCTCCCTGAACTTCAATTTCGTTATCTTTCAGAGTCCCACCTGTACCACATTGGGCTTTTAACTGTTTTAATAAAGTAGCTAAAGTTTCTGGTTTAGTTTGAAACCCAGTAATTACCGTTACAGTTTTACCTTTGCGTCCAGCGCGAGTGGCTTGGATTCTCACATTTTGCTGATTTGGGGGTAAATCTTGGATTCCCCGTTCTACAGCGCGTTCGAGTGCGGGTGAACTACCGTTACCAAATTCTTGGTAGACAAAGCGTTTGTCAGATTTGGGATTAGAAGCCATAAAATTTAATGCAGAAAAAATAAACTTTTATAATTTTAGTTTAGCTATTGTCTATTTTAGCCTAAGCGGGAGCAATCGGATATATAATTGCTACATAATAGACAATAACCGTTTGTTTAAAGAACTAAGCTGCTATGCAGTCTATAATCGCAAGGTTAAAAATATGACAAACAAAAATAACATAAAAATAGAATCAATAGATGATAAATCTCCTTATTTACAGGCTGTAATAGATTTATGGAGTCTTAACCGTTCAAGGCTTGGATTATTTCCTAAAGATGCTTTTATAGAACGTGCTATCAAGCGTCAGATCCTTGTAGCTATTGAACCGGAATTCAAATGTATTGGTTATTTACTATATCGTAATTCTTATGACAGAATTACAATTGTTCATCTTTGTATAGATCCCTCATATAGAAAACAACGTATTAGCGATTCATTGGTTGATGAACTCAAAAAAATTACTAAAGATAAATATAGCGGTATTGGATTGAGTTGTCGCCATGATTATGGACTGCAATCTATGTGGTCAAGGCTAAATTTTGTTGCTCAATATGAAAAACCAGGTAATAGTAAAGCTCGAAAAGAACTTGTATATTGGTGGTTCGATCATGGACATACTAATCTGTTATCTTCAATTTTTACCCAAAAGCTAGAATCAAAACTTTGTGCCGTAATTGATAGACATATTTTTTTACTTTTGTGTCAAAATGAAAATAAAGAAAATGAAGCAGCAAAATTACTTTTAAGCGATTGGCTTAAGTCAGAATTAGAATTATGTATAACTGGTCAAATCAATAATTATATTATTTCAATTAGTGATAGCAAAGAAAGAAATAATCTATTAAAACTATCTCAAAATTTTACGTCTTTACCACCATGCAACAATCATAATTTAGACATAATAAAAGAAAAATTAAAGGTTTTTTTTGTAAATAAAAAAGTATTTATAGATGATATTGATGTACCTCATTTAGCCAGAGCCATAGCATCAGATTCTCATGTTTTTATAACCAATGAACAGGATTTATTAGAAATTGCAGATGAAATATATCAAAATTTCAGACTTTCCATATTAACTCCTAATGAACTCATACGACAACTAGATGAACTGCGTAATAAACCTGATTATCAGCCTGTACGCTTGGCTGGAACTTCGTTAGAAAAAATACCAATTAAAAAAGGACAGGAAGAATTATTAACTAAACATTTTTTGTGTGAGGATCAGCAAGAAAATATATCTAAATTTCGACAAAATTTAAGAAGATTTATTTCGGAAACAGATAAATTCGAGTGTTATATAGTTGCAGAGCAAGAAGAATTACCTATTGCTTTATTTGTTTATAGTAGAAATAAAAACAATGAATTAGAAATCCCACTTTTAAGAGTAAGTAACAACCCTCTATCAGCTACATTAGCAAGACATATAATTTTTAAATCAATATTACTTTCTGCTAATGAAAATCGACAATTTACTAGAATTACTGATCCATATTTAGAAGAAGCAGTAATTAAAGCTATTCAGGAAGATAACTTTATTCGAGTTAATAACGGATGGTTAAAGATAAATTTAGCAGTTGCAGAAACTGCATCAGAGTTATCAATACGCTTTGATGATATAGGTTTTTGTTTAAGTCAAGAATATAACTTTTGTATGAAAATTGCTGAAAGTCTTAATTCAGAATCCTTAATTAAGGATATTAAAGCATCAGCAGATTTTGAAAAATTCCTTTTTCCAGCAAAAATTATTGATTCTGAAATAAATAATTTTATTATTCCTATTCAACCTAGATGGGCGCAGGATTTATTTGATGAATATTTGGCTCAACAAATATTACTATTAGGACAAAAAAAAGAACTTGCATTTAATCGTGAAGCTGTATACTATAAATCTGCGAAAAATTCAGGAGGATTAAATGCTCCTGGTAGAATTCTCTGGTATGTAAGTGAAGATAAGTACAATTCATACTGTGGAATAAGTTCTATTAGAGCTTGCTCATTTATTGATGAAGTCATCATTGGTAAGCCTAAAGAGCTTTATCAACGTTTTCAAAGATTAGGAGTGTATAAGTTAGATGATATTATGAAGATACCTCAAGATAAAAATGGTGATATAATAGCAATTCGTTTTAGCAATACAGAGTTATTTAAATATCCTGTTCTATTAAAAAAAGTTCAAGCGGTTTTAAATAAAAAATCAACTTTTCAGTCGGCTTGTAAAATCCAAAATTCTCATTTCCCAACGTTATATAATTTAGGTGTTTTAAATAAAAAGTGAAAAATAAGATTATGTTTGAGAATATATTAATGTTATCAATTAAACCTAAATATGCAGCAATGATTTTGTCTGGAGAGAAAAAAGTAGAACTACGTCGTGTTCGTACTCGCTTACAAAAAGGTGACTTAGTTTTAGTATATGTTTCATCTCCTACAAAGGCTTTAGTTGCTACATTTGAGGTAGATAATATAATTCAAAATGAAATTCAAGCAAAGCCAAAAGACATAAATAATTTTTGGAAGGAGATTGAAAATATAGCTGGAATTAGTTGTAATGAATATAAAACATATTACAATACTGCTTCAACAATTGTTGCTATTTTTATTAAAAATCTAAAAGAGCTACATAAGCCGATAGAACTGGAAACTCTGAGAGCCAAAATTCCCAGATTTCATCCCCCACAAAGTTATCGTTATTTAAAACATAGTGAATTTCAGTTATTTGAGTCTTTAATTCCAGATAAATCCCGTATATCGTCTACTAAAAAATAATATTTAATGATAATTATTTATGCTAAATCATAAATCTGAATTTATACAATTATTTTATGAATTTATAAATTCCTATCCCTATACAGCAGATGGGATAAGTCATATCAATTCATATACTCAGCAACGTCAAGAGGCTTATCGTAATTTTGAGACAATTACAGCAGCAGCAGATAGAGGTGAAAATATAACAGAATTAGTATTATTACAACTTTTACCTCATAGTAATACAAGCAATAATCGTCAAAAAGGTGCTTGGATTCATATTGCTCCAGCTATTACCAAAGATATTAAAGAATGGTTTGAAGAAGCAAACTGGAGTAAAAGTGAAGACTGGAATCAAATTGCTAATGTTATTTTAAATTTTGTGCGTTGCTGTAATGGTAATCCAAAGCAATTATTTAGTTATTGTGTGAGGTTGCAGTTTTCACAATTCTTTGAATCTAAAGGTTTCCATATGGGAATACTAACTCCTATTCTGAATGCACTACAACCGAATGAATTTTTATTGATAAATAACACATCACAAAGAGTTATTAATTATTTTTCTAATACAAACTACGGTAACAAACTTACAGATTATCCAGAACTTAATAATACAGGACGTAATCTGATTCAAGAATTGGCTCAAGATATGCACCAGATTGGTGTACCAGCTTTACGAGATGATGATTTATTCGATATGTTCTGTTATTGGCTAATAGCCATAAAAAAATATGATTTTCAATATCTCAATCAACAAAAGATTACTAAAGTGGACACAAATATTGAATCTAATCCTAAATATAGTTTATCTGATATCAGTAAAGAAATCTGTTTTGAAGAGACAACTATAGAACGTTGGATACGCACAATTAATCGCAAGAAACAAGCCATATTCTACGGTTCACCCGGAACAGGTAAAACTTTCATAGCTGAAAAACTCGCAAAGCACCTAATCAGTGAAGGTAACGGTTTCTCTGAATTAGTCCAATTTCATCCAGCATATTCCTATGAAGACTTTATTCAAGGTATTCGTCCTCAAAGTGACGATGGTAAATTAACATATCCACTTGTTCCCGGTAGATTTTTAGAATTTTGTAAAAAAGCAGAATTCTGTCAAGATATTTGTGTTCTGATTATTGATGAAATTAACCGCGCTAATTTAGCACAGGTTTTTGGTGAATTAATGTATTTACTAGAATACCGTAATCAAGAAATTCCCCTAGCTGGTGGTAATAGATTTCGTATTCCCGAAAATGTCCGCATAATTGGCACAATGAACACAGCAGATAGGTCTATTGCACAAATAGATCATGCTTTACGTCGTCGTTTTGCGTTTATTGAACTGCGTCCTAATTATTTGGTGTTATTCAAATATCACCTAAATAAAAATTTTGCAGCTATTCATTTAATTAATGTTTTAAAACAATTAAATCAAGCGATTAATGATAAAAACTATGAAATTGGTATTTCTTTCTTTTTGACTCCTAATCTACGAGAAGATATTGAAGATATTTGGAAAATGGAAATTGAACCGTATTTAGAAGAATACTTTTTTAACAACCTAGAAAAAGTAGATGAGTTTCGCTGGGATAAAATCGAAAAACAGATAACAATATGAACCCAGCAAATTTAAAAATTATTGAAATAATCGAATATAAAACTCAATCTTTTTCTCGTGAGGAAATTTCTGAAGAGGTTGGAATTATTTTATATGAGAAATACCAAAAACAAGTAAATGTAGAATTTCCCAGTCCTAAAACTCGTTATCAATGGAAAATAACGGCTCAAGGATATGTAGGTTATATTCCTTTAAATTCTGATTTAGCTTTGAAAATAAATCCGAAAGTACCAATTAAAAATTTATTTGGAATGTTGGAATATGCTTATAATTTAAAGAGTTTTAAATTTCTTAAAGGCTTAATGAATTGTGAATCTGTAGAAGATTTTTACAATCACCTAGCTTATATTTTAGCAGATACAATAATAGAACGCTGTCGTAAAGAATTATATCGTACTTATCTACCAAAAACTGAGCAATTGGCTTATGTGCGCGGAAGATTAAATGTTCAACAAATAATTAAAAAACCTTGGAATGTAAAATTACAATGTGAATATGAAGAACATACTGCTGATATTATAGAGAATCAAATATTGTTTTGGACGCTTTTTCATATTGGACATAGCGGTTTTTGTACAGAAAAAGTATCATTGATAGTTAGAAAAGCTTATCACGCAATGCAAGGAATGGTATCTTTACAACCTTGTAGTTCAGAAGATTGTATTGGGCGACTTTATCACCGCTTAAATGAAGATTATTATATTTTACATCAATTTTGCCGATTCTTTTTAGACAACACTATCCCAAATCATGAAAAGGGTAAAAATACAAGTTTACCGTTTTTAGTAGATATGGCGCGTCTTTATGAAATGTTTGTTGCAGAATGGCTAAAGAAAAATTTACCCCATAATTTCACTTTAAAAACTCAAGAGAAAATTAATATAGGAGAAAAAATATATTTTAAAACTGACTTAATTTTATATGACAAAACAGATTCAAAACCTAAATACATTCTCGATACTAAATATAAAAACCCCAAACATTCTTCTCCTGAAGATATAGCCCAAGTAGTAACTTATGCAGTTTCTAAAAGTTGTCCTGAAACAGTATTAGTCTATCCAACAGAATTAAATCATTCTCTTGATAAATATATTGGAAAAATCAGAGTTCGTAGCCTCACTTTTTCTCTTGATGATAAAATTGAAGATGCAGGAAACACATTTTTGACAAAACTATTTTCTTAAAATCTCTCTGCGCTCTCTGCGTCTCTGCGGTTCGTTTTCCAAAATTATATTAATTCCTCAATTACCGTGAAAACAGATACAATTTTCTATAGCTTATTTCAGGCATTTCCTAGCATTTTCTTTGAATTAATTAACCATTCACCCGCAGAAGCAGATACTTATGAATTCACATCACGTGAAGTTAAACAACTGGCTTTTCGCTTAGATGGTGTATTTTTACCAACTACCAAAGATCCCAAAAAACCATTTTATATTGTTGAAGTTCAGTTTCAGCCAGATGATGATTTATATTTTCGTCTATTTGCGGAACTTTTTCTCTACCTACGACAATACAAAACTCCTCATCCTTGGCAGGTTGTGATTATCTATCCCAGTCGTAATATAGAAAGAGAAGAGAATTTACAATTTGGGGAAATCTTGCTGCTTGAGCGAGTTAAACGCATTTATTTAGATGAGTTAGGAGAGAGTTCTTTGGGGGTGGGTGTTGTTAAACTGGTGATAGAAACAGAGGAAGCTGCACCAGCACTAGCAAAACGCCTAATCACACAAGCAAACCAACAGCTAACTGATGCAACCATCAAACGGGATTTAATTAACCTCATTGAGACAATTATCGTCTACAAATTACCCAAAAAGAGCCGAGAGGAGATTGAAGCTATGTTAGGTTTAAGTGAGTTGAAACAAACTAAGGTTTATCAAGAAGCTTTAGAAGAAGGTGAAGCTAAAGGTGAAGTTAAGGGTAAGGTTGAAACAACAAGAAAGTTGGCTTTAAATTTGCTGAGAATTGGGATGAGTTTAGAACAAATTGCTGAAGTTACCGAATTATCTGTTGAGCAAGTTCAGGCTTTACAAAAGGAGATACAAGAATCTTGATTTTCTTTAGTTCCCATGCTCTGCGTGGGAATACAGTTGAGAGGCTCCGACTCTACTATACCTGGAGGTAGAACCTCCAAGATAGCATTCCCAGTCTGGAGACTGGGTACGAGGGAATAATGCTCTTTCTCGGCATCCTCAACAGTTCTAGAATTAAAATTAACTTTGTTATCTTATTTTACCCAATCCGTGACTACTACTCCCCTCTCCCCTAATTTCTCACAAACTGCTTCCGTACCCGATAAACTAGGACGCTTTGGCCGCTTCGGTGGTAAGTATGTTCCCGAAACCCTAATGCCTGCCTTAGCTGAACTAGAAACAGCTTATCAGCAATACCGCAATGAACCTGGTTTTCAAGCCGAACTACAAGGGTTACTGCGTGATTACGTAGGACGTGCTACACCATTATACTTCGCCCAACGCCTTACGGCTCATTATGCCCGTCCCGATGGTACAGGAGCGCAAATTTATTTAAAACGCGAAGATCTAAATCACACCGGCGCACATAAAATTAATAATGCTCTCGGTCAGGTATTATTAGCCAAGCGCATGGGTAAACAGCGCGTCATTGCTGAAACCGGTGCAGGACAACATGGTGTAGCAACAGCGACGGTTTGCGCTCGTTTTGGTTTAGAATGCGTGATTTATATGGGTGTTCACGACATGGAACGCCAAGCTTTAAACGTGTTCAGAATGCGGTTAATGGGGGCAGAAGTTCGCCCAGTGTCTGCCGGTACGGGAACTCTTAAAGATGCCACTTCTGAAGCCATTCGGGACTGGGTCACGAATGTAGAAAGTACTCATTACATCCTCGGTTCTGTCGCTGGCCCCCATCCTTACCCAATGATGGTACGAGATTTCCACGCTGTCATTGGTGAAGAAACCCGCGCTCAAGCATTAGAAAAATGGGGCGGTTTACCAGATATTCTCATGGCTTGTGTGGGTGGTGGTTCTAATGCAATGGGACTATTTCACGAATTTGTGAAGGAGCCATCTGTGCGGTTAATTGGGGTGGAAGCTGCTGGAGAAGGTGTGAATACTGGCAAACACGCGGCAACCTTGACAAAAGGACAAGTTGGTGTATTGCATGGGGCGATGAGTTATCTTCTGCAAGATGATGATGGCCAAGTCATTGAACCTCACTCGATTAGTGCAGGGTTAGATTATCCGGGTGTGGGGCCAGAACACAGCTATATGAAGGATATTGGTCGGGCTGAATATTATAGTGTGACTGATGCTGAGGCTTTAGAGGCATTCCAACGGCTATCTAAGCTAGAGGGAATTATACCAGCTTTAGAAACTTCTCATGCGATCGCTTACCTAGAAACTCTCTGTCCCCAATTAACTGGTAGTCCCAAGATTATCATCAACTGTTCAGGACGGGGTGACAAGGATGTGCAAACAGTCGCAAAATTTCTCACTCCTCAGTAAGTTTCACCGATAACATTCATACCAGATCAGTTTTTCCAAAAATGTTTTCCTGATAGTTTTAGTGTCCACGACATCTGTCAGTGGATACTATTTTTTGGATATTTTTTGAATAATAATGTTATGTCAAGAACATTTAAGGCGGCATCTACCAGAGACATCAACCAATGGATACTATGGTAATCAAAAAGTCATGAAATTGGCAGATTTTCAGAGAAGTAAAATGCAATAGTCATAAAAATGAACTCATACAGCAGAATTCAGGAGTCAGGAGGAGGCAGTGCGGTGGACGGGTTCCCCGGCATAAAGCAACTGCCGTTCAAGAGTAAAACTGGCAAATGTGTCTAGGTTTCAATTTAGATTCTGTACCTCATTGATCTGCAATCTGCTGTAACTCTGAAAATTCCCATAATTACTCAGATCATGAAGACTTAATAGTATCCTGGTATGTATTCTCAGAATCAGAAGATAGAGTATATGTCTTATAAATCCATACACTACTTAATTCTCTATGTTTCGACAAACTGCTTTTGGCATCGCTTTAAGTACGCTTGTCTTCGCTAGTGGATTCATGACCGCTCCTGTAACCAGCAATAATTCTCACAAAAAAATCGCGCTAAATCAGCAGTCATTGAATACTTCTAGTCAAGCAGCAATACCTAATCTTAATTTTCAAACTACTACTCTAGAGAAATTAGTTTTTGAGCAAATTAATCAATATCGAGCTTCTCAAGGACTGCCAAAATTAACTTTAAACGCAAATATCACTCAGCAAGCCAGAATTCACAGTCAAAACATGGCTAAAGGAACGGTTAAGTTTAGTCATCATGGATTTGAACAGCGAGTTAAGGCTATCCCTCTTCCCTTGGAAAATGCAGCCGAAAATGTGGCTTTCAACGTTGGATATAACAATCCGGCTAACCAAGCTGTGATTGGTTGGCTTGATAGTCCTGGACATCTGAAAAATATACAAGGAAAATACAAGCTGACAGGAGTCGGTGTAGCTACTAATGGAAAAGGAGAAGTCTACCTCACGCAGATATTTTTGAATACGAGATGAACAAGAGATAGATTTTATTACTGATTTCTTGCACAATAATGATGTAGTGTCTGATGAATAATTTGTCTGATAGACACAGTCATTTATTTTGTGAACCATTCATGACATTACCAGATTTTCAGGTTAGCGATCGCGATCTTGATGACGCTAACCTCTCCCAGTATTTAGAATCTGATGCGATCGCAGTCGATACCGAAACAATGGGACTATTACCACAGCGCGATCGCTTGTGTCTCGTCCAGTTGTGCAACCCAGAGGGAAAAGTCACAGCTATCCGCATCGCTAAAGGACAAACAACAGCCCCAAATTTAAAAAAACTCTTGGAAGCAACCCACGTCCTCAAAGTATTTCACTTTGCCCGTTTTGACGTTGCTACCTTACACCACAACCTAAAAATTAAGGTTCAGCCTGTTTTTTGTACCAAAATTGCCAGTAAGTTAGCCCGCACTTATACCAACCGTCACGGACTCAAAGACGTAGTGCAAGAGTTAGAACAAGTAGAACTAGATAAAAGCTCTCAAAGTTCCGATTGGGGTAACGCCGCTAATTTATCTGAAGCTCAACTAAATTACGCCGCCAATGATGTCCGTTACTTACTAAGTATACAGCAAAAGCTGACGCAAATGCTGCAACGAGAAGGACGTTGGGAATTAGCCCAAGAATGCTTTCAAGTTCTGCCCACAATAGTGTCTTTGGATTTATTGCAGTTTAAAGATTTATTTGAACACTGAGGCATAATTCTCCAAACAATTGCCAATTCCCAATTAAGGAACACCAAAAAAGAAACTATCCAATTTTGTGTTATGGGCTTCTAGTCCGTCCGAAGTAATTGGATATTTTTCTATTTTCCTCTTTGTAAGTCCCTGAATTATTAATTACGAGTTTTATTTCTGTTGGTGTTCTAGGTGATTTTGTATCCTAGATACAACATTATAGTCGTCTGCCCCTGGTGGCGTTAGTGCTTCAATAATACCTTCTGTTGCACCACCGATAGCTTTCCATGCACCAAAACCACCTTTGATTTGAGATACATTAAAAAACCCAGCAGAACGAAGTGTTTGAGCAGCTTGAGCAGTTTGCTCCTCATCGATACCGTAAACGTAAATATCACGCTTGTGATCTAAAGATAATGCTGCACGGTCTGCTAGTTCATCTATGGGCATAGACATTGCTCCCATAATATGACCTTCGTTGTAAATCGAGCGATCGCGCACATCTAAAATTGTAAAAGCTGGTTCACCCCATTCCAGACGAGATTTAATCACATGAACATCAGACTCTGCTTCTATTGATTGCTGATGGGAACTAATACTACTGAAAGGATTGTTAGTCATAGGTGTCACCGATTACCTTAACAGCAATTTAGCAAAATCTTTAAACTTAATTTATCTTTCCTTAGTATGACAATCTCCAACCTCTTTCTTTGGGTATAGTTGGATATTTTTATATAGTGATCATAGAAAAATTTTAAGTTTTGTAGGGTGAGCAATGCCCACCAAACCATTTTTATCGTTGTTTAATCTGTGTAAATAGTTTTATCTTCAAATAGGCAGACGCACAGATCTCGATACGCGGTGATTGATCTGTAGAATTCATTAGAAAAATTTGTATAAAAATAGGACTTAGGCACTGTACAAATCAATCATGATATGCGTTCACCAAAATACTTTATTTCAGGCTGAAACTAATTCTATTTTTACCGATAAATCAACCGTGGGGTAGGGGTTTAGCACTGCGCTTTACCCCTACGATCAATGTAGTTTTCACGGACATACATATTTGATATTTTTTGTCAATGCGTAACTCCTAAAAAATTTAGATCGTCAGTTACGCCAATAAGATTTTCTAATGAGAAAAGTCTAATTTATAACCCGATTCACTTCATCCCATTTGAATAATAAAATGTAACGGTTTGACTCAAATAATCATGATTGATACGGATAAATGATATCTATCAGTTTTTTGGGCTGTTTGTAGTTCTAGGGATGCTTAAAAATTACATGACTTTGAAGGATAGATCGTCGAATTTATACCAAAATTTTTTCAAAAAATCCCTAAATTGTACATTACGCATACATTTTTTAAGCATTATCATGTTTGAAGTTTTGATGAACTTTATGGAAAATTTAGGATATACAGGTAGTATTACAGGATTTTTCACCTCAAGCCACATTAGGAGCGAATGAACTCTGAAAAACAACACGTAAACCCCCGTCTATCGCTACAGCAAATTGCCACATCAATCATAGACTGCATTGCCTTATGGATACGCTTTCCACTAATACTCCCAAAATTCTGATTGTAGATGATGACTTCAGCGTCCGCAATCTCGTATACCGTTTTTTAAGTCGGAAATATCAAATAGAATCAGCCGCAGATGGTAAGACTGCGCTGGCTTTATTTGAGCAATTCAACCCAGCTTTAGTCATTCTAGATTGGAATTTGCCAGACGCTAATGGCTACAAACTTTGTCAAGAAATGCAAAGTCGTACCAATGTTTTAGTTTTGATACTCACTAGCCGCAATGATGAAGCTGATAAAATAAAGGTTCTAGCAGCAGGTGCAGATGACTTCATGACTAAACCATTTAGTTTGGCAGAAGTGGAAGTCCGAGTAGAAGCACTTTTAAGACGCATCCGTTATATCCATCCTAGTCAATCACAACGCCTGATCTTTAAACAGTTAGCGATTAACCCAGAAGGTAGAGAAGTAACACTGAACGATAAACCTTTAGCCTTAACCGCTTTAGAGTTTAATATTTTACATTTTTTAGCCAGTCATCCCGGTCAAGCTTGGAGTCGTCCCCAACTCATCCAAAAAATTTGGGGTTGTGATTACGTCGGAGATGGACGAGTTGTTGATGTCCATATCGGTCAGCTACGGAAAAAAATGGAAATTGATTCTAGTCTGCCAGAGTTTATCAAAACTGTACGGGGATATGGTTACAAGTTTGAACCACCCGAAGGTAGCAAAATTTAAACTTTAGAAAAAGCAACTCATCACCACAATATTGCTGTTCTTGCTTAACAACTTGCTTTTAATAGTTGAATTGCCTAAGTACATTTATTGAGGCTTGATTAGATAATTCATGTTATTTTTGTACATTGTAACCAGCAAAACCCAGGGAATTTGTGTCTACTCAAGCCTCAATACAAAGCTTTAAAATAATTCGTAATAGTGCCTACGGTCCCGCTAGGGATACGTAATTCGTAATTAAGCTTTGCAACGGAGATTTAGACCCCGACACAAAACTTGCTGCCTGTAGAGGCGGGGGAATTAAACCCTCAGAATTGGTTAAAGAATAAAATTCAATATAAGCTGCTGCTTCTAGTGGATCTTGTAGGTCTTTAACTTAGTTTTTCATGATAACTTGTACTTTTAGGCATCGTCTCTACGATGTTAAGACTGTTAAACTTCACCCTACAACCCTGACTCTATACCTCTGCTTCACCAATTCTACCGCCAAATTAATCGCCTCTTTCATACTCGTAGCATCAGCAATCCCCTTACCCGCAATATCAAAAGCCGTTCCATGATCTGGGGAAGTCCGCACAAAAGGTAAACCAATCGTAGTATTTACAGCCCGATCAAAAGCCATCAACTTCACCGGAATTAAACCTTGGTCGTGATAAAGTGCTAAATACGCATCAGCCGGATTTTTGATTTCAGCATTTCCAAACCAAGCAATACCTGGTTTAACCCACATTGTATCTGGTGGTATTGGTCCATCTAGCTGCATATTTGGACGCTTGCACCTTTGTTCCTCTATCCAGGGAATTAACCAATCTATTTCTTCGGTTCCCAGTTGTCCCATTTCACCGCTGTGGGGATTCAAACCTGCGATCGCAATTCTCCCATTTTCTATCCCAAAATCTCTCTCTAAACACTCCACCAGCAAATCTAGTTTCTGAGTTAATAATTGCGGTGTCAGAGTATCAGCTACTTGACGTAAAGGAATATGTGTGGTAGCAAGTATTGCGCGGATTGTCCAACCAGTAAAAGGCGATCGCCCTACAAACAACATTCCAAAACGCTCAACACCAGCCTGATCAGCCAAAAGTTCCGTTTGTCCAGGATAATTGTAACCTGCGGATTTCCAAGCAGATTTAGCAATAGGTGCTGTCACAATCCCATCAAATTCACCAGCTAAAGTTTGAGCTATCGCATATTCCATATAAGCAAAACTCGCCGCCCCACTTGCTGCATTACCCACACCAGGAATAATTTCACCCGTAGTAGGAACATCAATCACAGACAATTCTGCTGGATTTGCCAAACATACTGAACTTTCTGTTAAATTTTTATAGGTACGTAACAGTAAATCCCCGCTACCAACCAAAACCAGATCACAGTTGTTGCCAACTTCCGGATCTGCTAAAGCCTTCAAAATTACCTCTGTCCCAATTCCCGCAGGATCTCCCAGCGTCAGCGCCAAACGTGGACGTTTATCTTTAAAAGGATTCATTTGCTACCTAAATCTCATTCACAGTAATTGTCATTAATTTGCCCCTCTTCCCACAAGCACAAGGATTTACCGCCAAACCCGTGGAGATTAACTGCTAAAGTAGTTTAAAATTGTTCACACAGGTCTAATCTAAAAGTACCTCTTGTGGAGTTTCTATTAGACCTAGTTTACCTGAGTCCCTGGACTAGCAAAAATGAGATTTGAACCTTCAAGTCAAATCGAGTAGTCACCACAACGGGAAACATAAGCAAGCCATTCACAAAGGAGAATCACAGCACATGGGCGGCGAAATCTTAAATGCAGCTTTATTATCCTTCGGTTTAATCTTCGTAGGTTGGGCCTTAGGTGCATTATTACTTAAAATCCAGGGTGCAGAAGAATAAGCAGAGGTGCAGGGGTGCAGGGAAGATGGGGAGGATGAGGGAGAGCATTAATCTTTCTTTATCCTGACTCCTGACTCCTGACTCCTGACTCCTGACTCCTGACTCCTGACTCCTGCTTCATTAAAATTATGTAAATTTTTATTTACATAGGATAATTCTGTTAAGATTCTTTTCATAAAACATTAAAATTTATAAAGACCCCATGACATTATTAATCGTCGGTGCCACTGGCACCTTAGGAAGACAAGTGGCTCGTCGTGCAATCGATGAGGGGTACAAAGTGCGCTGTTTAGTTCGCAGTCCCAAGAAAGCTGCTTTTCTGAAAGAATGGGGTGCAGAACTTGTAAAAGGTGACTTGTGTTATCCCCAAACCTTAGAGGGAGCATTAGCGGGAGTAACCGCAGTCATTGATGCCTCCACATCTCGCCCCACAGACTCACTCACCATTAAGCAAGTGGACTGGGATGGCAAAGTAGCATTAATTCAAGCTGCGAAGGCTGCTAATGTTGAGCAATTTATCTTCTTTTCGATTTTGGATGCCGAGAAGTATCCCAATGTACCGCTCATGGAAATTAAGCGATGTACAGAACTATACTTAACTGAATCCGGCTTAAACTACACCATTTTACGTTTAGCTGGCTTTATGCAAGGCTTAATAGGTCAATATGGCATCCCTATTTTAGAAAACCAGCCAGTGTGGGTGACAGGAGCATCTTCCCCAGTCGCCTATATGGATACTCAGGATATTGCTAAATTTGCTATCCGTGCCTTGAGTGTGCCAGAAACCCACAAGCAATCCTTCCCTGTAGTTGGTACTCGTGCTTGGAGTGCAGAAGAAATTATTAGCATTTGCGAACGCTTATCTGGAAAAGATGCCAGAGTCACAAGGATGCCCATTGGCTTACTGCGTACTGTACAAGGTTTGCTGCGGTTTTTTCAGTGGGGATGGAATATTGCTGACAGACTAGCCTTTACCGAAGTATTAGCTAGTGGTTCCGCCCTCAATGCCTCAATGGATGAAGTATATACAGTATTTGGCTTAGACAAACAACAAACGGCTACCGTAGAAACCTATCTGCAAGAGTACTTCAGCCGAATTATGAAAAAGCTGAAGGAGTTAGATTACGAGAAAACTAAAATCAAAAAGCAGAAAAATAAAAAGACCCCTTTTAAACAATCTTCAAAAGTCAATAGTCAATAGTCACTCGATTTTGGATTTACGTTAGCGAAGCGTACGCAGCGCAGCGAGTATTTTGGATTTTGGATTGACTCCACCAAACAAGTGTAGAGCTTGAAAATTTTGGATTTGGGATTTACGTTAGCGAAGCGTACGCAGCGCAGCGAGTATTTTGCAATCCTTCAGGACGGGGAACCTATACCAAATTTTTTTTAATCTAAAATCTAAAATCTAAAATCTAAAATCTAAAATTCCTGGTCAATAAATTTAAGATTGATGACTACATCAGTCAAAAATGTGTAACTATTACAGTGATTGAACCGTTCATCCCGCTCCTCCTGGGATTGGGATGGGTGCAAAACACCTTTCTACTTAGGTGCTGTCAAAAATCTGGTAAAATTAAAACGCCAAGGTGAAACTCCTCTACCATCGCGAAAATTCTGCTGAAACCATGCAGCACTTTCAGGTAGGAATTAGGGGCAAAAGTGAAAAAAATCAGGTTTTAACCTAATTTTTACACATGATTATAGAATCTCCGCGTCTCTAGACCGGAGAGAGATCAAAAAAAGTCAAGCATCGCCTAAACTTGGATATTTGAGTGTGCCGAAAGCAGGCATTATCTACAACGACATTAAACCGATAGCGGGTCGTGTCGCTATCGAACTGAAAGACCAGCTAACCGCAGCTGGTTGGGATGTGTGTGTGACAACGAGCATCGGTGGTATATTGGGCTACTGTAATCCGCATAGCCCCGTATGCCACACCCCAATAGAGGGTCTAACACCTCCTGGTTTTGACTCAGACATGGAGTTTGCAGTAGTACTAGGGGGAGATGGTACTGTTTTAGCTGCATCGCGTCAAGTCGCGCCCTGTGGTATCCCACTTCTGACGGTGAATACTGGTCATATGGGATTTTTGACGGAATCTTACCTTAACCAATTACCCCAAGCAATGGAACAGGTGATGTTAGGTAAGTATGAAATTGAAGAACGAGTCATGATCACCGTCCAAGTTCTGCGGGGAGACTCGATATTATGGGAAGCCCTCTGTTTAAATGAAATGGTGCTGCATCGAGAACCATTAACCTCAATGTGCCATTTTGAAATAGAAATCGGTCGTCATGCAGCAGTTGACATTGCTGCTGATGGAGTGATTGTCTCCACACCAACAGGTTCAACAGCTTATTCCTTAAGCGCTGGTGGTCCAGTGGTGACTCCTGGTGTACCTGTGTTGCAGTTAGTACCGATTTGTCCTCATTCCCTGGCTTCGAGGGCTTTGGTATTTCCCGATAGCGAACCGGTTAACATCTATCCGGTCAATGTCCCCCGGATGGTGATGGTGGTAGATGGGAATGGAGGCTGCTATGTTTTACCAGAGGATCGAGTATATTTAGAGCGATCGCCATACACTGCTAGGTTTATTCGTCTACAATCACCAGAGTTTTTCCGGATTTTACGGGAAAAATTAGGTTGGGGTCTGCCACATATTGCCAAACCCACGTCAGTAGAATTGCCTTAATTTTTATAAGTCAGTGGTCAGTAGTAAGCCAGTGCAGATTTGGGGGGTTCCCCGTTCAGCAACTGGCTTTCATCTTTAGGGTTTGCTGAATATCAACGAAGAGGTACAGGGGAAACCCCATACATATAGCAGGAGTCAGGAGTCAGGAGTCAGGAGTAAAACCCTCTTTTAGTGAGAGTTTTATAATCAGTTGGTGTCCTAACCGCCCTGTCCACGGCTATAAATATGGGAACTTGATACAAGGATGCTTTGATGAAGTTTCAATAATGATTAGCTCACTCCTAACTTGGTTTCTTCCAGAATTGAGAGTTAAGGGATAGTATTTGGAATGAGTGATAAGATTTGCATCTTGCCAAAATCGATGTTTTATACCGTAAGGTGCTAAAACATTATTGATACCAATTTGCAATCAGTAGTATTTTCTAAGATTTATGTCATAGGTTAAAAAGTAATAACTCATAGGAGATGGTTTTTACTAATTACCAATTACCAATTACCAATTACCAATTACCAATCACCCATTACCAATTAATAATTAATATGATACTTGCTCACAGTCCCTGTGTTCTGGTGATTGAACCCGATGAAAGTCTAGCTAATCAGCTGGCTTTTGATTTACAAGAAGCTGGCTATGATGCCATTTTAGCTCATGATGCGAACAGCGGTTTACAACATTGCCGTGATGCCGCAGGCGGGCATAACCATCGCCAACCTGCTTTAATAGTTGTAGACAGAATGCTGGTAGGAGAATCAGGACTCTCCTTGTGTAGAAATCTCCGCAGCATGGGTAACTGTTCCCCCGTGCTAGTTTTAATGGCGAGGGACACCGTTGATGACCGTGTAGCTTGTCTAGAAGCGGGTGCTGATGATTACATTCTCAAACCTTATCGTGCTGAAGATTTTCTGAAGTTAATTCGCCTCTATCTTAAACCTGATGTTGATACTACAGAGCAATTACGCTTTGGCGATCTGGTTCTAGATATAGGAACCCGTCGCGCTATCCACAATGGTAGAGCGATTGACTTGACAATGAAGGAATTTGAACTATTAAAGTTCTTAATGGAACATCCGCGTGAAGTATTAACCCGCGAACAAATTTTAGAAAATGTCTGGGGTTATGACTTTATGGGTGAATCGAATGTGATTGAAGTATACATTCGCTACTTGCGGTTAAAAATTGAAGAAGATGGTCTCAAGCGTCTTATTCAAACGGTGCGGGGTGTGGGATATGTGTTAAGAGAATCCTGATTTACAGTTTTCCATCTGTCTCTATCATTTTTCTTTCTTGGTATTAATTTGGCATCAGAGTAGCTATGGTTAAAATGCCTCTGGTGGAGAAATATCAGATCCCACACAGACACCAGTACTACTAGATTTGATACCGGGCTTAACATTGGCTTCAGTTTTTTGAGTTGACTGACATAGTAATGAAGTAGTAGGAATAATTATTTCTGAATTTAAGACGGATTTATTGTGTGATTGTTGAGTCATGAATGATAATCCCCCCACAGCACCAGCGACAAGGGCTGTATATCCCATATACAAATGTAAGGGACGGATTTCTAGATCCAATTGTCCAACGGAATTTTTGACGTGATACCAAGAGGGCAAAACTGATTTAGCCTGATTGGGCATGGGTAAGGAAGCGGCTAAAATTATACCATTTATTCCCAAAGCATTGCCCATGACACGGATAAAACCACGAATGAGGACATCTTCTGGTAATAAATCGAAATTAGCATTTTCGACTGCTTCCATCTGATGAATTGATATATGGGTGTAAATATGCAGTTTTTGCAGAGTCAGTCCTTGTGACTCCCTGGCTTGCTTGAGTTGTTGACCGATTTGACGTAGACTTTCCAACCGCTTTTCTGCCGCTATCTGATCAGCTAATCTCATTTTTCCTAGCTTTTGATGTGGCCAAGACCACCTTGGATTTTGCTTTTGGCGAGGAGTTGCGGCTTCTGTATTTTCTATTACATGAGATTGAGGTTTTGATGGTAAATGTTCTTGGGTAGTATTTACCAATTCGGATTTTGAGGGTAATTTAATACCTTTGCTACTTTGTGGCAAGTTGCTAGATGGTTCTACATCTACATTGGGTGACTCAGTATTATCTGTAGGTGAATTGATATTTGCATCTAGATGATGCTGTCGCGCGAATTGCTTAAATGCTAAACTAATTGCTTCTCTGCCAACAGCTTTAAATAAAAGTTTGGCTTGTTCATCTGATGAGCCAAGCAATTTTTGCAAGTTAGCGATCGCACGAGTATAAACTTGACTACGATGTAGTTCAGCTTCTATGTTAGTCAGAAGCGATCGCAATTCATCTTGACTAATTTGAATAGTAGGATTCCCAGGAATCTTGAATAAGTACGCAGATGCCATAGTCATGATCTAAGTATCTCCCTGTCCTAAAGCCAAAAATGGTTTTATCTGTGTCAGTTCTTCTGGAACTGGCTGACTCATCCGGATTATTAGGTATCATTTTCTGCTTTGAAGAGAAAATACTCATAATTATCACTAGTACTGTTTTCTGGGAATTAGAAATTAAAAATTAAAAATTAAAAATTAAAAAACCACATTAAACAAGCGTTTCAGTAATTTTTAATGGTTTGTTGGCAGATGCTGTTGTGTACTAGGAAAAAATTTCAACAATTCAAAATTTTTCGCGTCTGCGTCACGTAGTGAAAAGAGTTCTACTTAGGAGAGCGATTTTTTTACCCAATTTAATTATTCGTGATTTCTGGATTATTTCTAAAAGAAAGAGAGCCACTTAGGTAGCTCTCCAAATCATCAGGGTTCATCTATATAGCAAAGTATATCACTTAAGGGATGAGGGGTAATACCCTTTTTTTGTTTTTTGCCAAAATATGGGGTGATATCGTTTCACTTTAAGGTTGATATAACAATAGAACGACGCTCTTACGCTTTTATGCGGAGATTCATTTGTAGCTTTAATTAAGTGAATTGATATGAGATCCTGTTTGGTTAAAGATTTATAATTAGGGAACCGCGCTCCAGATGGGAGACGCTCAAGACGGGTCGAGTTTTTTTGATAAGTAATTAAGCGAACATTTACTATAGAGACGTTGTGTGCAACGTCTCTATATTGGTGTGCGATTGCTGATGATTGGCGTTTAAACGGATATTGTGTGAATTAACAGGGAAACAACTTAATTATCACTACTGAAGTGAACCTGCAATTAAGCATTAAGTTTCTTTTCCACCAATTCATTAGTCAGTTTTGGTTCAGCACGTTTACCAGTCTTTTTCAGCACTTGTCCTACAAAGAAACCTTTGAGGTTAGTGTTACCACCACGATACTTTTCTAGCTGTTGGGGATTTTCGGCGAGAACTTCATCAATGATGGGTTCTAGTATAGTAGGATCACTAATTAACTCCTGACCTGCAAAAGCTTTTTCTGGAGAAACACCACTCAGTAAATCTGCGAGTTTTTCTTTAGCTTGAGCATTACTAATTTTACCAGTTTCAATGCGAGTGATCACATCTGCAAGGTGAGCGGGAGTTAAAGCAATTTCTGCAATGGTGAGTTTTTGCTTGTTGAGGTAAGCAGCGATGTCTTGGGTAATCCAGTTAGCCGCAGATTTAGGATTTGCACCAGATTTGATGGCACTTTCAAAATAATCAGCTACCGAACTATCTTCTGTCAAGACTCGTGCATCATAAGCCGAAAGTCCCAACTCATTCTCATAATGATGGCGTTTTTGCGCTGGTAGTTCCGGTAATTCACTCAACCAAGTTGCTAATTGTTGCTCACTCACTTGAATTGGTGCTAAATCTGGTTCTGGGAAATAACGATAATCGCTAGAACCTTCTTTCACTCGCATACTAATTGTGCGTTGTGAACCTTCTTCCCACAAGCGCGTTTCTTGAACAATCTTTTCTCCTGATTCATTGGCAGCAATTTGGCGCTCAATTTCATAGTCTATCGCCTTTTGGATAGCACTAAAGGAGTTCATGTTCTTGATTTCTACCTTCGTCCCAAATTCCTTTCTTCCCACAGGACGAACGGAGATATTCACATCACAACGCAGAGAACCTTCTTGCATATTTCCATCACTGACACCAAGATAGCGCACAATCCGGCGTAATTCTTGGGCATATTCAGCAGCTTCTTGTCCAGAACGCAAATCAGGTTCCGAGACGATTTCCACCAATGGTACACCTGCGCGGTTATAGTCTACCAGAGAATATGTAGAACCGGAAATGCGATCGCTCCCTGCGTGTACCAATTTTCCCGCATCTTCTTCCATGTGAAGACGGGTAATACCAATGCGTTTGCGGGTAGGGTTTCCAGCATCATCTACTAATTCAATTTCTATCCAACCATGTTCGGCTATGGGTAAGTCATATTGAGAAATTTGATAATTTTTGGGTAAGTCAGGATAAAAATACTGTTTACGGTCAAATTTGCTATATCTAGCGATTTGACAATTTAGCGCTAAACCAGTTTTCACAGCGTATTCTAGCACTTTGGCGTTAAGTACGGGCAAAACCCCTGGTAAACCCATACACACCGGGTCAATGTTAGTATTGGGATCAGCACCAAATGCGGTGGAACTGTTGGAGAAAATTTTGGTGTTGGTGCTGAGTTGACAATGGGTTTCTAAACCGATAATTGCTTCGTATTCTGTTTTTACGGGTGTGGCTGTGGTCATATTACCATTTTCATGATTTTGCTTTAGGGTACTATTTTAGCGGTTTTGTTCTTTGACCGCGCTGCCTCACCTTTGTGCAAAAATCATTTCATGCTTTAATTTAGAAACCCTATAGACCATAGAAATCTTCATCCAGAATTTGCTCAATCGAAAAAGGACACATGAGAGGATACTCACTCTCTTCTAGTACACGAACCCCAAATTTAGCAAGTTTACCTTCCTTAATTGCCAGTTTACGAGCATCGGGATAGGCTTTTTCCACAGCTTCTGTTAAGAAAGTTTTGAGAGATGGGGTATCTGTGATATTGTCGATAACTCGCTGACGATGTTCTACAATCGAACTGTACCAACTTGCTTTCATTGAATCGGGTACATTATGCTGAATCTTTAATTTGAGTAAGTGAGCTAATAGAATTTTGATATTGCTTTTGAGTGCATTTTTCTCTGATTTACCCAAATCAACTAGTTCCTCAATCAAATGCTCAATATCTAGCGTTCCAAATTCATGATTCTGTAACTGCTGAATCGTTTGCTCAATCCATAATTGCAAATCGTGATTGTACAGCGTGTTAGACATCTTCCAGATTCGCTCATTGAATAATTGTGTGTTTATATTATAATATTTTATGGCATATATTTAAAATATTCTCTCAATGCTAAACCCCTACACTACCAAATAACCATCTTCCATTTTTACAATTCTATCTGCAATATCTAAAATCCGGTTATCATGAGTAACTAATAAAATTGTACAACCTTGTTCTTTTGCTAATTGCTGCATTAAATTAACTACATCTCTACCGGATTTACTATCTAAAGCTGCTGTCGGTTCATCTGCTAACACTAACTTAGGATGATGTACCAAAGCACGCGCAATAGCTACTCGTTGTTTTTGTCCTCCAGAGAGATTATCAGGATAATAATTCAGTCTTTCCGCTAAACCCACAGTTGTTAACATCGCTGCGGCTTTTGCTTGTGCTTCTCGAAAAGAAATAGTATGATCATTCTCAAAAGGCATTTGCACATTTTGTTGAGCATTGAGAAAACCCAAAAGGTTATGTGCTTGAAAAATATAACCGATATTTCTCCGCACTTGTATCATTGCATCTTTACTAGCACCATAAATTTCTTTACCTAATATTTTTAGACTTCCTGATTGTAAAGAACGCAAACTACCAATCAGAGTTAGTAAAGTGGTTTTTCCTGAACCAGAAGGCCCAGTCATTATCACAATTTCTCCTGGTTGGATTTCTAAATTGATATCAAAAAGAATTTGTTTTTTTAATGAACCTTCACCATAGTAGTGATTAACATTAGAAATGGAAATTGCAGGTAAAGTTTTCATGTTAGTTAGGGTTTAGTAATTGAACACAGATAAACGCAGATTAACACAGATGTTTTCACTTAGTTTTAGTTAACTGCTTTTAAAAAACGTCAGCAGGATCAGCAGCTTGTAATTTTTGCATAGCGATTAATGCGGAAATTGAACACATCAAAGTTGTGAGAATAAAGATAAATATGGCTCTATCTACAGTCATTATTATCGGTAACAATGTTGCTTGACGAGTCATGAAATATAAACCCTGAGAAATCGCAAACCCAGGAATAAAACCGATAGCTGCTAAAATTAAAGCTTCTTGAAATACAACTACGAGTAAATAGTTATTTTTGAAACCTATTGCTTTTAATGTTGCGTATTCTGGTAAATGATCAGAAACATCACTATAAAGAATTTGATAAACAATTACCGCACCAACAACAAAGCCAATGATTGCACCTAATGTAAATGTAAATCCTACAGGTGTGCTAGTATTCCAAAAGCTTTTTTCCTGAGCCATAAATTCCTGTTTAGAGAGAACTTGGACATCATTTGGTAAATTGGCTTTTAAATTAGCGATTACCCAATTTACATCTGCACCAGGTTCTAGTTTTATTACCCCAAAATCAATTAAACCTCGTTCTCGTCTTTTCCCTAATAAACGCAGAAAGTTCACATCACTCGTAATAATATTACCATTTACCCCAAAAGAAGTTCCTAACCTGAATAAACCAACAACATTAATCTGACGATTATTTAATTCTGTCCTTACTCCATTTTTAGTTTCAAATTGAGAAACAATCGTTCCAAATTCTTTACGCGAACCTCTATCAAATAAAACTGTATCTGCTTCTCTGAGGTAGTTTAAATTCTCTTGTACACTGGGTAAATTAACTACTTTTTCTTCAGGATTAAAACCGATAGCATAAATTCTCCAAGTTTGTTGGTTATCCGGATTTTTCCAAGGAATAAAATCTAAATAAATCGGACTAACTGATTGCACTCCGGTAAAACCTAATGCTTGATATAATCTTCTTTGAGAAAATTGATCAAGAGAAATTAAAGCTTTATAACGAGAACTTACAAGTACAATTTCCCCTTCTAAACTATTATGTAATTGTACCGCACCATCAAATAAAGCTTCACGAATTCCCAGTTGCAAAAACATCAAAACATCTGCAAAAGCAATTCCCGCAATAGCTACTCCCATTCGGGCTTTTTCTCGTGATAGTTGTAACCACGCAAGAGGTATTTTTCGTTTCCACATAATTATAAATAAATTATTTGCGTTTATCTGCGTTTAATTCATTATTTATTTAAAGAAATTGCCACCTTCACTTTAGAATTAGTCAAACCAGTCACTCGCTGACTAGATTCAGGATTAAGACGTATTTTTACTTCTACAACTCGTGCATCAATATCAGCCGCAGGATCAGTGTTGAGGACATCTTTTTTAGCAATTAATAAGCCGATATAATCAACCTTTCCTTTGAGTGTTCCAGGTAAGTTGAGTTGATTAATAGTGGCTTCTTGTCCTAATTTAACTTTATTAATATCATTTTCATAAACTTCTGCAACTACATACATTTGATTAGTTTCACCGATTTCGACAATACCTTTATCGGTAACTACTTCACCTGTCCAAGAATGAATTTTCAGAATTTGTCCATCTTTAGGAGAACGCACATAAGTTAAATTTAAATCTGCCTCTGCTTCTTTTACTGATGCTTCTGCACTTTCAATTTCGGCAATTGCAGCTTGTAAATCAGTAGGACGAATTTCGGCAATTCTGTTTAAAGTTGCTTTGGCTTGTTTGAGTTTTTCTCTCAACGTTTCTGATGTCTGGGACTGATTTGCAATGGCTTCCCGCAAACTCGCTTGTGCTGTTTCTAAAGTCAACTTTTTAGTATCACGAATAGAAGCGGAAACTGCACCTTCAGATTGCAAAGATTGATAACGCTGATATTCAAGTTCGGCATTTTTAACTTCTGCTTCTAAGCGTTTCACAGTGGCAATTCTAGCAGCACTTTCTTGACGCAATAGTGCTTCTAATTCGGTAATTGTGGCTTTTTGTGCTTCAATTTCTCCCTGTTTTGCACCAGCTTTTACCTGTGCTAAACGCGATTCTGCTACTTTCACCTGTTGTTTGGCTTGGTTGAGTGCAGCCAGTCTGCGATCGCTACTATCTAGAATAGCAATCATTTGTCCTTTTTGAATGCGATCGCCTTCTTTAACTAAAAGTTGCGCTACACGGTTACTACCAGCCATCTGAGACACCGATAATTGAATCACTTCCCCTTGGGGATCGATTCGTCCTAAAGCCGTAATTGCCTTGATTACAGGGCGATTATCAGCCGCTAAGGTAGCTTTTTCAGCAGGATTATCACTAGATAAAAAGTATAACGACCCTGCAACACTTGTCAAAGCTAAAACTACCACCGTTGCAATTAGCGGAGTTGAAAACTTAGGAATTCTTGCTTGGTTGGGGTCAAGATTTTGCATAGATGTAACTACCTGAGGTTCAGCAATTAAACTTGCTGTACACAACTATTTAGATATACTAGTTTTATTCAATTTGTTGTATACAAATTATAGTGTAACCTTAAATAAATATCTGTCAAGTAGCCAAGTAATTTTTTATTTATGGGTTTGCCGCAAGCAATTTTGACTTGTTTAATCGAAGCACCTCACAGCGGTTATGACCTTTCCAAGGTTTTTAGCGAATCAGTGGGTTATTTTTGGCACGCTTCACAACAGCAAATTTACAGGGAATTAGGCAAACTCGAAACACAAGGTTTCATTGTTTCCGAGATCATTCCCCGTGAAGGTCGTTTGGATAAAAAAATCTACTCAATCACAGAACTAGGAAAGCAACATTTAGTGGAGTGGATGAAAAAACCTAGTGAACCTGATGTGATTAGAGAAGACATATTAGTAAAAATATTTTCTGGTAGTTTAGTATCCGTTAACATTCTCATCGAAGATGTAGAACATCGTCGCCGATTACATCTAGAAAAATTGTCTAAATACCGAGAAATTGAGCAAGAACATTTTCCGCAAAAAGAAGCATTAACTCACCCACAAAAGTTAAGACATTTAGTGTTAAAAGCAGGTATTCGCTACGAATTAGAGTGGATAGATTGGTGTGATGAAGCATTAGAAATGCTCAAAAATTCACCCCAAAAATAATGTAGGGTGGGCATTGCCCACCTTTTCTATCATCCAACGAAAGCACTAAGCAATCAAAACAAAATCACTGCTACTGAGAGTGATATCAGGATTACCTAAATAAGCAAACTCAAACACTGCCGCTGCATTCAAAACATTAGCATTTTGGTTATAGAAAATACTGCCAGTTTCTTGACTATAAACAATGCGGGCAGTACTAGCATCTACTAACCCATCATTTGCAACCACCGCAAAATTGGTTAACGCCTGTCCGACCGCATTAGTAATAGCATTAAATGTAGCTTTACTCAAAGCAATCTTGTCCTGTCCAACTGCAAAATCGGTAATGTAATCAACACCTAAATTAGCATTAAAAACTCCACTACCTTGGAAGCGAAATTGATCAGCACCAACTCCTCCGGTGAGAACATCATCACCCAATCCCCCCCAGAGAGTATCATTTCCTCCTAACCCTTGCAGTAGGTCATTTCCAGCACCACCATTGAGGATGTTGTTCGCACCATTTCCTCTGATGATATTCTTGAGGCTATTTCCAGTTCCGTTGATAGCTGTACTACCTGTGAGTGTTAGATTTTCAACGTTTGTCCCCAAGGTGTAGCTAATGGAGGATTGAACTGTGTCTGTTCCTTGTGAAGCTAGTTCGGTAATCGTATCAGTTGTACTGTCAACAATGTAAATGTCATTGCCTAACCCACCAATTAAGATGTCAATACCTGCACCACCATTAAGGATGTTATTCGCACCATTCCCTGTAATCGTATTGTTCAGGCTATTTCCAGTTCCGTTGATGGCTGCACTACCTGTGAGTGTTAGATTTTCAACGTTTGTCCCCAAGGTGTAGCTAATGGAGGATTGAACTGTGTCTGTTCCTTGTGAAGCTAGTTCGGTAATCGTATCAGTTGTACTGTCAACAATGTAAATGTCATTGCCTAACCCACCAATTAAGATGTCAATACCTGCACCACCATTAAGGATGTTATTCGCACCATTCCCTGTAATCGTATTGTTCAGGCTATTTCCAGTTCCGTTGATGGCTGCATTACCTGTGAGTATTAGGTTTTCCACATTGGCTGGTAGGGTAGTGGTAACAAATGCAGTGAGGGTATCAGTAATAGTTGTGGTAGCAGTTTTTGATGTTCCCAACGTGGCATTTGTAGAGTTGCTGAGAGTCAGGGTAAAGGTTTCATTTGCCTCATTGACAGAATCGTTGAGGATGGGAATATTAATCACCTGACTGGTGACACCTGGGTTAAAGGTGAGAGTTCCTCTTGTGCTGGTATAGTCTGATCCAGCTTGAGCGGTTCCATTGCTAGTGAGATACTGGACTGTAATCGTTTGGGTACTAGAATTAGACAGACTCACAATATAAGCAACATTTTGGGGACTCGTGAAGCCTTCCACTATGGTTTGATTAGCACTCAGATTGATAACAGGTTGGATAGTACCGATAGTGGTTGTAGCATCAGCTAGAGTTGGCGCTATTTCAGTTAAACCTAAGTTGTCGGTAGCGACGCTATAGAACCTGTATGTTTTACCTGCTAGACCGTTATAAGTAGCAGAAGTAGCTGTAATATCATCTTTCCACAGCACATATTGACCGCCATCGGTAGCCACATAAATATCGTAGGAGGCAATGCCACTGCCGTTATCTGAACCTGTCCAAGATACGGTAAAGTTAGCGTTACTGTTGGCAGGTAAGGCAGTTACTTGACTGGTCGGTGCATTACTATCTAGGGTATTAAAGACGGCAATGGTTTGAATAGGCGTTTGGCTGTTAAAGGTAATGCTGGCTTGGGCATCAACGCGAGTATTATTAGCGGAGTTGGCTTTAGGTTGAACGCTATAACCTACAAAACCACTTCCTGCCCCGTTTTGATCATTGGGAGGTAAAAAGCCCTGAGTCGCACTATTAGCGGCGTTGCCTGTGGTGGGGTTAATGGCAGTAAATGTCCAAGTGACGACTCTTGTGGTAGTGTTTAGTCCCGCATTGACATCGACAAACACACCTCTGGTACTACGCAGGTCAAGGCGTTGACTGTAATTTTGTACGCCGTTGGGAACATCAAGGGTAATATCCCCAAAACCAAAGTCTTGTAAGGTAAAGGTGTTGAGGTCTAGGTCAGTGTCGAGGGTTTGAGTGATGGTAACTTGAGCAACTGGAGTAGTTCCGGCTGCTGCGGTGTTAGCAAAGCGGATAGTGTAGGGAATGACTGCATTGGCAGTTAAATAGTGTTGAGTTCCCAAACCATCGGGGTTCGTCAGGGTGTTAGATGATTGGAGTTGTAAGTTAACGTAACCCTGAATAAATTCGGGTGCGCCATTGGTAAGGGCAATATCAACAATGGCATTTTCCAGCAGATTTGGATCTGTAATTCCTGCATTTCGGGCAATCTGTTCAGCATCGGCGCGTTGTTGGGCGGTTAGAGTAATAGCACTGGGTGGGAAGTTGAGGTCGGTAAAGGTCGTGGTACTTTGCCCTGAAGTGTAGTCAAAGAGGGAATTTGCTTGAGTAATCCGCCAACTGTCATCATAATCACCGTAGAGTCGTTGATCTGTAATTGTGCCACCGATGACAGTACCGTTACGGAGAGCAAAGTCATCGTTAGGAGTTCCGTTATAGTTGCCTAAAAGTCCGACTACTTTACCTTTGCGGTTATCAGCAAGACCAAGACTGATATTAATGTAAGTATTGCCATACATTGTTACCTGAATTTGATCGCCATTAGCTGTAAAAATGTTGTATTCATTACCTGAACGGGTAATGAAGTTTTGTCCGACTGCATAAAGTTCAGCGTTGGGAAGGGTTATGGCAGTACCGTTAATTTTTAAGGGGTTTGCATCATTCAAATACAAAGCGATACGTTGTCCACCAGCTTTAATCGCAATGGCGGTATTAACCGTAACTGTAGTGCTACCGTTCCAAGGTTGTTGTCGGGTTTGAATTTCAAAGTCGTCTGTTGTGGATTTGACGAAGGTATATTCTCCTGCTCCTTGGAAGTCGTATTTAATGCCGTCGAAGGTTTCTAGGTGGGGGTCGCCATTTGAGCCACCCTTTCCTCCACCCTTTCCACCGCCAGCACCTCCACCCTTTCCACCGCCAGTGCCTCCACCACTACCACCCGGTCCTGAACCGGGTTTATTTCCACCAGTGCCTCCACCCTTTCCTACGCCTGGTGGTGGTGTAGGATTAGGAGGATTAGGTTTAGGATTTGGAGTTGGTATTACTGTTCCACCGTAATTGTTAATCACTCCACCATTATTAATAATTACAGTTCCACCATTATTATTAATTACAGTTCCGCCATTATTATTCCCGGTTCCGCCATTATTATTACTCCCGGTTCCACCATTGCTAGAAGGTCTAGACAGATTATTGATTATTGCTACTGCTATAGCTCCTACCGCACTTATAGCAGCAGCAATAATTGCCGCGTTTTCTCCTGCGGGGTCAAAATATATCAGTGGATTATTACTTACATACCTGTAAAAATTCGTATCCCCACCATTAAACCCAATCGGATCAACCGCCGTAAACCGTCCCAACCCACTATCATAAAACCTTGCTCGCATGAAATCGAGTCCATTGCCCTCATCCATCACCCCCCATTGACCCACATACTCAAAGGGATTGGCAACACCTTCAACCTTAGTTAAATCTTCTCCAAAGGGTAAATAACTGTAACGGTTAACATAACTCCCATCCGTTGCTGTTAACCCAATAGTTGAACCCAAAGCATCCGCATCATAATAATTACTATTGCTACCATTTACCCGACTCACTAAACCAATCCCGTGAGTGTAGTTAGCAACTAAGGTGCTACCGTTATATTCTCCGACAATATCCCCTAACCCAAAAGGATCAAGTAAATATTCCGTCTTTTGACCATTGAAAATAGTCGCAACGCGGTTTCCTAAACCATCATATTGATATTCCCAAGTTCCTTGAGCATTGACAACTTTAGTCAGACGATTTTCAACATCATAAGTATAAGTTGAAGTCTGTCCTCCTTCGGTTTTGCTGATAACATTCCCATCTGTATCGTAGGTATAGACAGCATTACCGACATTGGTATATTGATTGAGATTATTGGTGTTGTAGTTGGTAGTCGTCCCGTTATCCGTCACACCAATACGATTTCCCGCCGCATCATATTGATAGTTAATGGTACGATTTGTTGGCGTAACCACAGATATTAATTGTCCCGTTGCATCATAACCATATTGAAAAGTTCCTTCCAATGTGGTCATGCTAGTACGCCGACCTAAGTTATCGTAGGTATACTCAAACTTAGAGTTAACGGTATTATTCGCCTTATAGTTAATTAACTGAGTTAACTGACTTTGTTGGTCGTATTGATAGGTCGTATAAGTCCCGTTACCGTTGGTTTCTTTAATCAGACGACCCGCATTATCATAGTCATAGCTGATAATGCTTTGTGATGTTCCATTGGTTAAAGTTTTTAAGCGTCCAACGGTGTCATAGGTGTAGTTAACTGTATAACCATCTTGAGAGACAAGTTTAGTCCGTTGACCATCAGCGTTGTAGGTATAGGTCAAAGAACGTCCCGTAGGATAGGTTATTTTAGTAAGCTGATTTGCACTATCATACTGCATGGTAATAGTTCCGGTGGCATCGGTGACACTGGTAAGATTTCCCTTGGTGTCATAGCCATAGCTAACGCTAGAACCATCAGCGTATTGTTTCTTGGTTAGCAGTCCACTGGTGTTGTAAGTATATCCAATGGTATTACCGCGACGGTTGATAGCACTGGTGATATTTCCCAAAGCATCAACGCTAAACTGTTCAAAACTGCCATCGGGATATGTGATTTTAGTGAGATTGCCTTTGGTATCGTAGGTATAATTAACGCCATTACCTTTTGGATCTATAAACCCAGTCAGTTGATTAAAGATGGCATCGTAAGTAAATTTAACGTCTTGACTGAGTAAATTTGTTTGCTGGGTTAAATTTCCATTTGTATCGTAAGTGTAACCAGTTTCACTACCATTAGGCAGGGTTGCACCAATCAAATTACCATCCGCATCATAGCTGAAAATCAGATTTTGATTATTAACGCCGCGAATTTGTCCACCATTTCCTCGGTCATCCAGTAGGATAGTTTGAGACGCACCTGTACTATCGGTAATCGTGACACCGCCTGTACTATTATCATAACTGTAGGTCAGGGTTTGGGTTTGTCCGTTGCTAAACTCTTTAGTTAGACGACCTTGGTTATCATATTCAAAAGTACGCTGATAGCCTAAATCCGATTTTACCGATAACAAAGAATGTTTTTTCGCTGCTACTGTACCTGTATCGTAGGTATAGGTTGTCGTTCCATCAGGACTGGTGACAGATAGGAGGTTTTCCCCAGAGGCATTATAACTATAGCTGGTAATTTGTCCTGTAGAGTCGGTAATCTGGCTAATCCGCCCTTGGGCATTGTAAGCTAAGGTTAAACTATCGCCATTAGTGTGAACTAACTTAGTCAGGCGATTATTGGTATATTGCAGGGTAATTTTATTGCCGTTGGTATCTTGAACGTAGCTGAGTTTGCCATCAGTCCCAAATAATGAGATTAAACCATTAGCTTCTTTTAAGCGATACTGACCATTGGTAATTGTTAAAGTTGCACCACCATCTTCAAGGTAAGTAACACCGTCGGTTTGCTTCTCAAAAACGCGCTGTAAATCTCCCACGCTACGGATAATAACATTACCTTTACTATCTGTTGTGGCGCGTAAATCCCACTGACTTGCCCAACCCCGTCCTAAACTGCCTAAATTGTAGCGTTCAGCAATAGATTGATAGAAGGTGCGATTAAAGGTTAAAGATAGTCCAGGTGCAGCATCAACTACATCTGTAGTGCTGATTAAGCTAACATTAGTAAGAGTATTAACTGCTTGTTTCCATTCAAAGGCAAATAACCGAGTTAAATCACTGGTTTCCTGTCCCAGTTGACTTAAATAATTTGCATTTTCCGTCATGACAGTTTGAAACTGTCCCGCAGTTGTGCCTAAATTAGCTGTTAAATTACTCCAAATTGCATCCCAAGCCGCATTATCAATAAAACTATAATCTGCGCGGGTTTCGGTTTTAATACTTGCCCAATTAATTACTTCATTGGGTTGAACTTGGGTAACAGCAAAGTTAATTAAACCATTACCGTTGGGAGTATAAGCAAAGGAAAATTCCCCACTTTCACCAGGGGCTAAAATTCCTGATGGTCCATTTTCACTTGTTCCTAAATATAAGTTCAGCAGTTGACGGAGAGTAGCACTAACGGTATTTTCTTCAGGATATGTTACCTGGGCATTTGTAGGAGTAATTCTGAATAAAGGTGCAACGACATCTGTTTGTCCGACATTGGTATATTTAACTGTAACTACACCATTTGCTGGATAACTCAACTGAGTTTGAATATTGCCTACTGCACCATTTGTAACTGTGAAAATATCGTTAACAACAGAACTATTTTGTCCATTGGTAACTTTAACATCATATTTTCCAGTAGCTAATCCCTGTAAGTTAAAAGTTGCCCAAGCTTCGGTTTCATTCACCCAATAAACTTTACTAGCAGTGGTTGGTGTCCCAGTAGGAGAAATTAAGCTAATTTGGTCGTTGGGTGCAAAATTCTGTCCTGAAATAACGATTGTTGTTTGACCTTTATTACTTCCTGATGAACCTTGAGGAAGTCCGGTAATTAACAAAGTAGCATCATTATCAATGATAGTCAGACTTGCAGAATTTTGTTGTCCAATAGTTGCCCCTCCGGTTGGGTTAGTTAAGGTTAATTGGAGGGTTTCATCTAGTTCTGGTGTCGTGTCATTAACGATGGGAATAGTGATGGTTTTACTGATTTCTCCATCGGCAAAATTCACGGTAATAGGAGTATTATTGTAGTCGCTTGTTGCTTTCGCTGTTCCATCTTTAAAGTTAATTCTGGCACTTACAGCCCCATTACTTCCTCCAGTGCGATTAACTGTCACCGAGGCGATCGCAGTGCCATCTTCCTTAAGACTATAAGTTGTGTTACTAAAAGCTAAAACCCCTGATGAAATAAGAGGAATAAATTGGCTAATAGGTGTAATTGCTACGTCATCAATGTAGGCAGATTCTCCTGCTTTAACTTCGCCATCTCGTACCAATCTGACTGTAACCTGGTTAGAAGGCGCAACAAATTCTTTCCAAACAAATTGCCATTGATCAATACCATTTAAGAAAGTTAAGAACAGATTATACTGGATATTGAGTGAAGTCTGAGAACTGTCACCAGCACCAACGTTTGGATCGTTAGCGATATCGTTTAAATCGAGATAAGTATTTCCGCTTGTTAGCCCCCCTGTGTAAATAAAACCACTTAACACATACTTTTCTCCTGCTATCAATCCTGTAACTGTTCTTTGCAAAGCATATCCAGGACCATTGAAAGCAGTATTTGTAATTGCCTTAGCACTAAAATTACCAGAAATGGAGCGATCGCTTGTTATCGTCCATAAATTTTCCCCAGAGGTATTAGACCAACCATTTAAATCCCCTGTTTCAAATCCCCCATTCGTCACTGTTTTCCAGTTACCGATGTTGGGGATATCGTTATCTACTATGGTCAGCTTTGCTTGATTTTGCGTTCCTATTGTAGCCCCATTAGTGGGGTTAGTTAGGGTTAAGTTAACTGTTTCATTACCTTCTATTAGGTTGTCATTAATGATAGGAATTGTCCCAGCAATAGCACCAAATCCTGTGGTAGTTTGAGCCTCGATTATTGTGCCATCATTCTGATTACTGGTTAAGTCATCAACTGTATTACCTTTAATAGAATTAAAATTCCAATAGCCAACTAATCCACTCTCAGCACCTGTTAGTTCCTTATTCAAATTAGCTTGGATTTCTGCTTGAGTTCTAGCTCTATTCCAAATACGAACATCATCAATTGAGCCTTGGAAGAATTGGCTCTCTTCCTGTCTCCCACCAATCCGAAAATCATCTTGATTAACGTGAATATCTCCTAAATTTCCTGAACCATTATAGGTATGGACTAAAACCCCGTTAGCATAGGTTTTAATTACTCCTAAATCATAACTTACAGCAATATGAGTCCATTGATTTAAGGGAGCAACATAATTTGTATTAATAAATGTCCAGCTTGGGTTATCATTAGCAAATGCCCATTGAATAGTACCATCGGAAAAACGGGCAACTTCATATTCTCCTTCCTTGTTAACAATAATTCCACCTGCCAGAATTTCGCTTCCACCACCTGTAGGATTAATCCATGCTTCAATCGTTATCGCATTAGAAACTTCTAAACTTGATTTTGCACCGACATTGACATAATCATTAACTCCATCAAAAGATAATCCTTGACTTACCTGACTAAAATTAACGGTTTTTGTGGTTTCTCCATTGGCAAAATTAACGGTAATTGGGGTATTTTGATAGTCAAAAGGTGCACTAGCAGTACCATTTGTTAGGTTAAGGGTTGCACTGACTATTCCAATACTTCCCCCGGTACGAGTTACGGTAACAGCAGTTACAGGTGTACCATTTTCATTAACGCTGTAGGTTGCTGCACTAAAGGCTATAGTTCCCGAATTCTGCTCAACAGCAACTACTTGTCCATCCACCGTAATCGTAGCGTGATCATCCTCAGCTTTCAAAGTCTGTAAAGTCTCTGTATCCAGACTGTTACCCTGTACTAACTCAGCAAAAATAGCCCCTTCATCTCCAGCACTATCCGTCTGATTAATATGAGCATCCACATAATGCCCAATTTCCTCTAACAGCACCGCACTAACCGCTGTTGGTGTAGCGTTTGCTAAAAAGCTATTTGATAAATAAATCTTATTCGTGCTACTCGCATAAGCGCCGTTAGCATTACCAAGAATGCTACTATCAAGAATCTCAATTTGGGGAAGTTGACTAAAATCACCAGCTTGCCATTGAGAACGAAGCGTTACAGCCACGGTACGGTCGTATTGTGTGCCAAATGTAGTATCGAATAGATTCCAGAAATTTTCTAAACCAGCAAATATGCTGAGTTGGTCGTAGGTCAGTGCAAGAACTGATCTGAGTACGGTATTCATAGATTTGATTAAGTGGGTAAATTATTTGGTACTAAGAAGATGTCTGAAAGTGACACCTAAATCAATGATAATTTTTTCACAAAAGTGACATAAATTTTTGCTTGTGTCAAGGCCAGATTTCGGAAATATGATCAAAATAGTTAAAAAGCTTTCAGTGTATTATGGAAGTCAACATAATTCGTAGTTGCAATCAATGGGGGTTTGAACCCACCACTGATTGAAGACCACCAAATCTTTGATTTGGTGGGGGCTTGTACCCTCTTTAATATCGATGTTCTAAGCAATCAAAACAAAATCACTGCTACTGAGAGTGATATCAGGATTACTTAAATAAGCGAACTCAAACACTGCCGCTGCATTCAAAACATTAGCATTTTGATTATAGAAAATACTGCCAGTTTCTTGACTATAAACAATACGGGCAGTACTAGCATCTACTAACCCATCATTTGCAACCACGGCAAAATTGGTTAACGCCTGTCCGACAGCGTTAGTAATAGCATTGAATGTAGCTTTACTCAAAGCAATCTTGTCTTGTCCAACCGTAAAATCAGTAATGTAATCAACACCTAAATTAGCATTAAAAACTCCACTACCTTGGAAGCGAAATTGATCAACACCAACTCCTCCGGTAAGAATATCATCACCATTACCTCCCCAGAGAGTATCATTTCCTGCTAACCCTTGCAGTAGGTCATTTCCAGCACCACCAACAAGCAGGTTATTTAATGAATTACCTGTCAGACGGTCATTACCGTTACCACCTGTGGCGTTTTCGATGACATTATTCGCAGAAAGAACGAGTTTAAGATTACTATTGACAGTCTGTGTAGTAGTTGTACCAAGATTTACTTTGACGGCAGCAGTAGTATCAGTAAAGTCAAGAGTATCAGTACCACCTGTTGCAGTTTCCGTAATCGTATCCGTTCCTAAAGCAGTATTAGCTAGGAAAGCATAAGTGTCATTACCATTTCCACCTGCAAGAGTGTTATTGGCACTATTACCTCTGAGGACGTTACTACCAGCATTACCAGTACCATTAATAGCCGCTGTTCCTGTTAAAGTCAGGTTTTCCACACCTGCGGCTAAAGTAGTGGTAGCAGAAGCATTCAGAGTATCAGTAATGGTTGTGGTAGCGGTGGTTTTCGTTCCTAAACTAGCGTTAGTGGGAGAACTCAACGTCAGAGTAAAGGTTTCATTCGGTTCATTATTGGCATCATTGACAATGGGGATATCTATAAATTGACTGGTAGTACCAGGGGCAAAGGTCAAAGTTCCTGTTTTGGTGGTGTAGTCTGACCCTGCTGTAGCTGTACCGTTACTGGTTGCATAGTTCACAGTAATGCTTTGGGTACTGGAACTGGAAAGAGTAATGGTATATCTGACGTTTTGTGGACTGGTAAGACCTTCAACTATGGTCTGGTCAGCACTGAGGTTGATGGTGATAGCTGACGAAGTATCATCATTCGTAATAGTTCCCGTTACCGCAGTAGTTGTACCAACGGTGTAACCTGTACCTGTAGCTAAAGTTAAAGCCACGGTTTCATTAGCTTCAACAGTGGTATCTGCGGTGGGGTTAATAGTTAATGTTGCTGTACTGGAACCTGCGGCAAAGGTGATGGTTTTTCCTGTTCCAGGTGTTGCACCAGTGTAGTCTGTACTAGCTGCTGTACCGCCAATGCTATAGTTGACGGTTAAAGCATTGGTTGTACTACCTGTGCGGGTGAAAGTGTAAATTAGGTTTGCTGTTCCATCTTCCGTGACGCTGGCAGGAGATACAGCTAGGGTAATGCTGGGTAAAGCTACATTACCAATAGTGATGATTTGATCGGAAAATTGTACTTTTTCGACATCATACAATGTATCTATGCCATCACGATTACTTACGGAATCAGTAATTGTGAATACTCCTGCATTACTGCTAATTTGGTATTGGGAACGAGTACCTGAATAAACAGCAGTATCACTTCCTACACCACCATAAAGGCTGTCATTACCAACACCACCGACTAACCTATCATCTCCCTGTTCACCAAATAAACGGTCATTTCCTCCACTACCTTGCAGAGTATCATTACCCAAACCACCAAACAAATCATCACTGTTGTTAGTTGCTGTGAAATTGTCATTAACAACAGATGTGCTGAAAATAAAGTCAGTGGCTGCTAGTTGACTGCTACTCAAGCCATCAATTCTCAATCTATAACCATAAATGGAATTAGAAGAGTTGCTATAACGGGCAGCAATGACGGCATTACCTAGAGAATCATCACTGATAAGAGTTAAGAGTGTCTGATAGTCAGCAATACCAACAGTTCTGAGGTCAATTTTGTCTTGTCCTTTGACAAAATCAGTGACTACATCTAAGTCTTGGGACAAACTAGAACCATTGAAATATTCAAAGATAAATTGATCTAGTCCTGTGCCACCATAGAAGGTATCAGAATCTGTTCCTCCCAGGAATCTATCATCACCCTGTTCACCAAATAAACGGTCATTTCCTCCACTACCTTGTAGAGTATCATTACCCAAACCACCAAACAAATCATCACTGCTGTTAGTTGCTGTGAAATTGTCATTAACAACAGATGTGCTGAAAATAAAGTCAGTGGCTGCTAGTTGACTGCTACTCAAGCCATCAATTCTCAATCTATAACCATAAATGGAATTAGAAGAGTTGCTATAACGGGCAGCAATGACGGCATTACCTAGAGAATCATCACTGATAAGAGTTAAGAGTGTCTGATAGTCAGCAATACCAACAGTTCTGAGGTCAATTTTGTCTTGTCCTTTGACAAAATCAGCGACTACATCTAAGTCTTGGGACAAACTAGAACCATTGAAATATTCAAAGACAAATGTATCTAGTCCTGTTCCACCATAGAAGGTATCAGAATCTGATCCTCCCAGGAATCGATCATCTCCCTGTTCACCAAATAAACGGTCGGGATTCGCACCACCTTGTAGAGTATCGTTGCCCAAACCACCAAACAAATCATCACTGCCGCCAGTACCTGTGATGGTGTCATTAACAACAGATGTGCTGAAAATAAAGTCAGTGGCTGCTAGTTGACTGCTACTCAAGCCATTGATTCTCAATCTATAGCCATAAATGGGATTAGAAGAGTTGCTATAACGGGCAGCAATGACGGCATTACTTAGAGAATCATCACTGATGAGATATGAAAGTGTTTGATAGTCAGCAATACCAACATTTCTGAGGTCAATTTTGTCTTGTCCTTTGACAAAATCAGCGACTACATCTAAGTCTTGGGACAAACTAGAACCATCGAAATATTCAAAGACAAATTGATCTAGTCCTGTTCCACCTGTGAGGGTATCAGAACCTGTTCCCCCGAATAATTGATCATTTCCACCTTCTCCCAAAAGTGTATCATTACCACCTAAGCCTTCAATAGTGTCATCACCAGAAGTTCCTTTAATCTCCTCACCACTTGATGTTCCGGTGAAATCCTGCTGTTCTACCTGAATAGTTTGCCCATTTACAGTAATTGTTGCGTGGTCATTCTCTGCTTGCAAAGCTTGTAAGGTGGCATCATCTAGACTATTACCCTGTACTAACTCAGCAAAAATTGCTCCTTCATCACCAACACTATCCGTCTGATTAATTTGAGCATCCACAAAATGCCCAATTTCTTCTAACAAAAGCGTACTAATGGCTTCCAATGTTGCAGCCTTAACAAAGGTATCTGATAGATAAATCTTATTGGTGCTACTGGCATAAGCGCCGTTAGCAGTTCCCAGAATGCTGCTATCAATAATTTCTATTTGCGGAATTTGACTAAAATCACCAGCTTGCCACTGTAAACGCAGAATTTCCGCTACACTGCGGTTGTATGCTGTGCCAAATGTAGTGTCGAAAACCTGCCAGAAGTTATCTAAACCAGAAAAAGCGCTCAATTGGCTGTATGTCAGCGTCAGGGCAGAGTTGAGTAAAGTATTCATAAAATCAGGCTTGTATATGTTCTGCACATCTTAGCCCAGTTTTATTTTTACCAGCAACTGACATATCTGTTGAGAATACTCATACTTACGCAAAATCGAATGAAAGTAGCGGTAATTCATGAATTACCACTAGGCAAGAATCAGGTTTTCAGTTACATCTTGCGTAAGTCCTAAAAACAATGAGATCCCCAACTTCTCAAAGAAATCGGGGATCTGAATAGTAAGTATTAACTCTTACTTTTGCAAGATGCTTAACTATAAGTCAAGCACAGCTATTAAGCGATGAGTAATACGTCTGTTGCAGCTAAGACAGTACCGACTCCCAAATTGGCGAAGATTCCGCCTCCACCATTACCAAAAGCCGACAAGTTGACATTGTAGAACAAGTCTCCAGTTCCTTGATTGTAAACTAAGTACGCATTCAGACTGTCAATACCAGCATTGGTAGCTTGGTTAACTAGAGTAAAACCATTAGCAATCAATGATAAATCTGAACCTGCCGGTCCTACAGCTGTAAAAGTGCTAACATCCAGGAAAATCTTATCTAATTCAGTAGCAAAGTCAGTAATTGTATCCTTACCAACGTAAGTATTTTTTGGCCCTGTCAACCCTAAAGTTGCTCCTGTTTCCTCCAAAGACCCTGTGACTGGATTTACAGCTAAAACTTGACCACCAAATTCAAAAATGTCACCGCCCGCTCCACCAATGAGAGTATCATCACCTGCTTTTCCTTTCAAGGTATCAGCGCCTGATCCACCAAATAAAATGTTATTGGCTTGATTACCAATCAGGACATTATCTCCAGCATTACCTGTACCGTTTATAGAAGTTGTTCCTGCTAGAGAAAGGTTTTCTACGAAAGCTGGTAGGGTGGTGGTGACAAAAGCAGTCAGGGTATCAGTTATGGTTGTAGTGGCACTGGTTTTTGTACCCAGACTGGCATTGGTGGGAGATGTCAAGGTCAGAGTAAAGGTTTCATTTGCTTCATTGATGAAATTATTAACAATGGGGATATTGATGACGCGACTGGTAACACCAGGATTAAAGGTCAAAGTTCCTGAAGTTTTGCTATAGTCTGAACCTGCTATGGCTGTACCGTCACCAGTAGCATATTGGACAGTAATGGTTTGAGTGCTGGTGTTGGAAAGAGTCACCGTATAGGAAACATTTTGAGAACTCGTACTGCCTTCAACTATGGTTTGGTTGTCACTCAGGTTAATCGTGACTAATGGCAAGTCATTATCGGCAATATTCACAGTGGCACTTGTAGCCGTACCCAGGGTGTATCCTGTACCAGTGGCTAAGTCGAGGATAGCTGTTTCTGTACCTTCAACAAGGGTGTCATCAATGGGGTCAACTGTCACAGTTGCAGTGCTACTGCCTGCGGCAAAGGTAACAGTTCCCGTTAGGTTGCTGTAGTCTGTACCATTGGTAGCGGTTCCTGCGGTCGTGTAGTTAACAGTCAAGGCATTAGTTAGGCTACCTGTTCTGGACAGGGTAAATACTCCAGGATTAGCAGTGACACCTGTTGCGGTTTCCGCTGCATTGGCATCTGTAGCAGCCACGGTAATTACAGGTATTAGTGATAAGTCATTATCGCCAATGAGTGATATGTCTGTCGCAGCTAAGACAGTACCGACTCCCAAATTAGCAAAGATTCCGCCGCCACCATTACCAAAAGCCGACAAGTTGACATTGTAGAACAAGTCTCCAGTTCCTTGATTGTAAACTAAATACGCATTCTGAGTGTCAATACCAGCATTGGTAGCTTGGTTAACTAAGGAAAAACCATTAGCAATCAATGATAAATCTAAACCTGCCGGACCTATAGATGTAAAGGTGCTAATATCCAGCCAAATTTTATCTACTCCAGTGGCGAAGTCCGTAATTGTATCCTTGCCAATGTAAGTATTTTTTGGACCTGTAAACCCTACAGTTGCTCCTATTTCCTCCAAAAACCCTGTTTCTGGATTTACAGCTAAAGCTTGACCACCAAATTCAAAAATGTCAGCATCTGCTTCACCGCTGAGAGTATCATCACCTGCCTTTCCTTTCAATGTATCAGCGCCTGATCCAGCAAATAAAATGTTATTGGATTGATTACCAATCAGGACATTATTTCCGGCATTACCTGTACCGTTTATAGAAGTTGTTCCTGCTAGAGAAAGGTTTTCTACGTTGGTAGGTAGGGTAGTAGTAACAGAAGCAACGAGGGTATCGGTTATGGTTGTGGTGGTGCTTGTTTTCGTACCCAAGCTGGCATTGGTGGGAGATGTCAGGGTCAGAGTAAAGGTTTCATTCGCTTCATTGATGGAATCATTGAGAATAGGAATATTGATAACTTGAGTTGTTACTCCTGGGTTGAAGGTTAATGTTCCTGTAGTGTTGCTATAGTCTGAACCAGCTATGGCTGTACCGCTAGTAGTTGCATATTGGACAGTAATGGTTTGGTTACTGATGTCGGAAAGAGTAACCGTATAGGCAACGTTTTGAGGACTAGTAAGTCCTTCAACTATGGTTTGGTTGTCACTCAGGTTAATAGTGACTGGTGGGAAGTCATTATCAGCAATATTAACAGTGGCACTTGTAGCAGCACCCAAGGTATATCCTGTACCAGTGGCTAAGTTAAGGATTGCTGTTTCTGTACCTTCAACAAGGGTGTCATCAATAGGGTTAACTGTCACCGTGGCTGTTGCAGAACCTGCGGCAAAGGTCACAGTTGCAGGTAGGTTGGTATAATCTGTGCCGTTGGTAGCGGTTCCTGCGGTGGTGTAATTAACAGTTAGAGCATCAGTTGTGCTACCTGTTCTGGTGAGAGTAAATACTCCCGGATTTGCGGTTTCACCTGTTGCGGTTTCCGCTGCATTGGCATCTGTTGCGGCTATGGTAATTACTGGTAGAGGTGGGAAGTCGTTATCAGCAATATTGACAGTGGCACTTGTAGCAGCACCCAAGGTATATCCTGTACCAGTGGCTAAGTTAAGGATTGCTGTTTCTGTACCTTCAACAAGGGTGTCATCAATAGGGTTAACTGTCACCGTGGCTGTTGCAGAACCTGCGGCAAAGGTCACAGTTGCAGGTAGGTTGGTATAATCTGTGCCGTTGGTAGCGGTTCCTGCGGTGGTGTAATTAACAGTTAGAGCATCAGTTGTGCTACCTGTTCTGGTGAGAGTAAATACTCCCGGATTTGCGGTTTCACCTGTTGCGGTTTCCGCTGCATTGGCATCTGTTGCGGCTATGGTAATTACTGGTAGAGGTGGGAAGTCGTTATCAGCAATATTGACAGTGGCACTTGTAGCAGCACCCAAGGTATATCCTGTACCAGTGGCTAAGTTAAGGATTGCTGTTTCTGTACCTTCAACAAGGGTGTCATCAATGGGGTTAACTGTCACCGTGGCTGTTGCAGAACCTGCGGCAAAAGTAACGGTTGCGGGTAGGGTGGTGTAGTCTGTGCCGTTGCTGGCTGTGCCGGCAAGGGTGTAGTTAACAGTCAGTCCGCTGGTTGTACTACCTGTTCTAGTCAGGGTAAAGACTCCAGGGTTAGCAGTTACACCTGTTGCGGTTTCCGCTGCACTGGCATCTGTTGCGACAACTGTAATTACTGGTTGAGCCTGGGAGTCATCATCAATGATTGTACCTGTGACGGCAGTGGCTGTGCCGATCGCATAATTTGCGTTAGGAGCTAAGGTTAAAGCTATGGTTTCATTGGACTCTACTGTGGTATCGGTTGTGGGGTTGATGGTTAGAGTTGCTGTACTTGCACCCGATGCAAAGGTAATGCTTCCTGCTGTGTTTGTGAAGGTTGCTGCTCCAGTTTGAACATAGTCAGTGTTCAGTGTAGCTGTGCCAGCAACTCCATAGTTCACAGTTAAGGCTGTAGCTGTATTTCCAGTTCTGGTGAACGTGTAAACTAAATTTGTTGCCCCGTCTTCAAGGACGCTAGTGGGATTGACAGTTAAAGTGATAACAGGAGCATCATCATCAAGAATAGTACCTGTGACGGCAGTGGCTGTACCGATACTGTAACCAGTTCCAGCAGCTAAGGTTAAAGCAACGGTTTCATTATTTTCAATGTCGGTATCTCCTGTAGGATCAATGGTTAGGGTTGCTGTACTTGCTCCTGTGGCAAAAGTAATTGTTCCTGTTGTGGCGTTAAAGCTACTCGCACCTGTTTGAGTATAGTCACTATTTAAGGTAGCAGCACCGCCAACACTGTAGTTAACGGTTAGAGAACTGGTAGTAGCGCCCTCACGAGTGAAAGTGTAAACTAAGTTGGTTGTTCCGTTTTCAAAGACGCTGGCAGGAGAAACCGATAGATTGACAACAGTATTCTGAACTTCATTATCAGAAATGATCACTGTTGCACTATTTGGTGTTCCCAAATCGTAATTATTAGTATCAATTAATGACAGGATGACGGTCTCATTTCCTTCGACAAGAGTATCGTCTGTGGGAGTGATAGTAACAGTGGTTGAAGCCTGTCCAGCAGGAATAACTATGGTAGAAGGAATGGTATTGTAGTCGGTGGCAGATGCAGTTCCCGAAATTGTGTAATTCACGCTGAGAGCGCTAGAGGTGCTACCTGTCCGAGTGATAGTAAATACACCCACATTAGGTGTTGTTCCTTCTCCCGCGTCACTATCTGTAGCTGTTACCCTGACAGAAGTTGCATTACCAAAACTGGCTGCTTGCAGAAAAACGGCAGAGTCATAAGCCGAGTCACCAGTATCTGCGATCGCTAACTTGATTCTATTAGTAACACCAGGGACGAGACCTGTTGCCGTTGCACTTAATACAGTTGTAAAACCATCAAACTGTAGATCAAACGTAGTTCCATAATTGGGAGTGAAAAACGACGAGTTCGGTCCCGTTCCTGGAGTGAATGAACTACCAGCATTGACGGTATTGATAGAAACAGGGGTTGTCGTACCAGGGATGAGGGCAATGTTTTGACCATTTAAGAAAAAGGCAAAGACATCATTGAATTGTGTATTTACAAACTCGGGATACTCTTCAGAAGCAAATACATAGGAGAAGCTGATAGTACTCGTCGATGGAATAAAGTCAAACTCTAATACTGCGGCATCCTCTGTGCTAAGAGGATCGACTATGGTATCTAGATCCGTGTCACCTGGTCTACTATTGTTTCCGCTTCTGCTACCTGTGTTATTTGGACCTTGGGCAAAAGCAATGTTTCCAGTGCTAAGAATAATACCGCTATCTATGCCTATACCAGCCCCTATCCCTCCAGTAAAAGTACCTCCAGCAACGTTTGCACCTGTAAAAGTTATATTGGTTGCTGTAACACCCGCGCCGAGTAAAGTGTTAACAAGTTGCGTGGCCGTAACGCTAGTTAAATCAGTTGTACTTACAGTAGTCATAAAATACTATTTGTATACGTTGCACACATTTTAGCCTTATTTAATTTTTATAAGCAAGGAGTAGATTTTTACCTAACATTAATATTTTTAATACCCGTTCTATGGTATTGACGCAAAGTTTCAAAAAACTCAAGTATGACTTATCTTTGCCCTTTATCACGCAAAATCGCAAACTACAAATCGTCTACATACCGATACTGTTTTACTTTAAATTTGATACACATAGATAGTAAGGGGAGAAAATAGATAGAAAGCAATTCTTTGTATCGCAATTTACCCGCACACCAAAAATGTTGAATGATGATGATAAAACTTTAGGATTTATACCGTTTCTTTGTGAAGTTGCGCCAAATCCTAACTTTTTTAACGCAAAGGTACGCAGAGGTTAGCGCAGAGGTACGCAGAGGTTTTCTTACATTTAATTGCGGGCGTTGCATAAGTGCAGGATGTTTTTTAAGTGTAGAGACGTTCCATGAAACGTCTCTGCAAGGGTTTGAGATTTATGCAAAATCATTTTCATTCCCAAAATCAGCAGCACCTAATTTCGATATGTCCCAAATTATTCAATCGCATCCTGTAATGATAAATGCTGCCCAATAATAAGGATGATGGTAGGGCTGTTTGTGAGGTGCTAGTTTTCTATTTGTGTCAATTTGTGTGGATATATAGTTCCTAAATCGGAGTTCATTGGGATGCAAATTATTCAGTAAGTTTTCATACCAGGTGATGAGTTCTGCAACCGTTATTTCTTTTAGCCAAGTTGTGGTTTCAGCTAAAGCGATAACCGGTGAAGTGTGGAAAAGTAATCTGCGATAAAACTCTATGCTTACTAAAGCAGTCGCAGATGGTTCTACATTCCAAATTGTACTTAATACATAGGGAATACCACTTTTTAACAACCCAGTCGCTAAACCCACATATTCACTGCTGTTATTCTGACTATTGTTGCTGACAATTTCCGAATTGATAATGGTAAAAAGACGGTAATTTGTAAAAGTGTGCTGACAAAGTTGTTCTAAAGTGATCTTATCTTCACCTGATAATACTAAAGCAGATTTTTGGGTTTCGTTCAAATTGTTGATAGCATGACCAGTAAAATGAAAGATGTTGTAATCTGCCACTAAAGCATTTTCTAAATTATCTTTTGTGGCTTGTTTACCCTGGATATGTTGGGCATAATCAAACATCTGTCTAACAATTGCCGATGTAAAATCAGCAGATTTTCTCTCATTATTATCTAGGCTTTCTATATTTTCAACACTGAGGAATTTCTGCTGTTGCCAATTTGATAATAACTCTGTTTTTCGAGAAAGTCCTATGTGGATACTGGGTAGATAATTAATGGTGTAATTCACCTGTAAATCTGGCTGTGAAAGCGGAAAAAGTGCGTGAATAGGTAATCTATTTAAATCACGATGGGGAATTAAAATCAGCTTGGTGATACCTTCAAGTTCCTGAACAATTGTGGAAATATTCAGGATGTTGTCCAGATGTAACAACCTCTGTTCCATTTCCAATTTCCAGGAATGGTTATGTTGATTTTCTATATCATCAATTTGGCGATATTCCTGGTATTGTTGATGCCAATCTTCTAGCCAATTCTCAAAGTGAACTAAGCGTTGTACTGCTTCGGGTATGGCTTCTACATCTTGTATGGGTGATAATAGCAAGATGGGTGATGGAGCTGCATCTTTAATAATGAAGGTGTGTAAGGCAATAGGGCTAAGATGCCAATAAATTATTGCTGTTGTGGAATTTAGTAGTTGTTGAATTGCATCATAACTGGAGGAATAATTTTGTCCAATTTCATGACTTTTATCGATGTCATCATCCCAGCCAGAAATTAGTAATTTTAAACAGGTGTTTTTTCTCTCTTCTGCAATTTCCCAAGCTTCGACTAAATCACCGACATTGACAGCTAAATCAACTCCTAATTGTTTTAATCCTGCAAATTTCAGAGCTAGTTGTTTTTTACTTTGCTCAGAGCGGGTTGTTTGATTAAGTAATTGTTGTAATAATTCTAGTCCATGTTGTTGTAATTCTTGGGCTGGTGATGTTTGTCCCAAACCGACAAGGACTTTGGTGAGAGATTGTAAAACATCTAGATGCAATTCCGAAAAATCTTCGGCTGTGAGGGTTAATAGGGCTTGTTGGTATTCAGATACTGCCTTTTGCCAAAAATAGCGGGGTGAAGATTGTTTTTTACCTTGTTCGTAGTGTGTATTACCGATCGCAATATGCAATCTACCCCAACCTTCTGGGTGAGTATCTGGGCGGAGATATTTTAAACCTTCTTCATAGGTAGCTAATTTGCCTTCATAACCGCGCTGATTGAGGGCAGGATTGGCTGTAGCGATACTACTGGGTAAAATCAGAGATAATTTGTCATTTACTAAGCTACCCACGGCTCCACCGCGACCGAGCCAAGCTTCCCAGTAGTCGAGTTTGATTTCTAAAGCGTGATCATAACAAGCGATCGCTTCTGAAAATCGATTTAAATAAAATAGGGCTACTGCTTGGTTATACCAGGCCAGGTGAAAATCCGGTTTGATGCTGATAGCTTGTTTATAGGAAGTAATCGCTTCTTCACGTCTTCCTAAGTTTTCCAAGGCTATACCTCGGTTATACCAGGCTAAGTAGAAATCAGATTGAATTGAGAGGGCTTGATCCCAAGACTCAATCGCTTCTAACCAGCGATTTAAGTTGAACAATACTACACCCCGGTCAATCCACACTTCGTGATAGTCGGGTTGGATATCTAAAGCTCGGTCATAACTTGCGATCGCATCTTCATATTGCTCACATACAGCCAGAGCTACCCCCCGATAATACCAAGTTTCCTGGTCTTGGTGTTGGAGATTCAGGGCTTGGTCATAACTGGAAATTGCTTCCCAAATCAGTCCTAACTTCAGCAAAGCCAGACCGCGACTAGACCAGGCTTCTTGATAATCCGGCTTAAATTCGATCGCTTTGTCAAAAGAATTAACAGCTTGTTCAAAGTCGCCAAACTCACCCAAAATACCGCCCCGATTGTACCAAGCCTGGTAGAAATCAGGTTTTAAGGAAACAGCTTGATCATAAGCTGCGATCGCTTCCTCAAAACGTTGTAAATGAAACAGCGTCAAGCCTTGGTTAAACCAATATTCGTGCGATTCCGGTTCCAGTTTAGTAGCTTGATTATAAAAAGCCAGCGCCCCCAACAAATCCCCAGATTTAGCTTGCTGTAAACCTTGGTAAAACCATGCTTGAGCCTGATTAGTAACAGTCAGTTGAAATGATGGTCGCTCAATAATTGCTTGACTATCGCGGATTGCTAGTTCCGAAGCAAGTTGCTGGACTAAATTGGTACTTTGCTCCAACCTTACCACCAACTCATCTAGGGTTTGAGCTACCTTCGGTTCAATATTCACCAACGACTGATCCCAAGTCTCTGTCAAGGAAGAAGTTGGAACTTGCTCTAAATCCTCAAGATTTATCGGGCTATCATCTTCTGAATACTCATAAGAGAACTCTACAGATAGATCTGGTTCTGGATTTTCCTGACTCAACAGTGTCCATACTTCTTCCAAGTTGGGGGATACTGGCGTGATATTTACAGCTTCTTGGTGATCATGCTCCCATAGCTCTTCACCAAAATCGCGCAGCAATTGTTGACCAGGAGTATTTCCCAGTGGTTCTGTTGGGTTCTTGATTTCTACCTCTACTGGGGCTGGATTGTCCTCATACTCTTGGACGAAGTTACGCCTCAATAACTGGATACCAATGTCATAAGCAAGTTCGCCAACATGGCCGATACCCAGTTCACCCAGTTGCACCATTCGCGTGGCAATTAGACTATTTGGCGCAGGTGAAGCTAATAATTTTTCACCAAATATCAGCAGCCAATCTAGCCAACGCTCCACTGTAATTCGAGGTTCCATCCGCTGTAAATATTTCAGCGCCCATTGCTGCCCTCGTGCTTGATGCACACCTTCTAGCAACTCGTTAAACAAAAGTTCCAGATCGGCATTGGTTAATTCCGGTGGGGGGTCTACCACCTTGTGTCCCTCAGCAGCGTGGGAATCATGAGTCCGACGACTGTTAAAGGGGTACTTCAAAAAACTGTTAAGCCACTGCAATAGCCACCTGAGCATTTGCCACATTCTTGGATTTTCTCTCTCCTAGATTGTAGCCATCGTTGTGTCAAAAAAAATCATGAATTACTTAACAGATTAGGCAATTGGGGTAAGACCATGTTCATAAGGCGAAAAAACTATACAAAAAGTTTTCAGTAATCCTGGATTTTTCCGGCTGTTCATCTCAATTTCTGGTCAGAAAGAATTCAAATTATGTTCGCTTAACTACTTACAGCAGAATTCAGGAGTCAGGAGACGCTTCGCAGACCTCCGGTTCAGGAGTAAAACTGGCGAATGTGTCTAGGTTTCAATTTAGATTCTGTGCCTCATTGATCTGCAATCTGCTATATCAACAAACTCGACCCGTCCCTCTCATCACCGCGCGGTTCCCTAACTATAAGTGTTTAACCTTCCCTAGATATCACTCCTCTATCTGGGATTGGTTGATCAACATCTGGATAATAACTTGTGGATCATCTGTTTCAATTTCTAGTTGTTGGGCAATTTGCTGGCGGAGAGTTTCATCTTGCTGCAACATGACAAACAATTCATCCAAGGTGACAGTTTGGTATTCTCCCTCTGGCAAATTTTCATCATCCGCTTCTTCTGGTGCAGGAGAGATGATTGGTGCTGAGATAATTTGGCTAATAGTATCTGGCCCGTCATATTCCCAAATGGGTTCGCCTTGATTGCGTGTCAACAGTTGCATACCAATATCATAGGCAAGGTCTCCAATTTGTCCCACACCCAATTCGCCTAAATACACTAACCTCGCAGCTAATTCATTATTGGGTGTACGAGATTCTAATAATCTCTTACCAAAGCGCTCTAACCACTCTATCCACCGTTCGGTACTGACGCGATGCTCAATTTTATGTAACCAGTTTTGCGCCCAAGCCTGACCTCTGGCTTGCTGAACGCCTGCTAAAAGTTCTGTGAACAGAAATTCTAGATCCGTATCAGTTAGGGGTGGTGCTACTTTTCTATCTACCTTCTCTTTCGCTGGAATGGGATTTTTTTTGCTACCAAACAAGCGCTGACAAAATTTTCTGAGCCACTGAATTAGCCGCTTGAGCATCTTCTGCACCATTGAGTGTTGCTTTTTAAAATTTTAGCGATGTCGGTGACAAGCGGCTATTCATTGGGGATTACAGTTTAGGGATGTTAACGAAGGCAGGAGGCCGTTTTTGTACCGGGGATTTAGACCCGATTGTTTCGATAAATATTAAAAAATAACATTAATTAGTTGCTAATCTGTAAATATACTGAAAATTATTTTTCCCAAGGGAAATTGCCATGAGTTGCTAAAATAGTGAAACCCCAAACTCTACTGGGTGCTACAAATCAACTAAACCAAGGCATTGAAATTGCTCTCCATGTCTTACGAACCCCTGCACCACAAGTATCGCCCCAAGAATTTTGCTGAACTGGTGGGACAAGAGGCGATCGCTACCACCCTCACCAATGCGATTAGCTCCTCTAAAATCGCTCCTGCCTATTTGTTCACTGGCCCCAGAGGTACGGGTAAAACTTCTAGCGCCCGGATTTTAGCCAAATCTTTGAATTGTCTTAAAAGTAACAGCCCAACTGCTGAACCCTGTGGAGTTTGCGATAGTTGTCAAGGCATTACTAAAGGTTATTCTTTGGACGTAATTGAAATAGATGCAGCCAGTAACACTGGTGTCGATAATATCCGCGAATTGATTGAAAAGGCGCAGTTTGCTCCTGTGCAGTGTCGGTATAAGGTTTATGTAATTGACGAGTGCCTAACTGGAGATTCATTAGTTCTAACTGATGTAGGACTTGTCCGTATTGATAACCCCAGTATCAAAGGTAAAAAAGCCCTTAGCTACAATGATTCATCTGGCAAGTGGGAATTTAAGAAAATTGTCCGTTGGTTAGACCAAGGAGAAAAGCAAACCTTAATCATCAAAACCACTAACCGAGAAATCAGATGTACAGATAATCATTTAATCAGAACAGAGCAGGGATGGATACCAGCAAGAGACGTAAAAGAAGGTGTGAAGATACTATCCCCTGTGAGTGTGGATGCGGCGCTCTCATTTACAAATTTGGCATTGATGGACGCATCCGAAGATTCGTTAACGGACACCAGTTTAAAGGCAATACATACGGGCAAAAATCATACGATTTGGAATCAATTATCAAACAAGCCCAATTACTTCAACCGTTCTGTGCTTGTGGATGTGGAGAAAAACTTGATATCCCAAATTTTTTACAACAAAAGGGAAAGGGAATTACCAGCATCCAATCTCACTGGACAAGACATCCTTACAAAAAAGGACACGGAAATTGGGAACTCAGAACAGAGAATTTCCTTGCTAATACAGCCTTTATACAACCTGATGCACTCGGACTCATCTACGGAACGTTACTGGGAGATTGCTCTATCGGCTACCCCAACAAACACAGTAGATTCCCTAGATTGTCTTGGACACACGCAGAAAGTCAACAAGATTGGTTGGAATACAAAGCCTTTCGTCTTGCAGAACTGCGTCCAAAGTTACGAGTTACAGCAAATCAAGGATACGGTAAAATCTCAGTTACCTGCAACACAGGTTGTCATCCCCAACTCCAAGAAGTGTTTGACATCGTTAAACCGAGTAGGGATAAAAAAATTGTCTCAATGGAATGGCTCAATAAAATTACTCCAGAAGGACTTGCTTGGTGGTTTTGTGATGATGGATCACTCAGCCTCAGTCCAGAAGGAAGCCCACAAATTCAACTACATACAGAAGGATTCTCAGCCACAGAAAATCAACTTATTGCTACCTGGCTTACAGCAATGGGATACCCAGCAGCAACAAAGTTTTACACCAGAAGTAGCACAGGGAAACAGTACAACTACATATGGATGGGAGCAAGTACCAGTCGAAAATGGTTGGCAGACCTTAAACGATATTCCATACCCGCAATGGACTACAAGTTTGGAGAAGGTCGAATCTGTTCACCTCGCTGGAGTTGAACGAGTCTATGATATTGAAGTTGAGGATAACCATAACTTTATAGCTAATGGGCTTCTGGTTCATAACTGTCATATGCTCAGTACCGCCGCTTTTAATGCGTTGCTAAAGACACTGGAAGAACCACCAAAGCACGTTGTTTTTGTTCTAGCGACAACAGACCCGCAGCGGGTATTACCAACAATTATTTCTCGCTGTCAAAGGTTTGATTTTAGACGTATTCAGTTAGAGGCGATGGTAAAGCATTTAACCCATATTGCCGCCAAAGAAAGCATTAATATTGCCCATGATTCTCTTACCTTAGTGGGACAAATTGCTCAAGGGGGGTTAAGAGATGCAGAAAGTCTACTTGATCAATTAGCACTGGTGGCTGGAGAAGTTACGCCAGAACAAGTTTGGGATTTGGTGGGTTCAGTTAGTGAACAGGATTTGTTAGGTTTGTTAGATGCGATCGCACAAGATAATGCTGAAGTCGTGCTAGACTCTACCAGAAAAATCCTAGATCGAGGTAGAGAACCCCTCACCATTCTCCAAAATTTGGCTGCTTTCTATCGGGATTTACTAATTGCTAAAACTGCCCCAAATCGTCAAGATTTAGTTGCTTGTACTCAGCAAACCTGGACTGCACTAGTTAACTCTGCCCAAAGGTTAGATATAACTACAATATTGCGCGGACAGCAACACCTGCGGACAGCAGAAGTCCAACTTAAAAACACAACCCAGCCCCGTTTGTGGTTAGAAGTCACACTACTGGGATTGTTACCTAGTGCCAATATTCAACCGCAAGCGCCAAGTGTACCTCAACAAGTGAATACGCCTGTAGTATCTCCAACTTCTTACCAACCAGCTACTCCACAACCAGCCGCTTATACTCAAGCAAATCATAATTCACAAGTATCTTCACCAGCGCCAGCTTATACCCCAGCCAATCACAACTCAACACCTAATACAGTATCTTCACCACCACCAGAACCTGTACATACTCCACCACCTGTAACAATTTCCACAGCACCCTCACAAGAAGTTGTGGCAGGATCACAGTATGACTTAACTCAAGTTTGGCAACAGGTACTAGCTAACCTTCAACCAGCCTCAAGGAGGGAAATGCTGCGTCAAATGAGCCAACTTATGGACTTTGATGGTGTTGTAGCACGTATTGCTATTAAACAAGCATGGTATGAGAAAGGTAAATCTGATCTGCCTATAATTACCTCTGCTTTTCAGCAAACTTTCCAGAGAGAAATCCAGGTATGTCTAGAAAAATTAACTTCTTCAACACTTACCTCAGCCAGAAAAAATCCTCCCCCACAAGATTCTACTCGCGTCCAACAGCCACCAGTCCCTAGTTATAACCAGCAAATTCAACCTCCAGAACCAGCACCAGCACCCCCACCACAACCAACCCAAGCAGCACCTGCACCAACAAAAACTGAACCCTTAGCGACGAATACAGCCCCAGTACAAACCCTGTCTCCGTCACCAATTCAAGCACCTGGGACAAATTGGGATCATGATGAAGTAGCAAATGCGGCTAAAAGTCTGGCAACTTTTTTTTCTGGGGAAATCGTCCGCCTCACAGATGATGCTTTAGATTTATCTGATACGAGGGTTTCAGTAGATCTTGAGATATATGAATCAGAATATGATTATGATTAAGGGACTTCCAAATAAAAAATCCCTAACGCAAAAAATCTCTCAAACTCTCATTTTTTGTAAATGTGAATCTTACAAATTTATAGTTGCAAGACCAAGTTGATAGAGAAAATATATAGCAATCCTATATATACTCAAAACGGTTGAGACATGGACTTTTGTGAAATCACGAAAAACTTAGATTTGTAAGGGTTTAGCACTGCGCTTTACCCCTACCCGCAGAATCAAATAATTAAGCCGTGTTGAGTATAAAACTTTAGGATTGCTAGAAGTATGCATTTACAGCATATTGCAGATCAATTAGGTACAGAATCAAAATTGAAACCTATACACATTCGCCAGTTTTACTCCTGAACCGGAGGTCTGCGTAGCGTCTCCTGAACCGATAGCGCAGCGTGGCGTAAGCGATAGGTCTGCGAAGCGTCTCCTGACTCCTGCTATATATTCTTCCCCTGCTTCCTCTACCTCCCTTCACCAGTCATTTTTGGGTTGACAGACTATTAGGAGGAGTTTTACAACTTCTGCCCTGCGTAAATTGATCGCACTTCACCGTTACGACGGATAATAGCCTCACCGTTACTCACCTCTACTAGCGTCCAGCCACTAGAACCAATACTCTCTCCCAGGTTAACCCGGCGAGTCACGCCATCGATTTTAAACAAAGCGGCCGATTTGTTACCCAATTCTAGCAATCCCTCTAACTCTGCGGAATAGGCAGGTAAAGATGCCTGTTGCTGGATAGTAGTTGGGGCTTTTTCTATAACTGCTGTTGGTATAGTTGCTTTAGTCGTAGGTAGTTTTGGTGGTAATATTCGCAGTGGCTGAGGATTAACCGCTGGCTTGGCAGCTGTCACTGGGGTTTTCACAGATGGAGTTGACACTTTTTCCGGTATTGGCTTGGCTACTGGTTGTACAGTATTAGGTGCAGAACCCTGTGGAAGAATTGGCGGAACCGGTGGTAAGGGACGCATAGGTTGAGGCGCTTGATAAACGGGGATATAAATCCGTTCGATTACATTTGTTGTCCGACTCGGCACGGGTGGGACATTGTTAGCAGCCAAAGGTGGTGGTAGAGTCCCCACTGGTTGGGTACTTGGCAAAGGCAAAGCGTTTGTCTGATTCAGATTTACATCGGGAAATCCAGGTTTAGCAGGTGTCTGATTATTGGTTACTCCTTGCTGGTCTATCACTGCCAGGGCTTCCAACATATAATTAACCAACTCGGCTTGCGGGTCTGGCTTTATTACTACTGGTGATGCTAGTTGGTCTGTTGGCAGACTCTGGGAAGTCAATTGGTTAGTTAATAATCCCGACTCTGTTAGATAGACTGTACCGACAATTGCCAAGCCGAAGGACGCTCCCAGAATTAGCAGCTTATCTAAACCACGATTTTTTTGCTCATTCCTGGGACTAATTGCAGTCACAGAGGGAGCATTGAGGATCAATGTACTCGTTGGCTGATTTTTGCTTGGCGATAGCGCCTTGACTGCTTGGTGTACTCTTTGTGGTAAAACAACTTCTGGCATCTTCACTGTAACTGTTTGCATAGAGGGGTATTCTGTCCTCACAGTTTTGGCAGGCCGCTTCCTTCGACCGTCCAGAATGTCATCAATATCGGTGAAGATATCATCCATCAAGCCTTCAGCGTAAGTCTCTATCGACCAAGGCTCATTGGTGATTAAGTCCTCTGATGCTTCCGAAATAGTGAGATGGGTGCTGGCTTCTGGTATCATAGACTTCTTCGGTTGTAGCTGCTAGGACGGGGAAACGACACTTAGATGGCCGGGAAATCGCGTTGTTTTAATCAAACAGCTAATCACTTAATTCCAGAGAAAAAAGTTGATTGAGCAGTGGTATTAAATTCTACAATGATTTGGAAATGATTGATAATATCACTTCAAAAATCTATGTCATCGATCATACTGATCCCCTAACCTATACTATACTCACCCTTGGTGATATTTGGTGGAAACTAATACCGAAAAATCTGGCTCGGTTTTGGTTTTACGTATTTCTAAATAAATTAGTAAGGCGTTGATATCAGCTGGATTAACTCCGCCAATTCGTGCTGCTTGACCAATTGTGAGGGGTTTTACCTTGTTGAGCTTTTCTCTGGCTTCTTTAGAAAGAGTATCAATTGTTGTGTAGTCTAAATCAGCTGGTAACTGGCGGTTTGCTTGACGTGCAGTTTGCTCGATTTGGTTTTGCTGTCTGACTAGATATCCAGAATATTTAATGTCAATTTCTGCACCTTCTTTTTCGGCTTGGTTGAGGGTGGTGTTACCTAGTCCGTACCTTTCTAAATCAACGTAATGTATTCCTGGACGACGCAATAAGTCAGCCAGGGTAATTGACCCTTTAATGACTTGTTGGGTATCCTGTGCGATCGCTCTCCCCACTTCCTCAAGTTCTTTAATTCTGGTAGAATGCAAGCGTTCTTTCTCCGCCGTAATCTGTTCTTGTTTGCTGGTAAACAAATCCCAACGACGGTCATCAATTAAACCAATTTCTCTTCCTAAAGGGGTCAACCGTTGGTCAGCATTATCAGAACGCAGTAACAAGCGGTACTCAGACCTACTCGTGAGCATACGGTAAGGTTCCCGCAAATCCTTTGTACACAAATCATCAACTAAAGTGCCAATGTAACTTTGCTCACGAGGGAAAATGATCATTTCTTCACCCCGGACAAATCGCGCTGCATTAATTCCCGCTACCAAACCTTGAGCAGCAGCTTCTTCATAACCGGTTGTCCCATTAATTTGTCCCGCACAAAATAGCCCTTCTACCTTCTTCGTCATCAACGTCGGATAACACTGAGTTGCAGGTATATAATCATATTCCACCGCATAGGCCGGACGCAGCATTACACAATTTTCTAAACCGGGAAGACTCCGCAACATCAGCAATTGCAGATTTTCTGGTAAACCAGTGGAAAAGCCTTGGATGTATAATTCGGGAATATCTCTTCCTTCTGGTTCAATAAAAATTTGGTGGCTTTCTTTATCTGCAAAGCGGACAATCTTATCTTCAATACTCGGACAATAACGCGGTCCCTTTGCTTCCACCCAACCACCATAAACCGGTGATAGGTGCAAATTTTCCCGAATCAAACGATGAGTTTCCGCCGTAGTTCGGGTCATGTAACAAGGCATTTGTTCCCGTTCTACCCAGGCTTGGGGGTCAAAGCTAAACCAGCGGACTTCTTTATCCCCCGGCTGAATTTCCATTTTACTGTAATCTGCCGAGCGTCTATCTACCCGCGCCGGTGTTCCCGTTTTTAATCTTCCCGTTTCAAATCCTAAGCGATTGAGAGTTTGTGTCAATCCTTCAGCCGCAAATTCTCCCGCACGTCCAGCAGCCATTGACTTGTTACCCACCCAAATTTTACCACCCAAGAATGTGCCGGTAGTGATAATTAAGGCTTTGCATTGAAACGCCATGCCAAAGTAAGTTTTTACACCGATAATTTCATCGTTAGCACCCAGCACCAAGTCGGTGGCCATTCCTTCCCGAATTGTCAAGTTTTCTTGATTTTCGACAATTGTCTTCATGACTGTTGCATATTCGCGCTTATCGGTTTGCGCCCGTAATGCCCACACCGCAGGCCCTCGTGAAGAGTTGAGGATGCGTTTTTGTAGATAGGTGCGGTCTGCGACTTTGCCAAGTTCTCCACCCAAAGCATCAACTTCATGGGTTAATTGAGATTTGGCTGGGCCACCTACTGCTGGGTTACAAGGTTGCCAAGCGATTCTATCTAGATTAAGGGTCAAAAGCAGAGTCCGACAACCGAGGCGGGCAGTAGCTAAAGCTGCTTCGCAACCGGAGTGACCTGCACCGACGACTATCACATCAAATGCGTCTTGGAATTCAACAGAATTGTGCATGGTCTTAGTTACAGAATGAGCCAGTTGAGAGTCATTAGTTGAGAGTCATTATTTGATTTTAGCGGATACAGGGGTTTATTGGTGGTTGCTTGGTGGTGAAGGGGTGAGGAAAGTTACTAGAAGATTTTAAATAATAAAAGCTCTTTAACTAAATTTACTTTGTTTATTAGTCATATTACCAACTACGGTAAGATATCTTGATTAACCTCCTATAAACTTCTGCTGTCATCAAATTGATACAGTAGAAGTTTTTGGTATTTTCTAAACCGCAATATGTTTCTATTTTATATTGATGAAAGTGGCACTGGAGCAAAGGATAATGGAACCAATTATTTTGTTTTAGCTAGTCTTGCTATTTATGAAAAAAATTACTCTAAAAATTATGAACAAATTTCTTTGCTCAAACGAAATATCGTTAAAACGAAAGAACCTGAAGATTGGGAGTTAAAAGGTAACGAACTTTGTAAAGGAAAGGAACTCTTTAAGGGCTGGAATTTTGAAGCTCGTGTTCGTACATTTTTAAGTATCTCAGAAACCCTGAATAAGATTCCATGTCATATATTTTCTGTTGTAGTCAATAAAAAATTACTCTTTGAGAATAGAGAAGGAATGAAAGATGATGTTATACTTTACCGCTTTACGTTCCATCGCTTATTAGAAGAATTAGATAGTTTTCTAAAATCCTCCAATGAAAGTGGAATTTTATTTTTGGACTCACGTTCAACACACAGCACAAGTAAACAGGATGATCGTTTAGTCAAGGCTTACCGAGACTGGGTAAATTCACGAAAATATGATTGTAATTTTGTGGAACAGCCCTGGTTAGGTGCTTCACAATTTTATGTAGGTCTACAATTAGCAGATTACGTTGCTTACTTGATTAGTTTGAAGACACAGGATATACAGAAAGATGATCGTAATGTCGAATTTCTAAAAGCTTTCGATATTCTTCAAGAAAAAATTCATTTAGTTGAAATTCCTTAAAACTGGTAAAAGGATTTAATGCTAAACCCACAACTACTGTAATAGTTGTGGGCTTATGTTTAGACTAGGCTTTTGGAAATCACAGACTCTATGTGTTTCCTTATTAATCTATATACAGGCGCACGGTGTTTCAACCGCACCATACCTTCCCGTGCAGTTCGGGACACCTTGTAAGCTGTTACGCAGCTAAATTTAATATTTAGCAGCCTAGAGTCATTGTATAAAGGCTTTTGCGGAAAAAAGTAAATGCGTAAAAGCTTATTCTGACAGGCGCACGGTGTTTCAACCGCACCATACCTTCCCGTGCAGTTCGGGACACCTTGTCATACTCTACATCTAGACTAACACAATTTTTTATTTTTTGTGTATCTATTATGTTTGCTTTAGAAACTGGGTTCTAGGAAATCGCAAAATTTATACAAGAAACATTCTGAAAATCTGTAATATAATTAAAACCAAGTTGTCAAGTCAATCAATTTTTTAATGAAACGTTATTCCAAACTAAAACGCCGTTTAAGAAAGATAACTTTTATTACCATCATTACCTTCCTATTTTTTACTCTAGTTGGCAGTAGTGACATTAACTACTATGAATCATTAGAAAATACGGCAGTTATAAATAATGTCAACACAACACCATCTACACCATTTATTCCCAATCAGCAATTAGATGAACAACAACGTTTTTTAGCTACAATTACTCACCAAATAGCAAATTTTCCCCAACCTAATACATTTGAATATATCATCCTGCGTGCTTACGGTACAGTATTTATAAATCAAGAACCAGAAATTAAACTACCACCAAAAGTTATCTTAGACAACGAACAACAAACCCAAGAATATCAGGGTAATATGCGAGTAGATTTAGTGGAGGGAACTACAGAATGTTATTTACAAAAAGTTGCCGCTGAAGCTTTTAATAAAGCTAGACATTTGCAAAATATTTCTCTTAAATCTGGATATTCTGGTGATTGTACTCGCAGTTTTGCTACTAATTTAAGATTTTGGCAAAAATACACTAATAGTCAAACTTTATCACAAGTACAACAAGGTAAAGAAACAAAAATTCTGGGTACAGTTGCACCCCCAGGAACTTCACAACACCTCTGGGGATTAGCTATTGATTTAGGGGTATCTAATCAAGCACAGAGACAAGCATTAAATCAAAATGGTTGGTTTCAGACTGTTGAAAATGATCTTCCTCATTGGACTTATCTTGGTTGGAATGAAGAGGATTTACCTAAGTTTGGTTTGAGGAATAAAACTGTTAACGGTATTACCTATTGGGTGACACCACTTTAGGTAATTATCGAATTAATGAATACGTATTTCTGCTAATTAGTATTATCTAACTTCTACATAATAAAATTCAGAATTTTTACTAACTTCATCAGCAGTTTCTAAGTAAGCTTGAATAGCATATTTCATCTTATCTAAAGCCTCTTGTTCCGTTTCTCCAACTGTCCAACATCCAGGTAAAGCAGGACACCAGATAGCATAGACTTTATCTATTTTATTTAACTTGACTTGATATCGCATATCTCAATCACCGCTATTATCTCTAATTCTATATTAATAATTAAGATCAAAATGGATTGTATGATACTGCACAATCTCACACCCTTGCTAATCATAGGTAGAAAATATAAATTTCATGAAATTTATATAAAGATGATACAAATTTTCACAACTTAATATAAAGCTACAAATGAATCTCTGCGTTTATGCCTCTATCGATTTGTATCAAATCAACCTTAAATTTAGACGGTATTAAAGCAGGAGTTGCTGATCATGCAAACAGCCAAGAGAATTTACTACAATAAAATAGTTACACACCCGACATTTGGAGTTTTGACAGTGGGCTTATTTGATGATTTAAGTCGGTTTTTAGAAGAACGTTTAGAAGAATTCTTGCGTAATAATCCCCATTTGGAATTAGAAATGCTGTTAGAACAGCTGCGAGAGCAAGAAGAAGATACTTTAAAGTTGATTGCTGAGTTACAATTACAGGAGAAGCGATCGCAAGATGATATTCTCTCCACAGCCCAAGAAATCCAACGTTGGCACATTCGCGTACAAAAAGCCAAAGCCGCAGGTAGACAGGATTTAGCCTCAGCAGCGCAAGATAGAGAAGACGCACTTCTGCGCGAAGGAAATCAGCGTTGGGGACAAATGCAGGGTTTAAAAGAACGCATTATCCAATCTCAGGAACTTCTACGCAAAATTCAGCAGCGTCGTCAAGAAGTACAAGCTAAAGCCACCGCAGCACAGACAGCGCGTGCAAAAGCTCAAACTCCGCAGCGTTTAGAAACCAATACTTGGCAAACTCCACCTAGTAGTTTTGACGATTTAGAAAATACATTTCAGCGTTGGGAAACTCAAGACGAGTTGGAACAAATGAAACGTAATTTAGGGAAATAATTCCCAAAATATGAAGGATGAAATCTCAATGAGACAATTTCATATTTGATAATTTATATATAGCTGTTCTATTTTGTGTGTGGAAATTATTTTTGTTTAACTAACCGCAGAGATGCCAAGGACACAGAGTAAATAAAGACTGGTTTTTATGCATGATTTAGGATTGCTATATTATTAATAATTGCTTTTACATAATTTTGTTAAATCAGGTACAGATTTACGTTTGTATTATTTTCATGACATTGAATTATTGAAATATTATTTATTTTTTTTATTAAATTTTTCTTTAATGATAAATTTTAGTTAGGTTTTCACATCGGCTTTTTAGTTTTCCTTTCCGCAGCTATTGAGTATTATTGCTCTAGTATTTCCAGACGTTTCAAATAGTAACTCAGGAATGGAAAATAGCATATTTTTAGACGTTTTAGCAAGCCTACAATTGTTATTTGTAGGTTATATTCCAGCCGCTGTGCTGGGTCTGTTTATCGGTTTTGTTATTGGTATTAATCGTATAGTTTATCAGCTATTTACGCGGATATTTCAAATACCCAATAGCATACCTGCCATAGCATTTTTACCTCTAGCTCTTATCCTATTTAAAGAGAAAGAACCTTCCGCTGTATTCGTTGTTTTTTTTGGTGTCTTCTGGTCAATTATCATTGAAACAGCAACAGGTATCCAACAATTTCGCAAACAAGATAATAACTTTCGTGTAGCTATCCATCATGTATTTAAAGCTCTGAGAATCGGCCTTTGGATAGCTTGGTTTACAGTCCTTGCCACAGAAATGCTCATCGGTTCAAAAGGGCTGGGCTTTCTGGCTTGGAATGCTTATAAAACTAGCAACTCTAAATACATTCTTGAGTCCATACTCTATATCGCTATTATTGGCGTTTTGTTCGATCAGTTGCTGGATTTTACAGGTTATATTCTCTCCCAAATGGTTACAGATAAAGGTAAAAAACAATCATCCTAAACAATTCAAACATCAAATTGTTAGCAATTATTTAGCCCTACGAATTGCACCTTGCCAGTTAAGAGTTTGTTGTGCAGAACGTCCCCCTAAAGAACGAATTGCCACTAATTGAATATCCACATTTGTACCCGATTGCAGCGCCTCCCTAGGAATTTTGAGCTTACCTAAAGCTAGGGTAAAACGGTTATGATCACGAGTTACAAGTGTTGCCGGAATTTCCCCTTCATAGAAAGTTTGGTAGTCAAAAGAACCAGAAAAATTCTCTCTAGCTCGATATTTAACCCGAAATTGAGTATTAATTAAATTAGATTTGGCAGCTAAATCAACTATTTTCAAATTGAGGTTTTGTCCCGCATCTACAAACTCAGCTACTGCTAACCGCGTCACCTCTTTTTTAGGAATAGCATAATTAACAGTAAACTCTGTTAATTGCCCCTGATTTGTGGCATTACCATCAACCCACAAATCTTCAGGAAAAGTAACTTCTACTTGTTCACTGTCATTTAAATTTAACGTTGCAGTTTGATTAGCAAAATTAGCAATAGGTTGTTTTTCTTGCCAAATTAATTTAAAAGTCCCTTCTAGTCGCTTTTCAAACTCTCGATATTCATCAGCAATTACAGAACCAACAGCTAACAGAGAATTTGCTCCTTGTCGCTGCTGCCATTTATTCTTGGAGAGATTAAACTGTTTATTTGCTAATTCACCAATTGCTAATTTTAAAGTTGGTGTATCATCCCTCAAAGGTTCTTTGCTGTTAATTAGACTTAAACTTCCTAAGCGTCCTAGCTTACCGTCCTGACCATAACTACCATCACGTCCATCGCTGCCGTTGTAACATCTGTAAACTGTATTAGTACACTTATAATTAGGACTACCGGGAGTTCCTGTACAGGTTTTGATTTCCCAACTCCGGCGACGACAGTTACAACCTGCTGTTCCTCTACCACCTTGTCCACCGCGTCCACCTTGTCCCCCAACAGCGCGAACCAAAATTTTCTTTAAATCTGCCAAATTGCTGTAATAGACGGTGAGAGAGCCACCATTACCCCCATCTCCACCTTTACCACCAGCACCACCAACACCACCATCTGGTGCATTGATGTTGTAGTTGACGTTTTCACGTTCTTCTCTACAGCGAGGTCGAGAACCACGTTCTCCGTCTTCCCCGTCTTCACCATCTTGACCCGACAAATCAAGATTTACAGGTGAACCATCAGCAGATATAGTTTGATTTTGACCACTGCGACCATCTCGACCAGCGCGTCCATTGCTTCCTCTATCTCCATCTCTGTTATAGCTATCAGCTATCTTATGGTCTTTTGCAGAGGGGTTTGCTGGACATAAAACTGAAGCAGAGGCAGGTACAAAGTTAGTAAATAGGGAAAAAGTCAACAGGAGTGGCAATTTACTCCTAAAAACTTTGTATGTAGAATTATACATAAATTTTTACTTGCTATATGGAACTGCTATTTGTTATCTCGTTCCCAGTCTCTGACTGGGAATGCTATCACAGAGGCTCAGACTCTACTATCACGTTAAGGTAGAGCCTTCTAAAGTTCATTTCCATACAGAGTATGGGAACGAGAAAATTTGTGATCTCGTTTATCTCGTTCCTAGTCTCTGACTGGGAATGCTATCACAGAGGCTCAGACTCTACTATCACGCCAAGGCAGAGCCTTCTAAAGTTCATTCCCATACAGAGTATGGGAACGAGAAAATGGGAACGAGAAAAGAATTTAGGATTGCTATACCACTGCTGACGCTGACTTTCTGTAATTTGCTCCCTAAATATACTGATGAAAACAAAAAAAGTGGCTCTGTACATCACAGAACCACCAAAGTTTTTTATTGTCAAACTACGCTAAATTAGCGAGCTTCACCTTGAGCAGAAACCGCATCAATGGGTTTCATCAAGTACAGCTTTAACAACTGCCAACCATGAGATAGGTAAATTGGCGCTTTTTGGAAGAATTGCAGGAATTTAGGACTGTTAGACTTGGAAATTGCTGCCAATTTTTCGTTATTTTTGACACAAATATCCAAACGCTGATAAAATTCTGGATTTTCTACATCTAGCATGAGTGGGAAGACTCTACCTGCGGTTTCATTAGTCTTCTTGATCACATGGATGTCATATTCTCTCGCATCTAAGCCTAGAGAAGCATAAAAATCTTTGCGCTGGATGTCATTGAGATACATTGTCGCAAACACTGACAACAGGAAGAACCGACTCCATAGTTTGGCTCTCCAGTCATTGAGCATTTGTGGCTGCGCTCTCATGATGGCATCAAAGAAATCGCCGTGACGGTTTTCATCCTGACACCAATTTTCAAAGAAGCGGAAAATTGGGTAAATCCGGTCTTCAGGATGTTGTTCTAAATGGCGATAAATGGTGATATAGCGCCAATAACCAATCTTCTCAGAAAGATAAGTAGCGTAGAAGATGAATTTGGGCTTAAAGAAGGTATAACTACGGCTCTTGGTCAAAAACCCTAAATCTAGAGATAGATTAAAGTCTGACATTGCCTTGTTTAAGAAACCAGCATGACGTGCTTCATCCCGTGACATCAGGTTAAAGCATTCAGCTAATAGAGGGCTTGTATCCTTCAAGCGGCGACCGAGTTCTTTGTAGAGCAAAAAGCCGGAAAACTCTGCTGTACAGGAACGTTCGAGAAATTCAACGAACAATTGGCGAGTTTCCCCATCAATATGATCCCAGGATTGCTCAAATTCGGCATCTCGGACAAAGTGATGGCGGTTGTAGTCAACGCGAAATTCTTCCAGAATGGCTCTTAACTCGTCTTCGTTGACGGAGATGTCCATCCGCGCCATTTCGTCAAAATCTGTTGTGTAAAAGCGGGGTGTTAAGAGGGTTTCTTTTGACGGGACTTTAACCCCGGGCCGCATTTCTTCAAAGCCTGGTTTTTTGAGGGAATCTACCATTTTTTGACTGCCATGAATGTTTTTCTTATGTTTGAGTACACCAGAGAGCCAAAGCTTATGTTCTCACAAGGTGCAGCTAAGGACAATAATTACATTATGTATAAAATTCAGTCTACCAAGGTGTTGCCGGGAAAATGGCAAATAAAACATTAAGAGTTGCAACAAAACTTTAGTAGTTACGGAATTGCTGCTTGAAAATCGGTAGTCAGCTATAGTGTTCAGCCTTTAGCATCCTAGTATGTAGGTTATTTTAAAGGAAGAGTGCCTAAAGTGCAGCCAGCAACTAACAATCTCAAAAAAACAAGAGCTACTCTAAGGGGCTGAAAACAAGATGAATGTGGAAAAAAATCAAAATAAAGACCGTCTTTTGATCTCTTATCTCTTGTGTGCAGGTGGATTATTAGGCTTGGGAGGGTTGCACCGATTATACAATGGCAAGATAGGAACTGGTGTATTGTGGTTGTGTACTGGTGGTTTGTTGTACATAGGGCAGATAGTGGATCTATTCCTCATCCCTGGTATGACTGAAGAGTATGAACAGAAGCTTAGACTCAAAGCAGGTTTATCGCCTTCGGGTGTACCGCTAAATCAAGCAGTAGTTAATTCCCAAGTTTACCAACCAACTGGCAACCAACTGATGGTTAAACTGCTGGAAGCCGCAGAAAGCAAGGGGGGTAATTTAACTGTGACTCAAGGGGTGAAAGCAACGGGAGCCAGTTTTGCGGAAGTGGAAAAGGTTCTCAAAGAAATGCTGCAATCAGGTTATGTCAGAATAGATAACGACCCCATGACTGGAGCCGTTACCTACCATTTCCACGAATTGTAAAGTCAGTAGGCATTTGTCCAAAACCGATGACTAATGACTAATGACCAATAATTAATTTCTCCCCAGCCACTTTTGACCGTTTAAGCGATATACTAACCGAGATACCAGCAAATCTAGGGTAATTTTGCGCTCATCGATTAAGAATGACTCAAGGGTACTAGGTTTTTTACCTTCGTTACAGGAAAAGCCTTTTTTACCTTGAATATCTGCATCGGGGAAATAGACGTTAAATTGGCGCTGTCCGTTTTGCCAACTACCGATAATTTGCCAGCATTCTTCTGCAAAGTTAAACCCAGTGATGGGATATTTCTGCTTGGCAAAAGTTAGCTGTACATCTGGTACTCCTTCGGCAACAATTGCCTGTTGCAAAGCTGGTAAGTATTCCTGCTGCATAAACTCTTCAAAAGGCTTGTCTTCAACTGCTGGAGGTTTTTCCTTTTTGGGAGCTTTAGCGGCTGCATCAGGTTTTTCTTTAGCAGGTGCAGCAGCATTGGGATTAACTTTTGGGTTTGCTGTTTTCGGATCTGGTGTGTTTGCTGTAGGAAGGCTTGTAGCTACTGGTTCGTTACGACTAGGAACGGTTTCTCCAGCAGCACTGGGAGCCACTTCTCCCGCCTGATTTTGATTGGTTTCTTCTGCCATTGCTCAGGTCAATCCTTATATCTAGCTTTTGGAGCGAGTTGCTCACCTTGGGGTAGTCAGTTACCTTCATTTTGACATACCAGCGCCTAGCCAGAATCAGTTCGCTAATTTAAGATATCTCAACCACCGGCAACGGCTGGAACAATACTGACTTCATCCCCATCTTTCAGCACGGTTTCTGTGCCTTCCAAAAAGCGGATGTCCTCGCTATTGACGTACAAATTTAAGAACCGTCTGGGTTTTCCGGCTTCGTCGCACAAACGTGATTTGATCCCAGGACAGCTTTCTTCTAAGGACTCAAATAACTCAGAAATATTGCTACCACTGCATTCTAAGGTAGCTTGGTTATTCGTAAATTTTTGCAGTGCTGTGGGAACTAAAACTTTTACAGCCATCTTTAGTTATATATCAATTCTCGGTGGTCGGTTGTCAGTGGTCAATGCTCAATGGTCACTTGCTAATGATTAATGACCATTGGCTCATGACTAAACAAGCACTTGTTGCCATTCTAAGCGATCAAGTGTGCGGGATCTTTCTAGCGCCCGTTCAAAACTATCTAGTTTGGCATCAATGGTCAAAGGTTCGCCAACGTAGCCTTGGATTGCTTCTTGGGTTTTCAAACCATTGCCTGTGATGTAAACCACTGTGGTTTCATCTGGATCAATTTTGCCAGCTTCTACCAATTTTTTCAGGACGGCAACGGTTGTACCGCCAGCTGTTTCGGTGAAGATACCTTCGGTTTCTGCCAGTAACTTCATGCCTTCGATAATTTCTGCATCGTTGACTGATTCAATGTTACCGCCAGTTTTCTGGGCTATTTCTACAGCATAAACACCATCTGCTGGATTACCAATAGCGATTGATTTAGCGATTGTGTTTGGTTTCACTGGCTGGATAAAGTCACGTCCTTCTTTGAAGGCTTTGGCAATGGGGGAACAGCCTTCAGCTTGAGCGCCGCTGAAACGAACGTTTTTGCCTTCTACCAAACCGACTTCTACGAATTCGTTGAAACCTTTATAGATTTTGGTGAACAGGGAACCAGATGCTAAGGGAGCAACAATATGATCTGGTAGTTCCCAACCTAGTTGTTCTGCTACTTCAAAGCCTAATGTCTTGGAACCTTCGGAATAGTAAGGGCGTAAATTGATATTGACAAAACCCCATCCGTGTGTATTGGCAACTTCTGAGCAGAGACGATTAACTTGATCGTAATTGCCTTTTACAGCCATGAGGGTGGGACTGTAAATTAAGCTGCCCAATATTTTACCAGCTTCTAAGTCTGCGGGGATGAATACGCAGCAGTCTAAACCTGCATGGGCTGCGATCGCAGCGGTTGAATTTGCTAAGTTACCTGTACTAGCGCAAGAAACTGTTGTAAAACCTAATTCTCTAGCTCTGCTCAGTGCAACTGATACCACCCGATCTTTGAAGCTCAGGGTGGGCATATTGACGGCATCATTTTTAATATAAAGTTTATTTAATCCCAGGCGACGGGCAAGACGGTGCGATCGCACTAGGGGAGTCATCCCCGTTCCTACATCGATCACATTATCGGTAGCGACGGGTAAAAATTGACGGTAGCGCCAAATTGAATTTGGCCCTGCTTGGATTTTTTCTCGGCTGACGGACTGGCGTAAAGCGTTGTAGTCATATTTAACTTCCAATGGACCGAAGCATAACTCACAAACATGACTAGCTTTGAGTTCATATTCTGCTCCACATTCCTTACACTTCAAGGCTTTTAGTATGGAAGTGTTTGCTTGGTTTAGGTTTGCAATCGCCTGAGTCATAAACTAGCTTTCCCCGTATGTCCGTCAACTTTGGATTACTCTAACACGCCCTAAAATACACGTCAAACATACCCGACTATTTTTGTCGGATATTGTTTTTATAAGGGATTAAGGTGGGGGAGATGAGGGGGATAAGAACAGGAAAGTAACGAGTGATAAGTAACGAGTGTAAATCCGAGTCAATCACTCGGTACTCGGTACTCAATCCTCGGTACTCAATCCTCGGTACTCAATCCTCAGCCGCCGCTAACCGGTGGAATTAGCACGACTTCATCACTATCTTTTAGTAGGGTGTCTGGTTCAACAAAGATGAGATTAATGCCAAAGCGGGTAACGTTACGCCATTGTGCGAGTTCTGGGTGTTCAGAGATGAAGCGATCGCATACCGCTTTGACTGGTGTACCATGAGGCAATTCCAGCACTAGTTCACTCACGCCATAAGCCTCTTGATAGGCAGCGAACAATTTAACGGTTATGGTAATTGCAGATTTCGACATACAATTTTTATACACCCTGATTTATTTCGTTATTAGAAGAAGTTAAATGCAAGCTGAATTCAATTTTTTTCAGCACTGGTATCCCCTCTCACCAGTTGAAGACCTTGATCCACAGCGGCCAGTTCCCGTAACTTTGTTGGGAATCCGTTTAGTGATTTGGAAGCCTAAGTCATCTGAGGATTACCGAGTATTCTTAGATCAATGTCCTCACCGTCTTGCTCCCTTAAGTGAGGGACGTATTGACGATAAGACGGGTAACTTAATGTGTAGTTATCACGGTTGGCAATTTGATGAACAAGGTGTTTGTACTCATATTCCCCAAGCTGAAAATCCCGAACTAGTAGCAAAAAATCAACGAAATTTCTGTGTAGTTTCTCTACCAGTGCGTCAAGAAAATGAATTACTCTGGGTTTGGCCTGATGCCAAAACAGCAGAACTAGCTGCAACTACACCACTACCTTTATCACCACAGGTAGATACTAACAAAGGTTTTGTGTGGCGCAATTATGTTCGTGATTTAGAATACAATTGGCAAACCCTAGTAGAAAATCTCGTAGATCCCAGTCATGTACCTTTTGCTCATCATGGAGTGCAGGGTGATCGAGAAAAAGCAACACCCATACAAATAGATATTATCCAATCAACAGCAAATTTAATTGAAGCTTCTATGGTCAGAGGCTTATTAACAAAAATCACTTTTGAACCACCTTGTCGGTTAGAGTATGCAATTAGTATTGGTAACACTGGTAAACAATTAGGTCTAATTTTTTATTGTTTACCGACATCTCCTGGTAAATGCAGAATTGTTGCTCAATTTGCTCAAAACTTTGCTAAAACATTACATCGGGTTACACCACGTTGGTGGAATCATATTGATGAGAGAAATTTAGTGTTAGATGGAGATATGATTCTTTTACATCAACAAGAATATTTTCTGCAACAAAAACAATTAAGTGAAAGTTGGAAAACTGCCTATAAATTACCTACAAGTGCAGATAGATTAGTAATTGAGTTTCGGAATTGGTTTGATAAGTATTGTCAGGGAAAGTTACCTGGGAATGAGGCAGGAATTAGTTTTCCAGAAAGCTCGAAAATCAATGACAATCGTGCAGTAATGTTGGATCGTTACAAACAACATACCCAGCATTGTAGTAGTTGTCGCAATGCACTGAAAAATATACGACGTTTGCAAATAGCACTTTTAGCATATTTTGTGATCAGCATTTCTGGTGTGGCGATTCTGCCTGATGCTTTACGTATCCAGCTAGGACTACCACTAGTAATTACAGCACTTTTGGGACTGGGAGCTTATTCTTGGCTGAAATTTTGGCTCGTCCCTAAATTTTATTTTGTGGACTATGTCCATGCGGAAAAATAAAAATTTGAATAATCTGATTTTACCAGCTTTACCGAAAAAATGGCTTTAAACCCATTTTTTCGGTAATCTTATAAAAGTTCAAATCTCAGCCGTTTTGAGTATAACTGATAACTGTTAGAATTTTTGACCCAAGCGCTGGAAATCCCGCTGAACTTCAATCAAAAGAGTTTTATTGTGGGGATCTGTCTTTAAAGCTTTTTTGAGATAAATTCTGGCTTTAGGCAGTTGTTTTTCAGCAATTAGCGCCCTTCCCCAGATTTGATAAGCGATCGCTTGCCATTGGCGTACTTCTATATCTTCTGGTAATCTAGCAGCTAAAGCTTCCACGAGAGCGATCGCTTGAGGAAAACGTCTTTCTTGCAAAAACCGCTGTAACTGTTCATAAGTCTTCCACTTTAACCGTTGTTCTATATCTTCCAAGGTCGGTGGGTGAGGCATTACAGTAGTTGCCGTTGCTGAACTTTGGGCTTTTACCTCCGTGTAACTACTTACAGAATTTGATGAACTAGATGAACTATTTGATTTTAGGGCTATTTCCTCAGATGGTACTACCGTTTGCAGGAATCGATAAGCCTCTGTCAAAGCAATAAATTTATCTTTAGCTTTTTCATCATTGGGGTTCATATCGGGATGATATTGCTGCACCAGTCGGCGGTAAGATGCCTTGATATCAGCAAAAGAGGCTCCCGACCTTAATCCCAATAAACGGTAACAATCTCCCAAATCCATGTTGCTTTGCTCCAATTCAAAATTCAAAATTAAAAATTCAAAATGAAGAATTTCTACTTTTGAATTTTCAACTTCAAATTTTGAATTTATTTTGCCCTATTTAGATCCTTTCTTCAATCACACGGTCAATTAAGCCGTATTCCTTAGCTTCTTGAGCAGACATAAAAAAGTCACGATCCATGTCTTTTTCAATTTTGGCTAAAGCTTGACCAGTATTGTTAGCATAAATCTGATTGAGTTGGTGGCGAATCCGCAGAATCTCCCTGGCTTCAATTTCGATATCAGAGGCTTGGCCACGAGTACCACCGGAAGGTTGGTGAATCATAATCCGGGAGTGAGGTAGAGCCATCCGCTTACCCTTAGTCCCAGCTGCTAACAGGAACGACCCCATTGAAGCCGCTAGCCCAACGCAAATGGTGACAACATCAGATTTGATGTGTTGCATGGTATCATAAATCGCCAATCCAGACGTAACCATGCCACCAGGGGAATTGATGTACAAGTAAATATCCTTACCTGGATCATCTGAATCCAAATAAAGCATGACCGCAATAATTTGGTTAGCGATTTCGTCATCAACATCCCGTCCCAGAAAAATAATTCTTTCCCGGTAGAGGCGGTCATAAATGCTAATCCAATCTGTATACTGTCCTCCGGGCATCCGGTAAGGAACTTTAGGAACGCCTATAGGCATTTTCGGTACTCCTTTTGTAATTAGTTATTAATCTGGGGACTGGAGATTGGGGATTGGGGAGATAGGGAGAATAACCTCCTGACTCCTGACTCCTGCCTCCTGCCTCCTTAAAGCACACTTGCAGGGAGTGGGGGATTAGCAAGTTCTTCTTTTTCAAAAACTCGGTCAATCAAACCGTATTCTTTGGCTTGGTAGGGTGTCATGTAGAGAAGGCGATCCATGTCTTTGCTAATTTTTTCTGATGACTGTTTAGTGGTGAAAGACAGAATATCAACCATTGCTGCTTTGTTGACCAGAACTTCCTTAGCCCGAATTTGAATATCGGTGGCTTGTCCTTGAGCGTAGCTCTTGGGCTGATGTAAGATAATGCTGGAATTAGGTAAACTAGCACGGCAACCGGGTGTACCAGCACTAAGAAGCATTGCCGCCATACCCATCGCCGAACCGATACAGATGGTGTGGATGGGAGGCTTGATGTATTTCATGGTGTCATAGATAGCGAAGGCTTCGGTTTCAAAACCGATAGGATCGCCACTGTAACCAGAAGTTCCTGTGGAGTTGATGTAGATTTTAATTGGCTTTTCGGGATCGTCGGATTGTAAATAAAGCAATTCGGCGACGATCAATTCCGTAACAGAAGGAACCAGTGGCATTCCTAGATAGACAATTCGCTCCTTCAAAAGTAGGGAAGGTAAATCTGGTGGAGGTGTCCGATAGAAATTATCGCCGTAATAAGGGGATTGAACAGCCTTGATGGGGGAAATGTCCATAGCAACTGATCGCCTGAAACTATGCCGTTAATGTACTACATCCTAACGCGATGCTTGGGTGATTTAGGGTGTGGATTTCTCTCTTATGGTCAAGAAAGCTAGGTTGCTAGGATGGATATTTTGAATATTATGCTATGTTTTAGGCGAATAAGGGGTGGGTAATGGATCTTTAATCAATCCATACTCGACCTAAAAATGCACGTATTTGTTAATTTTGTTACCGATATATTACTTAGTGTAATACTTTTGAACATACTTTTGAATTAGAGGCTGAAGAGTAAACATAAATTCGCCGTGTTCAATATTTTTCTCGATGAGCGATCGCATGATTAAAGACTCCAGAACTGTTATTATTTGGGACTTAGATATATTTTTTTGCTCAAAATATACACATAAGTGAGCAAATTTCACTGGTTCTTTTATACTAGCTAAACAGTAAAGTAGTTGGATTTCTAAATCAGATAATCGCACTAATTGTTTATCTAAAATTTCAGCAATTTGACCAATAAATATAGTATTCTCTGCCAAAAAAGCACTGACCTTACCATTAAATAATTCTAAAATCATTGTCGCCACTATTTTTAATGCTAAAGGATTACCGCGATATAAGTTGATTAGCCTTTCCCAATCTTCTTCTTCAGTTAATCCTTTGTTGCGGAGTAGTTGTTTAGCTGGCTGAATTGCTAAACCTTGAAGTGGCAATAAGCGTACAAGACTATTCTTGCCTACTAAAATACTAATTTCTCTAGGAATTTCAACACTCGTTAATAATAAACAACTTTGATGTTGAGATGTACTTATTTGTTTGAATAAATTGCTATATGATTCATAACCCTGACGATATTTACCTGCTAAACTATCTTTAGAAAATATATTTTCTAGAGCATCAAAAATAATTAAATAGCGTTCTGAACGCAAATTGTCCAGCAGATTTTCAATAGATGGAACTAAATGCTGTTGAGATGAAATCAAATCAATAATTTCTCTCAAAATACTTTCTAATGTTGGCGCATTTTCCAACGAAAGCCAAATAATATTTGCAAATCTAGTCGCTTGATTACTCACTAAATGTTTCAAAAGATTACCAGTTAATGTGGTTTTACCCATTCCTCCCATTCCAGAAATTGCCACCAAGCGACATTGATCTTGTAAAATCCACTTTTGCAAAATTGCCAATTCCTCACCACGTCCAAATATTTCTAAATCGGACATATTTTGCCAATTTTGTGCAGAAATACTATTAACTGCTTCTAGTTTATGAAAAAATTCCCTGGGAGTTTCTAATTTAGTTGACAACTTCTCCCGTTGTAAATTATGTAACACTACCCGTAAATTCTTTTTCCCTACAGTCACTCCTAAAACCTTAGAGATTTTTTTCCACAATTCTGGTGCAATATTAGTTTTAACGTAAGCAGAAGAATAGCCAGCAATTTTCATATCTTTATATTCCTTACCCTCCCAGCTTTGACGAATAATCTCTTGTTCAAGAGGAGTCAAGGGTATCTCGTACTTAGTAGCAAATAGTTTGCATACTAAGCTTAATGCTTCTTCACTATTCATAGCTAAACTTTTACCCTGTGCAGAAATCTGTTGTTGATATTAATTTTATACAAATATATATATTAATGCCTGAATTTTCTGTATTTACTCATAAATGATTCTGTGACTATGATGAATTGGAAGTACCAATATACGTATGGGTAAAAACACGATAAGTAGGAATTAAACACTCACATGACCCAAAGCCCTTACCGATTTCTGCTGTTTGCTTTACTGAAGTGAGCTAGGTTGGGTAACTTCTTCTAGATCAAATGTACATAAATGGAAAATCTGTATCCAGAATCTGGATCTGACATCAGTGCTACAGTATGCAAGAATTATTTTTTGTATATTATACGACAAAATTAATATTCTTGAGCTTTTGATATCAGTTCTTGCTGGTAATACTTTTCAAATCAACACTAGTGCGGCACGGCGGAAATATAGCAGGAGACAGGGTTGAAAGTCTTTTTGTGTCTAAATTTTATCAATACCTACGATACGTTGAGACGTTGGCGTTAGCACTACAGTTAATGTCCTAACTACCTTGGTGGTTGGTGTAACTATCCAGTTAAAAAAGCTTAACAAAGCTTACTATTCAGGATTTCTTCCCTCCTACCGTCTTAACACTAGTACAACGCGGCGGAAGTTAAGCAACCATTAAAAATACCGAAAAAGCCTAATTTTTAATTCCGAGAAAGCGGTACTAGTTGATTGCAATTGAACTTCTCAGACAACCTCTGAGTAACAACTAAAAACTTCAGACAACCATTTACCCTAATTAATCAATTCTATGGATAGCAACATCAACCCATTGTCCGATTTGACCAATGACGAACTCACCAACGTCGAAAACACCTCATCAGCAGATTCAGAACTGTCAGTAGTTCCACTTACACAGCAAAACTTGTCTAACTTATTTGCGGTGACAAATGGACCACTAGCAAAACTTAGCTCAGATCTCGCAACCCTATTTACAGGCATTAATCCGTCATCTTTACAGGTAAATGGCTTAACTGGTGGTCTTGTTGCGAATCAGTCATCACTACAGATAATCGGTGACAATATTGCCATTGAAGCCACAGCAGATAGTGACCCCGCTCAATTATTGTCTGACTTACAAGCACTAGGACTACAACAAGTTTCTGCTTTTGGGCGTGTAGTTTCCGGGTTGATTCCCATATCAGAACTAGATAAAGTAGCTGCATTGTCTAGCTTGCGTTTAGTTCGTCCCGCTTACGAGCCAATCACAAATAATACTGACACCCCGGCAACAAATGTCGGCTTGGTCAGCAGTCCGTCTGACGAAGTTGTGACAAATGTTGGTTCCGTTACTAGTCAGGGCGACGTAGCTCAACGTTCAGACATTGCTCGTTCACTATATGGTGTCAATGGAGCGGGTATCACCATTGGTGTTCTCTCGGATAGTTACAATAACTTAGGTGGTGCTGCTACTGATGTTACTTCCGGGGATTTGCCATCAGGGGTAATTGTACTGCAAGATTTAGCTTCCGGTGGTACTGACGAAGGTCGGGCAATGTTGCAAATTGTCGCTGACGTAGCCCCAGGAGCGACACTCGCTTTCAATACTGCCTCCGTTGGTGGACAAGCTGGCTTTGCCAATGGAATTGTGAATCTGGCAAAACCCGTAGCTAATGGTGGGGCAGGGGCAAGTGTGATTGTCGATGATGTAGTTTATTTCGCCGAGCCATTTTTTCAGGATGGTATTGTCACCCAAGCAGTAGACCAAGTAGCTGCAACTGGCGTTGCCTATTTTTCTTCGGCAAGTAATCAAGCCCGTCGTTCCTATGAAAGCCCATTCGTGGTAGGTAGCACTGCCACTGTTGGCGGACGATCCTACACCTTTCAGGATTTTGATCCCAGTGGGACAGTAAATAATTTCCAAGCAATTACTATCAACGGTTCATTTAGAGCTGCTTTCCAATGGGATCAGCCCTTTGCTTCTGCCAGCATTGGCGGGGCAGGTTCTCAAAGCGATTTGGATCTGTTTTTGTTCGCGGCTCCTAGCTTTACAAGCACTATCTTTGCCTCTAGTACAAACAATAACTTAAATGCCGATCCATTTGAATTTTTGGGCGTAACTGGAACTGGAACAGGATACCTAGCGATCGGCAAACGTAACGCAGTCGGCGGACCAGACCCATCCATAATCAAATATATTGATTTTGGTTCTGCTAATAATACATTTCAATTTGCCACCAATAGTTCAACTTCCTTTGGACACAATCAATCTGCTAACGGTCAAGGTGTAGCGGCTGCATATTATCAACAAACACCAGCATTTGGGGTAACGCCGCCTGTTGCTGAGTCATTCACCTCTTTAGGTGGTACTCCTATCCTATTCGATACAGCAGGAAATAGACTGGCAACACCAGTTATTCGCAATCAGCCTGCTATTACAGCACCAGATGGTGTTGATACTACATTCTTTGGGCAAGATAGAGATGGTAATGGTAAACCCAATTTCAGCGGTACATCAGCAGCCGCACCATCAGCAGCCGCAGCAGCAGCTTTAATCCGTCAGGCAATTCCAGGCGTAACTAATACCCAGATTTACAACGCCTTGAAGAATACAGCATTAGACATGAATACTCCTGGGTATGACTTTCTCACCGGGAGTGGATTAATTAGAGTAGATGCTGCGATCGCTTCTCTATCTACTATATCCATCGTCAAAACCACAGATGGTGCTGAATCAGGCACTGCCAGCGTATTTACCCTCACTCGCACAAACACCGCAGCAGCTTTAAATGTCAGTTATAGTCTGGGTGGTACAGCTACAGTTGGTTCCGACTATACCGACTCTGGTGCAGGCATAGCTACCTTTGCAGCAGGTTCAGCTACAGCTACCATCACCTTACCAACCATTGATGATGCTGTTGTTGACCCTAACGAAACCATCATCGCCACCATCACGGCTCCCACTGGCTACACTATCAGTGGTTCAACCAATGCGACTGCCACCATTGCTAATAATGATATTGGAACACTATCCATCGTCAAAACCACAGATGGTGCAGAAACAGGACCTGCTAGTAGCGTCTTTACCCTCACTCGCACAGGCGATCTGACAGCAGCTTTAAACGTCAGTTATAGTCTGGGTGGTACAGCTACAGTTGGTTCCGACTATACCGACTCTGGTGCAGGCATAGCCACCTTTGCGGCAGGTTCAGCTACAGCTACCATCACCTTACCAACCATTGATGATGGCGTCGTCGATCCTAACGAAACTATCACCGTCACCATTACTCCTCCTACTGGCTACACTATCAGTGGTTCAACCATTGCTATTCCTAATCAAACAGCACAGACTATCAATGGAGTAACCTCTGGAGAAACTCCCACCTTCAGCACTAACATTACCAAACTCAACCAGTCGAATACCTCTTCTCTTTCTTCTGTTCCCATTGTTAGTCAAGATGCTATCAGTGGAGCAGCCAGAAATTTATCTGATGATATCAAGCAATCCATTGAAAGAGCAACAATTTTGAGTAGCTATTCAGTGGAAGAATTGTCCCAAACTAGACAGTGGGCAATAGGAATATCTGGAACACAATCTCCAGAAAACTTAGCTACTCTTTTAGGTGCAACAAATAAAGGTTTGACAGGATTTATTCCTGGAACTTATGTTTTTGAATTTTCTAATACCAAATCATCTCAAGAGATTGCCCAAATCCTTAAAAGTAAAATAGGTACTACCTTAGACTTTTTCTTTCCTCTTGTGGCTCGTCAGCAGCAAGCACGCTTTATCCCCAACGATCCTCTATTCTCCCAGCAATGGCATTTAAACAACACAGGACAAGGTGGAGGCACACTGGGAGTTGATGCCAATATAATCCCCGCTTGGGATGTTCTTGATACTTTAAACACACCTATTCGTGGTACTGGAGTAACGATTGCAGTTGTTGATGATGGATTGCAAATCTCACACCCAGATATCAGCCCTGGTTATCAGGCATCCTTGAGTTATGATTTTAATTCCAATGATAGCGATCCGACACCATCTTCAACAGATGGACATGGGACTTCTGTTGGAGGTGTTGCTGCTGCCAGAGGAAATAATAGCATTGGTGTCTCCGGTGCTGCTCCTGGTGCTAATCTATCTGGAATTCGCCTAACTGCTGCCGCTACTACAGACCAACAAGAAGCAAATGCCTTAACCTATCAGTCCCAAGGAAATTATATCTACAACAACAGTTGGGGGCCTTCAGACACTGGTACCTCACTTGCAAGTCCAGGTCCTCTAACTCTGGCAGCCCTTCAAACTGGAGTGACTACAGGTCGAGGAGGGAAAGGCAGCATTTATACTTGGGCAGGCGGAAATGGCCGAGCAAATAATGACAATTCAAATTATGACGGTTATGCCAACTCCAGATATGTAATTGCTGTTGCTGCCAATAGAAATGATGCCAATGGTGCTTTTTCTTCGTACAGCGAGCCAGGTGCAAATCTATTGGTGACAGCACCTTCCAATGGTGGTACCTTGGGTATTGTCACCACCGATCTTACTGGTGCAGATGGCTATAACGGTCTTGCTGATCAAAACTACACAAATAATTTTGGTGGTACTTCCTCAGCTACTCCTTTGGTTTCCGGTGTAGTTGCGCTGATGCTACAAGCGAACCCTAACCTAACTTGGCGAGATGTACAGCATATTCTAGTTCGGAGTGCTGAGAAAAATGACCCTACTAACTCCGATTGGTCTGTGAATAGTGCAGGTCATGATGTCAATCATAACTATGGTTTTGGGCAAATTGATGCCTTAGCTGCTGTGAACTTGGCAAAAACTTGGGTCAATGTTGGTCCAGAAATATCAACTACATCCGGCACTCAAACTGTGGGTGCGGCAATTCCAGATAATAATGTAACAGGTATTTCCAGAACCGTAAACATAACACAAAATCTCAAGGTAGAAGCAGTAGAAATTGTTTTTGATGCAACTCACACCTACCGTGGAGATTTAGTTATCAGCTTAACTTCGCCAAGTGGGACAGTTTCTCGCCTGGCTGAAGATCGTAATGACTCCAATGATAATTATTCAAGCTGGAAATTCACCACGAAACGTGATTGGGATGAATCCTCGCTCGGTAATTGGACTCTTAATGTTTCTGACCGATTCATTCAAGATGTAGGAACATGGAATTCTTGGCGCTTGAATATTTTTGGAACTAACTTCACGACTGGTTCCAATACAGCTACTGCCACCATTGCTGATAATGATATTGGAACACTATCCATCGTCAAAACCACAGATGGTGCAGAAACAGGATCTGTTAGTAGCGTCTTTACCCTCACTCGCACAGGCGATCTGACAGCAGCTTTAAACGTCAATTATAGTCTGGGTGGTACAGCTACAGTTGGTTCCGACTATACCAACTCTGGTGCAGGAACAGCCACGTTTGCCGCAGGTTCAGCTACAGCTACCATCACCTTACCAACTATTGATGATGCTGTTGTCGATCCTAACGAAACCATCATCGCCACCATCACGGCTCCCACTGGCTACACTATCAGTGGTTCAACCAGTGCGACTGCCACCATTGCTGATAATGATTCTTTGGCGACATCCGTCACCCTAGCGGTAGGTCCTAACAGTGTACTAGAAGATGGAGTGCCTAACCTGGTTTATACCTTCACCCGTACAGGAGACACTACCAATGCCCTCAGCGTGAACTATATAGTTGGGGGTACAGCTACCTTCAATACCGACTATACCCAAACTGGTGGACAAATTTCCACATCAACTTTCACGACCCCAAGAGGTACCATTACTTTCGCTGCTGGTGCAAATACAGCAAACCTGACTATTAACCCCACAGCAGACACTACCATTGAAAGTAATGAAACTGTTTCTTTAAGACTAGCGAATGGATTTGGTTATAACGTTGGTACGGCCACTGCTGTTGTGGGAACTATTATCAATGATGATTTTCCATCCATTACCCTAGCGGTAGCTCCCAGCAGTGTCACTGAAGATGGAACAACCAATTTAGTTTACACTTTCACTCGTACAGGTATCACCACCTCTGCCCTCAGCGTGAGCTATAAAGTTGGAGGTACAGCCACCTTTAACGCCGACTACACTCAAACTGGTGCCGCCGCTTTCTCGCGTACAGGTGGAAAAATTACCTTTGCTGCGGGTTCTGCAACAGCAATTCTGACTATTGACCCCACCGCAGATAGCATCATTGAAAGTGATGAAACTGTGGCTTTAACTTTAGCTCCTGCTAGTAATTACATCATTGGCACAACTGCGCCTGTAACGGGAACAATTACTAATGCGGTAACGCCCGCTCCCAGTATCAATTCACTGGATAACGCCTTGAGTGATGGGTTATTTACTAGTGTGCTAGGTGCTGACTCTATCTCTCTGTTTGCAGCGGGACAAGGGTTGACAGATTTTGCTCTGGTTACTGATGATGGGTTTGTTGCTAATAATGCCCGCATTGTCTTTAATCAAGGCGCTAGTAGTTTATCTTACAACCAAAATAGTAATATTTTCGGTGAAGTGGGAGTGTTTGAGTCTGCTCGTTTAGGTAATGCTGATATCACTCTCAGTTCTAGGGATTTTAGTTTAGTTGTGTAGTCTGTTGATGGGGATTGGGGAAAAGGAGTCTTTGAATTTTCCCCCAATTACTGATTAGCAATTATACTCAAATAATTTAATTGTTTGAGTTTATAGGTAGGGGTTTAGCACTGCTAAACCCCTACAAGTCTCGGATTTTCCGTAATCTTAATAAAAGCAGGACTTACGCACAACCGAATGAAAGTAGCGGTAATTCATGAATTACCACTACGCAAGAATCAGGTTTTCAGTTACATCTTGCGTAAGTCCTAAAAAGTTCAAATCTTAGCTGTTTTGAATATACCAGTCTCAACTAGATAACTAGCAAAGTAGCAAAAAATAGCTGTAGTCAAAGGGTGTAAGTGAAGAAGTTCCTGCACCCTGTTTTCTGCTGACAACCTTGAGAAAACTGTTTTCCGTAGCCCGGAAGCTACCTTTTGAAGTTATTTATAAATAGATATAGATATCTTTGATAGGAAACTTGGCTTATGAAGGTTAATTTGCAGCTTACTCTTAATGATGCTAATGTAGACGCGCATCAACTAAGCAGTCAACGCCAGTTAGCAATTTCGATTTCCGCAATTGGGGAAACGCTGGATCGGACTGTACCACTAAATTTATGCTTAATTCTTGATCATAGCGGTTCGATGAAGGGGCGATCGCTTGAAACTGTGAAAAAAGCAGCCTGTTTGTTGGTTGATAGACTTAGTTCGGAGGATCGTCTGAGTATCGTCGTTTTTGATCACCGTGCTAAGGTTTTAGTCCCAAATCAGGTGATTTCTGATCGAAACCAGATCAAAAAGCAAATTAATCTTCTCACAGCTGATGGTGGTACAGCGATTGATGAAGGCTTGCGTTTAGGGATTGAGGAATTAGCCAAGGGTAAAAAAGATACTATTTCCCAAGCCTTTTTGTTAACGGATGGGGAAAATGAACATGGTGATAACGATCGCTGTTTGAAATTCGCCCAATTAGCAGCCAGCTATAATTTGACTTTGAATACATTGGGTTTTGGTGACAATTGGAATCAGGATATTTTAGAAAAAATAGCTGATGCTGGACTGGGGAATTTGTCTCATATTGAACAACCAGATCAAGCTATGGATAAGTTCGGTCGCTTGTTTAGCCGGATGCAAACAGTGGGATTGACTAACGCTTATCTGATATTTTCACTGTTACCGAATGTGCGTTTAGCTGAACTCAAACCAATTGCCCAAGTAGCTCCAGACACCATTGAATTACCAGTGCAACCAGACACTGATGGACGGTTTTTAGTGCGATTGGGAGATTTAATGAAAGATGTAGAACGGGTGATTTTGGCTAATATTTATTTGGGACAGTTGCCAGAAGGTAAACAGGCGATCGCTAATGTGCAAGTCCGCTACGATGACCCCGCCCAAAACCAAACCGGATTATTTTCCCTAAATATGCCAGTTTATGCCGATGTTAACCAGCTTTACCAACCAACTGCCAATCCCCAAGTTCAACAGTCGATTTTGGCTTTAGCCAAGTATCGTCAAACCCAGTTAGCCGAAGCAAAATTACAACAGGGTGATCGGGCTGGGGCAGCGACAATGCTACAAACAGCAGCGAAAACGGCTTTGCAAATGGGAGATAAAGGTGCAGCAACGGTATTGCAAACCAACGCCACGCGCTTACAGGCTGGGGAAGAGTTATCCGAAAGCGATCGCAAAAAAACCAGAATTGTCTCAAAAACCGTGTTGCAGGATGCTCCTCCTAAATGAAAGTTGAATTACTGTCGGCACTAAATGATACTAATGTTGATGCCGCTCAATCGAGTAACCAACGTCAACTAGCAATTTCCATTTCGTCCCTTGCCAATGAGCTTGACCAAAGTTTACCGCTGAATTTATGCCTGATGCTGGATAAAAGTGGTTCCATGCATGGGGAACCGATGAAAACCGTAATTCAGGCAGTAGAACAATTATTAGCTCAACTTAATCCAGGCGATCGCATCTCCATTGTCGCTTTTGCGGGGACTGCTGAGGTGATTATCCCCAACCAAATCGTCAAAGACCCCGAAAGCATCAAATCTCAGCTACACAAAAAACTGAAAGCTGGTGGTGGCACAGTCATTGCTGAAGGGTTATCTCTGGGAATCACAGAATTACTCAAAGGCACAAAAGGCGCTGTTTCCCAAGCCTTTCTACTCACAGATGGGCGCGGTGACAACGGGTTAAAAATCTGGAAATGGCAAATTGGCCCCAATGACCACAAGCGCTGTCTAGAACTTGCCCAAAAAGCCACTAGAGTGAACCTCACAATCAACACCTTCGGCTTTGGTAATGACTGGAATCAGGATTTGCTGGAAAAAATTGCCGATGCTGGTGGTGGTACTCTCGCTTATATTGAGCGTCCAGAACAAGCCGTAAACCAATTTAGCCGCTTGTTTAAGCGCATTCAGTCTGTGGGGTTAACCAATGCCCATCTGTTGATATCTCTAGTACCGGGTGTGCGACTAGCAGAACTGAAACCCATCGCCCAAGTCGCCCCAGAAACCATTGAGTTACCAGTGGAAATAGAAGCCAATGGTAGCTTTATTGTTCGGTTGGGAGATTTAATGAAGGATGTAGAACGGGTAGTTTTGGCGAATATTTATCTGGGACAGTTACCAGAAGGAGAACAAGTAATTGGACATATCCAAGTTCGCTATGATGATCCTGCTGAAAACAAAGAGGGTTTATTTTCCCCTCTGTTACCGATATATGCCCATATCTCCAAGACTTATCAACCGGCTGTGAATCCCCAGGTGTTACAGTCGATTTTGGTATTAGCTAAGTATCGCCAAACTCAAATAGCAGAGGCAAAATTGTCACAGGGCGATCGCGCTGGTGCGGTGACAATGCTGCAAACAGCCGCTAAAACTGCTTTGCAAATCGGTGACACCAATGCAGCTACGGTGTTACAAGTCTCTGCCACTCGCTTGCAAGCTGGTGAAGAACTAACGGAGAGCGATCGCAAAAAAACCAGGATTGTATCAAAGACAATTTTACGGGAATAAATTAGGGTGGGCTAAAAAGCCTGCCCTTAAGAAGGTCAAAAATCAATGGTTTTGATGCTAGTCTAAATATAGATTAATTTGGAAAAGCCAAAATATCAACTTTAATGGCAATGAAAAGTCTAAAAATTCCAGAACAATATCAATTAGGTATTACATTAATTATAAAAATTGATGAATCTCTATTTAATCGCCTACTAAGTGCAATAACAGAAGTTCATCCTTTTGTAGATATAGATAGTTTAGTATTGGAAATTTCTCCAAAAATAGAGGAAGTCTCTATTAATGATCTACAAGAAATTTTAAAAGCTATTCGTTCAATTTACTCTCTTCGTATCCAAGAAAATCTTAAAAATACTGAAATAATTACAGGGTTAGTTAATGCTGTTTCTAGTAATGACACCTTTTCAGAATTATCTTCTGAAGAATTAGCACATTTTAAACAAAGACTAACGAAGTTATTGGCAATTGATGGCTCTATTAGTATTTCTTCTCAAGCGATAAGTTTGTTACAAGAGTATGATAGTATTTTCTTAAATTCCCGGATACTTACCGATGTAAGACCCGTTTTCAAAGCAGAAAAAAACGAAGGAATTGCAGGTGCTTTAGTAGTTCACACCTTAAAAATTGCGTACCAAGATGCAAGTGGTTCAAGAGAGTTTTATGTGGCTTTAGATTCAACGGATGTGCAAAAGTTACAAGAACAATTATCTCAATCTCTACTAGAAGTTGAAGTTATTCAGGCTATGCTAAATAAAGCCGATGTCATTTATTTAGATCCTAACTCTAGTTCCAAGTAAGGAGTAAAAATGGCTCTCAAAAATCAAGAAAAACACAATTTACTAAAAACTAGTTTTTTGGTTCATACATTTGTTAAACATAAAAAACTTTGTACCGATGATTGGTTTCAACATACAGAAAATAACTGGCTAACAGAAGATAGTAAACAATCTTATAAGTTCAGCAGAATTTCTAAATTCTACACAATAGAAAACATTCTTGATGTCAACAGATTTTTGCAAAATCATTCAAATCTGATAGATGTAATTCTGGAAGCTTATCCACAAATAAGAAAGTATTTCCCAACAGAGAAATTACGATTGAAGTTGTATGTTGATCCTGAATCTTCTCAATGGGAATATCTGATTATTTCTATCTGCGTGAGTCCAGAATCTGTAGATGAAGCTTTAAATAAACAAAATGAATTTGATGAAAATTGGTGGATAAATGCTTCATTGGGAGTTGCTGTAAACCTCTCTATAGATTTGGAGTTTGAATGAAATTCGACTGGTTAAGTTATTTAGAGGTTGCACAAACTTTATATAATGAAGTAATTAGTACCTCAAATCAGGCAAATAGTGCATCAATCAATGAAGCTAAAATACGCTCTTGTATTAGTAGGGCGTATTATTCATCTTTTTGTCTAGTGAGAAACTACTTACGTGATGTTGAGGGATATAGTGAGTTAATTAATCTCAAGCATGATGTACATAATCATATAATTAACAAAATACTATTAATTAGTCAAGATACTAATTTTATCAATTTAGGTAAGGATTTACGTAGTCTGCGAAATTTGAGAAATAAAGTTGATTATGAAGATGAAATACCTTTCCATTCGTTGAGTGCTAATGCAAAAAAAGCTTTGAAGTATGCAGAAAAAATCAAAAAATTATTAGAGAAACTTAAAAAGTAATAAAATAAGAGAGATACTTTTATGAAAATTTCCGGTGTTCATCATGTTGCTATTATTTGTTCTAATTACCAAAAATCTAAACATTTTTATGTTGAAGTTTTAGGATTTGAGATTATTCACGAGACATTCCGCAGCGCTAGAAATTCCTATAAATTAGATTTACAAGTAGGAAATATCCAAATTGAATTATTCTCTTTTCCTAATCCTCCCCAAAGATTTAGTAATCCTGAAGCCTGTGGTTTAAGACATTTAGCTTTTGCAGTTGAGAATATTGAGGAAAGTGTTAATTACTTAAAATCGCATCATATCGAAGTTGAAAATATTAGAATTGATGAAATTACAGGTAAAAAATTTACCTTTTTTAAAGACCCTGACAATTTGCCATTAGAAATTTATGAATCAAGTACATTTAATCTCCACATCAGAGAATATAAACCATCTGACACCGAGATGATCATGAAATTGTTTTATGATACAGTTCATGAAATCAATATTCGTGATTACACTCAAGAACAAGTTAAAGCTTGGGCTGCGGAAACTATGGATTACGAATTTTGGCATAAAAGGTTACAGAACAAATCACCATATATTGCGGAAAATAACGGTGAAATCGTTGGATTTGGAGAATTAGACCCCGATGGACATATTGATTGTTTTTATTGTCACAGTCAATACCAAAGAAAGGGGATTGGTTCAAAACTTTTAAAGCACATAGAAAATATAGCTAAATCACGAGAAATTAAGCGACTATATGCAGAGGTTAGTATTACCGCAAAATCATTTTTTCAACATCATGGATTCACCATAGTTAAGGAACAACAAGTAGAACGTCGAGGCGTTTTATTTACAAACTATTTAATGGAAAAATACTTGTAATTGAATTTTAGTTTTTTACCCTATCTCATTAATCCAGCTTTGAATTGCACTGAGTAAGTTTGGTTGATTTTGTGGAAAACCTTTCAATGGTGCGTCTAATGGTTGTTCTGTGATAAAGACAATTTTTAACACATCTGTTAGTTTATTGCAGAATTTGATCATTTCTTGATTTGGTTCGCAGTTGTTGATAATTAAAGCAATATTTTCTGTTTGCAGATGCTTTTTAATTTGGGGAATTTTGCTTTTTAGTTGAGGTGCGTTGATAACTGTGGGAATGTCTGTATTTTCTCTAGAAGAAGCTTATTTCTGGTTTAGTAATATTTCTCCTTATAAGGCTAGAACATGGATAGAGGGATTATATAAATCTATATTATCCCTAGAAAAATGCCTTATCGTTGTTCTCTAGCATTTGAAAATGAGTTTTTTGAACAAGAACTTCGACAACTTATATATGGTAAAGGAAGAACCTCCTATCGGATTATTTTTACAATTGTTGATGATAATGTTCAGATTCTTTTTGTGAGACACGCTGCTCAAAAACCGATGATAGATGAATCTGAATAAATGTTGGTTTGCATTGTTCCTTAGTTTAAAATATCAGAATTTATGAAATTACATATAAAAAACTTAATTTCTTGAAAGACCATAACAAGTTGCAATTATAAATTTATGAATAATTCTCTAGGGTAAGCCGATGACCACCCTAGAAAATTTTTAATTATTCTAAACTCGTGATTTGGCATATAGCCAAAAACTAAATAGACGGGTAATTCTTGGCATAATCACGTAAGTTAGCAGTCCCACCATAATACCAGAAGTGATCAACGAAATAATCAACGGAGGTAAACTACGGAGTAGAGGACTAAGAAAGATACTCAAAAGATTAATTAATGTGTACACAACTGCCCAGGTAAGTAATGCAGTTTTATAGCGTGGTGGTGTTTTTAAAGGTTGACCAGGAATAGAAAACCAAGCTTCTAATCCACTCATTTGCTGGACATGAGGTTCAGATTCCACCAAAGATTCAGCTTGAGTGAGCCAGTATTGGCGATCGCGTGATGTCATCCATGTTTTCAAATTTTCATAACCGTCAAATCGCAAGATAATCACATATTCATTTCTGACACCCGGTTGGGGACGAATCACATTTGTACCCAGATGACCTGCATAAGTTCTGGCTACAGTTGTAATATCTTTCACCCAAGCCTCATAAGCTACTTCATTGCCTGGTTTGACAAGTTGCGAAATTACAACCGTTACCAATTGATCCTCTTGTGCCGTTTCCATCCATTAATTTCCTTTTTGCCTATCACCGTAGATATCCAGCTTTCCCAACCTCAAGCCGAACAACCGTTGCGGCTACAACACCAGTGGGAGGAGGTAAAAACATCCCCCCATTTGTGACAACATAAATGGCAGTGCGATAGCTGCGCTCGCCGAAGGCATCGCTCTCTAGTTGACCAAAAGCAACTGCTGTACTACCAATTACGTTCTGCTCCGATTGAGCAATAATAGTTGTAGTTCCATCGGGCGCAATTTTGACTACACTGTTATAAACGTGAGTTGCCCCGTAAAGATTGCCCTCCACATCAAAGGCAAAATCGTCAATATTAGTCTGCTCAACGAAGATTTCCGGCTCACTGGGTTTATTTGCTGTGTCAATCGCAATCCGCAACAGTAGCTGTTTATCAGTATTGGAAACATAAAGCTGGTCATTAAACCACTTCAAGCCATTTACAGCCGGAATTATGCTTTCTGGACTGTTGCGAGCCAACAAAGGATGTTCTAGCCAAATTGAGGCACTGCGTTGGGCAATATCAATCAGCCAGATTGCACCTCGATAGGAATCTGCCATTAAATACTGTGTATCGGAGAGTGGTGTAATGCCATTAGGGAAAATTGCATCTGGCAATGTCATTAAAGTTTCCACAATGCCATCTGCACTCACCTGAAAAATTGCCGATACAGAATCAGCATTCCATCCAGTTGCTATCAAATCACCATTAGTAGTGAAAGCCAGTCCACTAACTTTGCCATCAACACTAGCATGAATATCTTGGCTACCATCCGGTAAAATACGTACAATCTTACCTATTTCATGATTCGTCACCAAGATAGTTCCATCTGGAGCAATGACAAGATTTTCTAGGAAGGTGTTAACTGGGAATGAAGCAATAACTTGGGCTGGTACTAATTCCACTGGGGTATTAGCATAAATAGGCGGTAATCCTGTTGAGTTCTCCATTTGAATGAAATTCTCCCAAAGGTTGCTAAACAATGAATTTATAAAAATCAATACCTTTGCCAAATTGAAAAAGCCTTGATTCGTAGGTTGGGTTGAGGCACGGTAGCGTGCAGTCGGCATCAGCCATAACCCAACAAATGCTTTGGGTTTTGCTACGCTCACCCCAATCTAAAAAAAATGGCAAAGGTATTGAAAAATTGAATCGGGTTAACAAACGAACGATTACGCCCCTGTGCTTTTGCTTGATCAAGGGCTTGATCTGCGGCCTCAATCAGATCCAAAGGAACTATATCAGCCATAGGAATCATTATGCTTGTCAACCAAGGACTTTCATCTCCGTATTTAATCAGAAATGGTTTCGGATTACTATATAATGATCACAATGGCAATTCTCTTATGGGTAAAGTAGGTGCGATCGCACCGCTCTCTTCTCTACGTTCCCGGAGGGTGTCGTAGACGGAGGCTACGCGTAGCTTAATTCACCGGAAAGATACGCCGTAAGCATCGCTGGGCAAGGCTTTTTTGGAATTGATACTTCTGTTTCCTGCTTTAACTAATATCTTTGACATTAGACAACAAGTGCAAAAATCCCTCGGTGTCATCTTTGGTGTGACTTTATGTCTCAGTTTAATATTGCATAGTTGCTTCCTGATTCCCAAAACCCAACTACAACCACTAACGATAGGAATCACAACCTGGCCTGGATTTGATATTGTTCTCTATGCCAAAGCCACCGGCATCTTCAAGGGTCGGGGTTTGGATGTAAATCTAGTCCGGTTTGAAAATCAGCAAGATTCTTCCAGGGCAGTCATGCGAGGCTCACTAGATGCTGCATTTGTGGCTCTCTGGGATGCAGTACAGGTCGATGCGGGAGACGATAAACCCGTGATTGTCCTGGTCACCAATATTTCCTATGGGGCTGATGGTATTGTCGCCCAAGCCCCCATCAAAACGGTAAAAGATTTAAAAGGAAAACGAGTTGGAGCCAAACTGGGTACGGTTAACCATTTAATTTTGTTGGAAGCCCTCCAGCAACATAAAATGTTACCCACGGATGTACAAATAGCAGATGTTGCTAATGAAACAGCGGCTCAACTGGTAGAAAAAAAACAGCTTGATGCGGCCGTGATTTGGCAACCACTTTTGGGTGAGACAGCGAAGAAAGCTCAGGGAAATATTATTTATACAACCAAGGAAGTGGACAGCCTGGTAATTGATACACTGCTGACTCGTAAAGCAAACGTCCAGGCTAAGAAAACAGAACTAATTAAGTTTTTGTCTGCCTGGTTAGATATCATGTATGCAGTCCAGACAAAGCCAGCAGAAGTTTATGAAAAAGTTGCTCAACTTCTCCAACAATCACCTGTGTCCTTTGCCAGTGATTATGCTGGTTTAAAAAAAGGTGACATCCCAATGCAAAAACGGATGTTTCAAGACCAAGGTCGCTTGCAGCAAGGACTGGAACAGATGAGTCAGTTGCTTCAGTCCGACAAAAGAGCAGGGAGATTGCCACGTCAGGATCTGGAAATCAATCGTGAACTGATTACGACTGCAATTGAGGGTTGGAAATCTTGAGGGGATTATCCTGGTTACGTACACACAATTTATCACAGCAACTTCTCTTTAGCTGTGGTTTGTCCCTAGCAACTGTTGGGTTAGGAACCCTGTGGATTAATTATCAGTTGATCCAATCAGACCTGGAAAAACAAGTCCGCACACGCGCTCAAATAATTACGCAATCGATTGAATTTGCCAGTGAAGGACTGTTAGAAGTAGAGCAACGTCATATTTTACGGCGAATTATTCAGAACTATGCAACTTTACCTGCCATTATCGAGATTACCATTGTCAACGGGGATGGAATTATTCTGGCAGATAGTCAAGGAAGCCGAAAGCGTTTTTATACACAAAAACATCCAGAATTGCGACTAGGTATTCTCCAATCAGCGAATACGGGCATTGCCACTTCTTATGAGATAGTGTTGGATAAAAAACCAGTATTGGTGCAAATCTTGCCTTTTAGCAGTGTTCTGTTTGGGACTTCAGGACGACGGGGGTTAGCGATCGCTATTATAGACTTGAGACAAATGAAAGCCCAAGCTGGCAGAGCTTTTCTTACTTCTACGCTCACATTGCTGTCGGGGATTGTGATTATTTTGTGGTTGATGTGGGTACTGATCCGGAGAAATGTTTTGCGTCCTCTGAATATTTTAAACCAGGCTGTAGCTATCAGTAAAGAAACAGCTACCTTCTCTATGCCAGAAAAAATACCTGCCAATGAAATTCAGTTTTTAGCAAACACATTTCAGGCTGTCTTTGAGCAACTACAAACTCATGAACAACTCAAAAGTGAGATTACCCAGCGTCAAAAGGTGGAAGAAATATTGCGAGAAAGTGAAGCTAGAGAACGTAGTAAATCTGAACAATTAGAACGAACATTACGAGAATTGCAACAGGCTCAAATCCAACTCGTGCAAAGTGAAAAAATGTCTAGTCTGGGACAGTTGGTGGCTGGAGTTGCCCATGAAATCAATAATCCTGTCAATTTTATCCACGGTAATCTTAGCCATCTTGAGGATTATGCCCAAGACTTACTGCGGGTAATTCACTTGTATCAAGAAAATTTAAAGATGAATCCTGAATTTCAGGCTTTATCTGAAGAAATTGATTTAACTTACATCCAAGAAGATTTACCAAAAGTCCTCACTTCTATGAAAGTTGGTACTCAACGCATCCGTGAAATTGTGCTATCTTTACGTACTTTTTCCCGTCTGGATGAAGCTGAATTCAAAGCTGTGGAAATTCACGAGGGTATCGATAGTACGCTGATGATTTTGCAACATCGTCTTAAAGAACAAAAAAATCGTCCAGCTATTCAAGTTATTAAAAACTATAGCAAGTTACCTCTATTAGAATGTTATGCTGGACAAATTAATCAGGTGTTTATGAATATTCTCAGCAATGCTATTGATACTTTAGAAGAGAGAATGCTCAAGGAACCGCTACTTCCAAAAATTACCATTAATACTTCGTTAATCGATTCAGATTGGGTAAAAATTGCGATCGCTGATAACGGGCTAGGAATGCCAGAAAATATTCAAAAACAGATTTTTAATCCCTTCTTCACAACTAAATCGGTTGGTAAGGGAACGGGAATGGGAATGTCAATTAGTTATCAAATTATTACTGAAAGACATAAGGGCTTTTTGGAATGTTCTTCTATAAATGGTGCAGGAACTGAGTTTGTTATTAAAATTCCTATTTATCAACAAGACAAAAATGGCTAATTGATTCAGCCAAAAATTATCGCAGAACTTCGTAATTTTTGGATTATTCTTAGAGGATGTCTGAGAAGTATCAGAATTGATCAAGATCCCCCCTCACCCCCTTTTCCCAGGGGGGATAAATTACTCAAAGTCCTCCTTTTTAAGGAGGATTTAGGAGGATCTACAAGTGTTAGATCCCACACGAAAAAGTTTTCAGACATCCTCTTAAGCTTTCTTCGGGTGCTTTCGTCAAAGTGAGATAAAAGCTTATTTTTTTGTTACAGCCGTGGACAGGGTGGTTAGGACATCAATTGATAATGAAACTCCCACTACAAGAGGGTTTTACTCCTGAACCGGAGGTCTGCGAAGCGTCTCCTGAATTCTGCTGTAATTCGCCCTAATTTCTTCACCTATTGTCTTTACCCTCTCTACCAAATTTTCTGGAGTGATGACTTTCACACCTCCACCAAACCCAATAATCCATCTTTGCAAATCAAAATCATCTAAAGTCCATTTAGGAAATATTGCTTGAAAACGATGGGGGAAATGGCGATCGCTTGTTCTGTCCAAACAAAATAGAGACTTGGGTAAATTACTCGTTGTCTTCTGAATCGGTGGCGACATTTTCATCTGTGCAAACCGTTTTGTTCCCTCAGTAATAAACGGATAAATCCGATCATTAAACCAAAGTTCCACCGTCACGCAGACTTGCATTCGTTCTTGTTGATCTGTACTGAGAAACAGTTTTTGGTCAATGCTGCTATTTCCTAAGTGCATTCCCGCACCAGATTTAAATAATTTCTGTAACTTTTGTAGTGCCTTTTCCTGTAATTCTGCGTTGCGTTGTTGGCTTTGTGGTCTACCTAAACATAGTCTATCCAGACGTTCAAACCGCAATAAACCAGCAGTTTCACCACTGACGCATTCATAACCCAAATACCAAGCAAAGTTAGAAAACACTATTTGTAATGGATAGGCTAAGAAAAAGTCTTTTTCATCTCCTTCGTACCTACCCACACCTGCAAACCGTTGTAACTCTAAAAGCCTTCCTTCGACAATTGCTGTTTCCAACTGAGTGAGATTATTACTTAAGGCGCTACTATGGAGATATTTGGGGTCTACAATGGAACTATTAGCGATCGCCCTCACCGGATAAATATTTTCAGTATTTTCAATAGTATGTGTTTGTAACAATCGTTCTCTAAACATTTCATAAATTGCTAAAGCTTGAGGGTCATTTAAACTCTTAGCTTGGGATTGAATCATATCAAAAACCTTGATTAATTCTGGTTTAGAAAGAATGCCAGTACCAGCAAAATAACCGTGACGCATTGAAAACTCCGATAATATTTTATAAGGTTTTAAAACTCTTTCAATATCTTTACGAATTGTAGCTTTTCGTGTACGATAGTCGTCAATTATTCCAGCTTGTGCAAGAGAGCGAATTAAAGTATTCAAACTACCTACACCCATGTCAGCCAAAAAAGGGTAGTGGATAATAAAGCGAATCGTGCCAATTAACCGCTCAAAAACTTGTTTATCTGAGTAAGAGTGGAATCCACTTAAAGATATCAATTCATCACTTTTAAATTCTTGAGTATTTTGACTAATTACAGGGAAAGTTGCATTAATAATTCCTTGAGTTTCCAACCATTCTAAATCAGCCGCTATCGCATCTTTATTTGCATAAACCCCACCCCGCAGTTTAGCCATAATAGCAGTAATTTCTTCTAGAGAATTGGTAAAATTAGGAAGATAACCCAGAATATCTTCTAATAATTTCGGGTTGTTGATATGAAATTCACCAATACCAGGATAATTAATGATTAAGAATATCAAATATATCAAACGCTCAAAATCTAATAAATGACTATAACGATGGGGTGTGATGTTGGCATGACGATTTTGGCAATTGACAATTTTACGGGGAACATCTGTAATTATTTTGGCAATTTGATGTAAAGAAAAATTGGGTGCAGTAACATCAATTTTATTGATAGCAGCGAATCCTTCCCCATTAATTGGTGGAAAGTCTTGCAGCATTTGATACATACACTCAATAATATTAGTAGGAACTTGGCGTTGGCGTTGTTGATTCCACTGAATGCAAATTTCCAAAGGAGTTTGTAAATACCAACCAATCCAGTTAGGTTGGGTTAATTTCCATTCTGCTAGTTGACTATTGACTTTGAGTAAAAAGTCCATGCGAAAGGAACGTTTACAATTAGTAGCATCGTAAATAATACTTTTTTGTAGACTAAGAGCAGTACAAATACGGTTAATGGCAATGGCTTCGATTTTGTGCCATTCTCCTTGAATTGCTGCATCACCGTATAAATCTTGGCGGATGTCGTCAGTGGAGACGATTTCGCAATTTCCTGTGCTGGATAGGAGTTTGGCAAAGGTTGATTTACCGCTTCCTGGTGTGCCGATGAGAAAATGAACGATGATTGTTTTGGAGTCGGTTTTAGCTGCCTGTTGAGTTTTGCGTCGAGATGTTGACATATTAATGTATAATTTTACTTAATTAGTTATATAGTTGGAATAAGTGATCATTTTACATCGCTTGTGCGAATGACTAAGAAGATATTTTGTCAACATAAGGTTCTATCAAAGTCTTTCTGTATCTAGGTTGGAGGCTGTTTGAAGAGGTTTTTGTATCATGACTATCGACACACCCCGGCAAATCGCCCAAACCCCTATTCTTTCGTTGAGGTGTGTCGATAGCTTACTGTGTAAGGGTTTGAGCTATGTGTTTGACTAATTTTTTAGCTGGTTTTACAATCTTTTTTAGAGGTGCGTCGATTTGTGGTTCCAAATCCTTACTGGGTAAGGGCTGCTAGACGAACTCCCCACCGATTGGGTTAAATCGGAATAATTGGAAACGCTCATTGTTCTGAACCTGTCATTATTCAAATGTAACCCCCACCGATTGGGTTAAATCGGAATAATTGGAAACGCTTGGTCAGCATGGTATCCGCCAATAAAGTCAACTCCCCACCGATTGGGTTAAATCGGAATAATTGGAAACACGAAAGAACAATTGAGGAGGGACTACAGTATAGCCCCCACCGATTGGGTTAAATCGGAATAATTGGAAACAGAAGAATGGGGGTTAGTCGTTGGCGATTTTAATCGCCCCCACCGATTGGGTTAAATCGGAATAATTGGAAACGTTTATGTCTGTTAATGCTCTAATCTCGTAGCCCCACCGATTGGGTTAAATCGGAATAATTGGAAACGTTAAAAAACCAAAAGCCAAAACTACCAACGCAAGAAACCCCACCGATTGGGTTAAATCGGAATAATTGGAAACGCTGGTTCTTGATACTGATCTTGTGGTTCCCCCACCGATTGGGTTAAATCGGAATAATTGGAAACTTTTACCAAGTCCACCATAGATAGTGTCATTACCCCCACCGATTGGGTTAAATCGGAATAATTGGAAACGATTAAGCGAGCAACTTCTGCGGGTTGTGCGTTAACCCCACCGATTGGGTTAAATCGGAATAATTGGAAACAAAGATGGTTGCGTTAGAAAGACGAAACTGATGCGGACCCCACCGATTGGGTTAAATCGGAATAATTGGAAACTTTCGCAGGCGTTCGCGGGGTCTGTGAAGATCGCCCCCACCGATTGGGTTAAATCGGAATAATTGGAAACTGTTCTTGGTACCCAGTTCCACTGGTGGAGGGTTGTCGGCCCCACCGATTGGGTTAAATCGGAATAATTGGAAACATCAAAAAAAGGGGAGAACAAATCGCTGCCCCCCTTTCCCCACCGATTGGGTTAAATCGGAATAATTGGAAACGCTGTATCATGCGCGCAACTATTTCTGCCATTTGACCCCACCGATTGGGTTAAATCGGAATAATTGGAAACTTTCAACCCTTTGGGGGTCTTCTTGGGTTGCAAAAATACGGTCCCCACCGATTGGGTTAAATCGGAATAATTGGAAACCACAGGATAGAACGTTTCTGGGTCAATCCAGTTTGCTCCCCACCGATTGGGTTAAATCGGAATAATTGGAAACTTCATTTTGTGCTTCGAGAACAATTTCTTCTGTATCCCCACCGATTGGGTTAAATCGGAATAATTGGAAACAAAAGCAATCATAAACAATCCTTTGCTTGGTTTCCCCACCGATTGGGTTAATTCGGAATAATTGGAAACCAGAACTAGAAGAAAAGCGTTTTCTTCAACTGGGGATCTACCCCACCGATTGGGTTAATTCGGAATAATTGGAAACCTTTTTCTACGACGGTGTCAGAGATGCTATTAAATTTTCCCCACCGATTGGGTTAATTCGGAATAATTGGAAACTACAAAATTTTTGTAGGTTAAAAACTGTTTGAGTTCCCCACCGATTGGGTTAATTCGGAATAATTGGAAACGCTAACTGATTCTCGCCTTTGACGGAGGGGCTTCCTCCCCACCGATTGGGTTAATTCGGAATAATTGGAAACACGTTTTCGAAAGTCATAAGACGTCGGAAAATAAAGAATCCCCACCGATTGGGTTAATTCGGAATAATTGGAAACAACAAAACTCCCTCCGAAGAAAAACGAAAAAAACATAAATACCCCACCGATTGGGTTAATTCGGAATAATTGGAAACACGAAATAAGTTAAATGTCATTCCATTAAGTAACTCTACCCCACCGATTGGGTTAATTCGGAATAATTGGAAACCCAGTTGCGTTGGTTATTGGCTTGTTGTCAATATAAGCCCCACCGATTGGGTTAATTCGGAATAATTGGAAACTTGTTTGACAATTATAGAAGTTACGCATTGACAAAAAACATCAAATATGTGTAGATGTGAAAAACACATTTATCGTAGGGGTTTAGCAGTGCTAAACCCCTACCCCACGGTTGATTTATCGGCAAAAATAGAATTAATTGCAGCCGGAAATAAGGTATTTTAGTGAACGCATATCACGATTGATTTGTACAGTGCGTAAGTCCTAAATTAGTAAATTGAATTGTAATTAGAAAATCAAAAAATGATTCGTTTAGTTTTTGTTTTTGCTGTTATTTATTTATCTTTTTCTTGTTCAGCACTACTAGAAGAAGAAAAAACTCAAGAAGTGCGACTATACTGCACTAAAAACACTTTTTCCACAATTAGCATTACCTGGAAGAGTAATCACGTAAAGCACAATCGTTTTGTGAACAACAATTGTTCCCTAAAAACTCCCGTCTATGTTGGGAGATTCTTATTTTTTAATAGCTTAAAATCTACCCAAGAAGAAGTTATTACAGTTGGCTCTGTAGTAACAAATAATAAAGGCGGCATTGATATAATTGACGTTCGAGGACTGACCGAAGTCCGACAGTAATCGTCAAACAGATTTCTGGGGTCAGGTATATTGCAGCGATTGGTAAGGGTTTAGCACTGTGCTTTACCCCTACAAATTATGATTTTTACGTCCTAATTTTGGTAACTGAGGCTATAGCTACTAATTAACAAAAAATCATGAAAAAGTTTGCCGTAATTCCTCAAAATTATTCGCTAAAACCACACTTCGCAAAATCCCTTGTAATTGTTCCAAATCATTAATTTGACAAATTTGAGGCATTAATTCCAAACCCTCATTACCAAACTTCGCTTCCAAACTCATTTCTATGTTAGAAAGCATTTCTTCTTTTCGTCCCCGTGCTTCTCCTTCTTTTAGTATTTCTTCATACCAAGGTGACTCTCGTAAAACTGCCATATCCCACCTCATGATATCTTTCACTAACGCACTTTCTAATACAAAGGTAGCAAAAAAGGCTAGAACCGTCTCCAGTTGATTTAATTCTTGATCTTGACGTAAGATTTGCAATGCTTCCCTAATTATAAACTCATTTCCTCCTCCTTTGAGAATTGGGACAAAGGGAAGTAATGAAGGCAAAGATTGTTGAAAGGGAATATTCACATCAACTTCCCACAAATTAATCACGCGGTAATCTTGGGTTGCTGTTAATCCGGCAAAATTTGATGTAAATCTCGTAGGTATTTCTACATCGCTAGTTGGCAAAATATTAATTAATACCGGGTAAGTCGGTAATTCATATTTTTCTTCTGCAAGTGCTGCATAGCAACGCATTCGTCGAGGCATTTTGGTATTGTAGCGCAGTTGCAGTTCATTTAATACGAGAAATTCTCCATATTCTGGACTTGTGGCACGGATTAATACATCACTTTCTCTACTTATCCATTGAAATTCCCCCGATAAAATTTCATGGGCTTTGATATTAGGAATATCCGTCACCCATCTTACCCAATTGTCAGGGGCAAGGCTAATTAGTTTTTTTGTGCTGGTATCTGTTGGTTTTGGCATTTTTTAAGATGCACTTTTGTCTAGAGATTTATCATAATTTGAAATGGGAAAGAGTGAATGATTTATGGTTGAAAATGCGTAGGCGTAGCCCGTCGGAGACATCGCTCTTTTCAAAATAGGAATTAACTGTAAATCCTGTTCCCCTCCACGAAACAGCGGGGAGAGGTTAGGGGTGGGGTGTTATCTTATATTTCAACTGATTGCCATATTTTTCGTCATTCGCATGAAAACAGTTTGGAACTCAGGTCATCTCTGCAACACTTAGTAATATGAGCGTTAGGTTGAAAAATAACAAGTAAGGGGATAACCAGTTCTTTTTACTTTGTTACTTTTCCTTTACGTATTGTTACATAGATAATAAAGAAAATCAGTTATTTTGAGTAGCATTTAAGTTGTTCATTATACGATTTTCTAGTGCCAGACATTGTTGTAAAAGTTGTTTACGTGTTGAAGTAAGAGTATGGCTGATGAAGCAAAAGACACATACACTGCTATTACCTTTGCACCAGTGCAAGGATTTATCGAAAAATCACGGAAGTTGAGGGACTTATATGGTGCGTCTTTAATTTTGTCCTACCTTAGTCAACAGATAGTACTAGCAGCACATAAACCTCCAGAAACGACAGTAATTTCCCCTGCAAATATTAATTTACAAAAAGGAATGCCGAACCGCATCCTTATAAACGGTCATTTTCCCAAAGATACTGCACGGGAGATATTATTAACAGCTTGGAAGGATATACTTGCAGTTTGTCGTAACTGGATTGAGACAGAATTATCCGATTATAAATATGAGTGGGAACGTGAGTGGGGACATTGGGGAAACCATGCTTGGGAAATCTTTTGGGGGCAAGGTAATTCTATCGCAAATGCAATGGAAGATTTGGAAACTCGCAAACTTTCTCGTAATTGGACTGCAATTAACTGGATTGGTGAAAGTTCAAGTTTAACAGGTACAGATGGAATTGCATTTCCAGGATTGGGTGGAGAAAATCGTAACCCTAAAAATTTAACCTATCGCTCTGAACAAGATGATATCACAACGTTTTATGGAGATTTAGCATATATAACTGAAAACAGAGAAAATTCTCAGGAAGAAGAACCAGAAACAGAAGAATTAGAAGAAGAAGAAGATATTGCTGAAGAAGCTCAAGCAGAAGGTAAATTCATCGCGCTTAACGAACAGTTGAGTATTCCTGAATTAGTTAAACGTCTGGTAACTTGTGAGGATGTCAGAAAAGATATAGGAATAAAAATTGGAGGAAATAGTTTTTCTTTTGGGAAATTACCCAAAGGATTTAAAGAAATTCGTCGCAAACCGACTGCAACTCAGCCTGGACAATGGACTGGTTGGTTTATGGGAGATGGAGATGAAGTTGGAAAAAAGTTGAAAGAACTAGCCAATAGCGAAAAAGCAGAAGATAATCTTCGAGAATTGACTATAGAACTACGTAATTGGGGTAAGGATTTTTATGGATACTTACCAAAGCAAAAACTAGGCAGAATTATTTACGCCGGTGGAGATGATTTTTTAGGAGTAATTTATAGTAAAAATGTCAGAAAACCAATTCCTGGATTGACTGCATTGGAATGGTTAATGACATTAAATAATAAATGGCACGAACATAAACAAGATATAAATGTCAGCGTTGGTTTTGTCTGGGTTGCGGGGAGTGTTCCCCAACGAGATGTATTGCAACATTGTCGTCAAGCACAGGAGACAGCCAAAAGTTTAAAGCGCGATCGCGTGACCATTAGAATTGTATTTAATAGTGGACAGTATGTAGAATGGACTTGTCCGTGGAAATACTTGCATATTTTGAAAAAATATACAGACGGAAAAGGTAACACTTATCCAGAATGGGAATGCAAAGGTCGGGATAGTAAATACGAACCGAATTGGACGCATATATACAGTGATTTAGCCCAACTCAAAGCCCGTCACGCTTTTGGACTAGGAGAAAACCGTCGTCGTCAAGAAATTGATAGTGATAACACCGCTAAACAAAGTAAAATTCTTGACTATCGTCGATATTTTTTAGAATTTTTTGGTATTTATTTTCCTAGTTATCAGGAAATACTTAAAACTCACGAAAAATTTCTTGTGGGTGCAAGTGATGATGCAAGTTCCGCTCAAAAAGCTTTATTAATGATTGATTGGATAGAAAATTTAATTACAATTGGTTGGTATTTATGTGCAAATACAAATACATCATCATCATCAGACCATTAGGTTTTTTATATGGTAGTGCAGGTGCATTTCTGTCACCAGAAAATTTAGTTGGTCGTTCTGGAGAAAAATTTCCCCCTAGTGCAGCAGTTCTTTCTGGTTTATTTTTTAGTGCCAAATTAGCAGATAAAAACTTCCCTAAACCAGAAGCAGAGGAAACTCACGAAAAATTTACTCAAAAATTGCATACTGCGGGTCCATTTTGGGCTAAATCTGGATATGAACAAAATTTTTATGTGCCAATTCCTTGGCATAGAATTATTGCTGGAGATAAGGAGAAATATAGAGACGAATGGGTATTAGATAAAAATGGAAATTGGCAGCGACAAAGACAATATCAAGAAGATGAAGATAAATTAGAACCAGCTTTTACATGGCAAACTATTACATCTTGGAATAAGAATAAACTAGATTGTGCTACTCATCCTTGGGATTATGTATCTTTTCTTCATCCTCACATGAAAGATGACCAAAGGCACTCCAAAGAGAAAGATGGTTTGTTTCTAGAAAGTGCCGTACAAATGCCAGAAGATACTTGTTTAATTTATTTATCAAGCCATAAATTAAAAAATGGCTGGTATCGTTTTGGAGGAGAAAATCACATTGTAGAAATTGAATGTGAAGAGATTAAAAATTCAGAAGTTATCAAAGTTTTTGATCAAAAAATACAACAAGCATTTGCTTTAATTTCTCCTGCTGTTTGGGGTTCAACCCGGTTTTCTTATCGTTTTCCCCAACATCCTGATTTAGTATCATATTTTCCAGAAGACAAAACTAAATTACTAACTGATAAAGCCATACCTTATCGGTTCAATTCCGCTGGAAGATTAGGAAGAGGACGTTATGCAGTTCCCGCCGGCAGTGTCTATGTATTACCAAAACCACTTAATAAAACTTGGAGTGAATTTGATGAAAACTGGTTTCCAAATCAGGGATATAGCTTACAAAAAATTGGTTCTGGTTTGTGTTTACCAGTAGAAATTAAAGGTTTACAAAAGTATCAAGAAACTCAATTAGTAAATCAATAGGAGAGAAAATCATGTATCAGAAAGCTTGTGGAATTATTGAAACCTTAGCACCAGTTCATGTGGGAGCGACAGCAGGGGAAGAAAACGGTAATTTAAACCTTATCTTTCGTGACCAATTTACCCAAACTGGCATTATTAATGGTAGTTCAATTCGCGGTCGTTTGCGAGCCGATATGCGTCAATATTGCGAATATCTCAAAAAGAAAGGAGAAACAATTCCTCCCGAACAAGATGAAAATTTTTGGTATGGAAGAAAAGCTGAACCTGGAGAACCAGATAGTACCAGCGAAGCTGTAATTAAATTAGAACACGCTTCTATTGTTTGGCTACCTGTTTTTTGTCCAGGACAACCAATTGTCTGGGTAACTTGTCCTAGTTTACTCAAAAGATATAATCGTATAGCTGGGTTAAATAAAAAAGCTAATGAAATTCCTAGAGAATATACAGCTTCTAAAAAGTTATGGAATAGTGCCTTAGAATCTCAGGGTAATAAACATAAAGGTAAGAAATTTCTCTTTTTTAATCTCGGTTTTTTAGAAATTAAAAGAGAAGGAAATTTATCAGATTGGTTTCCTTTAGGTGAAGATTTACCAGCAGTAGTAGTGGATGATAATGATATAGCGATGATTCACGATATGGCTTTATATCGTCAAAGTCGAGTCGCTTTGGAAGACGATAAAAAAATGGCTAAAAAAGGTCAATTTTTTAATACTGAGGCATTACCTGAAGGTACAATTTTAGCCTTCCCCATTGCGATTAAACCCCATGATAAAGATTGGGATTGGAAACCGATTCAGGGTAAATTAAGTGGTGAAATATATTTGGGTGGACTTGAATCTATTGGTTTAGGTCATTGTCATTTAACAATTAAGCATATTAGTGAGGAAAAATCATGACTTGGAACTCTTATGAATTAGACCAAAAAGCACAGCATTTAGTCCTTAAGTATCGAGACAAAGAGGTTTTAAAAGAATCTCACAAAATGCGCGTCACAGCAGCTTATGGATTAGAAAGATTTTGGGGAGAGCATTTACGCTTAATGAGTAAGGGAAAAGATAGCGAAGATTACAACAAAGGAGAATTTTGGTTAGAAACTTGGCAAGAGTTAGTAGAAATTATGAAGAAAGCTGGAATTATTGTTCCTAATGAAAAAATAGGGCGTGACAGCAAAAATTTTAAAACCGAAGATATCAAAAAAATGACGGCTCTGTTTTGGGATAAAGAGCAATTTCCCATTGAGCATCAAAGAGTAACTTTAGCTGTTTTAACTCAATTTTGTGACAGTTTAGTTTGGTGGACACAGCGATTTAATAAAGTTAAAGAGAAAAAAGAGGAAAAATAACCATGAATGCTGAAGATGTACCCATGATGTTCCGCGCTCAAATTGATGGACGTTGCCAAATTCAGAGAGTTGTTGATAAGCGAAAAAGTGCAGAAAAACGACAAGATGCAGAGATATGGGTTGATGAATGGAAGGGGATTTTTCCTAAAGATTTACTTCCTAAAGAAGTATCTCACAGCAATCAAGCTGTACCTAATTTCCAGCAGCCAATAAATAAAGCTTTAGCACGTTCAAAACCAAATGTAAAACCCGCAAAAAATACAAACTTTAAATTCCCAGAATTTGGTTCTCAGGTAGAAACATGGAAATACACAATCAAATGGAGATTGGTTTCCAATAGCGGACAAGATGAGGGTTTTATCCGTCCAATTATTGGTGCTAAAGGTTTTCCCTATTTCTCTGGTGCAAGTATGAAAGGTGCTTTTATTCGTGCTTGCAAACAAATTTATGGGAAAGAACAGGGAAGAATAGAAGCAGAAAATTATTGCGGTAAAAAATTAGCAGATGGTAGTAGTAAACCTGGAATTTTGCGCTTTCATGGTGCTTATCCAGTTGATTTAGACTGGACAAAAAAATTAGTAGATATTGTTCACAGTCAAGAAAGCAAACAAGTAATTAAGGATGATAGAGATAACCCAACTAATGCAAATTCTATGATATCTCTCCATCATACCACATTAAAATTCGGTTTTTCTAGTACCGAAGAATTAGATAAATCCGAATGGGATAAAATTAAAAAAATCTGGGAAAGAGCATTAGCTAATGGACTGGGTTCTAGAGTTAGTGCTGGTTACGGATATTTTCAAGAAATTGATTATAATCATCAAGAGCATTCTCATCTACTATTACAAATTAAGCTGAAAGGACAGGGTAGTGTATCAACATTAGTTAATAAAACACCGGAATTTCGTCCGAATATGTTTAAGGCTGCATTACGGGGACATACCTTACGTTTATTAGCAGGAATGACTGACGGAGATACAGCCAAGCAAATTACTAGAAAATTATGGGGTGGATTTGCTGACAAAAATAATCAAGATTCAAAAGATACAAATGTGGGATTATTGGGAATAGATTTTGATTTTAATTTAGAAAATATTAGGTTTACATATAATCCTAAGCACTATGAACTATCTGAAGGAACTTTAAATATTTTTTGTATGCATCCTGAGATAACTGATGCAGAAAGACTCAAATTAATTAATACAGCCAAAGCTATAATTAAATTTACCATGCTATTTGGTGGAATTGGTAAATCTTGGCGTAGAGTATGTCATAAGGAGTTTCACACAACCTATTTTAAAAACCATCCAGACAAGGTGATTGGTTGTCATTGGCAATTTATTAATGAGTCAGAATATTATCCCATTAATAATTTAGAAAATGACCAAAATAATCCCAATAATATTACTAAATATATCCAACAAATTCGTGATGTAATTCGGATTTGGATACCACAAGATAAACAAATTAAACAGGATGTTAATTTATTAACCAATAAACCAACACAGAAAGCTACAAATACAACTGTCACAACCAATATACCCAATAACAAAAATATATCAAAACCAAATCAAGCTCCTATTCTCAAATCTCCACCAAAACGTCCCGAAACTGTCCAGAATCAACCTCAAAATCAATCAAATAAAAATGATGACATCACACAATGGCGGGAAGCTTGGTATGCACCGAAAGTACAAGTGTGGGCGCGTTTTGCAGAAAATGGCAAAAGTCTAGCAATTCACTGGTTTCATGATGCTTATAAGGGGAATGATAGAATTAGAAATCCTCATATTTTAGCGGGAAAAATGGGAAATACAGGACGCATTTGGCATCGTATGTATCCGCGTTTTGTGACTAATGAGCAGGGGAAAGTTGTGTCAGGGAAAGGTTATGTAGAGTTGCTGATCATTTTCCCTGATGAATCTTCAGAAACTACAAAGTTTTTGGCTTTTCTTAACGAGAATAGTGAATTTAAAAAAGTTTGGTAATTAGGAGAATTAATATGTCAATTTGGATTATTACAACAGGTAATAGTGATGTGCAGTTAAAGACCGATGATAACTGGGAAAGGCCGTTATATGAAGAAGTGAGGTATGATGATCAGAAAGATATCAGAAAATGTGATAAATTTGCAGCTATTCAGGAAGACAAAACTACCGAACTTTATCCTGTTCCTGCCAGGATATTAGGCATAGTGTATGGAAATCATGTACAGGATAATTATTATGGCAATTTGGCTTTTCCGTTATTAGATACTTTTACTCAATATTTTGTGAATAAGCCCGATGAAAAGCCATCTATGCTTATTGTATTGTTGACTGACCAAAGAAATATATTTGTTGATGAAAATGGTGATTTGAATGAGCAGGTAGAACATGAATTTTCTCCTTTTTGGCAGGATACTTGTACTTTAGAGCCTATATTTAAAGAGTATTTTCAACAACATTTAATTTTCTCATCAGTTAAACTAGAATTCTGCACTTTAAGACCACGTAAGAAATCTCACACTTCAGAACCATCTAAGGAAGGACTAGATAACTGGGAAAAAACTTTAGATTTAGTGAAAGAAGAATTCCAAAAGATTCAAAAAAAATTATCAGAATCTCCTGAATATGACCCCAAAGAAACTGTATATGTTAGCCATCAAGCGGGAACTCCGGCAATATCTTCAGCAGTACAATTTGTCAGTTTAGGTAATTTTAATAACGTCAAATTTTTATCAAGTAATATATTTTTTAATGATGATGATAAGCCGTCATCAGAGCCTCAATTAGTTGAGATTTCTAATTACTGGATGGGAATTCAAATTGAAAAAGCAAAACAATTAGTTCGTAAGGGTTTACCTGGTGCTGCTTTGTCTATGTTGGAGGAAATTGGTTATGAAGATACTAAAAACGTTATGCCACGTTTAAAAAACATGGTGAGCGTGTTTAATATTCGTAAAAGTCTGATCAAAAAAGATGAAAATGAATTTTATGTGAAGCCAGCTATACAACGGGTTGTTGATTCACTATCTTTAATAGAGATTTTCTTTAAAGAAAAAAATTATATTCAGGGAATCACATTATTAGCTGCTGCTCATGAAACATTTTTAAAGGCAGCTATAATCAATGAATTATATAGTCGCTATGAAACTTTTGATTCACCAATTAGCGGAAAATTAAGGGTGGATGAAGTGATTGTTTGGAATCAAGAAGGTTTGGTTTTTAAAACTAACGAGGAAGATACGAAAAAAGATGAAAAAGATAATTATTTAAAAGACTTGCTAGGTGTAGATAGAAGCATAAATATTAAAGAGGAAAAAATCGGAATTTTGGAACAATTATTTTTTCCTGTCAAAAATAATTATAAAAAACTCAATCAAGGCGAGTTGGGTAATTTTTCTGACATAGGAAGCAATCAAGGTATGGTTGCGTGGCTATGTGAATTGTGTAAACAAGCACCAAAAAAGAATTTTCAACCTTGGACACTTCTGAAATGGATAGGTAAATATGTAAGAAAACGTGAAGCAGACCGCCGCAATCAATTAATGCACAATCTACGTGGAGTTACGGAAAGAGATGTTATCCGATATCTTTTAGGTGATCAGTCTGATTCAAGCAAGCGAGATGTCTTAACCATTTACCAGCAGGAAGTTAAAGAAAAATTTCTGAATGAAATCAAGAATTTAGGTCTACCTTACAAGGAGAGGAATTTATACGATGAACTAGAAGCGATCGCCAACGACATCACTTAATCCCCAACCATCTCACCCTCCAAAATGTACCACTACCCATCGGTGTTGCTACGATTAAGTTAGTCATGGAAAATGAAGATAGAGCTATCCAATTAGCTAGGGAGTTAATTACCAGAACCAATCAAGAAATTGCATCTGTAGGCCAACAGCAACAATTATTACAAATTATTGAAACTATTTTGGTTTATAAATTTCCCAGCATGGACATCGAGGAGATACAGGAAATGTTTGGATTGAGCGATTTAAAGCAAACACGAGTATACCAGCAAGCCTTTGCAGAAGGAGAACAGAAAGGAGAACAGAAAGGAGAACTTAGAGGAAAGCTACTAGCAGTACCAGCAATGTTAGCTGCTGGGTTAAGTATAGAACAGATAGCACAGGCTTTAAGTTTACCTATAGATGAGGTGAGACAAGCTGCACAGCAACAATCTTCTCGTTGATGATGAGATGCTTTAAAGGAACTACTGCACGATACCTTCGCGCGCTTCATCTCTAAAACTCACCCAATGCGATCGCTAACGACATCACTTAAAACACTACCTAAAACTGCGCGACCCAGGGGGTGTATTTATCGAACGCTTGTTATATAACCTCTAAAGGCTTATCAGCTATGGCTTTGGAGGTCTTTAGGAAAAAAAGAGGCTCGCGCAAAGTCTGTAATCTATGCCAGCAAAGGGTTTGAGGCATTTTTCATTAAGGGAGGACTTGACAAGCGATCGCTCAAACGGTACTTTTAAGTTTCATCCGCGCAAATGGGTGTCCAAAGCCTTGTCTATCAAGTCTTACTGACCCCCGCTGTCTCCACTAACCATGTGGGGACGCATAATTGGAAACTTGTGAAGTTGCTATAGTGTGATACCCATAAAGCACTCGTCTCCACTAACCATGTGGGGACGCATAATTGGAAACGATTGCATAGAACCCATACCGCTTAAACTTAGATTTGGGTCTCCACTAACCATGTGGGGACGCATAATTGGAAACCACCTTGTTCATCATCGGGCTTGAAACAATCTTAATAACCCTGTCTCCACTAACCATGTGGGGACGCATAATTGGAAACAACATCATAGGTAGTGCAACATTTTTTATAAGCCATGGTCTCCACTAACCATGTGGGGACGCATAATTGGAAACAGGAGCGACAATAGGTATTACCATCAATGTCAACACCTCGTCTCCACTAACCATGTGGGGACGCATAATTGGAAACGAGTATCCCGCAATCTTCCAAGCTACATCAAAATCAAGTCTCCACTAACCATGTGGGGACGCATAATTGGAAACCGCTAAATTTAGAGGCGAACTCCAATAAACTGCCCAGGTCTCCACTAACCATGTGGGGACGCATAATTGGAAACCGCTGATATCTCACTAGCAAGCTTGGATAGATACTCTGGTCTCCACTAACCATGTGGGGACGCATAATTGGAAACTGGGTAGACTTTCGTACAATGAATTGGCGAATACCCGTCTCCACTAACCATGTGGGGACGCATAATTGGAAACTTTTTCTCTTTTAATTTAATACCGTTCGTTGGTTTGTCTCCACTAACCATGTGGGGACGCATAATTGGAAACGATAATCAGATTTCCAATTACCATTTCCCTGTAAAGTCTCCACTAACCATGTGGGGACGCATAATTGGAAACATTGGAGGGTGCAACCATGTGGCAAAGGCAGAATCGAGTCTCCACTAACCATGTGGGGACGCATAATTGGAAACTCTAACGGCTGGCTTTAGTCTTTCAATAGACTGAGGTCTCCACTAACCATGTGGGGACGCATAATTGGAAACTTAAAACTTCTTCCTCTGCATTTTCTTTGACAATGTCTCCACTAACCATGTGGGGACGCATAATTGGAAACGAAAGTGAGAATTTTGGCGATCGCATTAAGAAGCCGCGCGTCTCCACTAACCATGTGGGGACGCATAATTGGAAACTTCTATTTTCTTTAGGTCGTGGCATTTTCATATGTCTCCACTAACCATGTGGGGACGCATAATTGGAAACTAATGAATTTGCTATAGTGTGATACCCATAAAGCACTCGCGTCTCCACTAACCATGTGGGGACGCATAATTGGAAACCTACCAAGGAGACAAACTTCAGGAGCTAATTAACGTCTCCACTAACCATGTGGGGACGCATAATTGGAAACGAGCTAACAGAAACCATGACGGTCGATATGTTCGGTGGTGTCTCCACTAACCATGTGGGGACGCATAATTGGAAACTACGTAGAGCGTGTACCCGATACCCCCAATTAGAAAGTCTCCACTAACCATGTGGGGACGCATAATTGGAAACTTCCCAGATCCTTGAGCGCCAATTAAGTTTAGAATTCCGGGTCTCCACTAACCATGTGGGGACGCATAATTGGAAACTCGGTACTTGCCGCCGAAATAACGCAGTAAAGGAGGGTCTCCACTAACCATGTGGGGACGCATAATTGGAAACAATGTTGTATTTAAGTAGGCAATTTCTTGAACATTTGGGTCTCCACTAACCATGTGGGGACGCATAATTGGAAACTAAGTCTCGAAAGTCGTTAGGATCGATGATTTTGGGTCTCCACTAACCATGTGGGGACGCATAATTGGAAACGGGGGGACTGCTTTACTAACTTCGGGGAAAGTAAGTCTCCACTAACCATGTGGGGACGCATAATTGGAAACTGCATTGTGTAGTCTACTGAAGTTAGATTTTGACTAAGTCTCCACTAACCATGTGGGGACGCATAATTGGAAACAACAATATAGTTGTCAAGAGTATTAATAGCTGACTTGAGTCTCCACTAACCATGTGGGGACGCATAATTGGAAACAATTCTTCAATATTCATTAAAACTCCTCCATTTGATGTCTCCACTAACCATGTGGGGACGCATAATTGGAAACATCAAAAAGTTTTAAAGAAAAATAAACCGGGCCAATGTCGAGTCTCCACTAACCATGTGGGGACGCATAATTGGAAACCGGATTTTCCAGTACTGGTTACACACCTACCGCAATTAGTCTCCACTAACCATGTGGGGACGCATAATTGGAAACCAAATCCAAAAATCAATTGATTTTCTGCCATAAGTGTCTCCACTAACCATGTGGGGACGCATAATTGGAAACTCCCTGCCATCTTGAACTAATCCTGAACTAAATTGTCTCCACTAACCATGTGGGGACGCATAATTGGAAACTCCTCCCGTAGTATATTGACCTCCCATAAACCAAAGTCTCCACTAACCATGTGGGGACGCATAATTGGAAACTAACAAAGGCATCATCAATCTGCTTTCAATACCTTTGAAGTAGTTAATATTAGTGAAGATATAACGACTTCAAAGGTAGAAACTCCTGTAAGTGAAGCAGAACGAGTTGGTAGTAACTTAGAAAAAGCTACTAGAACTCGCAGAGAATCAAAGCAATCTGTTTAAAAAAGATGAACTAGCGGGAAATCCTGTTATTCGTCAAAATGTATTTGACAGACTACTAGCTTTCCTCTGCTGCTGGTAAGGGAAAGATTTCTCCAGCTAAATAAGCGGGAAAATGCTTTTGGAAATATAACCAAGACGTTATATCTTCCCCTTCCATAAAGGCTTTTGGAGCTTGCTTATACAAAGGAACGCGAGTATTGATTTCTGCTTGTAGAAGTGGGGGTAATTCTGTAAAACTGCGGACTTTGCTGCCAGTAGCACTGTAAATAAGATAACCGGGGCGGTCGCCCATTTTCATCCAAGGCAACCATTGACCAATTCTATCCCAACTTAGCTTCAGTTCTGTCACAGAGTTCAATTCTGAGTTCACTAAATCTGCACTAGGGACTGTGATTTTAAATAATTCCGCAGCTTGATAGATTGATGATGGACAATATTCAGCAAATTTGGCATCTTCTGCTAAAGGATTGGGATAATTGGGAAAGATATCAAAGACGAAGGTACTATTTTCTCCATCAACTTGCACAGGAAATTTACCGCTAAACTTACCTTGCACTGGACTATTGGCAACGTGCATTACCGACACTGTTTCCCCTGTCCAAGGGTTTTCCCATTTCCGCAAAATCTCATCTGTGTCAGGCTTTAGGTAGTAAGTTAATTCTCTAGAAGTAAAATCCCAACGGCCTTCCAGAGTGGGAATACACCGACTCACACTCATGCCCACAATTTTAAACAATAGTTGTCGTTTTTCACTAGGAACAAAGCTATAAATTTTACCTGTCCAAATTAGGAAAGTCGATTCATTTGAATCTAGTGAAGAACGAGTTTTTACCCATTGTTGGGCATCAACTTCTTGAATGTGGGATACCATCTGCTGTTTGCTCCATAAAATTGTCAAAACGGCGAAATAAAAACAACCATAGAGGTAAAGAACTGTTAATTGCAATCAATCGGACTATATGCCCAGTTGTGACAATTTCGACATGATGATTTAGAGTCAGGGCGACAAGAATCATTTCTGCTGATCCTCCTGGTGCTGTCACTAGCAGACAAGTCAACCAGTCCCAAGTAGTTAATTTCATCGCTAGTATAGCAGCGATCGCACCCACAATGAGTGTCATGGCGACGGAAACCCCAGCATAGCCTAAAGTCAGTTTGTCAAATTTGGGTTTATCTCCCCAATATTCGCCTATAGTAATTCCCAGCAGCATTTGTCCCACTAATTTAATTAAAGTTGGTGGGGTAAAGTCAATATCACCCATAAAAGGCAATATATCTAGTAAAGGATTAATGGCAATACCAATTAACAGCGCCCCGAAAAAATCACCTGCGGGAATTTGGCCTAATTTAACCAAATAAACCAATAATGCTGTAATTAGCAAGACTAATAAGAGTAATCCTAGTTGTATGGGATCGAAACTGATTAAAGTTGATTTTACTGGCAGTACAGGCAAATTCCAGGAATTACCAAGGGATGTTTTGGCAATAAAGGGAATGATGACAACGACGGAAGTAACACGAATGGCTTGGACTAATGCCACTAGACTAACATTGCGATTGTAATCTGCTGCGATCGCTGACATTACACCCACACCACCAGGAACTGTGGCCAGCATTGCCGTCAAAATGTTAGTTTTACTAAAACGAGAATAAAAATAGCCAATCCCCATACTGCACAGCAGCATGAAAAAAGTCAGCACAGCAAAAATCGGCAAGTCAGCAGCTACATTACCTAGATGATCTGGTGCATTGGCAGCACCAACTGTTAAACCGACAAGTGCCATTCCTACCTTTCTCGCAGTCCGGTTTGGTTTAGGTGTATATTCGTACAAAACTCGATATCCCTGACATACGAACACACCAGCCACAATTCCCCCAAATATCCAGGCAATTCCCCCAACTTGCAATTTTGCCAATAGGAACCCTAAAGGCAATGCTAATAATAGTTCACCACCAATAATAGTCAGTGGATTTATCATTAGCTGTTGTTTAGTAACCGATTTCTCCTGAGTGGAAGCAGCACTGCTGTTTTGATTCATTACAAAACTTAGAATTTAGGTTTTATTTGCTAGTATCACTAAAATTTGTTCAAAATAGACATAGCAGTGAAAATTAAATATGCGTTCTTATGCGTTTTCTGGAACCCTTGTAGAGAAGTTCCAGTGAACGTCTCTACTGTGTCGGAGATATCTAATCTTTCCCCTCTGCACCCTGCTCTGTGCTACTGTGCTTCATATCCCCGGCTCGCACCTTTGCCAAGCTATCAATAGCATCACCCAAAGCAGTTGTCAGACTTTTACGAGTTTGAGCGTGGTTATCTTGCTCGGTTTTCAAAGCTTGTAACAAGCGATCGCGTTCTTTGATTAAGGAGATGAGTGTGGCTTTTACATCCTCCACAGATGTTAGTTGTGTAATTTCTGGTTCAATAGCTGTTGTGTCAGTAGCTTTGAGAGCGTCTATACCATGCAGTTTCTGAAGTTCAGCTTTTAAAGATGCGATTCCTTCGGAGCGCTTCGCTATCGCTTGTTGGTACATTCTGGCATCTGCACGGCGTTGTTCTGATTCGGTATTATATAACTGTCGCCATTTCTGTGAACTTTCCCAAGCCTCATCACGTTTTTGCTGAAGTTCCGCCATCTGCTGTTTCAAGGCTTGAATTTCAGCCAACCACTGTTGTGTTAACCGGGCAGCTTTATCAGTATTTTCAGTCATTACTTTAGTTAAGTGTAGTTAAAAATTATTCTGTAAAGTAGAATCACTCAGGAAGCCACCACTAACAACTCTGCCATAAATCTGCTCGTCCGATACTTATATTAATTTTTACTTTTCAACAAGGTGCAACTTGTAAATATATATGTCTAAGCCTCGTTTTGTCAGCTTCTTTCATCACCTCACTTGGCGTACACTGAAAAAAACCTTTGCCAGAACCATCGAAATCAGACTTTTGGGACTGGCTTCACAAATTGCCTTTAATGCTATGTTATCGCTGTTTCCAGCAATTCTTGCCCTGCTCACAGCCATTGGGTTAATGGCAGAATCCTTACAAAACACATTTCTTCAACTAGCCATGCGACTGAGTCAAATTGTACCCCAAGAAGCTTGGATTTTAATTAGTGATTTTGCTACCCAAGAAATTGCCGACTCTAAAAATAGTGGTTTGTTTTCTTTAAGTTTTCTACTCGCTATTTGGACAGCTTCTGGTGCCGTCAGTACTGCCATGACTACCTTCGATCAAATCCAGCAAGTTAGCCCAGAAAATACCCGCCCCTTTTGGAAAGCTAAACTCATTTCATTAGGATTAACAGTTGGGACGATTTTACTATTAATATTAGCTTCATTCCTCGTATTTACCAGCGATTTAATCTTAGGAATAGTAGTGAGTGGCAGTGCTGCCCTAGAATTCTTATTGCATATTTGGCAATTGTTACTCTGGCCTTTAGCCTTGGTAATCGTTGCCTCTACTTTTAGCTTAGTCTATCGTTATGGTTCTAGCGTCTGGAAACAGGGTATACCACTAATGCCAGGGGCTGTATTAGCCGCTATATTCTGGGCAATTCTTTCTGCTCTATTTCGCCTTTATGTCACCAATTTCGGCAACTATAATAAAGTCTATGGTGCAGTAGGAACTTTCATAGTTTTAATGCTGTGGTTATGGATGAGTGCCTTTGTTTTCCTCATCGGATACCAATTGAATATTACTGTCGGTGAAGATATACACTCAAAAACATCACTGAAACAATCTTGAGTACTGTTAGCAATATTGCTGCTTTTTTCCAAATTCCAAATTACTACTTACCAAAAAATGTCTAATTCTCCTCATCGATCTGCCAGTGAAGCTGATGGTTATGCACCTACATTAAAGCGTCTAAATCAAATTAGTAGATTATTGGATAATGCTATCACCATTCCCGGCACTCAAGTGGGAATTGGTTTAGATCCCATTCTGGGATTAATACCTGTTGGTGGTGATGTTTTGGGAGTGATGCTTTCTATCTACATTATCATCGAATCGGCTCGAATGGGCGTGTCTAGAGCCAGTTTGAGCAGAATGGTTGTAAATATTATCATAGATTCCTTAATTGGCGCTGTACCCATGCTAGGAGACTTTTTTGATTTTGCATGGACAGCTAACAATTATAATATCAAGTTATTAGAAGATTACTTAAAATCTCCTGGTGAAAAAAAGAAAGCTGATCAGGGTTTTATTATCGCCCTTTTCGCGGGATTGTTGTTGCTTGCTATTGTCTTAATCGCCTTACCCGTGATATTAATAAGATTGCTATGGAACGCCTTAACTGGCAGCTAAATTAGTTATTAATCACGTAATGCAAGATTGGTGGCAAGTTAATTTTCCCAAAGGGCGGCAAAATCTAATTATTACTGATGCCAATGGCTACCCCGTACAAATAGCCTACGGCGAAAAAGGTACAGGTCAGCCGTTGATTTTATTACATGGTTTAGGTAGTTGGAGTTATAATTGGCGGCACAGCATAAAACCCTTATCGCAATATTTTCGGGTGATTTGTTTTGATGCTAAAGGCTATGGTTTCTCAGAAAAACCTCTATCACAACGAGAACAAAATGGTCATCAAGTACTTGAACTCAAGCGAATTATTCAGGCTTTATGTGATGAACCACCTATAATTGTAGCAGAGTCTTTAGGTGCATTAGTTGCTCTGGCATTAGCTGAAAAATATCCTCAATTAATCGGGCGTTTAGTAGTAATTAATGTGCCTGTTTTCGCGGAAAGTTTACCCCATTGGGTCATGGGAATACTTGCCAAAATTCCATTAGAAATAATACATACTATAGATTCTCTCCGTCTAGCATATTGGTTTGCACCTATAATCAGAGAAATAATGGCTATAGAAAGACGCAAGGTGCTATTTGATCCTACAATTCTCTCAGAGGAAGATGTTTATTGGATCACTTACCCGTTTATTGAAATTCCAGGTACTTTGGTAAAAGTTACTGAAGAGTTACAAATAGCAATCAAGGAAATTGAGAATTTCCAAACCAAAAAGCCCAATATACTGACTAGCATTCAAAGTAATCTCAGTACTATTGAATGTCCTACTCTCGTTTTATGGGGTGATCAAGATAGTTGGTTCCCTGTAAGTCATGGCAAAAAATTACATCAACATATCCCTAATTCGCGCTTGCAAATTTTGCAGAATTGTGATCATGATGCCTCAACAGGTGCTGCTGATGTTGTAAATGCAGCAATTTTAGAATTTTTAAAAGCTACCAGTTCCTATTAAACTTTGCCGTATATAGCATTTTCTAGTCTAATGAAGTACAAAATTATCTGTGTTTATCTGCGTACCCTGCGGGAAGCAAGCTACATCTGCGTTTAATTATTACTGCTTGCACCTCACTTGAATGGGAATTGCTATACATAGGAATCATAAATGATAGCTGATAGCTTGCGTGGCGTAGCCATAAAATTTTAAGTCTCTTAGTAAGGTGGGCATTGCCCACCCTACGTATATTTCATACGTATATTTCAAAAATCAAATATTATTCCTATAATAAGTTAATAATTGGCTATTTATGGTAACTTTGGTTTTGTTATTAATGGCTTTTTAACAATTACCAATTACCAATAAAAGAAGAGTGGGAGAAGACATATCAAGCGCCTTTAATCTCCCACTCTGCATTTGCTGCTGTGGCGTTCAGGAATATTTATTAGACGCTGCCTGCCTGTTATTTAGGGGGCTAAGTTATACATTAAAGACAACGCCTATACGCTAGTAATATTCCTGTTGCAGCAAATGTGAAACCTGATTATTATTTTTCTACTGAAAAAATAGGAAAATAAAATTGTTGGTAGATTGCTTTATATGTCCTTAATCAAGATTTGAGAAAAAATCTTTTTAGACTAAGTTTGTAATGTAGTACCCCTGATAACAACACCCTTAAAGTCGTTTATCTTTCATCAATTTAACTGGGTTACTCACAGATTGGTTGCCAAGTTGGCAGTTTTTATCAGTTATCTGTTATGAGTGATTAGTTATCAGTCTCAGAGGATGTTTGAAAAGTATTTTTATTCACATCAAAACATAGAAAATTTAACCCACTTCGTCACCCTAGCTGGTATTGGGGGTTTGCTTACACCTGACACTCACTCTCAACCCTATACTTTCAAATTCGTTGTGGAAGTTTGAGTAAACGAAAAATAACCAAACAACCAGAAGCACAAGTTAGAGCGATCGCTAAGATTAACCATGCTGGTGTAGCATTGCTAGTATCAGAAGTTATGGCGATTGGTTGTTTAACGACTAAATTTGGGGGTTTTTCTGGTTGTTTCTGGGGAACATCCCCAACATAACTCAGTTCATAATAGCTAAAGGTTGCAACTCCCAGAGGAATTCCCAACAACCCAACAAACAAAATCCAAGGATACTTTACCAACAGATTCTTAGGTTGAGATGTCTCTTTTACTATCTCTAAACTGGTTTCCGTGGCTTGGCTTGACTGCTGCTTTACACTTTGACTTTTATCCATGATTCATTTCAGATTTGCATCCTCTAGTACATGATTATACTAGAATACACAAGTATGAGCAGCAGTAATGCCATGCCTGATATCAAGTCCGGTTAAAATAATTCGTAATAGTGCCTACGGCAGGCTACCGCCAACGTAATTCGTAATTCGTAATTCGTAATTCGTAATTCGTAATTCGTAATTCGTAATTCGTAATTCGTAATTCGTAATTCGTAATTCGTAATTAAGTTTTGCAACGGGGATTTAGACCTCGACACAAAACTTGCTGCCTTGTCACCATGTCACCGCGTCTGTCCATTTGTATCAACCTGAAAGTGAAACGGTATAAGTGCTGTATAGATTCATCTATAGCCGTGGACAGGGTGGTTAGGACATCAATTAATAATGAAACTCTCACTACAAGAGGGTTTTACTCCTGACTCCTGACTCCTGACTTCTGACTCCTGACTCCTGACTCCTGACTCCTGACTCCTGACATATCTGTAACAATTTTCCTGATGTCAGATGAGTGCTGCTGAAACAGCAAATAAGAATTCAAAAGTTTTTTATGCCAAAAAATCCTCTTTCTCGGTTCTGTACTTATACCTTGATAGGGTTAATATCTTTAACATCTGTTTTAAGTACAACTACCTCTGCGTCACCTCAGACAGTCAAAGCTTCCCTAGTTCAACCAATTCCCTTGCTTAGTAATAACTTAATCTGGCCGACTCAAGGAATTATTTCTCAAGGTTTCCGTAAATATCAACATGAGGGAATTGATATCGCCGGTGCTATTGGAACTCCTATCTTCGCTGCTGCATCTGGTACAGTTGTCAAAGCAGGCTGGGATGATTGGGGATTAGGTAATGTGATTGAGATCAAACATCCCACTAATGGTAGTTTAACAGTCTATGGTCACAATCGACGTTTGTTAGTCAGCAAAGGTCAACAAGTCAACCAAGGTCAAATAATTGCGGAAATGGGATCTACAGGTAATAGTACAGCCCCTCATCTGCATTTTGAGTTTTATCAAAATAGTCGTTTAGCGGTTGATCCTTTACACCTATTACCTGCCTCCATTATGGCTAAAACACCCGTAGAGCGACCAGTTTCACCTTCACAACCAATTCCCGTCAATATTAATCCCGTAAATTTTGAGACTGAATGCGCGGGGGTTACAGTTATGACGGGTGAGACGGCAAAGATTCGTGTCCAAGTCTGTGAAGAAAACGGTCAACTCTTTTACATTGGACAATTAAAACAAGATACCAGTAAACCCGTGAAGATAGCTGCTCGAAGTGTGGGTAAAGACAAATATCAAGCAGATAACGGTACTTTTTCATACCTAATTACCCCAGAAAAAGTGGAAGTATGGCGCTACGGGAATCAGATTCGCTCTGAGAATTTTAATACCTCTGAGCGCCTTGGGAATTAAGGCTGTTGATCATTTTAGTAATTTATCATTTCGGCAAAAACACCCTATGTGACAGTTCAAAGGGCGGAATATGGCATCAAAATTTCTGCTAATTAAAGAGTATAAAATACATCTAGATTAAATCTAGAGAAAAACAAGTTAACTGTCTGTAATATCCCAATTATTTACATAAAGGAGCAGGGAATCATGGAATATATGGCTTATTCCCATATGTATATGTCTAATGAAGAGACACCTGTAAATATCGAATTGAATCTTCCTACCTTACCAGTCATCAATTGGCAAAAACTGCTGAAATCTTCTGCTTGGTTGGCTTTAGCTGGTGTAACTGTCTTTCTTGCCGCTGTTTCCCAAGTTCAAGAAGCTTCCGCAGAATATGTCAGAACTAATGGTAGTTGTTTATATATCCGTAGGGGTCCTAGTGGCGGTAACTCCTCTGTAGCTTGTGTACCTAATGGCACAAATATTGGGTCTACGGGGAATGTGAGTAATGGTTTTGCTCAAATTACTTCAGGACGTTACAAAGGATATTATGTGGCTGAAAGATGGATTGGGATGAATCCGGGGACATCTCCCAATCGTCCTAGTCCCGGTGTTGGGGGTCGAGTTTTATTGGCACAGGGAGCCAGAGGTGAGCGCGTGAGAGTGGTTCAAAGAGCTTTAGGGATAAGAGTTGATGGTGTTTTTGGACCAAATACTGCTCAACAAGTCCGCAATTTTCAAAGAAGAAATGGTTTGCGTGTAGATGGTATCGTTGGCCCTGCAACTCGTAGCGCTTTAGGTATTAGTTAGAGGTGATTGGAGATATGGTGTTCGGTTGATTACTTACTATTGCTGAAGAACTCCACCCGGTCAAAAGTGGCTTTTAAAACCCCTCCACGAGACAGTGGGGAGGGGTTTTGAGTATTTATTTTTTACCCCAAATAATTTTTCACAATTTCCAAAATGCGTTCTGCTGCATGACCATCCCCAAAGGGATTAATTGCATTAGCCATTGCTGTGTATGCTTCAGGGTTACTTAATAACTCACTTGCAGCAGCAACAATACTCTTAGTTTCAGTTCCCACTAATTTAGCTGTACCTGCGGTAACGGCTTCTGGTCTTTCTGTGGTGTCTCTGAGAACCAAAACAGGTTTACCTAAACTGGGTGCTTCTTCTTGTAAACCACCGGAGTCTGTTAATAATAAGTGCGATCGCTCTATTGCCCCTACTAATTGACCATAATCTAAGGGTTCTGTCAAGAATATGCGCGGATGATTACCTAACAACTGCTGCAATGGTTCTCTAACTGTGGGATTGCGGTGTAAGGGCAATAATAAGGCTGTATCAGGAAATTTATCTAAAATCTGTAAAAAACTTTGTGCGATCGCTTGCAGTGGTTCTCCCCAATTCTCGCGACGATGCACTGTTACCAGTATAGTCCTATATTCATCCCAGTTTAAACCCGGTATATCACAAGCTGGGTGGGTTGCGGCTACGTTCAACAATGCATCAATCACCGTATTACCCGTTAGGTGAATTTCTCCCAATACACCAGAAGCTTGCAAATTTTCCACCGCTAGGGAGGTGGGAGCAAAATGTAATTGGGTGATTTGGGAGATTAACCTTCTATTAGCTTCTTCTGGAAAAGGATTAAATAAGTCATCAGTTCTTAACCCTGCTTCCACATGACCTATAGGAATTTTTTGATAAAATGCCGCTAACGCTGCCGCAAAAGCTGTTGTAGTGTCTCCCTGGACTATAACTAAATCTAGCTTTTGTTCTATAAATAACGCTTCTAAACCTTGCAAACTCCGACAGGTAATATCATTCAGAGATTGTTTAGGCTGCATAATCTCTAAATTATGATCTGCCTTTAAGTTGAACAACTGCATCACCTGTTCAACCATTTCTCGATGTTGTCCAGTCAGAATTACCTGTAATTCCAAATCAGGGGAACCTTGGAAAACCTGAATTACCGGCGCTAGTTTAATCGCTTCGGGACGAGTACCCAAAATAATACCAACTCGTTTTTGATTAGTCATGAGTTATTAGTCATTAGTTATTAGACAACTGATAACTGATAACTGACAAAAAACCAACATGAAAAAACCCGGCTTAACCGGGCAGATGCACTGTTCATCGAGTTTAACAATGTTAACTATTTAAGTTCACAAGTTAAGGGACAAGCTGCAAAAACAGTAGTCTGCGCCTTGTCTTCCTCTCCATGAAGCCAGCTTAACCATCTGACCTCTTTAGGATGAACACCTTTAGCAGTCAGCACACCAGCCATAATCAACACTGTCATAACATTGAACATGATTAAACCACCTGCCACCAGCAGCACTGCACTAACAGGCATTACAGATTGCAACACAATCGATAACAGGCATCCGACCGTAGCCATTACCACAATTAATGGAAAACCAACAACTAGCAGACATACTGCCAATGTGAAAGTCCATATCAAAAAGCTTTTCATCATTAACAAGGAGTAGGTCTTTCCTTGATTAGAGCTTTCAGCCAAAACCATGACTTTTCCTCCCAAATTACATAGCAAAGTTTAAAATTTAACTTTCAGTCGCTTCTCGCTGTTTGCGAGTTAACTGAATTAACCTCAGTGAAACCCAGTATATAGAACCCTACTGGAAAAATGAGCATTTCTTTACTAAACTTTACAGTTTGTTTTTTGTAATTATGAATGTCTAGTCCGATTCAGGTTTCAGGAGTCAGGATGCTTTTTCTATAGGTCTTTAGAAATATATCCTTTTGGGTATGAGAGCAAACCTTTGATTATCCGAACCTCAGTTGCCGATAGCTTAACATTTCTTATAAAAAGTCAGACCACCTCTCATAATTCTCAGACAGGTTAATTAACGGCTGAAAAAATTATCTGTTCCTGATTGTGGTTGCAAACTGTATCTATGAACTATGAAAAATTTCTCATTTACTATGATTTAAAAGCTGAGAACAAGGCTAATTCTATATGTAGTGGCATTAAGAACAAGCGATTTACCAATTATTTGCGGAATAATACGGAAGATTAACCGGTGTAAAACAAGGTTATATTGGGGAAAGAATTTCTACACCATCGATAAATATTGGAATTAAAAGCAAAAAACTACACAGTTACGGTTGATTAAGAGAGTTTCAACCCTGTTCCCTATTCCCTGCGCTAACTAAATAATTTATTTTGCACTCCTTCCTTATATGACAGAATCAAAACCCCGCAATCTACCACCAGTACCGCCACCACTACCAACATCATCTGCACAGCACGAACCGACAAAAACGTTGCAGATGTCAACAGAGAGGATGAATAATCCTACTGCACTTAACAATCCCCTACCACCGGGTATGCCTGCTGCCGCCCAACGTCCAGTTGCACCACCACCAATGCCTATGGCTATGGCTACTCCCAAAAAGCCATTAGGGATGACTTTAGCACAGCTTATTCAAGAAGCTTTTGATCAGGGATTTTCTGACGTTCACTTAGGTGTTGGAGAAATACCCCGCTTCCGTAATCGAGGAGAAATTGAACCCACCAATTATCCAGAAACCGATAAAGAAACTTTTATGGGTTGGTTACGGGAGATTATGAGCGATGGAGAAATTCAGAGGTTTCAAGACAATCTAGAATTTGACGGTGCGACTCAGTACGAATTTGCCCGTGTACGGATTAATGTCTTTGATACCCTCAGAGGCTATGCAATGGTGCTGCGGTTAATTCCGCTCAAAATCTTGTCTATGGATCAATTGAGATTACCTCCAGTTTTTCGGGATATTTGCCACTATCACAAAGGGTTGATTTTGGTGACAGGCCCCACTGGCTCAGGTAAATCTACGACAATGGCAGCGATGGTTGACTACATCAACAGAGAGATGCCTAAGCATATCATCACCATTGAAGACCCAATTGAATTTGTCCACCAAAGCCGCAAGTCCTTAATCAAGCAGCGGGAAGTGGGAATGCACACCCGGAAGTTTGACAACGCCCTAAAAGCAGCTTTACGGGAAGATCCTGATTTGATTCTGGTGGGGGAAATGCGGGATAAAGAAACGGTCAACACTGCTCTAAAAGCGGCTCAAACTGGTCACTTGGTTATGGGAACCCTGCATACCAATAGTGCTGTAAAAACTATTGAGCGGATTCTTAATCTCTACTCAGGTGAGGAACAGGATGCAATGCGGGTGGCAATTTCTGAGTCTTTAGTGTCTGTGATTGCCCAAGGTTTGTGTCGCACAACTGATGGTAAACGGGCAGCCTTCCACGATATCCTGATTAACACCGAGGCGGTGAAAGAATGGATTAAAGATGGTAAATATGATGAAATTGCCGAATTGATGAAGCAAGCCAGCTTTGATGGCATGGTGACTATGAATCAGTCCTTACTCAATTTGTACCAAGAAGGTCGCATTACTGAAGAAACCGCCTTGGAAATGTCACCAACTCCCAATGAAATGGCGCAATTCCTCCGAGGACGTGTTTAATGGTGATTGGTGATTGGTCATTGGTGATTGGTGATTGGTGATTGGTGATTGGTGATTGGTGATTGGTGATTGGTGATTGGTGATTGGTGATTGGTGATTGGTCATTGGTCATTGGTCATTGGGAATAGGTAATTAAGTTATTCTTCATTTTCTCCGTGTCCCCGTGTCTCCATCTCCCCGTGTCTCCATCTCACCGCGTCACCCCATCCCCGTGTCCCCACCCTCACAAGGGTAGGTATTTTACATTGTCGTGAGGGCAAGGCTTGGGGGACAAGGAAGGACAGTGGACAAGGGAGGAAAACCGTACAAAATCATATTCTTTTAGTAGCAAAAAGACCATTGTGCGGAGAAAATCTTCCTTGTCTACTTTCCCTCCTTGCCTTCCTAGTCCTGCCTTAACAGATAATATTAAAAACCTACCCTTGTCAGGTGTCCCCACCACCCTAGTCCCCAGACACTGTGATCAAGTTACCTACAGATAAACTATCTAGACCCCAGTTGTTCAAAGGGATTGCTCTGTTTACACCTGGAGGCGATTTAATTTATTGCATTGACCCTAGTAAACAGGGACGATGGCATTTGCATTTGTGTGCGGCTTTGCAAGAAATCCTAGATTTACCAGAGCCGCCCCATTTTTTAGTGCCTTGTTATACAGCGACCATTGATCACTGGCTTAATCCACGCACGCAACAAGTGCAGACCTTTGCGGAAGCTTATCCGGCTGTTATTCGCCACCAAACAGTGCTAAAAGCTATTTTTGGCACGGGGGAGCTAGTATGGCAAACAGCACCTTGGCAAGAAGGATTGTGCGATCGCCTGGTGTTGGCAACTTATCGCTCCTCATTCCCCCAGCTTTGGGAAGACCATGACTTAATTGTCCGCTTAGACCTTGCTGAGGTAACACCACAATACCCGCAAAGAGTGATAACTGCACCACAGACAACACTCAATACTCAAGGCTATGTCCTGCGCCTGTTTGTGGCTGGCCATAGCGGAGCCACTGAACGGATTTTGGAAAATTTACACGAATTACTAGAGCGATCGCTTGGATATCCTTATACTCTCAAAGTGATCGACGTTTTAACACATCCAGAACAAGCCGAAATCAATCAAGTTTCCGCAACTCCCACCTTAGTGAAGGTTTGGCCTCAACCAATTCGGCGAATTGTTGGCGATTTAGATAATGTAGACAAACTTTTACAGATGTTAGGCGCGAAAGAAAAATAGACATACAGTAGCAATCAGTTTAGTAAGGGTTTAGCAATGCTAAACCCCTACTGTTTTTTCTCTGTCCCCGCGTCCCCCTGTCCCCCCATCTCCCCATCTCCCCATCTCCCCAATCCCCAAACAATTCATAATTAAAACAGGCATTAATCTTACAACCTAGGCGGCTATGTACTTCACTTGGTTAGACAGCAATAGTTGGCTGATGGAAATTGGCGGACAAAGGATACTAATTGACCCTTGGTTAGTTAGTTCTTTAACTTTTAACAATTTGGATTGGTTATTTAAAGGTTCTCGACTTCAAGAGCGGCCGATACCAGAAAATATTGACTTGATTCTGTTATCTCAGGGTTTGGAAGATCATGCTCACCCTCCCACCCTCAAGCAACTTGACCGGAATATTCAGGTTGTAGCTTCTCCCAATGCGGCCAAAGTAGTAGAAAAGTTGGGTTACACCCAAGTTATCACCCTGGCTCATGGTGAACATTTCACATTGAATGATCAAGTAGAAATTAAGGCTTTTCCTGGTTCTCCTATTGGTCCGACTCTCATAGAAAACGGTTATCTGCTCAAAGAGTTAGCGAGTAATTTAACGCTTTATTATGAGCCGCATGGATATCATTCACCCCAACTGAAGCCGCTTGCACCTGTTGATGTAGTAATTACTCCTATGATTAGCCTGGGTTTACCTGTCCTAGGTTCGATTATTAAAGGGATGAATAGTGCTTTAGAAGTAGCCAAGTGGTTGCAACCTCAAATTATGCTACCTACAGCTGCTGGAGGGGATGTGTTATTTGAGGGATTGTTAAACAAATTCATACAAACTCAGGGAAGTATTGAGGAATTTCAAGCTTTATTAGAGAAAAACAATTTGTCAACGCGGGTAATTGTACCTAATCCTGGTGAACAAGTCACTTTTTAATTTTTAAATCTATCAGGAGGAGACGCGGAGATGGGGAGATTGGGAGAGTATTTATCTTTCTTCGTCCTGCCCTCTGCCCTCTGCCTCCTTCCCCCTGTCTCCGTGTCTCCGTGTCCTCTTGTCCCTGCTCCCTGGAACTATATCTATGAAATAGCACTCCTCATTTTCAAGATTGTTCAGCGAGAAGTTTTCTGAAGAATGGTATTGGCATCCCAAGTATAGAAGCCAATTTGGTTAGGAACTCTGGAGAATCTTCCAGTCCGATGACCTCTAGATAATTCATTCAGCACTTTGTTTTTTACCTCTCTGAGTTGCTGAGAATCAATGTCTCCATAAATTCCATTGACTATTTCATTGACGCTGAAAATTTGCCCAGGATTTTGCTGTAAGAAAGAGGTGATAGCATCAATCAAAAATTGACCATCAAAAGCTCTGAGCATCGGTACTACTTCGCTCTTGGGTAAAATGAAAGATTTTTTCTTTCGGGTTTTGACACTCTGAGCGAAGGCATGGTGAGGATTTGGGGCTAACAAACTTAAAACCAGAGTATAACAACCAGGTTCATTAGGAATAGCTGACCAGTAACCCCTTTCTCTGCCTTGGGTGAGAGAGGACTGGACTCTACCTTTGACTACTCTGAAGATAGTTGGCTCCAACTCGCCATAAAGCGATCGCACAATAAAATCTATATGGCACACAGTACCAGCATATTCATGCAATAGCTTTTTCAGAGCTTCCATTCGAGTTAGAGCCTGATATTGGGGTAGCATCGGAACTTCTGCCCTCTTGATGAAATGATCATCGTTTTCTGAGGGGAGATTTGGAAGCGGAGAATCTTCTTTCTCTTGAGTTGGAGAAGTTGCATAATCTATCTCCAATTGATCTAAGTTGGAAAGTTCTGATTCTATAGACTCTAAAAAGTCTAAGTCAGAATTGTTATCTGATGACAGAAACAAGAGTGACCCTTCTTGATCAGCATTTTCAAGTTGTGAAAATTGTTCATGATCATTTGCATAAGACCAGTTAGACAACAAAGCTTCCGCATGATCAAGTTGCGATCGCGCCTCTATAAATAGCCGTTGGTATTCTTGTGTAAGACCAGCATAATAGTCTCGTAATTCCAACAATGGCTTGATAAATACGTCTGAAGGTGGTTGTAGCTGTTCTTTGGGATTCATATCACTTCAATCAATCAATCTAAATTTATGCCACTTTGATAAGACATTGGTCGAGGTTTTGCCTTTTTAGATTCTTGGGGCGATCTTTTAGGTGCTTGGGGAGGGCGACAGATTTCACAATATAAGGGTCGAGGTCCAAAAGTTTCGCGTTTAGTCGGCTGATCACATTCTTTACAGACAAAGTTGAAGATTCGAGTATGAATCTGTCTTTTATGCGCTCTGACAGTATATTCCCTAACATCAATGGTTTTAGTGGCCATAATTAATAATTGCAACTTTCAGTCCTCTTAATATAGCTATTCAAGCAAATGAAACTGCATCAGTGTGTGTTTTAGTGCAACTTTTCTTCAAATCATTAAAATAAAAGCCCAGCATAAGATACAAACTTTAATTGTCAAGAATAAACAGCGAAGCAATCTCAGCCCCTGGGATTGTTCCGCTGTACTAAGTTTTCCTGACACTGAAACTTCGTATTGAATTAAGTCTTTCTACTTGTTCATCTCTGCTTACTGATAATCTGGATAAATAAGAAGTTAAAAGCATCCTCCTCATGGATGAAATAGAAGGATAAAGTTGTTCATCCTTCGTAATTTATGATTCATCCTTTTTTTTACTTATTTTCCACAAAATCAGCATCTATCACATCTTCTCCTCGACTACTTTGTGGTTCACCACTTCCATTGGAGGTTCCTGCGTGGGCATAAACTGCGCTACCAACTTGCATCAAGGTTTGCTGTAATTCACTGCTGAGAGACTTAATGCGGTCAAAGTTATCTTGGTTAATCGCTTCCCGCAAATCCTTGACTAAATCTTCAACTCGGCTTCTATCAGCTGCACTTACTTTATCACCCAAATCTTTGAGTTGTTTCTGGGCTTGATAAACTAAAGAGTCTGCCAAATTCTTGCTGTCAATTTGTTCACGTCGTCTTCTATCTTCTTCCGCATGAGATTCTGCATCCCGCACCATATTTTCCACATCCCGCTTATCGAGAGTAGAAGCACCTGTAATCGAAATTGACTGCTGTTTACTCGTAGCCTTATCTTTGGCGGTGACAGAGAGAATACCATTAGCATCAATATCGAAGGTAACTTCAATTTGCGGAACACCTCTTGGTGCTGAAGGAATACCATCAAGGCGGAAAGTACCTAAACTCTTATTATCTTTAGCGAATTCTCTCTCACCTTGCAAGACGTGAATTTCTACATTATTTTGACCATCAGCCGCAGTCGAAAAGATTTCTGATTTCTTCACCGGGATAGTTGTATTTCGACCAATAATTTTGGTCATCACACCCCCCAAAGTTTCCACACCTAAAGACAAGGGAGTAACATCAAGTAAGAGGATATCTTTGACTTCTCCAGACAATACTCCTGCTTGGATAGCCGCACCCACCGCTACAACTTCATCCGGGTTCACACCTTGACAAGGGTCTTTACCTGTAATTCTTCGCACCAATTCTTGTACAGCAGGAATGCGAGTCGAACCACCAACTAAGACAATTTCATCAAGTTGAGCATTACTGAGTTTTGCGTCTTGTAGTGCTTGTTGGACTGGTTGACGACAACGATCAAGAAGGTCGGCTGTCATCTCCTCAAATTTAACTCGTGTCAGTGTCATATCCAAGTGCTTTGGCCCTGTTTGAGTAGCGGTAATAAAGGGCAAATTGATATTAGTTTGAGTCGCACTGGAAAGCTCAATCTTTGCCTTTTCTGCCGCTTCAGTCAATCTTTGTAAAGCTTGTTTATCTTTACGTAAATCAATACCTTCATTACTTTGAAACTCCGACGCTAACCAATCCACAATTTTTTTATCGAAGTCGTCACCACCTAAATGAGTATCCCCACTGGTGGATTTTACTTCAAAAACACCATCACCAACTTCTAAAACGGAAACGTCAAATGTCCCACCACCCAGGTCAAACACCAAGATAGTTTCATTTTGCTTTTTGTCAAGACCATAAGCAAGGGCTGCTGCTGTTGGTTCGTTGATAATGCGGAGAACATCTAAACCAGCAATTTTACCTGCATCTTTGGTAGCTTGCCGTTGAGAATCATTAAAATAAGCAGGAACTGTAATTACTGCTTGAGTAACTTTTTCTCCTAAATATTTACTAGCATCATCAACTAACTTTCTCAATACTTGGGCAGAAATTTCTTCAGGTGCAAAATCCTTACCTGCTGTGGGACAGTTGAGTTTCACATTACCGTTGCGATCGCGCAGAGTTCTATAAGTAACTTCTGTGGCTTCATGGGTAATTTCTTCATATTTGCGCCCAATGAAGCGTTTAACAGAATAAAAAGTGTTTTCTGGATTCATTACCGCTTGTCGTCTAGCAATTTGACCAACCAAGCGTTCACCACTTTTAGTGTAAGCTACAACTGAAGGAGTAATGCGTTGTCCTTCAGAATTAGCGATTACTAAAGGTTGACCCCCTTCCATAACCGCAACACAAGAGTTTGTCGTTCCTAAATCAATTCCCACTACTTTTGCCATATCTTCCCCTTGGGCTTCAGTAGAAATTTACTTTTTTAGTAAGCATTCAGCTATATCTCGTTATCTCGTTCCCAGTCTCAGACTGGGAATGCAATCACAGAGGCTCTGCCTCTGCTATCACACTCAGGCAGAGCCTTCTAGAATTCATTCCCATACTCTGTATGAGAACGAGAAAATTAGAAATTAGTTACAAATTAACCGAGATTAACTTTGAACGCTTTTTGTTTTTCTGGTTCTGCTTTTGGCAAGTTCAACCGCAGAATACCATCTTTATATTCAGCTTGAACTTGTTCATGTTGGACCAGAGAAGGTAAAGGAATTACCCGTTGGAATTTGCCATAACGGAATTCAGAACGAGTGTAACCTTCTCTTTCTGTTGTGGTTTCCGATTTCCTTTCACCAGTTATAGAAACAGCTTCAGGGGTTACTTCCACATTTACATCTTTCGCTTCCAGACCAGGTAATTCTAGTCTCAATTTGAATGCGTCATCAGTTTCTTCAAGTTCGGCAGAAGGAATAAAGGTAATTCCTCCTCTTTCACCCCCATCAGTTGGTATAATTCTTTCAAACAAACGATTCATGCGCCGTTGTAGGGTATCCATTTCGCGGAGTGGGTCCCAACGTTCAAGTTCGCGGAATGGTTCTAGGCGTTCAATGTCCCGGAGTGGGTCCCAACGAATAAGTGCCATATCTATCTCCTGTACAATCCTCTAATTTGGCTTGTGGAGGCTGAATTTCAAGCTTCATCGATGGCAAATAACGGTCATACTTTTTTAAATCTTTTCATGCCTGAAGCTTAATCTTTAGCTTCCTACTTAAACAATAACACTAGGATATAAATTCAGTGGGTTCGGTTTTATTGCTATGGGAATCGCAATAGCCGTACCTGTGAGTTTTTTCATAATTTGTTACAATTTCAAATATTAAAAACCCAATAAAATCTCTCTAAAGATAAGTGTAAATATCTCTACATTTATTCCTAATATAGGTTATTAAGTCAGTTAGCTATTCTAGCTGAAAGTAATAATCTCAAAATCTGTCTAAGGTGTAAGTACAAGTACGGATTTTATCCAAAAATATTATTACTCTAACTGTTGAGATATACTTCTCAGTAAAAGATTTTGGTTCGAGCGAATAAAGAAGTGATTGCCCGCAAGCATTTGTAATGAAAAAGCGGCACTAGTTTGTTCTTTCCATGCTTCTAGTTCATAATCAGTAAATTCTTTGTCTTGTAAACCACCAAAAACACTAATAGGACAATCAAGAGGCAGTTGATTTGTATAAATGTAGGTATCTAAAACTGTAAAATCAGCCCGGAGAATAGGGAGAAAAAGTTGGATAATGTCTTGATTTTCGATAACATCATCAGGAGTACCATTAAAATTACGGATTTCTTGCCAAAACTCTGCATCTGGTAAGTTGTAAATCGGTCTTTTTGTGGGAGGAACTTGTGGAGCATTGCGAGCCGATATAAATAAATGTATTGGAGTTAAATTATAATCTGAGCGTAGTAAACGAGTTAATTCAAAGCTGACAAGTCCACCCATACTATGACCAAAGATAGCAAAGGGTTTATCTAGATATGGAATGAGATTTTGGGCTATTTCCCTCACCAAAGGTTGCATTTTTGTGTAGGGAGGTAAGTTCATTTGTCTTCCCCTTCCAGGAAGTTCTAGAGGACACACTTCGATAGTTGAGGGTAAATCATCAGCCCAGTTGCGAAATACCATTGCGCTACCTCCTGCGTAGGGTAAGCAGAATAAGCGTATTTTGGCTTGGGGGTTGGGTTGGGGACAAGTAACCCACGAGTTGAAGGTGGTTTTGGTTGTCATAATTGGGTTTAAATGGGGATAATAAGATTTAACTAGATTTTTTATATTCACTGACTGCAAGTTAGATATACAGCAGATTGCAGATCAATGAGGTACAGAATCAAAATTGAAACCTAGACACCAAGCCAGTTTTACTCCTGACTCCTGACTCCTGACTCCTGAATTCTGCTGTATCATCAATATGTTTTGCAATTGTATAGTCTGTGTCTAAATTAAAATCACTAGAGTTATTTACAGGTGCTGGAGGTCTAGCGATGGGATGCGATCGCGCTGGCTTCCATCATCAAGCACTTGTGGAAAGAGATAAACATAGTTGTCAAACCATCCGTGAAAATCAAAGTCGAGGGATGGGACTTGTGAGTGACTGGTGTCTCCATCAAATGGATGTGGCTGATTTTGACTACTCCAATGTGAGAGGAGAAATAGACATTTTAGCAGGTGGTCCACCTTGTCAGCCTTTTTCTATTGGTGGCAACCATAATGGTTATTTAGATAAACGGGATATGTTTCCCGAATTTTTCCGCGCTGTGCGGGAATTACGTCCTAAAGCTTTTTTAATTGAAAATGTCCGTGGTTTAGTGCGACCTAATTTTATTAATTATTTTGAGTATATTCTTTTACAGTTAAATTATCCTGAAGTGCAACCCAAAGCTGATGAATCTTGGGCTGATCATTTAGTCAGACTTCAGCAACATCAGCGCAGTAATATCAAAGATGAACTTAGTTATCGGGTGACGTGGCGGTTGTTAAATGCGGCTGATTATGGAGTACCACAGAAACGTGAACGAGTGTTTATTGTTGGTTTCCGTTCCGATTTACAAGCTAACTGGTCTTTTCCTGAACCAACCCATACAGAAGAGGCGCTGATTTGGCATAAATGGGTGACAGGTGAATACTGGGAACATCACGGTATTGCTAAGTTATATCGCCCAGAAATGCCCAAAAAAATACGCAGTAGCTATCAACGGAAGGGAGCGAGTTTAATTGGTAGTATAACTTCTCCTTGGCTGACTGTGAGAGATGCGATCGCCGACTTACCACCACCTGAAAAAACTACTTTAGCAGCAGAAATTCCTAATCATATCTACATTCCCGGTGCTAAAAGCTATCCAGGTCATACAGGTAGCCCTTGGGATGAACCAGCCAAAACTCTCAAAGCAGGTGTACATGGTGTCCCTGGTGGTGAAAATATGCTCGCTTTCCCTGATGGACAAGTCCGCTATTTTACGGTACGTGAGGCTGCAAGATTGCAAACTTTCCCTGATGATTATTACTTTCCCGGCGCTTGGGGTGAGTCCATGCGTCAAATTGGTAATGCTGTACCTGTTACCCTGGCTTATATTATCGCTACTAGCATCCGTACCCATTTACAAAAAGTTGACTCTCGGCTCAAAATTAAGACTGCTGTCTAGTTATTTATAGTTACAATTTTTCATGCCATTAGAAGTCTTTCAAGCACCTCCAACACTACGTGACCAGTTAATTGAGTTTCAAGCTAGACAGCATTGTTATCCTCTCAGTGAACTGGAAGAACTCAAAGAAGAGTTAGCTGGCTATGTTGGTGTCTATTTACTTTATTACAGGGGAGAATTTCCGCTTTACTCAGCTATAACTTACGCTAATCAAAATTCTTGTTGTCTGCCAATTTATATTGGCAAAGCAGAAAATCCAGGGAAGCGGACTGGAACAGGAACTATTACAGGCGGTTTAATTGGTCGTTTAAGAGAACATAGAAATTCTATTCGCCAAGCTAACAATCTTGAGGTCGCAGATTTTCACTTTACGGTAGTAGCAATGGCTGTGGATTTAGTGGCTTGGGGTGAGTCTGTGCTAATTAGGCATTTTCGGCCTGTTTGGTGCAGTATCATTTCTGGCTTTGGCATTCATGCACCCGGTAAAGGACGGGGCTTACAAATGCGATCTCTATGGGATGAAATACACTCAGGAAGATCCTTTGCCACTCTCTTACCTGCTAATCCCATCACTATCTCTAATCTACAGCCACAGGTAATTCAACACTGCCAAAAGTTGTGTGTGCATTTAGGATGTCCGTGTTTAGGTGGAGATAATAAAATTTAACTAGATTTTTTGGATATATTGCAATTTACTGAATATTTATTATACTTTTCCCACTACTTGACAAAATAGTCTACCTAATTTAAGTTAGGTGATGTGAATAAAAAAGCTAATCAAACCTCGTCAAGAGAGGCTGTTCTAGATGCAGCGGAGCAATTATTTGTATCTCGCGGTTATACAACTGTTACCCTAAGTCATGTTGCTAACAAACTTGGCATCAAGCAAGCCTCACTTTACTACCACTTTCCTCTGGGAAAGGAAGATTTGTATGTTGAGGTAATGTTGCGTCATTTAGAACATCGGCTTATCTCCCTTGAAAGATTGATTTCCAGAGCGAAGCCAACCTTAGAAAGTTGCTTGCTTGAAGTTGGAGTTTGGTTGATTCAGCAGCCTCCTCTTAACGCTGGAAGAATGATCATGAGCGATTTACCAGAGCTATCTTCAGACAAAGCTGCTCAACTCGAAGAAGCAATATATCGGTGTGCATTCGCTCCCATTGAGGCGTTATTCATCCAATATCGACATCAGTTAAAGGATCAGTTCCAAAGCAATTTGGGCTTCATTGGAGGTACTTTCTTGTCTGCTTTAGAATCGCTGTATACCTTTAGAAAATATGGCTCTAAGACTGATGAGGAATTAGTTAATGATTTGATTGAGCTACTTTTGAAAGGTTCTGTCTCGAATTAATTTTTTTTTGCATTCTTACCTACCTAATTTTAGGTTGTTTATTTTCCATACAAGGAGAAACTGATCATGTTTGACCTGTTACCTAATTTTTGGACACCTGTTCTGCCTGTTGCTGAAGTTGAGAATACCCCTGTAGCTGTTGAACTTGCAGGGGAACGTCTGGTTTTATTTCGGAATTTGACAGGTGAAATTGGGGCGCTTTTAGATCGCTGTCCTCATCGGGGCGTTGCCCTTTCACTCGGTCGTGTCAACGAAAACGGATGTTTAGAATGCCCTTATCACGGCTGGCAGTTTGACCAAAATGGTGCTTGTAGACACGTTCCCCTGAATAATCCAGCTGATGTTAAGTTGTCTGTGCTTTCCGCTGTGAGCTTACCGACTCGCATCATTGCTGGGTTAGTTTGGGTGTTTACAGGTCAAGGTGAAGTTCCGGATCTGGAAGTTCCTGAGAGTTTAATGCGATCGCCTGAATTCTACTTCATTCATCATGAGGTTTGGAATGTTCACTGGACAAGAGTAGTCGAGAACGCAATGGATTATGTCCATGTGCCGTTTGTGCATCGTAATTCCTTCGGAGGCGAAGTTGGTCAGGCGATCAAGGCTGGTAGTTTTGCTGAATTTCAAATTACACAGACAAAACATAGCGTTCAAATTTTTAATCGCTATCACAACATAGAATCTGGCTTTGCCTTTGAATGGCATCAGCCAAACTTAGTTGTTCTGAAGTTTGATGAAATGGGAATGCCTGTTCGGAGTCATTTTTTCGCAATCCCCATCAATCAGTATCAAACACGAATCTTAATCGCAATTCAGTTGCTTGAGCCTCATGCTGTGGCCATGCTCGATGAGTTCATCACTCCCATTATTGAAGATAAAGTAGTGATTGAATCGCATCAAGGTGAGATTCCTGCTACAACTGGGGAATGTAATGTTCCCACTGATCGAGCAACACTCCTTTTTCGTCGTTGGTATCATCAAGCGATCGCTCGTCAAGCAGTGACGATTTAACCTATCTCAACACTCAGCTATTGTGCATGGGTGAAAACCCTAGCCAATAGCTTAAGTGATATAACTATCATTAGTGATTCCTATTGATTAGAAAAACTCTATAAACCAAAAATTTCTATGCAAACAATCAATAAAAAGTCAACAAAAAAAACTTGGGCAAAAGCCATATCTCAACCTGCAACTGAATTTCCTCCCACGCAATTACCTGTTCTCGCGGGTAAAATCCCTGATGGTTTGCGGGGTACACTCTACCGCAATGGTGCAGCAAGACTAGAACGGGGTGGTGTGTCAGTAGGACATTGGTTTGATGGAGATGGTGCTATTTTAGCCGTCCATTTTACTGATGCTGGTGCGACTGGGGTTTATCGGTACGTGCAGACTGCTGGTTATCAAGAAGAAACTGCGGCGGGTAAATTGCTGTATGGTAATTATGGCATGACTGCACCGGGTCCCATTTGGAATCAATGGCAAAAACCTGTTAAGCACGCTGCAAATACTTCGGTTTTGGCATTACCTGATAAACTGCTGGCATTGTGGGAAGGTGATAATCCTTATGCGTTAGATTTGCAAACTTTAGAAACTCAAGGATTAGATAATTTAGATGGTTTAGAGAAAAAACAACCTTATTCTGCCCATCCTAAAGTTGATTATGCAACAGGAGAAATTTTTAATTTTGGTGTGAGTCCGGGAGCAAATGCGATATTAAGTCTCTACAAAAGTGACTTGACGGGCAAGATTCTGAAAACTGCGAAGTTGACATTAGCAGGTTTTCCAGTTATACATGATTTTGTGTTAGCGGGACAATATTTAATATTTTTTGCGCCGGCGGTACATTTAAATGTTTGGCCTGTTTTGTTGGGAATTAGTAGTTACAGTGATTCGCTGCAATGGCTACCACAAAAAGGAACTAAGATTTTAGTAATTGACAGAGAAACTTTATCTTTAGTGAGTGAAGGAATTACAGAACCTTGGTTTCAATGGCATTTTGGAAATGGTTATGTTGATGATAGCGGTACGGTGATTGTAGATTTTTCCCGTTATGCAGATTTTCAAACTAATCAATTTTTAAAAGAGGTTGCATCTGGAGAAACTCAAACAATTGCTAAAACCACGTTGACGCGGGTACAACTTAATCCGCAAACAGCGAAAGTAACGGGAATTGAAACTCTATTAAATAGAACTTGTGAATTTCCTAATGTTCCACCACAAAATGTGGGTAAGTTCTCTCGCTATAGCTATATGTCTATTTTTCGGGAAGGAACAGATATTGAAGGAGAAATATTAAACGGTATTGCTCGTTTTGATCATCAAACTGGAACTCTGTCGGAAGCAGACTTGGGTGAAAATCGCTATCCTTGTGAACCTCTCCCAGCACAAGACAATCAAAACCCTGAGCAAAGTTGGATTTTAACAGTAGTTTACGATGGTAATACAAATAATAGCGAGGTTTGGGTATTTGAGAGCCAACACTTGAACGATGAACCTGTTTGTAAACTAGGTTTACCCAGCGTTATTCCCCACAGCTTTCATGGTACTTGGAAACCTGCTTAATCAATTTGAAACTTTTAGTAGACAGGATTAGTTTGATTGTTGCATACATATTTTCTATAGAGACTTATGCAAACCGTTAAATAAAAATAGTAAAATTAACGGATTGACAAGTATAAGCAAGTACTTTAACCTGAGTTAGAGTAATACTAAGTGAAAATTGTGGATTTATCTAAATGAAAATTGACTGTCTACTAATAAAAAGAGACGAGTGAGTAGATGTCTCTACCTGCAAATTTTGTTCATTGGACTAAATTACTGGGCAAATTTGTCTCTGTGCAAATTATAGTTCAAGCTTTAACCCTCGCTAGTGGTCTATTCATAGTTCGTACTTTAGAACAGCGAGAATATGCCTACTATACCATTGCTACTACAATGCAAGGGACTATGAGTGTTTTGGCTGACATGGGTATCAGTATTGGACTTTCAGCGATTGGTGGTAAGGTATGGCAAGATAGGTATCGCTTTGGACAATTAATCAATACAGCTTTACATCTTCGCTATTATCTAGCTGCTATTTCCATTACAGTTGTGACACCAATTTCTATCTGGATGCTATTCAGAAATGGAGCTTCCCTGTTATACGCAATTTTAATTACAATTGCGGTACTGGTGGGACTTTATTTTCAATTGACTATTGGTGTGTTGAATATTGTACCCCGTCTCCATTCACAAGTCAGTCGAATTCAGAAACTGGATTTAGCGTTGAATATTTCTAGAATAGCCTTATTGGGGGTTTCTTATCTAACAGTTTTCAACACAGCTTTAGTCACATCTGCCTCCTCAATTGCACTAGGAATACAGAGGTTGCTGTTAGGAAATTTAGTAATTGATAATATTGACAGGAAAGCCCCCTTGAATCAAGAAGATAGGGCAGAAATTACCAAAATTATTCAAAAATCAGCACCTAATACAATATTTTACTGTTTCCAAGGACAAATTACCGTATGGTTACTGAGTATCTTTGGCAATGTACAAACTGTTGCTGAAATTGGAGCATTAGGGCGTTTGGCGGTTATTTTTTCCATTATAGGCTCAGTTATGAATGGGATTATACTACCAAGCTTTGCTCGTTGTCAGTCTCCAAAGCTTCTATTCCGTCGCTATTGCCAAATTCTCTGCACCATGTGTATATTTTCAGGAGCTTTAGTAGGTTTAGCCGCACTTTTTCCTAGTCAATTTCTATGGATCATAGGCTCGAAATACGCACATTTACAGTCAGAATTAATTTTAGTCATAGTTAGTTCAGGATTGTTTTTTGTTGTTAATACTATGTGGTCTCTCAATGCTTCCAAAGCATGGCTTGATCTTGTCTGGTTACAGATACCTGGAACACTTATGGCACAGATTGTTGCAGTTTTATTGGTAAATGTGTCTACACTTAAAGGAGCAATTATATTCGGAATGGTTCCTTTGATTCCAGGGGTTATATTAAATTCATACATGACTTACAAGGGTTTAAAGAATACTAGCCTAAATATATGAATATTTTAGAGAAATGGCTTATTAAACTGAAGTTTACTATTTGGGCTAGACTTAAAGCTAACGTATATCCAAGCTTTTACCAGTCTCATTCTCAATTTGGTGAAGACATGGTTGTGAGATTTCTAACTAATGATATTCAGAAAGGATTTTATATAGACATTGGCGCTCACCATCCAGTTTATTATTCTAATACTCATCACTTCTATTGCAAAGGCTGGCAAGGAATTAATATTGATGGCGCTCCCGGTATCATGGATATATTCCAAGTTTTACGACCAAGAGATATAAATTTAGAGCTTTTGTTACATCCAGAAAAAAAAGTAGAAAACGTGGAGTTTTATATATTTGAACAGGCTGCATATAATACATTCGATCAAGAGATGGCTGACAAGGCTTTATCTATGGGAGTAAAATTAGTTGAGAAAAAGACTTTGACAACAAGTACCCTAGAGGAACTGTTAGATGTATACTTACCAAAAGGAACTAATATTGATTTAATGAGTATTGATATAGAAGGTATGGATGAAGCAATTCTTAGGTCTAATAATTGGGAAATATACAAACCAAAAATTATAATTTTTGAAAAACATGATATTTCTCTAAAAGAAATTGAAAATTTGGAAATTATTAATTATTTAGGTAAATATGGATATGAAATAGTAGCTAAATGTGGACCTTCAATTATTATGAAATTGCCAACCTCAAAGATAGAAAATTAAACAGCAATTAATAAGATGAAAGTAAGATAAAAGTTATGAGACTTCTTCAACCGTTAGGCTGGGTATGCTCACAGTCTCCTATTTTAGAAAAAATATTTGTTTGGCTTGGACACCTTTATCCAAAATTTAGACCGATAAGCAGTTTATGTTGGCATACTGGTGAACAAATATATTTACGTTAGAAATGAAGGTTTGTTTGCTTATCAGTTCGGTGAATTTCTTCATCCCGATTTAGATAAAGATATAGCTTTTGTTCAGCCAAGCGCCTTGCCCCTAATTCAAAGTTTATTAGCATCTCCCTATCATCAAAAAAGCTGAAAAATGGACTCAAATATCTTTAATCAATCGTTATCAATATTTGTCCATTCAGCTTCAGAGTACCTGACTGACTGCGAATCTCACGGCGATGGTCTAATTTGCTTCTCTTTACTGAACGGATTAACCAGACGCAACCATGATATTTTTGCTTACACCAGATATGCTGCTATTTCTGAAGAATATCCTAATTTACAAGTAAAAGTGGGTGGCAGACATCGTGTCCCCTTTGACTCTCTTGCTTCTTGGGAACATTCCTGGAAAGCCGATAATTGGTTGCAGGATTTAAGCCATAAATATGATATTGATATTGTGTGGCGAATGCACCCTTATGGAACAGGTTGTCCGACATTACCCAAAACCCGGGGCAAACCTTTGGTAGTTGGACCTCTATTTTATGGCTGGCCAGAAAATGAGGCAATGAGGGCTAAACCAAGATTTGGCATTGGTATAGAAAAATTTGTTAGTCCTTTAGCCCAGAAAGGATGGCATCAGACATTACAGGCTGCTTCTCTGATCATTTGTGCGACGAGTAAGCAGGCTGAATCTATGCAAAATCAGTTTCCCCAAGCTAAGGTATTGTGTTTGCCTGTGATTGTAGATCCTCCTATTTACGATTTCTCTTCAATTAGGGAAGTTCCTAATCAATCCAAACCTTTTCACCTCTTATTTGTTGCCAACCTTGTTGCCAATAAAAATCCTTTAATATTTTGTCAAGCAGTCAAGCTTCTGCGTGACTATGGAATTAATGTGAAAGCAACACTTTTAGGAGATGGTTCGGAGCGTTCAAATATAGAAGCTTATTGCGCTTCAGAGAAATTGGAGGATTGTATATACCTGCAAGGGAAAGTTCCTAATAGTGAAGTTTATAACTATCTGTATTCCGCAGATTTGCTGATCTCAACTTCTCTGGGTGAACCTTATGGTCGTAGTATAGTTGAAGCTATGTCTGTAGGCACACCCTGTATTTGCCATGATTCAGGTGGACCAGCAGAAATTATTGAAAATGACGTTGATGGATTACTGGTTAAAAAACTGACTGCCAAAGCTTTTGCGGATGCGATCGCTCGCACTTATACTAATCGTCAAACTTGGCAGTATTTATCTAAAAATGCAATTAGTAAAGCTAAAAGTTGGAGAAGTGAAGTAGTGTTAGCTCGTCTGGAGGATTCGCTAATAAAAATTAGTCAGACAAACAAAAATTATTAGGAGGCAGTTAATGAAAATACTTTTTTGCAGCCCAATCGTGCCTTCTAAAGAATTAGGAATGTCAAAAGTCTTAATAGAATTGATAGAAGAACTGCAAGAATTAGGCTGGATATGTAAGTTATTAAGTCCAACAGATATCTGTCCTGATATACTCAACTATAGCGGACTCAAATATCAGCATATGTATGCTGAAAAATTGAAAAATTATTTGCATCAATATGCTTCAGAGTATGATGTTATAGAATACGATCATGTTTATCTTCCTTATTCAAGAGATGAATTTATTAATTCAACTCTATTTGTTGCCAGATCAGTTCTATTAGTACAACATTTGGAAACTATTCCTATTCCCATCCCCAATAATTTGCGGGGAAAGATTGCTAACCTCATCAATGGAGCCACAAGAAAAGCTCAGGTTCAGGGCTGGATTAGGGATGCCACACTGACCATTCGAGAAGCTGATCTCGTTAATGTGAGTAATGATGATGATAAAACAGAATTAGTCAGACGAGGAATACCAGCTAATAAAATATCTGTAATTCCTTATGGTATTAGTCAAAGTAGAAGGCTTTTGTTCGATAATGTTTCCAGCTTGTCTCCTGTTCAACCTACTGTAGCTTTTGTCGGCACATTCGACCCCCGCAAAGGTGCTAATGATTTTCCTAAAATTGTGCAGTATATTTCAGAAGCAATTCCCAATGTAAAATTTCGGCTGATGGGTGGACGCTACAAGACCGAAAAAGAAGTTTTGGGACATTTTGATCAGAGATTGAGGAACAAAATTGAAGTTATATCTAACTTTCACCCAGAGGAACTACCCAAGCTACTTGCTACTTGCTCCGTAGGAATTTTTCCTTCATATCTGGAAGGCTTTGGATTTGGAGTTTTAGAAATGCTTGCTGCTTCTATTCCCGTGATTGCTTATGATGCTCCTGGTCCACCGATGATGCTACCACCTGAGTACTTAGTACCTAGAGGAGATATCAAAGGCATGAGTGACAAAGTGATAAATTTATTACATGATGAAGAAAAACTTAAAGTTGCTCGTTTGTGGGCTAAACAGCAGTCCCAACAATTTTCCTGGCAGCATATCGCCCAAATCACAAGTGAAACTTACCTGCTCTGTCTGGAATCTAAAAGAATAGCTAACAAAACTACCAGGGAATAGCTGCATATTCTCTGTCAGTAGCAACTAAAATTTAGCCTTTACTAGTATCATAAATGCGAATTTTACGGATAAGTACTGCTTCTAATAATCGAACAGGTGGTATGTCTCGTGCAATGTACGGCACTGGGGATGCGCTAATAGCAATGGGTCATCAAGTTGACTATATATTTAGCGAATACTGGCAGGTAAGTGGATCTGTTGTTCCGAGGCGATTTACTGTGCCACTACAAATACCGGGACTAATTTACAGCCTAGCTCAGAAAGGCAAACAGTATGATGTTGTCGAGATTCACGAGCCTCTAGCGGCTGCTTACTGTTTCAATCGTAAAATTAATCAGAATCTACCACCTGTAGTCTTATTTTCACATGGTTTGGAAAAACGTAACCAATTAGCTGAACTAGCTTATAGACGGCAGAAATATCTCCCGGTTTCCCTTCCCCTTCGTTTCTTGCGGATTACGGTTTTACAGGCAATGTATGGGGTGCGGCATTGTGACCATGTGATTTGTTTAAATTCAGAGGATACTGCTTATCTACAACGAATTGGTGTGGATAAAAATAGGATTACTCAAGCTGATAATGGTGTTGAATCACAGTTTTTGCTCGCAGGTGAAGTTTTAGCACAAGCAAGTCTATCTCGCTCAGGGATCTTGTTTTTGGGAAGTTGGGTGTTGCGAAAAGGTACATTGGATTTAGTTCCAGCTATAAGCCAGGTTATGCAACGTCACCCATCGCTTCAGTTTACTATTGCTGGTTGTGGTTTTGATGCTGATACTGTTGTCGCATATTTTGCTCAAGATATCCGTTCCCAAATCCAGGTAATCCCAAAAATATCAAGTAATGAAGAACTAATTGATATTTACCGTCAGCATTCAATATTAGTATTGCCTTCCTATTTTGAAGGTCAGCCTTTGACAATGTTTGAAGCTGCTGCTATGGGATTAGCCATTGTGACAACTAATATCTGTGGCATGGCTGATTTTATTGAGAATGGTATTAATGGTCTTACAGTTCCAGTTGGTGATGTTGAATCTCTTACCCAATCTTTGGATCATTTAGTTAGCAATGAAACTCTAGCCCGCTCTCTTGGGGAAGCTGCTAGGCAAAAAGTACAAGTATACTCTTGGAAGAGAGCAGCGGAGAAGATTGCTAAGGCTTATCAACAGGCTATTGATGATGCTTCCAAAAAAAATTAATATTACTTACCAGGAGTTTGAAAATGAAAACTATTAGTCTTGAGGAATTTATTAAAGAGCATTGGCACATTGCAGATGTTTCTGGTTATCCCAATGGTATGGATGTTGTTGATTCAATACGCCAAAAAGAAAAAAGTCTTTACAAGTTTCTTCCACCTCAGTTAATTCGCCGTTTCGATGCTGCTTTTGCCCGTTCAAATACCGTGCATCCTGATACAGGTCATGCTTTATATTCTATCTGTCGAGCTAGTCAGGCTAACCAAGTTTTTGAGACTGGCACTTATTGGGGATACTCTACAGCATATTTAGCTGCTGCCCTCGAAGATGCTGATGCCACGGGTAAAGTCCACACATTTGATATTTATCCTCATGCCGGAAAATACATCCCTAACAGTTTGCGATCGCGCATCGAACTTTATCGAGGAAAACCATCTGTAGAAACAATGCCTGAAGTCTTGAAGCAGGTAGCCCCAGATTTATTTTTTCAAGACAGCCGCCATGACTACGAGGGAGTTAGTGAAGAATTAAAGGTTGTTACACCTTATCTTCAGCCCGGGTCTGTGGTGTTATTTCATGATTTTGTAGAGCCTAACGTTCGTCGTGCAGCCATTGATTATCTGCCTAATTATAGTATCTACATCTTGGAGTCAGAAGATCCCCAACAACTAGGTCTAGCTGTAAAAAATTATGCGTAGTTATAATTTGAAACTGTCTACAAATTCAGTTTATACCTTTTAAAACATCCTCTCAGTCCTGCTGGCAAGAATCAAAAAAATGTAACATTTCCTGTGCCATATTGTCCCAAGTATAATTTCTTAATTCCTGAGAAAAAGAAAAGGCTAACTGACTATAATGATTTTGATGCGATTGCCATTTGAGCAGCAGTCTTGCCAAATCAACTGCATCTTCAGGATTAGGAAGTAACAAGTCTTGTAACTCCAGCGGATAACGTTCTGCAACTCCAGCATTAGCACTGACTATAGCAGGTATTCCACAACATAAAGCTTCATGCACCCCTAAACCATAAGCTTCATAACGTGTTGGAGCAACTAAACAATCAGCAGCTTGCAACAATTTCGGCACATCAGCACGAAACCCCAAAAAATGAATGTTGGAAATACCAGCAATATCAGCGCTACGCTGCCATAGTGGTAGTTCTGCACCAACTCCAATCACTACCAAATCGGCATCCCAATCAGGGGATTTACATAACTGTTGCCAAGCTGCAAACAGAGTATCAAATCCTTTACGGCGATCGCTTAAAGCACCAATAAATACTACAATTGCCTTATCTTCTGCCCATCCTAGCTGCTGACGTAATGCTATTCTTTCTTCTGGTGTCGCTGGATAAAAGACTTGTGGATCTATGCCATAGTATACTGTGTGCAGTTTTTGCTCAGGAATCGCCAATTTCTCGATCAAATCTTGTTTAGTATGGTCTGAATTCACAATAATTACCCGCGCAGAGTTTAATGCTTTTTTTTCGGCATCTAAAAACATCTGACGTGAAACTGAACCCTTCAACTGACGCAATAACCTAGCTTTATGATCAGGTTGGTAAGCTGCGTGAACATAATGCACCCAGTTCACATCTGGCCATTGACAATTACCACCATTAACCAAAACTCTACCACCATTGGCAGCTAATCGCTGTGCTAAAATGCCTCCCATTCTATTTAGTAAAGGACTGCTGAGTAGATAAGAATTCCCTAGCTTTGGTACTCGATGAAATTTAACATTAGGATAAGCTAACAACTCACTAGCTACCCGATGAGCTACTAAATGTACTTGTTCACCTTGCTTTGCTAAGTAGTCAGCTAAAGCAAAATTGGCTCTGTCCATGCCACCAGTTTTGACAAAATCACCTGTTACTAGCAAATAAGATTTCATTACTGCACATCTAAGAGGGTATCTGATAAGTATCAGATTTTATCGAGATCCCCCTTGATAAGGGGGGAATAAAGTAATCAAAGTCCTCCTTTTTAAGGGGAGCCAGTCGCTTGTGGGGGTTCCCCCCGTTGTGCGAACTGGCGTGCATTTAGGGGGATATACAAGTGTTGTATACGACACGAAAAAGTTGATGGCTACGCCACGCAAGCTATCAGACATCTTCTAAAGGTTTTTGATCCAAAATATGATTAGCAGCTACAAACAGTGCTGTATTCAGTAACCAGAACTCCATACCGCCCTGACTCATAAAAATAGGGTAATTGAAAGTCAGCGCCACCACCCCAATATCGTATGCAAATATTAATCCTCCCCACAGTGCAAAATCTCCCAATTTGCGATTGATAGCAATATTCCATGCTGTCTGACAAGCCCAATAAATGGTAAAAACGTAAGCAAATATTAGTGGCACTCCCCCATCTAGCAACCATGCTGTCCACTGGATTTCTACCCAAATTGGTTGAGATATCAAGTCGGCATTATCACCAAAATAGCCATTTATCATCCCCCAACGCCCTAAACCTGCTCCCAAAGGATATTTAGGCAATAAATTCTCAATAGTATTCTGCAAAAACCCCCCTCTGTTTTGTTGGTAAATTTCTTGAGGAGAACCAGCAAACAAGCTATTTATGCGTTGTAGTGTTGATTGTCCCCCAATGGCTATTGCCCAAAAAAATGTCCCGGCAAACAAAGCTGTCACACCTGATACCATAGCTGTGGCACGGGCAACTTGACCTGTCCTGATTAAGACTACTGCCAAAACAACCATAGAAATAGCAGCCAATACCAAAATAGAACGAATTTGAGTTAGATAGATACAAAATAAACCAATGGCAGCACTACTAATGCCAGCAATTCTTAAAATCGGGTTTTTATTTTTGAGTGCAAATACAACCCCGAATAAAAGAGCATATAAACCAGAATTGGCTGCACCTCCCGGTACGTCAGTTAAGCCCATTGGTCTATATACTTGTGAGCCATTAGCTAAGGTGATTAATAAGTCCTCTCCACCAAAGGCGCTATTTTGAATCGCAGTAGAAAGAGCTAACTGAAATTTACCTGGATAGTATACCTGTAACACCCCAACAATGGCACTCAATGTATTAATTCCCCACATCAAAAACATTAAGCTTTCAAAAGCCTTGGGTGTAATTTTTAATCCTCTGACCCAAAAAAGAGGACTGAGAATAGCAAGATACATCGCTCCTTGTGCTAATCCTGCTGTTACCGAATTAATATAAGGATTGAGGCAGAACTGTAGCAGCATGATTGCTAGGACTATAATTGCTGGCTCAGTTGCTGGATGTTTCTGTTTTTCTGCTGTAGGTAGCCACACTAATAAAAATAAACCAAGGGCAAAGGAAGCAATCCGCATTGGTACTCGGAAAACCCCGATTGCCGGAAATAAGAGTAATATTTGCAGGGAAAACTGTAACAAGATGAAGGTGTGCGCCCATGTCCAGTTTAGTTTTGCCCAGATATAAGGATGTGGTAATTCCTGACTTGTTTTTGTAATCACTGAGTCTACTTAACCAACTTTTTTACAATTCGTAAAACCCCAAAATTAGGGGTATCGCTATCAATTATTAACAGATTTATCGCCTGCACTAGTTGTAGACACTGCTTTTTGGATTGGTCTGGCAGGAACCCCGACTACGGTTTGACCTGGTAGTACATCTTTGGTGACTACAGCATTAGCACCAATTATTGCACCACTACCAATGCTTAAACTTTGGTTGCCACGTCCAACTATAACTGCCCCAGCACAGATAATTACATCATCACCAATAAAAATCTTATGTTCAGAAGCAATGGGAACTTGTGCTGCTAGGGTGACATGGTGATATATTTGCACACGATTTCCAATTTTAACATTACAGTGAACGACAGTTCCTAATCCATAATGTTGAAGTTTAATATCTTTTTCAATCTCTGTTTCTGGAGGTAAAATAGCATGGAAAACTAAAAAATTGATTGCTTTCAATATCCGGGCTACAAAATACAGCTTTTTTTGATAAGCCTGGGAACTTAGCCACCATAGATATGATGGATTTAACATAATTTATCCTTTATTTAACTCCAAGTGCAGATCAAATTTTTCAGTGTTCTCAATCATATTGCAAAAATTATTTTTTTAACTGAAGAAGAAAATTAGAAGCCCCATAAAAGGATTCTAAATCGGCTTTATACTCTTTTATTTCTATCAAACCCTGATTTAAAATAAGATAAAAATAATACAAGTTATTGAACATCTCCCAAAAATCAAATAACATGGATTTAGTTGTAAGTGAAGCGGAACCTATCTCTATTTGAATAAATTTAATCTTTCCGTTCATAATCATTTGGTATGCACCTTTAAGTGCTGACAATTCAAATCCTTCAATATCCAGCTTTAAAAAATCAATTTTATTGATATTATTATCGTCACAAAAATCATCTAATTTAGTAGTATTTACAGTTTCCGAAGGAAGTGAATCACTTGAATTTTTAATCACCATTTTCAAATATTTAAGTTCAGCAAGACTGGCTCCAGATGATCCTTCCCAAGGTGAATACAATCGGCAGCAACTGTTCTCTTCTGAAAGAGCTAGTTTGTAAAGTTTAATATTTTCTAAATTTTTATTTTTTTCTGACAAATAAGAAAAACAGACTGAAGATGGTTCAAAAATATACAAATCAAAGTTATTATTTGCAGAGTAACATATCTCCTTAATCATGTTTGAATAATCCCCATAACTTCCGCCACCATCAAATATAACCAATTTATCATGATTTTTTAGCTTCTCAAATGCAAATTTAAAGGCTTTTTTTTCCCCGGTAAAATTAGGGGATAATTGAGAAGCTGCCGTTCGATTCATAGCGTTCAAACAAATTTTATTTATTCCATAGAAGAAATTAAAAAAAGATGGTCTTGAAAAAATAACTAGAAAAATTTTCAGTAGTTTAGTTTTAGTACTGTATTCCCAATTCATGCGCTACCTCATTAATTTTCATCGTTCCATAGTTGATAGTTATATCTACAATTTTTTCCCCACACAAAGAATATTGTCACTAAACGCCCGACCGCCAAAACCTAGACGTTTTGGCCAGTGCCACGGTGTAAAAGGCAAACGACCAGAATTAGTGTAATCTATTTGAATCTTGGTTAGACCACACTCCGTAAAAATTCTTATTAAGTCAATTTCTAATAAAGCTGTGATATGTGCTGGATAAAGACCTGGTGCTTCTTGAAATGCGTTAAACTGATTTTTAAGAATTAGAGTCAATTTGCTCAACAAGCTTAACTGATTCGGTGTAGTGACAATTACCAATCCTCCTGGTTTGGCTAATCTAACGAGTTCTCGCACAAAAGCCCGTGGATTTTCTAAATGTTCAATAGTTTCCACAGCACAGATTACATCAGCAAATCCATCTGGTAAAGGTGCTTTACCAATATCCAAATCAAAGGGAATAAATTCTATTTCTGCTGGGAAGTTAGGATAGCGGACAACATCTACACCAATATAGCGGTTAATGCGTAGTTTATTGCCGTAGGCATCGCTCACAAATGACCAGAGTCTACCGCTACCACAACCAACATCTACAAATACACCACCGTCAGGATGTAATTTATTCAGTGTTCTGGCTACCATTTGGTACACAGGATCACTACTACCGCCGAGACTTTGTAATGCCCGGTTTTCCACATTCATTGATGCTATTTGCTTTCCCTCATCCGATGAAATCATGCTACAGCCTCTTTTTCGATAACTTGAGAAAGCAGACTATAAAGTCGATTTAATTGCTGTTGCGGATTGCAAAGATACTCAGCCCGTGCTTTACTCCCAGATGCTAAAGATGCTCTTTCACCCGGATTAGAAATCAGTATTTCTAAAGTTTGACTCAAAGCATCAATATCATTGGCTGCAACCAAACGCCCACAGGAATCATCGATAATTTCCATAGCCCCGCCTATAGCTGTCGTCACAACTGGTAAACCTGCATAAAGGGCTTCTATAAAAGCAATACCAAAAGGTTCTGCTCCCGTATTAGGTTGACAGTGAATATCAGCAGCAGCTAACAAGCTCGGTACATCAGATCGTTGTCCTAAAAATAGCACACGGTCGGCAATACCAAGTTCCTGTACTTGTATCTTTAGTTCTTCTAAATATTCAGCCTCATGGGAGCGTTGTACTCCCCCAGCTATCCAACATATCCAGCCAGGGATGTCACGTAATTGTCCCAAAGCAGAAAGTAACATACTTTGGGGAGCAACGCGATTTTGTGAGGTAGGGCAAAAAAAGTGCGATCGCCAAGTTAAAAACAGGCATCACTAAAAAATCTTTACCGTACAAAAAAATGATTTTACACATAACAAATAAATAATATTACT
>NZ_JACJST010000010.1 GCF_014698305.1 Anabaena lutea FACHB-196 | reverse complement strand
AGTAATATTATTTATTTGTTATGTGTAAAATCATTTTTTTGTACGGTAAAGATTTTTTAGTGATGCCTGTTTTTAACTTGGCGATCGCACTTTTTTTGCCCTACCTCACAAAATCGCGTTGCTCCCGTACCTCAATCATCGCAGTCTGATATGATAAGCTGGTTGCCTCTACTGGAGTTACACTCGTAGATGTGGCAATTTGTTCTGGGGTGTGCAGATGCCATTTTCCATCTGTAAAGCAAAGGTAGAAGAGTATTTCTTGGTGTCCCGCATTTCGAGCTAACTGTAAAATTTGCAACGTTAAACTAGCGGAAACCAAGGGATATTGCAGGTGAAAGTAGGGTATGAGATGGGGTAAACCGCGAATACTGCATTGGTTGATAGGAAAGCACGTAGATAGTCCTTGACGTGCAGCACAAATAAACACTCCGTTCCCAGCTACCCAGTATTCCATCATTTTACCTGTTATCGGTGGTAAGTCGGTGTTAGTAGCAAATTGATAATTGATGAGTGTCGGTATAGTCATGAGATAATCTCTTCAATCGCAGTGGTAATGGTTTTGTTACCCCAAGACACTAAATCCCGTGTGGGGTATCTTTTCGATTTGTTGTTGTGTAGTTGTTGTAAATGCGATAGCATATTTTCAGGATATGATTTAGATTTACCCTGCACCGAATCTTGATTGAAAGCACTATGCCAAAACAATTGCCATACCTGCATGATATTTTCAGGGGAACAATTGGGAACAGAATTTTCACCAAAACAGATAGAACCGTTCTCCATCACGTTTGGTAATGGTGCATAAAATAGGGGAGAATTTTGCTCGAATTTCTTAATAGCCCAAATCCAATATTGACGATTACATCCGGCAAAGATTAACCCCGGCATAGGTATTTTTAAAGTTGTATTTTCTAAGGAAATGCAATAACGTTGTGGTGGATAAAACTGCACTAACCATTCTCCTTTGTGACATCTTCCCCACCTCACGGTATTTACTGGTAAATAACCTGAATCAATGGGTTCAGCAGCAAAAGCTTCTCTCAACGCAGCAGGAGCGATAAATTTGTAATTTGTTGTTTCTCCTTCTTTGTAAATTAGAAGATATTGTCCTGGCAGAAATAGCAGATGTGCTAGTGTTTGTGCATGAGTAGTTTGGTTGATAATTGAATGTGAGATATCACTGATGTTGAGTTGAGGTAAAATGTTAGTTAATACCGTGCTTTGTTCCATAGTTTGACTACCTGTTTTCTATGGTCAATAGAAGATTCAATCCATTCTGAAAATTCTGTCATTTTCTGACAATATGTTTGGCATAATTGCCATTGTTCAGCTAAATATTTCAGCACTTCTTGTTCCCATTCAAAGGAGACATATTCTTCATGGGTGACATCTAACCAAATACATTCTGTGCTGTGGTCAATGATGGATATGACATCATAAAGTAGAGACAAAGGTGATGTTGTTTGTTGACAAAGTGATGAAAGTTTATCCCAATTGATTTTATCCACCGTTACCAATTTATGAGGAATGAATCCAAAGCAAGAATTCCAATCTTCTTGAGGATGTCCATAACCTATAAGTGACAATAGAAATTGTTCTGTAAAGCTGAGTTCTTCTAAACTCATTTCCCACCAATCTGTGTTTTGGGAGTAAACGGGAATTTCTGTGTACCTTTCTGAGCATTCCCGAAAATCTTCATGGTAGTCTATGGGAAATAGCCACTCATTTACCAGTTCCAAAAACTCAATTTCTAAGTCACTGTAAACACTAGGATATGAATGTTGTCTCAAGGGAGTTGTTGAAGATGACCATTCACGGGGGAATAGTTCTTTGTAGAGACTGAGGTAATTAATTTGTTCGCTGAGTTCTTCTAAATACCAAATTCCCTTTTGCACAGTTTGGGGAATCTGGTATTTTTTCAAAGACTCAGCAGCTAATTGATATTGAGACTGCATTAGAAGCCGGAAATTGGTATTTGTGAAGGTATGGGAGGAGATTTTTTGAGAATATTTAAACTCTTGTCTAATTCAGTTTGCCATTCTCTCCCAGTGGTAATTGCTGTTTCCAGTTCATTGTGTAATAACAGTAGATTTTCGATATTCAGATGACCTTGAATTTCTAACATTTTGATTTGCCAGCTTAATAGTAAAGCTGGGTTAAATTGATGTTCGCTGGTAATTAGAGTTTGAAGGATATCACCTAAACCTTTAGTACCTGCTTTTTTGACCATGCGAATTTGGGTGATTCCGTCTTTATCCGTTCGCGTAATTTCTGCATGAGCAATTTCTGGGTAGAATGGTGTCAGGGCATTGCGAAGAGTTTCGTCAGTAGCTGCAATTTCATCAGCTATAGGTATTTCTTGACCTTCAATTATCAAAACGTAAGGCATATTAAAACAGTGTTAATTGATTAGATGGGTTAGTCTTGTGAGGATTAGTTGGTGGTAAATCAGGAGGATTGACAATTTTGTTATTCTCTGATTGGTTGACAGATAAGTTCTGTTTTTGAGCTTCTTTTTGTTGGGCTTGTTCTGCTATTTGTGGTAAAATAGCTTTTAGTTTTATGAGAACTTCAGCTATTACTGGATATTGCTCAATTTCATTGAGTTTTGTAACTTCCATGACTGGTGGTTCTCCCTTGATTCCAGCCGTGATAAACACTTGTCGTAAATCGTGTTGATTTGCTGGTAAAATTTGGATACCTAAGATGATAGTGTTGCTGTCAAAATCAAATCTATCTTCTTTTTCAGATGCTACATTAACAACATCATTTTCTGTGGATGAAGTGGTGAAATCAGCATCGTTATCCTCAGTTTCTACATCTTCATCCACGATTTGTTGAGGTTCAATTTTTGACATAATTAGTAGTTAGGAAAGATTAGCTAAACGGTGTAAAATCTGCATATTCATCCCCCATTTCCTGAATGATTGCCATTTGTATTCGCACTCCCCTGGTGTGTATTTAGCTGATAGCTGACTCCATTCCTCCCAAGCAGAAAATAGGGTAGGATTGACTGATTTCAAAGCCATTCCCACCTTGATCCATGAATCATATTTATCTGCAAAGCGAGGATGAATAATTTCTAGTAGTAGCAGTGCTGTTTCTGTATCCTCACCTGTAAATTCTGGATTGGTTGGTAAGGAGTTACTGTTTTTGTGGTAATCTCTTTTTGGTGATTTCGCACGTTTGGTCATCTGTTCGATTATCCAAGATGGTGCGATCGCTATTTCGATTTGGTCAGGACGACAACCACTCAGCCAACGATAATAACCGGTTTGTGGATGAATACTGGGGGGAAGTATTGATGGTAGTTTAGTACCTCTAAATTCTAAAACTTCACTGGGGGCGGTGGTGATTTTGCGGGATTTGAGTTGAGGGTGAGTGTTACCTGGCAATTTTAGTAAATATTGCGCCCTTCCTGGTCGTCCTGATGTAAATGCAACTGTGGTGGGTAGTGGTTGATGTGCGATAATTGCTGCATGGGCGCTGTATCCATCACAATCTATGGCGATTAAAAATTCCTGGGAGTTTTGACCGCAAAGGAGACCTACACCTGTGGGGGTTACTGTGTAAAAACCGTGATGGCAATTTCTGACTGGTACTTTCTCATATTGCTGGAGTTGGTTCAGCAATGCTTGAGGAGACCAGGGGTGTTGTTCCCATTGATACCCTAATGGTCTTTTTCCTTGGGTGGGGATGATAGGCCAGTGTGGGGGGAGTAGTTTTAAGGTGTCAATTAGTTTTTGGGTTTGTGGTTTTTTTCAGCATGGGTTTTAATTTTGGTTGAGGTTGCAAATGGGATAAAAATGTTGGCAGTTTCTGACTTGAATGAAAAATAGGCCTTTTTGGTTAGAGTCGATGAGGAGTATTGTTTTGTTTAAAGGATAAAGTGGCTGCTCCAATTAAGCTGGAAGGCTTATTTTTCCGTTGTGCAAAACCTGTTGCGATTGCTGTGACTTGAACCATAATTCGGGTCTTGGTAACTTTTGGTGATGATGAAAGTGTGACTTAAAGGAAAAGATTGCCGGAAATTAAAGGATAAGCTTGCCGAACCCAGAGCCTAACTAAATTCTGTCTTTGTCATGGCGCAATCACAAAGCCCAAAACTCTTATTCAATCATGGACTCACGGCAACGTTATTATTTAATGGAACTCGATAAATAATTCAGAAATATCCGAAAGAATCGAGAGAATAATGCTTTCAGCCTCTGTCACGGCAACCTTATCCTTTAAAAAACGGCAAACAATTCCTTTAAGTCACAGAAAGGTGTGACTTAAAGGAAAAGATTGCCGGAAATTAAAGGATAAGCTTGCCGAACCCAGAGCCTAACTAAATTCTGTCTTTGTCATGGCGCAATCACAAAGCCCAAAACTCTTATTCAATCATGGACTCACGGCAACGTTATTATTTAATGGAACTCGATAAATAATTCAGAAATATCCGAAAGAATCGAGAGAATAATGCTTTCAGCCTCTGTCACGGCAACCTTATCCTTTAAAAAACGGCAAACAATTCCTTTAAGTCACAAAAGGTTACGACTATTATGATCACCAAAAACTGACAACAACCACTTTATCCTTTAAAAAACTGCAAACAATTCCTTTAAGTCACACAAAAATAGTGAAAGTAGAAAATTCATCTTTTCCATTAGACTTTTCAGCAATGTCTGCGTTAGCAGACTTTGGTCACATATCACTAATTTGGGTAAGTTTATATTATATCTTGTATAAACTAAATAAATTGTGATTTCAAGGATAAAGTGAGTCTATTGCATTTCTTCCACGTAGTTATGACCAACGCAAACAGATTGGTTGAATTAAGCTACTGGTAACCATATCAAGTAACCCATGTAAGTTATGATTTATTTTGGGGTACTAAAATAAGCTTAATTGGATGTATTCTGGGGCTTGCTCTATTACAGATTCATCTAATAAATCATCCTCAAAATCATCAAATTCTTCCTCAACATTTAGCCTAGATATATATTCAGAAATTTGTTTGGCAGAATGAACTGGTTGTGGTAGTAAAGTTACTATTTCTGTGTCAAGAAAAGGAGAAGCTTCTCGTAATCTATGTACTACTAATGTCCATTCTTCTGGCTTATCTTCTGATTGGAGACATAACCAAGAAATTTCTAGCGCGGATTGGTTCCATCCTGGCTTTGATACTCTATCACGCTGCCTTGAACTTGCTGGTCTTTTTGCAGATTGGGGAGAACGACCTATTGAGTAAAAAGCAGAGCTAAAATCCGGGTTATGATAAATGCCACTATACCTGTTAAACCCAGATATAGGACAAACGTGAGCTACCAAACCATCACTGGAATATCGTAGTCTAGCTACACGCAGAAGTTGTGGATTTTGGCAAGAAAGAAGTTTGTTTTGATGCCAAAGATTATTTGGGTCTTTTGCCTCGTCTCCTGACACAAGTTTTAAAAGTGAAGGAAGGTCTTGGCGGAGATTTTGGTCATCTAATAATAGTAGAGTTGGATTTTTTATTTCTAAATCTGCAAAAGCTCGCCCCACAAAGTTTTTTATCTGCTCTGAGGTATAGTTTGAGTTATACTTCTGCTCAAACATGGCTACCGTGAATAAACTTTCATCATATGGCATCCAAGTCGGCCCATAATCCCCTGGTAAAGACACTTGCATTTGAGATGAATTATTTTCTGAAGGGATTTTGATAAGTATAGGGATAACTACCTTTGTTTCTCCTTTACTTCGAGCGTTGAGACGAATTATTTTGATAGCAATTATATCTAAATTATGAGGCAGTGATGTTTGATAAAACCCCGTATAAAAGGGTATACCTAAAGGGAAATTTAACTGGCGCATTAAATCTAAAATTGCATTTAAGCACCTTGCTTTGTAAGCTTTTTTTTGAGTATTTAACTTGTTCTTTTTACTTTCATAGTTTTTAACTTGTTTTTCGTCATTAGAATCTATAGGAGCAAATTCTTCTGGATTGATATATTCCGTTTCTGGTTGTAAAAATTGACTTACCCAACTTGCATAAGCGTGTCCCCAACGAATTGCTGCTTTTGGGTCAGTTAACCTCCTTTGCTTGTCGAATTTTCGGTAATCAACTAACTCGATAAGAATACCTCGTTTTTCGTTACTAGGTTTAGGCTGCGTTAGCAGTTGGCGTTCGATTAGTCTAGCTCTATTTTTGCTGGCGGCTGCTTTGGCTTGGCCAGAATAAGAACCACCTAAAGATAAAGGAGAAAGCCATTCATTAGGCAAGGGAGTTTTGTCTACTTTCAATAAATAACTTTCTCCTAAACAGTTGGTAAATTTGTAAGTTTCATTGTCTATTTCTTGAACAGTTCCTTGTACTTGTTTGCTTTCTAAAAATTCTCTCAACACCTCTAACAAAGTATTTACTGAATTAGATGAAATCCTAATCCGGTAAACTTGCTCACTAATGGTAGATGTTTCTTTATGTTTAGAAAGTCGTCGTTTTCTGCAATGACTAAAGTCTATTTTATTGATGATTGGCGCTGCCACTACTCCAGGCGGTAAAGCTGTTGTTAATCTTTCAAATAACTCAAATCTATCAGCTGGTTCTAGCCCAACTCCTACTGGGTGAGAACCTAGTCGCGTTCTGTGTGATAGTAAATATTGTGGTGCATATTTTGCGGGGTCGCTTAAAAACTGCATTGCTTCTGGAATATCAATATGAGGAGCTATCATCGCCAAAATTTTGTCAATTCTAGCTTTCCAAATAACCGAGTCATGCCGCATTAACTTGAGGTTGATTAGAGTAGTTTCTCGTTCTACACTTGGATCTGAATTTGGCTTGAGCCATCCTAAATTTTCCATTGCTACATAAACGCTGCTGTCTTCTCCTTTCGGCAGGAATATTTTTTGTCTGGCACCGGGAAGTGGTTGATTTCCTGGATTATCCCAAGCAGTCATAGGTTTAGAAATATAGCGTCTAATACCTGCTTGAAATAGTAACAAGTAGGGAGTTTTGCCGTTAGGAGGAGCGATATAAAACTTTAAGTAATATGAATACCTAGCTACTTGTTCAGCATTATTGGAAGGTGAATAGTTGATAGGAGGCCAGGTAACTAGATAAGCCTCTTTGCCAGTAGATGGAGACACCACTAAAGGCCAATATTCTTCATGACCATTAGCATTCCTTAAACCTAACTGAAATCCCTTTCTAGTTAACCAGCGTGCTATGAGTTCAGGCAAGACCACTTCTAGAACATCAAAGGGAGCATTTTTTAAATTTATGAGTTCCCAATTTAATTCTGCACGACCTGACTCTATCTCAGCTAGGACGGATTTGACTACTTTCAGGTCATAGTTGACTGACAACCAATTTTGTATAATTGCCCAAAATTGGTTTAAATCAATTAAACCACTATAAGCATGAACAATTATCCAATACTCTGGTCTAATTTCTGGAACGCGAGAAAAGGAGTTAGGAAAAATGTAGAGAATGTCAGAGGCACAACCTCTTAAAGCTGCATAGAGACTGAGTATGGGAGGAGTATGGTCTACATCTGCTAGACCTTTTATAATGTCTATCCAAGTTACCGGCAGTCTTAATCCATACACTTCTCCCATGACTAAAGGGTCAAAATTATCATTGAATAACCAAGCTAAAGTCTGTAGCCTGTCAATGGGAGGTAATTGTTCTTGTGCTTGAGTCATTTTATTTACCGTCCGTTGCTATTATGTTCTAAATGTTCTACCAGAGCTTTTAGACGGTCATAAATTGATCCATATAAAATTCTGGCTAATTGTTGTTCTACCTGGGGTTTATTGCTATTAGGAGAAAGGTACTCTCCAAAAATTTCTACCCATCCTTTTAGGAGACTACGTTCTGCACCTTGTGGATAAAATGCTGAGTCACAGAAGAAGACTCTTGTAGGAACATTTCCTCTGGTAGCTCTGCCCAAAGCCTGTACTATAGAAACAGCTTGATCCCAAAGAAGTTCATGCCAAAAATCAACATCAATGGAAGCCGAGCCATGATGTGAAGCTCTGAGTCGTCGATGCCAGTTTTTGTAAGACAGGCTTCGCAATTTAGCGATCGCTTCTGCTGCCGTTTCTCCTAAGCTAGACGGTAAAATATTACTCCCTTGTAAAATATCATCAAATACCAAGCGGTTTATCGCTCTAATTTGCCTACCGAAATCTGTTGGCACTGGGTAAGGGCGTACTAAAAAAAATACACTACCCAAGTAGGCTTTGTTGGTTATTGGTGACAAAATGTTATATCCGCGTTGTACGGCTCCTAAAGGTGCTACCAATAAATCACGCCCTCTTGTTGAAAATTGTTCAACTTGTCCTCGTCGTAGGAGCCATTCAGCAATTTTTTCGTCTCTGTCTGATTGAAGACAATCTACCCGATTTCTCCACCTGCTAGATTCTTGCAATTCTCTAGCGACTAACTGTGCTTCTGGGTAACTGCCTGTAATTAGAATGACAGCTCTTGGTGTGCCAAGAGAATTCCAGTAATCTAACTCTTGTGTTATTCGGTCTTTACCACCACTGCCAAAAGCTAGATACTGAGTAAGTTGCAGTAGACTATCTTTTCGTCCTCTCCCAGAGCGTCCGCTAACTATTATTGCTTCTCCTCTACTGTCTGGAACTCGGATGAATTCAAAATAGCTGTTAGACAGTGCTTCAACTGCTTCAAGGGGTGGAGATAGAATTGCATGGGGTTGAATCCCAATATTGAATTGGGGACTTCCAGGCGACCAAGAGGTGGCACTAGTTATTAGCGTGTGAGGTCCATAATCGCCAGTTAAATTTACATATAGATATGGAAAGTTCAATAGCAAATAACGCCCCAAACCGAAGCAGGCTAAATATCTTAGTAAGCCCCTTGGAGTTTTCTCCTCTGTTTGGTCTACAAATTGATACCCTAACAGATGACCGAGGGGTGATTCTACATTTAAATCTATGTACTCCTCTGGAGGATTTTGGCTTAAAGAAAGTCCTTTGCCTAGTTCCGCTGTCGCAAGGAGCCAGTAACGAACCAGTTCGTTTACCTGTCGATCCATTGCTGTTAGCAACACACTAAATTCTAACCTTTCTAATATTTGTTGCGTTTGTGGTGATTGAGGAAGATGCCAAGGTAAACGTTCTTGTAGCCAAATTCTCAGTTTTTTAATTAAATTTTCCCCCTTATCATTTCGAACATCGCTGACTAACTTTTCTAAATCATTTTCGATAGTTTCACTATCTTCTAACCCATTTGATGAGGGGAGTAGATAGTAGTTTTTAAATTCCTCCTCTAAAAAAGACAAAACTTCTGATAAATCTGTCTCTGGGAAATTATCTGGTACTAAATTGCGTATAGACTCAATTAATTGTTCATAAATTAGAGAATTATAAAGAGGTCTTTCGCCTATCCATTTCCGTAAATGTATTTTGTCAAATAATCTAACGAATATTCCATCTGATAATCGTGAGGCTTCCCTAGCAACTCCTCTTAATTCGTGATAACGGGGGTCATTGAGTTGTGTTCTTCCTGAATAAAAAGATTTTTCAGCTATAGTGTGTTCAATGAAATCAAGTATAGCTGTTTGAGAACCTGCTAAATCGTTGGATGGAGCAAAGTCATCTTCTATTGATACTTGTACCCTATCCCCTTCATCAACAATTAGTAAGGAACAGTAATGATAAGCAGCTTCTAGTACCCGCATTTCAGTTCCTACCAATTCTATTGGCATTGTTGTGTAGATAAAAGCAGCAGACGTAGCTACCCAGATAGAGGCATTCACTAAATCACGGTTTGCTTGGTGAACTGGACAGATAGGAAGCAATGGGCAACTATGATATGTAATTTTATTTGAGTAATTTTTTTCTTGTTTTTTGAGGTCATCAGGACTTACTAAATTATGGCAAGGTTCTTGACCCGCTGGAATAGAAACCTCACTCAGTAGTCCTGAAAGAATGCATTTCCCTGTTAGCCAAGGGAGAGCAGGATTATCTAATAATTCTGCATTTTTTGTATCTTCTACTGAGTTGTAGGGCTGATATAAATCTTCAGGTTGTAACTTATCAGCATGAGCCATTCCATATTGATATTGATGGGAGTCTCTAGCTTTTCCCAGTATTGGAGCAGCAGATAAGCCGACTTTGATAAAATCTGCTGCCATATCAATGGCATCAGTTACTGTATTAACAATAATGCAGATTCGGAAATTTTGGTTGCTGATTGAATATTTTTCACACAAATGGTGTACCAGTAAATAGATAAGAGTACTTTTACCAGAACCAGTAGGTCCTAACAAATGAAAAATACCATTTATTGTGAATTCATTCGTAAGCTGTAAATTTTCTTCTATTAAAGATAGAGATGAATTTAACTGTTTCCATCTTTCACTCCATTGTCGTCCAGGTAGTTTTTCTTCAAGTTTTATTGCTGATTCCCTTAAATCACATAATCTGATTCTCAAAGGAGATAAAGGAGAAGAGCGTCTTTGTTTTTCACTAACTGGTATTGCCGTGGTACTAATATTAGATAAACACTCTTTCATTCCGTCAATGAGTTTAGTAGGAATAAATACTGAAGTTGCCTCTGAATTAACATAAAAGCAATATTCTTTTTCTGATTTAGCCCAATTTCGCGATATAGACTTATGCTTGGCTGGTTCATTCAATGCCTTATTTATAGTTTCTACGCGTTGCGGAACAAAATTAACTACAGGTTGCCTAGTGTATGTTCCTGATTCTAAGGATATGTCGAAGAGCCTGATGCTTAGAGGCTGTTGACTATACCACAGAAGGGATTTTTTCCAAGCTGTTGCTGTGCGAATATACCGAACTCTATGACGTACTCTTGTGCAAGCTTCTATTAGCTTCTGATTGTTCTTTAATTCGTTCGGAATGAAGTTTGTTAATAAACTCCAAGCTTCTTTAATATTACTGTAGCTAGCACTTTCATAAATTTCGGCATATAGGGTTATTACTAATTCAACCTCAAAAAATCTCTTACTTTCTGTCTTAGTAAAGGTAACAGGAATTAAATCATCTTGACCTAATCGGAGGAGTTCTTTGCTAATCTCTGTTAACCAATCTTGCCAGTCTCTCATTTTTACTCCTTAGAAGATTTAAAATTTTTAACTTGACCAACAAATTGTTTGACTGAAAAAATACCTATATCTCTAAGAGCAGAATTCTCTTGACATCTCACATCCCAAACAGCTTGAAATACTTTTTTATATTTACCTTTGTATCTGTAATCCGGGAAAATATAAAAAGCTTTATCCCAGGCAGGAAATTGTTTTAAAGGTTTTAAAGACCAAGCCAGTTCTCTAGCATTTGCTTGGTCTTTCATATCTACTGCCCAAACTTTCCCATTTGGGAATTTAATCATCAAATCATAATTATCTATACTGGGCCAAAGGGAGCAATCTAAGCCTAGATTGACTAGAGTATTTATTAATTGGATTAATGACCGTTCTGGAGCTACTACAGAAGCCTGGATACCGCGAATAGTTCGCATTGATTCTGGACGATATGGTATCCATTGTTGAGGAGTATTTATATCACTAACAAGGCGAGAACACAAATCACTATAACAAACAGCACGATGCCGTGAAGAGCCTTGCCACTCCAAAGTCCACCCACATCTGGGACATAATGCTATCTGTTCAACTCCATTTTGTTTAACTCGACAATTTAGAGGGATACGTTCATAAGTTGCACACAATAAAGAACGAATTTCAGGTTCCCAGTCTAAATCGCTGTTGATAATTTTAGTTCCCCATTCTAAATAAGGATTTTGTACTAGAAACAGCCTAGCTCTTATATATTGCTCATCTAACTTATTTTCTGAGCAGTATTCTAGAATATCCTTAAAAGGAATGTCTTGAATTTCTATCTCAGGATTGCCTGAGAGCATTCTTTCACTTAGTTCATAAGCTAAATCTGTGGGTTGTCCCAGAAATAAAAGTGAGCCAAAAAGATTAGCATCAGCCATTAATTGACCGACTCCGGGCCAATCTTCTACAGGCTGGTGCAGCCAATTAACCACCTCTTTGTGATGCAAAGGTGGCATGCTTTTATGAGTTATACACAAGACAGATAATTGTTCAAGCCCTGATTTGATGTGTTCATTGGAACTGGTAATAGGAGAGGCATTTCTTTTAGTGATTTTTTCTTGTTGCTCAACTAACCCTACTGCTATTCGGGTGAGAATCTTTTTTGCTTGTATTTTTTGTGAATCTAGAGATGGTATATTACTCATAGTCTCGGTTAAGTAAATAAAATACAAAATAAGATAGCAGTTTAGTTATGTACAGTGGACAATTGAAAATTTTAGTCCTCCCACTAGTAGTTTTGGCTTCTTCATACTCACAGTCGTGTCTTTCCAATCTCTGGTGACTATGAAACTTTAATAACCATAACGCTTGGCTTCAACGGTACTTTCTCGGTTTACACTGTCAGTATAGCTTTTGTTAAGATTATATGGTTGCTATGTAAATATAAACATTTTATTAATTTTGATTTTAAAAAGGTATGTTGAACTATGAAAGCCTGGGTGAGAGGCTTCGGAAACTGCTGTATGTCGGGCATTAGACTTCCGTTTCTTGGAGCAGTTCGCCGAGCGATTCGCTTCCTACTTTTTGATTCCGCAAGAGGCACTACGAAAAATATGGGTTTGAGATTGCTTCCCAACCGTCGCAATGACGAAAATACGTTAATCTTGCGTAAGTCCTCAACAGAAGAAAATTTCTCTGCGATGTGCTGCCGAAATGCTTGGTATTAGTGATATCGAGATGGAGAAGCGACTCCACTGTATAGAGGGAGAAGAGGTTGATTTGGCAATAAATATTTATGAATAGACCTGTAATTAACACGCTCCGTGCTACAGGTAAAAAATTTACATATTTTGTTTATAGAGAATATTCAGTAACATTTCTATAGTTGTTTGATTTCTTCTTAGCATCCATATTTTGTGATATTATACTTACTTTTGGCGTATATTTATTTGCAACTACTTCCTTACGCCACCTTTCCAAATCATTAGTTATATCTCTCAAAGGTGGCATTTTACTTTGCAGATTATCACCTTTTAAATTCTGTAAAATCAACAGTTGAAAATACAATTCCCTCTGTTCACCTACAGAAAGCATCTCCTGAGATTTTTCAACTTTATCTCGAATACCACTTTTAACCTCTTCTGCATTAATGAGAGAAGAATTAATATGAGAATTATCCCTTTCCACTTGCTGCCATACCTTTTTAAGTGCAGGATGTAGGGGAACAGATATATCAGCAATATTCTTAACCTCCTTGCTACCATCCCTTGTTTTATCAACTAAACCATACTTCTCCAAATCAAACAAATGAGCATTGCGGGATATAAACTTCAACTGTGTTAAATCCCAATCGCTAATATTAAGATAATCTACCTGCTTAATAATACCTTCTGCTGTTTTATGGAGAGTAAAAGATAACATTTCTTCTTGTTCACCCTGATAATTAGTTTTATGTAGCTGCAAATGTGCCACTCCAGCTTCTACATCCCTGGATCTAGAAATCGTATATTCACCTATAGTTAAATTATCAGTCTTAGCTTGTTGTAAAGCCGAATTGAGTAAACCCAAAACCTCAGTCTTTCTAAAACTTTCCAACGTTGCAAAAGTGCCAGCAGGTGCTAAAGAACCTAGTTGGTTAGCAATATCTCTGATATCTGCATTTTGTAGCTGTGGTAATTTCTTCTCACTCGAAATCTTCTCAGCTACCATCAAAAACTCTTGTCTTTCTACTGCTAACATTTGTGTAGGAGGAATTTTAACTTTTATATCCTGACGAGAATTGACAGTAAATTCCATCAGAGAATGAGAAAAATTAGATAATTCATCACGACGATGATGGATACTATATTTTTCACCTTCTTTTCTAATTACAAAAGTATCACTTCTGTAAATTTTAGAACCATCTGCTAAAGTTTCTCCATAAGCCTTGAGAAATTCAACTGCTGTTTCAGCGATTTTGGCATTTTCAACTTTCAATTTATGCCGCATTTTCAGCCAGGTTAAACCTAGAAATCTTTGCCAATTAGCTGCAACATCCTTTTTAATAGGAACTTCTACTTCCCTAACCCAGTTCTGATTTTGAGAAGTTATTGCTGGAGATGAAACCACACCATTGTAGTTTGGTGTAAAAGCGACTTTGCGCTTTGGTGTTTCAATTTCTTCCTCTGTTGTTTCAACAAATTTATCTGACTTTTTCTTTTTATTAGTATCAGTTTTAGGTGTTGTATCTGTGACTGTTTCTTCAAATTTGATCTCATGCGTTGAAACTTGTTTATTAATAAAATCAGGTTGATGTTCTTCTGTATATGTCGTCTCAGCAGCTATAGGTATATCTCTCGTATCATCCCATTCTGGTGAATCATCTACTGGTGGTTCTGGTAATGGAGTATTTTCATCCCAAAATATGAAAGTCTCTTCTTCAAATGGTGAATCTAAAACAGATGTAAATTCGCTCTCTATTACAACACTTTCTCTGGTATGTTCTATTGATGTTGTAAATTCCAATTCTGTAGTATTATCAACAATTTGAATTTCAATATCTTGATTTCCAAAAAGTTGACCTAACAGTTCATCAACAATTGTTGTTAACTCTTCCTTTAACTCTGTTTTATTACTTGTGGAATTTTGACTAGGAGGTAAATAACGAATTATGGGTTCATAAACTACAGCAATAATTTCCTCAGTGTCTAAATTTTCAGTCACCCAGTTATGACGACATTTACCTTGATTATCTTGCTGGTAAACAGTTAATTTATCACCTGATTCAATAGTGGCAATGATAGCTAAGGAAGAGTTATTATTATATAGAACAATATCTGTGATGTCTCGAGAATTATCTGCTGCTGTTAACATTAACAGCTTGGCGATATTCTGTGCTTGGACATCAGACATTTCGGCAGATTCCCATTTCCAAGCACCAGGAAATTCCTCATCTGGAACAAGCCGATATTTCTCACTTCCTATTTGTACTTCAATTTCAGATAGGTTTTCTAGTTCTTGCTGCAATTTTTCTCTAGCTTTATCTATTAAAGCCTGGATTAATTCTGCTAATACTGAGGCTGTAATTTGAAGTTCATCAATTATATGGTCAACGGTTTTTTGATAACCTGTTGCTAATTGTGTTACTCTTTCATCAAACATATTAATATATCCATTTGAGAGCAGGATTTAAAGGTTAACAAGATTAATTTTAAAAATGTAATTTTTTGTTACATATAGCAATTCTATTTTGTTTGTGTATCCTTTATGGAATCTGTGAGCAGCACAGTATTTTTTAAACTAACCGCAGAGACGCAGAGGGCGCAGAGGTAAAGAAAAATGAAACCTTTACATTCCTTTGAAAATTGCTATATACAAATTGCTGAAAACTAGACAATTACGTTAACATTGGTAATTAGAAAAATCCTTTATAAGCATCAATAGGTAATGGTACAGCACCAGCTTGTACAGGTTGCTGAGGAATAGGAAATAATTTATTCACCTCTGCCACTCGTTTATCTAAATCCTCTTGAGTAGGACGTTGTTGAGTGCTTTTATCTGTTAACTGAGCAATCAATTCTGTCCACCTAGAGTCATTTTCTTGCTCAATATTAATTAAAACTTTGGGTATTTTAATTGTTTTTAATAAAGGAACAGAAGCTTCATTTTGATTACAGTAAGCCGGGTTGATAAATATACACTTCCCCGGTGGCAACTTCAAAAACTGTGCTGGTTCAAATAACTTCCTTGTTTTATCCTGTTCAGAAATTGAGGTACTGCTTTTACCTCCCCCAGTGCTTTTTGATTTCTGCTTATACTTAATTTCTTCATCTCCCAGGTAAGCACTAAATAACCGCGCTGATTCTTCCTCACCTGGATTAAAAATGAACTTCGTACCGCAAGCACCCAGCATGGTTTTAGCAACCTCCTTACCATAGTATTTTTCCAACTGTCCCATGTTCTGCCATCCCAGAATGCCGCAAAAACCCTCACTGCGAGATTCATTGAGCCATCTAAACAGGTCTGGTAGGTATAAAGAAGGCACTTCATCGAGGACAACAACTAATGGGTCTTGCCTTTTTTTAGCGATCGCTCTGGCTACAGTCATGTGTAAGATACTGCACAATAGTGGACCCACAGCATCCCGTCGTTCCCTATCCAACCCAAAAATAATCATCTGTTTACCCTTGATTTCCAGAGGTAGAGTCGTCTTACCCACAAAACACCCCAAAGTATTCTTTTTCATAAACCGGGTAAACATCAAACTGGCAGTACCGGCAATACCTGCAATAGTTTTCTCAGAACCAGCCGAACTGAATAACTGACCAAAAGCAATCTTAATCCAGGGATTGAGGTTAGCAGCCATTAATCTTTCTACCATGCGATCGCTACTGAGAATAGCCGCTGCTGTCATAATATCTGGATACTGAGTTTGCTTAGTCAGCATTAAGATAGCTTCAGTCAACTGGTCACCAGCAGGCCCAAAAAAAGCATCCTCGTTACTAGCAGCCATCATTTTGAAATTTTTGTTGATTACAGTTGCTAACTGCCTTGCCGTTTCCGCATCTGTAGAATCTCGGAGAAAATCAAGGGGATTACACACCTCACTTTCAGGGAAACCAGGAGCGAAAATATGGACTTGATAACCCATCTTTTTCGCATAACTGGCAACTTTAGCTTGAGTTGGGTATTTAAAGTCATATAAAACAATCGGAAAACCTTGGTCAATAGCACTATAAATCATCGGGTTAATAGCAGAAAAAGACTTACCACTACCAGGAGCGCCAATGACTGCTGTTCCTCTTTGTACATCTGGTATGTATAACGGTATGGGACTTCCCGGTTCTTTATCTTGAGTTTTTTGACCTGTAAATTTGTGTCTACCAACATAGAGAGTAGCACTATCACATTGAGGATTAGCAATTTGTTTGATAGCTTTCTTTTTCGCTTTAGCTTTCTCCTTTCTTCCCCCAAAATAACTGGTAGCCAATTTGCCTTTTTTCGTTCCCGATAATATTTGTAGGAAGACAAAACCGAGTAATAATCCTGTCAGCACTAACCCATTATAGGAAAAAAGATAATGAGTGTATTTACCAATTGGTGCTTGGGGGTTTTGCAGTTCGGAAATAAAGTTGTTTGTAGTCATTTTATTTCTGTTTTTTAATGAGTTGATATTCTTTGAATATTTCCTGGTTTACACAAAATATCTTTTATCTCACGCAGAGTCGCGGAGAGGAGGCTAAGGGACTAAATATTCATTTACTAGGGAATTGTTAAAGGAGTACCCAGAAATATAGGTGATTTCTCTTGATAACTGAAGAAAGGAAACGGTCCAATAAAATAAGGTGAACAACCTAAATCAAACCAACCTCCTCTCCGACAAATGCGGAAAAAAATAGCTGTTGATGCAGTTCCAGCACCTTCATTAATATCCCACACAGCTTGTTTAAACCCCTTACCAAAAGGATGTCTTCCTGTTGGTTCTTTCCCACCATTAAGATTGCCTAATATCCCAAAACCACCCTTTACTTGTTGAAATTTACCACTCATCCATTGAGTACCTGTGATTCCACCAGCACCTGATAATTCTATGTGAGCGCATTTGTTCGTACATGAAACATTAAACCCAACTTGGTCACTACCACTAATTGAACGTTGTCGGTTTGATTCTACTTCCTTTAATGGCAAGTCTAATTTACCAACAATACTTCCTTGGGGTACAGGTGCATTGGGAAAATTAGCGAATGTTACCTGATTTAGTCCAGGTATTTTTGATATCCTAGTATTCTGCCAATTACTAAATTGTTTCAAAGCAGTTTTTTCTATTCCAGGAATGGAAGTTAGTTTATATGCAGATAAATCAATTTCTCCTAATTCTATATCTTTTATCTGGGGGAAATTATTAATAACTTGTCCTATGGTTTGTCCATTAATATTTGCAACCCCTAATATTTTTTTAATCAAATCTCGAATAGGTGGTACATTTTCTACATATTCATTAACTAGATTGGGAATGGCTTTAGTTAATTCAGGCACAGTTTGCCATTTAACAGTATCAAAATCTGATAATTTAATATTTACTAGAGAAATACCACTTAGTTGCCCAATTGATTGTAAACTGAAATTTTCTAAATTAAATACATTTTCAAAATCCCCTAATTCCATCACTTCATCTAAACTTTGTCCTGCTTGCCAATTTCTGATTGATTTATATCCAGGAAATTCAACATTGGGAAGTTCAACACTACCAGGACTAGAGAAAACAAAAGATTTAAATGTAATACTTTGCCAATCAGGAACTGGTGCATTGTTGATGTATTTGCTAGGGATAGTGTTCACTGTTGGTGTAGGAGATGCCGTTACTGGCTGAATTCCCAAAATATAACCAAGTAAATTATGATGGCGAAAGGATATTAAGCCATGTAATAATAAACTTGTACATAAACCCAAAAACATCCAGTATTTGATATGGTAATTGAAATTTAATTGATTAGTTTTTGTACTTTCAACAGGTTTTTGATTATTTTGATGATGACGATTTAGCAGCATATTTACATCCTAATTAATTACTAGAATAATCGTCTGAAAAATCTTGATTTCACTGAATTGTAGGTTTAACTTTTTGATTAGGAAGTTGATTAGGAGCAGTTGATTCAGATCCTAATTGCAATAAACGCTCAATTAGCTGAGGAGAAACTTTGACACTTTCAGCAGCATTGGTCAAATTTTTACCTGACTGTAACTCTTGAATTAGTTGTTGTAATTTCTGCCATAAAGGATTACTAGGAGTTATCCACCGTTTTTCTGCTGCTACCTGTAATCCCTTAGTAATAGTGGCGACAATTATAGAATCTGTGGGTGGTGCTTCTTTGCGGGTGACATCAGGAGTGATAGAGATGGTACTATAGCGTGGAGTACCTTTACTTGTTAGCACCTGAAAGTTGTAAACTTGCCGTGTTCCTGCTGAAGATTGCGTAATCACCGTTAAGTGTGCGCCATTTTTAGCTGTAGGCATTCCAGGAATACTAACCGGGTTAATTTGTCGCAGATGAATTAAACCTGCTCCTGAGTCTTTACAATTCGACCTGTCGGACAAACCTTGCAAACAACCATCTACATCCATAAGGATGCGGGAAGGATCATCTAACCACACTCGTTGAATAACCTCACCAGTCTCATAAAACGAGATGGATACACCATGTCCCGGCCATACTTCCACAGTTTGCAGTTGTGCTTGAGTTCCAGTGGCCTTACTTTGAGGGATAATGCGGACAGAACTCTTGGTATGAGTTGATTGTGTTCTTGGTGTTGGTAGTGCCTGAGATGGAATATTGATCAAGCAAGACGTTGTGATAGCTAGAGATAACCAGAAAAACTTGTTCATTTTCGCCCTCCAAGAGACCTTCACCAATGTGTATTCGGTAGTTTAAAGTCGCAAAGAGCGATTTACTTGAACAGTAATTTGGGTATTTTGACGGATAAACCAAATATTAGGTCGTTTCATAATTTCTGCGATCGCTTTTTGATTGCGTTCCTCTACCTGCTTGGAAACTGTACCAAACGCTCCTTGAGCAAATGCACCTAGTAAAGAGCGATTTCCATTGCGACTGGTTTGGATACTGCTAAACCCACCATTAGATTGAGAAATGCTACTTTGAATATCAGGTTGATTAACCACCTCCCCCACCTTGGCCAGTCCTGACATTAAACCTAGTCCTGCATCCAAGCTTAAAATCTCTTTACCTTTGTCCCGATACTGATTAGCAATTAACGGTTCTCCCCCTTGACCTTGTATGACAATTGTTCCTGGTCTTAATGTATATTCAGTTCCATCTTTAAGAATTGCAGTAACTACAGCAGTAACTCTTCCAGAAGAATCAACTCCTTGAATTTCTGCACTCAAAAGTGTATTAGCAGGAATCGCTTCTTCCCCAATATTGCTTAGTAAAGGTTGGGTGAGTTTAACAACAAACTTAGTTTGAAGGTGAGAATTATTAGAATTAACATTTGCCGACCAGACAATAGGTGTTTCTAATATCCCAGTAGCGTATTCTCCTACTCTTAAATACTGTTCTTCTCTGCCCTCAATAATAGCAGCTTCTTCTGGAGAATAATTGTTGCTTTCACTGAAATTAGTTACCTTATCACTTTTATCTAAACTTTTCGCACTAATTACTGGAGTCCACTTTGCTTTTAGTTGTTCAATCACCCTTTTGTTATTATCAAAATTGCTGTCATAATCTGATTCTGAGTGATTCGTAGTAACTGTTTCTAGTTCTGTTCCTAGTTGAGAATCGCGGTTATAACTCGACCTACGTCTAGGAACATAATCAGATGTGACAACATTTTGAGTCTGCGTACTTGCTACCTCCTGTTTGTCATTTGTAATTGCTGCTGCATAATCAATTTGACCACCAGAACCTAGAGAACGTAAATTTGCTAATTCTGTTAATGGATCTGAAGGTTTTGTAGGAGCTTTAAAGGTGGTTTGTTGTTTGGGTAAAATCGTTGAAGTTGCAACAGTTTGTACTGGAGGTGAAGAGCGTGCTATTGGCGCTTCTCTGACAGGTCTTTCCCTTCTCATTGGTCTTCTAGGTTGTTGTTCCCTAGTGACTGTTGACGATGTTTCTCTGCTGACAAATTTATTAGGAATAGTTTTAGTTCTAGGTAGGTTTTCAACTGTCTGTTTATCCTGTTTTTCAACTGGTGATTCTTGCCTAATTCTATTTTGTTCTTTAAATGCTTCCAGTTCTTCAGCTTGTTTTTGTAATGCTAATTTGGCATAAATATCACCATCTTGTTTGGGAACTTCTTCTTCAGGAGGAGAGGTAGCAGCAACTTCTGGTGTTTGTTCTTTCTTCGTTACCTTCTCATTCATCATGGGATTGAGGAACATAAAAATTAGTATAAATCCTAATCCAAATCCTCCTCCAACTACTATTGTGCGTGACCAGGGAGAATTTACAACTGAATGTTGTGTTTCTACTAATTCCAATTCATCTGCCAATTCCACATCTGATTCAGTAATAATATTTTGATTTTCAGTACCAGCAAGATTATTTCCAGCATTATCTTCAGCGAAATTGAGTAAGTCATCTATCTTATTAGATTCAGTTCTGTTTTCTAAATTCGTTTTCATAAATATCCCTATTGTATTTACAGTAAATAACCAGAAATCTCAATTTTTATGGATCGGATCAAAAGCATCTTATTAATTCAATAACACTAAAATCTTCAGATTGATTAATGCCTAATTTTTGATGATACTTTTTCGATAATAAACATAACTTCTATAAAAATCTTATGAAATGATATTTCGTCATTAAGATTTTTATTTTCAATCAACCACTAGCAATAAAGTAAATATCTGTTGTGTGAGATTAATTTTGAATTTTTCACTCCTTAATATAAACCTAGTCCAAGTTGAGAAGTGTAGTTTTTTAAAAGGGAACAGGGAAGAGTATAGAATTTGAAAATAAAACCCGATTTAAAAAACTATGGGTTTCAAAATAGACGCGGTTTAGTTCAAATAAGGCTCTTTATCCAGCTTTCCTTCTCTCAGTTCTTCCCTAAATTTAAATCTGTGATTTCAATAATTTCTAACCCTGACCTGCGAACCGAATAAATTTTCTGAGCAATCTCTGTTGTTTCTGGAGGTTTTTGAGGAGTTTGTATTACTTGAACTGTCACAGTTTTATTAAAAGCTATTCCATTACCAGCATTATCCTCCTTACTAAAAGTCACCAGAGTAGCAATCACATCTACTTGCCATTTTCCTTTACCTATCTTGCGTGGTTCACTAACATATCTTGGTACTAGAGAACTTTGTAAACCACCTTGAAAGACACTTGGTGGTGTGAGTTCTGCTAATCTTTTCAGAAAACTGGCTCGAAAGTCTTGTTCTTCACTTAATGCAAAAGCAGCTTCCCAAGCTTTTGTCGTAACTCTTGCAGTCCCTTTTGTAACTTTTATATTAGTGCCATTATCTTGTTGAGTAATAATTTCTCCATTTTTAGTTGATTTGATTAATCCATCCCAATTGAACATTTTTACCAACGTATCAACCACAAATTTTTTAATCACTTCTGCTGAACGGTCATCAGGTTCTAGTGCTTTAACATTGATTGTATTACCATCAGCAATTTGGACTAGAGATGGTGGCTTTTTACGAGCTAAAGTTGAAGTTGCACCATAATTAAAAAGTTGTAACAGAAAAGATAAAGAACTAAGAATTAGAGACATTACAGCAACAATAGCAATAGGATTAGATACCGATTGCCCAGAACTTAAAAATTGTAATGCTTCTCTTTTTGGAACTTTGGATTTAGTGTGATTGAGCATAATTTCTCAAAATTGATAAAGTTCTTATTGATAAAATTCTTATTTGCGAATCATAGTGGTGATTCGAGATACACTAGCAGAAAGAGCAATATTACCTGCTGAGATAGCACCACTAGCCAACCATTGAGCGCCATTATTAAGCTGAGTTAGGACTGCTAGACCACCTCCAGCAGCAATTCCTGTGGCTAAAAATGGGGCAACTAAACCAATAAATGCCAAAAAAATCATCGGTTGACTAGCTTTAGCTGTAGCAATTAACTGTCCAGCTAAACCTAAAATAATATTGAAAGAAAGTTTAGCAAGACCAACAGTAAAAAACCCTGTTAACCAACCAAAAATTGCTTTATTACCAATTGGCATTAAAGAACCTCCAACTGCTAAAGGAGCTATTAATGCAGTTAGAAGTAATGCTAGTTCCAACCCCCATTGGTAAGCATTATTTAATGCTAATAATAAACTGGTAATAAAAGTGGTAACAACTGCACCAATCGCCGCACTAGAAGCCGCAGATAATTTGCTAGTAATAGTTCCCACTAAACCATCACCTTCAGCTTCAGAAGCTGCTTGGTTGATTTTGTCCAAACCTTGAGTTACCCAACTACCTGCTGCTCCTAAATAACTACCACCTTCTACATCTTTAAAAATGTCAGGAAATTTGGCTTCTAAATCGGCTCTTGCTTGTTTGAGACATTGTATTTCTTCTTCATTTGATAATTGAGAAGAACGACATTCTTGAATCGCATTACCTACGGCTGTTTCTAATGCTGCTTGTCCTAGTGCTTGTTGGTAAGCTGCTCTCAAATCAGCCTCTGCTGCCGTGTACTCTAATATATAGTTATTGACACTGTTAATATATTCCCTCAATGCCAAAGTGCTATTCGCTAGTAGAGAACCATTATTAGCAAGGAGAACAGTGACAATTAAAGGCCAAATTAATTCACTGAATGCCCTTTGTTCTTCGTCATTAATCATTTGCTTACCCCATTGCACCATGAATAATGCGAGGGTAGCAACTGCAAATAATACTCCAACTTTGCATAGAGAAGCATATAATCCACCTGTAAGAGTTTGTTGCCATAGTTCATTAAAACCTTCTGCTACCAAGCTGGCACCAGCAGAGGCATTTTCAATTAAATCCCCTGCACCGAAGTTATTAGCTGCTAGTATTGTTAGACCTAACATAGTGTTATTCCTGGTAGGATAGAAGGAAAAAAAGAGTTGATTAACTCCTTGTTTAAAAATGTGATTAGTGTTAAAATTTTAGAGGCTATATATATCATTTCTTGACATAAGCAGGGTCTAATCTACTCCAACCAGTTAACTCTAAATATTGACTGGTCATACCAGTAGTTAAAACTCTTCTGGCACGATTTTGTTCTGCTTGACTTTCAGCAATTTGATTGAGCATGAGGTTAGTTTGTTGAGCATCATGTCGTGCTTGTAAACCATCAGTACGTACCTGTCCTAACATGGAGACAATTTGAGCATTTTGAGCAGCGATCGCTTTGAGGACATCTTGTGAAGCATCCATATTTTGAGCATCTTCAGCTAACTGCTGTGCTTCTCCAACAGTTTTATTGGTAGCATCAATTTCAGATTGAGTCCGCTGCTGTCCTTCTTTCCCTAAAACACTAGCTACCGTAGCGCGGGTGCTATCTCTTTCTAGTTGTTTCCCAGCTTCCACCGCACCAATAATGGTGCTACTTTCTGCTGCTATCCCTCCTTTTTCTTGCAACTTATCAGCTAATTTTTGACTAGCTGCTGTAGGGTCTGGTATCCCCATATTTCCCTTAGATTCTTCAATTGCAGCTTGAGCATCTTTTTGGAGATTTCCCCAACTTTTATCTACTTCTTCCTTGAGTTGATTCGCTACCTCGTTAAAATAGCCGTTTATGTATCCAAATGTTTGATTGAAGAAGTTGTCAAGTTGTCCTCCTAAGTCAATTGCAAAAGCATTACTTGGTATAGTTATTGCTGCTAATATAAAACCTGATGTAATAGCAGTTGAAATTAACTTTTTCTTGTTACTTTTCATGATATTTCACCTGTTGAGTAATTCAATAAATGAATGATATGCCCAGAATATTAGACCTTGTGTTTTAATAATTAAAAAATTGTAGTAGCATAATTTACAACACCAAAAATAACGAAAGATGGTTTTTAAAGTAGAGTGATTATTACAATCACATTCTTATATAGCAATCCTATTTGAGTTGAGAACTTATCAGTGATAGCGTAGCGTGATGTAAGTCATGGGGAGGAAACAGAAAGAGATAAAAAGAGATGTAACCCACTAGACTGAGAAAGAAAGGCTATATACCAATTTTATGTGAGGCTGAACAGAATCCTGAAATCCATTGATTGTCCCATCTTTATCTGTGTTTATCTGCGTTTATCTGCGGTCAATTATTCTTGATATTTCGTTCTATGCAGCTTCATATTAATTGGTATTAAACCCTAATTTCTCCGTGTCGCGCCAGTTGCTGCCTCTTTCAGAGGAGCTATGCCTACGGCACGCTGCGCGAACGCTAACAAGTCGGGAAACCCGCCCAACGCACTGGCTTCTCTGTGGTATGTCTTCGACACGCTTTGCGAACATTACTAATTGACTTGTGCGTAAGTCCTAATACTATTTCTTTATGAGGTATAGATTTCCTTTATGCTACTATTTTCAATGGTTTATCAGACTTAGTTTCTGAAATATGAATTTGTTTTGATTTCAGTTTCACCTGTTCTAAAATTTCATTAGCCTCCTCAGTAAGTTCTTCACCTCTAATCAATTTGATGTACACTTCAGAAAACCTGACTATTCCCGTAATAGGATCATCTTGGTATTTCCTGAGATATAATGTTCTGAGTTCCTGTTCTTGGGGATTATTAGCAACAGCAGCTAAAAGGCAATAAGCAGGATAATAACGGCAGAATGTAAATTTCCCATTATCATCTAATAGCCATTGTGAATAAATACTTTCCTTTTTGGGAAAGAATGACTCTGTACTATTACGAGAAATAATCTCTGTTGGATATTGAAAATATTTGATAAATGACTCTATCGCACTACTTTGAATCCGACCAATCAGCCGAGTTGTCAGGTTAGCAAAGATTTTGGCAGATGATTTACTTTGATAGATAGTATCTGGCTCTTGTGCTGATAAAATTACACGAATTCCAGCTTTAGCACCATTAGCACATAATCTACCAATTAGTTCGGCAATTGCTTCAAATTGAAACAATATTGGTGCTTCATCTAAAAAGAAAATTGAAGCCTTAGAACTAAGAGCGCGACGCAAAGCCGCAGCATAAGCACTTAATGATAAAATAGCTGCATCTGCCTCAGAAGAAAGAGAACGCAATGCAAATACTAACAGTTTAGCATCAGTACGAAAACTGGAAGGTTGGCTAATAGATTGACCGACTCTACTATTAAGCCAAAATTTTAATCGTAGCCTAATTTGGTCTAGTGCTTTTAATTGCTCCTCACTATTACTAGCAATTGAATCTAGTTTAATATAACCAGGAGAACAATAGTTATAAAAGTCATTGAGTGTAGGCGTATCATTCCATTCCTCCGTTCCTAAACCTTTTTCTAATGCCAGTTTATAACGTAACTTGATGTCATCATCAGCAAAGAAAGTTTCAATTGCTAAGGTGATAATACTTTCAATATTACTCACCATTGTGGCATCAACACCAACAGAATTAGTGCCTATCACCATTGTGATGATTGTAGATTTAAGAAAATCCTTAAAATCTGTTAATCGCTCTTTTCTTAACTCTGTTTCTAAACCCCTCAAATCTGGTAATTCAAACAGGTTGTTTGTTTCACGGCTAATATCAAAATATGCCCCATCTTCTCCCATAAAATTAGTATAATCAGTAAAAGTGCTACTACCATCAGGCTTGGGATAATCAAGAGCAACAACAGGAATATCTTGAGCTAAAGCTGGGGTAAGTAAACCAGCCACCAATACTGATTTACCTGCGCGAGTTGTCCCAAATACTGCTAAATTTTTGTGGTGGTTGTATAAATCTAAATGAATAGGAGTACCACCTTCATCAGCAATTAATTCAAACCCTGTTTTATCCCCAGTTGCAGTTTTAATTACTGGCATCAATCCGGGGACTTCATTGGTAAAATAAGGCAATCTGCGATTAAACGGTTTAGTCAACAAGTTTTGCCAAACAATTGGTAAACATTGTAACCATACTTTCCAGGCATATTCCATTTCTCGCACCACAACAGCCGGACGGAGAAAGCAGCTAGAAACATAACGACAAGCTTCGTCTAGTTTCTGACGTGAGGGACGGTGTACCAGAAAGACTACTGCGGTATTAATTGGTACTGCACCTTTATAGATAGTTTCTTGTGCTGCGATCGCTTCTTCCATGTTCAAATTGGCTTTTACATCCACACTGTTTTTATCAGCAGACATGGCAGAGGAAACGATAGATTGTTTAGTCAGACGTTGCAGTGCTGTTTTAGCTAACCCCTCATTGGCTCTTGTTAATTGACAAATGATTTCTGTATCAGAAACCTTATCTCTAGCAATTAGTTCCCACAAATAGCGCAATTGAGCATATTCATCCACCCAGCCAATTGGTTTTTCTGTGAATGTTAATGCACCAATATAATGGTCTTGTAAATTTACCCAAGCTCTATCCAAAAAAGGAACTGATGCTTCTCGTTCTAAAATTAAGTGACGGATGTGGAAATCGCTGTTTTGTTCTTCCCGCAATCCATCATTATCCAAAGTCAATAAGTGCGGAATATTTGGAGGGTTGCTGGTATTAAATTGTCCCCAAATTACTCCCCACAGTTCCTGAGAACCCAAGGGTTTAATATTCAACCCCATTTTATTATTCAGGGTTTGTTCCCATAGCTGAAAGCCAGATGTAAAGCTATTTTTGAGAATTGATTCAATACGTTGATGTCGCACTTCGTGAATTTGTCCAGTAAATTTATGCCAACTTTCTTTAGCTTGGAGAATGAATTTCTCTACAAAGTCCGCTGTTTCACTATTTTCAGCAACAGTATAGGTACAGTAAATTCTCAAAAATTTGTTTTTGCGATCGCCTTGATTTGTTAAATCTCTAATTCGCAACCGTTCTGACCGAATTAACAGCATCAGTTCATTACTACGACAATTTTCTTCTAATGCTTTTAGTTCCTGTTGACGGTTATGGTCATCGGTAAATGAACCCAGATGAAATGTTAAAGATTCACCATAGGGTATTTCTTTAAGTCCGGCTTCTATGCCCGCAAAAATTGGTAAAATTTGGCTTTCTGGGAGAGAAGAATGGATACCTTGACAATCAAAGCAGAATTTAATTTGGATATCGTCTTTTCGCTTGAGGATAATTGCTCCAACATCTTTTCTGCCGGCTATGGAGATACTAGCTATCGCTGCAATATGGGTTAAATCCTCAAAAGGAGTCAGGCGTTTGGCTACAGAAATCTCTTGAGCAGAGATATTTTGTCTACCTACCTTATCTTTGGGTATTTTTTCTTTCGCTGAAGAATTCATTGCCATGATTTCGTTACTCAAATAATGTAATTTTTTCTGACTTTGACTAATAAAAAAAGGATGTAAGCCTCGAAATTTATTTATGGGAATATGATAATTGTGAATGTTCAATGGTGTTGCTGTTAGCGCAGCTTGGCTTTATACCATTTATTTATGAGGCTGCGCTGAATAAATTCTTCAAATAAGGTTTGAACCAAAAGAAAATGAGATTATTTTTTAGGGAATCTATGGATCTACGGCTACGCCACACAAGCTATTAAACAAAAATTGTATTAGCCATATCAGGCGATGATTTTGTGTGATTTTTACCGAAATTTAGATAGTTTCAGATTCTAATTGATCCTGCATTTATGCAACGACTTTTGAATTTTCTTATCTAGTACACTGCGGCGTAAGTTAATGAACCATTCTCAATCGTTCAAAAGCTGATTCCATATTACTTTTAACTTTTGTGAAGCGGTACTAGCCTGTAGACGGCACTATTTGGAATTTGGCACGACCATTTTTTTTGAAGTTGATGTTAGTATTTCTGGTTTTTGAATCAGAGAGTAAAAGCGTTTGTATCCTCTGGTAACTCTGGGTACTGTGAGAAATTTTGATAGCCAGGTTTTATTACTGGTAAGAGTCCACCAAGTTGCACATCCCCAAGCTGTAACTAACCCAGTAACTAACAAAGAAGTTTGAAAAGTTAGCTTGCAGATCAAGTAAGTTGTCAAAGCAATAGCTGCCCAAGGAAAAACTTGATCTGCTGGAAATGGTCCAATTCTCGGTTGTTCCCCCAAAACTCTGTTGACTGTTCTAAATTCTTTGCGCTTCATTAGTTATCTGATGTTTTTGAAGGTGTAAATTTAACCTAAACTGCTATTATCAGACTGAGAGAAAAACTGAAATTTTGTCCGTTGTATTGTCGAAAAATAGTGAATTTATCCAAGAGTGATAGAAGTTGTTGAAAAACGAGCGCCCGTTATGAATCTCCAGAAACCACCTTGCTTTTTGAAAAGAGAGTTAAACGCCTCTTTTTTTGAATTACTTAGACTGCATTACCAGTAATCAAACCTGTGAGAATATCGCCAACTACAATAGTAACGCTGATGATCAGCGGAGTTCTTGCTAAATTCTGCCAATCTTCATCATTTCTGGCAGCATTGACAATTCTCACCAAGGAAATACCAAGATACAGCAGAAACAATGCTCTAAGAACATTAAAAAATAAGATGATAGCATCAGCAGGAATGCCTGCAAAAGCTCCTGTCATCCATGTTTGTGCGCCATTAAAAAATTGGGCATTAGCTGATGTTGTGGTGAAATCAAAAGTGAAAATTATACAGATAATGCCAACTAAAATGGCATAAAAGTTGATTCCCCAACGGCATTGCAATTTTTCAAATTTGGTCAGCAATTTATTTGCTAATTGGGGAAATGCTGCGATGATGGCAGTTAGCAAGATTAAAACAGACATCAGCAGGTGATTAATGGATGTATTTGCCAGCACTAATGCGGTTGCTGCTGCTACCAATAAGAAAATTGAACTTTTTTTATCAACTGGGCGACGTTGGGATACTATTGGATAAACTTCAATTGCCTGTTGCTTGGGAATTTGGTAATTACTGCAATCAGGACTATTGTGTATTCTCATGTCTCAATCTTTATAATTACTTACGAATAAGCATCATTTTCTACTATCCTGCTTCTCTGAGTCAGCTATCAAATTTCGTAATTGCAGATATAAGATTGTGTCTACTTTTTTTCAACACTTATTTCTAAAACATTGGTATAAAATTTATGACAACATCTATCAATTGATATAATAAATTTAGCGTTGCTGAATGATGGGATGATTTTATCTCACGCTCTAAAAGATAGCATCCTATTATGATCTAAATCTTCTAAGAGGGCGATTGTTCACAAAAGATAACGCCTCTCTTGCGGAATCTCGGATGTGTTTTAGCCGAGTTAAATCATCAATTTTGCTCATAAATAACCATCGCTTCTGCTAAAACTTGCTCACGAAAATAACGACTTAAATCTGCTTGGCAGCTTAATAGTTTTTACTCACTAACAGCATCCAGAAAGTCATCTTTATATTCTTTGAGAGTATCTTTAACTTCAGCTTCTATATCAGGACTAATTTTCTCAGTTTCCACCATGTAGGAGAAAAATTTTTTAAAAGAAGTCATGTAAGATTTAGTGCTGCTTTCAGATGCCCACAGTGCTTTACGAGGAAACCAATCAATCAGAAATGAAGAAACATCTTGTTCATCGGCTTCATCAAGTTTTTGTAATGGCTCATAATAAACAAGATATTCTGCAAAAAACTCAATATTGGTGATATGCAGTTTTATCGTTTTAGCTGAAAGATTAGCTTTCTCTAACCATACTTTAAACCCATCTAATAGCGGTTGATTATACTTTTCGATTTTGGCTACTTCTTTTTCAAATTCACTCATGACTTACTGTGATTCAGATGTAGTTAAATAAAATGTTAAGCACGTCTGGCTAAAATCGTAGAACTGTCTCCGTTATGCATTTTTATCTTTCCTTCCAGTTCATTTTCGTCTTCCAATTTCAACCAACCACTACCAGAAGCCTCATCACATTCATCATTGCCTTCCCAAGTAAATTCTAATTTGTTACCATTACCATCTTTAACAATATCGCCATCAATAGATCCAAAAACTAAGCCAAATTGAAACTCCCCATTTCCTTTTTCATCAATTTCGATATAAGCCTGTACTTCCATATTGAAATATTCTTCATCCCAATTCGACATTTCATAAATATGCCAAGTTCCAGTGAATTCCATGATTTTATGCTCCTGATTTAAATATTTACTATATCAGTATTTTTGTGAATTTCTTTCATCTTCCCCAGTGATTAATTGAAAAATATCATTAGGATGGTTATTATCATCTGGTTCAATAGTAGCTTCATCAGAAAAACCAGCAGCAGCAAATTGAGATTTAATGGATTGTAAGTTAATTCGTGTTAAATAAGATAGTTTACTTGATAAACCATGAATTGTTGTTAGACAACTACCTACCTGAATGTTGCTTAGAGTCCGCTAAATCATTAGCAAGCACCCATAAAGCTAACATATAAACATCTTGAGGAAACTGAATGGAAATTGTTTTTAATTCAGATACTCTTACTACTTTACGTTCGTTTATATACATTTGTACTCTTTTTTAATATTATGTGGATTCAATTTATTTACAATACCAATCTTTGCTGTAACCGTGTATATCGTCGCATATCATCAGTAGAACGCACAGCCAAAGATATAGCTTTTTTTGCCCCAATTACAATTGCTAACTTTTTAGCACGAGTTAAACCTGTATAAAGCAGATTACGACTAAGCATCATATAATGTTGCATATAAAAAGGCAAAATCACCACCGGGTACTCAGAACCTTGGGATTTATGTATAGAAACGCTCCAAGCGAGTGTAATTTCATTCAGGTCAGCATAATCATAAATTACAGAGCGAACTGACAAGTCAGCGATTGCGCTATCGCCATATTGCACATTTATTTCTTGTTCAACAGTGTCTATGTCTGTGATGATTCCTAAATCACCATTAAAAACTTCTCTTTGATAATCATTAGTCTGCTGAATTACTCTATCACCTACCCGCAATGTCATCCCACCCCTGGTAATCTCTACCTTATCGGGACTTTTAGGATTAATTAATTCTTGCAATACCGTATTCAGATTACGAGTACCCACTAATCCCCTTGACATCGGACAAAGCACTTGTACATCCGTAGCGGGGTTAAAACCTAATTTTGGGATTAAGTCTGTAATTAATTCGCAAATTGTTTGCACCCCATGTTCTGGCTGAAATCCCCCTCCATGCCACAAACAGTCAGAAACTGGGGAATTATTGATTGGTTCGATTGTGGGATACTGACCCCGATTAATTTGATGAGCAGCAGTAATAATTGCACTCTGTTGAGCCTGACGAAATACCTGAGTTAGTCGTACTACTGGGACTCTGCCCGAATTTATCAAATCAGCAAGTACACTACCAGGACCTACTGACGGTAACTGATCAATATCTCCTACCAATAAAAGTTGTGCGCCGGCGGAAACTGCTTTGACTAAGGCGTATGCTAAAAACAAATCTAACATACTGGCTTCATCAACAATAATTGCTGTTTGAGGTAAAGGATTGTCGTTGTCAGATTTAAAACCCCTGGTTCTGGGGTCAAATTCCAATAAACGATGGATGGTTTTTGCTTCTAAACCAGTCATTTCCGCTAATCTTTGTGCAGCCCTTCCCGTTGGTGCAGCTAAAGCAATGGATTTACCCATGGCCTTCCATAAACTGACTATGGTATGGGTAGTGAACGTTTTACCAACTCCTGGACCCCCTGTAATAATCATGATGGGGGAATAAGCAGCCATCTCTACAGCTTCCTGTTGCTGTTGGGAAAGTTCAATTTTTTGAGTTTGTGTAAATCTTTCCGTCCATGCCCGGACGCGGGGAATGTCAGTAGTAACAGGTTTATTCAAACGTTCATGTATAAGTTCTGCTAAGTTTTTCTCTGTATGATAATAGGTAGGCTTGTAGCAAAGTAATGTATCACCATCCTTTTCTCTAATTAACTCATCTTTCAAAGCCATGTTTGTGATAGTTTGAGTCATTGCCTCTTCTGTGGGCTGATGAGATTCAGTAGTCAGCAGTTTAATTACCGATTCAATTAGTTCTGGCTGTGGTAAGTAACAATGCCCATCTTCTGCGGCTTCACTCAAAGCATGAACAAGTCCAGCACAATATCTAAACTGAGAATCCGGTGCAACTCCCAGATTTCTCGCAATTTTGTCAGCAGTGAGAAATCCTATACCGTAGATATCAGTCGCTAATTGGTATGGATTATGATTAACCGTAGCGATCGCTTTATCCCCATACTGTTTATAAATTTTGACTGCATAGATAGTAGAAACGCCATGTCCTTGCAAAAACACCATCACTTCTTTGATAGCTTTTTGAGTCTCCCAGGCGTTTTTTATCAACTTGATCCGTTTTTTTGCTATGCCATTCACTTCGATTAAACGGTCAATTTGATTTTCAATGATTTCTAGTGTTTCCGTTCCAAAATGGGCAACAATCCGTTTTGCTGTGACGGGACCCACACCTTTAATTAATCCACTGCCCAAATATTTTTCAATACCCGTAAGTGTAGCTGGTTTAGTTTCTTTATAATTGATAACTTGAAATTGTGATCCATATTGGGGATGGTCACGCCAGAAACCCGTTAGTTGTAGTGTTTGTCCTGGCTGAATATTGGCAAAACTGCCGACAATAGTTGTTAAATCTTTGATACTAGAGCGAGTTAAGCGTGCCACTGTGTAACCGGACTCTTCTGAGTAAAAAGTTAGCCGTTCTACTACTCCCGTAATAGTTTCTTGGGGAACAGAAGCATTAATTTGTTGGGAAGTCGGGTTTGGTGCAGTGGACATTGTTTACTCAAATTATGCTGAGTCCAGTCATCACAAAGTTGTAACTCGAAAGCAATAAAAGTAGAATTACAGTACTTGTATACTTAGATTGAAATTCAAATAACACATAATCTAGCCTGATGAATAAAGTCATGAGCATAGGCTTAACTGTCAATAGTTATAGCAGTCGCCGCAATTGTTAGGGCATTTTTCTGTTCCCTTTAAATCAAAATACGATTTCTTAAGCATTTTAGCAACTGCTATAAATTAAACTGCTGCCATTAAGTCTTCCTGATTGAGCGGCTGATACTCTGGATTAGAAAACGACCGAAAGTCGTCTTTACACAAAGCAGTTATCTGACACAGTAGCCGAAATTGGAGCGGTGTCGGTGGTAAATTTACACGTTCTACTTTCAGTATTACTGAACTGGGGTCGCGTTCAAGAAGTTCAAAAACTTCATTTCTTAAGTAACGTGGGCAATAGCCTACGATGTGGTGATCCTCACTATGAAGAGTTAATGCTTGGGAATCGTAGGAGTTTTGAAATTCATGAGCTAACCATAATTTTTCTCCAGGTTCCAAGCGATTAATCCGCTCAATTGCACATTGTGGCAGGTGTCGCAGCCCATGTACAAAAAAGTGCAGCTGATATTGTCCTGCTGCATCTGGCTCTGGGCAGGGAAAGACGGTGAGTGTGTCTGTTTCTCGTTGTCCACCACTACGGGCTAGTACTGCAATTGGATCATCTTCATGTTCTGGAATATTCAGCCATTGCCGGAAACTTGCATAATCAGGACGGGAACGAGGCAACAACCGATTAGAGAAAATAGGAAATAATTGGGTTGATGTATATTCTTCATTCAAGTGCGGAAAGGAAGATAAAGGTGTAAAACTGCACATCCGTTCTGCCGCTTTTACGCCTTGGGTGTAGACAAACTTGTACCTTGTACCATCAAAGGTTAACCTACCAATCGGAAACCAAGAGCGACTATTAGAGTCTTGCCAAGCTAAAAATAATGTTTGAGGTGTCTTCACTGAAGTAATTCCCTTAATTTAAGCAGCTTGTGTTGGTTGAATTCCAGAATATTCTGTGCAAACTCAACGGCAATAGTTGAGATGCGCTTACGCTGAATACGACTAAAAATTAATAGGGTATTTGCTCTTGAGATGCTTTCAAGCCGCTCCAGCCATACATTGGCTGCTTGGGGATAACGATGAGCAACTCGGTGAAATACATCAAAAGTTTTAAGGGGCTTTTTGTCTTCAACACTGTTATAAAAAGCAGAATAACATTTATTTGCATACGCCTCGATTGAGCGTTTCTGTCTCTGTCCGTCAGGGAGGTCACGTCCCAAACACGAAGCATGGTCATAGGTAGGTGCTAAGTGTACAGTTTCTGTAGATGCCACCTTATTTCGCACAAAAGCCCAGTTTTCATGATGCCGGTCTCCGTTACCAATCCAGGCATCTAACAACAGGTACCCAACAAACACTTCTACTGCTGTTTGGATACCGCTCGGTGGTGTCCAAGCTATTGGCAAGCCCACATAATCTGCTGCGATAACTTGCAGGACAATATCTATTGTATGTTGTGATGCGCCATAGGTAACGAAGGTAGGGTAATTTGGCACAATTGGCGTGAGAATTTCGTTGCCATGAACAAGTGTCCCTCCTCCTGGTAAAAAGTACGGTGAAACTACACCCCAATTCCCTTCCCAAGTTTCTGCCAGATCATAAGTAGCATGGGGTAATCCTAAAAGCTCAGACAACTCAGATGCTACTTTCTCTGCCCAATCTTCTCCTAAATTTGGTCGCGCTTGCTTATATAGGCAACGCCCAAGTTGTTCATGCTCAAACCAAAATTTATACTTGCTGCCCATCATCTCGTTACTGGAAAGCTCATAATCTGCTTCAGTAACAAAAATGATAGGAAATTCAGGAGCGGGCTTCATTAGTAATTTATTTCCTTATTAATAACTTCAACCACCAAATATATCTATATTACCAATTGCATACTCCGATGAATCTATGGTCGAAGATGGCAACCCCTGAAGTTCTGCTTTGTTCCTCATACTTTCTACCTTATCTGCTTCTCTAATAGCTAACGGATTAATTTGCTGACGTTCTGCTAACAACGTCGCCACTGAAATCTCCAATGCTGGTAGTTTACTATTGGTAGGCACAGGTACATCATCGGGAAACATTTGACAGAAAGTAGTAGCCGCAGCCCTCTCCACAATAGTTTGAATTTCTGCACCTACACAGCGATTAGTTTCTTTCAATAGTCGTCGCCATTCCTCTTGACTGTAAGGGTCAATTTTACCAGAAACATCACCACTAAATCTATCATCAAATCTAGCACAGTGAAGTTTAAAAATACTGTGTCTTTCTCCATAATTAGGCAAGTCTACTTTATAAATGTAGTCGAATCTGCCTGCCCTAGTTAATTCTGGTGGTAGCCATTCCAAGCGGTTGACACTGGCGATTACAATTACATCACTGGTACGTTCTTGCATCCAAGTGAGTAACTGTCCTGCTAACCTTCTAGCTATATCATCATCTCCAGCAAATCCCTTATCAAAGTCATCAAAATAAATAACAACTTCATTCAAACAGTCTACTAAATTTAGTAACTGTTTCAGTCTTCTTTCTGCTTCATTACCATAGCTTCTCAAATTACCCCAATCTACTAAAATCAAAGGAACACCTAAAATTTGAGAGCATACTTTAGCAGAATGTGATTTACCCGTACCTGGGGGACCTACCAGCATTATACCTTTAGGAACTCTGAGTTTATAGGCTTTGGCAAGGGGACTAAATAATCTTTTGAATTTCTTAAAAGCCTCCTGCATCAAATCTAATCCTCCCAAGGGAACTTGGGGAGTAGGAATAAACTCAATTCCATAAAGTCTGTTAAGCAAATTGATTTTATATTGGAGTAGTTGTTTAGCTATTGTTTCTGCACTTTTATCATGAGAATGAATTGATTTTAGCCCTTTTATTAAATCGGAAATGTATAATCCAATCCCACTACGGATAATTGTAATTTTGTCAATTTCGCTCAAATTGGATGGTAAAATTCCCTCTGCTTCCTCATTAAGACTTGCAGTAATTTCTGAGATATCAGGTAATTCTTGAGTGACTACAGGAATTTGAGCAGCAAGTTCTGGGTGTAAGTTAGCTTGAGAACCTAAAAGAATAGCACATTTGATTTTACCAACAGCAGATTGGGAGAAGGAAAGATTGAGCAACTTTGATTTCACCCATTCAGATATCAAGAAAAACTGTGTTTCTTGGGCTACATTAGCACTAATCCAAGGGTAGATACTCTCGATAATTAATACACCTTCTTCCTGAAAACATTCCCAAAATTTCAAAATTCTAAAGTGGTCTTTAAGCTCTTGTGTCGGATTTAGAGTATAGCCATAAAAATCTTTGAAACTTAAATCTATATTATTTACGCATTCAACTTCCTTAATTATTTCTTGTCCCAAATTCCATAGATAGCACTTAATGCCTATTTTTGAGCAATATTGGCAAAGAGAGCGGAGCATTCGATATCTTTCTTGTACAGGAGATTCACAAATAATCACAGGCTCTCCTGTGGTGATGAAGTTAGTCAGTTTTGCTAAGAATAAGGATGCCATATTATTATATCCAGAAGCTTTTTATAGGATTAGTACCGCAGTGCGAAAATCAAAATGAATACGGCATTGAGCTTTTCAGATATCTGAAATACGGTTCTAAACTACAAAGTTTTTAACAATTATAATGGTGGGTTCACTTGTGCTGTACTAGATTTATACTAATTCTGTATGATTATTGAATCTTTGAAAATCCAGATTAGCCAAAACTTTGGCTGACATTGATGAAAGTTTTAACGTACATAACAAGATTCAAATCTGATTCGTATATCCAAATTCTAATGATAATTTGAGGTTTTATCTAGGATTAAACTACGTAATTTCTTTCTATCAAATGATAGATGCAGAATGTAAATAAAAATAGATTAAGTTACAGATTTAGAGTAAGAGGATTGTCTTTAAAATAGGAGTATAACCAATACTTTTCTGATTAATCCACAATTTACTTTGTCGTCTGGGTAAAGGAATTATAACTTTTTCCCCTTAATCAAAAGGTATTGGTAGTGTTGTTACTTATACGCAACAATGGTGACTAAATCAGTTCCAGTTTATCCTATTATTTTAATTCCCACCTTCGCTGATACTAAAAATCGTTCTCCTTCTATTAAACCAAATGGTGGTGGTAGTGTGACTGTGGGTGTTTCTGAAAAACGGTTTGGACAAGTGCTAAAATATTATTTTGGTGATTGGGTGCATTCCCAACAAGAAATGCTACCAAATGGTCATGACCGCCCTTATACCGCAGATTTTGTAATTGTAGAGCCAACTATTGAGCTATATCTTGATATTGAAGTGGATGAAAGCCATTGTTTTTCTACAGGAGAACCAACACATTTTATTGGCGATGATGATTATAGGAATAAGTGTTTTGTGGATGCTGGATGGGTGATAATTAGGTTTGCAGAGGAACAAGTAGTTAGTCAGCCAGAACGCTGTTGTCGCTTTATTGGCAATGTGGTAGCAAAGTTGAGTAGAAATGAATCATTGAGTTACCAATTTACAGATGTTCCACAACTGACTCCTGTTAAGCAATGGTCAAGAAAAGAAGCAGCTTCCTTGAAGAAAAAGAAGTATCGCCAAGGCTACTTGTCAGCTACACCATAAAAATAGCACCGAAGACCACAATCCCCAAGTATTCCTGGATCAACAAATGTGATCCATGGATCACAAAATGCAATTGAAACCTCCGATAACACCTGAGTTCGATGTAAGAAAATTCGCTAGAAATGAGTCTTCAAAAGGGTTAGAGGCTTGTAGGTAGAGAGACTATATTCTCAATAAATCTTAATTATTGAGAATGACTGGAAAACCGGGCTAGATTAAAGTAAATTTTTATAACAAAATCTAAATTTATATTACGAATACTATTTGAATACCAACTCAAAGTACCTCAGATTAGGAACAATTAAGATAGGCATCGCATTCACAAACTCTTGTTCCAATATTCCAAACCCGTCAGGATTACATCTTCCAACCACAACTTAAACCGTTCTGTTAAGTTATCATCTTCATCAGCATAAGAGAACTGAAATGGAGAATCCGTTAGTGTTTGAATATCACTAATATTGCGTTCACCATCCTCTGTATTATCTCTATGGTAGGCACAGGCTGAACATACTAGCAATCCCCGATATTCATGTCCAAGAACATGAAAGGAAAACAAAATTGTCGTTGATATTCCTATATTAATAACCAACTGTATCCAGGCATGATAACTACGAAGATTAGCAAAATATCCTAACTGTTTAGCAGTTTCCACAATTTGGTAACGGTGGTAATATGAACGAGTATCACCAGCAGGCGCACTAATTATAAAAACATCTGCATCATCCACTATATTTTGTACAGATAGCTTGATTTCATTGGCAACATCTTGTGCGCGATTAGAGGCTATTTCAAATAACTTTGAAGCAAAATCTTCAACTTTTTGACTGCGCTCTGGAATAGATGCTGATTGATTTTGCTTAAGCTTTTCAGCAATAGAAGCAATAATAACCTGAGTCCGTCGTGCCTCTGACAACACCTGTTCTGATAAACCAAGACTGCGGAGGAAAGCTTGCTTTTGGCTCTTGGCAAACAAATTAATTAATTTTGATAAATCCCCCTGATCTGCCTGCTCTAAAGCGGCAATGTAATCCGCTCGGTCATCACGAGTTAGAACTAGGGGAAACCAACCAGCTTGAATAAAAACTAAACTGGCAATACATCGAGCAACTCGGCCATTTCCATCCTGAAATGGATGAATCTGTGTAAATCTATGATGCAACCAAGCCGATTCAACTTCAGGGGGAATTTGTTGATTTCGATGTTGATGATGCAATTCAATCAACCTATCCATTTCCGATGCTACTTGTTCTGGAGGGCAATATTCATGAATAATACCATCTGGTCTGATAGGATTGTTCGGTTGACGCTTCCAGTCACCGCTAATCAGAGAAACACGAATAATTTCCCCTGTTGACGGAACTAAAGCCTCTGTATTATCTTGGTTTTGGGTAAGAACCTGATGTAGCTGTTTTATATAAGAGGTTGATAAATTCCTTTGTCCACCGACAAAATCAAACAGTCCTTCAATAGCAGTTTCTTGATCCCTGATTAAAGATACTACTTGTTTTACCGGACGATCTGTCGCTCCATGAGGAATTAGTGATTCGTTAATTCCTTGTTCAATTAAAAGGCGAGTTATTCCTCTATCTATATTGTATAACCGCTCAATAATTCCCGTTTCAATGGCTATTTCCCGGCGTAGTCTTTCCATAAAAACTTTAAATTCACCAGATGCGCGCAGCCGCTCTGCCTGTTCATTCCAAACAGTAACCAAAGGACGTAACTCAGAACTAGCTAAATTTTGCCAACTTGATAATATATCTTCTATTGGTTGCCATATCATAAGTAATTACTATTTGATGATTCTCTAACATTTTACCTCAAGTTTTCCAAGTTTTTATGCTCAAACTCTTATTTTTGGTAACCCATAATTTTGTGGTCAATTTTATTTGTTGATAAAAGCTAATACTCACTCATCACTTTGGTAAGCTTAGTAAACATCTCTCACTTTTTTTCTAAATTTACCTTACAGATTTCGAGTAATTAGCAATATTTGTTATAACCCTCTTTCATTAAACTGGGAATCACAAAAATGATTTCCTAATTTTGAAATATAGATGTGATAAAGGTTTGAATATTTTATTAATAACAAAATATGGAGAACATTTTGAAACAGTAATAAATCACCAAAAACCTTGTTAAATAAAGGGTATGGCTAATGGCACGGCTATCAGATTTTTACTTTCTGAAAGTGATGGAAGAGGGATTCCAGGTTAAATCAGAATTGCAAGTTGTTAAATTTGCGTTCCTAATGGGTTGGAAGCATTTCCACGGGCGACATACCACCCGCTATGAATGAAATAAACACTCGAAATCTCAAAATTTCGTAATGATCAGGGTTTTGGCTCGTGTTTCTTAAAAGTTGAAGTCCTTGCTTTTGTTTTGAACTCATCTGTACGTAAATACACTCGTCTCACCTGTCCTGACTGATTTTTCTCCTCTTTGCAAAAAACTGGGATGCTCCCCACAAATCTTCTTCTCTATTTCTGCGATTTCCTCTGCTTGTGGTGATTTTTCTTCCATCTGTGCGACTGATTCTTCTGGGGCTGCTTGCCAATTCATATCGGCATTGAGCCGAGATCCTTGCTCAAACGGAAATAGAAGCTGAAAAGCCTTGTCAATTCTAGGTTTCAAAGATTTCAGAAGGCAGAGGAATAGCAGCCTCAAAAGGTTGAGGAATATTTTGCAGATTCACCACATAATCGCCATACCGCTTGATATGTCTAGTGAGATAGGGACTCAAAGCAGCTACAAAGCGATGATTGACTGGATATCCTTGTGCCGTTAAAGTCTGAATTGCCAACGACATATCCACAGTATTCTGTAAAATCACAGCACTAGCAACCAAATCGAGGTACTTCAACCGCTTTTCCTGCTCAATCGGGTCGTTTTCAGTAATAACGCCATCCTTACCAAAAAACACCCAATCCAAGAAATGATGATACTTTTCTACAATATTTGTAATTGCTGTAATCTCAGAACGCATCTTAGCATTAGAGATATACTCCAACTTTGGCGCTCGGAGGGAATAGCTTTTCCCCATTCACGTAATTCTAAAGATGATTGAAGATGTTTAATAATAGCAACAGGTACATTTTCTAGAGGAGGAAAATATCCCAGTCTTTGAAAAGATTTCAACATTACCATGAAGCAAAGTAAAGCTTCATGGCTACGAACACGAGACTTAACAAATTTAATTTCTTCAACCGTTGGTGTATAAAGTTCAGCTAGTTCTTTAGCAGAGGGATATTGTTTAAATCTTGGGTAAGCTGTACGATCTATTAAGGTCATCTAAGTTAAAATTAGCATAAAAAAATTGAGGGCTACCCAAACTAGGTTTAGGTTGATCCCTCACTCGTGAACCGCACAGTATTTTATCTTCTTTTCTGATAGCGTATCCTACGGGATCTTGCTACACGTAGTGTGCCGTAGGCATAGCGTTGGAGCTTGCGGAGCGCCCGAATCTCATCACCATATAGTGGTTGTGTAGAGGGAGTTCCGGTCTTTACCCGCTTAACGTGGAGATTACCTCCACTCCAATCTATTTGCTCCCATCGTAGTGCAGCAGCTTCCGCAACTCGCAATCCGTGACGGTAAATTAACAGGATTAGTGTTGAATCTCGATGGGTATGGCAACCACCAGCTTTCTTGAGTGCATCTCGCATGGCCTCAATTTCTGAAACTAGTAGGTATTCTCGTGTTCTGACTGCGGCATACTTACGAGAGTTGGGTGATTGAATCGGTGAATTTTCAATTTTACCAACTTTTGATTGTTGGAGTGTCTTTGTATTCATAACCAGACCCCCTGAAAAATCAATGTTGTTTTGTCTGGTATTACCTACTTTGACTCATAAGTTGGTATTTGAGTTTCAATTGTATTGATTAGTAACTATGTACTAAAATATGTCTGCTTGTATCATTCTTCGTGTTTACTTAAAACGGGAACGACAGAAAATCTGAAAACTATATACGATAAGCTTTTTCAGCTTCTATTTCCGTTTGAGCAAGGATCTCGGCTCAATGCCTAAATCGCTGTGTGTTCCCAAATTCTAATTTGACAATATCTCCTCTATTCGGAAAATAAGAATTAACTACCAATCCTCACTCCCCACAGCGTTTCCAGTTTCAAATTCAGGATGAAATTTATCAGGAGTCATACCCAAGAGCAACTCATCAAGCGTATATTTTTTTCTTTTTTGTGGTGTAATCACAATACTGTTACCTTCCACACTAAAATTTATCGCAATCCCTTCTCTTAAATTATATAACTGCATAATCCGTATATTGCCGCATTTCCGGAGCTTGAAACCCTAACACAATATCTTCCTTTGCCACCCCCAGATCCACAAGTTCTTGGGCTACTCTCATTTCCGTCATATTTTGCTCAATCCAAATCTTTCCCTGCTTAATATCCAAATGTAAAACACAACCATATACCCGCCGATGGCCATCCCATCCCACATTCATGACCTGGTAATGGTCTTGTTTCGGATCAAAAACAGTGTAGCAATCTATCGACCCATTGGCGATGGGGATAGCAGCATAATCTGTCAACAACGACTGAATTATATGGCGATAAGACTCTATGGTATCCATTGTACAATTACCTCTTGAATCGGGTCATAAATAATTTGTTTAATTTGATATCATTAAACATGAGATTTGTGCAAATTCCCGTTTAAAAAAAGTTTCATAAGTAACCACAGGCACAGCTAAATAGAGAATGCGAGTTGGATCACTGATTTCTAAGGCCAGCCGATAATTCAAAAACTGTCCTAACGCAGCATGGTAATCGGTCAGTGGTGAATCACTCAAGAAGGTTTTAATCTCAACTGCAATTTTTTCTTGGTCTCGCTCTGCTGCTAATAGTTGCTGGGCACCTAAATCAATTTCAAACTTTGTTCCGCCTACTTCCAGTCGCAGGGGATCATCGGTTATCTGCCACTGCTCCTTTTCCTTCTTCAATTCTAACCACAGCATGAAATCTATCTTTAGCTGCCATCGTTATCTTTCTCTGATTTACTTGCAATTATAGAACAATTGAAATAAAGAGTGCGCTTCGCGCCATCGCACTGCGGGCGTAAACCAACGGGAGCAATCACTGCGCTCACCGTAACCACACGCACCAAAAGCCATCTGGTGCGTTAACCAAATATTCCCAACGAGCGAACGCTTTCTTAGACATGAAGTTCCCTGCACATTCACGGAAGGATAGAATAAAATAAAAGCTTCCTGAAAGCTCCCTTCCAGGAAGCTAGATGTTAGTTGTCATGTGATGGTTATTTCCCAGATGGATATCACTAATGTTGAGGTTAGCCCGGTAGAAATTCTCCCTCCCTCCTCCAGTAAAGTTGTATCTCGTGATACTTCAGCATCTGTTACCGCCGAATTAGTAGAGGAGGTGATTCGTCAATATTATTACCGCACACCTGCTGTAGCAAATGATGAGGAGTTGATTTTGGCTTGGGCAGGGTCACAGAACCGTGAGCAAACTAAGCGAAAATACTATCGCTTTGGTCAAAAATTACTCGCTTGGTTGGAAAAACAAGGTGTACGGGATTTACGGCTGGTTCAGCCACCAAAGTTACTGGAATTTATTGCTAGTTGGGGTGAGGTTTCCCCTTATACTAAATCTAACCAGGTACTAATGTTGCGATCGCTTTGGAGTTATGGTCATGGGGAGAATGTTGGCTATTTTTTACGGAATATCGCAAGTACCATAAATTACGATAATTTCAGTGACTTACCGAAGGCAGAGCGTTATTTAGAAGATTGGGAGATGGCGCAGTTGGCTGATGTTGCCCAACGGTTGGGGGAGCAGTACTGGCTGGTTTTTTCTTTGCTTTTTTATAGTGGGATGCGGGTGGGTGAGGTTGGTCGGGTGACGGTTCCTGGTGATAAACCGGGTCAGCCGAAGGAAGATTATCCGGGTTTATATTGGCACAACTTTAAATGGCAGCCAGACCCGATACCGTCAGATAGGTATAGGGGATATTACACAATTAAGTTTCGGGGGAAGGGGGGGAAGTACCGGGAGATTGGTTTGGACCACCAGACTTCGCTGATCTTTAAGAAGTACCGGGGGATGGCAGGTGAGAAGATGCCAGTGTTTCCGAATCTGTCACCTGACCCGAAAAAGCGGGGTTTGCCATTGAGTGACCGGGCGATTAAAAGGTTGATTCAGGATATATCTGAGGTGGCGAAGGTGAAGTTTTCTTGCCACTGGTTACGCCATTCTCACGCGTCGCGGGCGGTGGATAGTAAATCACTGTTTGAGGTGCAAGACCAGTTGGGGCATAGTAAGAGCGATACTACTAAAACCTATGTTCGTTCTAAGAAGGATGCGGGAACGGGGACTGTGTTGCCGAGGTTTTGAGGAGAAATGTGCGCCATGGCGCACAAAATTGAGTTGCAAGTTCGCGTACTTACTTAGTACAGCGCAGCTATCGCCTTTGAGACTGCACTCTCCAAAATTTTCTTAGGGGAAAACTTTATTGAGGACACTGTGCAGGATTTTCTTAGGGGAAACTTTCTCCCATAAATCTGCAATTTCATCTTTACTGTTAAAATTGAATTGGTAAACAGTATTAGCATGAACTTGGGAATTTTCCAGGGTGATAGTGAAACTATTATCATCTTTATAAATGCTGTTATTTTATAGTAATAAAAATGGCATAATTAATATTTTACAAGGAATGATTTAGTTGATAGAGATTATCAGAGTTCGTGCCACACCAGAACAAATAAAGCAGATGTTACAAGAGTTAAAGTTTTATATAAAAGTAGCTGTAGATGTAGATGTAGCGACCTGCAATACTAATCAGTCAAACCTGCAATCAAGGGATTTTCAAACCAGGATTAAATGCAACTATAAATACACTTCAGCCAGAATTAATTGCAACTGACCGAAAGTCCTGTTAAATCGTTGTTTAGCAGTTTACTCAAAAAAGGCTCCAACTTATCAACAAAACTATTTGAGCTTCAGCCAGGATTAATTGCAACTATATAAGGTAAAAGAAACGACCGTTTTTTTTACCCCTATTATTACCATCAAGCAGAACCAAAACCGGAATCAAGTTTAGTAAAGAAACTCGGTAATTATATCAAAGGCAAAATATGCTGTTAGGTAACGAGTTTATTTACTTGTTGTGGTTCAAAGTATGTTGATAGGCTATGCCCGAATTTCAACAGATGACCAAAATCTGAACCTGCAAATGGATGCTTTGCAGCTTGCTGGTTGCGAGAAAATTTACTCCGACCGGACAAGCGGTGCAAAAGCAGAACGACCGGGACTCTCCTTAGCATTGGAAGTTCATTTACTACTTGCTTAATTCGGAAAGTGACAGAAGAGGGGTATTTTGAGTAAGCTACCCATCACCAATTGTCAAAAGCAATATGGCTGTATAAGGTATTTGTTAATTGTGCAAAGTAACCTTGTTAGGGTAGGTGAGAGTTTCTTGGGAGATTTTGATGAAACTCCTCTAAGTTTGGAAGGGAGCAACGTGATTTCATCCTAATTTCATCTCTACATGAAACACTAGTGATCAGAGTGTATTTCTTAAACCTAAAAGCACTTTTAACCGTTCCCAAGTCCTGATGCTTCATACTCACAAACCTAACAAGCGCAATGTCTAACTCAGAGCGTTCTCAAACACCCATAACGATTTTTTGTGTTTCTAGCACATTCCTCAGCCTACTGTTATTAGTAAGTCCCACAATTGTTCTGGCTCATGCTGGACATGGAAACGAATTTCAAGGAGGAAGTGAAGCTACTCAAACTAGTAATTCTATCCAGGTTGATGCCGACACAGCCAAACGCTTAGGAATTAAAGTCGAGCCAGTCAAACGTCAGCAGTTAGCCATCGGTATTAAAACTACTGGACAAATCGAAACTCTACCCAGCCAAAAAGTGGAAGTAACTACCCCCATTGCCGGGGCGAAAGTGGTGGAATTATTGGTAGAACCTGGTGCATCAGTAACAAAAGGTCAACCTGTTGCTGTTGTCACTAGCCCAGACTTAGTAACATTGCGCGTGGAATCTCAGGAAAAATTAGCACAAGCTCAAGCTGATTTACAGCAGTCCCAAGCAGACTTAAGACTGGCTCAACAGAATTACCAAAAATACCAACAAATAGCTGACGCGGAAATCGCCCAAGCACAGAGTCAAGTTGAATTTGCTCAAGAAAAATACAACAAAGATAAGCAGTTGGCTGATGATGGTGCTTTACCTCGACGCAATGCTTTAGAATCCCAAACGCAGTTAGCACAAGCAAAAGCCGAACTTACCAAAGCCAAAAGCCGTAGAGAAGTTATTGAAGCAGAAAATCAACTCAAACGCGCTCAAGCAGCAGTTGGACTAGCAAAGTCAAATATTAGTCGCAGTAATAATATTTATCAAACCCGACTTGCTCAAGTAGGAACGTTTGCTAATGCTAAGGGATTAGTCACAATCACTGCTCCCATCTCTGGTAAGGTTGCAGATCGAGAAGTCACTATTGGTCAAACCTTTGAAGATGCTGGTGGTAAATTGATGACGATTGTCAACGACACTCAGGTATTTGCTACAGCTAATATTTATGAAAAAGATTTCAGCAACATCAGAACTGGTCAAAGAATTATTTTAAAAGTTGCAAGTCTACCAGAACGAACCTTTTCAGGACGAATTTCTCGCATTGGGACATCGGTAGAAGGAGAAACACGAGTTGTACCAGTACAAGCCCAGGTGAATAACTCAAGCGGTCAACTCAAACCCGGAATGTTTGCTCAACTGGAAGTTTTGACAAACCAAACTTCCTCTGCTACTTTAGCTATTCCTACCTCAGCAGTGGTTGACGCAAATGGTAAAAAACTTGTCTATTTGCAAAATGGTAATGCTTTTCAGTTCACTGAAGTAACTTTAGGACAAACTTCTGGAGATATGGTTGCGGTCAAAAGTGGTTTGTTTGAGGGAGATATGATTGTTACTCAACGCGCACCACAACTTTACGCCCAATCATTGCGGGGTGGTAGCAAATCTGCAACCGGAGACAAAAATGAAACACATACCAACACAGAATTAACCCAAGCAAAAACAAACTTACCTATACCTTTGTGGTTATTGGGAATAGGAGGAATAACACTTGTTGGTGTTGCTGCTTTTGCCGCAGGTAGTCTTTGGTCAAGTCGTCGCATACGTCAGCGTTTTGTATCAGTTGGTCATCCCGAATATGATGGCTTTACTTATGAAACTGAAACTCATATTGATAACCATAAAAAACCAACCACATCAAATTCTGCTGCTGTCTTTGATCAACCAGACAATAATATTTAATAACTTAAAATGCTCAATAACATCGTCAGGTGGGTGATTGACCGACGTTGGCTCGTTGTCTTAGCTACAGCGATCGCTGCATTGTGGACATTCTACGTCATTCCCCAAATGCCATTAGATGTGCTACCACCCTTTGCACCGCCCCAAGTAGAAATTCAAACCGAAGCACCGGGACTCGCGCCGGAAGAAGTTGAATCTTTAGTAACTTTACCAATTGAGAGTGCAATTAATGGTACACCAGGAGTAACCGCAGTCCGTTCATCCTCAGCAGCAGGAATTTCAGCCGTGAGGGTAATCTTTAACTGGGGGACAGAAATTTATCAAGCACGTCAGCTAGTGACTGAACGACTGCAACAAGCAGCCAGCAAACTTCCCCCAGGAGTAGAAACGCCGCAAATTTCTCCTACTACTTCACCTGTTGGTTTAGTTGTTCAATACGCTTTTACAGTCGAATCAGAAAATAATTCTCAATCCAAAATTGACTTGATGGGAGCTAGACGAATTGTTGATTGGCAAGTCACAAATCGTCTTTTAGCTGTTCCAGGTGTGAGCCAAGTAGTAGTTTTTGGTGGTGATGCTCGTCAATATCAAGTTTTAGTTGACCCAGCAAAATTAGCAGCCTTTAATATTTCTTTAGAGCAAGTTACTAATGCTACAAAAGCCGCTAACGGTAATGCACCAGGCGGTTATTTAATCACACCAGATAAAGAAACATTAATTCGAGGTATCGGACGCATTGAATCAATTGCAGATTTGCAAAAATCAACTATTACTGCACGTAACGGAGTACCGGTGAGGCTACAAGATGTAGCAGATGTGAAAATTGGTGGTGCGATTAAACGGGGTGATGGTAGTTTTGATGGTAAACCAGCAATTATTTTAATGGTTAACAAACAGCCGCTTGCAGATACTCCCACTGTTTCCCGTGCGATAGAAGCGGCAATGAAAGAAATTCAAGCTGGTTTACCACCAGAGATTAAAATCACCACGACATTTCGCCAAGATAGGTATATTGATTCCTCGGTTCAAAATGTTAGTTCATCATTAATTCAAGGTAGCATCATTGCGGCAATAATTCTTATTCCCTTTTTAATGAATTGGCGGACTCTGGCAGTATGCTTACTAGATTTTTTCTTAACTTTACTGTTTGGATTGCTAGCCCTTTCTTGGTTGGGAATAGGACTGAATACCATGACGTTAGGAGGTTTGGCAGTAGCGATTGGTACGGCAATTGATGATGCTATTGTTTATGGAGAAAATACTTATAGAAGATTGCGAGAAAATAAAATTTCTGACAATCCATTACCACCGTTAGAAATTATTTTTGAAGGTTCAAAAGAAGTACGAGAATCATTGATTGGTGCAACTGTTATTGGCATTATTGTTTTTTCACCAATTTTTACTCTGCCAGGTGTAGAAGGAAGAATTTTTACACCAATGGGAATCTCTTATTTAGTAATAGTTGTTATTTCTAGTTTAGAATCGCTGTTAGTCTCCCCTGCTTTGTGTGCGATTTTACTACCTAATGTCAAAGTGGCAAAAAGAGAGCCTTGGTTGGCGAGATTATGTAAGACAATTTATAGCTACTGTCTCAACTTTTCTTTTCGGAATTCTTTACCAATCATTGGTGTTGCATTGGCTTTAACCGTAGCAGCGATCGCAGTTATTCCTTCATTCGGTAGAGCTTTTTTACCAGAGTTCCAAGAGCAAACGATGGTAAATACTTTAACTTTATATCCTGGTGTGTCTTTAGAAGCGACAACAAAAGCCGGTTATGTAGTAGAAGATGCGCTTAAAGATGACAAACGCTTTAAATTTATTCAAACACGAGCCGGACGTGCTGAGGGAGATGCCGATGCGGCAGGTGTGAATATTGCACACGTTGATATTGAACTTAGTGACGAGGGGATGAAAGACCGCACGAAGACTTTAGAAAAGCTGCGGCAAGAGTTTGATAAGATACCGGGAGCAGCACCAAATGTGGGCGGATTCATCTCCCACCGTATGGATGAAGTTTTGTCTGGGGTAAGAAGTGCGATCGCAGTCAAAATTTTTGGTTCAGACTTAGCACAACTCCGCCAAATCGGCGAACAAGTAGAAGCACAGATGAAAACCATTGATGGTGTTGTAGATTTATTGCTAGAACCACAAATCCCCATACCACAAATTCAAATTAAATTTGATCGAGATGCTGCTAGTCGCTACGGTTTATCAGTCGGAGAAATTTCTAGCATTATTGAAACCGCACTCAACGGACAAGTCGTTTCTCAAGTTTTAGAAAATCAACAATCCTTTGACCTTTTAGTGTGGTTAAAGCCGGAAGCACGACAAGATTTGTCCACCATTCGGGATTTATTAATTGATACCCCTAATGGACAGAAAATTCCTTTAGGTAATGTGGCAATAATTGACAATGGTACTGGGCCTAATACAATTAATCGTGAAAATGTTTCCCGTTTGATTGTAGTTTCAGCTAATGCTAAAGGTAGGGATTTACGCTCGATTGTCAATGAGATTGAAGCCAAAGTCAAAAGCAATGTCCAAGTGCCTGCGGGTTATTTTATCCAATACGCAGGTCAATTTGAAGCCGAAGAACGCGCTACCCAAAATATTCTGGTGTTCAGTGCGATCGCATTTGTGGCAATTACAGTTCTCATGTATATTTCAGTGAAATCTGTACCTTCTACCATCATGATTATGATTAATTTACCAATTGGTTTGGTAGGAGGTGTAATCGCAGTAGCGTTAACTGGAGGCGTGATTTCTGTTGCGTCTTTGGTTGGATTTGTTTCCTTGTTTGGGGTAGCAACTCGCAATGGTTTGTTATTAGTGGATAACTATAACAGTAAATTTGCCGAAGGAATGCCGTTAAAAGAAATTATTGTTAAAGGTTCAATGGAACGACTTAATGCGATTTTAATGACAGCTTTGACTTCTGCATTAGGTCTAGCACCAATGGTACTACAAGGTGGCCCAGGACAAGAACTTTTGCAACCACTTTCTATTGTTGTTTTTGGTGGTTTGTTTACATCAACTGCGATAACTTTGGTTGTTTTACCTGCTTTGTATGCCAAGTTTGGTAAACATTTATTTCCCAAGAAAACGGAGGAGAGTAAAGCAAAAGACGAGAAATTTTTTATGCACATGTAGCTACTCAAAACGTCTAAACATATATACAAAGAGGAATAAACCAATGAAATCACTTAAATCTGGCTTAATTATTCTTGGAAGTGTGGGACTACTATTTTTAGGATCTTGCAGTAATGCTAATCAATCAGCTAATACAGAAAATAGTCCAGATGCTTCCAAGGCGACTACTCAAACACCATCTGTTTCTGCCTCACCAGCAACTAAAACAGATAGCGAACATGGTGCATCTCATGGAGGCCAAGTTGTAGAGACAGGAAGCTATCATTTAGAATTTGTTCCTGAAAAAGAAGCAAATGCAACTCACATGGATTTATATTTGCAAACAGGTGATAACCACGCCACAGTACCTAATGCAAAAGTAACGGCTCAAGTGCAGCTACCTGATGGTCAACAAAAGACGATTCCTTTTACTTATGATGCCAAGGATAAACACTATACTGGTCTACTGAATGAAAAAGCATCTGGTCAGTATCAAGTGAAAATTACGGCAGATATTAAAGGCGAACAAGCAACCGGACGTTTCAACTTTAATCGCTAACTAGTGTTTATCATGCTTTGATTTCGACACTGATTATTCTAGTTTTCGAGGCAATCTCACTTTTCAACCGTACATTTTTACACACAAATACTATTTTCATCAAAATGAAAAGTTTTTTGACTGCACTGGCTATCACTTCAACTCTTGCATTGACTCAAGGTTGTGCTTCACAAGTTAAATCTGGGGAAATTTCAGACACTAATCCCACCAGCATAAGTAATGCGAATCCCCATACTGGTCATAATATGGAGAATTCTAAAAAACCAAAAGAAAAAGATAATCCTCATGACGGACATAATATGGGGGACTCCCATGATGAGCATGGTCATTCCCAGTTAGAACCTGCGAACGCTACTGCAAAGCTTATCCTTCCCAGCAAAATAACTCCTAACACTCCTGTTCCTATAGCGATTGAAATAAAAGACAAAAATGGTAAAGCCATTGCTAATTTTGACAAATTTCAAGAAGAATTAATGCACTTAATTGTCGTTAGTGATGATTTACAATCTTTCCAACATATTCATCCTGCATATAAAGGAAATGGACGCTTTGAAGTTCAATTTAATTTTCCCTATTCGTCTAATTACACTCTTTTCAGTGATTACAAAGTAGCAGGAAAAGCAGAACAAGTGTCAGTCCTCAAAGCACTAGTTCCAGGTCAATCACCAGCTAAACCAAAAATTGATTTAGCTACTACTAAAACTTTTGATAATACTCAAGTTAATCTCAAGTTATCTCAATCCACCATTAAAGCTGGACAAGAGGTGCATTTAATTTTTAATTTACAGGATGCTGCAACTAAAAAACCACCTACAGATTTAAAACCTTATTTAGGAGAAAGGGGACATTTAGTTATTCTTAAGCAATCATCACCGTTAACACAAGCAGACTATATCCATGCTCATGCTATGAAAAATACTCCAGATCATGAAGTTCATTTTATCACCAGTTTTCCAAAACCGGGAAAATATAAAATGTGGGGACAGTTTAATCGAAACGGGAAAATTATTACTGCTGATTTTTGGGTAACTGTTACTTAAATACATTGATATATCTTGATTTCATCTTGATTTCATCTTGATTTCATCTATACTTTGTATAATCTAAATTAGAAACATGCTCCTCATGTTTACACCCCACCAAGCTTTTTAGCCGTGCCACTTTCAACCATGACTAAAAAGCTTGATTTCTTATTAATTAAAAGATTTGTTATTTTACAAGTAATTTTATTAAATAGATTATTTTCCTGAGAAATTAAGTTACTTGCTACAAAAAATAATTATATTTTTTCACTAAATTAAAACTTAATTATTCAATTTCAAAACTAAATCCAGTAATTTACTTCTTTTGTTGTAATAGTATTCTTAAAATTAATAGTGTTATCCATTTATTTCTAGCACCACCAACTTGCAAATAAGCTTAAACACATTACTACAACCAATTATTAGTTCTAATTCTACCTGTCATCTTTCGACTGAAGTCGTTGGTAGCGATGTGGAGATTCCTTGAGATGAAGTTCAAGTTTCTTCATATTAATTTATTTGTAAATTTTAATGATAATTGCTGAAATTTCATCTTGATTTCATTATGAATTGTCATGCTAGTAGATAGAGTTAGTATAGAGGTTCAGCAAAAAAATCACCAATAATTCTCACCTAAATAAGGACAACTTAACTGGCTACTTCTCCTCATTAATCAGGGTATTAATGAGGTAGTTAAATATAGCTTTACCGAGCTTGATGTATGTATCTATGAAGAGCAGATTAATTCATAAATAATGCTCTGTAATTGAGCTGATGTATTTGATTATTTTGGAGGTAAATATGAAGAGATCATTGATTTACGCTGTTGTGTTTACTCTGAGTAGCACAGCTATTATTTTTCCTAGCTATGCAAGTCCTAGAACAGACAATGGTAAGGTTCCCCATATTGATAGAAATACACAATTTCTCCCTACACGTTGGGGAAGTTTTAGACATACTTTCCAGTTGCACGTTCCCCAAAATAGTAAAGCTGTTACTCAACTACTTATCAAAGTTCCAGACAATGTAACTATAAGTAATGACATTCAGGATATCGATGTTGTGGATGAAAAGGGAGAGAAAATTAATACTAATGTATCTGTCAACGGTAAAACAATACTACTAGCTTTTGCTGAACCAGTTGCCCCTAATACTAAGTTTGATATTGACCTTAACAAGATAAAAAGACAAAATCTTGGTAATGGTTCTGTTTACAGTTTCTCAGTTAGAGAGGTTGGTATTGATGCAGAAATCCCTATAGGTGTTGCTTGGTTTCGTATTTACTAATCGAATCTTTTTCTAATAACAAATTAAGGAATTTCATGGAGATTTCATTTATGGATGTGAAACTGATAATAGGAACAAAATTTACGTAATTTTTGAGGAGAGACGAAATGAAAAAATTGATTTATCTGACTGCTTTTACTTTAGCAGTGACATCTTTTTCAGTTCCTGCTGTATGGGCAAGTGGAAAACCAGGTGATTTTAGAGCTTCTCATCTGCTTAAAAGTGCTGCCATTCCTAATACTGCTTATGCCACAGATGCTACTCATAAATTTGAAGTTCATGTACAAGGTAAACCTTTAGCAGAACTCGCAATTAATCTACCTGATGGAATAAGAATTGATAAGGGAATTGAAGTTAAAAATCAATCAGGGCAGAAAATTTCTACGACAGTTTCTATTAATGGACAAAAAGCTACTGTAGCTTTTTCACAACCAATAGCTCCTGAAACAAAGCTCTCAGTTTTAATGAAAGGAGTCAATACTCAAGGGTATGAATCAGGCTCTGGTACAACTTGGCAGTACCAAGTTTATGCTAAAAAAGTTGGATTCACGCAAGAAATTCCACTTGGTTTAGCTCAGATTCAGACTTATCCTTGATCCAAATAATACAGATTAACCACTTACTCTTCTGCTTGACTGGAGATTTAAATCTAGTTTAGAACTAGCAAATTGATATAAAGCATCAAATAAGAGCAGAAAAAAGCTCAACATTTTGGAGTAAATGTAGTGAAGAGATCGCATCAATGGATAACTTGTCTGAACTGAGAAACCGAATTTAACACAATCGCTAGCTGTTAGCATAGGTCAACTCCTAAATTAGAGATAGCCAGAAACAAGAATTCACCACCTATTTAGGTGGTGAATTCATATAGGTACTATGTACATCCAAAGTTGGAAGGTAGGAAGTTCTGCCCTTCTTATTTTACTAAGAAAACATCAGCTAAATTAAACCACATTAATCCAGAAATCAGCAGTAATGATTTTACCGTTGCGATTGAATTGTCCCCAAAGTTTATACTTTCCTGCTTGCGGAAAGCTAGTCATAAAATGAACCTGTCCAGTTGGAGTATTATTGAGTGCGTGAGCATGGATGTAATCTGCTGCTGTTAATGAGCTTGACTGTCGCAGGATAACTAAATGTCCTTTTTCTCCCAAGTAAGGCTGCAAGTCTGTAAGCGGTTGATTGTTAGTAGCATCTTGTAATTTAAACATTAAAGTTACTTCTTGACCTGCTTTTACAGTGGGTTCAGAAAGAGCGAGATTGACTTGAGTATCATTGAAAGTTTTACTACGCTTAATGTCAATTTCTGGAGCAGCAATAGTGATTCCTGGAACTTGTGTTTTTAATACTGAAATTTGTTCTGACTGACCAGCAGGTTTGTAGTCACTAAAGAATGTGTAACCACCTGCTTTTGGAAAACTAGCTTCTACTTGAAACTGACCATTATCTTTATATGTGGGATGAAGATGGCTGAAAAACTGAAGATCGTCACTGACAATAATTAAGTGCATGAGCTTTTCTTGGAAATTGTCAAACTTGGCGATCGCCTTTCCTTCTAAATCTTGAACATCAATCAATAGCGAAATATTTTTATTTGGGGTGATGTTACTGGAAACTTTAAGTTTTACTTGAGTCAACGCTTTCTTCTCACCATGAACTGTGCTACTTGTTGAATGTTCTCCATGATGACTTTCATTGATTGAAAGCTCCTCATGCTGATGTGTGCTAACAGACATTGCTTTTTCTTCAGCTTTAGGTAATGATGAGCAAGCTTGAACTATTACCAAAGTAGTAGTGATAGCGATCGCATTGATAAATCTCTTCATTAATTCTGCTCCATTAGTGAATTTATGAATTGTCTACTCAACATAAAATTGAGTTTAAATTGTCTAGTTTACTGGAGAGTCAAGAGGCAAAATCAATAAATTATTATGTTTAATTTTTATTGAATTTCATGCAAAAGCACGTTTATTTAAAACAATAAACGTACCTGAAAATCTGATATTTAAAATTCCATATTAACCTTCAAGTAATAATAGGACAAATTGTTGAATGATATGTTTCAGATTGAATTTCCCAGCCAGAAAGCATCGCTGACAAATCTTGTCTCAAAACAAGTAATTGCTGAATCTGATAATCAATAGCTTGTACCTTATCCTCAAGCTTGGTTTTTATATGTTCACAAGGTAGTTCCCCCTCATCATGAACATTCAAAAATTCTTTGATTTCGGCTAAAGATAACCCCAGGCTTTGGGCGCGTTTAATAAAGTGCAGGCGAGCTAAAACATCAGTGTTAAATAATCTAAAACCACCCTCAGTTCTGCCTGATGATTTGAGTAGACCAAGCTCCTCATAGTAGCGAATGGTTTTAATCGGTACTCCACTTTCTTTAGCAACTACACCAATCTGTTTTGACTTTTCTTGAACTAGCATAATTACTTCTCTTAAATTTAATCGTCTACTTTATCCTAGATTCTCCAGTCAGATGGAGAGTCAAGTATCAACTCGATTAAAAATAATGGGGTAAAGTGAAAACCCCTAAGCTCAAGCCAGGGGATATACGCCAAGCTAAGAATTCTCGCTTATTTTCAGGGAAGTACGTCAACTTCTGATTGTTTTACTAACTTACCTGCTTGATGCCTAACCTTTGGTACACCTGCAAACAGTAAGCGAATTTGGGTAATCACGATATACAGGATAGGTACTACAAACAAACTCAAGAAAGTTGCAACGAACATTCCACCAAAGACAGCAGTACCAAGAGATTGACGGCTAGCTGAACCTGCACCTGTAGCCACAGCAAGCGGCCAAATTCCTAGCAGAGTAGAAATCGCAGTCATGAGAATTGGACGTAAGCGTTCGCCAGAAGCTTTCACTGCTGCTTTGGTAATTGAAAAACCTTGTTCGCGTAATTGGTTAGCAAATTCAACAATTAAAATTGCATTTTTACTCGCTAAACCAATTAACATCACTAACCCAACTTGACAGTAAACATCGTTATATAAACCGCGCCATGATTGGGCTAACAATGCTCCCAAAACCGCCAAGGGAACTGACAATAAAATAATCAGAGGATCAATGAAGTTATTATACTGAGCAGCTAAGACTAAGAACACAAAGAAAATTCCTAGACCAAAAATAATTGGTGCTTGTCCACCAGATTCTAATTCTTCTAAAGTAATACCTGACCATTCATAGCTGATGTTTCTGGGTAAAACAGTAGCGGCTAAATTTTTCATAGCTTCTATTGCTTGTCCAGAACTAAAACCAGGAGCAGCTGCACCGTTGATTTCTATTGAGCGATATAGGTTGTAGTGGTTAATTGTTTGCGGCCCGGTGGTTGGTGTAACCTTCACCAAACTACTAAGGGAAATCATCTCACCGCGTCCAGAACGCACATATAGTAGTCCAATATCTTCTGGGTTAGAGCGAAACTGTTGATCTGCTTGGACATAGACTCGGTACGTGCGACCAAAAGCGTTAAAGTCGTTGACGTAGCGGGAACCAATGAAAGTCTGCAAGGTGCTAAAGATATCTCTGACAGGGACTTGTAAGGCTTCGGCTTTTTCTCGGTCTACTTCGATAAGTAATTGGGGTGCATTAGCGGTGTAGGTACTGAAGACTCCTTGCAATCCTGGGGTTTGATTAGCTTTGCCGATTAAATCGTGGCTGATTTTGACTAAATTATTGATATCACTATTATTGCGATCGCCTCTATCTTGCAATTGAAATACAAAACCACCCACACTCCCTAAACTTTGGATAGTCGGAGGATTCACTGCAAACACGGCTGCGTCTTTAATTGCTGACAGTCCACTTCTAGCTTGATTTACAATTGCTGATGCAGTTTGTTCGGCTGTTTTTCTGACATCCCAAGATTTTAGCGGTGCAAATATCAAGCCTCGGTTAGGAGTATTACCACTAAAACCAACACCACCCATTGCAAAAGTACCTTGAATCTCTGGGATTTTCAGAAGTTCTTTTTCTGCTTGCTTCGCAACTTCACGGGTGTAATTGAGTGAAGTGCCATCTGGCCCCTGCATTAAATTAATAAAATAGCCTTGGTCTTCTTCCGGTAAAAATGCTGTGGGGACGCGCAGGTAAAGCCAGCCTGTCCAAACCAAAGATGCAACAAACAGTAATAAGACAACGATTTTGAAGTTGATGAGCAATCTGAGAATTTGTTGATAGCCTTTTTGTATCCAGCCGAGCAACCAATTAATCGCTCCAAAAATCCAGCCTGGTAAACCGCGTGGTTTTTGTGTTTTTCGTAATAACAAAGCAGCTAAAGCAGGCGTGAGGGTAATCGCGTTAAAAGTTGAAAGTACAATTGAGAATGCGATCGTTAGTGCAAATTGTTTATATAGTTGTCCTGTTGTTCCAGGGAAAAAACCTACAGGAACAAATACAGCCAAAAGTACGAGAGATGTAGCAATCACCGCCCCAAATAGTTCGTGCATTGATTGGGATGCAGCGCGACGCGGGCTTAAACCTTTTTCTTGAATCAAGCGAGTTATATCTTCAACAACAACGATCGCATCATCTACAACCATGCCACTAGCTAAGGTTAAACCAAACAGAGTTAAGCTGTTAAGTGAAAAATTAAAAACCTTTACAAACGCAAACGTCCCAATTAAAGAAACCGGAATTGTAATTGCGGGAATGATGGTAGTGCGCCAGTCTTGCAAGAAAATAAAAATGACGATGACAACCAGCACAATTGCTTCTAATAAAGTCTTGACAACTTCCTTACGAGATGCTTCGACAAACAGCGAGGAATCATAGGGAAATTCATATTGCAAACCAGGTGGGAAATCCTCTGCAATTCTCGCCATTTCCGCTTTGACCGCATTGGCAATCTTTAAAGCATTGCTTCCAGGAATTTGCAGGATTTGATAGCCAACAGCAACGTGACCACTATAGCGAGCAAAGGAACTGTAATTTTCTGCCCCAAGTTCAGCACGACCAACATCTTTGAGCTTAACAAGTGTGCCATCTGTACCTGCTTTGATGACCATGTTTTCAAATTCGTCAGCGTCTTTTAACCGCCCTTGAGTTTGCAACTCTATTTGATACATTTGCCCATTGGGTGCGGGTGGCTGTCCAATACTACCGATACCTAACTGTAGGTTTTGTTGGTGAAGTGCGTTAATTACGTCCTCAGTTGTCAACTTGCGATTGGCTAGTTGAGTCGGGTCAAGCCACAACCGCATCGCGTAGCGGCGATCGCCAAAAGTCGCAATGTTACCGACACCTTTAATGCGTCTGAGGCGATCTAAAACATAAAGGTCGGCGTAGTTACTAATAAAAGTGTCATCGTACTTATCGCCTTCACTATATAAAGCCATCGCTAAGACGATACCACTGGATTGCTTAGTCACAGAAACGCCCGTTTGTCGGACAACTTCTGGCAATTTTGGTTCCGCAAGCAAGACGCGATTTTGCACATCAGCAGCCGCAGTATCAATGTCATACCCTTGGTCAAAAGTGACGATGATGTTGCTAGTACCGTCACTGCTGCTAGTTGAGGTGATATATTTTAAGCCTTCGACACCATTAATTTGTCGTTCTAAAACTGTTGTGACTGTATCTTCTACAACTTGCGCGCTCGCACCAATGTAATTGGCGGTGACATTGATTTGTACGGGGCTGATATCTGGGTACTGCTCTACTGGTAGTAGCGGAATGCTGATTATACCTACCATGAGCATGACAAGAGCGCAGGCGATCGCAAATACGGGTCGCTTGATAAAAAAATTAGCAAACATAGACTTATGCTTTCTGGGTAAAAATCTGGATTTAACTAAGGTTCAGGAATAATAGATGCGCCGTCTCTTAAGTTGAGTAAACCGGAAACAATAATTTTCTCTCCTGCGGTTAACCCTTTCAGCACTTGATACTGATTACCCTGGATACTACCTAGCTCTACGGGTTTGAGGCGTGCTACTAACTCCTGTTTTTTGGGTGAGGTTTCGGCTACGTACACAAAAGTTTCTGCACCCAAACGGATAACAGTTGTTGTGGGAATTAATACTCCTGGGCGTTTGTTCCAAATCACTTTCGCTTTAACAAATTGGTCGGCTCGCAATTGTTTGCGGGAATTATCAAACAGTGATTTTACTAAGACTGATTGAGTATCGTTGGCTGTGTTAGGAGCGATGAAAAATATGCGGCTGCTTCCAAGATTTTTACCCCGTTCGTCAATTAACTGCAATGTCATTCCAGGACGCAATCGGGTTGCTTGCTGAACTGGTACGGAAATATTGACTTCTAGAGTTTGATTTTCGGTGATAGTTGCCAATTGAGTAGAGGTATCAACAAAATCACCGATTTTGATGGGGATATCGCCCACTTTCCCAGCAAAGGGGGCGGTAATTTTGTAGTATTTCAACTGGACTTGTTGCTGTTTGGTAGCTGCTTGAGCCTGCTGTACAGCTTTTTCGGCTTGAGAAATGGCAGCTTTTTGGGCTTGAATTTGGGCATCAATTGCATTCAAACTGGCTTTAGCTGTAGCTAGTTTATTAGCGTATTGATCCTGAGTTTGGCGAGATATCGCACCTTCCGCAGCTAGGTAAGAGTACCTTTGGTAGTCCAACTCGTTGAGCTTGACATCAGCTTGTTTGGATAAACGTTCAGCTTCTATGGATTTGAGAGTCGCTTTGGCATTTTCGAGTTGCGATCGCGCCGCCATTGCAGCTGCATCCACACCGCTAACTGCTGCTTTTTGTTCTTCCGCATCTATTTGCAGAATTGGTGTACCTGCTTTTACCTCATCCCCTGCTTGTACAAAAATCTGGCTAATTTGTCCTTGAATTCTGGGACGGAGAGTGACTGAACGCCGCGATCGCAGGTTAGCAATAAAATTGGAACTTTGTTCAATTGTGCTTGCTTTTAGGGAGGATAATTTTACTTGTACGCCAGGAGGTGCAGCAGCTGTAGCCACTGGGGGTTTTTGGCTGGGAGTTAGTACACGCCAAACTGCAATTCCTCCACCTGCTAATAGTAGAGTGAGCAATAGCCAAAGCCAAGGTCTTTTTGAGTGCGGTGACGGTGATTCAGCCTCAAAATCATCGTCATCTAGAATGGGAGTCTGATTTTCCAAATCATTGTCTGAATCTAGAATAGGAGTTTGGTTTTCCAACGGGTTCATGTTTGAGCAATTTCCTGTAAATTAAGTTGAGTCAAAATAATTCCTCATTGATAAATTTTTTATCAACAGTTAGTAAAAGCTAACTGTTGATATGTTTTTGAAAACCTCTAGATGGATGGATAACCAACAGAGGCGATCGCTTCTTTAATAGCCGTCTCTGATGCTTGAGTTTCTACACTGATAGTTTTGGTTTTTGTATCAGCTTTGACAGTGGCAGCAGCATCAACTTTTTGAATTGCTGTGTTGATAGTATTTACACAAGCTGAACAAGCTAATTTAGGGATAGTAAGTTGTACTGTCATCTCTAAAAACTCCTGATTTTTTTACTACTAAAGCGTGGTTTGTTTGAGTAAGTTTTTAATTTTTTTACTCAACCTGGAATTAGCTTAAATTCTCCATCTGCCTGGAGAGTCAAGAGGAAAAATAAAAAAATAACTACAGATAAAAATAGATACACACTGATAAATCATTACTGTTTATCTGTGTGCATCTGTGGTTTTATATAAAATTGGAATTTTTGTTCTTGTAATTAGTGAAAAGCTTTTGAAAGTATTATTTTTAGTAAAATCAAAAGTGTATAAGCAGCAATAAAACAACTTAATTCTTGAGAATTGCTGTAGCTACCATCAACCCCCATACAACACCAAAGCGAATTCTGGTTGCGCGATAAACCGCAAAATTTGCATCTTCAAGCAAGCGGTGAAATTCATTTTGGGTATAACACTGCTGATGAGCCGGATCGAAACTTTTAAGGATAATGTCACAGATTTTACAAGTTAAATAATCTCTACACCAATCTAGGATAATAACTTTACCATCAGGCTTAAGAACACGCCTCATCTCCTTTAATGCAGCAAGTGGATCATCAAAGTAGTGAAACGAATTAGCAGACACAATCACATCAAAACTATCATTGTCAAATGGCAAATTTGATGCACTTGCAATCTGGAATGATACTTGAGGATAAGCACTACATTTCTGTTTGGCGATCGCCAGCATTTTATCTGAAATATCTACCCCAAAAATCTGTTGTGATGAATACTCAGCCAGCAGCAAACGTTCAAACTCACCAGTCCCACAGGCAACATCAAGTATAGTATCTGTTGGTGATATCTCTGCCCAAGTTTTCAGAAAAGATAGTGTATTAGTTATATAACTTTTCCAACGTAGATCGTAAACAGAAGCTAACTGGTCATACTGGTTACGAACTATAGTTTCATTCATATTGTTTTTTGTAAAATTTATTCGTGTTCAATAATCGGACAAATAGTGGAATGAGAATCATCCGGCTTGATTTCCCAACCAGAAAGCAACCCTGATAATTCTTGTCTCAAAATCAGTAATTGCTGAATTTGATCATCAATAGCTTGTACTTTATCTTCTAGTTTAGTTTTGATATGCTCACAAGGTAATTCCCCTTCATCATGAACATTTAAAAATTCCTTAATCTCTGATAAGCTTAATCCTAAACTTTGAGCGCGTTTAATAAAGTGTAGTCGTTCCAAAACATCAGAGTTAAATAATCTAAAGCCGCCTTCTGTTCTTCCGGATGATTTGAGTAGACCAAGTTCTTCATAGTAGCGAATAGTTTTAATTGGTACTCCGCTGTCTTTGGCAACTACACCAATCTGTTTTGCTTCTGCTTGAGCTAACATACTTAGCAAATCCTTAGTGAAATATGATTACCGATCATATACTAAACTCTCCAGCGAACTAGAGAGTCAAGCATAAGCAGTATCATTCCGTCATTTTTATGAGAAATGAATTTGAGTGGACACCTTTTCTTCACTAGCGTCTGCGGCTTGGACGGAAATTGCACCACGAAACATATTCATGCCGCAGCTGAAACCATACTCACCTGGTTTTTCGGGTGTGAACTCAATTGAGGTTAATTGATTGACTGGTAAATCAGCAGCAATACCAAAATCAGGAATTAGCACTTTCGCAAGGCAATTACTGGGATTTTCGCGCAGAAAGTTGAGTTGTACTCTTTGCCCCGCTTGGACAATAACATGATTCGGTGCATATCCCTTATCTACATTGATGGTGGTTTTCTGAATTCTTTGCTCTACAGTTGTTTCATGCTCATCGATTGAACTAAAGGATTTGGGTTGTGGTTCTTTCATCGTTTTTTCTTCCTTTATGACTGTTGATTGAATGTCTGAAGCTTCGGCTTGAATTTCACCGCGAAACATATTCATGCCACAGGTAAAGAGATAAGTTCCAGCTTGTTTGGGTGTAAATTCCACAGTGGTTACTTGATTAAGCGGTAAATCTGCGGCAATGTGAAAGTCTGGAATCACAACTTGTTCTAAGCAACTACTGGGATCTTTGCGTTCAAATTTCAGCCTTACTGGTTTCCCTACTTGCACCACAATTCGACTAGGATCATATCCCCCATCAACAGTGACGGTTACTTCTTGGACATTTCCACCTGTTGCCACTGCTTTCTGAGACTTAGGTTTACTCAGCAAGAACCACCAAAGTTGTAGGCCAAGTAGTCCCAATCCGCCGAGGGTGACGGCTATCTTATTCTCTAATGGCTGTTCAATACGTTGAAATTGATTAGTTTGGACTGTTGCAGATGAGTGCGTATCGTGAGATTTTTGTGCTGCTGCTTCACCAGAGGCGATTGATAATACAATTCCTAAACTGGCTATACTACCGATGAGTGCTGTTTTGTTTACCATTGAAAAACCTCCTACATGGATATAATTCGTGGTTCGTAATACTTCTCTACGTTCGCGTAGCGTGTCGGAGACAGACGCTCCGCGTAGCTTGCTTCCACGGAGTGGTACGGCTGCGCTCAGTACAAGTTCGTAATTAAGAAAGTCAGCTATGGTCTGAGTTTTAGGGATTGAAAGAGAATTGGTGTAAATTATTAGCTACACTAGCGTTCCTGAAATCACTCCCAGCAGAAATCCAAATCCTGCTAAAGTCCCGAAAAATATGGTTTGATTGAACATTGTTATTTCCTCTATCCCAGTGTTTTAGGTTGGAAGTTACGTAAACGCAGCGCATTAGTAACTACAGAAACCGAACTAAATGCCATTGCTGCACCGGCGATGATGGGGTTGAGTAACCAACCGAAGAAGGGGAAGAGAATTCCGGCGGCGATAGGAATACCAGCAACGTTGTAAATGAAGGCGAAGAATAGGTTTTGGCGAATGTTGCGAATTGTAGCGCGGCTGAGTTGAATGGCTGTAACTATGCCTTGTAAATCACCAGAGATTAAGGTGATATCACTAGCGGCGATCGCCACATCTGTACCAGTCCCAATGGCAATTCCCACATCGGCTTGAGCTAAGGCTGGTGCATCATTGATACCATCACCAACCATTGCGACAATTTTGCCTTCTGCTTGTATTGCTTGCACTGTAGCAGCTTTTTGGTCAGGACGGACTTCTGCTAAGACTCTTTTAATACCAACCTCGCGCGCAATACTTTCTGCGGTGCGGCGGTTATCGCCTGTGAGCATGACAACTTCTAAACCAAGTTTTTGCAAAGCTCTCACAGCCTGGGTGGAAGTGGGTTTAATGGCATCAGCAATCCCCATTAATCCTTTGATTTCGCTGTCAATTGCCAACCAAACTGCTGTTTTACCTAAATATTCTAAGCGTTCTTTGTCTTGTTGCAAGGCTTGAGTGTTAATACTCAACTCTTCCATCCACCGTTGTGTACCAATTTGCACCAAACGGTTAGAAACAACACCTTGGACACCGCTACCTGCGATCGCTTCAAAATCTCTCACATCTGCTAATGGCACTTGCTGAAATTCGGCATATCTAACAACTGCTTCTGCCAAGGGGTGTTCCGAATTACGTTCTAAGGATGCAGCTAGCTGTATCAGCTTAAGTTCGTTGCCGTTACGTGTACCGTCAACTGTGAGAAAATCTGTAACTGTGGGTTTACCTTGGGTAATTGTGCCTGTTTTGTCCAAGACAATGGTTTGAATTTGGTGTGCTATTTCTAAGCTTTCGGCTCCTTTAATTAAAATGCCGTTTTCTGCACCTTTACCTGTACCTACCATCACAGAAGTTGGTGTGGCTAAACCCAACGCACAAGGACAAGCGATAATTAACACCCCGACTGTGGTAATCAACGCCAAGGTGACATTGCCCATGATGTTGTACCAAATAATAAATGTGAGGATAGCGATCGCAATTACCGCAGGCACAAACCATCCAGTAACTTGGTCTGCTAATCTTTGAATGGGGGCTTTTGAGCCTTGAGCTTGCTGCACTAATTGGACAATCTGCGCCAGTACGGTATCTTTACCAACTCTTGTCGCCCGAAACTTAAAACTTCCAGTTTTGTTGATAGTAGCTCCGATGACTTCATCCCCTGGGTGCTTTTTCACGGGTAAACTTTCGCCAGTCACCATCGCTTCATCAACTGTGGATGTCCCGTCAACGACTTCGCCATCAACGGGAATTTTCTCCCCAGGACGCACCAGCACCACATCGCCAATTTGTACTTGTTCAATCGGTACATCTATTTCTCGTCCGTTGCGAATTAACCTTGCTGTTTTGGCCTGTAAACCAATCAGTTTACGGATAGCTTCTGAGGTTTGTCCTTTGGCGCGGTTTTCAAATAGTCGCCCTAGTAAAATTAGGGTAATGACTACAGCACAAGTTTCATAATATATATCTGGTTGTAGCCCCTGACTGATGAAGAAACTAGGAAATACTGTAGGGAATAGGGAATAGAAATATGCTGCACTTGTACCTAAAGCTATTAAGGTATCCATTGTCGCGGCATGACGCTTAAAAGCTTTCCAGCTATTAACGTAAAAAGAATAACCACACCAAAACTGTACAGGAGTGGTCAGAACTAATTGCACCCAAGGATTATGCAACCATGTGGGAATAAAAGGTAGGTTTAACCCTGTCATCATTGGTAGTGAGCCAATCACCAGCACGATGCTCATGATTCCCCCTACTGTCACCTTTTGCTGCAAATCGCGGGACTCTTTCAGGCGATGTCTTTTCTCTTCATCATCTTCTCCCGCCATCAGATTTTGTTCTTGGAGAGGGTAAGCATAATAACCTGCTGCATCCACCGCATCTTGAATGGCTTGTAAATCTGTTGTTCTGGGGTCATAATCAACTGTTGCCTGTTCTGCCCCAAAATTCACACTACATTCATTCACACCTGGGACAGAACTAATAGCATCTTCAATACTTCTGGCGCAGGAAGCGCAACTCATACCGCGTAGTTTAAGTGTCGCATTCTCCATTTCAAAGCTCCAATTATCAAGTCGTTTTCAAGACTGATTTCATCTTGAATGCTCCAGTTCACTGGAGTGTCAAGGGGGTAAAGGAAAAAAATTGGAACTAGGCAGAAATCCCTTTCTCAACTAGCTTTGCGGCTATTTCTCATACATTAACCGAACTGGGGAAAAATTTCTGTTCAAGTCTCTTGACTCTCCAGTGAACTAAATATTTGAAGATAAACTCCAGCAAACAATAACCAGCTTGATCTAAAGTTCGGAAAGCTTTTGGAATGCGCTATTGGCAAAATTTGCCTATGGTTATACCATTTCAGCGGTTCTGGCATAGTTCAGCGTCGGACTTGTAATTCACTGGACTAACAGCTATGAGCATCATCCATCTACCCTCAACAAAAACCACTGTTTCAAAATCTCCTACTGTTTCAACCTTAATTCGTCCCCCTTCACCTTCTCTGTTAATTGCTTTCTTTAATGGAGCCGTACTGCCTATTCAAGCAGCAATTAATGCTCAGTTAGCTCGGTCAATAGGTTCTTTCCCTCTAGCTGGAGATATTTCGTACTTCGTAGGCACTATAGTTCTCGTAAGTCTTCTATTAACTGGCAAATTCGGACGACCAAATTGGTCTGCGTTACCCAAAGCACCTTGGTGGGCTTTTTTTGGCGGATTGGTGGGTGCTTGGTACATAACCTCAAGTGCATACTTGACAACTAACTTGGGAACTACGCTCACAATTGCGTTGATTGTCAGTGGTCAATCTTTCATGGGTATGCTGGTAGATCATTTTGGATGGCTCTCAGTGCAGCCTCGTCGTCTTACGCCTAACCGACGCATTGCTGGAGCATTATTACTCTTAGCCGTTTTTTTTCTCACTTTGAAATAAGAGTTTTTAGTTTGGAGTATTAGTATGGAAATTTTGCTAGCGCTGGTGCTGGTTCTGCTGGCGGACTGCTTGCTTATGGTAGTGCTGCTAATGTTCGATTAATGCAAGTAATTCGTTCCGCGATCGCTGCTGCTACTGTTAATTTCACTATTGGATTTACAACTTTAGCACTACTGATGGTGCTGGGAGTCATCGGCCCGCTATCCCTCAACCAATTGTCTCAAGCTCCTTGGTGGGCTTTCTTTGGCGGTGCTTTGGGAGCAACTTACGTAACGCTCAATACTCTCAGCATTCCTAAATTAGGTTTGACAAGCACAACAATGGCTGTAGCATTTGTCCAAATGCTGATGTCACTGATCATTGACCAGTTTGGTTTATTTGGGGTTATGAGTCATATCGTCAGTGCGCCCAGATTATTAGGAACTGGGCTTTTATTAGCCGCAGTTATACTTATACAATTAGATGCTAAACACAGCCTCTAACTGACCAATGATATATCTGATATCTGCAATAATTCAATCCATCATAGTTGAGATTTTCTTTGTTCATGGTTACTGAAGGATTTTATCGTCGTCCCTTACCTCCTCCTAGTATTTCTTTTGCTTCCCCACAGGGGCGACAAATCTTTCAAGAAGCGATCGCATTAGGTGGTATGGAGGGTTATTTTCCTCTGGCTGAACAATTCCATACTCAATCAGAGCCAGCTTTTTGCGGGTTAGGTACTTTAGTCATGGTTCTCAACGCCTTATCAATTGATCCTGGGCGAATTTGGAAAGGTGTATGGAGATGGTACGGTGAAGAATTTCTCGAATGTTGCCAACCACTGAGTGCAGTTAAAAATCAAGGCATTACTTTTGACGAATTTGTTTGTTTAGCGCGTTGCAATGGAGCTAAAGTAGAAGCCTATCGTTATGACCAAAGCAACCTACAAGAGTTCCGAGAAGCTGTTAAGCAAGCCACCTTTCTACCCCAAGGTTTACATTTAGTTGTTTGCTATTCACGACAAGTTGTAGGACAAACTGGGGATGGACACTTTTCTCCAGTAGGAGGATACCATCCAGAACGTGATCTTGTGTTGCTTTTAGATGTAGCTCGTTTTAAATACCCACCTCACTGGGTTCCCTTAAATGTTTTATGGAATGCTCTACAACCCATTGATACTGCAACTGGTAAGTGTCGTGGCTATATGCTTATTTCTAATAAGAATATTTCCAGTCAAAACTTTTTTTATGTAGGAGTTGATATACATCAATGGGTGATGATTGCACCTTATTTTAAGGTTATTGCACCAACTTTACTGGCTCAAGAACAGCCAGATTCATTATTTTTATTGCTGGATACGATATTAATAAATTTGCCACCAGAGTTAACTTCTGTTCTCTGCATTACTGGAGATAATCTATCAAATGAATTTTTTGAGATATGGTGCTGTTTATTGGAAGAAATTAAATCGCATCCTTTATGGACAGTTACTCAAAACGTACTATTGACTAGAAATTTCTCGGAAACTTCTGTTATAGGAAAGTGGCACCTCCAAGAGAAAAACTTAACTTATTTACTAACAATGTTTCTTTTATCTTGTCCAGAGGAAATTTATCAACCGCTAAATGAGCGTTTGCGTTCTCAGATATATCAACTCCGAGAAGTCGATAGGCTGCCGCCACTGATGCGTCAGGAAGTAGTTAGCTTAAAAGAACAAATATTAGCGTTACAGAATTTATTTCAAACATTATCAAATTAAATGTACAACAGTTTGCATATTTGTGTAATATCTGTAGAGACCTTATACATAAGGTCTCTACATTTCTTCCTGTTTAAGTTTTTTCTCTTTTAGATGAGTGTGTCTTCATACAGAATTGGTATTACCTCTGCCTTTCTGTTTGTTATAAACTAGACTTTTTTTGATAATAAAGTCTACATCACTTGAACAGAGATGTTGAATGTCGTTACAAAACTTTACATGATTAGATATAGTAGTCCTATCAAGGGTGAAAATGTCAACATTTCATAATATCTTCCATCCAATGAACATAACTGATTTGTTGACACATACAAGCTTGAAGATAGCGGAATTTATCTAACATTTTATTACCCCATTCTTGAGGAACAGATACAAGTTGTAAAATTAGATAAGCGATGAGACTGGCATAAATTTGTATGCCAATACCATTAACATTTTTGGTAATTAATGTATCTAGTTTTAGGTGCATATTTAAAAATTTCCATAACAATTCAACGCCCCAACGTAAACGGTAAATATCCCTGATTTCATCATCTGTAACTGCCGCTTCTCCATTCGCAGGTAAATTCGTGACTAAGCGAAATTCTGTTTTTGTTTCTAAATCACAAAAATTAATTACCCTGTAAGCGGGAGAATCGGTCGCTGAACCGATTTTTACTAATCCAGTTCCCGATTCAAATTCTAGTTTCCAATTATTCTTAATTCGCACTACAAAATATTTGTCTTTTTGCACTAATTCTTGCATAAAATTTAGTCCTGCAAAACCTCTATCCATTACCCTAACTGCATCTGGTGGTAAGTTAGACATCATTTCTGACCCAAATTTGTAATCATGATTATGACCAAAGTTTATCAAATTATCTTCTGGACTTCCTGTTGACAGATTAAGGGAACTAAAAAGTTTTACTTGATGATGTCCTAAAACCCATAGCAACTTACTTGTTAAGGTAATTACTGTAGAATCAATTGGACAAATGGCGTATTTATCATGTAACTTTTTGTGGGCTTTTTTCTGGACTACTTTATTCAATTGATGATAAATATTTTGGAATATTTCTTGAATTCTGTGTGTGTTAGCCTTGGAAAATGTCGAAATTCTTACATCAATCCCTGTATTGTTTAATCTTTTAAATAAATCCCGCATACTTGTTAAACTATTATCCAAAGCATAAGCCAACCAACACTCAACGTAAAGACGGCTGTTCAAAACCGGATAATCATTTTTTGGCAAGGATTTGAGGATGTCTTTGACAATCTTGGGAAATGAATTTATAATCATAATCAAATCTATATTTTGAGATAGCTTGCCCAGATTTTAATATATTTTGGGCAATTTTTATCGCAGTTTTTTTAACATTCAACACTTCTGGCTCAATCCAAATTAAAACTTCCTGTTCCGAACCCAAAGAAGCAGATTTACCTGTTGCTGGATCATAGGCAAACCACCAGACATTACCTTGGCTATCGCGCCGTTCCCAAACTTCTGGTTCGGGTTCTTTATAGAGGAAGTCAACAAACCATCTCCAGAATTTTCCCAAAAATAATTGAATGCTGAATCGATTTTTGTGAGGTACTTTAGAATCAGAACTTGATGTCAATCTCTGATGTAACTGTTGTCTGCTTGTCATAAATAAATTCCCAGGTATAACTATTGAAAGGACAAAAAGTTATCCTTTCTTTTCGCAACTCAATAATTTAATTTTTAATGCTCCATTTAACTGGAGAGTCAAGAGATCACGAGAAAAACTTTTATGAAGCAAAATATAGTTATAAATTTGTATGAAGAAAATTAATTTGTAATTAATATCAAACAAATTTATACAAATTATTAAGATTGTATTCATAAGCTTGAATCTCCACCTAACAGGAGAGTTGACAATACTAGTAAAGTAATTGTTGGTGGAGATTATGACAAAACGTCAAATTGAGATATTTACAGCCAATTGTCCTCTTTGTGACGAAACAGTCCGTACAGTGCAAGAATTAGCTTGTTCAAATTGTGAAGTATTAGTCTATGATTTGCGTTTAAGTCAGGAGCAGCAGACTTATCTAGCGAAAGCTGAACATTATGGAGTTCAATCAGTACCAGCGATCGCTATCAACGGAGTGTTAGTGCTGACAGGTAAACCAACTCGTGACCAATTGCTAGCAGTGGGTGTGGGTCAACCCCTGAATTAAGCATGGATGTCAAACAAAGTCCAAACAGCGCGATTGCCTTTAGCAGTATCCTTCGGGTAATCGCATTTATTACTAGACCAGTAAGGATGCGATCGCCTTGATTATGTAAAGAAACGTGTACAAGAAGAATATTTCATCCTCTTTTCATCTCTATATGTAAATCTTAAATTATAGGTTTTTGTTGAAGATAAAACGATCTAGCTATTTGATTGGAAAGAAAATTAACTTAATTTTTGCAAGAAAAGTGAAACCAAAAAAGCTTGCATAATACTTGATGTCTGAGCAATTTTATTGAGTTTAATTTAAAATTTTTCGTCTCACAAGTTCCTCACAATCTCTCGATAATTTCATAAATATAAGTTGTCTTTAACTCTTAAAATGAGGTGGGGTTATGAAAACAAAAACATTGTTGTATGGCTTGGCTGGTCTATTAAGCACTAGTGCGCTCGCTGGATTAGTAATTTTAAATAACGCACAAGCTCAGGTTTCAAACTCAGAACATAATACTCATCACCAATCTACAGAAACTACTCCTCCTCCCCAAAGAGGGATGATGACTAATATGGATCAGCATTTCATTGAAAAGATGGTTCCCCATCACACTCAAGCAATAGAAATGGCTGATATCGCATTAAGTCGCGCTCAACACCCAGAAATTAAAAAGCTAGCTCAAGCTATTAAACAAGAACAAAACAGCGAAATTCAGCAAATGAAATCTTGGTATAAGGCATGGTACGGGAAAGAAGTACCTGTAACAGCCATGACTCGTCAAGAAATGATGGCAATGCATCAGCGTATGTGCCAACAGATGAACCCAGGCATGATGAAAATGCCGATGAACTGCAACATGATGGGTATGAATGTAGATTTGGCAGCATTGAAAAATGCACCAGATTTCGACAAAGAATTTGTCCGTCAGATGATTCCTCATCATCGCATGGCTCTAATGATGTCGCAGATGGCTACTAAAAAAGCTACCAAACCAGAAATTCGTAACTTAGCTCAGTCCATCATTAAAACTCAAACGGCTGAAATTAACCAGATGCAGCAGTGGTATCAGGTTTGGTATAAATCCAACCCTGAAGAAAGTTGAATTCCGGAGAGATTTTGACCTGACACGATTGATATCTGCTCTCAAGGAGGTCAATTATGTGGAATTTTTTTAGACGCAAGCGTCAACAAGATAGTGACAAGACTGCTGTAGACCCAATATGTGGCATGACTGTAGAAAAGGCTACAGCATTGAAGTCCGAGCGAGACGGACAGACTTACTATTTTTGCAGCCAGACTTGCCTGCATACTTTTGAATCACAACTAGCAGGATGAAGGAGTTCATTCAAAAATGACCAGAACTCACGAGCATCACGGACATAGACACGCAAGCATTGTACCCCAAGGTGGGATGGCAAAAGATCCTATTTGTGGCATGACAGTACCTAAAGCCACATCCTTGAAGACAGAACGAAGTGGACGCACTTACTATTTTTGTAGCCAAACTTGCTTAAACACATTTTTAGATCCTGAGAAGGAACTCAAATCTATGCGGACTCGCGTCACCATTGCGATGACGGGGGTACTATTTTTAGCAATTCTGCGAGCGGCTGCATTTTTGGGACTGGCAGCAGGTGTAAGTATCTTAAGCTGGGTGCCGATTTCTGCTCTACCCTGGTTCACCTGGGGAGTCTGGCTTTTTATCCTGGCTACCCCTGTGCAGTTCATTGGTGGCTGGTCATTTTACGTGGGAGCGTGGAATGCCATCAAAAGCCGCAATGTAAACATGGATTTCCTGATTGCTTTAGGAACCAGCGTTGCCTATTTCTATAGTGTGGCAGTGATTTTCTTTCCTAATGCTCTACCTGTTGGAGTTGAGGAACGTAGCGTTTATTTTGAAGTTTCTGCCGTCGTCATTGCCTTTGTTTTACTAGGCAAGTATATGGAAGAAATTATCAAAAAGAACTCATCGGCAGCAGTACGCAAACTTCTAGATTTAAAACCTGCCACCGCCAGAGTCATCCGAGATGGTATGGAGATGGAAATTCCGGCAGAGCAATTAATGGTGGATGAAACAGTTGTTGTCCGTCCGGGAGAAAAAGTACCGACGGATGGAATTGTGCTGGATGGATCTTCATCTGTAGATGAGTCAATGCTGACAGGGGAGTCACTACCAGTAGAGAAGCAAGCCGAATCTGCGGTGATTGGTGGTACTTTAAACAGAACCGGACTTTTCCGTTTTCGGGCGACTCGTGTGGGGGCGGAAACGGCTTTAGCTCAAATCATCAAAATTGTGGAGGAAGCCCAGACAAGTACGGCTCAAGTCCAACGGTTGGCGGATAAAGTGACGGGTTATTTTGTGCCTGCGGTTGTGGGAATTGCGGTACTGGCATTTCTCGGTTGGTTACTTGTCGGGAACTTTCCGCAAGCTTTACTGGCATTTATTGCTGTGTTAATTATTTCTTGTCCCTGTGCTTTGGGTATTGCTACTCCCGCCGCGTTGATGGTTGGTGTGGGTAAGGGAGCAGAAGCCGGGATTTTAATTCGGGGTGGGGAAATTTTAGAAAGGGCAGAAAAGCTCTCGACTGTCATTTTTGACAAAACTGGCACCTTGACTCGTGGTGAGCCTAGTGTAACGGATATTGTAGCTTTGGCAGAACGCCCAAACGATGAAATTCTCCGGTTGGCGGCGGCTGTAGAAGCGGGTTCAGAACATCCTTTGGGTGAAGCAATTGTGCGAGAAGCCAGACATCAGATGCTAGATATTCCCAAAGTGAATAATTTTGAAGCTATTCCCGGACATGGGATTCGGGGAGAAATTAATCGAGATAGGATTTTGCTTGGTAATCGCCGCTTGTTCCGCGAGCAAGGCTATCAAATTAATCCTGCAACAGAAGAGATACTGACTCGTTTGGAATCTGACGGTAAAACAGCCATGCTGGTTGGTTGTAATGGTTTGCTAATGGGGATTGTGGCAGTAGCCGACACCATCAAACCTGAAGCCAAGGAAGCGATCGCGGCTTTACGGCGGGAAAAAGTTAAAGTCGTGATGCTCACCGGAGACAATCAGCGTACTGCCGAAGCGATCGCCCGTCAACTGGGAATAGATAAGGTAATTGCAGAGGTATTACCCGGTGATAAAGCCCAAGTTGTCAAAGATATTCAACGACGCGGCGAAGTTGTGGCAATGGTGGGAGACGGTGTTAATGATGCACCCGCCTTAGCAACTGCTGACATTGGTATTGCGATTGGTTCTGGTGCAGATGTGGCCAAGGAAACAGGTGGGATCATTTTGGTGAAAAACGATGTGCGAGATGTTGTCACCTCGATTCGCCTATCTCGTGCCACGATGCTCAAAATCAAACAAAACCTATTTTGGGCGTTTATTTACAACGCCATTGGCATTCCTATTGCTGCCTTCGGTTTTCTCAACCCAATTATTGCCGCAGCTGCGATGGCTTTGAGTTCCTTGTCAGTGATTGTTAATTCATCCTTATTGAAAGGATTTAAGTTATCTAGCACATAGTTCTATAAAAGGAGGTTTTTATGATTCATCAACACAAACATTATTCCTTCCAGCTTGATAACCTGTCTGTAAACCAGGCACTATTTATTATCTTCACTGTTAGTGTTTTTTTACTGCTAGCTGTTTCTCGCTCACCTCTAGTTTCTATCTTTCTTTACACCCTACCACTGGTCTTTATTTTGATGTCCCTTCCTATCTCACTTACGTTTTTTAGAAGAAAGCCAGTAACAAATAATTCACCCTTAATGTTGCCGCCAGCTAAAAAGCTGATTTCGCTGTAGAGATAGACAATTAGAGAATTTCAATTACTACAAATTAAGAAAACATGGCTCACCAACACAATCATCAATCCAGCACAAGAATATCAGTTGTCAAAATCGTATTGTTTGTCTTTCTCGCCATTATTGCCTTCTTTCTCATAGCAGAACATTGGGCCCATATACTTGGCCTTCCACCACTATTCTTACTTCTGGGACTTTGTATAATTATGCACTTATTTATGCACGGTGGACATGGCGGACATGGGGGAGGCGGTGGAAGCAATAACCAATCTCAATAAAGGCAATTAGCACAAAATAACTAATACTTCACCACAAGAAAGGAAAATGAATTATGAAAGATATCCCTGCTTATGGTCTTTGGTCTTTAGTAATTATCAATTCACTGATATTTATCATTTTTGCCTTCAGCTTCACAAAGCCAAAAAGTCCTCGTGATTGGCGTTCATTTGGTGCTTTCTCAGCTTTTATTGTCGCGTTATTTACGGAAATGTATGGGTTTCCATTGACCCTTTACTTACTATCAGGTTGGCTACAAACTCGCTTTCCCAAACTGGATATTTTCTCCCATGATGCCGGACATCTCTGGTGGACATTGCTGGGTTGGAAAGGCGATCCCCACTTAAACCCAATTCACCTTTTAAGTAACGTGTTTATTTTTGGTGGACTCATCTATCTTGGCTCTGCCTGGGAAGTCCTTTACAAAGCCCAGCGCAGTCACACGCTGGCGACTTCTGGGCCTTATGCAACAATTCGTCATCCCCAATATGTAGCTTTTATCCTCATCATGTTCGGATTCCTGCTTCAGTGGCCCACAATCTTAACGCTGTTGATGTTCCCAGTGCTGGTGTGGATGTATACACGACTAGCACGCCAAGAAGAACGTGAGGTGCGAGCAGAATTTGGTGCAGAGTACGATCGCTATGCCAGCAATACACCAGCTTTTTTCCCTCGTCTGGGAGATACTATTAAGAGAAGTAATACCTAAAAGGGAGAACTAAGTAAGTGAAAAGACAGGAAAGAATCAAAATCCTGTTTAATCGTCAAAACGCCTTTGCATTGGTAATTTTGCTCCTATGTTTAGCCGTCTGTTATTGGCTACTAAATCCCCAGGTAAATATATTAACACCAGAAGGATTTAGACAAACTGTAAAAAATTTAGGGTTACTTGGCCCATTTGTCTATATTGGTATCTTGGCTTTATCTGTAGTTATTAGTCCTATTCCCAGTGCGCCACTCGCAGTTATAGCTGGCACTATTTGGGGGACATTGATGGCAGGAATATACAGCATCATAGGAGGTTTTATCGGTGGTTTAATTGCTTATTTTTTGGGTCGAACTTTGGGGCGATCGGCCATTAAAGCTTTAACTGGTAAGATAATTTATTTCTCGAAAAACAGAGGAGAGACCTATCTTAGCTGGGTAATTTTTATTACTCGGATGCTGCCAATATTTTCTTTTGATTTGATTAGCTATGCTGCGGGAATTGCTGGTCTTTCTCTTCCTAAATATGCCCTGGCTACTTTTTTAGGCATGATTCCCTCAACATTTTTACTGACCTACATGGGAGGAGCATTAAGGGTAGGCACACCTTTAGGAATTGCTATTTCGATTATTTTACTGATTGTAATTATAGTGTTGCCTTGGTTGATTCGACGTTATAACTGGCTAGACCTTAGAGATGTTGTGCGTGTGGAATAAATATATATTTTTTTGATTTATAGGACTTACGCACGAGCTATGGAATAAACGAACCACAGAGGCACAGAGGACACGGAAGAATGAGGGTTTGAGAGATATAGCAGGTGACAGGTGACTCTTGACAGGTGACAGAGTTAAAAGGCTTTTACTGTCTACGTTTTATCATCTGTTGATGTCCTAACCACCTTGGCTGTTGCTATATTTTGCGTAAGTCCTGATTGATTAAAAACTTAAATTTTTTCGATTGCAATTATTCAAGCTTTCTACTCAGTTAATCAGAGGTGAATTATGCTATCGCAAAATCATCATCGAGAAAATCAACATAAGGTCAAAAGTTTATGAAAGTGGTATTCGTCAAGGAGCGCCTGAAGCCATTCATGTTGCAGACCGTTTTCACTTATTGCAGAACTTAGCTGAAACACTTAACCAAGTTTTCGCTACACATCATCAAGCTCTCAAAGCCGTCGATGAAGCACACAATCTTTCATCAATAACCCAAACTGATGGCACTGTGGTTGTACGAGTATCACGACCAAGCCGTGAACAACAGGCACTACAATTAGCAGAAGAACGTCGTGCTAGGCGAGTTGCTATCCATAGCTTCTTGGCACGCTTGTGTTATTCCTACATGTTCTTAAACATATAGTTTTTTGTACCAGTGCGTTTCCAGATTCAAGCCAGAAAAACCACGGCTTTGGGGTTATAATTTATGATATCAATCTTAGCTATCATGACTGCCAACAAGACCCCACCCAGCGAGATGATTCGCGTGCCTACTGTACTAATTTCTGTAGTACGCAACTTAGCAAAAATACACCGTGACGGTCATACAACAGCGTTACTGCAAGGCTTACAGGAAGTGATATCGCGTTTTGATAGCAGCGTTAAACTGGAAGCAACCACCGAATTACAGCAGGTGGAGGAAAAACTTTTGGAAATGGAAACGCACCTTTGCCAGCAAGATCAACTGGTGTCCACTAAACTGGAAGTCCTTGGTAAACAATTGGAAAAAATAGAACGGGCGCTTGCTTCTGGCAAATACGGTAGTCAAGCCCGTAGTAGCAGATCCGCATACCCATATCAACAACAACCAGTTGAAATAAAATCTTTTGCTCCTGAGAATTTAGCGCAACGATTGGGTGTCACTGCTCAAAGTTTGATTACAGAGCGCGAAAGCAAGAGTGAAAAAGAATTTATTAGTTGGTCGAGGAATCGTGACCCGATGAGCTTGGGGTGGACATTTCAGGAGCAAGACGGATTATATTATCCGGTTAGGCAGTAGTAGTCTCTACTTCTGTTTCAGAATCTCGCCTAACTCTAGACGTGCTAAATAAAATTTCATTAACAGTTAAATGAAGGACAAATCGTCCAAAATACTCAGGTCGGGAATTGGGGGCTGGAAGAAAGACTTCCCTTCCCCCAGGAGATGGCCTTTGGTAAAAAGTTTACTGTGAAGATTGCGGTACAAGAAACCCAATTGGCTGTTTATTTGAATGACACTTTTCTCTCTCATTACCAACATCGTGTCCAACCGGCGGAAATTGATAGTCTGCGATTAATCTGTACTCAAGGTAATCTGCAAGTTTTGTCGGTCAACATATCTGAGCCAGTAGTTAAAAATGATGATCCTCACTCTGATCTCGATATTGACCAATGATTCTAATGGATATGTTATTCGCGATGCTCAACGACGGTTGTTGTACTGAGTTATGGTTGAAATACTGATATGAATGCTTATTGCAAACTGTAAATTGGAGCTTTTTTACCCACTGCAACTGTTGCAAAAACTACCAACGCTGTGATGATAGTTGGTGTTGTCATCTGCTCTTGCAGAAATAATACTGAAGCAAAAATAGTCAGAAAGGGTTGCAAAAGTTGCATTTGACTGACTCGCACCACCCCGCCAATCCCCAGCCCATGATACCAGGCAAAAAAGCCAAGAAACATACTGAACACACTGACATAGCTAAAGCCTAACCATGCTTGTAATGAGGCGTGAAGTCCATGTTGAGCGACCGCAATAGCAACGGGAACTGTCAAAGGAATAGCAGACAAGACCAATGCCCAGCAAATCACCTGCCATCCGCCTAATTCACGCGATAAACGTCCTCCCTCGGCATAACCCACAGCCGCAGCAATAACCGCACCGAGTAAAGCCAAATCAGTAATCTGTAATCTTCCACCTCCAGTTATGACTGCAAAGCCGACAACTACTGTACTGCCAATACCACTACATAACCAGAATTTGGTCGAAGGACGCTCGCCTGTTCTCAATGCACCAACAATGGCAGTAGCTAATGGTAAAATGCCTACTATGATTGCCCCATGAGATGCAGGTAAAGAGCGCATTGCCCAAGCTGATAGCAAAGGAAACCCTACAATCACACCTAAAGCCACAACCACCAAACTGGATAAATGCCGCCGTGATGGTATGGGTTGCCGAGTCACCTTCAATAACAAAGCTGCCAAAATAGATGCTACTACCGCACGTCCTAACCCCACAAAGGTAGAGTCCAATTCAGCTACTGCAAGGCGTGTTGCCGGAAGTGTCAAACTAAATATTAAAACACCCAGAAAACCATAAGCTAAACCCAATGTTTCTGCATCTGTGCTTTCATTGGTTTTATGGTTACGGACAAATTGATTGCCAGACTTGATTTTCATTTTTTTATCTTGAAGAAGTTAGGGAATAGAAAATAAGCCTTCTCTGTTCCCTTGTAATTTGCGTTTTACCTTACACAGACTTTGCCGAATTTCTAGTATAATTCTGTACGTTAACTGGTAATTTAATCTCTGGTGATAGACGCGGATCTGGTATTGGCGTTGTGGTTGTTAATCGTAATGGCAATTCTCCCGCCCACACGCTTAAAGCGTAATCTTCCTCATAGTCAATTGGTGGTCCTGTTCTCACTTTGGCAGAGGCTTCTGTTATGGGTAGTGATAATACCAGTGTTCCGGCAAGTTCCTGACGGGTGGGAGAACGCACCTCGTCCCAGCGACCAGAAACAACGTGTTCGGTAAATGCTTTCAATGCTGCTAATTTTTCGGCTTCATCTTCCACAACGGTTGCAGTTCCAAAGATGACAACAGAACGAAAATTCATTGAATGACGAAAAGCTGAACGTGCTAACACTAACCCATCTAACAAGGTGACGGTGATGCAAACTTCGATACCCTGTTTCAGGTTTCGCAACATTCGACTAGCTGGGGAACCGTGGATGTACAAACACTCATCTATTCTGCCATAGGCAGTAGGAATCACAAATGGTTGAGAATCAACCACAAATCCGACATGACAGACTAAGCCTTCATCTAAGATTTGGTAAATCTCTTGACGCTCATACTTTGCTTTGTGAGGTAATATTTTGATTTGATTACGTTGGGTAATTGTTAATAAATCAGACTGGGTTTCAGTTGGTAATGAATTCATATTGATTGCTGTTGTGAATAAGTAGTTTGGGATTAAAAATTGTAGTTATTACCAAGCAAGAGAAAGAAGGTTTTGAGCAATTTTACGCGTTATATACTTTTTTGGCTTTTTGTACCTGTTCACTTAATCTACGAATCAACCAAGAGAATGCAAATCTAGCCGCATCAGATTGCTGTTCATAAATCCCAATTGTGAATAAACAGGTTCACCAGATGGGGAAGCATTTAAAACTGCATGGGTACAACCAATTGTTTTCAGATATTCCATCGCTTTTTTTGTTAATTTTGTGGCAATTCCCTGACGACGGTAAGCTGGTTGTACATAAACGCCCCAGATATATCCATCACAGCGTTCTCTGGCTTTCATGATATTTGGATACAATCCAGCAAATCGTTGACAACCGACAGAACCAATAATCAGACCGTCTATCTCTGCGACAAATGCCTGATATTCTAGTTCTCGACGGGCATGATCAATAAAGTGCAACACTGTGTCCAACCAATCGGCTGTAATTGCTTGGGGGGAAATGTTGTTATCTAGCCACATTTGATAAAAGTGTTCTGCAATTAGGGCATCTTCCTGGGGAGTTTCTGCCCTAATCTGAATCTTCTGTTGGGTTAGCATCATTGAGTTGTTGAAATCCTGTTATCAAGAAAGGCAGAGGGCAGGAGGGAGAAGGGAATACTGATTCGGATTTCTCTGCCAGTGACCGGAGGGAACAAGGGTTAAAGACCCCCACTGAACCTTGATTCAGTGCTTCCAAGTCAGGAGGGGTCTGAATCCCCTTGTGACTTGTTTCTTCTGCCCTCTGTCTCCTGCCTTGGTTATGACTAAGTTAGTCATTTAAGTGGACTTTAACAAGAGCCAATTTTATACTTTTATATAAGTCCACTTGGGAATTGAGTATGGATTTAGCGATCGCTCTAGATAGTCGTCTACCACAGCCACTTCATCAACAAATCTACGAAGAATTACGACGGGCAATTTTGACTGGGCGATTACTACCACGCCAAAAAATTCCTTCCACGAGATCGCTGGCCAAATCTCTAGGCATTTCTCGGACAACGGTAACACAGAGTTACGAACAACTTTTAAGTGAAGGCTATTTGCAAACAATTGTTGGTTCTGGTACTTATGTCTGCGCTCAACTGCCCGATGACCTGCTGCATTCTGTGCCTGTGATTACGGATGAAAAACAGAATGCTTCCCCTATTCAGCTTTCACAGCAAGGAACTCGCTTAACCAGCACACTATTCTCATTACAGACAGAAGTGAACACTGCGATCAGTTTTCGCTATGGAAGACCTGCACTGAACCATTTTCCCAGAAAACTTTGGTCTAAGTTGTTGTCACGGCACTGCAAGGCTGATTTAGACTGGTTGGACTATGCGACGGATTTTCAAGGATATCTCCCCCTAAGAGTGGCGATCGCTCATTACTTAGCACGAGCTAGGGCTATAAAATGCGATCGCGAACAAATCATTATCACCAATGGGACTCAACAAGCTTTAGATTTAGTGATGCGGTTGTTGGTTGATCCGGGTGATAGCATGGCAATGGAAGACCCTGGATATTTGAGCGCCCGTCGGGTATTTCTCAGTCATGGTGTAAATTTGTTACCTGTGCCTATAGATGACTCTGGTTTGATGGTCGAAAAACTGGCAAACAGCGATGGAGAAAGAATTCGCATGGTCTATGTCACTCCTTCCCATCAGTTTCCTACTGGATCTACTCTATCTCTACCCCGGCGTTTGGAGTTGCTCTTATGGGCGCAGCAGCATAATGCTTTGATTTTGGAAGATGATTACGATAGTGAGTATCGTTATGGCGACCGCCCTATTCCTGCTCTCCAGGGATTAGACCAGAGCGATTGTGTGATTTATATTGGTACTTTTTCTAAGGTTTTGTTCCCTTCACTGCGAATAGGTTATTTGGTTGTACCACCACATTTAGTATCGCTGTTTGCCCAGGTGAAGTGGTTGAGTGACAGACAGCTACCAACTTTAGAACAAAAGGTATTAGCAGAATTTATTGCTGATGGATATTTGGAAAGTCATATTCGGAAAATGCGATCGCTCTATGACCAACGCCGGCAAGTGCTGGTGCAAGCATTAAATACACATTTTGGCCAACAAGTTACTATTTTTGGTGAGAATGCAGGTATTCATATTATGGTGAAATTTGACACTCATTTGAGTGATGAAACCATAATTGAGCGTGCGGAAACGGTGGGAGTGGGTTTGATGTCTGCTCGTTCTTCTTATCTTAATTCATGGAGCCAAGGTGAATTTATTTTCGGCTATGCTGAACTGGATGAAATGCAGATTCAAGAAGGTATTGGTCGATTGGCTCAGGCTTTTAATTAGTTACAAAGAAAGGCAGAGAGCAGTTTTAATAAAAACTTTAGTTCTGGGTATAAAGCCCAGTTTAAAACCAGAATTGTATCGAGACGCATAGCGCGAGATACAAAGCGTCCTTGCTTGGGGTACAGTTGGGATACCAGCAATTTGGGACATGATGTAAAGTTTTGTAAATTTAATTTTTCAAAACTCTTGATTTACCGTTGTTTGAGCCTCCATGTGAACTTGATTATTCAAATGAAAACATCCCTAAGAAGAGTCATTTATGGGCAAGTTTAAGAGGCTGAACTACGTAAAAAGTTGATTTTAGTGTGCAAAATTTGAACGTCTCTGTACCATTTTTTGGCAAATTAGTAAATTGTTAAATTAGCTTTTGCAGCATTTATTTACATTGTGTCCCAAATTGCAGATATCCCGGCTGTTATGCATACTAGTACCGCCCCTCTAAGTGTTCGTAGGTTTCAATTGCAGGTAAAAATGGTGACCTGACTCTGTTTAATAACTCATAGTACTCAAACTTACTTTCATCTTCAGTTAATTCACTTGGCATTTTATACGAATATTGAATCTCATCAGCTTTCACTAAGCATTTCACATAAATTGGGCGAACATATTGAACTATTCCATAATAAACATTAGCGCTTAGTTCACACAGTTTTGTAAAGTGATAGCCACCAAAATCATCAAATAGCCAGTTATCGATATCTTCTAGAATTAGAATCTCCGTTCCTGGATCTAGTAAAACCCCACTATTCTTATATATTTTAACTATTTTTCCCAATATCGCATTTGATCTAAGAAGGGAGTGTTTACACCTATTGCCAATTAAATAAATAGCATCTTTCCTACACAGTCTAATTTTTAATTCTTTTCCTATATTAGCGGAGTATATTTCATAATAAAATTCATGATTAAGCCAAGTTTCAAATTCCTCAACAGACTTCTTCAGTGCCGCCGTACTTTCTAAGTTGCAGTCTAGCTGAGGTGATACTGATATTCTATGCAATAGCCTTAGCAGATTATCTCCGTCATTTTTCCCAGGAATAATTTCCTTATTAACAGCCGCAATAACTTCTAACAATAATATGAAAAAATACTTCTTAGCTGTGCTGTCTTGAGGCAATACACTTGTTACTAATTTTGATCGATCTTCTGGAAAGCAGCAGATAGCATAGTTCACATAACTCGTAATCAACTCGATAGACGAATTTAGGACACGTATTTCCTGTTGGATGTTCATCTTTATATGCTCCATAACTATTTATTATGCCGTGATCCTCACCGAAAAGACGGCGATCACCTTAATTCTTAAGCGTAGCCGACGATATCATGGAATGAACAGCCGACCAACCCCTTTGTAATTATCAATATTCCCTTTTTTTTTGTAATTTGGGGAACACAAAAAAATAAATTACGCAATTTCACTCCAATCAAAACGACTTTTCTGCCCCCTGCCCTAAAAGCGATTGGGTATTTTTTTATTTGGAAATCCCTTGGTGTGATAGGTCATCCGGCATTTATGCAACACCAAAATTATCTGTTTATTTTCAACATTTGGTTGCCACCTTTTTGAAATTCATAAGCAACTGGCTGCACTTCTACATCAAACTGTTGACTAGAGAGGAGATTGACTACTAACTCAAGATAAGGTGACGGTTCACAATCAAGTTTCAATAAGGGGAAAATTCTCACTTCTTTTGAAATTCTCAAGAGTTCATGAATAGATGCAATATGAAAATCAAGAGATAGGTGATCTGAATAAAGAAATAGTAGATGAGAACAAACACATAGTTCAAATTGATGGTCAGCTAGTTCTAATTTTGGTAGAGATTGCCACAAATAACGCCCTTTTATTCTACCGATTTCATAATCTAGCAAAAACTTATCCATTGCTGCCAGACGAGCGTAACCAAGTTGTTCTGGATCATGAAAATTCTGCCAAATGTAACGGTCTACATTTTGCTTAACTTGCGAGATGATTGGTTCATAAGTTTCTTGTACTCGTTGTCTAATTAGGGTTCCAGAGAACTCGTAAATGGGATCAAGGGAGACAACTGAATATCCCAATTCTGTCATTTCAGCATTGAAACTTGCTGGACCATCACCACAGCCAAGAATTTTCTTGTTTAGGTCTATTTCAGATAGATTAAACATGAGCTTATACTCTTGTAGTGTTCTACCCCAAGGCACAACTTCGTTTAATTTCATAATTTTTCTGATTTAGTGATTGACAAGCTAGACCATAGATACCAGCACGCGATAGTGCGGTAAGGTTTCCAGTTTTCTCCTAATTGTTCTACAGTTAGTTTATTAGGAAGTTCCGGTAGACTATAAAGGCGATGGATAGCATTACGAATACCCAAGTCATCTACAGGTAAAACATCCCAACGATGTAATCTAAACATCAGTAACATCTGCACTGTCCACCGTCCAATTCCCTTAACTTCAGTTAAGATTTTGATGATATTTTCATCATCCATTAACAGCAAATCATCTATGGTGGGTAATTTATCAAATCGTTGTGCTAAGTCTTTCAGATATGAAATCTTAGGACGAGAAATGCCAACTTCTCGCAAAATATCGTCTGGGGTGTTGAGAATATTGCTGGGGGTTAAAACAGTGTAAAGTTGTAAAAATCTCTGGTGAATAGTTGTTGCTGCTTTACCTGATAATTGTTGGTAAATAATAGACCGACAAAGTGAAGATAATAAATCCCCTGTTTGCTGGACTTGATTGAGTCTACACTCCCCCACCTGTTCTATTACCTCGGCTAAAATTGGATCTGCTTGCTTTAATGTGTCAATAGCAACTACGTAATTCATGAAAATTTGAAGTCATCCACTCTGATTGGTTAATTGGTTATAATTCCCACATCTGTGCAAAAATTTAACAACCGTTCCCCTTCGTTTTCAACGTCTTATGCTCTCCAAAGGAAAGCATATACAGCAAAATTCAGGAGTTAGTCCTATGGCTATCTATAGCTTGCATGACGACGTAGGAGTCATACGCTACGCTATCGGCTTGTCTTCGACACACTATGGCTAACACCTCCCGTCAGGGATACGTGAACGCTCAGGGCAAGGAGTCAAAAGTAAAAGCCTCTTGGCAGGGTGGCGTATGCCTACGGCAGCTACGCTAGAGCCATGTTTTGATTCTAGTACCGCAAGGCGGAAGTCAAAAGTAAAAAGTAAGATGGAGTAAGATTTTTGGCGATTGAGAATGGTTGTTTCATTTACGCCGTGTTGTACTAGTAGTCTGTTAAATTTATTTTTACGGATTTTGAAAATCAAGAAACTTTGTATTTTATAGTTTTTGACAAATTTCTATCCGTCAATTACTTCTTGACAGACTACTAGCTTTGTACTTGATTTACTTGCGATATGCTGTAATTTTTTTGTGTTGCGCCCCGTTAACCTTATAATTACTGAAAATAAAAATCAACCATGCCAAAAAACTGGATTATTAAAGTAGATAATTATTTCCATGCTAACCCCGATTGCATTATCGCTACTGCCCATGTAGATACATTCCCTACAGACTTACCTTTAGAACCAAATATCAGAGAACCAAACCGCAAAAGTTCAACATACAGGCAAATCTTTGACTCTCTGACTACGGAACCACAGAAATTCTTCGAGCGTCACAGTGGTATAGTTCTGTGTGCCAATAAAGTTAAACCCAGTAAGGATAAAAAACACCTGGAACTAGAGGTTTTAGAAGCTGCTGAGGGTGGAAGCGATGGTATTATTAATGGTGGACACACTGTTTTAGCGTTTGATAGTGCTAAAAATTACAAGTATGACCTTAGCGTAGCACGGGTCAAAATTACTATTCACATTGGATTAGAAGAAACTGAAGCTAAAGATATAGCATTAGCATCAAATACTACATCACCAGTAGATTCTCGCTCTAAGGTCAATGCTAGGGGAGATTATGACTTTATCAAAAGTTATTTAGCCCAGTTAGAACTCAAAGAAAGTAGAAAATTTAGAGTAGCTTATTACCAGAACCAAAGTGGTGTTCCTAAAAATACCCATTGTAATGTTACCCATTTGTTCAAGTTACTAAATTGCTTGGATAGAAATAGATACAATCCTGAAGGTAATACGAGAAGTAAGCACCCGGCTGTTAGCAATACTCCTAGTCAACTTTCTGATGCTGAGAGGGAAAGATTAATTAAACTACTGCCTCTGCTTACTAAAGCTATGTGGATAGAACAAAGGCTGTATGAAATTATTCAAGAATATATCAGCAAACCTAAAAGAAAAGGGATCAATGATTTAGCATCAATTGATATGCGGAAAAATACCCTTTTGGCGGATAGTAAATATTCTTTTGGGTTTGGTGCGCCAGGAGATTTGGCGTTACCAATAGTTGCATCTTACAGGGTATTTCTAGATAAAGAATATAACTGGATTGTGCCTTTTGAGGATTTGGCTGAAGATTTTCTTCAACAGTTGTGGGACAGTTATTTTCGGAAGTATTTAATTTCCGAGAAAATTGCTGGTAATACGGTGGGTGCGAAAATCTGTCGTAATCAGGAAATTTGGGATAGTCTGTATATTTTTGCCCAAAGTTATCTGAATCAGCTTTTGGTGAAGATGGTTAATTCTGCTAAACGTGAGGAGTTGACGTTAAAATAGTTAGGAGAAAAACTCAGTATTTATTGTCATTATCTCCTTGGGAGTAATTTAGATTTTAACAAATCAATAAAAGCTTCAACAATATGGGTAATTTTGCTACCAGGAGAGTAGGTTGTTAATAAGGATAATTTTCTCATTAACAACAAACAAAAACCCTAGTGGAGCATAGATATAATTCTGCCCAAATGAATTTTACTATCAAATTTATGCGACAAGTAACTAAGCAAATTAAAGAGCGATACAAAATTGACTTACAATCTCAAGATATCGACTACGAACTCTGAAGATTGAAATAATTTGCACTCCTATTGATGCGAGCGACGATGTAACATTGTCAATAAGTACATAGAGCGATCGCTCTTTAGTGGAGCAACATCCAAAGGTAATTGAACTGTAAAAGTGCTACCTTTACCCAATTCGCTTTGTACATTTAATTTACCTTGATGTGCTTGAACAATAGCTTGAACAATGGCTAATCCCAATCCAGAACCGCCAGTGCTACGGGAGCGATCGCTATTGACTCGATAGAAGCGGTCAAAAATTCTAGTCAAATCATGCTGCGGAATACCAATACCCGTATCTTGAACCTGAATCACAGCATAATGGTCACTGCGATCTAGACAAACGGTTATCTTTCCTCCTTTTGGTGTGTATTGAACTGCATTGATAATTAAGTTAGAAAACAAGCGATAAAGCTGATCTGCATTACCAATAACATCCAAAGAAGTTGACACTCGTACAGAAGATGTTAATGTTACATCAGATGCGATCGCCAAGGCTGCAAATTCCTCTATTAAATCGTTAACAATATCATCCAAGCAGCAAATGTCTCGTTGCATTGGCATTGGTTGACGATCCAGACGAGTCAGCAGCAACAAATCTGTAACCAGAGTTGTGAGTCGCTGATTCTGACGCTGTAGAGTTTGCAGAATGTCCCGTGCTTCTATTTCATCTATTTGGGGCATCAAAAGGGCTGATTCTACTGTCGCTTGTGTTGCTGCTAGAGGTGTCCTTAACTCGTGTGCGGCATCTGCCGTAAATTGTTGAATTTGTCTATATGAGCGATAAATTGGTTGCATTGCTAGTCCTGCTAACCACCAACTAGCAACACCAACCAGAGCCATTACCATTGGTAATCCCAATGCTAAAATGAGCTTCACAGCAACAAGATAACTGTTGAAGTCTGCCAGACTTCGCCCTACTTGAATGTAACCCCAATCACGATTGTCTTGGGTGTGTAGAACAAAAGAAATTTGGTGGTAGAAATGTCCTTTGCTGTCTTTCAGAGTTTGCCAAAGTTCCTTGTTAAAGGCTACGGGTAATCCTTCTGGATAAGTTCCGGCGATCGCAATCAAGCGTCCGGAATTATCGAAAAAACGCACATAATAATTACCTTGATTGATTGCGCTTAAAATATGGCGTTTGGGATTTAACTGCTCTTGAATGCAGCTTTTATCAACTACACAAATATTGGGTAAAAGCTGCTGTATAACTGGTTCTAATTCACCAGGTTGCTGTAATTTTAGTTCAATACTGTCGTGTAGTGTTCCGGCAACAGACTCCAGTTCTCGATCTAATGTCATCCAATGGGCATGGGAAATCGCTCTGTAGATACCAAATCCGCACAGGCTTAAAATCAAAGCCATAACGAGGGCATACCACAAGGCTAAACGCAGGCGGGTCTGCTTAAACAGTTTATTTTGATTCATGGCGTGAGATTGAGACGATATCCTGTACCATGCAAAGTTTCAATCATATTCCCGCAGCCACTATTAGCTAGTTTGCGACGCAGCAAACGTATTTGAGCAGCTACTACATTACTTATGGGTTCTGCACTCACTTCCCAAAGCTGATTGCGAATTTGTTCAGTAGTCACAATTTGGTTTGGATGTTTCATAAAATACTCTAGTAACTGGAATTCTTTATTAGTTAAGGAAATCTCCTGTTTCTTGCCTGTATTATTTTGACTAACAACCATATTGTTACCGTAATCTAGAGTTAAGTTGCCAACAGTTAATTCTTGAGGCTGAAATTGGGGCGATCTCCTCTGTAGCGCCCGCAACCTTGCCAATAATTCCGCCATACCAAATGGCTTTACTAAATAGTCATCTGCACCTGCATCTAGCCCCGCAACTTTATCTTCCATCCTATCTTTTGCCGTCAGCATTAATACAGGCAAAGGGCTTTTGTGAGAACGTAGCATTTTGCATAACTCTAATCCTGACATTCCAGGCAGCATCCAATCGAAAATAGCTAATGTGTATTGTGGTGTCCACTTATTGTCTAAATATGCCCACGCATCATTACCATCTAGTACCCAATCAACCAAATACTTCTGCTGGATAAGAGTTCGTTTAATAGCTGCCCCCAAATCTGGTTCATCTTCTACTAGTAGCACTCTCATAGAGTTCTCCTGTCAACTTTGCGTATAAAATATTTCTTGTCTACAATACCTCCAGTCTTGCACCTTCACAGATAATATTAAAAACCTACCCCCTGTGAAACCTCCAACCCTCTCCCTGCGAGCAAGGAAGACCTCATGTAATTGGGAAAAGCTACAAGTGTTTACAAGAATCTATTGAGTCATTACTCATTTTTACAAGTAAGTATGAAATCAAGATGAAATTCCAGCTACTTCCAGAATATTTATAAAATATTTTGGCGTTAAATAGCTATTAGACAAATTAAATTCGTTAGCGCTGTGTTTATGACACTGAACCTTGATCTATAAAAACAAAGCCCACAGTAAGTTGAGCTTCATTGCAGTGCAAACAAAAGTGTAGGTAGTAAAGTAAATCATAAATATCATTTTAATAACAATTGCAAAATCATAGCTACTGAATATTTCAGAAAATGAGCAAATATTTAAGACATAATTTAAAATTTCATCTTAATTTCATAGTCAGCGTTCAGCATAGAAATATCGGATATATTCATAGTGAAATACAGGTTTTTATCGAAACTTGCTTTCAATAATGACTCTGTTATACCAATTTTATGTGAGGCTGCACAGAATCCTGAAATTCATTGAATGTTTCATCTTTATCTGTGTTCATCTGCGGTCAATTATTCTTGATATTTTATTCTATGCAGCTTCATATTAATTTGGTATTAGACATAAATTATTACCTAAGAAGGATGACTGCTATGGATACTTGAATAACTCTCTTCCCCGAAGAAGTATTGAAGGGATACATATTTTCTTTATTTACACTAGCACTAAATTGAGGCTGTAAATATAACAGAAGAAAAGCCTTATTGAGTGAACGAGTTCATGAAGTAGCAATCACAGTAATTTAATCATTTTTCTGATTTTTCTACTAGATGTTCAATATGAATTATCTTCCTAAATCTTTACCGTTCGAGAACTTTTCTAGTTCACAATTCAACAGTCGTAATAGATATACAAAGATTACAGCTATTGATGTTACACAGGCACTAGGAAATGTACCTATTGTACGACTTAAAAACATCTCTCGTGTATGTCTTGAATCAGAGTGTTTATTGAAACTAGAGAGCTGCAATCCTGGAGGATCAATTAAGGAGAAAAATGCAGTTTACCTCGTCAAGCGTGCGGAGGAAGAAGGACTACTTCTACCTGGTGGTACGATTATCGAGTCAAGCTCAGGAAATTTCGGCGTTGGTCTAGCAATGGTAGGAGCAGTCCGAGGGTATCGAGTTATTATTGTTGTCGATGCCAAAACTGCGCCACCGTTTAGACGAATGCTCAAAGCTTATGGTGCAGAACTTGTAGATGTACCGCTACATGAGGCAGACGAATCAGGCTCTATGCAAAAGGCAAGAATGAAACGAGCGCATGACCTTGCCGCAACCATTCCTAATGCTTGGTATCCATGTCAGCACATGAATCCTTGGAATACTGAGGCACATTCATACTACACTGCGCGGGAAATTGAAGCCCACTTTGCTGGTGAACTTGATGCTGTCGTGGTAGGTGTTAGCACGGCGGGACAAATAATGGGAATAGCTCGTTATCTCCTACCGCGATTTCCAAAAATACGTATTGTTGGCGTTGATGTGGTGGGTTCAGTGATTATGGGAACGCCTGCCAAACCGTACAAGATGACGGGTATTGGGTTATCTTTCTTTCCACCAAATCTCGATCTTTCAATGCTTGATCGCGCTTACGTGATACCAGAGGATATGGCTTACTCAGTGTGTCATGCACTTGCAAGTCATGAAGGATTGCTTCTTGGTGCATCAACAGGGGCAATTGTCGCTGGTGGTTTGCATTTGGCGCACTCTCTTGGTGCTGGTGCGCGGATTCTGATGATTAATCCAGACCGAGGTGATAGATACCTTGAGACAGTCTACGATTCTGATTGGCTTGATCATCATGGATTTACCTTGAAACAGGGGAAACATCTTGATGATGCGATCGCCTCACTGACTCCTCTGTCTTTCTAACTTCATCGGATAGCGATAAGAAATATCATGAATACTCCACCCCATATTGAGGAAAGTAAAAAAGCATTTCAGGAGCGATCGCTCCTGACGCTATTCACCCAGTTTATTCCTCTTTCCCTGTCCGATGTGGCAATGACTCTTGGTGATCCGCTTCAGACAGCGGCACTCAGCCGCCTTGCATTCCCGCAGGAGACATTAGCAGGAGTAGGAATTGTAAAAGCGGTAGCTGTATTTCTTGAAAGCCCGATTATCATGATTCTTCATGCATCAACGGCGCTGGGGAGCTATGCCGCTTCTCGGCGTGCGCTTTGGCAGTTTACAGTAATTGCAGGAATCTCCCTTAGCGGTATCTTTCTGGTACTTACCTGGGAGCCTGTGTATAACTGGCTTCTTCTTGATGTATTTGGAGTCAGCCCTTTCATCGCCACACGAGGCAGAACTTCTTTTCTTTTGATGTTTCTGTGGCCGTTCGTCATTGCCTGGCGGCGATTTTTTCAGGGGCTTCTTATCCGTGCTAAAAAGAGTGTTCCCGTCGGATTGGCAAGTGTTGCACGATTTATTTGGGTAATTGTAGCGCTTGTAGTGGGAGTAAATTTCAGATTTGATGGGGCGCTCCTTGCAGGTGTCACTATGATGGGAGCAATACTCATTGAAGCGGTAGTTGTTACATGGTTTTATTCACATCTCAGTATTAACTCTATTCTTGACCAGCAGATAAAGCTTCACACGGATAACCTTCCTAAAACCTTTAAAGGTGTCACATTTTACTATCTTCCTCTTGCATCAACAATGCTTCTAATCTGGGGTGCGAGGGCAATACTCTTGAGTTTTGTTGCTCGCTCATTCGATAGTAGTCTTGCTCTTGCAGTGTGGCCTGCAACCTGGGGACTGGTTCTTTCTATTGCAAACGGTACAAGAATGGTTCAGCAAGTGGTAATTTCTTCTTATGAAGATACATCAAAGCGGATACTTGCTACTTTTGTAGTTCTTGTCGGTTTGGGGTTTACCTCGATACCGTTGTTTCTGGGGTTTACGAGCCAAGGATTTTCGCTTCTTCGTCAGTTTTTTGGCGATAACCCATCTCTTGTAGAAGCAGCACTTCCCGTCATACAAGTACTTTCGTGCTTACCCCTCCTCCTTGCACTCCAAAATACTTTTCAAGGGCTTCTAATTCACCGCGCAAAGAACTGGTTCATTAATCTTGCAACATTAGTTGCCGCAGCCCTCACCTTGATAGTATGTGGAAGTCTCATTTTCACCGGACATAGTGGAGCTACTTCAGCAGCCTATGGAATGATTGCGGGAATTGTGGGTGAAATTATAGTCCTTATTTTCGTACTTCAACATAAATAAAAAGGAGTGCGATCTCTTTCCTTCCCTTGGCTACGTAACACTACCGCGTTAGCACAATCTGTTCGTAGAACTTACGGGACGCTTTGCGCTTAGGAGACGCTACGCATAGCTTCCCCGTATCTCTTACGGGATCGCAGGAAAGGGGTACGCTTTTACCGCAGACATCGCACTCCTTTTAATTCAACTGTCTTTAGCCATTTTAGACAGCATTGTGTTTGTGTGTGAGAGCGTAAACTTGCGGGGGCGCTACCGCTATCAGTTAAGTGAAGATCCTTGGCATCGTATAACTTCTAAAAACGGCGTTGCTCAATCATGAAATGATTTGGTTCCGTGAACGAAGTTTCAATGTTTCCAGCCTCTAATTCATCCCACAAATATGCAACGCCCTAAAAACTTATCTTGCCTAGTTATTCGGAGTCCCAATCATCTCATGCATCTTGTTCATCTGCTGTGTATTCATCATCTTTTTGCAACAGCTGCATCCGGTTTGAGTGGGCTGCTGTGGAGTCTCGTTAGCTGGCACTGGCACTGTTTTTTGGCTAATTTGTTGTTGAGTCTGATTTGCCTCTTTTGTAGTAGTGCTGGAAGTGGCAGTCTGAGTACGGCTCTCTGCTAGACTAGGACTAGCAGACAATGTTAGCAGCGCAAAAATAGCTAAAGTTCCGGTTAATACTGTCTTCATACGTGTAGACATATTCTCTTTGACCCTCTATGTTTTTATCGATTTGTTAGTTCTTGAGGAACTGAAACTATATTAGAATCTCCGGTCGAGTGGAGAGTCAAGCGGTCAATCTGTATCGTCTAGATCAAGGATAAGTCTGAATCTGAGCTAGACCAAGTGGAATTGCTTCCGTGAATCCAACTTTCTTGGCGTAAACTGGGTATTGCCAAGTCTCGCTATACATTGGGATATTAACCCCTTTCATCCGAATTGATATGGTTGTACCAGGGGCTACTGATTCCGAAAAAGCTATAGTAGCTTTTCTGTTGTTCATGGAAACCATTGTAGGAATTTTTTGACCTAATTTATTTTGGACTTCAATTCCTTGATCAATACTTACTCCTTCTGGTAAATCAATCGCCAATTCTGAAAGAGCTTTACCTTGGACATGAACATCAAATTTATGAGTAGCATTTGGGATACGGGCATCATTAGGAACAGCAGCACTATTTCCTAAATGGGAAAATTTAGCATCATTTGGATTTTTAGCCCAAGCAGTAGGAACTGAAGATGCAAAAACTAAGGTAAAAGCAACCGCGTAAATCAGCTTTTTCATCGATATTCTCCTTATTTAGTTAATCAATTATCTATATAGGAATCCAACTTGAGTCTTGCTATGTATACTGAGAAATAAAACCTTGTTTGGCAGGCTGTCAGTCAGCTTGATTTTTCAACAATCAAATGGGATTTCTATATATTTATAATTATGAAAGCTATTGATGAAATCAAGATGAAATATTGTTATATCAAGGGAAATTTAAAATATAGTTAATATTATACGCAATTACTCCAAGTTATTTAGGGGATGCTGAATAAATGTAAAACTTAGATAAATCAAGGAATACAGGGGAATAAAATACAAATAAAGTGTAAAAAAAAGGATGATGGTGTCAAAAACCGACCATTTTTCCATGCTCAATACTATTCCTGCTTTCTTGCAACACTTCCTGAAATCCTAGCCCATGACTTACGTCACGCTGCGCGAACACAGATAACTTTTTCAGCAACACCTATTTATGATTAAACTATTAAATATCTAAATTTAAAAGCAATTAAAAATTCTCCTGATAGTTAACTCAAAAATCAGTTAACTATCAGGAGTTTTATTTGGATAGCGAAGATTTTAAGGACTAATACGAAATCTAGCTACACCTATAGGTATTTTTGCATCACTACCAATGAGATCAGCAGATAAATAATAAACAGGGCCATTACCAAGAAATGGTTGTTTGACATTATTGATGTCAATCTCTAGCTTAGTGTTAGGAGAAACTGGTTCAGCAAAAGCTAGTAGTATAGTCTTGCCATTCAAGGAAACATTAGCGTTAATTTTCTGACCATTCTCTTTATTTACAACAACATCATTAGTATTATCGCTCCACCTTACAGTACTTGGAACTTCAATATTTAACTGCGAAACACCTTTGCTATTTTTAGGAACGTGTACTCGCAAAGTATGTCTAACAAGCGCCCAGCGAGTCGGAGGAAATTGGTAGTTACCATCAACATGAGGAAGACTATCATTTTCTTGATTGGCACTTACATAGTTTGCAGGAATTAAAAATGCAGCAGCTAGAGTAGATATAGCAATATAAGATAGCAATTTTTTCATGTTTACTCCTAATCTAATTAGTAATCTCAGCAAATATTTAGATTCGTGTTTTGTAAGCTGTTATAAACTAATACATAACAACTAAGTAAAGATAGAATTATCTATCTCCTAGATTCACGCAAGCATCACGAGAAGTTATAAGTCTTCTCATTAACTCGGTTACTGTTTTAAGTCAAAAAGGTCTACTACCTTTATTGATCAGTTTGACAGGTCTTAATGAAATCTGGATGAAATTTTTGATTAACATGAAAATCTAAATATTAAAATGTAGGGAATTGAGCTACACCAATGGGAATCTCTACCTCACTACCAACAACTTTAGCTGAAAAGCGGTATACTGAAGCTGCACCAGTAACTGGTTGTTGAACTTTATTAAAATTCACTAAGAGTTTAGTGTTAGAAATAACCTTTTCAGGGAACTCTATAATAATTTGTCTGCCATTGGCGGAAATATTAGTATTAATTTTCTGCTCATTCACATCTAAAACATCAATGTCATTACTCACAGCGACAGTAGGTGGAGTTTGAATAATAAGTTGGGAAACAGCGTTGTTATTTTGGGGGATGTTTAACCGAAAAGTGTGTTTTACCAAACGCCAGCTATTGGTAGGATATTGCAAATTATTCTTAATAATAGTCTCCTTAGCATTTGCATGACCAAAGGAAATGAAAGCTATAGTGGCAAGAGCAAACACTGTACCTGTGTAAATCAATATTTTTTTCATCTTGAATTGTTAAATAGTCATTATGTCAAATAAGTTACAGGTTTCTACTAAATAAACCTTTACATAATAAGTCTGACAGGTCAGGATGAAATTAGGGTGAAATTTTGACTGGTTCAAAAAATAATTTGTTGATGTTGTGTTAGATAGCCAGTCCGAAAGTAAAACTTTGTTGAAGTAACGAAAGAAAAATTTAAATGAACCACGAAGACACGAAGGAAGCGAAGAAAGAAATACAAGATCAAAAAATTCGGCGCAAGCTCATAAAGAAATGGTATTACTTATAATCTTCTTTTATAAATGTTTCGTCTGCTTTCAAAAATACTTCCTTAACTTTGACTGATGCAAATTAATTAATACATTTTATACACTCTTGTCAGACAGAAAGTTTATGGTATATCTTTACTTGCAATCGAGCAGCAAGCAAAATGCTTTTGATTAATGAATCACCCAAATTAGTTTTCAGAGGTCAAAAATGACTAATTTTTCTTCTACTTCAGTGTTGCGGAAGACCGCAGGTCTTACTTTGTCTAAACCAGTACAAGTAACACTTTATATGCTGCTATCTTCTTTGGTTATCTGGACTGTTTTGTTCTCTACCTATCCTGCGGCTCATAACACGGCACATTCAGCGCGTCACCACACTTTAGGCGTTGCGTGTCATTAAATTATCATAATCTCAAGATTTTTCTGGTGCATGAGATTTTGCTAAAACACTCGGTAAAATAACGCCACGAGGATGGCGCAGATTTCGCGCCATTTTTTGAGATAGAAGTAATTTCAAGTTTTGTAAAGTAAAGATACTTTGTCTTTCATCTCTGCATTATTTTGCTTTGATTTCATACCATCTCTGATTTATTGTCAATATTTTTACTGGAATTCTTCACTCTGTAGTGAATAGAAGCTGATAAGGTAACTTTTACTGACAACTATCAAATATTAACCGAAGATACATAGTTTACGTAAGGTTTTATGAAAAAATATCGACTGTTTGGGGCGATCAGTGCTGTTTGTGTTGCGTTGTCAATTCTTTATTCCTTTGTAGGAGTTTCCCAAACTCCTATACCCAGAGTACAACTCTCTACTAACCCACCTTTAGAACAGATTCATCCCTTTGAAGCAGGAACAGATAAACCACAATCTCCCGTTACACTAACGCTACAAGCTCTTGATGCTATAGGTAAACCCTTAGAAAATACCAAAATTAGCTTACAAATTCTGACACCACCACCTAATCCTTGGTTGACTACAGATTTCCCCATTGTCGAGGGAACAAAATTACTACAAATGGATGCGGCTGCACCTGATGGTAAGTTAGAAATTCAGCAGATGTTACCTATCCGTGGGAACTACCAACTGCGGGTAAATGTGTCACCCTTAGTAGCAAATGCTTTTACCCCCTATGAACAAACCTTGAATTTGAATATCCAAGAAAATCCAGTTAAATACAAATATTTTGCTGTTTTTGCAGCTATCTTACTATCAGTTGGATTATTAGGTGGTTGGGTTATCGGCGGACAAGAAGAACTACGACAAGGAGAAATTGCGCCGCAATCTGTGCGTCTTTTGTTAAGTGCATTGACAGTGGTGGCTATAGTAACTTTATTGTTTATTAACATTAGTGCAGAAGTTGCAGAGGCTCACGGTAGTGGACACTCAAGCGGTAAAGAAGAAATCGCACCATCAGTCCAAAAATCTCAAGGATTAGAAGTCCGTGTTGAGGGAAATAAAAACGCAACGGTAGGAAAACTTGCGAATTTAACAGTGAATGTAAAGGATACTGCAACAGGACAACCTATCAAGGATGTAGGGTTACAGGTGAAGGCGATCGCTCTAGAAGATAATTTAACAGTCTTTGCCTACAAGGGAGTTACTGACCAAGAAGGCAAGTTAACATGGCAAGAGCAATTTTTTGATGGCGCACCTCACAAAGTTGAGGTCGAAGCAACTCCTAGCCCTGGATCTAAGCGTCAATTTCCAGTGGTGAAAGTCGCACAAGAAGTTGAAGTTGAGGGAATTGCACCGCCAATGTACATCCGGTTGATTGGTTTATTCTACTTTACTGCCATTGTGGGTATTGGTATGGCAATAGGATTGCTAATACAACAGCGGCGAAAACCACAAGCTGGGGCAAATTAAAAGCATCAACGCTTGACACTACGCCGTATCAATATTCCTAAAATACCCAGTCCTAAGAATACAGCACTAGCGATCGCCAGAATATTCCATTCTTGTTTAGTCGTGCTAGTTGCAGTTTTTTCTGACTGGGTTAATTTTTTGGATGAAGGAGATGGTGCATTCACACCAGATGCAACCGTAACCTGATATTTCATCTGAAATGACTGGAAATTACCTTCAGTTTTAGGCGTACAGTTTAACTCCAGTTGATAAATTCCAGTATTGGGAAAGACAATATCTGCTCCAGGAATACCTTGATATTTTTCAACTGAGATAGCTTTGACAGTAGGTTGTAGCACTGGTAAATCAGCAGGTTTACGAGGTTGCAAGTAAACAGCCATTTGACAATTAGCCTGCTCTAGTGGCAGGATTTTTCCTCCTTTGCGGGTAAGTGCAACCCAGGCTTTAGCATATTCTCCAGCTTTGGGAGTATGGTAAGGCTCAATGTGCCAAGTGCCTGCCACATCCCCTGATACTTGAATATTGTGAGCAGTAGCAGGAGTCACAAATAAGGCGAAAAACAGCGTGTAGCTTAGAGTTTTATTGATAGTTGATAGATATAACATTTTATTTGTAACCTTCACACAAGCCACAGCCTACGTCAAAAGAGAAGCATTCAAACTTAACTTTTTTAGTGATTTTATTTATAAGTACCCAAGCAAAATTAATTTAACATATTGAGTGAAAACAAAAATGTCTGTATTCCTTACCTGTTAAGAGTTCCCTGTTCCCTCTCCCAAATATAAAATTTATTTTGCACGACTACTTATCTTTTAGGAAAGTATTCAATTTTCAATTGCTTGCGCGATAGCGTTCAGCGCTCCGTAGGAATCGCTAACCCAAATCCAGATCCCTCAGTACGACGCGAGCGATCGCTTCGTCTGTCAAGGGTAAGTGAACAATGAAGGTGCTACCCTTACCAAGTTGGCTTTGCAACTGTATACTACCTCTATGAGCCTGAACAATTGCTTGCGCGATCGCTAATCCCAATCCAGATCCACCAGTACGACGCGAGCGATCGCTATTCACTCGATAAAAACGTTCAAAAATTCGCTTTTGCTCCGGCGACGCAATGCCAATGCCTGTATCTTTAACTTCAATCACTGCATCAGTATTGCTGCGTTTGAGGATAACAGTTACACAACCACCAGCAGGGGTATATTGAATAGCATTAGCAATGAGATTAGAAAGCACACGTAACAGTTGGTCTTCATCTCCCATCACGTATAAAAACTCCTGGCATAAAACCGAAGATGTTAACTGCAAAGAAGCCGCAGCCGCTAACGCTGAAAATTCTTCTATCAGGTCATTAATCAAAACATTCAGACAGCAATGTATTTGTTGTGTCGCTAACATTTGCTGTTCCAATCGAGACAGTAACAGCATATCCTGAACTAGTTCAGCTAGGCGATGATTCTGACGTTGAATAGATGTCAAAATATCTTGCACTTCCTCCGGCAGATACTCCATATCAAATAAAGTTTCTACCGTCGCATTAATCGCTGCCAGAGGAGTACGCAACTCATGAGAGGCATCAGACGTAAACTGTTGCATTTGTTTATAAGACCTGTCAATTGGTCGCATTGCTAACCCTGCCAGCCACCAACTAGAACCGCCAACTAACAATACCGTAATTGGCAATCCTACCGCCAAAATTAACTTCAAAGCAGCGAGACGACTATCAAGGTCATTGAGATTACGCCCTACCTGAATATAGCCCCAATTTTGATTATCTTGAGTGTGCAGCAGTAGAGACTTTTGACTGTAGCGATTGCCTTGTAAATCTTTGACTATTTGCCACACTTGGGTTTGCACAGTCGGTGGCAATTCATCAGCTTGGAAACCTGCCACTGCAATTAACCGTCCTGAACCATCGACAAAACGGATGTAATATTGCTTATCTTTGTATACAGAACTAAAAATACCGTGTTCATCAGGGGTGCTTTGACCGTGACTCAGGATCTTTTGGGTAGGGCAACTGGACTCAGCTAAACAAATATTTGGTAAAACCTGCTGGAAAACTGGCTCTGTCAGACCGGGTTGTTTCAAATTCGGTTCAATTACATCATGTAGTGTCCCTGCTACCGATTCCAGTTCCCGGTTGATAGAAGCCACATAAGCATCAATAATTACCTTGTAAACCACAAAACCGCACAAGGATAGAATCAGAGCCATAACTACCGCATACCAGGTAGCCAATTGCCAGCGAGTCTTACGAAATAGTCGAATCTGCATTGCCAGGATTAAAACGATAGCCCATACTAGGGATAGTTTCGATTAGCCCATCACAACCATATTCCGATAACTTGCGTCGCAAAAGTCGAATTTGGGCTGCTACTACATTACTAACGCGTTCTGCACTAAAAGCATACAGATGATTCAAAATTTGGTCGCGGGTAATAACTGTATTAGGACGTTTCATCAAGTATTCTAATAATTGGAATTCTTTTTTTGTTAAATAAATTACCTTATTTTCACCATTCGGGTACTGTCGAGAAACTGTACAATTACCGCAGTCTAGGATCAGACCACCAACTTGCAATTGTAAAGGCTGGAACTGAGACGTAAGCGATGCGCCTCCTAAAGCAGATCGCCTTTGCAAAGCCCGCAACCGTGCCAGCAGTTCTACCATACCAAATGGCTTTACCAAATAGTCATCAGCCCCTGCATCTAGTCCTGCTACCTTATCTGCCATGCTATCTTTAGCAGTTAGCATCAGCACTGGTAAAGCATCACCCCGATCCCGTAATCGCTTACATAGTTCTATCCCTGACATTCCTGGTAACAACCAATCAAAGATTGCCAGTGTATATTGAGTCAAATCATCTTCTAAATAAATCCAGGCTTCGTTTCCATCCAAAACCCAATCAACAATATATTTTTCTTTACTCAACTTTCGCTGAATCGACGCACCCAAATCTGGCTCATCTTCAACAAGCAAAACTTTCATAAGCAGCAGATGTATTTTAGTAATTTGTTCATTAAATTAGACGCAATTGAGCGACACCAATTGGTAACTCTGCATTTATACCAGCGAAAAGGTTAGATATATTGTAGAAATTATTATCAGTAGTAACTGCTGTTTTTTTAACATTATTCATTGTTCTATTCATTACGCTTTCATAATCACTTTACTAAATTCATTAATAATCAGAATTATTTTCAGTGAAAGATGTTACCTCTTAATAGTTTGACAAAATAAGATGAAATTTGGGTGAAATTTTCGCTAGTTACAGAGATTTCTTAAAAAAACAAATAAGTGACCTTTGATGAAGCTATAATACTTTTGTAAATGTATCATTTTTTATAGTCTTAAAGCTATCTCTAACGCTGTTTCAGCTTATAATGATGTTGACAAATAGTTGAAAAAGCAAGATATTCATACTGAATGTTTTGTCATACATTTAACTGAAAATATACTCTTGTAGATTTGTGTGGCAACGACGGAGGTAACTCAGTGCTTGTTTTTCTAAGTAACGAACTCTCCTCTCACTAATGTTAAGCTGTTGAGCTACCTGCGTCAAAGTGAGTTCGCAATTATCTTCTAAGCCATAATGCAAAATTAAGACTTGTTGCTGCTGTGGAGTTAATTCTCTCAGTGAGAGATAGATATCTTGACGCATTAAATTTTGAGTTACTTGGATTTCAGGGGAGGCTTCTGGAACTTCTGTTAAAAATTCTTGCAATTCTGTGTCCTCGTTATCGCCCACTTGTTTATCAAATGAGACAGGTTGACGAGATATCATCAGCAGTTCGCGGATTTGAGCAGGGTTTAATTTCATCTTTTCTGCAATTTCAGACATACTAGGACTGCGCTTTAATTTTTGAGATAATTCCCTTTGCACTTTTTTAAGTTTATTCAACTTTTCGGTAAGATGAATTGGCAGTCTAATAGTTCGTGATTGCTGAGATATTGCTCGTGTCATTCCCTGGCTAATCCACCAATAAGCATAGGTAGAAAACTTATAGCCACGAGTGGGGTCAAATTTCTCTACACCACGCTCTAAACCTAATGAACCTTCCTGAATTAAATCCATAAACTCCACATTTCGTCCTTGATATTTTTGGGCAATAGAAACCACTAAACGAAGATTTGCTGCCATCATCTTTTGCTTCGCCTGTATACCGTGCTGAAAAATTTCCTTCACTTTTATTTCACTAAGCTGTACATATTTAGCTAATTCTTTTTGAGATGGTTCGTGATTGAGTTGTTTTGTTAAAGTTTCTTTCTGTTTATATAAGATAATCATCTGCTGTACCTGTTTGCTATATAAAATTTCTTCCTCATGAGTCAACAATGGTACACGAACAATATCTTGCAGATAATTCCGAACTATATCTGTGCTGAATTTAGTCTTTGAAGTTGTTGTAATTATGTTACGATTTGGCATATATTTAGTATTTTTTGTGTATGTAAAAATTACAGCAGATTCGATGTTGATGAAGTACAGTAACCGATTGAACTTCAAGCTTGAAAACTACATTCTGAAATTGGTGTACCTCATTTACTCCAAAAGTGCTGTAAGTATATTTATATAAATTATTCATTCATGTTACGATAAGTAGCTACGGCTGAAGGAGAACTCCGATTGAGGTAGCGGAATATCCAATATTTAAAAATTGTATCCATGATGACTGGTACAGTAGCAATAAATAAAGAAGTAAGACTTTTATTTTCTGGTAAACCGTAATGTTTTAAAGTACTTTCTAGAATTATTCCCCAACCATAGGAGGAGTGAAACCCGACAAATATATCTGTAGATAGAATAATTAAAAAAGCTTTGGCAGAGTCGCTTAAACTATAAGTTATATCGCCAGCAAAAGACCCAAGAATAGATAGCTGCTGCTTATTGGTTAAAATTAAAATAATTAATGTGATGGCTGTAAGTATATCTGTAAAAACATTTGTTACTGCATTAATACTTTTAATTTTATTGTCTGCTACTAACGCAATAGCTTTTTTCTTAATCTTCTTTTGAACAAGCTCGTCAGAGAATGTGGTGATTTTACCTATTTGAGCTTCAAAATAAACACTTTGCTCAAATCTCTTGAGTTCCGCTAAGGCTTTTTCTTCTTGAGAAGAATTTAAGAAAATATTTGACTCTTGTGAATTCCAGAATCTCTCAACTAGGGGAGTGATTACAAAGTTTCTCGAAAGCTGATTTATCAGTAATGGAACTACAATCAAAATTAACAAAAAACGGACTGAGGAAATTGTTTGAAGTCGAGAAGCGCGAAACTCTTCAATAACCTTTGTTTCGGCATTTGGATCTAACTGCTGCTGAAATTTTCCTATTGTCCGCAGGATAGAGCGAGGAATAAAGCTCATCTTTTGAGATGATGACTTTGGTTTCATTTTAATTTATAGGCATCAAAATTGTAGTTGCACCCATAATTTAGTGAGGCAACTGCGGCGTTTTAAAGAGCTATAAGATTTACAGCAGTTTTCACCTATTTCAATCACATCTATCATAGGGGCTCAGCATTGCGCTTTACCCCTACAATATGGTGTATTTACAGTCAGATACTGTCAGACTTAAGTCTCTAAATTCTACTTTACAAAAATCGTGTGAAATTCAGATGAAAAATCAGTTTTTTCAAGATGTTGTTCCAGTTTGATACTGAATCTGGGCTATTTACCCCCTTTATATTCTTCTGTTCTGGTACAACGATATGCTTTGCGATCGCACTGTTCAAACTACTATTGACAACTCTGAAAGTGCTTTACCTTGGACATGAACATCAAACTTATGAGTAGCATTTGGGGTATTAGCGGTATTAGGAACAGCAGCACTATTTCCTAAATGAGAAAACTTAGCATCATTTGGATTTTTCGCCCAAGCAGTAGGAACTGACGCAACAATAGATAAAGTAAAAACAACCGCATAAATCAGATTTTTCATCAAAACACTCCTTGTTGTTTGATTAACTCTATATCTATAATTGTGAATGATAGTGATGAAATTTAAATGAAATATTGTTAGTTTAAGTAAAATTTATAATAATCTATTTCTGAGATGTAAGAATTCAAAACTTTTGTTAGTCTTTAAATTAAAGGATTAGAATAAAGAATCAAACAAACTTCTGACATTGAACTTATTTCTGAATACAAGGGAAGAAGTTTGTTTTATTGAATAGTATTGAGTTTAAATATTTACACAAAATATAGCTACACTTATAGGTGTTTCTGCATTGCTGATAACAAGATAAATCCCCATCACATTTTCTGTTCATACCCTCAATTCAATTGATTTAAACCACATTTTCTTGAGCAAGCGGACAAGGAAAACTTGGATCGCCTATTTCTATCTGAATTGTAGTGTGTTCGATACCAAAATGGTCGTGAAGTTGTTGATTTACCTGAACTAAAAAAGCATCACTAGGATTTCCAGAAGGCATAATTAAGTGAGCAGTGAGAGCTGTTTCTGTGGTACTCATCGCCCAGATGTGCAAGTCATGAACACTAGATACACCAGGAAGTTCAGCTAAGAATGTACGGACTGCAAGTGGTTCAATACCTGCTGGTACTGCATCTGTGACTAAGTTCAAAGATTCTTGGAACAATTGCCAAGTACTCACAATAATCACGACAACGATCATCAAACTTACAACTGGGTCAAACCATAGCCAACCAGTGGTAACAATCGCAATACCAGCCAGGACTGCACCCAAAGACACCGCCGCGTCAGCAACTAAGTGAATAAAAGCTCCCCTAATATTCAAGTCTCTTTCACGACCAGATAAGAACATTAAGGCACTTCCCATATTAATGGCAATACCTACCGCAGCCACGCCGATAATTGTACTACCTGATACTGGACTAGGTTGAGCAAAACGCTGTATGGCTTCCCAGGCAACTGCGCCAGAAGCTACGAGTACGAGGACAGCGTTCAAAAGAGCTGCCAAAATAGAGGAGCGACGTAACCCGTAAGTGCGGCGTGGTGTTGGTTGGCGACGACCGAGGAAGCTTGCTCCCCAGGCAAGTAACAAACCTAGAACATCACTCAAATTGTGACCAGCATCGGCAAGTAGAGCAAGGGAATTGGCAGCTAACCCATAAACTACTTCAATGACAACAAATCCAGTGTTGAGAGCAACGCTAATAATGAAGGCACGGTTGTAATTAGTCGGTTCGTGGCTGTGTCCGTGACTGTGATTGTGAGACATGAATCTGCCCTTAAGGTGATTTCTGAAAAGAATTTTACTAATGACAAGGGCGCAAGCTTTGCGCCCCTACGGTGAATTTTTAAACACCTGGTAATTTTAATTCTGGAAATCACCTAAAGCGTTACCAACGGTGACAGAATTTCTAGGTTTTGACAAGTGACAAACTTATCTTTAAGCATATCTTTGACCAAGGAAAAAAATTCGGTTATTGCACTTTCACTATCAATAACTGTAATAACAAGTGGTAGCACAGAAGACTCAATAGATGGATCTAGCTCGTTCATAGTGCGAAAAATACCATGTTTGCCATATCCAGAAATTGCTCGCATCACCGTCATCCCTGTTATTCCCTGTTGTCGAGCGATTCCCAATAGAGTTTGGTGAAGTGGTTGGTGCTGCCAACCATCAGACTCACTGATATAGATTGTTAGCTACTTCCATTTAATTGGTTCGTGATTGTACTGTTGAACCATAACTGTTATCCTGTCGCTACCACTTGCTATTAATTATCGCTTGAAGGTAAAGCGTCCATTAAATTTTTCACCATTGACATCAGAAAGAATAGCAACTTTATACTCACCTGCTGCTTTTTCAGAAAATACAGCATGGTAATGTTGTTCTTTAGCTTCATAAGTGAGGGGAAGCGATTTTTGACTACCATCAGGTAGCTGAACTTGAGCAGTTACTTTTGCATCCGACACTGTAGTATGTTTTTCTCCTTTCTTTAAATAGAAATCTAAATGAGTTTCATTATCCTTTGCTTCAGTAACAAACTCCAAATGATACTGCCCAGACTCTATAACTTGACCGCCATGTGAATGTTCACCTTTACCGTCTTCGGAATGCTCTTGAGCATTATTTTTATTATGAGAATGACCATCATTTTCCGAGTGATTATCTTTCGCTGCGGTTTCAATTTTGGCAGCCGTCTCTGTTGTTGATGCCGATTTATTCTCTGAATTTACAGCTTGATTACTGCCACTACAAGCACCTAAGAAAAGCAAGCTTACACTACCTAAAACTACGAAGCTGGTCTTCAGAAATTTCATTGATTTACACTCCTCAATATTTGGTCAATTAACAACTAAAAACTTGCCTCTCCTGCAATTTCTGTCTGAACAATTGGTTCAGCCTTTCTCGGCACTAAAAATCTACCAAACTGTACATACAAAGCCGGAAGTACTAACAGGGTTAAAGCAGTTGAGGTAAACAATCCCCCTAACACCACAACAGCTAGTGGCTGGAGGATTTCTTTTCCGGCTCCACTACCAATTACCAAGGGTGCCATACCCAAAGCTGATGATAATGCCGTCATTAAGATAGCAGCCAACCTTTCTACCGACCCTTCCATCAAAGCCTGCCGCAGAGGTTGTCCTTCTGCCATCCTAGAATTGTAGTTCTCAACTAGTAATAGTCCATTACGTGTAGCAACGCCGAATAAGGTAATAAATCCTACCATTGAAGCTACAGAGAGAATACCACCAGTCAAGGCTATGGAAATGACTCCACCCACTAACGCCAAGGGCAAGTTTATCAAGATCATGATGGTGGCAGGAATCGACTTGACAGCAAAGTAAATCAGAACTGCGATCGCAACAAGTGCTAATCCCCCAGCCGAAAGTAAAGTTTTCGTCGCTCCTTCTTGCGCTTCAAATTGACCACCGTATTCAATAAAATATCCAGCGGGTAATTGCACCTGTTGCTTAACTCTGTCCCGAATATCCTTAATTACAGAACCTAAATCTCGTCCACCCACGTTGCTGGATACGACAATATAGCGGGAGACGTTTTCGCGGTTGATGGTATTGGGGCCTGTACCATAGTTGATTTTTGCAACTTGAGCTAAGGGAATTTTTTGTCCGTTGGGTGTATCAACTAGCAAATTACCGATAATTTCAATATTGTTACGGTATTTTTCTTGCAACCAAACCACCATATCAAAGGTTTGTTGTTGCTCCAATACTTGAGAAACGACTCGCCCATTGAGTGCAGTTTCTACTATCTCTGACAATTCGCCAATAGTTAAACCATAGCGGGCTGCTGCATTGCGGTCGAATTGAATTTGTACCTGTTTAATCGGTACTTGCGGTTCTAGTTGCAAATCTACTAGACCCGAAACACCGCCCATAGCTGATTGTACTTGTTGACCAAGGGTGCGGAGTTCTTCCAAATCGGGTCCAAAAATTTTCACAGCGATCGCACTTCGTACCCCAGAAAGCACTTCATCCATCCGGTGCGAAATAAAACCACCGATATTGGGAACGACTCCGGGAATTTTATCAAATTCTTTACGAATCATTTCAATTGTTTTTTCTCGGTCTTTTGCCCCCTCGTCGCTGAGTTGGACATCTATTTCCGCCCCATTTACACCAGCTACCTCAGTATCCCCCTGAGCGCGTCCAGAGCGCAATTGAGCCGTTTCAACCCCAGAATTTTTTTTCAGGGCTTCTTCGATTGCTATCCCTACTTGATTAGTCGCATTCAGAGATTGGCCAGGCATTAAAACTGCGGCGATTACCAAAGAGCGGTCTTGGAATTCTGGTAAAAAAACTTGCCCTAACGAGAGTAGAATCATCGTTGAAGCCACAAAGGCAGCGATCGCACCTGTCAAAATAATCTTGGGGCGACGAATAGAAAATTTCAAAAGTGGACGATACAGGCGATGGGAAAATCGTTCAACCCAAGTTTCTGTACTTGGTAAACGCCGATTTACTAGTAAAAGGGCGCACAGTGCTGGAGTCAATGTCAGTGCTACTAAGGTAGAAGCGCCAATTGACAGCAAATAAGCTACAGCCATCGGTGTAAAAATCCGACCTTCTACACCAGAAAGAGCAAAAATTGGTGCAAAGACGACTGCAATAATGATTGTCGAGAACAGTACGCTTACCCGCACCTCCACTGAGCCATTAAAAACAACTTGCAGTGGTGGTACAGGATTACCTGCTATTTGGTTTTCTCGCAAACGGCGGTAGACATTCTCCATATCGACAATTGCATCATCCACCACCGAACCAATCGCAACAACAAGTCCGCCCAAAGTCATTGTATTGATGCCTTGTCCCGTCCAATTCAGGATCATCATTCCCAACAACAAAGACACGGGAATCGCACTCAAACTAATAATCACCGTGCGCCAGTTCATCAGAAATAAAATCAAGATCACACAAACGATGATTGTGCCATCACGCAAAGCTTCTTCAACGTTTTTGAGCGAGGCTTCGATAAAATCTTCCTGACGGAAAGTAGTTGTAATTTTCACATCTTTGGGCAGACCGACTTGAATTTCCTCTATTGCTGTCTCAACTGCCTTCGTTACTTTTGGCGTATCTGCTGCTGGCTGTTTGTTGACTGTCAAAATTACCGCTTTTTTACCCGCAAAACTGCCATCGCCGCGTTTGAGTGCTGCACCAATTTGGACATCCGCCACTTGTTCCAACAGGATTGGCGTGCCATTTTTGGCTTTAATTACTGATTTTTTTAGCTGTTCAATAGATTCAATCCGTCCAACCCCTCGCACCAATGTCTCTTGGTCAGGAGTAATTAAAAATCCCCCTGGTGCATTAGCGTTGGCTGCTTGTGCTGCTTTGGTGACATCATCAAGGGAAACATTAAACGCTTTCAATTTGTCTGGGTTTACCAACACTTGATACTGACGCTCATCCCCACCAAATATGACGACATTACTTACGCCAGGGACAGCAAGCAGGCGGTTTTTCACTTGCCAATTGACAATCCGCCAGACCTCCATCATCGGAGTGGTTTCAGAAGTAAAGGCATATTTGACAGTCCATCCCAAAGGTGAACTAACAGGCAGAACCTCTGGGTTTTCCACACCTTGCGGTAGTTGACTGCGTGCTTGTTGCAACCGTTCCGTTACCAATTGGCGGGCGCGATAAATTTCTGTATCCAAGCTAAAAGTCGCTCTCACAGATGAAAGACCGACAGCTGAGGCAGAACGCAATGTTTCTAGTCCGGGAGTGCCGTTAATCACACTTTCTATCGGTCGAGTAACTAGGGATTCAACCTCCTCTGGTGCAAGTCCTGGGGCTTCGGTCATAATTTCCACTTGCGGTGGAGCAAAGTTGGGAAATACATCCAGTGGCATTTGCGTAAGGATGAGAAAGCCCCAAACAGATATGAGGATGGAAGCAATAACTATTAGCCAGCGTTGAGCGATCGACCATTTAACAATAGAATTAAGCATTAGTGAGAAAGATAAAGTTTTACTGAGGATGAGTCAGCATTAACTTTCTCTAGGATGACAGACTGGAATGAAATTCAGGTGAAATTTTTACAAGGGAGAGTTTAGGTGATAAGCTACGCTCCATCGTAGGCGATCGCGATTCCTTTACTCCTTTTTTGAAATCCATAACTAATTATCATTGGGTTATTGAACATCAATGAGTTGCCGTAAATGAGTCAGCTAAACGTTAAAATAATGAGGCTATTTGTATAAATATCATATTTTTTGGATTAGGTTGAGCAGCAGAGGTAAGTAATGGCAAAAGCAAAACGTAGCGGGGGAAAAGGGTTTGGTAAACCACCTAAGCCACCATATCTCAATAGCTCATTAGATTTTGAAGAATTAGTTAATGGCAATCAAATTTTGTTAGTGAACATAATCACCGACGATAATAAAGGGATTGGAGATGCCTTTACATTTATAAAATATAACGATCTTGCTAAAGAGTCATCAGATTTTAGGTCAGCTATTGCCACCGCTTTTGACTCCTCATTGATTAAACTGGCGAAGCGGCGACGAAATGAAGAAGGTAAGGGTTTACTAACTCTAACTCCAAAACGTTATCGTCAAGAATGCGGACTTAGTGATAACTCTGACGGTGAAATAGTTTTTAATTGGTGGACTTTACCAGAGTTGAAAGTTGCTCAAGAACGAAGCTATATATTTGGTGGAACGCGAATTCTTGCCAGATTGACAGAACCTCTAATTATGTATTCTCAAGAAAGGTTTCCGGTTATCTATCATGCTGTTCCATATACAAGTGGAAATGACCAAGTAAATTATGTGCATCTCATGTTTACTGTTCCATTCAGTTCCAGCGAAGCAGCAGAAATTCTTAGTATCAATATAATTGAGCGTGAAACTACACCTTTAACAGAACTTTTACCTCCTATAGGAATCCGGTTTGATTATTAAAAATATACGTAGGGTGTGTTAGCGACAGCGTAACGCACCAAACCCTTGAGAACGGTGCGTTACGGATTTCATCCCAACGCACCCTACAATACCTAATCCTGTTCAAAAATCAAATAGTAATCCTATAGTTTCTAAAAAGTCATTTAAAAACAAAAACACTATGTCTAAAATCCGCATTGGCAATACTGTAGTTAAAAGTAATGAAAAATTAAGACAAATACAATCACAAGTTTTTACTAGTTATGGCTATCAAAAAGTAAACGATTTTTTGCTCAATGATAGCAGAGATTTTAGAGTTGTATTTGATATGTTATGGGAAAAATATCAAAATCAGCCCCAAAACTTTTATGATTCTACTCTAATAAAGGTACTAGAGAAATCGAAATCATTTAAAAAGTTTATATTAGCTGTTAATATAGAAACAATTTCTCAGATGAAAATCCCTTTTGATAAATTTTATATACCGTGTTTAAAACAATGTTATCAAGATTATGAAACTCATAAAGAAACGGGTGCGAGGGGTTGGGTAGTCGGTGTTATTCCTTTTCTCGGTGCTACTTACCCTGAACATCGAAAATTTTTATCAAATTTGATTGACTCTTTAGATGTTACAGAAAATATTAATTCAGGAAGAATTATCTATTTAGATAAGCATCTAGCTTTAACTTATAAACAAGATGATGCAAAAAACCAAGCATTAGGAGAACTGTTATTTGCGGCAAGACATTCTGAAGGTTTATGGTCTTTTAACCAAACAGATGTTTTTGTACCCCTAAGATCCTTACGTCAAGCTAAAACTGCTTTAGCTAATTACCACGGTAAGCCCCGAAAAGGAGAATTAGTAGGAAACGACTCTACACGTTTTTCCAGATTTTTAGACTTAGATATTAAAGATAATTATGCCTATATGTCTGGATATGAAGAATTAGTTAATTATAGAGGAAAAGGATTCCAAAAATGATAATTGGCGTTCTTGAATCAAGAATTATGTAGGTAGAGTGGGTATCCTAAAGCTTGGAAATAAAACACGTTATCAGAGTACATCAAAATATTACAAATATTACAAACTAAAAACACCTAATTAATAAGTGTTGAGTTGAGCTATGCTCAACCCAATCTTCTATTTTAGAAAGTGAAAGTTGTTCTCAATGTACCAATCACAGCATCATTGTTATTGTTAGCAGATTGACCAGGATTAGTTAACCAAATTACACCAGGAGTAATAGAAATGTTATCACTAATGCGATATCTGTAAAAGCCTTCAATGTGATAGGGTTTATCACCGTTGCTACTACCTAAATATGGTTGCGCGCCTGCAAAAATGCCTAAAAGATTGCCCTTCTTGCCAAAGTCGGGTAAAGCTACACCTAATCCATAGCTCCAAACTTCATCGTTATCGTTAGCTCCCAAGCCTGTAATATTGCTGTAGAGCGCAAATCCACTAATTGATAATTTATCACTAGGTCTGAAAGCTGCTTCAAAGCCGTAAGAATTACTTACAAATGGATTGCCACCACCGACAAAATTAGCTTGTGAAGTTCCAACTACAGCAGCACTTACCGAACCAGCATCAAATAAAGCACTATTTGCACCATGATAACCGTGAACGTAGGTTGCAGCCAAGGTCAGGCGATCGCCAACATTAACATTCAACTGTGCTAAAGCTGCATAATTACCATCGAATAAACCTGAGCCTGGACTAGGATTATTCGGTTCAGATCCTAAATAACCCAGAGTTAACGAAGGTTTAAAGGTACTACCACCACCAAATGGGACATTAACACCAATTCCTGCACCGCCACCGATGCGATAGATAGGACTTTCAGAAGCAAAGGTAGATAAAGCACCGTTACCTCCATCAAAGTCTTCAAAATAAGGGTTAACGGTGGGAACATAATCGCTTTGAATACCTCCAGTAGCAGCTACATAAACTTGAGAGTTGCCAACAGGAAAGTAATACGCTAACCAATCAATGAAAGCACTATTATTACTACCAAGAAACAAGTTAAAAGTTTGAGTACCTTCAGCAGTGCCATTGGGTAAAGATAATGGAGTAGCATTACCGGCTGCAATCCGAGTGTGTAAGGTATCTTTACCCGTAAAACTAGTTTGCAAATCTAAACGCACCCGGTTTTGGAAAACGGTATTGTTATTATCATTGTTACCAAAACTATCCGTAACCGCAAAAACAGCTTCACCTACTAGTTTTGTGGTAGTCGAAAACTGATTAGCTTCTAATTCAGAAGTGCGTGCTTCCAAGGCATCAACTCGACCCCTGAGTGTTGCTAGTTCCGCAGAAAATTCTTCTTGTAAACGCCGTAGGGTAGCTAAATCCTCTTTTGTCACTAAATCAGCTGTAGCTGTAGCAATCAATTCATTAACTCGATCCAAACAAGCATTTAAACCTGCCGCAAATTCATAACGAGTTAAGGCACGATTACCCCGGTAAGTACCGTTGGGATATCCGGCAATACAACCATATCGCTCCACTAAAGATTGCAAAGCTTGGAATGCCCAGTCCGTTGGTTGTACGTCCGAAAATTGAGAAACGGATGTCACTTGAGATAGTGAAGTTGGATTATTGGCTTCAGGATTGTATTGGTTTATTTGTGACAAAACGTTTTCGTTTTCGTCAGCGTTTGTTTGGGCAAGTAACTGCTGATGAGTTTGGGATGGCTGTTGTTGGCTGTCAGCAGCAATGGCACTAGCTGAAATAGCAAGAGTTACTCCCAAAAATACTGGGCTGAATATAAGTGTTTTCCACAATAGATTCGACATATTATTTTTCCTCACACCCTCTCGTAATGATGACGTAAATGCTAATACCAAAACGTATTATTTGCTACTTTAACGCCATTTTAATTTTATAATCAATACCTTCGCCAATTTGCAAAATATAGGGCTGAAAGCCAATAAAATCGTTACGATATCAATAGGGTTTCAGGATTTTGGCACAGGTATTGATAAGTACCACGACAGAATTAATTACATATTGGTTATTTATCAATTTTTTGCCAGTTAAGGATTTCAGCCCAGATTTTTGTGTAATTAATTTTGTCCAATTACTTAATGTATCGTGTCAATCTAGCTTAGAAGTAAGTTATTTTGCTGATAAATTCTAATTTAGTTCACTAACTTAAAAATTTGTAACTATTTATCTGGGTTTACCAGCACTTGATACTGACGCTCATCCTCACCAAATATGGCAATATTACTTACAATAGGAACAGCCAACAGGTGGTTTCTCACTTGCCAGTTGACACTACAAGCTTTCAAAATTAAGGAGCATCAGTCAGCTAGATAGCTCCGTGAGTTAAACCCATATCTTCGTAGAAGCGTGAGAGCTTGTTTTTCCAGTTGTCGCACTCGTTCTCGACAAATGCCTATCCGTTGACTAATCTGTACTAGGGTCAGTTCGCATCCACCTGCTAAACCAAAGCGCAAGATTAATACTTCCTTTTGCTGGGGAGTCAGCTTTGCTAATAGTTTGTGAACATCTTGATAGAGCAATTCTCGCTCCGTGTAGCGTTCGGGAGATATTCCATCATCCTTCAGCATATCCTGTAATTGGGTATCCTGCTCAGATCCAATTCCCATATCTAAAGAAACAGGTTGACGAGCAAACTGCAAACATTCTCGAATCTGACTGGGTTCTAGATTAAGCGCTTGGGCAATTTCAGTCACGTCGGCAGTGTGACCAAGCTTTTGAGATAACTCTCGCTGAACACGTTTAATTTTGTTGAGCTTATCAGCCATGTGAATGGGTAAACGAATGGTGCGGGATTGTTGTGCGATCGCTCGTGTAATTCCCTGACGAATCCACCAGTAAGCATAAGTAGAAAACTTGTATCCAAGAGTTGGATCAAATTTCTCTACCCCTCGTTCTAGCCCCAATGCACCTTCTTGAATTAAGTCTAGAAACTCAATATTGCGTTTCTGGTATTTTTTAGCAATAGACACCACTAACCGCAGATTAGCCTGAATCATCTTCTGCTTGGCAATTTGTCCTTGACTTAGTTGTTGCAGCAGCATATCTTCTTCCAACTGCATCTTGTCAGCCCATTCTTGCCGAGTTGGTTCACGCTGTAATTTTTCAGCTAGTTCTTCCTTGGCTATAAGCATCGCCATCATTTGCTGAACTTGTTTAGCAAAAAAAATTTCTTGTTCATGAGTTAAAAGAGGTATACGTCCAATTTTATGAAGATAGATACGGACTGCATCTGCTGTAGATGAAAGTTCGTTATTCTTGCTCTTAACTTTAGTTGGTTGGGATGCTGAATTAGACATGAATAGATTATCCTCCATTGAATAAATTAAAATCTTTATGAAATCATAAATAAACACAGATTAATCGAAATTATAAATTTCTACATTTTGAAAAATCACCTGAATTTACTAATGAAATTTTCAGCGCAAATCCAAATCTCTGAATTGTTTTTTATTAGTGCCAGTTTTGTGATGAATTTTGCATCTAACAACTGAGTAAAATTTGTAAAATACTCAATTAATAGGCTCAAAAGATCCTAAAAAAGTAGGTCGGGGACGGGTGATGTCAACTTCCCACAAAGCCTTGACATTCGCTAACATTTCCCTCACTAAATCGGGAATCATTCCTCGTAATCCATAAATTTCTATATCTGGAGTTCCTAAACCAACTGTCTTTAGTCCTAATTGACGACAGGTGTAAACAGTGCGGGGAAGATGATAATTTTGGGTAATGACAACAGCTTTATGTACACCAAAAACCTTGTGAGCGCGATAACAACTTTCATAAGTGCTAAAACCTGCATAGTCTAAGGTAATGTTCTTCATCGGTACACCCAGATCATGGGCATATTTCTGCATAGACCTGACTTCATTATAGGAAACTGTGCTGTTATCTCCTGTCATCAAGAGTTTACTAATCTTTCCTATTTTATAAAGTTTGACAGCAGCTTCTACACGGTCTGACAACATGGGTGTGGGATTCCCATTGGCAAGAATTCCTGCACCGAATACTATTGCAATCTGTTCTTTTGGAACTGATTCTGGTTGAACGTAGCGGGAGCCATTTGTCATTAAACCTATATAAGCCGTTGCTATTAAAGGTTTTGCTAATACACTAATTACTAAACCTAGCAAAATCCATCGCAGGTAACGGAACAATTTGAAATATTTTTCTCCTATACTTTTTTCAAAAAATCTCATAAAAGTGATATTGTACAGAGTATTTTATTGGATCAGCAATGCCCATTATTAGAAGTTTATGTGTACCTATTAATTACTTCTTATATTATCAGCCAGTGAATTATTTACTGGCTGTAATTTAGCAAAATTACTGTCACATCTGTGCTTAACTTAGTGATGCCAATTAATTCTCCAACACCACCCCAGCTACCTTCCCATTTTCCTCAACAACCGCACTTCGCTTAGGTAATAAAAACCTACCAAACTTCGAGTACAAAGCAGGTAAAACCAGCAAGGTTAACGCTGTAGAAGTAAATAAACCACCCAAAACCACTATCGAAAGTGGTTGTAAAACTTCCTTACCTGGACCCACTGCAATTACTAACGGTACTAATCCCAAAGCTGATGTAAAGGATGTCATCAAAATAGCATTGAGTCGTTCCATTGACCCGGTTATAATAATTTCTTGTAACGACATTCCGCTAGAAAATTTAGTAGTGTAATTGTCTACTAAAAGTAGTCCGTTGCGAGTAGCTACACCAAATAAAGTCACAAAACCTACCAAAGAAGCGACTGAAACAACGCCCCCTGTTAGTGCCACAGCAATTACACCTCCGACTAAAGCGATGGGTAAGTTAATCATAATCATTGCTGTAGAGGCAATGGATTTGACAGAAAGATACATTAATACCGTAATCACTACAAAGGAAATAGCACTAAAAATTAAAATGTTTTGTGAGGCTCTTTCTTCGGCTTCAAATTGACCGCCATACTGAATAAAATAACCAGAGGGCAATTGCACTTGTGCCTTGACTTTGTTTTTAATTTCATTGACTACCGATCGCAAATCTTTGCCTTTAGCATTAGCAGATACTACAATTAGACGGGAGACATTTTCCCTGTTAATCGTATTTGGTCCAGTGCCATAGGTAACAGTAGCCACCTTAGCTAAAGGAATTTTATTTCCCCCTTCATCTCCACTTTGGGAAGGGACATCAACTAACAAATTTTCAATTGTTTGTAAATTATTCCGGTATTCTGACTGTAACCAGACAATTAAATCAAAACTTTGTTGCTTATCCAAAACTTGCGATACTACTTTACCATTGAGCGCAGTTTCGACAAGTTCAGATAGTTGTCCAACTGTTAAACCATAACGTGATGCGGCAACACGGTCAAATTTTATTTGAATTTGTTCGATGGGAACTTGCGGTTCTAATTGTAAATCTACAAGCCCAGACACGGATGACATTGCACTTTCAACTTGTTGACCAATTTGGCGGAGTTCTTCTAAGTCTGGTCCAAATATTTTCACAGCAATTTGACTTCTTACTCCAGATAATATTTCATCAATTCTGTGAGAAATAAATCCACCAATATTTGCAGCTGCACCAGGTATTTTATTAAATTCTTCCCGCAACCATTCTACTGTTTCTTTACGCTTTTCCATTCCTTTGTCACTCAGCCCAATATCAAGATGGCCAAGATTTACGGGTGCTGCATCTGGATCACTAGGGGCGCGTCCTGCCCGTAACTGCACATATTTTAACCTGGGGTCATCTTTGAGTTTATTCTCCAGTACAAAGGCGGCACTGTTAGTAGCTTCTAAAGATGAACCTGGATAAAGAGCTAAAGTATTGACCAAAGTTGATTCTTGAAATTCTGGTAAAAAAGCCCGTCCCAAAGCTGGAAAAATCACTATTGCCGCTATCATCCCTGCCACAGCCCCAGAGATAATGATGATGGGACTGCGGATAGCAAAATTTAAACAAGGATAATAGAAATGCTTAAAAATTCGGGGTATTAATGGTTCCTTTAACGGCATTTTTCCGTGTGGAAGTAAGATTGCACACAAAGCCGGACTCAATAGTAATGATTCTAAACTGGAAACCATAACCACCACCAAATAAGTCATTCCCATTGGTCCAAAAATTCGGCCTTCTACACCTGCGAGGGCAAATATTGGAGAAAAAACGACAATAGTAATTAAAGTTGCACCGAGGAGAGATTCTCGGACTTCTTGTCCGCCTTCAAAAATGACTTCTAGTACCGGACGCGGATTGGCAGAATGTTTATTTTGGCGGAGGTTGCGATAAGTATTTTCTGCATAGACAATGGCATCATCAATTGCTGTACCGATGGCGATCGCTAATCCGCCTAAAGTCATAGTGTTTAGCCCCAAGCCTAGCCAGGATAATATTTGTAAGGAGAACACAAAAGTCAAAACAAAATCTAACAAGCAAAGTGATAGAGTCCGCCAATTCATCAAAAAAGGAATGAGGATAAGTGCGGCAATGATACTACCTTCTACCAATGCTGATCTAACATTTTCTACTGAAGCATCAATATAATCAGCTTGACGGAAGGTTGCATTTACTTTAATTTCTTTCGGTAAACCTGCTTCTAGCTCAGATATTGCTGCTTCAATAGCACGGGTAACGGAGGGAGTATCAGCTAGAGGTTGCTTATTCACCATCACTACTACAGCATCTTTGCCATTTAAGCTGCCATCGCCTATCTTAATCGCACCGCCAATTTGAATTTCGGCAACATCTCCCAAGCGCACAGGCGTTCCTTGACGGGCAACAATTACAGATTGTTTTAAATCATCCAAGGATTCAATTCGGCCAATTCCCCGAATCAGAGTTTGCTTGTCAGGGCTGATTAAAAAGCCACCAGGAGCATTGACATTTGCTCCCTGTACTGCCTCAGATACTTGCTGTAAGGATACATTAAAAGCTCTGAGTTTGTTCGGATCTACTAGTACTTGATACTGACGTACATCACCGCCATACACTAGCACTTGACTAACGCCAGGAACTGCTAAAAGGCGATTTGTAACTTGCCAATCAACGATTCGGCGTACTTCCATCAAGTCGATTTTGGATGTTGGGTTTTGGATGGACGTTTCTCCTTTGGGTCCCTCCTCTTCCACTGTGAAAGCATATTTTAATACAGTGCCGATAGGTGAACTGATAGGAGCGAGTTTTGGTGTTTCAATTCCTTCAGGTAGCTTACTTACTACTTGTTGCAGTCGTTCTTGTACTAACTGGCGGGCTTGATAGATATCTGTTCCCCAGCCAAAAACAACTCTGACTACAGAAAGTCCTGCTGAGGAGGAAGAACGAACTGCGCTGATCCCTGGTGTGCCGTTGATTGAGCTTTCAATTGGTAATGTCACCAGAGACTCTATTTCTTCAGGAGCGAGTCCGGGAGCTTCTGTTTCAATTTCGACCTGGGGAGGTGCAAAGTTGGGGAAAACATCCAACGGCATTTGCGGGATAGTATTAAATAATATGATTATTGTGGAAATAAGTGCCGCAATTACTACTAACCAGCGTCGAGAAATTACCCATTTAGCAACTGTACTAATCATTATTTATTTAGTTGTTAATTGTTGTTGGTTATTAGTTGTTAATTATTTCAAATCCACAACTTTATAAGAAAGAACTTCAAATTCCACATTATTAATTTTTTGGCGTTGCTGATAGCCTGCGTGGCGTAGCCATATTGAAGTATGAAATAAAAAATCAAGGATTTAAAACTCCTACTCTCTGCGCCACCCTGCGGGTTCCGCCTTCCCTAGGGGACGCTACGCGAAAGCGGTACTGCGTGTTAGCGTTAGCGGGGCGTAGCCCGATAAGTTCATATTTTTAATCAGCACGGCAAATTTTTTATTAGTAATTGGAATGAGTATCCTTGTCATTTTTCTCAACAGAAGTGGTGGGAGTAGAGGGGCTTGGTTGTTTGTGGTTGTCGATATAAACCTCGGTTTCATAATTAAAACCGTCACCTACTGGTACTAGACGGGAACGGTTACGACGGCTAGACCAGAAACTACCAGCTAGGAAAGCCAAAGTAGCAAGGGTCACTCCTCCTGCTCCAAATAACCACAGAGGTACTGGTAAGCTGTTAGCCTTAGTGTCCTCTGAATGTGCTTGTTCCTGTTCTTCTCCTTCTCCTTCGTTGGATTTACTACCACCCTTCAATGACTGTGCATAAAGTTGTGGCGCACGTTGGGTAACTACCGAATCTCCCTCGAATAAACCACTTTTAATCTCAATTAAATCTCCAGAGGTTTGTCCTAACTCAACTTCAACAGATTGGAAGGCATTGCCGTTTTGGACATAGACCAATTTCTTATTATTTGCATCCACTACAGCAGACTGGGGAATTGCCAAAGTAGCTGTAGATGTCTGGTCTGTTACAACTTCAAATTCGGCAAACATTCCAGGTTTAAGCTGCCCTCTAGCATTATTAACTTCGGCTTGTACTGGTACTACTCGCGTTTCTCCTTCTACCACTGAGCCAATTCGTGTAATCTTTCCTGTAAAGGTTTGATTAGGTACACTAGCAACTTTCATCCTGACCTGTTGACCTGTCCTCACTTTATCTAAATCTTTTTCATAAATATTTGCTGTAGCAAAAACCCGACTATCATCTGCGATCGTCATTAACTTACCACCTGCATCCTGAAATGATTGGCCGATAGTAACTTCTCTGTCAGTAACTTTGCCAGAAATTGGAGCAGTTACTATTATTAGTCCCTTAGCATTAGCGCGGTTTCCTAGTTGTAGCAGCCGCGTTTCATAAATAGCACTGCTGCGATTAATATTGGATTTTGCTAGTTGAACTGATACTTGAGCGCGTTTGAGTTGATTTTCAGCCTGGATAACATCGCGGTGACTATTAGCTGTGGTAAGTTTAGCTTTAGCTTCTGCAAGTTGGGTTTGAGATTCAAGGGCGTTACGACGTGCCAAAGCACCTTCAGTAGCTAACACTTGATCTTTCTCATACTTTTCTTGAGCAAATGCTACTTGGCTTTGGGCTTGGGCGATTTCGGCGGCGGCTATTCGCTGATAGCGATCGTAATTTTGTTGAGCCAGCCTCAAGTCAGCTTGAGCCTGTTGTAAATCAGCTTGACCTTGTGCTAATTTGTCCTGAGATTCCACGCGCAATGTCACTAAACCTGGACTAGTTACAACTGCGACAGGTTGACCTTTCTTTACTGATGCACCTGGTTCCACCAATAGTTCAACTACTTTTACCCCTTCAATTGGGGTGGTGACTTCTACTTTCTGGCTAGGTAAGATTTCAATTTGTCCAGTGGTTTTAATGCCGACAGCTAATCGTTGGCGTTGCACTGATTCGACTTTAACTCCCAGCAGTTTTGCGGTTTCCGCTTCAACTTCAACAGAACCAGTTGCTTTACTTCCACCACCCTGAAATGAACTTGCACCAGTATGGTCGTGTCCAGCACCAGCCAACACAGTAGTAGGAGTATTTAGTAGTAACAAACTCAACATTGTCAACGAAACATAACGCAGTGGAGCAGAACATTGAAACAAATTAGAGATTCCCATCGCTTGTTGTGTCCTAAGTTAGTGAGAAAGCAGAATCGCCTTTGGATGTTGGCATTTAATGTGCAAGTTTGGACTAAGTAGGTGAACAAAATAAAAATGAGGGGTATTACGTTTTGTAAAATGGCTGACACTAAATCAAAATATCGCATTGAGACAACTTTACATACCGTTACATACCTTTAAATTTTCCTGTTCACCTACTTAACGCTTTTTTTAGCTAGTTACATTGCTTTTGTGAGTAGTTTAAGGAGTTTTAATAGTACCCTTTTTCCAGTGTTTCATATCAACATGAAATTTGGGTGAAATTTTTAGTGGCGATTGTTATTAGGAATAACTATGATATTTAGGCTATATTCGTGTTTAGAATGTTACATTTTTCATAATTACAAAATACCTCAAAAATCTATAATACATATACGCTTTGGGATTGCTGTAGGCATACACATAGCATAAATATAAAGTTTATTTATGTATTTTAATTTTTATAGATTGAAGGAAAAATCAAGTAGACTAATTTTATCAGCTATAGCTATCAAATTTCAGCTATTAGCCTTAAATATGACGGCAAAGGAAGGCGATCAGGTATTTATATTTGGTAAAAAAGCTAGCTTTTTTAAGGGATTTTTCTACACCTCATTCTCAGTCTTTCATCTCAAAATGAAAATGAAATTGACATGAAATTGAGAATTAAGAAACTAGCTTTCTTTGACATCCAGAATTCTTAATTGCGTCGGCAAACTTTAGATCCGCTTCTAAGTAGCAATACTATTGCCAATTTTCCTAAATATGTCTGAAACCCAATAAAATCATAACGATATCAATAGGGTTTCAGGGTTTTGGCAATAGTATTGAAGTAGAAATTGAAATTTGAGACTACTGGTTATACCAAGCTTTGCGCCACTGTTTCATTTGGTTAATCTCTGTGTCTTGCGCTTTGATAATTTCTTGAGCCAAGTTTTTAATTTCAGGACGCTGAGACTTTTGCAAGGCATCTTTCGCCATAACTACAGCTGATTCATGGTGCGGAATCATTGCGTTGATAAAACGCAGGTCAAATTCTGTATCAGCTGCACCCAAGTCCATGTTCATCATCATGGCTTGCATTTGCTCAGAAGACATCTCCATGTCATGACCCATTTTGGCATCATAAGCCATTGGTTTATCTCCCGCTTTGGGATACCAGGCTGTACGCCACTGTTTCATCTGGGTAATTTCTTGGTTTTGTGCTTTGATAATTTCGTCCGCTAGCTTTTTGATTTCAGGGCGTTGCGATTTCTGCTGTGCTTCCTTGGCCATTACCGTTGCCCCTTGATGGTGCGGAATCATCGCATCTATAAACCGCAAATCATAGTTAGCATCGGCTGGTCCTAAATCCATTGCCATGCTGTGGTTCATGCCGCTACCATGATTCATCATGCCGTCATGGTTCATCGGTTGCTTATCGCTAGTATCAGTAGCAGTAGTAGGGTTTGGTGTTTGACTTTGGTTTTGGGAAGCAGTTGTAGAACAGGCTGTCAAGAAGCTGCTAGGAACAGAGGCGATCGCTACCAAAGTCAATGACAAAAAGCTATTTTTCAGAGTAGAAAGTTGCATAGGGTTCATGTAAATATTTCCTGATTGCATTTTCAAATATCCAGTTGGCTGGAGAGTCAACCCCTTGGGTTATTTATCTTTGGCTTGGGTAATAAAATTGCCCAGATAACTAGCTATTCACAAAGCGACTGTTGCACTTACTACATAATTTGACAGCCAAAAATGAAATTAGGATGAAATCAGGGTTCGTGTTAGTAGTACAGATATATAAGTGCATATCAACATGAAATCTGCATGAAATCCTCATACCTCAGTAGCTAGAAATATTTATTACCTCCTTGGTATGATGCGATCGCACCCGCAAATCTTTAAGGTGAGTCCAAAGGCAATAACGCCTTTAGTAAATCCAAAAAATTTCAAGAGGGTAAATAAATGGCTATACAAGAACTCACCTTGAGTCAAGTGAACCCACAGATGCAGCACTGTATTCAAAACTGCTTAGACTGCCACAGCATCTGTTTAAATACTGTTAGCTACTGCCTACAAAAGGGTGGTGATCACGCTGAATCTGCTCATATTCGGCTACTACTAGACTGCGCTGAAATTTGCAATACAAGTGCTAATTTCATGCTTCGAGCTTCTGACTTACATTCTCGTACCTGTGGCGTTTGTGCTGAATTGTGCCAACGGTGTGCAGATGAGTGCGATGGCATGGGTGATGATGCTCAAATGAAAGCCTGCGCTCAAATGTGCCGTCGCTGCGCGGATTCTTGTCGGCAAATGGCAATGGCAACTGCATAAGTCATTGCAATATCTGGCTGCCGTGTAGATATTATTGTCACAAAGTGGCTTGGAAATGCGGCAGTCATCTGGTTCCATTAGTATTTGCCTTTATTTCGCAGTTGGTATTGATAGCAATTTAAGCCACATATTCACCATCTACATCTCTAAGTGTAAGCATTGATAATGCTGCATCAATATGCGCTTAAAAAAATTTCAGCACGACTCTTGACTCTCCAGTGTACTAGAGCATTCAAGATGAAATTAGTTAGCGCCATTTAGTCATTGGAGTAGTCAGATGGAGAATACCACACTCAAACTGCGCGGCATGAGTTGTGCCTCTTGTGCCAACAGCATTGAAGACGCGATTAATTCTGTCCCTGGTGTCAATGAATGTATTGTAAATTTTGGGGCAGAACAGGCAACAGTTAAATATGACCCTAGAAAAACTGATTTAGCAGCCATTCAAGGAGCGGTAGATGCCGCAGGTTATTCTGCCTACCCACTGCAAGAACAAAACCTGATGGTGGGAGAAGATGATGCTGAAAAAAGACATCTTTTCAGAGAATCCCGTAATTTAATGCGAAAGGTGTTGGTAGGAGGCATTATTAGCATTGTATTGGTCATTGGTTCACTGCCAATGATGACAGGATTGCACTTACCCTTTATTCCTGTATGGCTGCACAATCCTTGGGTACAGTTGATACTCACTACGCCAGTACAGTTTTGGTGTGGTTACTCCTTTTACATCAATGCTGGGAAAGCTTTCAAACGTCACGCTGCCACAATGGATACCCTAATTGCTTTGGGTACAAGTGCAGCATATTTTTATTCGTTTTTTCCCACCTTATTTCCCAACTTTTTCATCAATCAGGGGTTAACTCCAGATGTGTATTATGTCACATCTTGCACCTACTGAATAAACCCGTAGAAAACAAATAATAAATACAAAAATATGACAGTGAATAATGAAGTAATTAAAGAATGGTTATTAATGTATCGCTGGCTCATCCTTTCTTTAACTGCTTATCTTCTCGCTCACTGGAGTTATTTGCAGACTCAGTTACCATTACCACCTGATTGGGGTCAGGCTGCACAAACTGCTCTTGAATCACTTTTTCCCAACATAGTTGTGTCTCTTATTTTACTGAGTGTTCAGCGATTAATTCCTCTCGCACGTAGTTGTGGTTTTGACATCTCTATTTCCAGGTGCAAGATGTGAGGCTAGGTAAATGTTGAGTAAAGTAATTCTTGCCAGTATAGCCAGCTTAGGATTGGCATTCAGTGTCGCTTCAGATAAAGCAGTTGCACAGATGAATCATGAAATGCGATCGCAGACAACTCAGTTCCGCCGCATTGAGCAACCATTCTGGGTAAAAGGTACCGTTACAAGGGTCGGTTTGGGGTTAATTGGACTAGAGATATGGTGGTTCCTCCTCAGTAAACCAAAATCCCAAAAAGCCGAAGCTCATGATGGTATTCAAGAAGTTGGCATTACTGTGGATGGAGGCTACGAACCTAGTCACATTCTAGTCAATGCTGGTCAAAGAGTCCGCCTTAATTTCCTACGCCGTGACCCTAGTAGTTGCCTTGAAGAAATACGGCTATCTGATTTCCATATTGCTAAAGACCTACTGCTCAACCAGGTCACATCTATTGAGTTCACACCCGATAAACCAGGTACTTATACCTTCACCTGCGGGATGAATATGTTTCGAGGAGTTGTGGAAGTCAAGTCCGTCACATAATCCAGTAGCAAATAATTAGCAAGATGATCCTGTTCTCACTTGACTCTCCAGTTAACTAGAGGGTTTAAGATAAGGTAAATACATTTATCTAGCATGAGAGCAGCTAAGTATGTTAGTCCAAGAAGCGCCAAAACTCATTGGTAATGTTGCCAAGTTTAGCGGTGTACCAATTAAAACTATTCGCTACTATGAGGAGCTAGGTTTACTCAGGTCATTAGGGAGAACCGAGGGTGGATTTAGATTATTTAACTCTGATGTTTTGGTGCGCTTAAACTTTATTAAACGCGCTTAAAGCTTAGGATTAAGCTTGTCAGAAATTAAGGAATTTTTAAATGATCATGATGCTGGGGAATTACCTTGTGAGCATATAAAAATTAAACTAGAAAATAAGATTAAAGCTATTGATGAACAAATTCAGCAATTACTTATTTTGAGACACGAATTATCAGGATTAGTTTCTGGTTGGGAAACCATACCTGAAAATCCTGAAAAAACAATTTGTCCTATTATTGAAAGAAATTAAACAATCAAGCTGTTCATTTAATTTTTTTATCAGTATATCAACGCATTAAGCTAAATTGATATACTGATTTTTTATTGAGAAAAATCAATTGATAAAGAAATTAGTTATTTTTAATTTTACCTATTGACTCTCCCGTAAGCTGGAGAAATTAAACTAATTTTAGTTGAGTAGATTAAGCGTATATCTATTCAACGATTTTTAGAAAATTAGTTATACCAATTTTTAAAATGATTGTTATAGATGTAGGTTGGATTTCGTCCCTCAACTCAACGCTTCAAAGCTTTGTGGATGTTGGGTTTCACTTTGTTCAACCCAAACTCGCTTGTTCCGCTTGCGCGAATACTATCATATCACCAAAGCAATTCAATCAATTGATTCTACAGCCACAGTGCAAGCTGATCCAAAAACAAAATTTGTGAGTATAGAAACTCAATCATCTAAAACTGAGAACCCAGTAGCTTTACGTAGCAGGATTCCAATTCCATACTCTGGGCTTTCTCCTGTTCTTGTCAGACGTTATAAACCGATACTTCATAATTAGGACAAGTCAGTTCTTACATGGATGCTACTCGAACGCCTGTGATTACAATTAAAAGTATATCAAAATGTGTATTATCTTACATCAAATAATGGTTTGTAGTTTGAAGGATGAGATGTAAGAATAGAACATAGAAAATAAATAGGATAACAAAAACAGAGTTTGATGGATTTGATGAGGATTTAAAGTAGACAAATAGTAAATCTTTTTATTTAATTATATGCTATTTGCATTTTTCTATAGCTGACTTCAATTCATGGTTTATGACTAAGAAAAGGAATAAAAAGACAATGAGTGAGAATAAGCAGGTCGAAATAGATGAACAAACAGTAGAAAATACCACTCAGAAAACAGGAAGAATAGTAATTATCACCGGAGATAAAGGAGGTGTAGGTAAATCCACATTTGCAAGAGGATTACTACATTTATATATCAACAAACAGTTAAAGTATTTGGCTTATGACTCAGATCATCGTAATGCCCAATTGTATAGACATTACGACTCAGCACAACCTGGAGTCAAGCTACTTGATATTTTCACAAGAGGTGGTGCAGATGACTTACTAATAGACTTAGAAAAAGAACTGCCTCCATTGGTATTAGTAGATTTACCTGCTCAGTCAGGTCTATTTTTTGAGAATTTTGAGAAAGACTTGGGTGTATTTGATGCTGTCAAAGGCTTAGGATACAGAGTCACAATGGTGAGTGTACTATCTAGGGTAAAAGACTCAGTGAATATATTACGAATTCTTCACAAATACTGTGGCGATCGCGTTGATTATGTAGTTGTAAAAAATCTGTTTCACGGTGAAGCTGATAAGTTTGAACGCTATGACAGTTCTGATACTCGCACTAAACTTTTAGATGCTGGTGCAGTAGAAATTAAAATGCCAGATTTGTTTTTCAAACCCTATGACTATATTGATGAAAAAAACTTGACTTTTAGTGAAGTTTTAGAAGATAAACAAGCCAACATTGTCATCAAATCTCGTGTTTCAGCTTGGTTGAAAGAATTTGAGCAAAGCGTGTTGAATGCTAATGAATTATTGGGGATAAAAGAAAATGCAGTCATCACAGATCAAGCAGCATAGCCAAAATAATCCAGGAATTATCCCCAATCCTAAACGACTGGTGATGACAGTTGGTGATGCAAGGATAGGTAAGTCAACTATAGCACGTTTGTTGATAGAGATTTATCTAGAATCAAAACTAAATCTCAGAGTTTATTACAGTGGTAATCGCAATAAGTTATATGCTTATCAGCTATTATTACCTATTGCTCAATTGCCATTAACGCAAGGTGGTGCAGACCAATTATTAATTGATTTAGAGACTTTTTCTGATGTCCAAGTAGCTTTGAGTGACTTACCAGGACAAAACTTTGAAGAGTTCCGACAATTTGCACAAGAAGTTATGCTGTGGGATGCCATTGCACAATTGGGTTATCGTATTACATTTGTGCATCCAATTTCATATCGTCGAGATTGCACAGAATATTTACAAGAACTTTTTAATTGTTATGGCGATAAAGCGGATTACATCATTATCAAAAATCTGTATTTTGGTGACGAATTTCCTTACTATGATGGTTCTGATATCCAACAGCATATCCAAGCAAGTGGAGGTGATGAATTGTATTTGGGGAGGTTATGGAGGGATAGTTATGAATTAGTAGAATCTTTGGATTCACCTTATAGTTATGCAGTACAAAATTACGAGATAGATTTTATGAATCGTTCTCGTGTGTTTAATTGGATGGAAGAATTTAGTGGGCAAATTAAGAATAATAAACATATTGAGGAATTATTGGGTTTATTGAATATTACATCCTCATTGGATTTACCCAACCAATTAATTAACGATTTCTAATTCTAAGTTTTAACAACCTACAAAAGTCAGAAATCAAAAAAAATTAGAGTTTAGAATCAACCTTCAAAGTTTTTATGAAAAAACTCTGGCTCTTCGGCACTTGTTATGCCAAATATGAGTTTATTTACCCCAGAAGCCTTATAAATAAAGGACTTTATTGTTTTTGATGCCAAATTTATGTCAAATCAACCAATGCATTAACCTACAGTCTTTATATAGCAAGGATTTTAGGATTCAATGGGCTAAATTAGCATAGTAAGTACCGAAGAGCCAAAACTCTTAAATATTAGTCAATTACTAATTTGACAACAATTATGATTCTTGATTTCTTAATCATTGCATTTTAGTAAATAACCAAAATATAAGATGTGTGGAAAATTTCAGGACAATAAAAAATTGACACATCATCTCTATAAAGAAACCTAAAAAAGGCACATGAAATTATGAACACCTCTGTAGAAGCTTCTTTAGATACAACATTAGCAGGACAATCAGATCATTTTAAACAGAAAGTTCTCGAGGTAGTGAGACGTTCTGGTATCAATCCTAAAGACCCATTGTTTTTGGTATTAAGTTCCCTGGGTAAATTTGAGGTCTTAATGGAAGACATTCCCGGTAAACTTAATACTGTAGTCGAGGGTTGGACAACAGAAATAGATGACAAACTTGATAAAGCATCAAGTGTAGCCATTGTTCAACAAAAAAGTGCGATCGCTAAAGCAGCATCAACTTTGTTGAGTAAAACCGAGCAAAAAAAATCTAGATCCGTCTTTAGTCCTTTAATAGCCACTGCCCTGGTATTATCTGGTGTGTTTGGTGTTGTTATGCTGGCTGGTAATATATTTTTTATTTGGAAAGGTAGAGAGTTAACAGAACCAGTTCGCTTGACTGGAGAAGAACAAGAAACTTTGAATTGGGCTAAGTCAAAAGACGGAGAATTTGCTCGTCAAATTATGAAATGGAACGATTTTGATTTGAGTGTTTGTCGAGCGAAAAAAGCTCAATTAAAAGGCAGATGTATGATTTGGGTTGTAAATAATGACGAGCGACAACGTTATCTAGATCAATTAAATCAAAAATCAAAATCAAGCCGTTAAACCAATTTGATTTGTTTCTGGACTATCTATCAGTCCCTCTACAATTGCTTTTGTAGCAGCTTGAGCGCGGTTTTGACAATCGAGTTTAGTTAGAATGCGATGGACATGAGACCTCACAGTACCTACACTCAAAAAAAGTTTGTTGGCAATTTGATTATTTCTATCACCAATAGCAATCATTTGCAAAATCTCTAATTCCCTAGAACTAAGCGAATATTGCCGGCACACTCGTTTTATTTTCAGACTGGGAGTAACTACTAATTGTTGAAGTTGCAAATTTTGAATTAATATTTTAGCGATCGCAGAATCTAACCAATTTCCTCCTTTGTGTGTCACATAAATAGCTTCTGCTAACTTTTCTTTAGCTATCGTCCTTGTGCAATATGAATCTGTACCTGCTGCGAAAGCTTCTCTAACAGAGTCTTCCATAGCTTGAGCATTAAAAATCACTATTTTAGTGATTGATGATACTTGTTTAATTCGTTTTACGACTTCAATACCACTATCATCTTGAAGATGCAGATTAACAAGAGCTATGTGTGGAGTATAAGTTTTTATTAGTTTGAGTCCTTCTGATGCTGTTTCAGCTTCCCCACAAATCTCGATATCATGAGCAGCCGTAAGTAACACATTGATACCATATCTACTCAACTCATGGTCATCGATAATTACTGTTTTTATCATGTTGTTCACCTACTATGTTTGCGGTTTCTTCTGATTTGGCAGTATTAATGATGATATTTAGAAATGCTAACTTATCTATTAAGTTAGATAGATGACAAATATATTAATTTAATATTTTCTTAAGATTTAGCCATAGAGTAAACTCTATGGTGTATTTAATGATTATCAGAAAGAAAAAATTTAAATAATTTCCATATCAAAATAAAGATAGAAAAACAACATCCAAAAGATTGAATTTTATTAAATTTCTCTAGGTAAGGCTAGATTAGCCCTCTATATCTTGGGTGCTATTTTTTTGAATGGCATTTATATAAAGATTAGAGAGAAATTACCTAATAAAAATCAATCTTTGTACCTTTACCTGGGCAGAACAGGATAAAATACAGCCAAGTTATTTTGGGTATTTTACAATACTGGACATACCAATATAAAACCACAACTTAGCAAATGGAACTTGACATCAAATTCCGGTTTATAAAATTTTTATACCTTTTTTATATCTTTTGGTAGTGGTACAATTAACAGCACAAGCTATAATATTAATAATTAGCTTATGCTCTTATAGCTGGTTTGCTACTTTCTGCTAAAAATTTTACACTTGTGTTGATTATATCAGCAATATCTACTGGATCTAGGGTATAAATTCGTGCCATGACTTCCTTCTTAATTTGTTCAACAGGATATTTATTGCTAGGTGTAACAGTATTTAATGAGTTTTTGTCCAAATCAAAATTTTGAAGGTAAGTAGATAGAGATATATAACCTTCTAAGTATTGTTCCAGAGTTTCACTATCACCACCACTCAATTTTGCTAAACGCAAGAAATTTTTAGAGTCAGTTTCGGGAATGGCTTTACCTTTCAACCATCTATATACAGTTGAAAAATCAACACCGATTTCTACAGATAAAGTTGTTTGAGTCCAGCCTTCTTTTAATAAATGTTCAATTAACTCGACTAATCGTTTATGACGTTTTTGCATAGTAGAAAACCTGGTTCTACCAGTTATAAAATTTACTTTTGCTTTTTCAACAAGTACAACAGTTAATTTTTATCGCACGTTTTACTTAATTGATAGGATTGGTGAAGACAAATAATGTTCTAATCAAACAGGTAACAGGTAAATCATTATAAGAACACGATATGTTTCTTTCATCCCTAACAGGTGTTGTAAGTAAATAAGCGATAAAAAATATGACAAACCTAACCCTCCGACTCCTTGAAAAGGAAGTGAAAGCTCCTTATATCACAAGATAAAGGTTTGAAGAGAGGTTTTTTATTAAATTGTGCCTAACTACTCAATTCTAGTTGGGCTGTTCCTAAGAAATACATTTTATCACCCTTATTAGGTAAGAAGTTAAAATTTTCTATTAGCTCAATAATTAGGGAAGAACTACCGTATCGGTAACGATTTTGCGTCTTTTGAGGTTTTTCTTGAGCTATTTACCCATTAGCTATTCGCTCTCTTCACCTATCTTCAACAATAAATCAAGGGGTTCAACAATTTTAGAGGGGGGAGTGAACAATCATTTTTGCCCTAAATTATTGAGCAATTACGAAATTTTCCATACTTTCCGTACTTATCCCTCTTCGGTCAAAGTAGGGTAAAACCTTAATTCTTCGTTGGGTAAAATAACGCAACTTCATTAATTTATCTAATGTTGATAAAAGAGGATTATGGCAGTGTGCGATTGAGTGAATAAAGACAAAGCCTTTCTCAGTAAATAAATATTATAGTGTATATAAGCATATTTTATAAAACTCCAGTCCGCTATATGAAAACTTGAACTGCATCGACTAGAAATGGTTATTGCATCTGTTTTAGTGGGAGACCTAGTGCCATATTAGTCAACATCAATTGTTAAGAAATTATAAATTTAGATGCAACTTATATTGCGCTGTGCAAGATTATTAATATTGCAGGGGGCAAGTAACAAAATCTACTTGAGAAAGCATCTGTCAATAAACAAGGTGTTATCACTCTCAAATCTAAAGTTATGACGTACACAATAGACTTAAATCGAGTCTCTATGAATGGAGGAGAGAACCAAGCAGGGTTATCTTCTAATTCTACCATCTTTTTGGATACACAAAATCTTACTGTTGCCGAAGATATTGATCCAATGGAGACGAACTCTGAACAAAATCAGGCAGCTAATCAATACCTATCAAACAGCGCGGATCATCTGAATGAAGGAGATAGCCTGCGTGGCGAAGCCATAACAGTCGAACTAGGTAGATTAGAGGACAGAATTGAAAAGGGTTTAAGAGCTTTTTGGGACATCGGACAATCTTTGGGTCAAATTCGAGATAAACAGCTTTATCGGCAAAGTTACAAAACCTTTGATGAATATTGCCTGAACCGTTGGGAAATGTCCCGACGGTCTGCTTATCGCTTGATACAAGCTGCATTGGTTTATGAAAATGTGACCCGTGGATCACAAAGTTTTGTAAATGTGACCCATGGATCACAAAATCAAATTCTGCCTACGAACGAACGCCAAATCAGACCTTTAGTAACACTACCCCCAGAAAAACAACGCGAAGCTTGGGCTAAAGCAGTTTCTACAGCCCCCAATAGAAAAGTTACAGCTGATTATGTTGCCCAAGTAGCCAGAGAGTACCATCGTGAGAACTCAGCAAATAAATCTAGGCAAAAGCACTCTTTTGAGCAACAACAGCAATCAACTGATAATTCTGAGCAATCATTAAACCGTAGTTGCTGGAATTGCCGTCATTCTAGTCAAGAGTTGATAAAAGATGATCACCAAAGTTTTTATTGCGATCGCCTGGGTAAATTAAGCTTTGTTGAGAAAGACGGCAACCAACGGGGTGCAGAATGCGAATACTGGACTTACCGTTTTGGAGAATCTTCTCAAGTTAGAAAAAATGTCATCCCATTACGAGAAACCTTTAACCTGACTTTACAACTTCCAGCACAGTTACAACCTCTGCTCCAAGATGCTGCTAAAGATTCAGGTTTAACTGTTATGGACTGGTTGACAAAACTGGTAGAAGAAAAGCTTTCACACGAGAATGAAAAGCAAAATACAGATATTGATGAAAATTTCGTAGGTACTGTAGTTTCAGAAGTGGCTTAATATTCAGGATTTTAAGCCAAGAGACAATATCTGAGGCAGATAGAAGTGAAAATTCAAATAAAAACCCTTGATAGCTTGAATGGCGTAGCCATAGCTTAACCAACATTAATTAAGATTAATTGTTGCAAGAGGCTTATAAGTAGCAGGTTTTAAAAAAGTAGCAATTCATTAATAAATAACAAATTTAAAGGTATATGGGTTTTCCTTGTATGCCTATAAATCTTGTGCTTATGAAAATCAACATTTCTGAATTTTAACAGTATCTACAGCGAAATGAAACTTCTAATCAGGTCAACATTTGGTAATTTGGGGGAGGACAGTTTTGGTGTCAGTAAGAGAGAATAATAGAAGATATCCAAAACCTGAATTATCAGGTTATCAATTAGCAATACCTTACCCAGCAGATGCTACACGCAAAACTGGAACTGGCGCTATTGCTAATCCACAAATACCAGTAGCTACTAAACGATTTAGGAAAGCTAAAAACCTTCCTTTCACAGAACAACCGCTATTTATAAACAACAACTACGAGATGACAGCAACAAGTGCGCCAATTATTAGTGCTACCCAAGCATACCTTAAACAACCTGATTGGAATAAATATAGTGATGGCAAGCTTTACTTCTCAAAAGAATTTGGTAAAGGTCGTTATATCGAGTTCTACATACTTCACCAACAAGCACATCAACCACAATATATCTTGGATGGTGCGGAACACCAAATCCTGGAAAAGTACGGTGTAATGGCTGCTAGATTACACGCAGTATTTGCTACTTATGCTACACAACAAAAAGAACCTTGGAAACAGCCTTTTATCCTGCGTGGTTCAGAATTAATTAAGACGCTGCAAATATATAAAAGTAAAAAACTCAGTAAATCACAAAAACTCAAAGCTATAGCAGATTTGGCTATGGTTGTGGGTACTTTGGGAGCGGTAATTCAGTGGTATGAAGGCGATTTAAATCTTTGTATTAAAGAACGTTGTTTATTGTGGATGGTAAGTGTACAGGAATATAGTCAGCCTAATTTATTTCAAGAACCGGAAGATTTATTAGAGGTAATAATTCGTGTACAGCCTGGACTTTGGACTTATAATTTTCTCAATGCTGAAGGAGAAAAATCAAAAACTGCCCTCTATCAATGTGGGTTTATGCCTAAGCAAGTCTTTGATTTAGATGCACATAAACATAAACTAGCTTTTGAACTTGCTTTATATATTATTCAAAATAATCGCGCTCATAAAAATGGTACTTACACAATTCATAATTTATTGAGTAATATCTTACCAGATTCTCAAATTGAAAAAGCAGTCAGTGATTATCGGTATGGTTGGCGATTGAGAGAAGATTTAGAAGAAGCTTTTCTGCTATTAAAAGATAAAGTTAATATGACGATTGAGTTTGATGATCAAACCTACCCAATGTGGTTAAGACCTTTGTGGGCAATACCAGAAGAACTAGCTCATTTATCACCTCAAGAAAGAAATCAAAAGTTACTGGGGAAGAAGAAGTTACCAGATAATTATATTCAAAATATTTTATTACCTGCTAAGTTAAGTTTTAAGTTACCTTCTTCACAGATAAATAATAATAAATCAGTAAAAAATCAAAAAAATACAAAATTTCACACAAAATCTAATAAAGCTGGTGTAAAAACACAAAGTCAGGTTGATGTTGTCATAAATAATTCTGGCATAGCTAAAACTTCGGGAGTAAGTAATGGTAAAGTAACAATTAGGAATATACCTGTTATCAAGGAAATAACTGGCAACTTGGTTAAACAAATGAGAACAGCTAAAAAAATGAGTCAAAGAGATTTTGCTCATGCTGTAGGTATGAGTCAAAGCTGGGTCAGGGATATTGAGACTAAAGGTAAAAATGCACCTATTCCTGAAAAGTATACTGCTATAATTAAAGAGATTTTAAATTTTAGATAAACTGTTGAAAATAATTACGTAAGAGCAATGGCTTATAGTGATTTTAGCTTCACTAAGTTTAGGAAAAATTTTAACATTACAATTGATGAAGAAGCTGATTTATTTTCTGAATAATTACTATATTAAGGAGTTGAATAAAATTTTAGGTATTTTGTGTCAAGGTGCTGAGTGGTCAAAATTAAGAGAGTTTGGATTGATATATACTAAAGTCATAAATAGATAGAACCAAAACCTATGACTTCACCATTTCCAGGGATGAATACCTATTTAGAAAATCCTGATTTATGGTCAGAAGTACACCATAGATTAATTACAGCAATTGCTGATGATATATCATCTCATCTGAATAAAAAATATTATTCCCAACTTCTATAAACCTCATTCTTTCGTTGAACTATAAAACCTGCTTATGGTTGCAATGAGATGACTAATTACAGGTATAATGCACAGCCATTATTTTATCTAGTAGCATCTATGAGAAAATTATTGATGCCTTGGCAATAAAATATGTGTAGGCATCAAAAGCTAAAGTTCAGATTGTCAAATGTATAAACCGTTTTATGAATTTATTCGGCAGATTTTGCCTGAATTTAAAATTGATGTGGCCGTTGTTGAGCCACTGCTAGAGTCAAGAAAGGTTTACAAGGGAGAATTCTTGTTTCGGGAAGGCGATGTCTGTGATTTTGTCGGCTTGACACTGTCTGGTTGTCTGAGAACATTTTTCCTCAAAGACGCAAAAGAGCTTACTCTGTTCTTCCACGCTGAACATCAACCGCTAGGTGACTATGAAAGTTTCCGCAAGCAGCGACCCGCGTGTTTTTCCTGTCAGGCAATTGAGGACTCTGAGGTACTACTTGTTAATCATCAGGTAATTCACGCTTTTGAAGTAGCACCAGATGGTCAAAAATTTCTTCGACTCCATGCTGAAAGCCTTGCGTTTATGCTGCGCTCTAAATTGCTTTCTCTTTTCAGAGATACGCCTGAACAGCGTTATCTCAACCTGATTCAAACTGAACCTTCACTCTTGCAGCGCATTCCTCAATACTATCTAGCATCGTATCTTGGTATCGAGCCAGAATCCCTGAGTCGATTGAAACGCAGAGTCCATCGTGAAGAAGCTTTCTTAACTTAAGTCAATGCAGGCTAGGGGCTTATGAGGTAGATTCGCAACGAAACACTTCCAATACAAAAATCTGCAATGTCATTAGAACAAAATAAATCCATTGTCCTGCAAGCATACGAATCCTTTGATTTAGGAGACATCGAAAAAGGTAGAGCGTTTGTTGCCCCAGATATTACTGGCTGTGTGATGGGGAACAATAAACTCTTTGGGGCTGATGCCTTCTTTAAGTATACACTGATGATGCGTGCTGCTTTTCCAGATGGTCGCCACACGTTTTCCGATGTGATTGCTGAAAACGATCTAGTCGTCACCCGTGGGACGTTTAGTGGCACTTATTCTGGAGAAATTATGGGCATTCCCCCGACAGGAAAGCAAGTTACGTTTTCAGTTATTCATATTGATCGTGTAATGAATGGCAAAATTGTAGAGCATTGGGGACAAGGTGACACAATGGCATTAATGCAGCAGTTGGACGTAGTACCTAAATATTAATTGCTGGAATGTAGACCAAGTAATCCACAGGCGAATGATAAATTGCAAGTATGGTTTGCACCAAGATGCAATCGCTATAAGTCTGTTTGTGCCTCACCCGCAAGGGGCTTTTTTTCGGAATTGGTTTTGGTGGAGGATTGCCGCCTAATTTATCTTTTTTAGATGGTCGCAGCCCAAGGTGTTTATTCTTTTTGGGCTGTTGCTGAACTGTGGCTTTATCTTGTTTAGAGGCTTTGAGAAATTTAGGTGCAGTCTCAAGGGGTGGTGCGGTGAGTGCCGATGGCGGGCGATAAACATCTAGCTTATTGACAATAATAAAGCACAAAGTCTTTGATATTACGTTCAAAAATAATAACTACTCACCCTTATTGAGAATAAAAAAAGGGCAATTTTCGACTACTCACTAACTCCCCCTCAAGGAACTATCACCAACACCAAATTGAAAGGCGATCGCTAAATCCCCCATTTGTGATAAACATCCAGCTTATTGATAATAATAAAACTCAAAACTATTGATATTACGTTCAAGAATAAAAACTACTCACCCTTATTGAGAATTAAAAAGGGCAATTTTCGACTACTCACTAACTCCCCCCGTTGTGATAATTAACTCCCCCCCTTGTGATAATTGATTTTCATGAAACCCTTACCCAATAAAGCTTTAACCCCCTAACCACCAAAATCACCTAAAAATTGCACATTATATAGATATGGCCGAAAAAAAACTACTCAAAACCGGGTTGTATGCTAGTCAGAACATCTATTCCAGCCCTGCGGGGACTACTCACCTAGTTTTGAGTGCGCTGCCATGAAACGTCAATACACCACCAAACGCAATCCTTGTCCTGTCTGTGGCAACCGTCACGGTTGCGCTATTCGCCCAGATAATCTAATTGAGTGCCTACGGAGTTTCAGCCAACATGATGCCCCGGCTGGTTATCGCTTTATCAAGCCCCTGCGTAACGATATGGGCGGTTTATTTGTTCTAGATAACCAAAATTCCCAAAACCAGGATAAGCCTCTGTATTCGCCTCAAAAACGGGCTGACAGTAGACAAACAAACAAGGGGTTGAGTATTGAGGAGCGCGATCGCCAAAACCGATTACTTTTAAACTCCACAGTGAGTAGTTTGGGTACTCAACATTTCTCCCATCTCCAAGAACAACGACAGTTGACTACTCAAGAGATTAACTGGCTCAAAGACTTAGGCTGGGTGAGAAGCTGGGAACCTGGAGCTTATTCCCCTGCGGGTGTAACGTCGGCTCTTACGGGTATTTCACCTGAAGGTAAACTATTGGGGAGAGAAGGAATAGCGATCGCAGCCCTTGACCCCAATTTTCAAATCACAGGCTTTCAAATTGCCACCTTGCGAACTCAACCCAAATACATTTGGTTGAGTAGTGCCTACCAGGGGGGAAGCGGACCGCAATTACCAAATGGTGAACTACCTCTGTTTTGCTGGAAACATCCAAACGCCAAAAAGGTGAAAGTAGTAATTCTCTGCGAAGGCGCACTCAAATCTCTACTCACCGCCGTGTTTTTGTGGCGTTCTGGGCAAACTGATATTGCCGTCATTGGTACAGCAGTTGCCGCACGCTATGGTCACAAAACCCTCAAAGATTACCTCAAGCGGTTGCGTCCCCAAGAAATTCGCTTGATGCCTGATGCTGGTGCAATACTCAATCCCCACATTGCCAAAGCCAATGAAGATACTCTACAACAGTGCCGTAAATGGAGATATTCTCTATCTGTGGGTGACTGGGGACAACTGGAAACCAAAGAGCAATTAGACATTGACGAATTACTGTCCGTAGGTCGGCAAGATGAGATTAAACTAATTAGCACTGCTGCTTACCTGAATCGCCATCATATCCATCAGCAAATCAGAAAACTACTCAAACAAGGTTCATTCCAATTGGGGCAGGATAAGCTGATTACGCTAAAACCCGCTACCAACTCTACAGACAACATAGATTTAATTCACCAATATGCAAAAGGCGTTGAATACTGCCGTAAAGGTGGATATCAGGTGGTGGTGAGTTGGCATAATGAAACGATGCTTTCTCTTGAAAACGCTCCGCAAACGGTCAGCGCAACCATAACACCAGAAGAGTTTTTTGCTGGATGTTCAGAACAAGTACAAAAATCCCTGGCTCAGATAGACAGAGAATGGGGAATGCTCTACAAGCTGAAGCTGTGGGTTGGGCGAATGATGGAGCGTTATCGTCCCAAAAAAGGTTTTGGTCAACAAAATTCAGGAGTATCCGGTGGGTTAAATGCAGATCATGATGGTTTTAGCAGAACCACAAATAGGGGAACAGAGAATAGGGAAGACGGAAAAACAGAACTTTCCACAGATGGGGAAGTTATCAAGAATCAACCAGACTTAATACCACAAGAGGAAAGACAGCTACTTTCCCATGAGGGTGTTATCAAAAATCAATCGAACGTAATATCACAACCTGATAATAAACAACTGCTTTCGGAAGATGGGCAAAGTTTATCCTCACCCATTGCACCGTGCAAGGTGATTGAGTACAAACCTGGAAAGTTCCCCAAATATGGCACTTTACAACAACCACCGAAAATTATCTTCAAAAAAGGTCAGCGTTTGCAAGTTTACGCTGAAGCTATTGCAGCCGGGTGGAAACACATTTTAGATAAAAGTCCCACGGGTACATTTAAAAGCCATGATGCAGGAACAGCTTTACCAACCGCTTTGGGAGTAGAAAAATTATGGTATTTTACCAGTCATGCTCGCAATGTGAGTACAGAAACCATTGAGCGCAATTATGAATATCTGGATGTACGTAATTCAGGTATGGTTTGGGATACTACCCCAAACGGTAAACGTTACCTAAGATGGCCTAAGCAGGGAGAAACGCCAGATACAAAAGGTAATTGTCATCGCAGTCAAATTTTTAATGTTTTACGCAGCAAGAATTTAGACTCTATTGAAGGTGCAGAAAATCCTATTTGCGCTACTTGTCACTTACTAGAAGCTTGTCGTGGAGTTGCTGGAGCAGGTTTTGGACATCGGTATTTGAGAAAAGAGACTTTTAAGAGCGATCGCATTCGTTCCCATCCTGATAGCGCACCCCAACCAGAAGATTTCGACTGGTCAACTAGCGGTATTTTCTGGGATGAAGTTATGCAAACAGTACAACCAGTTAATACTATCACTGCCAATTTACGCGACATTGACCGAGTAATGGCAGAGTTAATGACTAATTCTCCTGAAATCAGTCTGCAATTACAACCAATGTGGGCAGTTTTAAGACAATGTATCACAGGAGATATTCAACAACCTTACTACGGTTGGAATGATGCTGGTGTCCGAGGAATGTTGGGTAAAGCACCAGAAAATTTAGATGAAATCATTACAGAAGTAATGCAGATTTTACAACCTGATTTATTACCGATTTTTAACTCTACCAGTAAGTATGGAGTAGATTTAAGTGATTTACCCAAAAAAGTACGAAAACAGTTTGGTAATCCCATCTCTGAATTAGTGGAGAAAATTCAAGTAGAGATAATAGTTAACTGGTTTATCCCGTTTTTACAAGTTTGGGGTAAACAGATTCCTGGTACAATTCACATTGAATATGGAAAGCTAAATATTACAACTCGTAACTCCCGTCATAGTACGATTAGTCAATCAACAAAATGGAATGTTTACTTAGACGCTACCACCAAACCTGAGTACATAGCTTGGTGGTTTGATATTAACCCAGAGGAAATTTTAACTGTAGAGCAAGAAATAACTAAAACTAACAATTTACAAATTATCCAAATCACCGGATTAGGACAAGTTTCTAAAAATCGTTCTTCCTACTGTCAAGAAAGAGTCAGCGCACTGCGACAAGAATTATTGTCTCGTCATAGTGATATCAAATTTATTGACTTTGTGAAATGCTGTGAAAATGAAGATGGTGGTTGGTTTAGAGACAGTCGCGGTTCTAACGATTTCCAGGAAATTACAGCTTTAGCAACTTTTGGAATTCCCTATCAGAATATCGGTCATTTAGAAACATTATATCTAACTTTAAAATCCAGTCAGGACAAAGATGATTATCAGTTAGATGATTTGGAAATAAATGCTAACAGTAGTAATAACTCGTTAGAACACTCAGAAATAAATCAAGAGTTACAAAATTTTATTGACTGGGTTACACAATCTGAAATTATCCAAGCTATCGGCAGATTAAGAGTAAATAATCGCCCAGAATCAGAACTTTATTTTTACTTCTGTGCCGATTACGATTTAAGCTTTTTAGAATATGAAGTCAAATGTGTACAAGCAGCAGAAATTACGATTGAAGCGGGTTGTAAGGATGAGAAATCTTGGTGGAAAATTGAAACCGCAGTTAAAGAACTTTGGTTACAGGGACAAAAGATTACTCAACCAGTTGTAGCCGCAGTTTCTGGTATTAGTCAGGGTTATATTTCCAAGTTAGCAACTGAGTTTAGAGGAGGTTGGAAACAATGGTTAAAAATATTCCTTTCTCTATTAAATAGTAATAATAGCAAAAGGAATAATTTGGATGATATAAGTGATTTTTTAAAAGAGGAATTGGAAATGACAGATATAGATTTTAGTCTGCAAGATTTGGAGACGAAATCTCATCAGGAAATAGTTAAAAAAGTATTTGCGATAGATAAAAATTTAGATGATGTTGATTGGCAGTATTTTTTAGATGAAATGCCAATTAAATCGCAGTCTAAAATTATCGCTGCTTTACTTTCAATCTTGCCTAAATGTTGGTTTCAGGAATTGATAGAAGTTGATTATTCGTTTTCTGGGGAGCATCCGAAATGAGTAAGTTTATTTTTATCGTAAGCATTCAACCGTCAGCCAATCGCTACGCCATTTACTGATTGCTGATAGCTAAATACTTGCATATAATTGAACCGCAAATAATGACCGCGCGTATCGCTAAAGCGTTCACGTAGTCTGCCGTAGGCATAAGCTCTGCTTTTCTTGTATGCCGCAGGCTTTACACGCAGCTTGATACAAGCTTTTGCCCATTGTTGTAAGCCTGCTGTTATGCATAGGGCTGTAGTAAACTAAGGCGAGAGAATTCCAGAGAGTTTTTGGTGTGGCTACGTTTATTTTTTCAAAATTGGGATGCTCCCGTTCTCTGTTTCCTAACCCAACAGATATAATAACTATATCTCTAACGAGTAGTGAAACTCATAAATAGAAATGATATCAGTCATTTTTTTAATTAAACGTCAACAGTTAAATATTTATAGGAATTCAGTTTGATTCCTGATAGTGTTCACGTTCGTGGAGTGTGGTGTAAGCCATAATTTTCGTGAAGACAGGAAACAAGGAATAGGGAACAGGAAAGAAGGAATCAAGATGTACCTAGTTTCGCCAAAATTAAATAGGAGTCCTATATGTTAAATTACAATACATTACATTGTTTACCTTCTTCAGCAGAATTACCAGATTCAGACGATACCCCAGTGGATAACGAACTACAAATTTTAATTCCCAACTTATTATTAGCCATCCTAGTTAATATTTGGCAAAAGCGAGATGACTGGTTTTTTGGTATTAATATGGGAGTTTATTATGCAGGAAGTAAACCTGCTATAGTCCCAGATGCGTTTTTAAGTTTGGGAGTAGAACGCTTTGTTGGTGAAAATGGACGTTCTAGTTATGTACTTTGGGAAGAAGATGGTATTCCCCCAATTTTAGCTTTAGAAATTGTTTCTCAAACTTACAATTACGAATATGAGCAAAAGAAATTAGACTATGCAGAATTAGGCATTTTATATTATGTCATTTATGCCCCTACACGCCTACGTCGGAAACGTAAACCTTTAGAAGGTTATCGCTTAGTCAATGGAGAATACATCCTTCAACCAGGGGATAAAATTTGGATGCCAGAGGTAGGTTTAGGTATTAGTAGGGAACAGGGAACTTATCAAGGTAGAACCAGGGAATGGTTATATTGGTATGACGAAAATGGTAACAGATATTCTACCCAAGAGGAAGAATTGCAAACTCTTCTAGCTAGATTACAAGCTAAGGGAATTGACCCAAATACATTGTAAGTTTTTGAAACTCTTTATTACTCAATGTTTCGGATTTATTGATTAAGTCATAAATTCTATTACTCTCCTAACTCTTGTTCCTTTTTAAGTAATTGATTACTTTGATTATACTCCATTAACGCTATCAGTTTAAACTTTTCTATTTCGGCTTTTGTTAATTGATTTGTGGTAGCTTGAAAATGAGCATAATTTGTTTTCCTAACAGCATTTAAAGCAACCTCGGTTTCATAATATAAATATTGTTTTCTTTTCAGGATTAAAATTTGCTCCTCTGTCGCTGTAACTTGTAGTGAAGCAGTAAATTCATCTGATTGATAAACCCTAATTTCTCCATGTTCACTATCTTCTACCAAACTTCCTTCGCTCATTAACCTTGCCATTATGAGAGGAATAACATATAACATAATGTCTTCCTCATATATTTCTGTTTTGTTTTCTTCTTGTTCATCTTCCAAAACTATAATCGAATCATAATTGATTTGATTTAAATTACCTTGTTCCTCCGTTATTTTATACACAGTTAAATCATCTACAAAAGTTATTGCTGATTCAGGAATAAATTCTGGATTTTCTAATTGGATATCATCTGGTTCAAATTCTATTAAAATAGATTCTTCTACTGTTCTTCCAGAATTAAGACTAGCAATAATAGATGCCAATGTTTTGATAGCATCGTTTTGTTCTTCAATACTCACTGTTTCTGTTACTGGAATAGATTCTAATTCATCGTAACCAACATATTCGAGAAGTTGGCTGAACATATAAGCAGTTTTAGCAGGGGAAATATCAGGGGATATTTTACTTGATTCTTCAGTGAGTATAGTTAAAGGATTAGTTGTCATAAATTTATGCCAATCAATTGAATAAAAACTAAATTGATTAAATATTAAACTTGAAGATACTGATTTTTGACAGATGCTAAAGATTGATTGATATTATTGTTAATTTCCTCAAATACATCAATAACTTCAGCCGATATTTGAGTCTGATTAATTTGTCCTAATTTAATATCGAGTAAAACACTTCCATCTTTTTTTATAATCGTTAAATCTTTATGAGAGTTATTGATTGAAATCAAGTATTCTTTACCTTGTACTATAAGTTCTCCGTTTTCTTGCCGACTGCCAAATACATCCCCCATTCGTTGAGAAATTTGGGTAAGACGATTGATAGAATGTAATTCTTGAAAATCATTATTCATTGCTAAAACTGCTTTCTCTGTTAATTCTACACCTGACTTAAATTGATTACCAACCTCTGCAATTCGCTGAATATATTCTGCTGACTTACCTAACTTTTGTGCAGTCAAATACCAAGTTCTTAATTTTTCTAATGTTGTTTCTTGATCCTGAATACTTTTATCAGCAACTACCTCCTTTTGAACAATGTTGGATGAGGAAATGGGTGTAGAGTTAGGCAACTTTAGCCCATGAGATGACATCACAGATGATGGCTGTGTAGGTACTGGGGAAGATACTTCTAAAGCCGATTGTGGTTGTTGGTTAGTAAGCGTAGTATCTTGTTCTAGCTTGACTGCGCGTGTGTACCCATCATTTACAGCTTCTAGCTTGTATCCCTGTGTCTCTAAATATTGTTTTACCAGTTGGTCAGTACCAGCAGCATTACCCACTACAAAGGAACTTTTGGAAGCGATCGCCTGATCAATCAGTGGTACATAATGTTTATTGAAAGTTTCCAAAATTTGTTGCTGAGTAACACCCCTCCAAGGACCAGAACCTGAAACCATAATTGTGTCATTGTCTGAGTAAACACCTGTATTTGCCCTTTCCCCCCAAGCTTGTTGATAATTACGGGTGCTAGAGGGTGTTTCAGGTGGTGCAGATGATATACCAATGAATTGAGTAGCTACTTCAGCCATTGCCACATCCTTTTGCATATGCGTTGCTACAGCAGCATTCAGGGGTTGGAGATTAGCAAGTGGGTTGGAACTTTTGGGGGAACTAATAATTTCTTGGCCAGAATCTTTGGCTTGAGGTGTGGATAAAGTCGTAGTCGTTGGTACAGGTTCTTTTGGTGGTACTTCTGACGATGCTTGGGTAATAGTCTGAGAATTTTCCAACACTTTAGAATATCCCTCAATCAAAGCGCGAATAAATGGAGATTCTTTACCCTTGCCTTCCCAGTAGTTATCTCTGGCAGAGGTGACATAGTGAGTACAGTTTTCCAGCCATTCCACACCTCCCCTTTGGGTAATAGCTGCAAACAACTTCGGGTGTTGTTCTAACTTAGCTTGAATGATTTCTGCCATTAACTGTATTCGTGGTTCTCCCAAAGGTACTGTAGTTTTGTAGTGTTGATAAGCTTGTTCAGCAGAGACAAAAGGGACTCCAGCAGGTTTATCTTGGGCATAAGTTTCTGGTCCATATTTACCGGCGGGTACTGCGGCGTTATCACGGAAAGATACAGGGTAATCCCCTTGGATTTTGCCTAACTCCTTGGCTTTAACAGTAGGATTAGTCATAGCCGCACCTAGAGGGTCAGAACTTCTCGAACCGATATTCACTGGAGAAGTAATGACAGATGCCAGGGGTATGGTTGTAGATAAAGGTGGTGGTATAGGAGGTGTAACTAATGACTGTTCAAGTTTTGCATTTGGGAAAGGTAGGATTTTACCGTTGACATAATCTCCCAGCGGTTCTGTATGCAGTCCCCACACTTCGGGTTTATCCCTAAAAGCGGACAGTTCTCGACTGCTGTGTTTTTCCATTGCTGCCCACTGTTGCTGATATGCTGGATCTGCAATCATTTCTGGGGTGATGCGGTATTGTTTGCCTACTTGAAAGGCAACTTGTTGAGAACTGGACACAGCGATCGCTATATCCCCCTCTTTAAACCCATAAGCTTTGTACGGTTCATAAGTCCTGGTTGTATGACATCTACCATATCCGCGCATAGCTTCAATAGTAGTGCTGACAGGTAAAGGATTGGGTTCACCGTGCATTTTCAGAGGAAATACCATTTGCACAGGTTTACCGGAAATCACAACATCCTTCTCTTCCAGTTTGGAGACAATGGTGCTATTAGCAGGTAATATCTCAGCTATTGCGGATATAGTTTGTAGATTTTCAGGAACTACAATTGTTTGCTGCGGTGGATTGTTATTTGATAAATTGGGTGTAACTATAACAGGTCTTGTGGTTGTAGCTAATTCCTGAACTTTAGCTAGTTTTTCCCCTATTATATGTGGTCTATTGGGAAGGGAATTAAGATATTCATTGTAAGCACTATTTTTTCCGTCAGCACTTAATGGTTCTCCAAACTTTGCCTTTAAAGCATCAAAGTCATCAGATGGAATTGTACTACTAACCAAGTAAATTACAGAAAGACCTTTTTTCGTTTCTAGTGGTACATCTTGTGGGGGTAAAACATTAAATTCAATATTTTTAGATTTAAACCAATTCTGAACTAATTCTGTTTTGTGGTTGTCCACTGCTATTCCTATTAATCCCAGTACCTTATCTTCCTGACTAGTAAACAATATTGTCGGACGTTCTTTGATCTTCTCCAGTAATAGTCCACTTTTTTCAACCATCACCTCTTGCTTTGTTACCGTATTTAATTGGGAACTATCTTGAAAAGCTTGAGATTCCTTTGTCCAAGTTTGCGGATATTGTACTGTATTGGGTTCAATATTAATAAAAGTGTGAGAAAAATTACTTTGTAATGTACAATTCACAGAACCTTGTTGACCATGTTTAAGCACTCCCAAATTTTGTAGTGCTTCCTTATCTTTTTTATAGTGAAGAACTCCTAATAATTCTCCATTGAGAAAAACAGCATCCCTATTTTTACTGGTTGGTACTTCTAAACTAACGCTTTTATATTCTTCTCCAGTAAAAACTTGACCTTTAAAATCATAAACATTAATCTTATTAATTTTTAATAAATTCCCATGAGGTGATTCAGCAATAATAAAACCACCTTCATGTTGACTATCACCAATAGATTTTAATTTAAGTTGTAGCGGATTACCATTAGCTAAATAATTTATTTTTCTTAATTCTTGAATTGAATCATTATCCAGTTCTCCTAATGTTTGACCAGCCAATTTAATTTTAGCTGTGTCAACAGGAACGGGTAAATTACCAATAGTGAGTGTAACTGGTTCACCATTAAAAGTCTTACCTGCATGAGAAAATTTGCTAATTTCTCTGATAGTAATGTTGATTGGTGGTTGCGATGGTAAATTAATAGTTGCCGTAGCTGTATAAGCTTCACCTGGTTTAATATATGCTTGTGCTTGAGTACCAATTGGTAACTGGCCTGTTCTTTGTTCCAAAACAGCAAATTCTTTGTATTCTTCATCATTATCTTTGACAAATACCAATCTAGAATTATGTCTTTCATGTCCTGGAGGATAGCGACTGGCTTGTATTTCTATCGAATATTTTTCTTGCGGATTCCATTCCCTACCAACAAAATTATCTCCTTCCTTACCAATTCCTAATACTTTGAGTTGTGAAAATTGTAACTCATCTAATCGGCTAACTATTTCCTTACCAAAAGTTGCAAATACAAAGTTAGAAACTTTCTTACGAGAGTTTAAACTTGAATTATCTCCTTGTTCTAATTCATCTTGTCGGGAAGCTGATATATTCCATGTTGCGGCTGCAACTGCTAATTTTTGGTCTTCAGGAATTAAATTATAGAAATTTTCAGCAACAGCATAAGCTTCTTGAAACAGTAACTTGATTTGACTTTCTCTCAGTTCAGGTTTAAGTTCAACTAATGTTGCTCCCTGAGTTATCATTCCTGGTTTAAGTTTATAGTCAATTACAGATTGTTGACTAACTGTTCCCAGTTTTGAATATTTAGGTTCTCCATTTTCCGTCTCTCCATCAATTTGTGCTATTGCTAATAAAGTATGGGGACGTTGCAAAGACCGATATTTTTCTGGAATTTCTTCTAAACGAATATTGAGTGTAGAACCTTTCCAAATTCCTGGATGTTCATAGCGAGTGAGATTAGTGATGGTAATTTCTGTACCATTGCTTGTTTTGACAACAGCATAAGGTCCTTGTTCAGTTTCTCGACGTTTATTTAATCTGGTGGCTACATTGAATTTATCATCAAATTCCTGTTTAGCTAAAATAGCCTGAAATTTTTGTTGAGGAATGAATTCTACACCTTTAAATAAATCTTGAAATTGGATAATAGGACGTGATTCTAAATGAGATGCTTCAAAGTATTTATTAACTTGGTTAATTAGTAACTCTACTGGTGAATAGCCAGTAGTAGTAATACCTTCATTTAAGTAAGCAGATGAAGATTTTTTATCTTTTATATAATTAACATCTCGATAAAGATAGCGTTTGTTTTCAGCTATTACCTCCATATCAGGTTTTTTGGCACTTTTAAATAAATCCACCGCAATTTGATTTTGAAAACAAGCTGCTTCAATCATTTGTCGGTACATATTGCGATTAATTGCCATTGCTTGTTCTATCACTTGAGAATTTCTATCTTGAACAGATACAAGGTTGAGAAATTCCTGCATCTGTTCTCTGTATTCTTCCCGTATGGCTTGAGGATGGTTTTGATTATTTTCTAAATTGACTAATTTTTTATAATGACTACCAACTTGGTCTAAATATTCTGTTTGTTGTTGAGAATTTCCATAAGTTATTAAAGTTTCAATTTCTGACTCTAAAGCTTCCAGTGCTGTCACATGATTATTGATAATACCAACGCTAATACCATCACTCATGTGAATAGCGATTTCTTCAAATTTAGGTTGTGTACCATCTTCTCTGTAAAAAGATTGCTTTTTCAGTTTGACTGTGGGAGCATAAGCATTTTCACGCAAGTTTCTGTATTCAGCTTCGGCGGTAAAATTTGGATATTTACTGGCTAATTCCACACCAATACAGTCACCATCAAAATCTCGACCTTGACGTTCTGATTCTGTTTCTATGGGGTCTAATTCTTCAGTTTCAATACCTTGTGCTTTTAGGGCTTCAATCCTAGCTTGAATGCGTTTATGGTCTTCATCGTTGACCACAATAATTCCTGCTAAGGGGTTGCCATCTGGGCCTAAGTAATCTTCAATGTGTTTGTTGATGGAAACACATAAACCATTAGCATTGAGGAAGGGGGAGCGAAAGTTAAGAATTTTTTCACCCTCAGCTATCCAAGGCACAGAAATCTCACCATTTTTGAGTTCTTTGGAGGGAATAATCATTCCCCGGTCAAAGGTGAGGACACGACCAAGGGCAATATCCCGCCATTCATTTTGTACAAATCGTGTAAGTTCTTGTTTAACTTTCTCAGTTTCTAATAGTTGGCTATGGCCAAGTAAGTCTGCTTTGATAATTTTGTACATTAACAAGTCATCTTGTTCAGATTCACTATCTTCTTGTAAATCATCTGGATATAAATTTTCATCTATCTTAGGGTTATCAGTAGATAATTCCACTGCTTTTTCTACAGCTTCATTTACTAATTGTTCAGTTTTTTGCTGTTCAATAAAAGTTTTGCGTTTTTCGTATTTTTCACAATATAACTGTCCTACTTTCCTTGGGTCTTTCTGGATTTCTGCAAGTTCTTGCGCTTGCTTTTCTAATTCTTCTGCAAAGTCTTTGATACCTTGGGGGAAAGAAGCTAGTAGTTGAGAAATGGCAGTTTTACCTTTTTGAGACTGTGATTTTTCACCTAACCAAATGGTTTGATTATATAAACCTGGTTTGATTTGGGGTTTTATGGGTGCAGATGGGTTATCTTTATCTGTTCCTTTGAAGCTAGATATGGGGATAATGAGGTCGATTTTTGATGTACCTTTGACCCACGGTAATTTTTCTAGTTTATAAGGACGAAGTGTACCTTTACCAAATCTGTATTTTGTGTCTTCTCCATCACTTTCTCTCCAACCAAAGCGGTGCTGTATTACAGCATAACTTTTCTCTTTTTGTTCATTTGTGTTGCTTATTTGGTTGTATAATTCACGGGAAATTTGTCCGTAGCAGTCACCTACTAATTTATATGCCACATCATTTGGTAATATGCTTCCATTTTCCCCAGTAGTATCATCAACCACTAGAATATTTAACTTTTCATGAATGGCATTTTTGCACGAACCTAGAAAAATAGAACCGTAAGCACCACGGTCTTTTCGATCTGGGCAGAGTTTTTCAATAACTTCTAAACATTCTACTGAACCGTAAAGTAGTCTAGTCTTGGATGACAACAGTAGAACATCACCATTTGGATGGTTTTTCAAGTTTTCTGCTGAGGTGTGTTCATCCATTTGACCAAAGGAAAAATCTCTCTCTGGTAAGAAGAATTCTAAGAGTGTATTATCTAGTTTTTCAGTTAAAATTGAGTTAGTATTTGTGGTATTGCCATCTACATAAATCCATTGATTTAGTCTAGTGTCAAAGTGTTTAAATTCTAATGTCATAATTTAATTTGATCATTGTTGATGATAAATGGTTTTTCAGAGGTATTTAATATGTCAAGGTTACAACGCTGGTTAAATATGTATTTTAAAAAAGTCAATTCAGACGGCTCTTTAAAAGCTGAATACATTGAGCAATTGTATTCTTATGGTTTTGACAATGATTATATTAATGAACATGGTCAAGGATTTAAATCTGAATATGAGCAACTTCAACAACTAGATAAAAAAGAACCTGAACCGTGGATAAATTACACTGCTTATGACTTTTTCACAGAAGAAGAGAAGCAGCAATTTAATGGTGATGGTTCACTGAAACCGGAGTATGTAAAATATGCTCATAGTATTGGTATTAGCGTTCAATCGCTGGAAGAAATGGAACGTCGTAAAAAAATTGAAGTTGACAATTACAATAAATTGTCTGCTCGATATGCTGAACAGGGCATCAATTTTGGTGAACAGCAGATGCAAGCAAGAATTACTGATAATAAAACCTATTTACAACGCAGGAAGCAGATGGAAATAGATTTGCGTAATTTTGAGGATGTTGATACTCTGCCCTTTGAGCAAGACACACGATATTGAAACAAAGCGAAATTAGTAACTTAGACATCACAGATAACTACTAATAGTTCCCTCAAATTAGATTCTAAAAGTTACTTCAGTGATGGTGATAGTGAAAAAAAGTAGAATTGGAGGTAGGTTTTATTTTGTGTTTTATATCATTTGATATAAATCTGAACCATTGCTGATAAAACCGTAAAATTACGCCAATTCTTTTTGATTTTCTGGTTCTTGCTGCTGATTGTGATTTAATAGCAACTCTTTGAGTCTCTCCAGTATTATTAAATCTTCGGATGTCAAACCTTTATCTTTGCTTTCAGCACCATCATGGAGGGGAATTTCTGCAATTTCTTCTCCACTTTTGCGTCGCAGTTTGAGAATATCTCTTTCTAGTTCAAGGTCGTAGTATTTTCCTGAATATGTTTCAGGTTGCCCTGCTTGCTGCCAAAACAGGCGGATAATGGGGCTGATGCTGTTAGCGTAGTTTTTTGGTTTATTACCCTGCTGGTGTGCGCTCAGGGATGGTATTACATCACCTACCCGACTGGAAGTTTGGCTATTCCCGTTTACAGAAATTGCACTGCTAGGTTCACTGTCAAGAGCATTTTTTGAAGACTTTTCTGAAGCGATTGCCTTTGGCCCTGCGCTCTGTGAAATTCCTGCGGGGCGCTTCGCTATCGCTTGATTAATGTCGTTGGTATTTGTATTAACTAATGCTATTTCGTCCTCTGGGGACAATGTTGCCATCATTGTTTTGACAGTAGTTTCTGGCATTTCAACCTGTTTTTTACCCCGACAGGAATGTATTGCAGGTAAGTCCCGTTCAGGGTTATAAGATACGCCTCGTTTTTTCTGAAGCCCTGGAAAGCTATATGCTGAACCTAATTTATAGCCACCAACTTTGACATCATTCAACTCGAAAGCGATCGCTTCTTTAAACAACCCCCCAGCATTAAATTGGGGATGAACCACAACACCTTGTTGCTGAAGTCTCTGTATCAATTGGGTAACAGTTGGTTGGTCTTTCGTAGCTGCATCAATGATGTCTGCTAACAGTTGGGTAATAGGTGGTTGATTAGAAGAGTGATGTTTCTGTTTTTGGGTTTGAGAATGGCGGTTACTAACAGTTGTTTCCACCCCACTCTCCTCTTGAACTCTTTGAGCTACTCTGTCACTGCTACAGGATACAGCCTCCAAACCATAGTCTTTCTCCAATTGTCGTAATATCACTTCACTGCGGCGATAATCCCAGGAATCTGGTACAACTGAGCCATTCATACGAATACGAGAAGCAATGATATGAATGTGTTCGTGGTTGGTGTCATGGTGACGGGCAACAATGTACTGGCTTTGATTTAATTCCTCTCCCAAGAATTTCATGGACTTGAGCCAATGCTGGGCAATTTCTGTGTATTGCTCATCCTCCAAATGTTCATGGTATTCCCCTTTGTCATGGGATACATCGCGGTGAGGAATAGAAAGAATGACATGAGCGCAAGCACGTTGGAGATTGGGGCGAAATCTTCTGGCCGCACCAAACTCTCTGGTTAGTTGTACGGGTGTAGTTCCACCCATATTGCTGTCAATCATGGTAGCTTTTTCCTTCCCCAGCACATATTCTAGGGTGGAGCGAAAGCTTTGATTCTTAAACTGCTTGCCAATCAATGGGACTCCTTTCAGCACTGTCTAAGACGGGTTGTACAGGGGAGGGGGTCACTGAATACTTTGTTGAGATAGTGATTTTGGAAAATGTGGTAATTTTTAGAGCGATTGCCTCCGGCAGTGCGCTCCGCGCAATCGCTTCCGGCGGGCGTTTCGCCATCGCCTTCATCATGTCTTTGACTAATCAAATAATCTCTTCTGGTTCATCAACTGTCACCCCACACTCTAGAAGTTGCATTTGTGTTTCCTTGATGGATGTACGCAGGGATTCTACTAAGTTTTGTAGCTGCTCAACATCAAAATTTACTGCTTTTCCTGTTTTCGATGCATTAGTTGCTGCTGTAGCTATCTGGTTAAGATTCACCCCAATAGCATTTAATTCTGTGTACAACTTCCAATTTAACTCAGGGGGAGGGGGTAATTCCACAACACGCCGTCGTAGTGCAGCGCGTCGAATAAATTCTGTAATACTGACTCTGGCTTCATTTGCTTTTTGTTTAAGTTGCTCATATTCATCAGCAGCAAAACGAATAGGAAACACAATTTTTTTAGCTACTCCATCAGTTCCCTTAGTTTTGTTGGACTTCATGACTATCTCCAAAAAACTTTATATTCAGAAAAAAGTTGTTGTGAGGCTATTTTTTAAGTATGGTACGCGTATAGAGCGTATAAACAAAACATGGCTTGCGTCTCATCGGGAATTTAGATTTTAAAACAGATGGTAGTATTTAATACTCAAGTTATAACTACCAAAACTCTTGTATAGCAGTCAATTCAGACGGATACTGATAAAATCAACAGAAAAAACAGAGTTGCCTACACTTGCCTACATTTGCCTATAATTTTTGACCAAAAAATCTGCTTTTAGTTGATTTGTACTAATATTTTGTCTGTAAATTGCCTACACTTGCCTAGCTTTGCCCACTTTTGCCTACACTTGCCCATATCCAGAAAATTGAGTAATTTTGTTGTTTGTTGTCATATATTTTATTACTTTTTGTAGTACGAGCTTGGTGAAGTGGTCTTGAAGAATTTGCTTTTATTAATTTACCCTGTTCAAGCATACTTTTACCATAATGCTTAGATTAGGTCTTACCAAAATAAAAATATATCAAAAATTATATCTCGCTTATACCATTTGTTGCTTTTCAATTTATTGCTAGTTATTGCAATCTAGTTATTATCCTTTATAAATTGGTGTCCCAATCAGCAACAAAACCTTTGTTGCTTGTACTGTTGGTTATGTAGATATTAATCCTTTATCAACAAACAGAAGCAATATATGGCAAGGCAGAAAATTTTAGATAAGAGACTGAGATTTCAATTTCGAGAAAATACCCCAGATGGAATATTGTTGAATTATTTGGCCAACCATTCCCATAAGAATATTGATGAATTAATATGGCAAGCAGTACGAATATGTTTTATGCCATTAGCTTATATCAATGTAGATGGAGTTGATAATAATTTATTAAAGGAAGTAACTTTATCATCATTGATAGATTGTTTAAATCATTGGGATTATATCCAAATAAAGTTAAATTTTAATTTACCCTTAGCTAAAATAATTCTTCAAGGGATGGACAGTTTTAGTACCGCTTTGATTACAAACGATTCTGCAATAAAACAGAATTATGCTAGTTATCAAAACCCAATAGAACAAATATTTACTAATAATACAACAGTTCCCCAATCTCCAGAAACTGAGCTACACGATGACTTTTGGGATGAAGATGTAGAGGTACAGATGGAATTAACCGATGAACAAAAGGCTATCAGAGAGGATATTCGTTCTTTATTTGGATAAACACTATAACTAAATAGTTTAGCTACTTCCTGAACTCATACTTAACGAAATTCAATCACAAAAAATATATTTTAGTTAATTGGTGGAAAAGTGAGTAATAAAATGACTAAAACTACAAATAGTGTAACCCCGGATTTAATGCTGGCTATAGATTTAGGTGGTTCTCAAACTAAAGCAATTGGAAGTGTATCTCATAAAAATGACTTTCCTACATTGCTGTGTATGGAACCAGAAATAGCAGATGTATCAGTTGCGTCAGTAGAAAACTATGAAAAAACTAAATCAGGTGAAACAGATCCAGAGAATACCTGCTGGGTGGGTATTGGTGACGAATATTATGCTATTGGTTTCCTAGCGAGAAAAAAATATGGTGGTAATTCCTTACTCAAGCAGTTGAAAGAAGAAAATGCAGTACAAAAAATCTGTGGTGTTTTGTGGGTGGTTAGTCAAAAATTGAAACTGATGAACAAATTCACAGTTTCACTTGCTGTTTTATTACCACCTTCAGAATATCAAGATAAGGAGCGTCTTGAATCTAAATTAAAACAGGCACTAAAACGTTTCAATACACCTACTGGTGAAATCAGGATCAAATTGGTAGACTTGAATGTTGTCCCCGAAGGAGTTGGTATTTATTTACATAGACGTACTATTTTGGGAACAAACATTAGGAATTGTAATCTTGCGGTAGTAATGTTGGGATATCGCAATGCTTCTGTACAGATATCTAATAAAGGTGCAGTAACTCCGGGGGTATCAAATACCTTTGGGATGTCATGGATGTTGGATGATTTTGTTAGACGCTGTAGTGGTTTATCGAAAGATGATCCACATCTGATAGCTGCGGTGGTAGCAGCAGGATCTGAATGTAAGTCGGAAGTTTTAGCTACCTTATCACGACGTAAAAGTGAAGCTGAGATTTTAGCAGAAGCCCAAGATATGTCTTTTGCTCTCAAACTTAGTCGGGATGAATATTTTCGGGCATTAGTGCGCTGGTTATTACAAGAGATACCCCGTGATATTAATGAGATGATTTTGTGTGGTGGGACTGCGGAATATCTTAAACCAGAACTAGAGGCACATTACAGCAATGTTAAATTGATCTGGAATGGTGGTATAGAGATTCCCCCAGTATTAGATAAAGTAGGAATGGGTGTGCGATTAGCAGATGTGTGGGCGCTGTATCAAGTGTTGTTTGGTGGTGGGAATTTAATTGCTAAAAATAGTAGTTCTGTGACTAATAATGCTAATTCTACTGTTTCTGGGAGCAAGGTTGTAAACCTGTCTTCACCAAAGCCAAAGGGCTTTTTGGAAATGCCAGATAGACTTTGAATTTGTTAATGAAATAAAGCTTTTTAAACTGGTAGTTAATTGTAATGATTAGTCATCATTGTATCAATGATTTTCAATAGCTTAACTATTTGTTCTTTTGTTAACCCTCGAAGATTGTTCCACAACGCTGGCACATAAAAGAATTATCCCACTTTTTATAAAGTCTAGGGTATTTACGTGAGTATAAAATGTTTTTTCTTAATGCCCAGAATAGATAGATTGGGAAAACTAAAAATATTAACAATTCAATCAAAACTAAGGCTTTAAAAATTGTGAATACTATAATACCTATCCAGGTAATAAAAATGGTTTTAAAAATTAATATAATATTTGATTTTGGTTTTTCTGGTGGTGCTGCTATCTTGCCTAGTGATGTAGTATTAGTTTGATTTTTATAAGCAGCAGCAGATTTTGAACCTATAGAACCTCTGACTGTGCTAGTGCTATGGGTGACATTTTCTTGATAAATTAGGGATAATTTACGAGAGTTATCACTTTGGCATTTAGGGCAAATAATTAGCATAGTTATCCAGATGATAGTTACACCAGTTTGTATTTTGAACAATTACATTTTCGATGATGGTTTCCCATCATTGAGTGGTATTAACCAGATTTGATAGTGCTATAAATTTATTCAAGCCGTATGATTTTATTCCTGGAGTGACTTTAATTTTTGAATACGCGAACCTAATATTTTCTAGTATAGACAAAACCAATACTATTTGTCAATTAAAACAGCTATTGCTGCTTGCTTAATTAGCTTGAAAGTATTTACTTATTGAGGGAAAGATTAAAGGTTAATTTTCTATTCTCCTTTCTTCCCCTGTAATAGTAAAACCTCTTTAGAATTGACACCTAAACCATAAATTAAGATTGAAAAATGCTATGATTTAGGTTTTTGGACTTTTTACATATTTTCCAAAGATGATTTAGAGTGAGTGATTATTTTTGTTTGTTCACGCAACAGCTTTTTGAGGTGATTTGCGTTTGCGTGTAGAAGTAGTTTTTGGAGTAGGAGTTGTATTATTCTTTTTTGGTCTTCCTCGGCGTTTTGGTTCTGATTTAATTTCTTTTGCAGGTGGTAAAAGTTTTAGTGTAGGAACAGGAAAAGGAAAAGGAAAAGGAATAGTTTGACTTTTCATTGTTTCGTTAGATAAAATATCACTTTCTAATTCCATTGTCCAAGGATCAGGTAATGGTTGAACAATAACTGGTTTATTGACTTTAGGAATTGATATGTTGTCTGGTGTAACTGATGGTGTAGCTTGTATTAATTGAAAAATCCCATTAACAAAATCTATAAACATCGCTACAAAGAAAGTAACAACGATAGCTTCAATTATTAAAGTAAGTACAGATTGCATAATTATTTCCTAAAACACAGTGATTTTTGGTTTTCATGATTCTCACAAATGTTTCGCGTAGCGATATATCAATATTTTCACTGTATTAAAGCAGTATTTATATGTCGTTAGCTGGGCTTTTTTGATGTATATGTAAAACTCAATCCTGTCCGGTTAATTTTTATAATGATTGTCTTGAATGTTAAGCAATGCCTGCGGCGGGCGTAGCGATCGCTACATGATTTCATTTTTTGAGATAAACTAATAAGTATTAATCTCAGACTCGATAAAAGTTGAGGTGAGATATAAATGAAAACGAAAATAATGATGTATGTAATGTTTTTGAAGTATTCATTATCTAACTTAAAAAATAAAAAATAGGTATTAGGGAACTACTTCCCCAATACCCAGTTTTGAAGTAATCAAAAACCCTAACAGTAATCTTAAAACAGAGTTAGTTGCACACCTGCTACCTTCTTTAGACTGCTAGGAAAATCATGAATTTTGCTAATTGTGCTAGATGTAGGAGGTTGGGAATTAATAGGTTTGATAGTCGTGATAACTTGAGAAATATCACTAATCCATTCAATATCTTCCGTGCTGCGATTAAACAACTTATCTACTATTCCTGGGTGAATATGGCATTCTTGAATACACCTTTCATCATTTAGCCAGAAATCATCATCACTGTCTTCACCATTTTCATCATTAGAAGATAATTCTGATGTATCTAAAGCAGCTTCATCTTCTTGTAACATAGCATCAATTTCCTGCAATCGTTTGGAGACATCATCAATCCTCTCTGAATGTGGAAAAGATTGTCCTACAAGAGATTCCAATCTTGCTTTTTCAACCTTTGCATTTTCAAATTCTTCCTGCAATCTTGGTAGATATTCCGGTAATGAATCTATCATAGTATCAAGACTGATTAAAGGATGAGAACGTTGAAACTCAATACTTCCTTTTTTGTTGTCAATAACCCAAGGGAAATAATACTCATTTCCACAACATTTGATGTAAACACCTAACTTATTATTACCAGGACGATAATAAGCATACACATCAAATCCTCGGTAATCAGCAACCTTTCTTGTCGAAGTATTTTGATCCTGGAAAATCTCTTTGCACTCCAGAGATATTCGTCTAGAAATTTGCGCTGCTTTTATTTCCTTAAAAACTGGCTTGATTATTTTCAAATCTTCCTGAAGCCAGTCAATCTTGCGTTCTAAATCTTGAATTTTGCGATTCCAGTTATCTATATTCCAACCCAAACTAAATTGTTGTCTTTGATGACTCCTTTGTTGAATGAGTAGAGAATTCAACTCACTACGCAAATTAGACTCCTCAATTAACAGAGAATTTCCTGTAGCCATTGACTTAATTTGAGCATAGGAATAAATCCCCTGATCACAATCTTCAACATTATCCAAATCCTCACCATTGAGGAATTTAGCAGTCATTTCCTGCTTCCATTGCAAAGTTTGCCACCTGAGAGCATCTAGACGTTCAGTAATATACCTAAATATCCAAACGAAAGGCAACGTAGAACCCATTAATTCCCCATTTCCCTGCCTGATACCTCTCCCCTCACGTTGAGTTAAATCGGAAGGTCGCCAAGGGGCATCTAGATGGTGTATAGCCCATAATCCGCGACGGTGGACATTGCAACCAGTACCTAATTTCTTCGTGCTTCCCAGTAGAATACGCACCTGACCAGAATCAATTAACTCAAATAGTTTAGTCCGTTTAGATTTATTAAAATCATGGACAAACGCAATTTGTGATTCTGGAATTCCTAATGCTATAAACAGCATTTTCAAATACAAATAGGTACTGTATTTATCTGGTTTAGGAATACTTGCATCACAGAATATTAATTGAGTTCCCTTGACAGTATTTGTCAACTTCCAAATTTGCCAACTATTCCAAACACACTCATGCAACTTACTGATATCTGCTTCTTTAGTTTCTCCCAATAAGCGCATAGTTAAAGCAGCTTTTGTGAGATCCGTTGTTACCTTCAGCATATTATCAATGCTGGGTGCAACTTGGCGAGTGTAAATTTTCTCAGACCTTTTGAGAGCCTCCCTAAGAAATTGTAACTGTGCTGGAGATGGATCTACAACAACATCAATAAACTTAGGTTTGGGACGTTTTAAAACATCACCAATGTTATCATTTGTGCGGAGGTCAACAAACTGATCCATCAGCCCTCGGAGAGCTTGGATATTGCAGAAACTCTTAAACCGAGTTACTACTTTATATTTACCACTAGCGGTAACTTCAGCCGAAGAAGTAGGTTCTGCAAATTGACTAGCCCATTCATCGAAAGTTTCTATTCCCAATTCTCGTAATTTAGGAAGTTGAAACATCCGCATCCAATTAAATAATTCTGCCATAGTATTGGACAGAATTGTACCCGTTGCACCAATTACTTTTCCTGTGAATTGGGAACAAGTTTCTGTGAGCATATCTCCCAGAATATGCAGAATCTTCATGTAGGTATCACTAGCACGTTGACTCCAACTTTTGGGAATACCTCTAATGTTGTACATCTTGGTAATAATCGAGAGATTCTTAAATTCATGAACCTCATCTATCACCAACATATCTGTCAAATTATCAAAGTCGATGTGATTGTCTTTTCTTGTTGATGCTGTTACCTTGTTGATTTTACTTTCTAGGCTTTTTAACGCCTTTTTCAATTGTTTAGTGGTGATTCTGTCATTTGACTCGTTTCTCAAGAAAGCTTGGAGAATTTCTTTTTCTTGATTGTGGAACGCTAATTGATAATCCTCCGATAATGCTAAACTAAAGAATTGGGAATGACTAATGATAGTGCAATCAAAATCCCCTGTTTGAATGGCAGCAGTGAAGATTTTTCTTCCTTCGGCATCTAGCTTTTCAGGAACTAATAAGTTTGCCATTGGATAGAGATATCTAAAACTCTCTTCAATTTGCTTTTCAGTGCCATTCAACACAACTAACATTGGCTTGTTAGCTAATCCCAATCTCCGACATTCCATGATAGATGCAATCATGGTATATGTTTTACCAAGTCCCACATCATGGGCTAGGAAGGTGGCATTTTCTTCAAGGATTCTAGAAACACCATCTAATTGCCAATAGTTCAATTGCACATGAGGATTACTCCCTGGAAGCTGGAGGTAATTACCATTATATTTTCGAGCAGAGAAAACATTAATTTGTGTGTTGTAATATGTATACAGTTCCACACATCTTTGTTGATTCTCCCAAATCCAATTTCTAAAAGCAGATTTGATGACTTCTAATTTAGCTCTGGCTTCTTCTGTTGCTTCATTAGATGCTAAAGTATTAATGGTATCCTTGCTTTCGTAGATAATGATTCTGGGGTCTTGACGATTTAATCCTTTTTCCAAAAGTTTGGCACTATCTATATAACTCGTACCGTATTCTGTAAGGTCGTCAGAATTCCCTCCTATTGTCCAAAAAGATGTACTAGATGAAGTAATGTGAGATATCGTTACTTTTATTTTCAATATCTCTTTCGCAAACTGCTGGTAAATTTCTGGTTTAATCCAGTTTGTACCCAACATTATGTGAATCTTCTTGTTCAAGATTTTATCTTTTTGGGAATCTGTGAGAGAATTCCAATCAATATTTGATGTTTCTAGACAAGCAAGTTTGATATCTTCTGTAGCATCTGGAAGCATTGGTAACGGTTGAACTGCTTTGAGTGCTTCTATGTTTTTTGCTAAATTAGCAGCAATCGCTTCTTGCAGTTTTCTGTAAACGTTACCAGATAAATATTGAGCCGCGAGTTCCCATTTCTGGTTAATTGGATTATAAAAGATGAGATTATCAGCATCGAGTTCTTGAATGATTTCCTCTTGACTCAGGTTGCTAATTTCTGAGATATAATCCAAATCTAAGCAACCTTTTATATTCAGCGAATGTGTTAAAGCATCTTGGGCTGAATTAACTTTTGTGGGAGCAGAATATGAACGACAGACTCGTTTAGAGAAAATATCAGCTAATTTGTAATTGCTCTTTTCTAGAGTTCTGACTAAATAATAGTTGGGGTCTTTTCCCAGGTGTATTAGGTTGTACTTGCTATTGATTCTGCCCCATTTGCGAATGAATGAATTATAGCTGTTTTTAAGTTCTTGTTGGAGTTGTGTTAATTCTTCATCATTTACTGTTTGTTGGGCATTGATGACTTTTATTAAACAGCTACGTAGTTGCCAAAAATCTTCAATTCGATTTCTCTCTACTGTTTCTACTAAAACTAAATGGCTTTTCGCTCTTTGATAAATTTGGTTTTCATGAATACAAAAAGCCATTTCTTTAATGTGTTGCAGTTCAGGTGGAACTAAGAGAAGTTCTTCAGTTTCTTTTCTAGGAGAGTAGTTAACATTTAGAGGTATTTTGCACAATGCTTCAGATAAATCTCTGCCGTCATCTAATAGAGCAAAACCTTCACCGTACAGTTTATTAATGCTTGGTGTACCTAGTAAGTGATGTACATGAGGATAAATTCTCTGTTGTAAATGTGTGTATTGGGGAGATTTTTGTAGTTGGTTTTGATAATATTTATTAAAACTTCTGCCTTGAAATTCACTTAGAAAATATTCGTTGAGATGAGCTTTAGTTTTGTCACCTTCATTACCCCAATCTTGAGGATTAATTTGTACTTCTTGAGTATTTATCCATTTTGATGTATTAGCATGACGAGGATTTTTTACTTTTTGAAAGATTAGCAGAATGGGGCTAACTTGAGTTCTAGCTATGGTGTTAAATACTCCACTAGGAAGTCTTACGGCTGTCACCAGTTCTAGTTTTTGTCCTAACCAAGCCCGGAACTTTTGAGAACTGGGAGCATCTAAAGTATAAGTAGAAGTAATGACTGCAATTAATCCTTCTTCTCTCACTAAGTCGGCAGATTTGGCTAGAAAATAGTTATGGATATTGACTCCGAGAAAGTTATATTTTGAGTCATTTACTCCATAGTCACCAAAGGGAAAATTCCCACATACCAAATCAAAATATCCTTCGGGGAAGCTGACTTTTTCAAATCCCTGATTATAGATTTGAGCTTCGGGATATAAATGTTTGGCTATGGTAGCGGGTGTTTTATCTAATTCAATTCCAAATAGTTTTGAGTTGTAGCGTATATCCTCTGGCATTAATCCAAAGAATAAACCAGTACCGCAAGCTGGTTCTAAGATTCTGCCTCCTGTAAATCCTATGCGTGATAGCATTTCCCAAATACTACGGATGATTTTGGGTTCTGTATAATGGGCATTTAATATGCTACTGGCAGCGTTATTAAATTCAGTTTGTTCCAGTAAAGTTAGCAATTCTTTTTGGGCTTTAGCAACCCATTTGCTTTGTGGATTTAAGCTAAATATTTCAGGTAAACAACCCCATCCATTGAATTTTGCTAATGTTTGTAGTTGTTCTTGGGTGGGAGTAGTGTTGAGATTTTGCAGGGTAATAATTGCCTGTTTGTTGTTTTCCCATCGTTGCTGGGGTGTGGCTTTTAATTCTGATTCTATTGTTGAATTGATTGTAAACATATTCCATTACCAAAAAATAGTTTTGGTAATGGGCGCATAGCGCAAATTTACGATTTAAATAGTTAATTTTTCCAATTTAATTGTTTTATGGTAAAAAGAAAAAAAATATAGCTTACTCATAAATGTAAGCTATTTTAATTATCAATTTTAAATATTGTGTGAATATTTCTTGTTGAAAATTTTCACGTTGACAAGGTTTAAAAGCCTGATAATGTAAAAATGAAGCAGTATTAGATATGCCTCCAGAAGTTTTTACTAATAGTTTTCAAGCTGATAACTTTCCTGTTGTTACCAAATTCTGATGTATTTTCACCTTGAACAGATTCATTTCTTAATAAAGAGTTCAGTAGTGATAGTTGGTGGTCTACGTCTCCTACATGACGGTATATTAAGGATGGGATTATTTTCATGCCCAAAGGTGTAGGGACAATTTTGAGATATTGGTTTAGTGTCTCTAAATAATTGCTATTTGCGAATTGTCTTTCAGCTACATAAGGGCGTAATATTTCTAGTAATTGGATAGCTCTTTTAATTTCCGAAGAATCAGAAGTATGATCAATTTGAGGCTGGCTTTCTCGGTAGCCTTTCATTTTCTTTTCAGCAACGAGATTATGAAATTTAGAAACTGCTTGTTGAAAATTACCAAAAGTGTGAACTTTCTGTTGAGATTTGTATCCTACTCGACCCCATTCAACAGTTAAATTTCCTTGCTCAACTTTAGCACTCCAGAACTTATTGCTATTCTGGGCAGCATCTACGAATACTAAATATATTTCCATAATTGGCCTAGTGATATTTTATGGTGTGGTTGCTCGTGACTTTCTTGCTCATGTAGAATATAGAAAAGATAACTGAAAAAATGATGAATGGTTTGATAGCTTACCTGAAATAAAACGTCATTATTGAAAACTAGGATTAATGTTTATTAGACTTAGTTTGATTAACCAAATAATCCCATAAACATGAAATGTTAAAAAACACTAGCTACATAGAATTAATTACGTCTTTTCCTCCTCGTACTATAAAATCTGAAGAAGATTTAGAAAAAACTCAAGTAGTGGTCGATAAACTTCTTGACAAAGGAGAATTAACCGAGGCAGAAGAAGATTATTTGGATCTGTTGGGAATTTTAATCCATGAATACGAGCAACAACAAGATTTAGTTCCTGATATTTATGGAGTATATCTGCTCAAAGTTCTGATTGCAGAATTAAATCTTAAACAAAAAGATTTAGTTCCTATTTTTAAAACCGAATCAATTGTTTCTGATGTATTCAATGGTAAACGTAAATTAACTGTTGAACATATCCAAAAACTTGCGGAGTTTTTTAAAGTTTCACCTGCTGTATTTTTCCCAGAAAATCCATTACAGCAAGATTTTTTAGAGGTTGCTTAAAGTTTCACTATCTAAGAGGATGTTTGAAAAGTCTAATTTATTACAGCCCTGGCGACTAGAAGTTGCAGGCTATACAAACTAAACCCGCGCAGGCGGGTTAAAAAGACCACCTTTTCATTAGTAGTAGCGTACAGCCTGCGGCATCGGAGCAATATTATATTCGCCCAAAACTTTTCAAACATCCTCTAAGCTTTTACCAGGTGAAATGGATATTTGCATCTTTGTTCGATTAAATAACTCAAAAACATTTCAGAAACAGAAACGCTCCTAATAGTAAACTAGGAGCATTTTTGTATGTGATTGATAGGTGAGTGAGTACAATGATTGACTACTCATCTACCAGAAGCATCGAGAGGGAAAGCATTACCAAAAGTGAACTGCTTGCAGCAGTGCTAGTTCCCTCCAGGATGCTCCGCGAAAGCTTTTGTTGTTTATATTAATTGGTACGGAATTTAGAAGTACGAAGACTTCTCTTGGAAACCTGCACAGGACTAGAAGCTGGCCGTGCCACCTTTGACCACGACTGCATCCGCTCAACAGCAGCAGCATCTTGAACAGCTAAAGGCGTAATATTTCGCTGGCAATTTTCTAAATCAGCTAGTGTCACCTGCTGTGGTCTTCCTTCATCAAAAGCCAGTAGTGCAGCTTCTGAGGCTAGAGTTTCCAATTCAGCACCACTAAACTTGCTGGTACTAGCAGCGATCGCTTCCAGATACTCTTCAGGAACTTTTATACCGTAGCGTCCCAGATGAATCCTGAGAATTTGACAACGCTCAATTTCTGTAGGTAGATCAACAAAGAAATTCTCATCAAACCGTCCTTTCCGCTTGAACTCAATCGGTAAAGCAGTCGGATCATTACAGGTTGCTACCACAAACACCCCTGCTGTACATTCAGACATGAAAGTGAGGATATTCCCTAAAATTCTTTGTGAAACCCCAGAAGTATCGCCATTAGCGGAAAGTGCCTTTTCTACCTCATCAATCCACAGGACACAGGGAGCGATCGCTTCAGCCGTACTGAGTGCGCGGCGGACATTACCTTCAGATTCTCCCACTAGGCTACCAAGCATTGAGGCAATGTCTAATTGCAACAATGGAAGATTGAGGATGGTGGCAATATTCTTCGCTACTATTGATTTACCTGTCCCTGGTGGTCCCGCTAGTAGCACTCCTTTAGGTTGGGGTAAATTGAGCGATCGCGCTTCTTGGGAAAACAACCGACTACGACGTTGCAGCCAGTCCCGCAGTAAATCCAGACCGCCAAAAGGTATTGTTGTGGGTTTACCCAGTTCGATACCCATTTGAGCCAATAGCCGGGTTTTGTATTCGACAACCAAGGAAATGACTGTTGCATCAATAACAATCCCTTGAGAAGTTAGGCGTTCTTTTACAGTCAACCGCAGAAAGTCGCTAATTTCTTCTAAAGTTAGTCCTAATGCTGCTCTTGCCAAGGTTTCTTTATCTTCAGTGGTCAGAGAAACTGTAAAATTTACCTCTTGTTCACTGGCAGATTCTTGCAAATAGAGCAAATATGATTCTAAGTGGTCTTGAATTTGTTCAATGCTAGGTAAAGGAACTTCACAGCAAGGAATGAGCCTCAATAAAGATTCATGCAGTTGAATATTTTGACCCAGAAGTACAATGCGCTTTTCAGTTGGTTTGAGACGATGATACAAGTTCTTGACTCTGGTAAGAACTTCCCAGCTTAATTGCAGGGAGTTTTTGCCCAGGAAAGGGTGAACATCTCCCAGGATGAAAACCCCATTCCCTTCAAAATTGCTGATGTACTCGAATACATATATTAAAGGGTCAGTATGGGGAGGCTTTTTATAAGTATCGACTGATTTGAATACCAGTCCACCGTCGTCGGCAATTAGACATTGCTCCAAGCTGGATACTCCCAAATTCCAGAAATACACAGGACTGTTGAGTTTGTTCATGACTTCGGTAGTTAACCATTGAATGATAGTGGCTTCTTCAGGAGATAGAACCTCTAAAGCCACAATGGGTATTTGAGAGTCAATGGTGGTAATTAAGTTTGATAGTTTCATTGTTGTTAATTTTGCTCAGGTATTTCCTTTGATAAATACTGGTTGTCGCGCTCCTTTTGAGGGGTAAATACGGAGCATGGGATAATCTTCAGGTAGTTCGGCTCATAGTAAAGATGGGGGAATTTTGTTTATTCCCCGGTGAAAATTTATTGATGTAGTCGGTGTTGATGGGTATTAGTGCTACGAAGCTGTTGGTGGGATTCGGGTTTGTAAGTGCGTAGTTCACCGCCGTAGGCATCGCTCTCTACTATCCCCAAAGCTTCCTCAAAAGGTTGAGTTGCTTCTAGACAGGACAATCCCTCAAATCCTTCAGCTTCTATTTTTACTTCACCTGTAGCAGTGTCAAAATGTATTAATATTGCCCTTTCCATAAACTATCTCCGTACTTGCTGTGTTTGTTGATGTGCTGAGAATGCAAGACGTAAGGTATGTACTTGACCCTTGGTTTCTTCTGTGATGGTGCATTCTCCTAGCTGTTCTTGTAACTGTGCTGCTTTAGCGCGAACCATGTTTTTACCGTAGGCTTGCATGAGAGTATGAGAAAAGAAGTTTTCTCCCAGTCGGGGTACGGTTTCATAGGCATCGTGGATGATTTGATAGATCCTCGCTTCTTGATCCCACAGAAAACCAATATCTGCGCGGGCATTTAAAGTAGAACCAGGGACAACAATCTCTGCACTTTTTCCTTCAGAGTCGTCGTAATAACCTTTGAGCAATTGTGGTTTCTCATAAACTTGCACGGTAAGCTGCAAATCTTGTAGAGCATCAACTAAACATTCACGATTAGTTAATTTTGTGGTGACAGTTGAGAAATGTGACATCTATTACCTCTGATTACTGGGAATTGGTAAATTAATACGGTTTATAGTGATGAACAAAAGAGCTAAAATTCCTCTCACGTCCCCTCTTGATTGCGTAGCAAAAAGGGGAGGTGTATTGTTTCCATCTACACCTCACACCTCGCGTTTGTTCAAAGATGATACAGACAGGTTTTTCTACCGAAGTTTGAGAGACATGGCTGTAGCTTTGCTTAACCCCATACCTTCATCACTTGCTAATCTTTGAAGATGACGTTGTTCATCCAGCAGCTTGGCGTAAATTTCATCCATTTTTCCCTCTAATTGAGAACGCCCCTGTGAATCAAGCCTTTTGGCATCTACAGAAGCGTTTTCGAGAATGTCTTCTAGATGAGTCATCATTTGTTCCAGACTGCTACCTGCTTCAAAACTGGCGTTACCCAAAAGCATTTGCACTTTCTTAAAATGACGTTCCATCTTTTTCTTGAAGTTAACCGGCTTGCGTCCTGGTTCCCAGTTGCTCAAATCTTCGAGTAATTGTGCTGCTAGTTGTTCACCACCTGCGATCGCAGATTCTCTGAGTGTTTGTTCTAAATTTGTGTCATACTGCTCGATAAACCGAGTTATTTGCTGCAAACATTCAGCTTGTTGTTCTGACAATTGCTCGCTAATAGCAGGAATAATCACAGGACGACCAATTATTACTTGTAAATAGTCTTCTAGTTCCTCTAAACAGGGAAAAGCTTTTACTAAGTTTTGCTTAACTTCTTGTTGTTGTTCTACAGATAACTGCCAAGCATTCAGTGAGAGAAATTTATCAATCCGTTCTTGATAATCTGTGTAACCCTCATCATATTCTTCTCTCAATTGGGTGCGTAAAGTAGGGGCAATATTATCTCGAATTTCGATTAATTGACTCCAGACTATGGGTGCTAAATCTATGGAACAAATCCAATCACCATTGTCATAATTCATCCATTCTTGGACTGAAGCAACTTCTTGTCTTAATTTGTTTGCGGCTTCATCTAAAGCTTTGAAAACTTTGATGCCCTTTAAACCAACTTCTGAAGTTGTAACTTTTACTAAGTCTGATTCTTGCTCATTTTGAGACGTTTTAAGAACATCTGCCCATTTCGGAGCATTGCTTTTAGTTGTTTTCTTTAATTGAATCTTAAAACGGATGCGTGTTTTGTTTAATTTGGAGAAGTTGTATCTTTCAACAACAGCGTTTTGGAGGAAGGTTTCGTTTGAGTTGGGAATGACTGCTTGTAGCATATTGTTTTGGGAATCATATTATTTGCTCACTCCCAGATAAGCGTTAGCTTGCAACTGATAGCTACACGAATTTGTTCCCAAAATGTGATTTCAAGTTTGAAATTGCCGCAACGGCAAGGGGATGGTTGAAAATAGCAACGGCAAGATGATGATTGAAAAATAGATGCAATTAAATTTTTAGCTCAACAATCATTCAAGCTGGGTGAAACAGAAAAATTAGATTGTGCTTGCTGTACTTTACCCCTTTTAAATTTACCTTATAGATAGCCTCTCAACAAACTTCTAAAAACTAAAGAGAAATTTATGTGGAAGTGGCAATAATGACAGCTAATACCCATAAAGTTTAGTAAACCAAGTTACCAGTACCGCGTAACTGTCGCAAAGAATTGAGACAAAACGGACAGTCACACTTAAATATCCTAATTGCAGCATCGCTTTCCTCCTCCGTAAAATTCAGTTCTGCAATTTTGCTATCAGATGGCTGTGCTGAGAGTACCATAGACTTAGGCGCAGGTGAAGCCTTGGGATCTCTCTCAGAATCTCGAATACACACGAAATCTTTCAGACCGTGAGGATTAGTAATACAAGTACGACCGTCACTAGTGTGCATTAATCGCTGATTTAGATTAACACTAGCGTGGGCAGGATTAATGATACCCAGTGTAGACATTAATGATGTAAAAATTGAGGAACTGGCAAGTAAATTTAGTATGAGCTTTTTATTCATAAACTTCCTAAAAAAAGATAACTGACCATCTACGTTATTCGATTCACCATCAAAAATCAAGTGAATTTTTGGAACAACTAATTTGATAATGCCGTTCAGAGAAAGTTCCTGATCCAGTTAGGCTAAATTTAAGAGTAAGCTTTTCTTGTTCACCTTGAAAATAAACTTATTAAAAACGATTTATACTTAATTTCGGTTCTTTTTATGGAAAACCCGGTTCAAAACCATTGAAAGCCTTATTGTGTAGGCATTTCATTAAAAATATGGTCATAATTGTTTATAACCCTTGCCCCGTAAGGTTTTTGTTATAATCCATCCTCCATCACCATAAAAGTAACGCAAGAGCCTTAATTTCTAGCTTTAATATTACTTACTGCTGAATTTGCTGAAGCAATGTTTGTGTTTGCTGATACCTCTGGGTATCTCCTTGTTGTTGAAACAAACTTGCAGCTTGCTGTAAATCGGTAATAGCACTTTTGCGATCGCCTAAAGCATATTTAGCCAGTCCTCTGTTACCATAGGCATCAGCTAAGTTGGGGTTGATTTTTAGTGCTTGGTTAAAATCTGAAATCGCCATCTGGTGATTTCCCTGTCTATAATTTAAAAAGCCTCTATTGTAGTAAGCATCTACAGACTGCGGATCAATTTTGAGTATCTGATTAAAGTCGGTAATAGCAGCTTGAAGATTTCCCAGTTCTGCATGAGCCATTCCACGACCATTGTAACCATCTGTATGGCTGGAATTTAGTTGCAATACTTGATTAAAGTCGATAACGGCGGCTTGAAAATCTCCTAACTGAGACTTGGCTAAACCCCTCAAGCAGAAACCTTCGTAGTATCGAGGATTTAACTTTACTACCCGACTAAAATCTTCTATTGCACCGTTGAAATTGCCTTGCTCCAGCTTTTGCACCCCCTGATTATAGTATTCCTGAAAATTCATCTTTGGGATGGGTGTTGGTGATTCTGGGGCAGCATAGACAGCAGCAGGTATACCACTCAGTACGCTAGTTGTTATTCCCAGGATAGTAACAACTTTGTGAATGTAGTTCATGACTTGATTTTCTCCATCTTAAAACACATCAAGACAACACAATATTTTTGGCAACTAAATCCATCCTAAGCGATTTATTAATTGAAATTCAACCAACCCAAAATACTTTGTAATAGCAACCAAACATTTAGTCCAACAATAACAATAGCAACCAGCCAAGCTAAAGATTTAAGCCATAACGGATTGACAAACTCACCCATTAAGCGGCGATTACTCGTAAATATCACCAAAGGAATCACTGCAAAAGGTAACTGTAAACTGAGGATAACTTGACTTAAAACTATGAGCCGGCTAGTGCTATGTTCCCCAAAGACAATAATTGTGATCAATGCTGGAATGATAGCAAGCAGACGGGTAACTAAACGCCGTAACCAGGACGGAAGACGAAATTCTAAAAAGCCTTCCATGACTATTTGTCCAGCCAATGTTGCAGTCAGCGTTGAACTTTGACCGGAAGCAAGTAAAGCGATCCCAAAAATAGCACTAGCAGCACTAACTCCTAACAATGGTGAAAGTAGTTTGTAAGCATCTTGAATTTCTGCTACATTCTGATTTCCAGAAAAATGAAATGTGGCAGCAGATACAATTAAAATTGCTGAGTTAATAAACAGTGCTAAGGATAAAGCGAAAGTTGAATCAATTGTGCCAAACTTAATCGCTTCCCATCTTTTTTCAGAAGTTAGTTGCCAATCGCGTGTTTGCACAATGGAAGAGTGTAAATATAAGTTATGAGGCATGACTGTTGCCCCTAAAATACCTATAGCAATGTAGAGCATTTCTGGGTTTTGTAAAATTTCTTTTCTGGGTAAATATCCCCATAAAATCCCCCCCATATCAGGTCGAGAGAAAAGAAGTTCTGCTGCAAAACAGATGCCTACAGTTGTTACTAGCATTGTTACCAAAGCTTCTGTATAGCGAAAGCCTTTATGTTGTAAAATTAGTAATACCAGGACATCCAGCGCAGTGATACACACACCCCATAATAAGGGAATACCGAATAATAGTTGTAGGGCGATCGCACTTCCTAATAATTCTGCCAAATCACAAGCTGCGATCGCAATCTCACATAATAACCACAAGCAAAAGCTCACTTTTGGACTAAAATAGTCCCGACAAGCCTGTGCCAAATCCTGCCCCGTAGCCACACCCAAACGCACACACAGCGATTGCAGCAAGATCGCCATCAGATTCGACAACAGAATGACTGTCAACAAGGTGTACCCAAATTTAGAACCCCCAGCAATATCTGTTGCCCAGTTTCCGGGGTCTATGTATCCTACCGAAACCAGATACCCTGGACCCGCATAAGCCAGCATCTTGCGCCAAAAGCTTTGGGTGTTGGGAATTTTAATACTGCGGTGAACTTCAGGTAGGCTGGGTTTATTCTCTGGAATAGTCATTAATATACTGTGAGAGGTATTTTCATAATCTTCTCATAATCTTAGAAAATCTGGCAGAAATATCAATACACCCGATAATCTAGTACCTAAAGATTTGATTCCTCTAAATGTTCTTCCACAGAACGGTACAAGTTAATAATGTAACTATCAACCAAACTGTAATAGACATTTTTACCTTCCCGGCGATAGTTCACCAACCGCATCGCTTTAAACAATCGCAGTTGGTGGCAAACGGCTGATTCCGTCATTTTTGTTAATGCGGCTAAATCACAAACACACAACTCTTGAGAAGCCAACGCTGATAGCAGACGTAGACGGTTAGGATCTGCAAGTATCCCAAATACTTCTGCTATCTGTTTAGCCTTGGAAGTTGCGAGAATTTCCGCTTGAGTTGAGCGCACATTATCTAAATGCACTACATGAGCGTCACAATTTGGGGTATCAGAATGTTGAAAATGCTCGAAGTCTGGCTTTTCCTGACTCTTGTTCATAGTTTTGTGCGTAAGCAGTAAGCAATGGTTATTAATTTCATAGTATCTAAAATGATAACCATTGTACAGTTGAATAGTTGTTCAATTGTTGTATTAGAATATTGGCAGTTAACTTTATAGTTTTTTCTGTAAAACTGTCATGACTCAAACCCCCTCCCTCAAAACCCAGTTTTTGCAAGTTGATGGTATGGACTGCGGAAGTTGTGCCAAGACGATAGAAGCCAGTTTGCAACAGCTTGGCGGTGTAATGGAAGCTTCCGTGAGCTTTGCAACTGCGAAAGTTAAAGTTTTTTATGACACAGACATCCTGAACGAAGCTGAAATTATCAATCGCATCACTGCGTTGGGTTATACGGTTAAACAAAATAGTGAGGTCAAGCCCCATAATCATGACCATTGCTGTAATAGTGACCATGATCACACTCACTCCCATGACAGCAAACATGAGCATTTTGAAGTAGCTTCTACTCAAAAACTACAAGCAAAAATTGGTGGGATGGATTGTGGCAGTTGTGCCAAAACAGTTGAGGTTGGCTTACAGCAAATAGCAGGCGTTCTTCAGGTATCAGTCAGCTTTGCAACTGAAAAAATGCAAGTATCTTACGACCCGCAACAGGTCAATGAAGAGACAATCTATAATCGAGTTCGCAGTTTGGGTTATACAGTTGAACTCACTCATGAATTAAGCTGTAATCACGACCAGCATCATCATCAAGACGATTCAGCCTCAAAACAAATCCAAAAACGCGACTCAGCAAACTGGAAATTTTGGGTGAACAATCGCCGGGGACAAAGCGTAATTTTAGCGGGAATAGGGTTAGTTTTGGGCTTAGTTGCTCAATACTTAGCATTACCAATTTGGATAACACGAGCTTTTTATGGCATTGGGATAGTAATTGCAGGTTATCCTATTGCACGGGCTGGTTTATTTGAGTTACGCTTGCGCCGTGCCGATATGAATCTGCTGATGACGATTTCAGTTATCGGGGCTTTAATTTTGGGAGACTGGTTTGAAGCAGCATTAGTCCTGTTTCTGTTTTCTTTGGGTACAACCCTGCAAGTTTTCACTTTTGGTCGCACACGCAATGCTATCAGCGCCCTCATGGATTTAACGCCACCGACTGCTACTGTGAAGCGGGGGAATAAAGAAGTTACAGTTCCTGTGGAAAGTGTCCAAGTGGGTGAAATTTTGACAATTCGACCAGGACAACGCGTGGCGTTAGATGGTGTTGTTGTTTCTGGGATAAGTGCTATTGACCAATCACCAATTACGGGAGAATCAATCCCAGAAGATAAAGAAGTTGGAGATACTGTCTTTGCGGGAACGTTGAATCAGTCGGGCTTTTTGGAAGTTAAAGTAACTCATACTGTTAGTGATACGACTGTTGCTAAAATTATACATTTAGTAGAAGCAGCCCAAGGCAGCCGCGCTCCTTCTCAGCAGTGGGTGGATCGGTTTGCAGAAGTTTACACCCCAATTGTAATTTTGATTGCGATCGCTATTACTCTGATTCCGCCTTTGGCATTTGCTCAACCTTTTAATGTTTGGTTCTATCGAGCGCTGGTAATGTTGGTGATTGCTTGTCCTTGTGCTTTGGTGATTTCTACCCCAGTTTCCATTGTTAGCGCCATTGGTGCTGCAACTCGCCACGGCGTTTTGTTCAAGGGGGGTAATGCACTGGAGACAGCCGGACACCTGACAACTCTGGCTTTTGATAAAACTGGTACGATTACCCAAGGGTTGCCCATTGTGCAGAAGGTTTATGACTTTGGCAAGGTAAGTGCAAACATGGTGTTACAAATTGCCGCTTCACTGGAGCAACAGTCAGAACATCCGCTCTCTAAGGCAATTGTAGCCAAGGCGCAAGAACAAAAGATGGAGTTAGAAACACCTATGAACTTCATGGCATTACCAGGTAAAGGAATTCAGGCAAACTTCGGTGAGATATTGTACTTAGTTGGTAATCGGCGGTTGTTTTCAGACCAAGGGATTCTTTTGTCTGATGAGGCTGAATCTTTGTTGGCTGAAATTGAACAACTTGGTCAAATTCCGGTACTTGTAGGGGCAAAGGAAGGGTTATTAGGAGCGATCTCACTTTCTGATGGTATTCGATTAGAAGCAACCGAAGCCGTGCGACAATTGAAGCGGCTGGGGCTAAAGCGGTTGGTAATGCTGACAGGCGATCGCACCCGTGTTGCAGGGCAAATTGCTCAACAAGTGGGAATTACAGAGTATCGGGCTGAACTGCTACCAGAAGATAAACTCCAAGAAATTCAATACTTGCGTCGTGATGGAGTGGTAGGGATGGTTGGAGATGGGATCAACGATGCCCCAGCCCTGGCTGCTGCGGATATTAGTTTTGCGGTGGGTGGCATAGATATTGCTTTGGAGACAGCAGATGTAGTCATAGTGGGAAATGACCTCAGACGACTGGCTTATGCAGTAGAATTGAGTCGTCGCACTGTATCTGTGATCCAACAGAATGTTATTTTTTCTTTAGTAACAAAGGCTTTATTTCTGCTATTGGGAACGTTTGGGTTTGTTGGGTTAGCTGTAGCCGTCTTAGCAGATACAGGGACTTCTTTGTTAGTGACTGCGAATGGAATGCGGTTATTCAAAACTAGGACTTTTGATGATTAGATAATGGTGTATGATAGCAGTCATAAGTTGTTTTATCGATTAGAATTTTTGCGTATTTAAGTGATTGCTAAGATAAAATCGGCGGACACGCTTTGGCTTATGTAACCTCACAAGCAGTATGTAGGGCGTTTCAAACATAAATCATTAGCTGACATTTGTAGCCCTACTTTTAAATTTGATTGCATACTAAACTTTATTATCGTTGACAGCTTTTTCCTGGATTACTTCTTCAATCTCCGCCAGTTTCTTGCGAAGGACTTCCTGAAACTCCATTAATTGCGAAACCTCAACTTTCTTCAACGCTTCCCCAGAAACTTTATATAAAGAGCGTGTTGCTGTTGCTACTGGTTTAACTTGTTTTTCGATTTTCTCAGCGTCGGTACTTTGTGAAGCGATCGCCTCAGTGACTAATTGCCGGGTTTTTTGTACAGATAATTTTTCTGCTAATACCTTTTGGGTGATGTTGATTCTAATTTCTTCTGCTTCTGATTCTGGTAGTCCCAAATTTTTCGCAGAGAGTTTTTGTAATGCCATTGCGTGAACACCTTTAAGTCCAGAAGACCTAATAGCAGCTTTTAAGTCTTCAGCTAAAGAAAGCATGGGAAAAATATTGGCATCAATAGAAGCGGGATTAAGTTGTAAATCTAAAAGTATAGTCAACACTGCCACTTCTCGCTCATCTAAGTCCAAAGTAGCTAAACCTTGTTGCTGTTCCTCTGGCGTTACCGTGAGCAGTTCAACAACAGAGTTCATTCGTTTTTGTGCATTCAACCGTCGCACTACTGTTGAGAGAATCCGGGGAATATCCTGGGGTTCTAAACCAGTATTAGTTGCCAATTCCCGGACAATAGCTTCAGCTTTATCAAGAGGATTGAGGTCTTCCCGGTGTAATGAAGTGATTAAAGCTTTGCGGTGTAGAGCATCAGGTTCAGGAATAATGACAGCTTGCAGATTTTGCCAACCCAAGTTTTTAGCACTACGCCAACGCCGTTCACCATCAAATATAACTAAGTGTTCCCGTTGAATTAAAATAATTGGCTCTAGTTGTCCATCTGATACCAGAGAACGAGACATAGACTCAATACTTTCTGATAAAAATGTCTGTCTCGGTTGTTCTGGGTTGGCTTGAATTTTGTCTAAAGGAATATGTTGGATACCTGATTGTGACTGAAGTTGCGCCCTAAGTGTTTGTAGCTGTGCTTCTAACTCACTCGACCCTTGAGAGCGAAGTTCTTCTATTTCGGCTTTGAGACGCTGAATTTCTGCCTCAGCTTCTGATAACTGTTGGGATTGCTTTGCGCCTGAAAAATAATTGGTGAGGTCAGGAGATTTACGGGTGGTCATAAGTTAGCACAGTTTTAATTTGTTTATTGAAACAGCGATCGCGCAGTACCAATAGCGCAGCGTGGCCTAAGCCATCATGCGATAGCGAAGCGCTGCTGCAAGCAGTTCGCATTAGGTAAGTGGTTATGCAAAATTATTGACACATCAAGAGTTTGATTAACAAGTATTTCAAGCACTTTGATGAGGCATTAATTTCAATGAGCTACTGAATAAAGGAGTATTTTCCAGCTATTGCTAAAAAATAAAAATGCGTAATTTTTACAACAGCTTGGTTAAATTGAGAGTTTTTTTACTCCTGCCATCAACTTGGTTAAGCCGTGACTTTCTCTTTACTCTTACTGCCAATCAAAGCGGCTAATTTTGAGGCAATTTCTTTAAAATCATCTTTTGCTGGATGACTAGGACGGTGAATAGGTAATGGTAATCCTTGTCCACTGGCGTTAACAAATTCAGCACTATCCCGAATTTCTGGAAAAGCATGGATATTCATCTGCTCTAACTGAGATGGTAATGCAGCTAACATTTGTCTATGGGCTGCACGTCGAGCATCGTATTGGTTGGGAACAAAGCCAAGAATTTCTGGTGTGGGTTTTAAGCGTAAGTGTTTGCAGTGGTAGTAATACCATTCCAGTAAATGAGCCGCTCCTTGAATTGATTTTGGTTCTAGCTGGACAGGAATAATTATGTGTGTACTAGCTGTCAGTGCCATTAAAGGTAAGGGACCAAGGGTCGCTGGACAATCAAAAATGATTAAATCATGTTCTAGAGGATAGTCAGTTAGGCGATCGCCTAATAAGTAAGCTCCTCGTTTGTGTAAAACTAATTCATCTGCTGTTTGGGTCAGAACCATACCACCCTGACAAATGACTACTTTATCAGTGTGTTCACTCCAGCAGGGTGTCAACGGCCAGTTACCATCAAAATTCTCTTTGAGGACAGCAGCTAAAGTATGTTCTGGTTCTGGTTGATTTAAACCACAAAACAGTGTCAGTGACCCTTGCGGGTCAAGGTCAAACAGTGCTACCTTATACCTGCGTTTTGCCAGAGCATGAGCTAAATGGACAGAAAGGGTTGTCTTACCACTTCCTCCGGCATTACTTATTACAGCTAATCTAATTTGCATGACTATTTTTTTTGATATTAGGGAGTATCATATATTGAGTTCTCCACCTCATATATCAATATCTGATGTTTTGATGTGGAAGTATCATAATATCGAATACTGACTTTTCCACGTCATATATCAATATCTGATGTTTTGATGTGGAAGTATCATATATCGAATTTTTTAAATCATATATCAATATCTGAGGAATCAGACAATCTGGAGGAGGTATTTTTTTGGTGAAAATTCAAGCTGAAGTCATAGCCTTGCCCCAACAAGTGAAAACAACTATCTGCCCACAGAAAAAAATACCTCTGGCAAAAAGCCAGAAGTAAGAAGATTAAAAGGGAATGTGAGAAATATCAGTATTGCGAGAATGTCCGTTTTGAGAAGCTGTAGCTACACCAGCACCAACTAGCTGTTGAGTATTTTCCTGTGGTGTGGGTGGTTGAACAACAGGAGTAACAGTTGGTGTATAAGTGCGATTACCAGCAGTAGTGCAGATGAAGTTGCGAATAACTAAGGCAGTTTTCTTTTCTTTATATCCCTTACCGCTATCCACTACGTTAAGATCCAGATAGCCGATAGCGATACCAGTGGCATTAATTCCAGATTCAGCAATGGAAACTGCTGCTGCTCCCTTGGTTCTGTAAGGAATTGTGTCTTCCACTACGCCATCTTTTGAATAGTAGGAGAAAGTACATTCACCATAGACAATCTTTACACCTTGACTGTCAAAAGCTTCATCAATAGTCAGTAGTTGGATGGTTTGGGTTGAGTTAATCATGGTTTATCCTTGTGATGAAATTGTCAATTGTTCATAAAAATTGCGCTTTGCGCTTTTTAACCAAAACATCCCACAGACAGAAGTGATGCTGCGGGATGATTGACTGGCTAGAAATTGGCGTTAATTATGGAGTCTTGGTCTTCACCAATTTCATTTGAGTCTTTGCGTTGAGCAGAACTGATGAGTTCCAAATTGTTGACACGAATGATCGGTTTTTGTCTGGGTTCGTTGGTGTTTTTGTCTATCCATCTATCAAAGACTATTTCACCGGTGATCCCAATAGTTGAACCTTTTTGAACCCAGTCTGCTGCAACTTGAGCAATATTTCCCCAAAGTTCTAAATCAAACCAAAGGGGAGTTTCACTTCTGTAGGGAGGTTTAACAGCAAGGGTCAAGGATGTTTTCATTGCACCTGATTCAAAATAGCGTATCTCAGGTGTTTGACCAACGCGACCAACTAAATCAACTTTATTGATGTATTGCTGAGTCATAATATTTTCCTTGGGTAATCAAATTTTTCACTGTATTAGCGCGACAGCGCATTCTCGGTTATGCAGCAAAATGAATGATTTGGTGCTAATTTGGTGCTGGTATTGGATACAGCCCAGTATCAAACTTGATTGCGCCTAGCGCATTGATTACTGGTTGTATTGGGGAAAAACTGCGTAAAAAAATAACCCCAAATCTGCTAGAGATTTGAGGCTGATGACTATTACACAATTTTTTCTTTGGTTGCTAAACCATGCAATTTGGTTACTAACTTTTCCTCTTTCATGCGAGAGAAACCAGGGACTTTGTGCAATTTGGCTAACTCCCTCAGTCTTTTTAAAGTTAGTGTTTGTAAATCTTCCAAACTTGCTAAATCTGGGGAATCGGGAATATTTGTTACTTTTGAGGAAGAGTTATCAGGTGTAGGAGAATCGGTTGAATCGGTGATAATTTCTGCTGTGTTTTCAGAAATAATAACTTTACTGTCATCAGTATGACTTTCGTCTGGTGAGGAAGTAGATTCAGATAATGTTGCTGGGGCGATCACTTCAACTACTGAGCTATCCTCAATCTCTTCGTTTATGGTAGGTACTGTATTAGCACTATCTTCACCAGGAGTATCATCTGTTGAGGAAGTAAATTCAGGTGATGTTTGAGCGATCGCATCCACTACTGAGTTATCCTCAATATCTTCGTTTAAGGTAGACACTGTATTAGCACCATCTTCACTAGGAGTATCATCTGTTGAGGAATTAGATTCAGATGATGTTGGTAAAGCGATCGCTTCCAGCAGTGTGCTTTCCTCAATTTCTTCGTTTACGGTAAGTAATGTATTACTACCAGCTTCACTAAAAGCATCATCTGGTGACGGAGTGCTTTCAGAGGGTGAAGCAATTGCATCATTACTGCTGAGGTTAGGCGTTTCTGTATCCCTGCTTGTGTCACCAAGAATTTGCTCAATAGTGGTTACACTGGGTTCTTTCAAAACGGTAATTCTGTGGAAATTTCCCACTTTTCTCACAGAAATTCTTGCCCCAGCCGTGCGGAGTTTTGTTGTCAAGTCATTGAGTAGGAGAAAAGCTACATCCAATTGACGGTAATTATTGATAATGGCACTCATGGTTTTTTGTTTGATTTAGTTCACCACAAGAGCGCATAGCGCAATCCTTTTATCTAAAAACGTTTTTGGTATCTTTGATGAGGTTTAGATAGATTGCGTTGAAAATGTAGTTTTTGGTATTAGTCAGGAAATAGTAAAACTTCCCATACCAAGCGGGGAGAGGCCATTTTTAACAGAGAGTTTTTTGCATCTTCCAGTTTTAACAGCCAATTTTGATCACTGAGAAATTCCTTCCAGCAATATTGCAGGTAATCTATCAGCCATAGTTGTTGATGAAAATCTAATTGCACTTCAATATCTTTGGAAATACTTAACGCTGTTAACACATTGCTAGGTGGTTGAATTAGTTGTTGCAAAATTGATTGTGGGATAGATTGGAGTTGATCATGGTAAGCGATCGCTACCCCTGGAGAACCACCAGCAAACTGTATAACATTTGGGTGATTGACAATTTCAGAACGTCCCACATTTTCTAAAACTGTGGTCATTTGGGCGTTGTTTAGTCGCTGGAAAGGAATCAGTTGGCAACGGCTGGTAATTGTAGCAAGTAACCGTTGGGGTTGGGATGAAATGAGGATAATTGTGCCGGATATTGGCTCTTCCAAAGTTTTCAGGAGTGCATTAGCAGCAGTGGGTGGCATTCTTTCCGCATTTTCTACCACGACAATTTTGTAAGGTGCAATTAGAGGGGAGGTAGCCAGAAATTGGGTGATTTCTCGAATCTGCTCAATTCTAATTTGGGATGGAGTTTTTCGCAGTACCCCAGAAGCTGCTATTTCACTTTCACTTAATAACTGTTTTTGGTGTAGGTATGTTGGTTCAACCCATAAAACATCAGGACAGTTAGCTAGGTTTTGGATGTTGAAAATTTCAGCGATAAAGCATTTAGCAGCTAAAGATTTTCCTACTCCGTCTGCTCCAGCAAACAAATAAGCAGGGACAATTCGGTTGTGTGTAATTGCACCTTTGAGTAAAGATACTGCTAAATTTTGTCCAATGATTTTTGATAACTGCCAGTTTTCTGCAATTGGCTGTGTAGATTCGGAATCTATACTTTGAGAAGGTTCAAAAACAGAAAGGTCTGTTGTGAGATGAAGTAGATCAAGTTGCTTCATTTTTTGAGTTTTGGAAATTGTTGATTAGACATCTCCAGAAATTTAATATCCCTCCAACAACCGCAGCATTTTAGGTTAAATTTCCGAGGTGTCTATTGCATTTGAAAGAAGTAGTACCTACGAGCAAAGTTTGATAATTTGAGTTTGCAAGGCGAGTTTTTCATCTACACCAGATTTCAGCATTAGCTCTAGTTCCAATAGTATTTTCAAACCATTTTTCAGCTTGTTTACACAACAATTAGCAACCTCTTGGCGGATGTAATACAAGCGTTTGGGATTTTTCACGTCTGCGAGTTGGGTGATCGCATTGTCGTCTTGACACCCGGTGATGATCATCTGTTTGACTGTTAGCCAAGTGCGAAAGGTTGTAGTCAGGGTAGCGGTAATCTTTAAAGCTGGTTCATTACAGTTAATTAAGCGATCGCCAAATTCCAATGCTTGAGCAATGTTACCCAAGCGAATGGCGTTGGCTAGTTGTAAGCTATTAGCAGCACTTTCTGACACTAATTCTTTCACCATATCCCCATTGACTGTTTTACCCAAAGCATAGGTTTTGAGCTTTTCTAGTTCGGTGAATATCAGTCGTGTATGATTGCCTGTGTAATCAATCAATACTTTGTAGGCATCGGTAGTGAGTGTTACACCTACTTCGTCAGCTAAAGTACGAGCTTGCTGTATTAATGCTTGGGTTTGCCATTGGGGAATGAGAGGAAATTCCTGTACCTGTGCGTATTCAAGTAGGAGTTTGACTGATTTATTTCTCGCGTCAGGTTTGTGAGTGTTGGTGATCAGGAGGGTATTTGTTGAGGGAATTTTGGGGAGAATGGACTCTAACTGCAACAAAATTTCTTTTGAACAAACTCCCAGTAATGTGCTGTTGGGCAAATGTACTAATCTTCCTCCACTCCCAACTGGTGGTGTCATGATATCGGATAATGCTTGAGGAATGGTTTCTTTAGATTCTGGGGGGTATTCTGTATAGTTAAAGTCTGCCCATTGTTGATCTAGAGTGTGGGTTTTTAGTTGTTTGATGGTGCGAGTTAGGAAGAATTCGTTTTCACCAAAGTATAAGTATGTTGGCATGGTAGTACGGCAATTGTATTGTCGTACATGAGCGTTAGCTCTCAACCCACTATTGAAATTTTATAAAGATCAAAGAAACATATAGCTATTTTTTTTTAACCATGCTAAAATTTTTTTTCTGAATGCTAAATATTTAAAAAACAATGAGTAATATACAAAAAAATCTTGAGCAGTATGGATTTGCTGAAATTACTGTTGAAGATGGAATGACACAAGGCAAAGCATATACAAAGCAGTGTTCGGGATCTCGTTCGGAATGTTGTACGCGGACTTGCTCAAGGGATGAAAACTTTGTAGGGAGTGCAGATGAATGGGAACAGTTTCTTAATGTTGAGGGTGGACAGGTTCAATACTGATGAATGAAATATCAAATAAGTATAAACCCCGTCTTCGAGATGGGGTTGATATTTATCTAGAGTCTGAGAATGATGTTACTTTTGTTTATTTAGCTTCTCGAAAAAGAATAAAATTTCGATGTCACCCTTTGCTGATAAAAAGTCTTTCTTGGTTAACAGGAGAGTTCTCTATTGAAGAGTTGAACTGTCGTTTAATTAACTTGTCATGTGAAGATTTTTTAGTAAATAATGGATTTTCAGAATTTATTAAAAATTTATATAAAAAAGGAATTCTTATATCTGAACATTGGATTGAAGAAATTTCTTTACCATGTTTCTATAAGAAAAGGTTAGAACGCCAACTAAATTTCTTACTTGATATTACTGATAGCTCTAATGAAGTTGCTAGAATCCAATCCAAAATTTATCAAGCTAAAATAGCAATATTTGGTGTTGGTAGTGTTGGTAGTTGGTTATGTCGAGAACTTGTGATGATGGGATTTCACAATTTCTTGTTAGTTGATTACGGTATTGTTTCCGAATTTGATATATCTAGACATGGATTTTTTGAACAAAAAGCAATAGGGTTTCAAAAAACTGAAGTAGCCAAACAAATGATTCTTGATATTGATCAAGAGGCTTGTGTACAAGTTCTTGATCATGCCTTAACAATAGATTCTGATTTAGAAACTTTATTGCTAGGCATTGATTTTATTATTGATACAGCTGATGAACCTTATATCGGTTATACAGGTTTAAAACTGTCTCGTTATTGTGTTAAACATAAAAAGCCACTAATGATTGCTGGTGGTTTTGATGCACACTTAGGCTCTTTGGGTGAGTTAATAATACCAGGTGATACTCCTTGTGCAGATTGCTATAATACTTTTTTTAAAGAATCTTTAAAAGATTGGAAGCCTATTAGTCATCCTGTCAAGGATAGAAGAAGCTCTTTTGGAGGTTTAGTATCTTTGTCGGTTCTTGCAGCTTCAACATCTGCGATGACTATTCTTCGTTATTTTATTAATCCTACAGCTACATTTGAAGGCGAACGAGGAGAATTGCTCTTCGATGATTACGACTTATCAGTATTTCCTGTTCCAAAAAATCCGACCTGTTCTGTATGCAGCAATTTAGATAATGAAAGATAAAAATTTTCGTCTTAGACCATCTGTTAGCTTTGTTCCTATTGATGTAAATAATGAAAAAAATCAGCGTTTTGACTTCTTTTTATCTAATACGCGTCGGATAGTTCCAGTAGTATTCTCTCAACCTATATTAACTGAGATTATATCTAATTTAGATGGAACTAAATCTGTCTCTTCTATTATAGAAGAATTTGGCAATAATCATGAAATATCTATATGTTCTCTCTTCAATTTTCTTGCTTCTAAATGTCTTATTGAAGATATAGAAACCGCAGACAAAATTGCCAAAAGCTCTTATCGAAGAGTATTAAATTTTCTTGGAGATTATGTTTCTTATAATTCAATTTTTGAAGTGTGGAATCAAGTCAAAAATCATCATGTTGTTATAGTAGGATTGGGTGCAATTGGAAGTTGGGTATCTGTTCTTTTAGTTCAAAGTGGAATACAGAAATTAACCCTTATTGACAATGACGTAGTACAAGAAAATAATTTAAATCGTTCGCTCTTTACATATAAAGATTTAGGTTTAAAAAAAACTACGGCAGTATCCAATAGACTAAAGTCTATTGATTCGGATGTCAAAGTTAGTGAAATAACAAAAATTATTCTGCAATCAAATGATATATTAGAAATATTAAATGATCTAAAAAAAGATTATGAAAATATTTTATTAGTTAACTGTGCAGATTTTCCAAATGTTGATGTTACATCAAAGCTAATTCATGAAGCTTGTATGCAAAGCAAAATTCCCTATATTATATCAGGAGGTTATAATCTTCATTTAAGTTTAATTGGTCCCACAATTATTCCTTATGAAACAGCTTGTTTTGAGTGCATGGCTCTGACGCTTGAAGACATAAACGCACCAGAATTAAAAAATATTAGAAAACTTCCTCGAACACAGCGTAATATAGGAAATCTTGCTCCATTAACTGGAATATCATCATCGTTTGTAGTTAATGAAGTAATACGTATTGCTTCAAAAACGCCTGAGTTAAAACCTGCAATGGTAAATAGAAGAGGAGAATATAATTTTTTAACCAATAAAATTAATTTCATTGATTTACCAAGACGACCTGATTGTCCGTGTTGTGGAAATAAAAAATAATTTGATATGCAAAACAATCAACCTGTTAATGATTCAGAAGAATTTGTTTACCAAGTTTGTCATAAATCCTTCCTTTCTCTCTGGAGTTATGCAAATCCTAAAGGCAAGAATTCCAAAGAGCTATGTGACATCCTTATTGTTTGCGAGCCAGATGTTATTATTATCAGTGTTAAGGATATTAAGCTCACTGATAGTGGAAATATTAAAGTAGATTGGCAAAGATGGCTTAGTAAAGCTATTGAAGGTTCGGCAAATCAAATCTATGGGGCTGAAAGATGGATCAAATCAGCTTCAAATGTGATCCGAAGCGATGGAAGCCAAGGCTTACCCTTTCCATCATCAGACGTGCGGCGTATCCATCGTGTTGCTGTTGCTTTGGGTGGAGATGATAAAGTTCCAATTCAATTTGGTGATTTTGGCAAGGGATTTGTTCATGTATTCGATAAAATTTCCTTTGAAATAATACTAAAAGAACTTGATACAATAACGGATTTTGTGCAATACCTTATTGATAAGGAAGATTTATATGATTCTGGCAAGCTAACCGTCTTTGAGGGATCTGAAGAAGACCTTTTAGGTTACTACATATACAATGGACGTTTTTACCCACAGGATTTCGATGTCATTGTTGTGGGAAGCAACATTTGGGATGAGATAATTAAGAAACCAGAATATAAGGCGAAAAAAGAAGCTGACAAAGACAGTTATATGTGGGATAGACTAATTGAACATCTAAGTCAGGATGCCCTGAACAATAATTTAGAATTTGGACCAGATTTAAATGAATCTGAACTTGTGTTTCGTGCAATGGCAAGAGAAAACCGATTTCAACGCCGAATGCTAGGAAAATCTTTTAGGGATTTCATGGATTTGGCTGCTCAACGTATGATCGAGTCAAGAACCTTAATATCACCGCAATCCAGTATAGCTTATGTATTTTTAGCAAAGCCGCACGGAGAAGAAAGACAACACCGTATCACTGAGTTAGAAGGAAGATGTTTTGTAGTGCGAGGGTTGCAACAGGATTATAAAACTGTCATTGGTATTGCAACTGAGCGGTACGAACCTGGTAAGGGGTTTTCCTTCGATATAGTTTATCTGCATAAAGAAACCTGGACAGCCGAAGACCAGAAACAACTAGAGTATGCCCAGAGGGAATTTGGCTGGTTTGCAAGTCCACAACAAAAATTAGTTCATGAGGATGAATATCCAACTAATTAATATTGTGCAATACCACTCTATCCCCAACAGTTATTATGTTGCCAATTCTACTCGCACTTTACACTGAGCGATCGCCCTTTCCATTACCATAGACGATCGCTCATAATTAGTATAATCCCTAACTCAAAACAGACTCAACTGCTTCCCCACATCACCTTGAGGCTCAACAACCGAAAGTAACTCATCTCGTTTTTTAGCCATCAACTCCAAATAATACCCACTGGAATAGGCTTCAGAATTAGTCAACCCCTTAATTCCTTGATAAAACGTCACAACATCCCCAGTATTACCCAGAACCAAAAGAGCCTTTTCACCCTTCTTAATTTTCCGAGTAACCTGTAACTGTTCCACAGGAAAATCACCAGAACGAATAACTTTGGTTAATTCCTGGTAATATTGTTCTGCCTTAGCTTTTGACAGAAGATATTGTGTCAGGTAGTTCAAAGGAAACTCCTTTTCTAAACGAGAGCGATCGCGTTTCCGCCATGAACCCTTAGTAGTAATTTTACCATCTTCATGCCAGATAATATAATTCTTAGCTCCTCTAGAGGGAACAAACATCGCTTGAGCAAGAATTTCCAACTCTATATTGATACCAGTAGGTAAAGCATTTTGCAGCTTTTCAAATATCAGCAGAGGTTCAGAGTGGGAGAAGAACACACCATCAGTATCACTTTCAACCTGGATACCTCCCGCTTTTTCAATCACATCAATCATGAATCGTAGAATCCGTCTACCATAAGCTGTAACCAGTGCAGCAGCTTCCATATCGTTAAAACCAACACCAGAAGTCCCATAAAAGCCAAACAACGAGTTGATTAACACTTTGAGAGCAGCTTCAGCTTGTTTAGCAGCTAAATCTCCAGCTTTTCCTAATTCCTTGAGTCTGAGTCGTTCCCTGGTGAGATAATCGAGAATACTTAACCCCACTCGTTGCGTATCCTTGCGGGAGCAAATCCCATATTTAAGCATAATGCTGGGATACAGACTGGAAACATCAATTTTGGCAATGTGTTTGTGTAAACCTGGTACAGAAATTACCAGTCCTCCCTCAAATTTCAACTTCAGATCAGCAGTTGGTTTGTAACCTGAATATTGTCTTTCTAAAACGCGCTGCCATTTAGTACCATTACCAGTGAGCGATAGTTGTTGTAAATTCATACCTGGTACTATCAGCGATTCATAGTAATAGGAAGGAACTAATTTATCAGCAATTAATTTCGTATCTTCCAAGTCATAAATTAGGTATTTTCTGATTTTTTCCCATCCTTGAGAACCTGCACCTTCACCCCAACAATGTTGAATTTCTTGGGGTGTTAAAACCAACCTAGCAGATTCTCGCAATCCCATTTCTATCACTGCACTTTTTAGGGAATGTTGATATAAAGCTTTATTGACAAAATCCCATCTCAAGACACAAATGTAAACATCAATATGTTGGCTGTTGCTGATGAATATTTCGGAGATATTCATAGGCTTGCCAAATACCTGTGCTGTCTTGATAATTCTCGATTGCTGAGAAATAGTAAATGGATGAGATATGTTATTGATTAGGCATCTAATAATGATAAATGGAAAATCAAAATCTGTACCGTTGTATGTGAGAACTACATCAGGAGATATAGACTGAAAATAGGAAATAAATTGGCAGAGTAATTTTGATTCATTTTCATCCATAAATACAAAATACTCGCCCAATTCATTCATACAACCAATAGCGAAAATTCTATCTTGACTAGGAATCAGCCCTGAAGTTTCAATGTCAATAACCATTTGCTTCAGGGCATTGTAAGGTTTAATAGTCTGTAAAGGTTGCCAGGAGCGATAAACTGTATTATCTGCGTAGAAGATGTTTAATTTATCTTCGGCAACAGTAATTTGATTATCGCTTTTGGTGATAAAATGGCGATGATTGTAATTAATATTCATTTTTGGTGTTGGTTACTTACCAATAGTTCCTATCTTTTGCATTTTGAAAAGTGCAGAATTGATTTCCAGTAAATATTGTGGTGACGGATACTGAGATAAGAAATAGTGAAAGTCGTCTAAATGTGTAATCGTCAGTTCTTGAGGTAAGATTTTTCCTTGAACATTCAGGAGAATTTTCGGATGTTCACGCCATTCACAGGTTGTTATTTTAAATAATTGGTAAATCACAGAATTAATGTGGAAATTGTAAGAGGATACCGGGTGATTTTTGACAAATTCACATAATTCCTCTAAAGTATTTAAACTTTGTGTGCAGGATTCTCCACTTTTAGATTGACAAGATATTTGCATGATTATTACTCCAATGGTAACAAATAATTTGAAATAGATAGACTGAGCTATTACGAATGACTAATTACTCTCTTTCTTTTAGAAAATATTGATTAAACCACGAAGACGCGAAGAACACGAAGGAAGAAGAGAAAACAAGAGAAGAAAACAAAAGAAAAGGAAGGAGATAGGTAAACTGATACCAATTCTTTATGAAGATGCGCGAAATTAAGATTAACGTTCGCGAAGCGTGGCGTTAGCCATACCGCAGAGACACAGAGAGAAAATCAAAAAATTTGGCGCAGTCTCACGAAGAAATGGTATGACAGTAAAAAGGAAGTGGTAATTACAGCAGATTCAAGGTTTATGAGATACAGTAACGATTGAATTTCGAGTTTTAAATCTACTTCCTAAAATTGGTGTACCTCATTTACTCTAAAAGTGCTGTATTTAGTTGAATAGCTACTGTTGAATTTTTAATTTTCATTGATAATCTTTTATCGAAAAGATGCTAATTGTTGTACCGTTTCTACCCAAATAGGAGCTTTCTTACCATTGACTGGAATCAAAGAATTCCAATGTTCTTGCAGGGATTCAAGACTCATATTTGGTAGTTTCTGTTGCCCCCAAGCGATCGCATCAGCAGGTGTTTTCCAATTCGTCCAAGGTGGATTTTCAGCAATGGGAATAAATTGACTCGAATTTGTAGAATTAGCAGCAGGTAGTAAACCTAAAATAGCAACTTCTAACCATAACTGTGGTTGAGTAGATAATTTTACTTGCACTTCACATTGTCTCAAGTGCTGCTGTCCTGCCAAAATAGTTGTAGTCTCCCAATCTTTAGCTATTTGACACAATTGTTGCCAAGTATCTTCAGTTAGCATCACCATTTCCTTACTGCTAGGAGAAGTTTTAGCAATCAACATATCTCGATAAAAGCTAGTGAGGTTTTGCATAATTATTAAAGGTTCTTTACCCCATTCCAACAAATTCCGAATGATGGTAATGATTGAATTACTATCATTTTCAGCGATTCTTTCCACCATTGTTAGCAACTCATACTCAGGCACATTCCCCACCATTTCCCATACCCAATTTTGGTCAATGGTGATATTTAGTAAACTCAATTGATCCAGTAAACATTGACTATCCCGCAAACAACCAGAAGAGATTTGTGCTACCAGACGTAATGCTTGTGGAGTAATATCAATTAATTCCTCATTCACAATTTGGTTGAGGTGTTGTATCATATCCTCAACACCAATTCTTTTAAAATCGAACCTTTGACAACGAGAAATTATTGTTGCAGGAACTTTGTGAATTTCTGTGGTGCAGAGGATAAACACTACATTTTTTGGTGGTTCTTCCAAGGTTTTGAGTAAAGCTTGAAATCCTTGTGAACTGAGGCTATGCACTTCATCTAAAACAAACACCTTGTAGCGACTATTGACAGGTATAATGTGAGTACGGTCAATAATTTGTCTGATATTTTCAACACCAGAGTTACTAGCAGCATCTATTTCCACCACATCCAGAGATAAACCTTTGGAAATGCTGGTACAGGAATTGCACAGGCCGCAGGGTGTAGGAGTAGGAAAATCACCATGTTGACAATTGAGAGATTTAGCAAATATGCGTGCGCTGGAAGTTTTACCTGTACCTCTAGGTCCAGTGAAGAGGTACGCCGGGGCAATTCGTTGGGATGTGATAGCATTGGTGAGAGTAGTTGCGATCGCTCTTTGACCAACAAGTTCAGCAAAAGACTGGGGACGATATTTCAGGTGAAGTGGTTGGTATGTCATGTTTTTTCAAAAGTAGATAAGTTGAATTTCCCCAAGCTCATGTATTAGTAATAAACTTGGGGTGTGAGTAATTTTTGGTGTGGTTGTTAAAACAGATTTGATGTAACGAACCACAGAGACACAGAGTACACAGAGGAATTAGGGTTGAAGAGAAATTTTGCGTTACTTTTGACTGACAAGTATTGAGGTTTGGTTTGATAAATCTAAACTACTGCAATTTTTTATTCAGTCATTCTATGCAGCAGCGACTTTCTTTTTCCTTCCTCTAGGTTTAGGAGTAGAATTGGCAGAAGTTCGAGAATTAGTTCTAGTTTCTGCTGTAGTTTTCTGTGGAGAAGAATCTGTTTTTATCACATCATTTTTATCCTTGATATCTTCTTCTATTTCCACCGCTTCAGCCGCTACATTTATTCCCTCATTTACTTCAGTTACTGACGAAATATTTTCTGTAACGATAACTTCCTCGTTATCATCTGAAGCATCTTCTTCTATTGCTGTGCTGTTATTATTAATAAGTTGAACTGGCATTACCAAAATTAATTGATTGAGAATGCCATCAACAGGAGTAATAACCACAGGAGTTGTAGTTTGGTTGATATTAATTAATACCTCATTTGTAGGTAGAAATTTGAGAGCCTGTTCCATATATTTGATATTAAACCCCATGACTAATTGTTGCTGATAATCATCTTGTGGTTTAATATTCAAAGATTCCACAGCACCACCTATATCTGAAGATTCAGTAGATAAAGTTGCTTGTTGATGCTGGTAGTCACAGATAATTTTGACAATCTTATTCTTTTGGTCAGCGACAATTCCCACTCGTTTTAGAGCATTATCAAATAATTTTCTATCAACAATAAATTGATGTTGAAATTGTTGGGGAATTAGAGATGAATATTTCGGATAATCTCCTTCTAATAATCTCGTGGTAATTTGGATATTGGGTAATGTAAATACCGCAATTCCATTGTCAATGTTAATAGTACATTCGCTGTTATCTCCTACACTACCTAAAATCTTTTGTAATTCTATTAGTGTAGGTTGAGGAATTGTGACTTCTACTGTATTTGAATCAGCTTCAATTTGTGCATGTTCTGTCAATTGCTCATCTGTTTCTATCGTTCCAGAAACAACTGCTAATCGATGTCCATCTGTTGCTGCTGCTTCCCAACTACTATTAGTAAATTGGAAATGAACTCCAGCTAAAACTTGTTTATTTTCATCATGACTAGCAGCAAATAATGTTCCTTCTAATGCTTGTAACAACTTAATTGCTGGTAATATAATATTCTTCCCTTCAATTTCTGGCAAAGATGGAAACTCTTGAGGACTAACTGTTTGAATTCGACATTTACCACAGGAGTGAGTAATAATGGCAGCATTATCTACAATTTCCAAAATAATATCTTGTTTGGGAAGACTAGAAATTACTTGGGTGAATAATTTAGCAGGTAAAGCAATTTTACCTTCTAGTTCTATTCTAGATTTGCATTGAACTCGAATTCCTAAACTCAAATCAAAAGCAGTCACTAAAATTTCTTGTTCGTGCTTATCCGCAACCAACAATATATTGTTGAGAATAGGATGGTGAGGTTTGTTAGGTACAGCATAACTAACCACAGCGAGGGTATCAGCCAGTTCCTTTTGAGAAATTGTAAATTTCATAATTGTGGGTTCTTTAATGTCAATGAAGTAATGAAATAAGAGGTGCTTAGTTTGCTACTAAACACCTTTATTTACCCTGTAGTTTGTATGCAGATTAGTTATTTTCTGGAATTCATGTTTGGTAAATTCTAATCAATCGCTAAACACCATTAAGATAAAAAAGACTACAGAAACGAAGATGTATGTTTATGAACTGATTTCTACTGCGTGACATTTACCGTTATTACTTGGAGAAAGTGACATGAGATAATGATGAGTCAACTGTTCAAGTTCATTGGTAAGTTGTTGTTGTCGTTGTTGAGAAAGAGATTGATAAATATGTTGAAGGGCTTTGATAGTTTCTCGTACTTGGTGAAGACAATCAGTATTGAAATTTATTGTTACTGTTTCTCCATCAGCAAAAAATGAACAGGATTGATGATTATTATTGCTGTATGAACTGACATGGGTGTCTTTGGTAATATTGGCTGTAAATGAATGAGATATTTTCATGTTTAGATAGAGATTGTACAATTTTTGGCAAGAAAGTATGATTATCTGATTGACAATGAAAGCGTTGACTGTATACAGTATTTCTATCTGTATACACCTCTTGAAAATTAGAAAACCTATCTAAAAAAAGAGATTGCGCCTTCTGATTAAAATCATCAAATACTTGGCGCGTAGCGCATAATAAATTATTTGTTTTCGTGTCAAATACCTATTATTTAAACTAATTCTGTTGATTTTGAAACTGGGTTTGTTGGTTGATATCAAGTTTGGCGATTTGAATAATTAACTCTGTTGGTACATTCCAAGATTTACATTCCCAATTTTGACTTAACCTCTCTGCTTTTCTTACATAAGTAGAGGAATTAGTGGTATTTTCAATTAGCCATTGTTTAAATTGAATTGCTTTTTCTTGAGTTTCAAAACCGAAATATGTGACTTTTCTTTGTCCCAAAGGACTGGTGATAGTAGCAACTCTGGGTGAAAGGATATTGAGAGTCCATCCACTAGCACTAAGTTGTACTCTAGTAATGTTGAGCATTGGTTTTATCTCTGTGGTTAGTTACAAAGACCTAAAATACATAAAAAATAAGAGTTTCAAGGATTTTTGTAAGTGTTATAAATAATCTTCTCCCTTGAATTTCTCCAAGGAAGAAGCGCGTCAGCGAAAGTGATTTAATCCTGTAGTGCTAAACTAAAATTGAACGACTTGGTGAAATTATTTCCTCATCTGTAAACTTTTGCAGAGAATCCATGCAAGTGTACAGTGAACGACAAGAACCTGTAGTATTATGGAAATAGGTTGCAAATTTTCTCAAACTTCTAGTTAGTGTTAATGCCAGCAAATACTCCGCAGCAATAACAGCTACCTGTTGATTAACAAATAAGCTTTGGCGGTTTCGTGCTTGAATTTCAGCACATGATAAACTTGTTGAATTTGATTCTTCAGGTAATGGGGTTAGCAGTTCTGGATGTTGTCTAGAAGGACTGGGAAGATTAAAACAAAAATTGGGTTTTTGAAGATTATCAAAAGCATCTGCTAAGGTAAATTGGTTAGTAGAACCAAGCACTACTTGTCCAGAACTAGAATTAGTATGATTACCGCAATCTAACCACCAAATTTGTGGTAGAGAACCTGAGTAAGTTTGGTCTAAGCAATTGCTAATTTCAGCACGCGCAGCAGCATTATCTACGCAACCGATAATAACTGTTAACTTGCGCCATTTGGTTGATACAATCTTTTTTGTGAATGGTTTAGCGATCGCCCTAATTACAACTCCCAATCCTAAACTGTATCTAGCTGCTAAAACTTCCGCTTTGTGTAACCCAATTTCTGACTGTTGAAAATTCTGTCGGGGGATGTTTTTGGGTTCAATGATATCTGGATCTACAACTATACAAGAAGTGGTTTTATTGCTGTTTGCTTCAATTTCCAGCATCAGTCTAGCAACCGACGGAATCAAAAAACCCCCTGTCCCACCAGCACCCACAATTATAAACTCAACGTGATTATGTGCAGGTAGCATAAGCGGGACAGAGTGAGCAAAAGATAGGTCTAATTTCATCATGGTGTAATATCTGTGATATCAAATCCGTTTTGTAGCGGTATCATTCCTTGAATCCCCATCTCTGCGTTCTCTGTGTCTCTGTGGTTATTTACAACAGTTTTCAACTATTTAAACCACACTCTTATTTTTTTTCATCCTTTCTTACTTTGCGTCTTTGCGCCTTTGCGTGAGATTTAAAAATGTGGTTTATTTACCTGTAATTGCTGTAATCATTTAGATACTACTTAATTGGATGTGATACAGCTTGGTAACTCAAATACCCAGTTAGCAGGGATGTACCAAAAGTGGCTGTATGTACCCAACCGCACGCAGATATGGGGATTAGTGAAAATCTCACCTAAAACAGCGAAGATTCTAAACTTTCCAGATTCTTCCTCGTCGTCAGTAGTAGAAAATTGTGCGCTCATACTGTGGTGACTGTGTACCTCAAGGGAGCAACGCGATTTTGTGAGGTGGGGCAAAAAAAGTGCGATCGCCAAGTTAAAAACAGGCATCGCTAAAATATTTTTCTGAAATTAATGTTAAATAAAT
>NZ_JACJST010000001.1 GCF_014698305.1 Anabaena lutea FACHB-196 | reverse complement strand
TAGATAGGTCTTATTGACAATACCTGACCTATCTTTTTCTACCATAAATCGTCACATTCTTTACACTGTACTGTTTCCAGCCTTCTTTGTCTCCCCTTCAGTGAAAATCGTTTATCTAATCGCAATTTATTCAAATAAACTGAATAACATTGTAGAAGATTTTTCTAACCTGTAGGTAAATATTATATGACTGAAGTAATTGAGATACCCGTTAGTTTGACTTATTTTCAACTTCCTGAAGCAGTGCAAGCGCGGTTACAATTTTTATTAGATCGTCAAGATGCAGGTGGAGAATTGACTTTAGCAGAAAGAAATGAAGCTGAAGGTTTAGTTGATTTGGCGGAATTTTTATCTTTGCTTTCCTTGCGTTCTCAGACTAATTGATGTTAAAATCAATACAGTAGTAATTAGATTTAATAATAATTATGATAAATCCAGGGGAAAAACCCAATGACTTAGTACAAAAGATTAACGAACTTCAGAAAAGATTAAAAGAATCCACTGAAGAGGATGAACAACAGAATTTTAAGGAAGAGATTAAAAAGACATGGATAGCAGTAGAACAGGACATCAAGGACTGTGGACTTGCACTTGCTAAACTTGCTAAACAAAAAGAGATTATTGAAGCTGAAGTCTATGAAGAGTTTGAAAGTATTAAAGGCAAAGAAGAAACTGAGGAATTGTGGAGATCCAAGGAATGGGATGGAAAGCGTGTATTGAGGTCTGAGCTTGAAGAGGAAGAATTCATCCCGGAAGAAATTATCAAACTAAACTTAAATCTCCTTCCCAATGCTGAAAATGCAGTTGTTGACATTTGTAAATTGCGTGACTATTGCCTCAATCCAGAACATCCTAAAGGTAAAGATAAAGCCCGTCTTTTTTCATCAATTTTGGGTATGACTGCTGATAATGCTGAGGAATTGCGGCAGATTATTTTGGAAAAAGTCAAAACTCAAGAAGTTAGTTTGAATAGGTGTGATAAATTTGGACAACGCTACACACTAGACTTTACTCTAGAATGGCAAAATAGAAGTGGAATTATTCGCACTGGTTGGATTATTGAACCTGGTTTTGATATTCCCAGATTAACTTCCTGCTATCCTTTATTATAATAAAATCTGGAGGTTATACAAAATGAGTAAAATTGCACCCAATCTATTAGATGTAGTAGCACTCACAGTTGATTTACCTGAATATAATTTGTTACGTGGTCAAGTTGGTACAATAGTGGAATTATTAGCCGATGGTGCTGCGTTTGAAGTAGAATTTAGTGATAGTAATGGACAAACCTATGAATCTGTTGGGTTGCGTCCAGAGCAAATTATGGTGTTATATTTTGAGCCAGCATCACCTAATTTAGTGCCAGAAATGGTTACAGCGTAAGTAATTGTGGGTTGGGTTTCACTTCGTTCTACCCAACCTACGGGACTAAACAATCCATCCAAATCAATAGGTTTGTCATCAAAAAGTAAAGGATCGTTATAATTTGTATCTTCGCATTCTCGTATATGTCCTTCATCCTTCATCATTTCTCTGACACCAGCAGGAGGATTAGCCTTATACTTGACCATTGCATCTTCTATTGCCGAGTAGTATTCATTGAGAGGATCAGCTTTATACTTCTCAAGATTGATTTTTATTACGCTACTGTAGTCCATATAGGCATTTCCATTTAATTTTGTTAAAGTTGAGAAATATTATAAACCCTGTAGTCGGTTAAATTTTATTTGATTTTAGATTGTATTTCATTATTTATCCTCGCACTTCACATACCTACCAAGACCTTTTCCAATTGACGGCTCCCATCTAGTACATTCTGGTTGTTGTAGCACTACTGGATTCCTACTCAAAAAATCCATAGTCGAAAAGATAGAGACTACTATATACAGCATCATTAATAAAAAGAAAAATTCATATAAAGAGCTTTGTTTTTCTTGTTCCTTATTGAGATTTATTTTGAATATTTTATATATATAGCCTAAAATTTTAGAAAAAACATAAGATGATAAAATTACAAAACTCCATAGAAGAACAAAATTTGTTAAAGTATCTAGATTATCCCAACGATTTGTTTTTTCTAGTGGATGGTATAATCCACTAAAATTTCGATACATCCAAATCGTTGGTGGAACGACAATTAAAGAGGTAACGATAATCATAAATATATTAAAAACATATTTATTGATGAAAATAAATTTGGTTAGAAAATTAACTACAGCAAATGACAAAATCAAAAGAAGACAAAAAGTAATTAATGATGTTATCAATATAAACATAAGCAAATGTTAAATTAAAAGATTTACACCTCATATATAACAGATTAGAGCTTCATGAGGTATAGAAATAAATATACCACCCACGCCATTGCACAACTACCCTTCACCAATAAGTTAATTTAGAAGTATATTTTCGGTTTAGCGAACTACTACTTCCGGGTATTACTACCCCCAAGACTGATCTGTAGTGTATAAAATAGAAACTATAGATTGCTGAGGTAATATTTATGACTCTTTACTGCTGGAATTTGGAAAACCAAGCTTCTAATAACCAAGACAATTGGGATAAAATTAAATTTTGGTGGGAAAACTTGAATAATTGCAACGTAAAACGATGCTGTATGTCTGGAACATTTACTAAATCAGAGAATTTAACTATCTACAACCCATCCTTAAAAGATAACTGTCTTGAATATAATTCTGACAAAAAAATCCTATTTAAAAAGCTAGAGCTAAATACAAGTAATGATACATTAGAGGTTAGACTGTCCAATAATTCTCAAGTTTACACATTTACCTTAAACACTTAGGCATGAGTAGTAGGTTGGGATTAATGTTAGTTTGCATTTCATTCAACCCAACCTACTCGTTACCAATATCATCATCAAAAATGATTTCCTCACCCGCACCCCACATCATGTCATAAATACCTTGACGCACCGCACGGTGAAAACTTGAATATTCCCAATCTTTTGGCGCTGTTACCAAACCATGTTTCACGGGATTATAATGAATATATTCAATATGATTTTTAAAATCTATTTCATCTCTAATTAAATGTTCCCAAAAACGATGCTGCCATACTGCTCGTTGTTTCTTCTTTTGCCTATATAAAGATATATTTTCTGGTACAATATTTTCACATTTACGACTAAAATAACTTTTAATCAACCGCCAACGAGTTGAAAAATCATGATCATTTTCTGGTAATGTCCAAATACAATGGAGATGATCAGGTAAAATAACAATAGCATCTATAATAAATGGATGTTTCTGCATTACATAACCAAAAGCATCTCTTAATAAAGAAACATTTTTGGGTAAACATAATATTTTTTGTCTTTTTTCTGTCACCACTGTAAAAAAGTATGTTCCTCCTGCCACTTTGGCGCGGCGATATTCCATACTATAAATATCCTTTGATTAAAGTTGTTTTTCATAATCTTGATTTTACCCCGTAGGTTGGGGAGCCATCGCCTTGGACGGGTTTCCCGGCTTGGGGCGAATGGCGTTTGACGCAAGGAAACCCAACATTAATTATCATATCCTGGTGGGTGGTGTTGGGTTTCACTTCGTTCTACCCAACCTACAAATATTGGAGGTTATAGAAAATGAGTAAAGGTACACCCAAATTATTAGATGTAGTAGCACTCACAATTGATTTACCTGAATATAATTTGCTGCGTGGTCAAGTTGGTACAATAGTAGAATTATTAGCTGATGGTGCTGCGTTTGAAGTAGAATTTAGCGATAGTAATGGACAAACATACGAATCTGTTGGGTTGCGTCTAGAACAAATTATGGTTTTACATTTTTATGACGTGGGAGGTGCTACCCAATTTTCATATTCTAAATTAGGGATATTTTGAAAGTGTTTAATATTGGCAGTGATTAAAACGCATTTATTATTAATTGCTGATGCTCCAATCAGTAAGTCAATGGGAGTAATTAATAAACCTCTCTGACGTAAATCTTGATAAATAATACTTGCAACATTAACTGTATCTATATCAAGGGGTAAAATCTCGCTGCTATTGGCAAGAATTTCAAACTGCTGCAAAAGATTCCTAGCATCTTTGTACAGCAATCCACTTTTGATTTCGTAGTAGGTAAGAACAGAAAAAGTTAGATAACTGTGAAATTGTTGGTATTCACGGAATTTTTTGACAACTTGTGCTTCACCTCGCAGAAAATATGAGAGGATATTAGTATCTAGTAAAGCTTTTTTCACAGATCAATTTGCCTTTGCAAGTCTAGTAATCTTTGTTCTTCAATTTCATGTTCGAGGTTTTGTAAAAGTATAGTTTCTTCAGAATTGGCAATACCAGCAAATTGCATAAAATCTATATTTTTTGGATGCAATAGTTGTTGACGTTGTGCTAATTGCTGGAAAATCAGTTGAGCAATTTCATTCTGTTCATCTTCAGGTAGCCGTGAGACGACAGCATAAGCTTGTTGTAAGAGATTAGTCATATTTTTATTAAATACTAGACAACAATAGTTTAATTATTAGCAGATGATTGTGCATTTACATTATAACATAGCAAAACCCGCCAGAGTGTAGAGAGAAATGGCGGGTTTGTCGATAGATTTCAATGCAGTGGTACTACAAAGCAAAAATCCTAGACCTTAACTGGCTGCTTGGTTTCTGTAGCCTGATAAGGATTGTTATTGTTAATAGGTTGTGGTTCTACAAAAGCTTCTCGACCTGTAATCAATCGAGAACGACGATTACGACTAATATAATTCCATGCCCACTGAAATACAACTAATAATTTAGTATCAAACTCGATTAAGAAGTAGATGTGAATTAATAGCCAAAATACCCAAGCAATGAAACCTGTGAGTTTGATAAAGCCTAAATCTACAACAGCTAAATTTTGCCCAATCATTGCCAAACTACCCACGTCGGTGTAATGAAATTCTGGCAAAGTATGACCGTGAAGCCGTAGTTGAATCAGTCCACCTACATATTCTCCTTGTTGTTTGGCTACGGGTGCAACACCAGGTAAAGGTTTACCAGTTTGATGGGAGAAGTTAGCTAAATCTCCTATTACGAAAATGTTTTTATAACCCTTGATAGTCAAGTTTGGTTCTACAATTACGCGTCCAGCGTGATCACATTCTACATTTGCACGTGCTTCTAGAATTTTCCCCATTGGTGAACCCTGAACACCTGCTGACCACAATATAGTTTTTGAGGCAATTTCTTGAACTTCATTACCTTGTTTGAAAGTAACAATGTCATTTTCAATATTTGTCACCCTGGTTTTAGTGTGGATAATCACACCCAACTTTTGCAAAGATACTTCTGCTACTGCGGATAACTCTGGTGCAATGTGTGGGAGAATGCGATCGCCCCCTTGCAATAGTACAACTTTCGTTTCTGAGGTGTTGATGTTGCGGAAATCGTCTTGCAGGGTTTTGTATGCCAATTCTGCGATCGCACCTGCCAATTCTACACCTGTTGGACCACCCCCCACAAGCACAAAAGTCAACAAAGCACGGCGTTTTTCAGGATCAGTTTCATTTTCTGCTGCTTCAAATGCCGAAAATATCCGGCGACGCATTTCTATCGCATCTTCCACAGTTTTCAAGCCAGGAGCAAATTCTTTCCAGTTATCTTTACCAAAATAGGAATGGTTAGCACCTGTAGCAACAATTAATGTATCATAACTGACTACTTGATCACCCAGAATAACTTGTTGCTTTTTTGGATCAATATCCTTGACTTCTCCCAGCAACACTTTTGTATTCTTGCTTTTGCTGAATACAGATCGCAATGGTGCAGAAATATCAGCAGGTGATAGCGTACCTGTGGCAACTTGATATAAAAGTGGCTGAAATAGGTGAAAGTTACGTTTATCAATGAGAGTAACATTTACATTTGCCTTAGCAAGAGCCTTTGCTGTATACAGTCCACCAAAGCCACCACCAACGATAACAACCTGATGTGGTGCATTCTTCTCACGTGAAACTGCCATAAACCATATTTCCTTTTGTTAAGAGACGTGTAACCTTTCTTAACAAAGATGTAACAAAATTATAATGTATTTTGCCGTTTATTTAGAACTATTGAAAAAATAATAAAAGTAGTTAAAGTCACTAATCGCTCATTATTAAAAGGAAACAGGCTTGAAGTTAATGTTGGGTTTTCTCAACCCAACCTACATTTTGTTTGGATGGATGGTTTACAATCTATAAAGTAAGTCAACATCAATTTCTGATCCCAACCCTAAACTTATCACCAAAATAAAATTAGAACAGTATCTAGATTTTTATTTGCGATAAAAACAGCAAATTCGCCAACTTATAAACTATTCGCGCACCCACATTACCATCCCACTCAGCATCACCGACTTCGCAGACATCAAAACCAATAATCTTTCGGCCACTATTCACCAATTCTCGGAATAAACAATAAGCTTGTTCTAATTCCAATCCCCCTGGAACTGGTGTACCTGTATGGGGACAAAGTTTGGGATCTAAACCATCGACATCAAAACTAATGTACACATTTTCTGGTAAATGACTAATTATTTCTTGACATAAATTAATCCAAGTCATTCCCGCATATAACTTTTGTTTAATTGCCGGTTCATAATAAGCAATAATGCGCTCGTTTGAGTTGTTAATTATATCTACTTCATCTTGACAAATATCTCTTATAGCCACTTGTACTAATTTAGAAATTTGCGGTATCTTCATCGCATTGAACATGATAGATGCATGGGAAAATTCAAATTCCTCATAGGCATCACGTAAATCTGCGTGTGCATCTATATGCAAAATACCATAATTCTCATATTTAGTGGCTAAGGCTTGGAAATAACCCAATGGTGAACTATGATCACCACCAATCACAGCGACTTGCTTACCCTGATTTATCGCTGTTTGACATTGGGTAAACAGCCATTGATTAACCTGTTCACCTGCTTGATTAATTGCTGTTAGCACAGGAGTTAAATCAGGTGTATCTGTCAGTGCTTTTCCTTGGGCTTGTCGTTCAATAATTTTAGCTGCTTCTTGACGGTAGTAGTTATTTTTTTCAAAAATATCTTGGGGAATTTCTAACATAAAAATTCCCTGTTTCCAGCCATCAGGATGATCAAAATCGAATAGATCTATTTGCAGTGAAGCATCAAGAATTCTCTGTGGTCCGTTGGCTGTTCCAGCACCGTAAGAAACGGTAACTTCCCAAGGTACAGCAAAGACAATTAAGTTTGCAGAATCATAATCAAATGGTAAACCCAATAGATTCCCATTAATTTCAGCTATCCCACTAGGATTGTAGTCTTGAAGTTGATTATTCATTGCTCATGTTCTAGATTTACATCAGCAGAGAAAACCCTGCTTAGTTAACATCTGCATTGTAGCAGCATTGACTATTAATCAACTTAAAATTGCCAATATCTATAAATTAGGTTTTTAGGTATTACCCACTCTACAATTATTGTACCAAGTGCAAGAGGTGATTTAGAAAACACTACTAATTACAGTTACTGATTATTAAAAAAAAGGTTTGGGAGTAAACCAAACCTCTATAATTGCTGTGCTTAACAACGTACTAAATTAATTTAGTTCTAGTCTGCTTGCAGATCATCTTCCTAGAGGATGTGTCCAAATACCCCAAAAACTGATAAGCTATTTTTTTAGTATAAAAATACATAAGTATATGCTTTAGGCATGAAAAAGGCTTGGCGTTAGTCCAAGCCTTTGTATATACCAGGTGTTTACCATATATAGCTAATTTAACCTCTCTTTTGATGTTGTTCATCTCTCTATAAGGTGTGTACAAATTGTCTAAAAGCTGCTATCTAATATCACTTTAACTTCAATATTATAAAAAGTTTTTATCTCGTAAATAGTGCTAATAGCTGCTAATTATACCATTATAAATTTTAAATTTCGGATATTTGCTTGTTGAATAATTGCCAGATAAGCTTTTGGGCGTTCCATCTGTCGTAATCATTTTTCAAATTGCTAATTGTATTACATACGAAAAAGGCTTGGTTGTGAACCAAGCCTATATATATACCAAGTGTTTACCATATCTAGTTAATTTAGACTGACTTCAACTTTACGACATCTACCTATAGGATGTATACAAAATTTATAGAACCTGTTAAGGATTTCTTTGAGGACAGCTACCTAAAAATATCTCTTCATCTTCAATAAATTCTAGATGAGATTACCCAGGGTTCTCTAAAAATGATGATTACTTAAAATCAAGGCTAAGTGCAATAGTAAGTCTTGAATAAAAATAAAAAACGATACCATAACTAAGCCAATTTATTGAGCATAGCAATATTCTCACTATCGTTATTAGGGTCTAATTGTTAAGTTAATAAAAAGGTTTAGCGCTCGGCTAAACCTCCATAGAAAGCAGTTATTTCGACACACCAAAATTAATTTACTGCTATTATTTTTTATAGTCATCTTCCTTGAGTGGGTATCTAATTATTCCTAAATATGATAGTGACTACACTTTTTAAAAATTTGTCTATATCTACTACCCAAAGAAAGATTAAAAATCCAAATGAGCAGCTTTTAAAACAATATTATCACTAAGTTATAAATTAGTATAATTTAGTCGTAATCATTTGGCAGTTTATTAGTTCAAATGGTAGATTATGTATGGATTTGGGATGATGGAGATCCTAAGGAAGAAGTATCTATTTTCAATAAAGAGCAATAAATATTACTATAATAAATTTATTAAGTAATATTTCTGCATGGTATTGTTACTTAAAGCTTATGCCAAGATATTTAGTGACAGAATTATGGATGACAAAATTTGGTGTATCTACGCATAAGGGTTTTTTGCTCCTGGTGGAAAATTACAACAGGAAGTTGCCTGAAGGTATATGATTAAAATAAGTTTTAATTAAAGGCTCTTGGGAAAGACTTAATGCTATTTTAATGACAGCTTTTACCTCTACTTTAGAAGTATTGTGGGTATGAGGTGTGGGTAAATAAGACTTTAAATCTATTAGTAAGTCCTATTGAGCATAAACCAGTAAACTTTTTGAGTGAGAGAAGACAAAAAATGAAGCGGTTTTTAACAAGTATTTTCATGCTGACAACTTTGTTAATTGCAAGCTGTTCCTCAGAAAATCAATCTAGTGAAGTAAAAGTTTCACCTAGTATAAAAATGAATAATGAAAAAAATTCCATGAGTGAACATGAGGGACATTCAATAGAACATATAAATCAGGAAAATAACTCAAAAACGATTACAAAAGCTAAGTTGACTGCACCTAAAAATCTAGTTCCCAATCAGCCTACGAATCTAGTTATAGATATTCAAGATTCCGCTGGAAAACCAGTTACTAAATTTGACAATTTCCAGGAAAAGCTAATGCATTTAATTGTAGTTAGCAATGATTTGAGATTTTTCGAGCATATTCATCCAGAATATCAAGAGAATGGCAGCTTTAAAGTCAGTCCTAAATTTCCTGAACCGGGAGAATATACCATATTTAGTGATTATAAACCGGCGGAACAAAAAGAGAGAGTATCTTTAATGAATATCTCTATTCCTGGTTCAGTTCCCCTTCCCAAAAGTTTAGAGAAATTTCAAAAAAGCCAAACTATATCTAACACCAAAATTAATCTCGATATTTCTGAAAAAAACATCAAACCCGGACAAGATATTACTCTTAAATTTGATTTAAAAGACAGCAACAATCAACCAATTAAAGACTTACAGCCATATCTGGGTGAGAAAGGACATTTAGTAATTATCAAAAGTTCCTCACCTCTGACAGCAGCCGATTATATCCACGCTCATGCACTCAAAAATACCACCGATGGAGTAATCGAATTTAAAACCAAATTACCCCAAAAAGGAACCTATAAAATGTGGATGCAATTTAACCGTAATGGAAAAGTTAATACTGCTGACTTTTGGGTAAATGCAGAATAGACTTACCCCCAATTATGCTGTATTTTGATCATGAGACTTCCGTTCCAAAGGCAATTCTTAATCCCCAAAATACAATTAAAATTGCGATCGCTAACCAGTCCCCTGTTCTCAATTTTAAATCTTGCCATTTGACTTGATGTTCATTCGGACTGGTAAAACCACGTACCATCATTGCATTTGCCATTTGATCAGCACGCAAGAGCAGATTTTCTAAAAGTCGTTCAATCACAATTAACCAAACTTTAGCTCCCCCTTTTAATCCTAGCTTTTTCCAATTAATTGCCCTAGTCATCACAGAACGCACTAGATTTTGGACTTCTTCTAAAACTAAAGGAATAAATCGCAAAGATAAAGTTAAAGTTAGAGTAATTTCTGTAACTGGTATCTTAAACCTTCGCAGAGGTTGCATTAAACTTTCCATTCCAGAGGTGATTTCTTCTGGTGCGGTTGTTAGCAGATATAAGTTAGTGCTGTAAATTAAGGTAAAAACAATAGTACTGAGGCTAATTGCTAAATCTAAGGAACGGCGATTTACTTTAATTGGGCCTTGATGAAACAGCACATAGCTGTATTCTTTATTCCTATCTGCTAATTTGGGACTCTCTTTTGTTTTCTCACCATTTGCAGGCGGAGTTAAAACTTGTTCCGTTGCGGGTAAGCGTGGCTGATAACTTACACCCAGCCCATCAGGACTCATAGCACCAATTGCTAATACCATAAATGATAGAATCAATAGCCAGCCCATTTGTTGCCGCCACACTCGCAAAGGAATTTTGGCAAATACCGTAAAAGTAATCAGCAGTAGTACCAATAGCACCCGCCAATAGTTGTTAGCAACAACATAGCTGGTGAGAAAGCTTAATAACCAAATTAACTTGACTCGCGGGTCGAGTTTATGTAGCCAAGTTTGCGGGTTTTCTAAGTATAGCCCAAGTGGGAGCGATCGCAGTAAATCCATTTTTTAGTCATTGGTCATTGGTCATTGGTCATTGGTCATGAACAAATGACCAGTGAATACTATTTTACGCGAGTTGCTCGATTGAGATTGCCAATTTCCGCATCCCGGACTTTTTTACTCCGCCAGAATAAACGAATCGGAGTCCCATCAAACCCTAATTGTTTGCGAAATTGTCTTTCAATATAACGGCGATAATTGTCATTGAACCGTTGAGCATCATTGACAAATAGGGCAAAAGTTGGCGGTTGGGTACTTACTTGCGTACCATAATAAATCTTACCTTGACGACCGCCTCGTGAAGTTGGTGGAGAATGCCAGCTAATTGCATCTGTGAGGACTTCATTAACTACGGAAGTGGTAACACGGCGTTTGTGTGCCTCTGCTGCTTTATTCACCAATTCTAAAATCTTTTCTACCCGTTGTCCTGTGACGGCACTCACAAAGATGATCTCTGCCCATTCGGTAAAATGTAACCGTCCTTCTAGGGTTTTTTCGTAATCATAAATGGTGTATGAGTCTTTTTCGACGGCATCCCATTTGTTAACTACGATAATGCAAGCTCGACCTTCTTCGATGATTCGCCCAGCTAATTTTTGGTCTTGTTCGGTGGCTCCATCTTCGGCATCTATAACCAATAAAACCACATCGGCGCGGCGAATTGCTTTAAAGGCGCGGTTAATGCTAAAGAATTCTGTGCCGTAATCGATGTGTTTCTTTTTGCGAATGCCGGCGGTGTCAATTAAGCGGTAGGTTTGCCCTGCTCGTTCGATGACTGTATCAATACTATCACGAGTTGTACCGGAAATAGGGCTGACGATCGCTCTTTCTTCCCCAACAAATGCATTTAATAAGCTGGATTTGCCGACATTGGGGCGGCCAATAATGGCGACTTTAATTTCGTTATTTTCTTCTACTTCCGTAACTGCGGGAATGTGAACTAGTAACTCGTCCAGAATTTCCCCTGTACCGCTACCATGAATCGCGGAAATCGGGTATGGTTCACCTAACCCCAACTGCCAAAATTCACTAGCTTGCATTGCGCCTTGTTCTGGAGATTCACATTTGTTTACAGCCAGTAACACAGGAACCGATTGTTGACGCAACCACCCGGCAATTTCTTCATCTGCTGGTGTGGGGCCTGTTTGACCATCTACGACAAAAATCGCTGCACAAGCTTCTCTGAGTGCGATTAATGCCTGTTGGCGAATTAATGGCAGGAATTCGGTGTCATCGTTAAAGACTAAACCGCCTGTATCTACTACTAAAAAATCGCGATCGTTCCAAAATGCCGGTCGATAAGTGCGATCGCGCGTTACACCCGGTTCATCGTGGACAATCGCCGTTTGATCCCCGGCGAGACGATTAACTAAGGTGGATTTGCCCACATTTGGGCGGCCGATAATTGCAATAATTGGCAGTGCCATAAACCAGAGTGCTGAGTGTGTAGATGTGCTGAGTTTTCTATCTACGTTCTTCACCCAGCACTGTTTTGGAGAACTACTTATCATATCATATTTTGAGATTATAGCAAATTTAATTATTTATGTGATTTTCATTATTATCAAAAAGATGTTAATTATAAAACACCTTTTTACGTTAGAATACCCAAAATATGTAATTCAATGATAATTTTGCGGTAAATGATAGAGCTTGAAATTAAGAATCTTAGAAACATTAAGCAGTTTTCAATAAAACTTCCTTTTGAAGAGGGTGTTTATGCGATTACAGGTGAAAATGGAGTTGGTAAAAGCACCATCTTCTCAGCTTTATCTCAGCTAGTATCTAAGAATGCTTTAAGGACATTATTTAAAGTTATTGGTGATGAAAATAGTGAAATCACATTCAAATTTAATGGTAAAGAAAATACCTGGATTAAGAAGTCAGGAAGATGGAAACCTTCTCATCAAAAAGACGAAGGGATAATTTTTCATGGATTTTTTGAGGGTAGTTTTATGTTTGGTTCAAGGTTTTCTGATGTTAACAGATTGATCTGGAATAGAGATTATCCTGTAAAAGAATTTGAATTACGTGATGCAAACATTTTCATTATAACTAACTTAGGAAAAATCTTGAGAAATGATGAACAATTCTATTCCGGTTTAAAAAAAATTAAAACAAAAAAACTTGCCCAAGAAATATATCGCTTTGAAGGACAACCATACTTTATTGAAAGAGAAGGACATTGGTTCGCTCAGTTTTTCATGAGTTCTGGAGAGTTATTATTAATCGGATTACTAAATTTTATTCACGAAACAATTAATCACAAGTTTAGGAGAAAAATTGATGATAAGAGCCTCATTTTAATTGATGAAATTGAACTCGCTCTTCATCCCTCTGCACAAGTAAGATTATTTTCATTCCTCAATGAGATTTCCCAAAACCACGGTTTTTGTATATATTTTGCAACTCACTCTATCCAAATTCTTAACAATATTAAACCTCAGAGAATTTATCATATACAAAGAGATATATCAGGCAATATTAAGTTAATAAATCCATGCTATCCAGCTTATGCAACCAGGAGTTTATACACAAACGATGGATTCGATTTTATTTTTCTTGTTGAAGATGAACTTGCCAAGTATATTGTTGAAGAGATCATCAAAAATAATCATCTTGGCTTTAGTAAGCTTATAAAAGTGATACCTTGTGGTGGTTGGGAGCAAGTTCTCCTAATGCACTACGAGTTAAATACTTCTAAATTGGCTGGACACGCGTGTAAAATTTCTTCTATTTTTGATGGAGATATAAAAGATGAATGTGAAAGAAAATATGGAAATATTCCTAAGTATTCTGGTTTGCAAAAACAATATCTTCCTATAAAAAGTATAGAGAAGTTCTTGAAAATGAAATTGATTGATATACCTGATGCGACATTTGCTGAAGCACTAGGAGATACATATTTTCAAACCAGAAGTATTGATTCTATTTTGATAGATTACAAGAATGATCCAAGATCAAACAATGATAAAAATGCTAAAGGATTATTTAGTGTTCTAAGAAAATGTGCAGAAGAACAAGGACTTTCAGAGGATATTTTTAAAACTGAAATTTGTAAATTTATATATGCAAAAGAAAATTTTAGAAGTTTAGAAGGATTTTTAAAAGGCTGGCTGCAAAGGTAAAGTAGTAGGACGTTATGCAAGTTAAATGTCGAACAGGTTAATAAAGTCGCTACAAAGACATTATGGTAATTTTTTTGAGGGAATTTTCCACGTTTATTATTCCCGAAATTTTCTAAACTCTTTGAGTCGGCTTAAGCCGACTTTCGCTATTAGCCGGGGAATTAATTCCCTGGAGGCTAAAGTTTTTTATCTGTGGTTACTTTAACCATCAGAATATCCCACAATTATCTGATATTTATATTTTATGCCGTTTGTTCAGTTTCCGTCTCTACCTTCTGCCCAATTTTCGGTTCTGTACCCGCAATTAATCGCTCAATATTACTGCGGTGACGAATAATAACATATAAACCTCCAGCAATACCAAAAAGTATATATGGTAAAGGTTGATGGAAAATTGCCATCAAAATAGAAACAGCAACAGCACCAGCAATAGAACTCAAAGACACTATTCTAGATATGGTAATAACAACAGCAAAAACTCCTATTGTTGACAAACCAACTTGCCAACTTAATGCTAACAAAATTCCTATACCAGTAGCCACAGACTTACCACCAGTAAAGCCTAAAAAAATAGATTTACTGTGTCCTAAAATGGCAGCAAATCCAGCTAAAGTTACTAAATAAGGTTGCCAAATTTCTAAATTGATAGTTAACGGAATTAAATTATAACTAGGAGCAAGATTGCATAAAACATAAACTAGATTTATTGCTAAAACTCCCTTCAAACCATCAATTAATAACACAAATGCCCCTGGAACTTTCCCTAAAGTCCTCAGTACATTAGTCGCACCCGTTGAACCAGAACCAACTTCCCGAATATCAATTCCTTTTAACAGCTTCCCGGCCAGATATCCGGTAGGGAAAGAACCCAATAAGTAAGCTATTAAAACAACCGCCCCACACAAACTTAACCAAATAGCCATAATAATTCGTAATTCGTAATTCGTAATTCGTAATTCGTAATTCGTAATTCTTAATTAGTTGGTCACTAGTCTAGAGTGGAATATCTTGACCAATGACCAATGACCAATGACCAATGACCAATGACCAATGACCAATGACCAATGACCAATGACCAATGACTAATTAAAACTCATCATCATAATCTCTATCTCTCATGGTTTTTGGGTCAGGTGCAAAAGCCAACCAGAGAGGGAATTGTAGCAAACCTAGGCTAATTTGCTCCTCAGAATCATCAATAATAATTAAAGGCAATTCATTGGCTTTAACTAATCTATCTGCTTTCTGGGCTAAAGCCGTCGGTGCTTCAAACAAAACTACACCTCTATCAGGGCCAAAATCGGGACGACCAATTCCCAAACAATCTTGTAAACCGCGTCGCCATTCACCTAAACGTTCTGGTGTATTGGCTAAAATTAAAGTACGCACCCGCTCTCCATGTAGTTTGTGTAATATGGAAATTGCCGCCGACGCAATCAAGATATTCTGCAAGCGGCTACCCATTGTCCGTAAAGCACCCCGTCCCCCCAAAGTGAAAAACCAATTAGAAACTCGTTCTGCGTGAATTGGTTCAAAAGTCCGCCTTAATTGCCACGGAGCGCCATAATAATCGGGTTGGTTGCGGTATTGGTCAATTAAACGGCGAATTTGTTTAGTTGTCTCTTGAAACTGTTGTTGAGCTAGTTGCAGTGTCGGGGGTTGTTGTTCAGCAGGTTTCGCTTCTTTGACTGCTGGTTTTTCCCGTTCCTTCACAGCCGGAACTAGTTGCAGTTGCTCTGCTGCGGCTGCTAAATCTTGTAAGCTACCTGTGAGATAGTCTTTAAAACCCTGTACCCGAATTGCTAAATCTTGAGATGTTCCCGCAAAGGTAGTTCGCATTTCATTACGAATGCGTTCTTGTCGTCGTTCTAGTTGCTCGACAGAAATCTGCAACGCTTGTTTACGTTGTTCTAACAGCAATAGAGACTCTTGCACCATTTTCGAGAGTGCAGTTTGAGTTTCACTAACTTGTCCTTGAAGATTTTTGTAAGTAGCTTGGAGTTGAACAATTTCTGCTTTTAGCGCTGTCTCAGTTGCTTGTAACTCGGCGACTCGGTGTGCAGCTTGTACATATAGTGAATTAAGTTCTGATTCTGACTCCAGCACCGCAGTTTCTACTTCACCTTTGAACTCTTCTGTTGGTTCTACTGTTAAAGGTTCCGCTGCTATGTTGACTACTGGTGACTCCAAAGATACATCATCTGCTTGTGGTTCACCGGATGGAATTAGGGTTTCGGTTGCCGGCAATAAATCAGCAGCTAGGTTTTCCGGTGTTTCACCTGTAGAAATTTTTTCTGGTGTTTCTTCCCACCAATCATCAATCGATTCTGGAGTTTGAGATTCCTCTGGGTTCATAAATATATAGTGTAATTCCTAGGAAACGAATAATATCGAAGGCAGGGGAGACGCTCAAGACGAAGAGAAAATCATCATTCACCACTAAATACGTGGACAACGCTGTTCCAAACAAGATTTTAAGGCTTTGGGGTCAAATAAAATCGGTAAAAAGTGAATGCTGTTGACTTCTTTAAAGTAAAACAGAATGGGAAATCCATTCCAGAAGATTCGCCAATTTTGCCATTCTTGGTAAGGAAAACGCCTAATTAACTTTTCTCCCCGGTAAATATCAAAGTCGGTGGCGGTAAATTGCAACCGCAGTGTGACAGCTTGAAACATGAGAAACAAGCCAAAAATTGTGAACACTCCTCCTACCCAAGGTTGTACTAGCAGTAGTGGAATAGCAGCCAGCACCAAGACGACAGGGATATTGTAACTTGGCTTGAGTTCCACAGTAGCGGTGGTATTCGGCACAGATGAACTAATCACAATCTTGATCTCCTGCTTTGTTAGTAAACATGAATCTTCTATTTTAGTAGTTAAAAGTGAGTCGTTATATCCCTGGCGTAAATCCACCACCTGTTCCTTGAAACATTAACCAAGAAAGAAAGAAGTTGCTAACGAAGATAATCAGCAAGGCTGTGACGACGGCTGTTGTGGTTGATTGTCCCACACCTTTGGCTCCTCCTGTGGTGGTTAAACCCCAACTGCAACCAATGGTGGCGATTAAAACACCAAAACAGCCTGCTTTAATCATGGCGCTACAGATATCCCAGATGTCGAGAAAGTTACGGGCTGAGTCTAAAAAAACTGTATCTGAAAGATTGTAAACGTTGGTGGCAATTATCAATCCCCCAGTCATGCCGGTGACTAAGGACAGAAGGGTTAAAATGGGCAGCATTAATAAACAAGCAAGAATACGGGGGATAACTAGATAATCAATTGGGTCAGTTTTTAACATCAACAGGGCATCTATTTGCTCTGTGACTCGCATTGTACCAATTTCGGCTGCAAAGGCAGAACCAACCCTTCCCGCTAAAATTACTGCTGTCAGTACTGGTGTAAGTTCTCTGGTTAAGGCTACCGCCAAAACACCGCCGACAAGGTTTCCTGCACCAAAGTTGATAAATTCCCGCGCTACCTGAATTGTAAAGACTGCACCGACAAAAACGGCTGTCAATAAGGCAATAAATAGGGAATCTGGCCCAACTGCTGCTAGTTGCTCTAAGGTGTTACGCCGATGGATTTTGCCTTTGAGGAGGTGAACTATTACTTGTCCACCTAAAAAAATCGCTGCCAGCAATCGCTGACTCCATGCTCCTAAACTGGATTTAGTCATTAATTCAGTGATCAATTATTCAGTTATCATAAACCTCCCTAACTCCCTAATTTCCTAACTCCCGAAGGTGTTGCCCAAACATTAAGTTAGTTTAAAGACTCTCTCAGAAAATTAAGCTCTTCTTAAGCGTATTGCAACTAATTATTTATAATTTTTTGAAAATAAAACCTTGATTTATCAAGGTTTTCAGGGCTTATAAGTCCTTTAATTTAGCCGGAGCATTTTAGGGAACGAGTAGGAATTGCTTTTAATGAAAACTTAAGATTTTTGACATCTTCGCTGTTCAGGAGCGATCGCACTTATTGTAGAAGATGACGTGCATCTGTTCAGCCATCGTCTACATACTCCCGGAGCTTGCCTGATAATGAGCATATTTACCAACTTTCTTTGCTCCCTACTACTCACGACCGTTTTTAGTTTTATCGCTCCTATATTCTTAGTCGGCAGTATATTAGTCTTCTTATGCCTATTTGGCTACATTCCTGGTTTACAAGGCGTAACTGACGATATTCCCACTCTGATTCTCCATTTTCTCGCCACTTTTGGCACTGGTAGCCCCCTCAATGGCCTATTTGTCATTAGTCTCACCTGCGGTTTTGTGGGCGGCCTGTTTGATATCTATGCTTACTATCGGGGTCAAATTCTCCGCATTGATTCCTAAGTACTGGTAATGCTTTCATCAGGTGTAGATTGAGTTACAGGAAAACTCATCTTCCCAAAAACTAGTCTGCTGCTCTTAACTCTGATTTGAGTTCCTTTCGATAATTACTTATACGCCATCACAAGTCTTAGTCATTAGTAACTCAAGACCATCTTTTGTAGTGCAAATTGCCTGTTCTTACTATCTTTGCCAACACCAGTTGACAATTGGTAATTTCAATACACACTCCTTCATAAAGAAATATAGCAAATGAAACTCTACACAAAATCTAAAATTTTCCTTAAGATTTTAAATAGTCCCATGCCTGCTCACGATTAGGGAGGTCGTCTGACCGCTGGGCATTTTATATTAAGTTCATTCATAGGTGATGAGATTGCTCATGGTTTGGCCTTTTTCGCCCAGATTTCGGAAACAAATTGCTCGGATTGAGATTACTGGTGCGATCGCCAGTGCTACACGCAAACGGGTATTAGAAGCTCTAAAAACCGTAGAAGAAAAGAAGTTTCCGGCTTTACTGCTACGCATTGATAGTCCTGGCGGTACAGTAGGAGATTCCCAAGAAATTTACAGCGCTCTGAGGCGGTTGCAGAAAAAAACCAAAATTGTCGCTAGTTTTGGCAATATATCGGCTTCGGGCGGCGTTTATATCGGAATGGGAGCCGAACACATTATGGCAAACCCAGGCACGATTACAGGCAGTATTGGTGTGATTTTGCGTGGGAATAACCTGGAACGCTTACTGGAAAAAGTTGGTGTGTCCTTTAAGGTGATTAAGTCTGGCCCTTACAAAGATATTTTGTCCTTTGACCGAGAATTGACAGCAGCAGAAGAGAATATCCTGCAACAGTTGATTGATGTCAGTTATCAGCAATTTGTGCAAACAGTAGCTGAGGGCAGGTCTTTGGATGTAGAAACCGTGAAAACTTTCGCTGATGGCCGGATTTTTACGGGAGAGCAAGCCTTAAATTTGGGCGTTGTAGACCGTCTGGGAACAGAAGAAGATGCACGTCGCTGGACTGCGGAATTAGTAGGACTTGATCCAGAGAAAACTCCTTGCTATACGCTAGAAGAACGTAAACCATTATTGAGTCGAGTTCTACCAGGGAGCCGTCTGGTGAACTCCAGAATTGGGGCTGGAATTGATTGGCTCGAGTTTGAAATATCTACTAGTGGTTTACCCTTGTGGTTGTATCGACCGTAAATAAATTGTCAATAGTCACTAGTACCCCAGGGGGGAATTAAAAATTAACAATTAAAAATTAAAAAAGCAGATGACACTAGCTTTTTAGTAATTTTTAATTGTTGTTTGAGTTATTCCATGCTGCACTAGTTAGTAGTCTTTGTACTAATGACTAATGACTAATGACTAATGAGTAAATAAAGGAGGATTTTGGAAGTGGAATGGCAAATACGAGCGATTCGTGGCGCAACAACCGTTGCAGAAAATAGAGTGGAAGCAATCCGAGAAGCGGTGACAGAATTACTTGATGAACTCGAAGAACGGAATCAACTTGAACCAACAGCAATTTTGAGTGTTACTTTTTCTGTCACACGAGACTTAGATGTTATTTTCCCAGCTGCGATCGCTCGTAGTCGTCCTTTATGGGATAGTGTGGCTATGTTAGATGTCCAGCAAATGCACGTTGAGGGCAGTTTACAGCGTTGCGTTCGGTTTTTAATTCACGCCTATTTACCAACTTCTGCCCCTATTCACCACATTTATTTACGTCAAGCGGCTAAATTGCGCCCAGATTGGGGTTTACCGCAAACGTTACAAACTTCACAGCCAGTAATTAAGACAAAAGCTTAAAATCAGCAGGTCAATAATATATGTAAAAATTAGCGCCAAATGAGCTATTACAATGGTGACGCGGCTGCTCAACCTGCTGCTATTGGTGGGAGTATTTTCACTCATCGAGGAACTGGTGTTTGTGTAAAGTTAGAGGATTTTTTGAATATTCTCTCCAAAGGTGAAGAGCCGCTTGTCATTGTCACTAGTGAAGGTTATTTTACGAAAATATATAAATATGTGACTGCGTATAAGGGTTTTGTGTTTTTTACAGAATCCTTAGATAAATTGCAGTTTGGTAGCAATATTGAAGTAATTTACGCGCAGAGTTTAGGAACGGATATTTGAGGTAGAAATTCAACTATTTTAGATTTGAGATACTCAACTACTTACAACGTGAGCTTTCCAGCTTTGGATTGATAGATAGTATGAGCAAGTGTTGTATTTTTGTAGAATATAAATGTCCTATCTTTGCAAAGTTTTCTAACTGAAGGACGTAATGAAAAAGCCTAAAAGTGTGCAAGATCGGATTGCGTGCCGTATAGCCAACAGCAAACGTGAAGTGTTTGTGCGTAAGGACTTTGAAGATATCGCTAATTATGACCAAGTTGGCCGTAGTCTTCGTATGTTAGAGGCTAAAGGCAAAATCATTAAAATTGGCTATGGTCTTTATGCAAAAGCAGCTATCTCACCTTTATCAAATCGCATCATACCTCGTAAGGGTTTACGGGATCTAGCGATCGAGGCATTAAAAAAACTGAATGTGGAAGTAGTTCCCTCAAGTTATGATCAAGCTTATAATGAGGGACGGACAACCCAAATACCAACCGGGCGTGTAGTTGGGGTAAAAGGGCGTGTTACTCGCAAAATTGGCTATGCAGGAAAATATGTAACCTTTGAATACACGACTTAATCTCAAGACTGTAGAACTGATTGCCGCTGATCTCGGTGTTGATCCTTCTTTCGTTGAGAAAGACTGGTATGCTATGCGAATAATTGCCGCTATGATTAGCGTTGAATCTGATATGCGGCTTGTATTTTCTGGTGGAACGAGTTTATCAAAAGGATTTGGTCGAATTCAACGGTTCTCGGAAGACCTAGATTTCAAAGTAATTCTACCTTCAACAGGTTTTAATCGGAAAGAGTGTCGAAAGTATCGCTATCGTCTTATTGATGCAATACGCGAGTCTAGTTCTGATTGGTCACTTGAAGATGAGGATTGTGAAAGCAGAAATGAAGGACAATTTTTTGCTTGTAAAATCGTTTATCAGCAAAATTTCCAGCCAGCAATAGCGTTACGTCCTCATATTAAGCTGGAAATCACTTTTAAGCCACCAGTGTTACCCTTGCAAGTTCAAGAAAAATCTCTGAAATCCTTCATTGCCCAAGCTACACCAAAAGGGAAACCGGAAGTTCTCATGATAGCTTGTGTGTCACCTGTAGAAACTGCGGCTGATAAACTTAGTGCTTTAACTTGGCGTGTGTTATCTCGAAATCGAGACAATGAAGATGATGATCCAACCATTATCCGTCATTTACATGATTTAACCGCTTTAGAAAGTGATATAGCAGAATACAAAAATTTTCCTAATTTGGTTATTAGTATTTTGGAACAAGATACACAACGCGCCAAAGGAATTGATCTTTCAGAAGTTCCACCAAAACAGCGTTTACAAACCATGCTGCAATATCTGGAATCTGATCCAATCTATGCTAATGAATATGATCGCTTTGTTAATGGTATGTCTTATGCCTCAGAAGATGATCGTCCCTCTTTCAGGCAAGCTTTAGATACTGCTCACGGTATAATTAACTGCATTGAATCACAAGAGTCTATGTAAGTGATAGTTGGTAAAATCTCCTTTCTGTGACTATAGTAGGACTTACGCACAAGTTACGGAATCAACGAACCACAGAGACACAGAGAACACGGAGGAATGAGGGTTTGAGAGATATTTTGCGTAAGTCCTGTATAGGAAAAAAAATCTTAGAAATGCTTGATTTTTTAACATGGACAGTCTTTTAATCTTATTCTTTTGGGGTTGAGAACCATCCATCAGAAGAAATATTCATAATTTGTTTAGCATTTCAGTAGATTTCTCAGAGAATATATGTTAATCTTGTATTAGTTGAGACTTACTCAACCTTGATAAATCCTAAATTTAAACCTAAATATTAATGATAAAACTGAATAACACTAAACTTGTAGCTCTCCTCGTTGGTTGTATAGGACTACCATTTGCGATCTTATACGAGGAGTGTCGTTCTCCCTATTTAGAAAAAGTCCTCCCTACCGTCTTGATCACCTATGTCAAGAAGGATGATGATTCTAACCCTCCCTCTCATTCTGATAAGAAAGTGAAGGATAAAGAGAAACGATAGGCGATTTATTTACCCTCAGCTTATCTGAAGTGCTGGGGGTAGTCAAAACTAGACTAGTCAACTGGTGTTTAGTTTGACTAAATCAGCTCATTACGTATTACTACTTTATATCGGTTAGTTATAATTTATATATTATGGTTATAGCGTTTGTATGGTACTGGGATTAAGAATAATGAAAACTTGGACTAATAAGGATGCAGGAAAAGAAACCTGTCCAAAATGTAACTCCGTTTACGAAGTAAAAATTACTCGCTTTCCATTAAGAGACAAAGACAGTTTTAACTGTCAAGTCTGTGGTTATGAAATAGAAAGTTGGAATGACACAGAAGTTCCGAGTTTTACTCTTGTTAAGCGTGTTGAACCTATTGAATAATATGAGGTAATGAGAAGCTAACTAGTAGCTAGTAGAGATAGTTACACTGCTTTAACAGCGTTAGTAAGTCAAAGTATTATTTTTAAGTATAGAGACGTTCCATAAAACGTCTCTTTTTCAACAAATCAGTGGTGAAAATGAATACCTATGAAAACATCATACAAGAACTCAAAAAAGTCCTTCTTCTGCAATAACCCTGAAGTTTGCGGACTACCCTTTTCATCCAGCAACGGCTTCATCATATAATAAGCCGGCTGGTAATTATACCAAGGAATCGAAGGCCACAAATGATGAACTAAATGGTAATTCTGCCCCAAAATCAGGATATTGAGAACTTTACCAGGATAGACGCGGGCATTTTTCCAGCGATTTCTTTCCACAAACGGACGATGGGGTAAATAATCAAAAAATAACCCCAAGGCAATTCCCACCAAAAATGCTGGAATAAACCAAAAATTGAGAATATAGCCCAAAAAATGATATTGGACAGAAATATAAACAATAGTAATGACAATTAAACGGCTAATAAACCATTCCAGTAACTCATATTTGCGCCACAATTGCCGTTGAAAGAAAAATACCTCATGGTATAAAAATCTGACTGCAATCAACCACAACGGACCACCTGTAGAGACATAATGATCAGGGTCATCTTGAGGATGATTCACATTACCATGATGCTGCAAATGTACCCGTGTAAAAACTGGAAAAGCAAAAGCTAAAATTAAGGCACTACAATGCCCTAACATGGCATTAATCACACGGTTGCGATGGGCTGACTGGTGACAAGCATCGTGAATTATCGTCCCAGAACAATGCAAGGCCAGAGTGTTAATGCTAAAGCATAGCCAATGTGGCCATTCCCAAACCCAATAACCAAAGTTAGATAACACCAACATAGTCACCACTACAAAAAACATGAGTAGTGTGGGATTAAAATCACCAGGAGGTGCTAAAAGTTCTTTGGGTGGGATTGTCAGTGGCTTTTGTGCCTCCGACGTGAGCATTACTAACTCCTTCTTTATCAAATATTACGAATATACAACAATTCTTAGTAAAGAGTAAAGTTATATAAAGCTTTGTATGGCAAGATTTATCTGCTGTCTTTGCTGATGAGCGGATGAATGGCGTTATGATTCCAGACTAGACTTAAGTATTTGCTGACGGGTAAAGTTTGACCAGTGCTAATGCTTGAATGGCAAAAATCTCCCTTAAGAAGGATGCAGATAAGATTGGTCTACTATGTCTAGTCTATTCCGCTGATTCCTTCTCTAACTGCTGACATCATTGATATAGCAGTGACTGAAAAGGAGATGCCCCTTACTATACGATTACTTCCCAGATAGATTATTTTGAAATCAGCCCCTATGCAATTAAGAGATTCTCTGCGCCGAACCAAAATTGTTGCTACTATTGGGCCTGCTACCAGCAGTCCAGAAATGCTGAAGGCAATTATTGAAGCGGGTGCAACAACACTGCGGCTAAACTTCTCCCACGGAACTCATGCTGACCATCAGCGTAGTATTCGCCTAATTCGGCAAACCGCTTTTGAACTCAATAGACCGGTAGCAATTCTCCAAGATTTGCAAGGGCCAAAAATTCGCTTGGGTAAGTTTGAAAATGGTTCTATAATTTTGGCGAAGGGCGATCGCTTTACTTTAACAAATCGTCCAGTAGTAGGAACCCAAGAAATTAGCTGCGTTACCTACGATTATTTAGCCGATGAAGTCCCCGTCGGTGCCAAAATCCTCCTCGATGATGGACGAGTGGAAATGGTCGTAGAAGGCATTAACCAGGAAAAAGGCGATTTGCATTGTTGCATTACTGTACCTGGTAAACTTTCTAACAATAAAGGTGTAAACTTTCCGGGAGTTTACTTATCAATTAAGGCTATGACCGACAAAGACCGCGAGGATCTGATATTTGGTCTAGACCAAGGTGTAGACTGGGTAGCGCTTTCCTTTGTCCGTAACCCCCAGGACATCATCGAAATCAAAGAATTAATTTCCAGCACCGGCAAAAATGTACCTGTAGTTGCCAAAATCGAAAAGCACGAAGCCATTGAACAAATGGAAGCGGTTCTGTCTTTGTGTGACGGTGTGATGGTTGCTAGAGGTGACTTAGGAGTAGAATTGCCAGCGGAAGATGTACCCGTACTACAAAAACGCTTGATTGCTACAGCAAACCGCTTGGGTATACCCATCATCACCGCTACCCAAATGTTAGATAGCATGGTCAGCAACCCCCGTCCTACCCGTGCAGAAGTCTCCGATGTAGCAAACGCGATTTTAGACGGTACAGACGCGGTAATGCTTTCTAATGAAACTGCGGTTGGTAGTTTCCCCGTAGAAGCAGTAGCTACAATGGCCAGAATCGCAGAACGTATCGAACAAGAGGAAACCCTAAACGCCAACTCCCGTCAGTCACGAGATAATCGGCGTTCTATTCCTAATGCTATCAGCCAAGCAGTTGGTCAAATTGCTGAAAACTTGGGTGCAGCAGCAATTATGACTTTGACACAAACCGGTGCTACAGCCCGCAACGTTTCTAAATTCCGTCCCAAAACGCCAATTTTAGCCATTACACCTCATGTAAATGTAGCGCGACAGTTGCAGATGGTCTGGGGAGTAAAACCCCTATTGGTGCTAGAACTACCTTCTACAGGTCAGACATTCCAAGCAGCTATCAATGTTGCTCAGGAAAAAAACCTCTTGAGTGAGGGTGATTTGGTGGTGATGACTGCTGGTACGCTTCAGGGGGTTTCCGGGTCAACAGACTTGATTAAAGTGGAAGTGGTGACTGCTGTACTAGGTCAGGGAATCGGTCTCGGTCAAGGTTCAGTGAGTGGACGCGCTAGGGTAGTTCATAATGCTATGGATGCAAGTAACTTTAACCCTGGAGATATTTTGGTGGCATCCCGCACTGGTGTTGATTTTGTAGAAGCAATTCGCAAAGCTGGGGGGATTATTACTGAAGAGGAAAGTCTCACCAGTCACGCAGCTGTAATTGGTTTACGTCTTGGTGTACCAGTCATTGTGGGTGTGAAGGAAGCGACAAAGGTAATTAAAGATGGGGCGATTTTGACTTTGGATATGCAACGGGGTTTAGTTTACTCTGGGGCTGTGGGAACTTAGAAAATTAAAAATTAAGAATTAAAAATTAAAACAATAATTAATTTTTAATTTTTAGGTTTTCAAATAATAGGAGGTAATGGGTAATTTTTAATTATTCCCTCTTGCCTCTTGCCTGTTCTCTACAATTTCGTTAGTTCAATTAGAGAGTCATCACCAATTAAGAAGCGTATAATTTATTAGCCGACCAATCAAACCAATTTGGATCTTCTGTGACAATATCAAGGATTATATTGCTATCAACCAGTATTTCCTTCATTAATCTTGTCTGGTTAGTGCCATTATTTCATCAGTTGTCATTTTGACTGTGGCTTGACCTCGCATTTTTTCTATCAGAGTTTTACCAGAGGTGGGTTTCGCTTTGGTTTTTTTTACGTAAACTGCGTCTCCGATGACTTCAAATTCTACTTCTGTGTTGGGTGTAAGTCCTAATTGCTCTCGTATTTCTACGGGAATAGTTACTTGTCCTTTGGATGTAATTCTCATGATTATTACTCTCAAGTAAGAATTTTCTTACTTTTAGTATTACATAGTTGAGTCTTGAAGGAAATTTCTTTTTTATTCATTGTCGAATTTCCTCCAGTTTAGGAGCATAAATTCTCTTAAAGATATTGTTTTAAAACTTCGACTGTAGCAAGTCCTGTTTTTTCCCAACTAAATTGATTTGCTCTAGTGATACTTTTTTGAGAAAGTTGTTTTCTCATTTCTGAATCATTTATAATTTCTTGCATTGCTGCTGTGATTTCCCCCACGTTGTAAGGATTAATCAGAATTGCAGCATCTCCTGCAACTTCTGGAAGTGAGGAAATATTAGAAGTAATCACCGGTGTACCACAAGCCATTGCTTCTAGAACTGGTAAACCAAACCCTTCCCAAAGACTAGGAAAAACTAGCGCAAGTGCTTGATTAATAATTATTGGTAATTCGTCGTAAGGTACGTAGTTAAGGAATTTAACGAGATGAGTTATTTGTAATTCTTTAAGTTGTTTTTCTAATAATGGAGTGTAACGTTTATCAGTGGGTCCTGCTAACCATAGTTCATAGTCATTTTTGTTAGGTAGTGCAGCAAAGGAACTGATGAGTCGTTTAATGTTTTTGTAAGGGTCTTGACGACCGATATATAGAAAGTAATTGCTGGTGGGAAGGTTGAGAAATTGGAAATGTGAGCGATCGTATGCTAGAGGAATTGGTGTTATTTTATTAATAGGAATTTGGTAAAAGTCGGTGATGTCTTTAGCTGTTGCTTCAGAGTTACAAATAATATGTTGTGCTTGGTTGAAGACTTGAGGGGTGTAGTAACGATGGTATGGTGTGAGTGGTGAAAAACGTTTAGGAAAGCGTAGAGGTATGATGTCGTGAGACATGACAATAAAGCGACAGTTAGCGTAGAGGGGCGCTTCTGGAATAGGGGAAAATAGGAGATGGGATTTGAGGTTTTTATAGATTTTTGGTAGTTGGAATTGTGTCCAAACTAAGCGGCGTAAATGTCCTTTAAAACCTTGTTCTGGAGTTAAGTTAGGTGGTATTTGGTAGCAGGTATAATCAGGAAGTAAACTTGAAATCAGTAACGTGGGATTTAGATACTGAAGGTAAAGAAAGATATTATTAGCGTAAGTTGTTATACCTGTTGGTTTTCTGGATAGAACAGAGAGATTAATTAACAAATTTTCTATTTCGGCTTAAATTTACTTTAACTACATAAAAGAGAGAGGAATTCTTCAGCACATTCTTTCCAGGAGAATGGTTTATATTTATTCTTGATGATATCTACCAGATGGTTGTAGTAAATATCTGAATCAATCAGTTTTTCTAAAGTTTGGTAAAGTTCTACTGGTTGATAAGGATCGAAGTATACACAGAATTCTCCCCCTACTTCAGGTAAAGAACCACCATTACTTGAAATTACAGGTTTACCATATTGTAGAGCTTCTACAACTGGTAAGCCAAATCCCTCATAGAAGGAAGCTTGAACTAAACAGTAACAGTGTTTATAGAGAATTTTTAGCTGAGAATCAGTAACAGCATTAAATATATGTATGAGCTTACCATACATCTTATCAGACTCTATTAGCATATCAGTCTCTGGGTGCCATCCTTTATTACCCGCAAAGACCAGATATATATCTTCACGGTTTGAATTTATCAATAAGTTAAATGCTTCTATAATAGCTTTGATATTTTTGTGAGGTACTAAACTGCCAACTACTAAAATATACCGCTTACTAAGTAAATTATTTAAATTTACATCACAATTATTATCATCATAATTTAGCAGAAAATCAGAATTTGAGTAGTTACATCCCAAGCGAAAGTTCTTAATTATCACATTGGTATTGTTAGCTAATAAACCATTATTTTGTGCATTCTTGTAATCCTCGGCGCTATTCTTTGATATACATAAAACTTTATCGAATAGTTTAGAGTAATCGACATAGAATTGCGTATAAACCTCAGCAAATTTTTTGGAGCAGAAATTTGGAAATTTTATTGGTATTAAATCGTAACAAATAATTGTTATAGTAACTTTATTAAGTTTTAATTTTTTTAAAAAATTGTAGTAATTCTTAGGTAAATCCCAATTAGCATCAGCTATTACATAAATGTCTTCTGGTAATATTTTACATCCCTCAAACTCTAGACAAGCATCTTTGCGAATATAGTGCTTCAAATAGAGTAAGTGAACCAAAAATGATAGTCTATTTATAAATTTATTTTTGGCCTTATAGAGTAGCAATAAAAGTTCTTTACTTATTTTAGTTAAGGGGTTGAGATACGGTTTACTTTTAGTAGACAAACTAGGATTGTCTGGATCAAGAGTAGTCACCCTGCGTATAAAGTAACCATCAAACATAACGGTTATTACTTCTATATCTGGATATCTTGAACGAATATTCAATAACTCGGCTGTCAGTTCACGAACTACTCTGTGAATTCCAGTATTTTTATATGTATATTTTGCTGTATGAGTACAATCTATAAATATTCTCATTTAATATCCTTTGAAAAATATTTAAAAAAATTTTTATTTTTGCCGAATATAAAAATTAATAAGCTTCCCAATAAGAATCGCTCACTAATGGAAAATATTATAATAGCTGATCGTCCATAGGTATTTTCAGGGCTTTTTTGAGTTGAAACCAAGCATTGCGTAATTTCCAAAATTTACTAGTTTTTATGGCTTCGATTACATTCAAAGTATATTGTAATTGGAACTGTAATTCCTCTAAATCATCTATATTTGAATTAGCTTGAGTAAAGCTTGAGTTTATGTCAACAGGGGATAATATAAATCGTGATGAAGGAAAAGATTTTTTCCAGAACATATGCCTTATACGCTTAATACTTTCTTCCCATAAATCATTACCTTCAAATGTAGAATTTTCGGCTTTAGTGGATCGCCAATAAAATTCACAAGTAGCTTCATAGGTAAATATAAATTTTGTTTTTCTGCATAAATTTAACAGTAAAAACATATCTTCAGCGACCCTTAGTTCAGGATCATTTTTCAAATCTTCATCTATCAAAGAACTTCTAGCAATGAAGCTATTGGATGTAATAAAATTATTAAAAATTAATAATTTATTGATATCAAAAGGTTCAAAATATGCTAATTCTGATGTTTCTTGAAGCAAATTGTGTTTGTTAATTTGGCTAAAATCGCTTTTATTAGATTCCCAAACACGAATAGATCCTGAATAGGCTACTCCTATTTCATTGGATTTTTCTAAGAGAGAAACTAAAGAATAAACGTGGTTGGGATGAATGGAATCATCATCATCTAAAAAACCGAAGTATTCTGCATCAACAGCATTTATACCTGCTATCATTTGACTACTTCTGAATCCAGAAAATTCGGTTTCTATTGTTTTGATGGGAAATTTACCTTCATAGTCTTTTAAAAGAGAGTCTAAATAATCTAATTGTTTATATTTAACTATGATTACACCTATGTTGTTGTAAACTTGGCTGGCAATACTATCTAAACAGCGTTTGACCATACTGGCATCTCGATCTCCCACTCTGACAATTATTTCAACAGATTTATCACTTGCTCTTTTAGTATTGTTGAAAGTTGTGAAAAAACCCTTTTCTCTAATTAATTTTTTATGATGTTGTACTATTCCTAATAGTAAATTCTCAAAACTGTATTTTTCGGTAAATATTTTATGTGCCTCAGCAGACATGGCTAAAGCGTCTTTCTGATTATTTTGTATCCATCGAACATATCTAGATATTTGATTTACTTTTTCTATTGGACTCAAGTCTGAACTAATATAAAAAACTGAGTCGCCAAAAGACTCTTTAATAAAGGGATGTTGTTCACAAATCGCTACTGCGCCAGAAGCAACAATTTCAAATATTCTCATGGATGGAATTGAGGATCTTCGATGTTCTTCTTTGTGTAAACACAAGCCTAACCCGGCTTTATTCAAAGTGTTTAAAACACTTGTTCCATCAAATGGAAGTAATCCTTTGTATGAATGCTTTAAGTGTTTCCAGGCTTTTTGAGGGCCATAAATTTCCATGTAATCTTTAGTATCTAAATGTTGAAATAGCTCTTGAAAACGTGTACCATCCCAGTTAGTTCCTATATAAACTAAATGAGGATTATCAAGAGATGGCATTTGATATTGAGTTTGATGACAACTAGTATAAAAGGGAGCTATAAAAAATTTCTTATTTGTTCCAAATAAAATATCTTTTAACCACGTGTTAATTTGCACAGAAGAAGAAAGATAAGCATCGTAGCTCAAAATATTTTCTTTTGCTTTTTCTCTCTTGATTGCAGTTTCATATTGATCAAAAAAATCAGGAGGATTCCACATACATCCATAAGTAGGAAATCCTGTTAATTTTGGTGTTTTGAAGTGAAGTACCAATACAAAATCAGGATTAAATTTCTTTATTTCTATAGATGAAGCAACTTCAATAGATTCCCATCCTAAGTTATTGGCAGCTAAACAAATTCTCTCTGCTAGTTCTGTTTCTGCAAAATTTTCACCGAAAAACTCATTATAAATTGCTATTCTCATGCTAATTTCCTATTTAATTATGTGCAAGATCAATATTTTTCTTGATGAAGAAAATAAAGTATGTTTTGATTTTTTCGTAAGAAAATGCTTATTTATCATCATAGCGCATAAAAATTTCATATAAAATTATGAATGAAGTTTGGGGTTATATTGATCATCTATAAAAAATTATAAAATTCGTGAAATTATATTCTATTTAATGATTTTAAATAGAAATCTACTGTTTCATTAGCATTGCCTGTAAAATTTATTTTGCCCTTATCTAACCAAAGCAGACGCTCACAAGATTCTTGAACAAAATCTAAATCATGGGACACTACTAAAACCGTTGTATCCCCATTCCAAAAATTATCAATTCTCTGCTTACACTTATTCTTAAAACTCTCATCTCCCACTGACAGCACCTCATCTAAAATCAAGATATCCGGCTGTACATCTGTGGCAATAGAAAAACCCAAACGAGCAGCCATACCCGAAGATAAACCCTTAACTGGAACTAATGCATAATCTTCCAACTCCGCAAACTCTAAAATAGACCGCGCCCGTTCTTTCATCTCAGCCCTAGAAAAACCAAGCAGTACGCCATAAAGCAGAATGTTGTCCATGACAGAAATTTCTGAGTCAAAACCTGCTCCTAGTTCAATCAAAGGTGCTACTTGACCACGCACTCTTACTGATCCGGAGGTAGGTTGCAAGATTCCGGAAATAATCTTTAAAAGTGTGGATTTTCCTGACCCATTCGCACCAATAATACCGATTTTTTCACCTTTGTCAACTACTAAAGCAACATTATCCAGTACTAATTTTTTGGCAGGCTGGCGATATTTGCCCTCTAATATAGAAAGCAGTGTTTTCTTCAAGTCATAAGAAAACTCTTCTTGCGTCCGTCGCCACAGCGAAACATTATCGAGGCGAATTACTTCCATTTATAGTAAATCCATAAACTGATGTCGCCAAAGATGAAAACAAGTCCATCCTAGTGACAAAATAATAATGCTACCAAGTAAAGCACCCCAAATTAAACCTAAATCTGGTGGAGATCCTGATAATGTAATTTGACGCAGACTTTCAATAATTGGGGATAAGGGATTTAAGCTTAAAAAGGGCTGTACCTGCTTTGGTACAATATCTGCTGGATAAAAGATAGGGCTACTAATCCAAATTACAAATGTTATTAGCTCATAAAAGTAAGGTAAGTCTCTAAAAAATACGTATAAAGCACTTACCACAAATCCAATTCCTGTAGAAACTAAAACTAATGCTAAAAATGGAAACACCAATGCGGCAACATTGACTAGACTTTTGGAATTAATCAAAGTCATAATCGCCAGTAACGGAAATGCTCCTACGGAAAACTGAAATACATTGGCTGCAATCATTGATACAGGAAAAACACTGACTGGGAGACGGATCTTATTTAATAATGCGCCATTACCGACTACACTTGACAAAGCTTGGGATGTAGAAGCGGAGAAAAAATTGATTACTAACAGCCCTGTAAGTGCTGCCAGCACATAGTTCAGGATTGAGTTACCATAATAAGAAGCGAAGGTAGCTCCAAAAATGGCAGTGTAAAGCCCGGTCATAATGAGTGGGTTCAACAGTGACCAATAAACCCCTAGGAATGACCCTCGATAACGTACTTTGAGAGTTCGCACTACCAAAACGTGCAGAAGTTCCCAATAACGCTGGATTTGCAACCAAGTCAAATTACTTTTCAGCGAAAGCGTCATTTTCAAGCACCACCACACACCATAGAAAACTTATTCGCGCATTTTATACTATTTTCAGCATTATTTTAAACCAAACTCTCTGGTTCAACTCCAAGCGATCGCAAATGTTCTGCCAAAAGTTGTGATTTCTCTCTTTCGGCTGCTAACTGTCGTTCTGCCTCAAGTTCCGGCTCATCACTTAACAAACGAGTCGCATCGGGCATTTGTTGTTCTAGCTGTTGGTCTGTAACAAACATTTCTGGTATACCTACTTGCTTACTGATTTAATTTTAAGCCATGAGCAGTGAAAACTGAGTGCCAGATTCCGCTACACTGAGATTTGGTTTATTGCATTGTAACTAGACATGGAAATCGGACAGAAAGTTAAGGTCATTCGTTTGCGCGATCGCGTATCCTCTACTATCGCTCAAAAACTAGGAAAAGTCGGCATGATCGAAGGTTATAAAGTCACCGATGGTCGCGGAATTGGTGTGGTGGTGAAGTTTGATGACAACTCAGCCACCTGGTTTTTTGAAGATGAAATCAAACCAGCCTAGTTGAAACAACTTATAGCAGAGGCGAACAGGATTGGTTGAGTGCTAAGTTGTAATTGAAAAGATAGGCAGTAATTGGAAATCGAGTAATGGCCTTGATACTGACATTTTTAGGCAAAAACGGCATCACTCGCAGTAAGATAGCGATCGCCGCAGCCATTAGTTTGGCAACACAAGGTAAACGGGTACTCCTAGCAGGACTAGCAGATCCAACATTGCCAATTCTCCTCAATACTTCTCTGACTCCAGATCCCCAAGAAATCTCTCCCAATCTGCAAGCAGTACAGTTTCAAGCATCTGTACTGCTAGAACGCAACTGGGACGAATTGAAAAAATTGGAAACTCAATACCTCCGCACACCTATTTTTAAAGAGGTTTATGGGCAAGAACCGATAGTGTTACCAGGCATGGATAACGCCTTGATTCTCAATGCTATTCGTGAATATGATGCCAGTGGCCAATATGACGCGATTATCTACGATGGCACAGGTGATGCCTCCACCTTGCGAATGTTGGGATTGGCAGAATCTTTAAGTTGGTATGTACGAAGATTTCGGCAATTATTTGTTAACTCCGATTTAGGGAAAACAATTACAGAATCTCCCTTTCTTCAACCCTTAATCAGCAGTCTTTTTAATGTTAATTGGACGACTGATGACTCCCCCCTACCCACTAACCAAGTTAATAATTTTCTCGAACGAGGTAAAGCTGCTTTAGCTAATCCCCAGCGTGTCGCCGCTTTTTTGGTGACAACCTCAGATCCCATTGATGTAGCAAATTCCCGTTATCTTTGGGGAAGCGCCCAACAAGTTGGTTTAATTATTGGTGGAGCAATCTTGGTTGCTAGGGAAAAAAATATCAATTTATCCGAAGAATTTGCACCTCTACCTGTGACCATAGTTCCTGATGTCTTCAATGGAGAATGGCAACCTCTCATAGATGCTTTACCCAACTTTGTCGAGCAAGCATTACAAGCTAACAAACCAATTGAAATTGACGTACATAATCGCCAAGTACGCTTATTTTTGCCTGGGTTTGACAAAAAACAAGTCAAACTCACTCAACAGGGTCCAGAGGTAACAGTAGAAGCCGGAGATCAAAGGCGTAATATCTTCCTCCCTCCTGCTCTAAGTGGTAAACCTGTCACTGGCGCAAAGTTTCAAAATAGTTATTTGATAATTTCGTTTGAGGAAGAAGCTATCAGCTAGTTTTCTCTTTTTTCCAACATTTTTTACTTCTAACCTGTAACTTATTAGCTGACTGCTGACCACTGAAAGCTATTGATCACCCATCACACCTTATGTCTGAATCAACTCCCATTAACCAAAATCCTCAGCCGAATGAGGTTGTAAAATCTACAAGTCAAGAAGTAACAATCACAGAAGACCGCAATGCGAAAACTCGGCAATTGCTGGGAATGAAAGGTGCAAGTGCTGGGGAAACTTCTATTTTGAAAATTCGCTTGCAATTGATGAAACCGATTACCTGGATTCCCCTAATTTGGGGTGTAGTCTGCGGTGCGGCTTCTTCTGGTAACTACACTTGGACTTTAGAAAATGTCTTGAAGTCTGCCCTTTGTATGTTACTTTCTGGTCCCTTGTTGACAGGTTATACCCAAACCATCAATGATTATTACGACCGGGAAATTGATGCTATTAATGAACCTTACCGTCCCATCCCTTCAGGGGCAATTTCTGAAAAGCAAGTAATTAGCCAATTCATTGTTTTACTATTACTAGGATATGGTGTAGCCTACACCTTAGATTTATGGGCAGGTCATCCAGTTCCTACTGTTTTACTGTTGTCTATTTTTGGTACTTTCATCGCCTATATCTATTCTGCACCACCATTAAAATTAAAACAAAATGGTTGGTTAGGAAACTATGCTTTAGGTGCAAGTTACATTGCTTTACCTTGGTGGGCTGGTCATGCTTTATTTGGAGAATTGAATTGGAAAATTGTAATTCTGACTCTGTTCTACAGTTTGGCAGGTTTAGGTATTGCCATTGTCAATGATTTTAAGAGTGTGGAAGGCGATCGCCAATTAGGATTACAATCATTACCAGTCATGTTTGGAGTGCAAACTGCGGCTTTGATTTGTGTCGTCATGATTGACTTATTTCAAGGTTTGGTCGCAGGTTATTTGGTGAGTATTCATGAGAATTTATATGCAGCAATTCTCGTATTATTAATCATCCCCCAAATCACTTTCCAAGATATGTATTTTCTCCGTGACCCCATAGCCAATGATGTCAAATATCAAGCCAGCGCCCAACCGTTCTTGGTACTAGGAATGCTGGTAACAGGTATTGCATTAGGTCACGCCGGCGTTTAACCATCAGGTGCGTTCCTAACGCACCGCTTTATTTACCGCTGTGTTGGCAGTGTAGGCTACTTAATTTAACACTAAAATTACCTAAAACTTAAACTGAATACTAGTGCAGAACCGCAATTATTTGGTTATCTATTTAATTAATATCAACTATTTGGCAGTATCATTGATAGCTTTAAGTTAAGAAATTACCAATTATAAAACTATGTTTATTTTTTAAATCTTCATGATTTATCGTTAAATTTTACTGTTACTTTACATTAATCTTCTAAGTCTCTTTTAGGATGGTAGAAGAACATTATTTATGTCACTATCAAGGCGTTCTATACAAAGAGTGCATAAGTAAATCATATTGGCATATCATGATTACAACAGCGGCAGATTCTAAAAATAGGCTGCAAGGAAGCCGTTATAGTAATCGGGGTAGTATTTATTTGTTTGCTCCGATGGTTAACTTCAACGTGATGGCGGAAGTTGGAGACACTCCACCCTAATTTTACGTGCTTGTACTTGCTTGGAAATTTCATGATTAATTCGACAATTACATCTTGATGGTAGTGAGAAAATGTCACGCCTACTTTGGCATAGCTTAAACAGATGTAATTGAATTGAAATAAATACTTTAATATTTGGTAACTGAATATCTGAATCATAATAGCTTGTCAAATTGCTAACTTATATGCAGCAATAGTTAGGAATTTGATGTTGCGGTAAAGCATTAAGCCTCAGTATTCATTAGTTCCGAATTTAAGAAAGTATTTTTTCTAATTTCCAAGCAGTACATATAGGAAATAATGCAGCAGAACTCAGAGAGTTGCAAACTGCTGTAATTGCAGAATTTGCTGGCCAATAAATACAGCATTTCTTGTATAAGCTATGTCTAACAATTAAATAATACCTGTATTTAATAGCTTCTAGCCTTAAAAACTTGCTTTGGGTTTTTCAAATGTTTGAAAAACTTCATATTAGCCATATTATTTTTCCATTGATCTGCAATATCAAAATGCAAATACAGGAATATATATGGTACACAGCAAGACTCAAATACAGGATGCCTTAGGCATTTTACAATTCTGCAAATCGCCATCACACTTTAGTTAGCAGTAATAGAGTCATGAATAACTGGAAACATTCTTCAAAATTGAAGCGGCTTAAACAACTTTTTTTTACAACTTTTTTAGGCGACATTCCCACAATTTTTGGGGGTGTAAAATTACGTAACTTGCTATATCGCGCTATTTTTTCTCGCATAGGTAGCTCAGTTTATATTCAAGATGGTGTTGAATTTATTAGCACTGATGCTATTGAAATTGGTAATGGAGTGTATATTTTCAAAGGTGTTCGTATAGATGGAAAAGGGCATGAAAACAATATAATTCATCTAGAAGATGGAGTTATTGTTGAGCGTAATGTTCTCATAGGGGCGTTAGATAACACTTGTATTTATATTGGACAAGATACTTTTATTGGACCTAGCGTTTGTATTGCTGGCCCTGGAGACGTTAAAATTGGCAAAGACTGTTTAATAGCAGCCCATACTGCAATATACGCCAATAATCACAACTTTACAGATCCGACGAAGCCAATTAAATCCCAAGGTAGTACTCGGAAGGGAATCGTGATTGAGGATGATTGTTGGCTAGGAGATGGAGTGAAAGTATTAGATGGTGTCACTATCGGTAGAGGTAGTGTAATTGGTGCTAGTGCTGTTGTTACTAAAGATATTCCTCCATTCTCCGTAGCTGTGGGCATACCTGCACGAGTAATTAAAAGTCGTGATGGTAAAGAACTTGTCAAGTTTACAGACTCACCTTTGTTAACTTAAAGCTAGGTTTTTAAAAGATTCGCCTGGGTAATTTTCTCTGCATACAGGTGAATATTTACTAGTTTAATGCCAATTTTGAGTAACAAAATATAAGAGAAAAGTTGAGCATCATCAACCCAAATTATAGCGTAAGTCAGAGGTGAAAGTATCTACCAACAAAAACATAATAGGAGATTAATTGAATGAATAAAACCATAGAAAAATATCCTGAAAAAAGATTACATTTACCTTATTTGGATGGACTTAGGGGATTAGCATCTCTATATGTTGTACTTGTTCATGTTGAACCAGCAATGGGGGATCAATTGCCTGAATCTTGGTCATTTTTTGTTAGAGCTATGAAATATGGAGCTTTTAGCGTCATCAGTTTTATTGTTCTTTCTGGTTATGTTTTGATGCTGCCAGTAGCACGTTCTGAAAATGGTCAACTATCAGGAAGTTTCATAAATTATATTAAGAGGCGGGCGCGGCGAATTCTACCTCCTTACTACATGGTTTTATTTATCTGTCTGCTGTTAGCAGCAGTTGTCTTTATTTTCGAGAAATTTACTAGTTTTCAATGGAATGAAGTAGCAGGTCTCGGCTCATTTTCACCTAAATTCTCTTTTGTTGATTTCTTGCTTCATTTGCTAATCATTCATAATCTCGACGGTAGCTCATATCTGACCATTAACCCACCTATGTGGACTGTAGCTACAGAATGGCAGATATACTTTTTGTTTCCGCTATTGTTGCTACCTATATGGCGACGGTTTGGATTATTGGTAGTTGTCATTATTGCCTTTTTAATTGGTTTAACACCTGTATTTGTGTTCAATGGATTATTTGAATCAGCTAATCCTTGGCTTTTAGGTGTATTCTGTTTAGGAATGGCAGCAGCAGATATTGGATTTTCTCAAAAACCCAAGCTAGTAGCTATCAGAAATTCTTTACCTTGGGGTTGGTTGGCTATTATTTTTACTTGTATTGCTTTTATAACCGAATGGCGACGACTAGGATTGCATATATGGATTAATCAAAGTTTTGCTGGGCTGGCATTCGCTTGTTTATTTATTTCCATAACCAACTCGATAGTTGAGGGAAAACAGCCATCCTTAGTGCTACGGGTATTACAACATCCTTTAGCGATCGCACTTGGTACATTTTCCTATAGTCTATATCTAATTCACGGTCCAGTCTTGGTGTTGGTACGTTACTTCCTGTTTTACCTGCCAATTTCCCCAGATATGTTTGCAGCAGGATCTTATTTACTAGGTACGGTAATGTCACTGATTATCGCTTATTGGTTTTACTTATTCTTTGAGCGGCCATTTATGTCTAGTTTCTTAAAGAAGCGAAAAGTGAAAGATGCGGTAAATTGACAAAAACCTTAGACATGATGATGTCTAATATCAAGCTAATATCCCACTTGTATTGATACTGGGAATGTTGAAATTTAACTTAATTAGAACTTACGCATTGACAAAAAACATCAAATATGTGTAGACGTGAAAAACACATTTATCGTAAGGGTTTAGCACTGCGCTTTACCCCTACCCCACGGTTGATTTATCGGCAAAAATAGAATTAATTGCAGCCGGAAATAAGGTATTTTAGTGAACGCATATCACGATTGATTTGTACAGTGCGTAAGTCCTATTAATATATCTTTAGCTAGAAGTGATCAATGAGGAGTTAGGAGTTATATTAGTTTCTAACTCCTCACTTGTACTAGTAAAGACCGTGTTAAATCTTATATCTTTACTCATTCATGGGCTACAACCATTCTTGATTCCGGTTTGCTTTGTCATCGCTTGGACAATGATTATTTTGGTGTTTGTGAATTTATGGACAGCGACAAAAGACACTGTGAAAACTGCTAAAAAGATGCACCAAATACCCTGTCATAATTGCCAGTTTTTTACCAATAATTATCGTCTTAAATGTACTGTAAATCCATATATTGCCAACACAGAAGAAGCAATTAATTGTAAAGATTATCACTCAAATTAATGATTATTTTCCGATCATTCGATTTTAGATTTTAGATTTTGGATTTCCCCCATAGACAAATCCGGGAGCTTGTACCATCAAGGCATTATTAGACAGAATCAGGATTTACAGGATGCAATTAAAATCAGTAGTAGGAATGGACTACAGTATACTGCGTGACTTACTCATAGCAGGGAAATGGAAAGAAGCAGATCAAGAAACAAAACGGGTAATGTTGTGTGTCGGAAAACGAGAAGAAGATGGTTGGTTAGATACTGGAATTATTGATAATTTCCCTTGTGAAGACCTCCGTACTATTGACAATTTGTGGCTAAAATATAGCAATGAAAGGTTTGGGTTTTCAGTTCAGAAAAAGATTTATGAAGGTTTGGGTGGAAGGGGTAGAATCATGGATTATCACTTAACAATAATGGAAGGCTTCGGGGAAAAGGTAGGATGGAAGAAAGAGGGAAATTGGTTATACTACGCTGATATTACTTTTGACATAACAGCACCAAAAGGACACCTCCCTGTCGAAGTTTTGTGGATGGAATACGAAGTTTGGAGGCTTTTTTTTGCTATGAAGGGGGTATCTTCTCTCACGTCTAGACTTGCAGAATGTCAGATATAAAGATCAGAATCAGGATTGACAGAATTACAAAACCAGTAGTTGATTCTCCTCAGAAATACCACAAATAAGTAATTAGGCAGAATAAATTACACATATTCTTTTCCTGTTCCCTGTTCCCTGTTCCCTGTCCCCTCTCTCCACGTAGGAAGTTAATTTTGCAAGATCGTCCAATTGTTGCAAATCTCACAAGTTCCTCAACTTTGTCGGTTAAATTAACACCAGACAGTAGTAGCTGATCAAAAGCACATCTGTTTGTATAGCACCCAATTAGGTGCGCGTAACTTTTAACTGACAAAGGAAAAAGAACTAATTATGGCTATAGATCCTCTCGTTTTCATGAATACCTTGGTAAACAGATTTGATTTTACCAAGGAAGATAAAGATATTCTGAAATCAAATGCAGATTGGGGACTAGAAATTGCCGCAGAAATGGCAGATCATTTCTATGCGTATTTAGGACGTGATGAAGAAATGAATGCCATTTTAAATCAAACCGAAGGAAGAATTCATCGCTTACGTGAAACATTCGTTCACTGGTTTCATGAAATGTTTACAGGAATTGATGATTGGGGTGCTGGCTATTCTCAACGTCGTTGGCAAATTGGCATTGTTCATGTCAAGGTGGGAATCCAGCCCCAGCATATAATTCCAGCGATGGCTACCGTAGTTAATGAAGTCGGTAAAAAACTCAAAACAGAAGGAAAATCAGAGGAATTAAAAAATGCTTTGAGCAAAATTTGCATGATTGATTTGGCATTTATTGAACAATCTTATATAGAAGTTTCTACCAATGCGGTTCTTAAAGAAACTGGTTGGTCAGCAACTTTGTTTAAACGTCTAGTTACGCATGGTGCAGAATCAATGTAAGATTTTCCATGATTTGCTAATTCATCTCTAATAACACTTTTAAAACTCCTTTAGTTTGCGCTTTTTCAAAAGCAGCTAAACCTTCACTTAGGGCATAATGAGCATCAATTAGTTTTTCTACATTCACTTGTTTTGTAGCTAATAACTCCAATGCTGGAGTAAAGGGTCCACAACGAGAACCTATCAGGGTGATTTCGTCTACCACTAATGAGGAAGCATCTAGGCTAAGATTACCAGCATAGGTACTTTTTAAAACTAGCGTACCTCTAGGACGTAAAGCCCGACGAGCAGTAGAAAATCCTTCGGGATTTCCTGTACAATCAACAGAGATATCAAAATATATATCGGTGACAGTATCAACTAAACCAGTTTTAATTCCTCTCGCTGCTAAATTAGCTAATTTATCTTTGTGTCTTCCCACTACTAATAATTCGCAACCAGTTAACGCTAAAGTTTGCGCTATTAACTGTCCTAATTTTCCATCTCCGACTACTAAAACTCGGTCATCTTTCGATAATTTTACTTGTTCTTGAATTTCCAAAGCAGCAGCTATAGGTTCGGTGAAAGTTGCTGCGTCTGTGGAAACATTTTCTGGGACTGGATGCAAATTTTCAATCGGTAAACAAAGGTATTCAGCAAAAGCACCATTGCGGTTAAAAATACCTAAAACTGTGCGATTTTCACAATGAGTTGGTTGTCCTCGACGACAAAAGCGACAATAACCACAAGCGGCGTTTATTTCACCGACTACTCTTTGATTAATTAAATTATCTGCACCTGCTTCCACCACACCAACAAACTCATGGCCGATAATACCAGTATAGGGATAATAACCTTTAATTAATTCTAAGTCAGTATTACAAATTCCCGCCCGTAAAACCCGCACTAAAGCCTCTCCCGGTGGTGGTTCAGGAATAGGAATATCGGTGCGTAATTGTAATTGGTTATTTTCTAGCCAAAGTCCTTTCATAATTTTGTTAGTTGTCAGTTGTTAGCTGTCAAAATTTTACACTTTCTAGAAACGGTGTAAATACGGTCACTAAATCTGAATTACTAACAACCATTGTCGGAAAAGAGCGATCGCTATAATCTATTCCCGGCGATAATGGAAAAGGCTCAGAATTGAGAGATACCCACGTACCTCCAGCAGCTTGAACAATTACCCAAGCACCTGCGATATCCCAAACCTTGGGTGTCGCTTCAATTCCTCCCAAAACCGCACCAGTCGCGACGGTGAGAAAGTTATAACTAGCAACTCCTAACATCCGAATTTTACAGGGAAAACCCGGTTGAATTATTCCCGTACTGCGAGAACAAAGGTTAAAAAAGTGGTTTTTGCTCGGAGTATCACTACTTGTATGTATGGGACGATTATTTAAAAATGCTCCCGTTGGCGTTGTTAAGCCTGATGAACCCGCCCAAAATCCGTGAAAGGCTTGATTTAATGGAGGCGCGTAAACATAGCCAAAAATGGGCGCTCCTCGATAAAGTAAACCCAAAGAAATCGACCAAATAGGAATTCCCCTGGTAAAGTTGGTTGTACCATCCAAAGGATCGATTACCCAACACCATTCTGTATCAGGAAAAGTTTGATCACTTTCTTCGCTCAAAATGCCATAACCTGAAAAAGTAGAAACAATGGCATCTCTAATTTCTTGATCTGCCCATTTATCTGATTTTGTTACCAAGCTACCATCAGCTTTTTGCGAAGCTTGAACTTGTCCAAAATCCTGCATTAATTGTTTTCCCACTCTGATAGTAGTGGTTTCTGCAAAGTCTAAAATCGTATTCCAAAAATCGTTCATTTGTTATTAGTTAGGGAACAGGGAACAGGGAACAGGGAACAGGGAACAGTTAGTAATTACGAATTACGAATTATGAATTAATCTAAATCACTTTCAAGAACAGAAGCTAAAGCTTGTTTGGTGTTGGTTTTAAATTCTGTCACATTGACACGATTCAAAAACAAAATTGATACCAACATTCCCGTAGCTTCTAAGGCAAATACCAAACCATAAGCTAATACTAAGCTATCTGGTAACAATCTGCGCCCCACATCTAAGACAGTACCACCAATTACAGTAGCAATTCCTCTTGATATAGACTGAGCTAGTCCCCAAGCACCTATAAACGTACCTGCGGCTTCGGCAATTGTTAAATCTAGCATTAAACTAACTGCTGCGGTGGTGACAAAACCGGTAGCTAAACCAAATAAAACTAAAGTTGATTTCAGGACAGATGGATTTGCAGAAAATCCTGAAAACCCCAGTAATAAAGCGGCAAATGCTACTAAAATACAACCTAGTTTTATAGTTCTGCGTTTACCCAAACGAGGGACAATGAAAAAACCTGTGATACCATAGGAAATCAAGATGCCTGTGCCGTAAAAAACATTAAGTTTGGTACTTTCCGCTAAGGGCATTTTAAAGACTTGCCCTGCATAAGGTTCTAAAATGGGATCTTGCATAAACAAGCTGATAGTCATCACTAATAAAAATGTGAAAAACAAGCCTGTTTGCGGACTAGCTGTTAAGATTTTCCACGCACCACTTAAAGTAATACTATCTTCTCGGTTTCCTGGAGTAGAACGGTTGAAAAAACGGGAATATTTTTTTTCTACTCCCACAGTTGCGACAATTGCTAAACAAAAAACTATTCCGGGAACAATCAGAAATAATCTATTTATTGCCGCTTGTAAAGTTTCTATAGGTGCGTCTGTGGTTAATTGCTTTAATAAGCTAGAACTGATAACTGCCCCAACTATAATCCCTACCATTAACATTGACCAAACAATACCGACAACTTGGGAACGGTTGTCTTCTTCGGAGATATCAACTAATAAAGCTGCAAATGCTGTACCACTAGCACAAATGGCCAGTCCATAAACTGCGAAAACTAAACCTAGAACTGCTGTCCAACCGATTGTTTGGGTAGTCCATGTCCACCTATCACCAATACTAGCGGCATTTAACTGCCACATTACTTGTACCGCTAAAAAAGCAGCGATCGCAAATATTCCCGCTCCCACCCACACATAAGCTGTGCGATGATAACCTAACAACGGTTTAGAATCGGACATTTGCCCAAACAAAATCCGCGTTGGTGCCACAAATGAAGGTAATGCTAACACCAAAGCCACCAATGTAGCCGGAATTGCGATTTCCTGAATCATGACTCGGTTAAGTACCCCCAGAGTCAAGATAGACATCATACTCAACCCCATTTGAAACAATCCTAGCCGGAACATGGTCAAAATGTTGACCTTTGGGAGAGCTAGAGATTGATTTTGGTTATTATAAGTATCACCAATTGCCATAGCTACTTTTTTCTATCGTTTACCAGATATTATCCCTTCTAATCAAAATCTTCAGCTAGAACATCTTGAAGCCAATACCAATTTTATGTGAGGCTGTACAGAATCATAAAATCCATGAATTTATCCGCCTTTATCTGCGTTTATCTGCGTTTATCTGCGTACCCTATGCCTACGGCACGCTTTGCGAACGGGAAGCAAGCTACAATTATTCTGGAAATTTGATTGTATTACGATTTTTAGAACAAAGTCGCCCTAGAAGGGCGTTCGCGTAGCGTCTCGCTCCAGAGGCTCTAACCCCTTAATTTTCGGTAGACTAAGAAAGTAAAGAAATGTAAATATAATTTTAGCAAAATGGAAAGCATCACATTAGGAAAAAATGGTCTAGCTGTTCCTCCCCTGTGCATAGGAACATGGGCTTGGGGTGATAAACTATTTTGGAATTATGGCGATGGTTACGGGGAAGAACAGTTGCAAGCAGCTTTTACCGCAGCCTTAGATGCTGGTGTGACTTTCTTTGATACAGCGGAAGTTTACGGTTTAGGACTTTCAGAACAGTTTTTAGGAAAGTTCATGAAACAAACCACCCAACAGGTACAAATTGCGACGAAGTTTGGACCTTTACCTTGGCGTTGGGATGGTAAATCTGTATCTGAGGCTTTAACCGCCAGTCTCCAACGTCTCCAAGTTGAGAGAATAGAATTATACCAAGTTCATTGGCCTTTTGCTTTCTTTTTAAGTCAAGAAACTCTGATGAATACCCTCGCAGATGAAGTGGCGCGGGGCAGAATCGGTGCAGTAGGTGTCAGTAATTATTCTGCATCACAAATGCAAGAAGCACATAAAATCTTAGCCGCAAGGGGTGTACCCTTAGCCGTTAACCAAGTCCGTTATTCTTTGCTAACACGACAAATCGAAACTAACGGTATTTTACCAACTGCCCGTGAGTTAGGTGTAACAATCTTAGCTTACAGTCCCTTAGCTCAAGGACTGCTAACAGGCAAATATACCACCGCCTACAAGCCCACAGGTGCAAGAAGCATAGACCCGCAATTTAGTCAAGCTGGTTTAAATAAAATTGCCCCAGTTTTATCTTTATTAAGGAAAATTGGTGAAAAATATGGTTGCACCCCCGCCCAAGTAGCCCTTAACTGGTTAATTGCTCAGGGGAACGTTATTCCCATTGCTGGAGTTAAAAACGCCGAACAGGTAAAACAGAATGTTGGCGCTTTGGGTTGGAAAATGACTGATGATGAATTTGGCGAGCTAGAAAAAATTACCCGCCCCTGAGACAATTTTAGATTTTAGATTGGCGATTTTAGATGAGGAAAAATCTTCAATTCCTATATTTTTAATCCAAAATCTAAAATCCAAAATCCAAAATTGAACTAATCGGTCTATTCTCTGCCTGTGGGTGAGCCTAACTTGTGATTGTTAGGGGTAGGTGAAGATTCACGGCGGCCTGTGCGTAATTTGGGCTTCACACTGCCACGTCTGTCTTCATCACCGTTGTTGTCTGATTTAGACCAAGATGAACGGTTGCGATTGCCTCCAGAATTGCGCTCTGAGGAATCACCACCATCACGACGCTTGTTGAGCTTGGGTTTGGGGGCTGGGCCTTCCTCTACGGGAAGATCCACCTCTGTTTGCAGCCAAGCGGGACGGGTTTGATCGTAAGCAATTTGTAAAGCAGCTGCTGCGATCGCTTGAGCATCATATTTTTCAATCAATTCACTGATGATTGGTAAAAATGAAGCTAGGCGTTCACCTGTTAAAGCGTCTGCTACCTGTTCTTGCAATTTCTTAATGTGTCTGGCTTCAATTTGCGCTCTTGTGGGAATCGTCAGCACTTGCCACTGTTGGCGGTTATGACGTTCAAATGCTTGTTGCTTGCGCCGTTCAAAGGATTGTACCAAGGAAATTGCTGTTCCTTCTTTACCTGCACGACCAGTCCGACCAATGCGGTGAACGTAGGTTTCGACGCTATCGGGTAAATCAAAGTTAATCACGTGAGAAAGCAAATCTACATCTAATCCCCGTGCAGCAATGTCAGTAGCTACTACCCAGCGGACTTGACGATTGCGGAAGCGGATCAACAATCTTTCCCGTGCTTGTTGGGACAAGTCACCATGATATTCATCAACACTGTGACCAGCAGCTTGTAATTGATTTGTCAGTTCAGCGGCTGTGCGTCTGGTGCGAACAAAGATTAACGCTGTTTCTGGATCTTCCATTTCCAGAATTGGCTGTAAAGCTTTGGCTTTTGTCCAGTGACGGGGAATCAAGTAAGCTACTTGATTGATTTTATTGGGTGCTGCTTTTGGTTGCTCAACGGTAACAGTGGCCGGAGAGTTCAAAAACTTGTTGACCAATTGACGAATCGATGGCGGCATAGTCGCCGAGAATAAAGCTGTTTGCCGTTCTTTAGGAGCTTGGGAAAGGATTTTGATGACATCATCAATAAAGCCCATGCTTAACATTTCATCGGCTTCATCCAAGACAAACCACTTCACTTGGTCGAGCTTTAAACAGCCTCTGTCTAACAAGTCGATTACCCGTCCAGGAGTACCGACAACCATGTGAACTCCACGTTTGAGTTGCATCATTTGGCGGTCAATTGATTGACCACCGTAAATTGCCAACACCCGCAATCCATCATCACCCATAAATTGGGAAATGGCATCGTGAACTTGCATTGCTAATTCACGAGTAGGAGTTAACACCAAAGCTTGTACGGCTCTTTTGCTAACATCTAGCTGTTCTAAAATCGGCAGCGAAAAGGCTGCTGTTTTGCCGGTTCCTGTTTGAGATTGACCGACGACATCACGACCCGCTAACAGTTGAGGAATTGCTTGGGCTTGAATGTTAGTAGGTTCGGTAAAACCAATTTTTTCTAGTTTGTCAACACGTTCTTGGGAAATGCCTAGTTCTTGAAAGGAAAGATTCATTAATTCTCCTAGATTTTATTGTGAGTTTTGGACTTGTAAGCCGATACTTATTTGTAAATTGGTACATGGGGCATAGCGATATGACCAATGACCAATGACCAATGACCAATGACTAATTACTATTGACAATTTGACCATATAGGTCGTAGGCATCGGCACTTTGGATTTGTACTGGCACGATGGTTCCTAGCCTAGACTCGCCTTTAATATAGACTTGACCATCGACTTCTGGGGAAAATCTACCGGAACGGCCGATTAATTCTCCACTTTCGGGGTTTTCTTGCTCAATCAGGACATCGACAGTTTTGCCTACTTCCTGCTGATTTTTCTTGAGAGAAATCGGTTGCTGGAGTGCCATGATTCGGTCACGGCGCTCTACCATCACTTCTGAAGGAACTTGATTGGGTAGACTGTAGGCTGGGGTTTCCTCTTCTGGTGAAAAGGTGAAGACACCCACATGATCAAATTCGTGTCGTTCTGTGAACTCTAGCAAATGCTCAAAATGCTCTTGAGTCTCTCCAGGAAAGCCAACGATAAAGGTTGTTCGCAGCACTGACGATGGTAACGCTGTTTTGATGCGATCAATAATTCCATCATTTACCCGTCCTTGCCAGGGACGGTTCATGGCGCGGAGAATCTCTGGATGAGAATGTTGCAAGGGCAAATCTAAGTAAGGCAGAACATTGGGTGTTTCTTGAATCGCCGCTATCACATCTGGGGTGAGTCCCGTGGGATAGGCATAGTGCATTCTGATCCAAGGTACATCTACTTTCCCTAAAGCGCGGAGTAGTTCCGCTAACTTTGGCTTTCCGTAAATATCCAAACCATAATTTGTAGTGATTTGGGAAATCAGAATAATTTCTTTTACCCCTTGACTGGCCAATTGCTTGGCTTCGGCGACTATAGATTCAATAGTACGCGATCGCTGGTTCCCTCTGAGATAAGGAATAATACAAAATGCACAACGATAATCGCATCCTTCGGCAACTCGCAGGTAAGCTACTCCTTCTGTTGTTGTCCGGTAGCGCGGTGTCGTTTCATCGGCTATGTAGGTTGGTTCGGCGCTAATTAGTTTAACTCTTTCCCCTTGTTCTACCCGCTCTATGACATTGACAATTTTGTGATAATCGCCTGTGCCAACCACGGCTACTGCTTCTGGCAACTCTTCCAATAATTGTTCTTGAAAGTGTTGCGCCATGCAACCAGTAATAACGACTTTTTTATTCGCTTCTGCCAGTTCGACTAAAGTTTTGACCGATTCTTCTCTGGCGGCTTCAATAAAACTACAGGTATTGACGATTACATAATCAGCTAATTCTTCATTTGTATCTACACCGTAGCCTGCTTCTACAAGCAGTCCTAACATATGTTCTGTATCAATTCTATTTTTCTCGCAGCCCAGGTGAGAAATAGCAATTGTTGGCTTATCACCCATATTTTGAAAAAATCTCTGTTTTTTTTCTCATTACTCAAACAATATGTAGGCGCTTTTTTTCCCGCACCTGTATAAGGACACAGCAGTGACAGATTTCCACTGCTATTGGTTGTCTGTGGGCGTATGACCCTAATTTATGAATATAGAGGTCATGCTATGATATTTTTATTAATCTGTTTCCCAGGATAAATTCAAGTGTCTTTATTTACTTATAACACTCGTAATATTGTTTAACGATTCGCCTAGTGGTATTTTAAACTACCGGAGCGTGTGCGTTGTTAATTTACCCGTCGGGAAGCCGCCCAAAGGGCTGGTTTTGAGAAGTCGCTACCCTCAGGGAAATCGCAATTGCGACTACGCCTATCAAGCAGTAATGCTACCCTATACTTCAGGCTTGATCTACGACGATGCGCGGACAAGATGCCTAAACCACGGGAAGCTGCCTTGCGTCTTGTGAGTGGCAAACTCCTCTTGTAGCCAGGTTCTATCTTAACATATCTTATGGGAGGTTGAACGACAATTTCCACCTTCAGAAGGAGGCAATAGAGTTAAAAATTCAAATTAGCCTCACAGTATGGCTTGCGCCTAAAAAATTTAAGAAGCTGATGATAGAAGCTTTTAAATGAAAAGTAAAGAGTTAAGTAGATTAGCCCCAGAAAAACCAAATTAAATAAAGAAATATGAACTAGGCTAAAACCTGATTTTTCTCCTGCAAGAGCAGCCCCCTACCTGATTCCAAGGACAAATATTTACGGCGAACTACTTAAGTGAAGCCTAAAGTTATAAAATATGCAAGCTACAAGCATCCCAATGACAAGGGGTTAAAATTTAATAGACTTCTTGTAGAAGTCTGGAAAAGGAAAAGGTGCGTCAAAATGTATTACTATACGTATAGTAAACTAATAAAATATATTATACGTAAATTAATGCTATGTACCAAATTATTCTTGTCTTTAGTCAAAAAATTCTCAACTCTGGACAATGCCTTAGCAAGTTAAAGACGTGGACTTATATCAGTTATTCAAAACTCAAACCCCAATCATTGGCGTAGTTCACCTGCTACCCCTGCCTACCTCAGCCCGTTGGGGAGGTAGCCTGAAAGCGGTGATTGACCGCGCAGAACAAGAAGCAACAGCCCTGGCCAGTGGAGGGGTAGACGGCATTATTGTAGAAAATTTTTTCGACGCACCGTTTACCAAAAACCAAGTTGATCCAGCAGTTGTGAGTGCCATGACTGTAGTGGTACAACGCATACAGAATTTAGTGACTTTGCCTATAGGTTTAAATGTTCTGCGGAATGATGGCAAAAGTGCCATGGCGATCGCTAGTTGTGTCAAAGCCCAATTTATCCGGGTCAACGTTCTCACAGGTGTAATGGCTACTGACCAAGGATTAATTGAGGGAGAAGCCCATCAATTACTCCGCTATCGGCGAGAACTAGGGTCTGATGTAAAAATATTTGCTGATGTTTTGGTTAAACACGCCCGTCCTTTAAGTTCTCCTAATCTGACAGTAGCGGTGAAAGACACAATAGAAAGAGGATTGGCCGATGCCGTAATTTTATCTGGTTGGGCAACTGGTAGTCCTCCTAACTTAGAAGATTTAGAATTGGCTTGTGGGGCTGCGGCTGGGACACCAGTATTTATTGGCAGTGGAGCTAATTGGGAAAATATTGATACCTTAATGCAGGCAGCAAATGGTGTAATTGTTTCCAGTTCTCTCAAACGTCACGGAAAAATTGAGCAACCCATTGACCCAATTCGCGTCAGTCAATTTGTGGAAGCTGCTCATCGCAGTTGGAACTCTAAAGGTGAAAGTAAATCCATTCCTTCAGTGAAATTACATTCTTAGTACCGAGTACCGAGTACCGAGTACTGAGTACCGAGTGAATATTTTCTTCTCTGCTTCCCCTGCTCCTGCCTCCTGACTCCTGACTCCTGACTCCTGACTAAATACTTATGATTCGCCGTCGTTCTACTCCTTGGATTCATAAAAAGTCGCGGCTATTCATTGCAGCGATCGCGGGATGTGGTGCCTTAATCACAGGCTATCTCACCTTTGAAAAGCTAACAGGCGGCAGTACCGCTTGTGTGGCACAAGCTGGTGTTAAGGGCTGTAATGATGTTCTTTCTAGCCCTTGGGCAACGGTTTTTGGTCAGCCATTAGCTTTGTTTGGGTTGTTGGCATACATCAGTATGTTGATATTTGCTGTGGCTCCTTTGGCATTAAACTCAGAGGAAAATCACAAAAACAGCAAACAACTGGAAAATCTGACTTGGTGGTTGCTGTTGGTGGGAGCGATCGCTATGTCAGTGTTCAGCGCCTACTTAATGTACATACTGGCATCCCAAATCAAAGCTTTTTGTCCTTACTGTATCGGCTCGGCTTTGTTTTCCCTGAGTATGTTAGTACTGACAATTATCGGTCGTGATTGGGAAGATATCGGGCAAATATTCTTTACTGCCTTGATTGTGGGAATGGTAACACTGATTGGCACTTTAGGGATTTATGCTGGGGTCGATCCCCCAGATGGAAATCTCGACGCAACTCCTGGAAAACCTGGGCAAATTACTTTTATTCCCAAAGTAGAGCCTAAACCAGAATTTGGTTGGGAAATTACCACCACATCTGGTGAAGCAGAAATAGCCTTAGCAGAGCATCTTGTCAAAGTTGGCGCTAAGGAATACGTCGCTTACTGGTGTCCTCATTGCCACGAACAGAAGCTCCTCTTTGGGAAAGAAGCTTACAAAATCATTAGCGATAATAACGTTAAGGTCGAGTGCGCTGCTGACAGCCCCAAAGCTAAACCAGAATTGTGTCAAGCCGCCAAAATTGAAAGCTTCCCCACTTGGATCATCAATGGTAAAACCTATAGCGGCGTGCAGAACTTGTCAGAACTAGCGAAGATTACTGGTTACACAGGTTCTCAGAACTTCAAGTTTTTTAGGTAAAGTTCTTACAACAGGGAACTCTTAATAGGGAATAGAAAACAAGAAACTTCTGCCAGCTATACTCAACACGGCTTAATTATTTGATTCTGCGGGTAGGGGTTTAGCAGTGCTAAACCCTTACAAATCTAAGTTTTTCGTGATTTTACAAAAGTCCATGTCTCAACCGTTTTGAGTATAAGTTAATCAATCAGCTGGTGGAAGTTTATGAGATTTACTCCAGTGATGATGTTGGACAATCGTGTGGACTTGCCAATCTGGGTCAGTTTGAGGATAATCTAAACGGTAGTGTCCGCCTCTGCTTTCAGTTCTAAAAGCAGCACTTTTGAGAATTAAGTAAGCTACATCTAATAAATTGCGGGTTTCTGCCCAAAGTCGCAACTGCTGTTCAATATCAGGTAAGTTGAAACTAGCGGGTTCTGTGGGACGCAAACTTTGCAAGAATTGACTCAAAGGTAAATTAGCAAAATCCTGTTGCCAAGATTCAATTGTAGCGATCGCACTTTCTAAGCCTAATTCTTGCCGACAAATACCAGCATTTTGCCAGACGAGACGGGGTAGTTTTTCTCGTAGAGCTTTTAGTTGAGCTTGTTGATTGTGCCACTCATCTTCAGATAAGACCAAGGTTGAAGAATGGGAGAGGAATTCTGATTTTTGCAGTTCATCCTTTTTTAAGACTTCATCATCTAAATCAGCCATCTGCGCCCCAAATACGATACATTCCAACAGAGAATTACTGGCTAGGCGATTAGCTCCATGCACTCCTGTACTAGCAGTTTCTCCCACAGCGTACAAACCAGGAATATTGGTGCGATTCTGCAAATCTGTGGAAATACCACCCATCCAATAATGAGCAGCGGGGGCGACGGGAACCAATTCATTGAAGACATCAATACCCGAATGCTGACAAACTTGAATAATATTGGGAAAGCGATGACGAATTTTGTCAGCGGGGATGGGGCGCATATCTAGCCAAACATGGGCAGTAGCCAAATCGGCGGATGTCCGTTGCAAATGGCTGAAAATGGCTCTGCTGACCACATCTCGCGGTGCAAGTTCACCTGCTGGATGGTAGTCAAAAGCAAAACGTCGCCCTTCATTATCAACAAGGTGCGCCCCTTCACCACGTACAGCTTCACTGATGAGAAAGCGTCCTGGTTTGGTGAGAGCGGTGGGATGAAATTGGACAAATTCTAAATCACGGAGGATAGCCCCAGCCCGCCAAGCGATCGCTACACCATCCCCTGTACTTACAGCTGGGTTAGTCGTTTGGGCAAATACTTGACCACCGCCACCTGTTGCTAAAACTACAGCACCAGCCCTGATCCATGTAACTTTACCTTGATAAAACAGGCTGATGCCTTGACAGCGACCTGTTTCTGGTTCTATCCATAAATTTAAAGCTAAAGCTTGCTGGATAACTTGTATATTCTGACGGCGCAATACTTGGTTTGTAAGAGTTGTGGTTACTTCCCTACCCGTGGTATCTGCGGCGTGGAGAACACGGGGACGAGAATGGGCAGCTTCTAAAGTGAAAGCCAAGTTATGATCATGCCGGTCGAAGGCTACACCCAAATGAATTAAGGATTGAATACAGATAGGGGCTTGTTTAGCCAGAAATTCTACAGCTTTTGGATCGCACAAACCCGCTCCTGCCTTTAATGTGTCTTCAATGTGCAGCTTTGGTGAATCTTCTGGGGAAACAGCTGCGGCAATGCCACCTTGCGCCCAGTCACTGGCGGATAATGTCACTGTTTCTTTAGTAATCAAGCCGACTCGTAAGGAGTCTGGTAGACACAGTGCTGTGTATAGTCCAGCAGCACCAGCGCCAACTACTAAAACATCAAATTGGCTAGGAATATCGATCTGAGACATTGGGTAATGGGTGATGGGTAATGGGTAGTGGGTAATGGGTAATGGTAATAGAAAAAAGTATCTAAATAATTTTTCCCAGTTCCCCCTTCGGGATTCGTCAGTCGCTCATGAGGGAAACCCCCAAGACCGCGCTGACTCACCAGTCCCCAGTTCCCAGTCCCCAGTCCCATTTAGTTATCTATAGATACCGTTATTAATGCGATCGTCTCCCTCGTTGAAGTTAGGCTCGTATTCTGTCACGGTAAAGTTATCGAAATTGGCTTGCAGTTTGGATTTTTGGCTATCGCTCAATCCTGGCAGATTCAACACATCCTCTACTTTTTGGTAAGGAGCATTCTTGATGATTTTCTTTGCCAGGGTGGGATACAGTCCTGGATACTGTTGGAAAGCGGCAATGTTGGTATTATTCAAATCAATTTTTTTACCAAATTCCGTTCCTAGCTTGGCATCTGCCCGGTTCTGGCGTGCAAGTGCCAAAACTGGTACTTGCGGCAAGGTTATATTGCCCAAACTTGCTGCTTGGGCAATCTGAGTAGTTCCCAGTAATCCCCAGCAACCTAGCAACAAACTAAACACTGTTAATAAACGTACTAATCCTTTCACGATTTTCTACCTCTTTCCATTAAACAGAAATCGACACTTTTAGCTAAAAGCTTTCAAATGCGGGCTGGAAGTTAGAAGTTAGAAGTATGATTTCAACCCTGGTGATTACTCTAGGGCTGATAAAGTACTTAGTTCTTCTGACTTCATCCTTTAGTTGATAGCTGCTAGCTGAATCAACACACAGCAGTCATCAGAAACTAATATACAGCTTATTAATATCCACAATATTTACTGCTCTTGGGTTCGACTTTACTTTTGCCAAAATTTATCTGTAATGGTAATCTTGCACCTTTCTCAGGGCTGATCATTCACTGGCTGATAATTTTAGGCAATTACTGCCGCTAACAAAAACAGACTATCTACTAAAATTGTACTCAAAACTGCGCCACTAAAGGCGTACCAGTGCCTTTCCTTTTGACCTAAAGAGATGATCCCGACTGTTAATAGGGCTAAGGCCAGAATGATTGCCCAAGCTTCTCCCCAAGGGGTTTGGACTTGTGCTAAGGCATTTTTTAAGATTTGTGAAGCTCCATTTACGTCTGTTCTCATAATTTGCCGCCAATAGGGCATCAAGTCTACAAGATAGAAGTATATATCGGTTAAAACTGTACCGAATAAAGAACCTAGATAAAACCAGTTACCGACTTTGCCCCAATTTCGCCACAGACACCAGATCGCAAAGGGTAGCCCAATGGATTCTATCGGTAAGTGCCATAGGGGTTCCCAACGTAACCAACCCCAGTAAATCGCTCCTGTTAACCAACTCCAGCTAAATCCTAAGAGTAAATCTCCCCAGAGATAGGTTTGCGGACGTGACATTAGTGTCAAACTCAGCCAAATCCAAAATCCTGTCATGGTTACACTGAGTGTGGGTAGCGATCGCACTAACGGCGCTTCTACAAATACTGGTACAGATACTAACAACACTGCTGCCGCAAACACTAGCCAACTTTGTCTCCACGTTATGACACTGGGGAGAGAGGCAGACAAAGACAGCCTCGACTCTATTTCTTTGATACCTCTATGCTTAGTTTCCGAAGAATGCAACTCACTATCAATAGCGGAGTTAGAAGCTGCGTAAGATGACAATGTATTATTAATCAATGTTTTTAATATACGTTACTAAACTTTACTTATCTTAAGATATCACACCCCAAAATCCTCTAATTAACATCCCCCCTAGGGGCATTTTAATTATACTAGATATTTTTGCATATAGGATGTTACCCGGAATAACTGACTATGGGGAGGTAAACTTGGATAATTTTCTCAAGTTATACATTTATTTTAGGAGCGTGTTTAATGGCGACAATTTTTGTAGCAACTGGTATAAACTGGCTATTCCCTATTGGGGGACAGCTTTTACAAGTAGAAATACCTGCCGAAGCCGCAACTGGTGGAGTTAATCTCATTGCCGGATTAATTCAGGCATTTATTTTGGGAATTGTCCAAGGTATTACTGAATTTTTGCCTATCAGTAGCACCGCACATTTGCTGATTGTGACAAAAGTGTTTGGTTGGAAAGAACTAGGTTCTAAAGATTTTGTCGATGCAATTCAATTTGGCAGCGTTATCGCAATTTTGTTGTATTTTTGGTCGCTGATTTCTAGTATTATTAAAGGTGCAATTAATGCACTAAAGGATAAAGACTGGGAACGGGAAGAATGGAAAATTACTGTCGGTATTGCAGTAGGGACAATGCCTGCATTAATTATTGGCTTTCTTTTGAAAGATGTTTTACCTGAGAGTGCATTAATTATTGCTATAATGTCAGTTATCATGGCAATTCTACTAGCTTTAGCCGAAAAAATTGGCACTCGCAAGCGAGGATTCGATTCATTACAAATTCGGGATGGTGTTTTAGTAGGATTAGGACAAACTCTAGCTTTGATTCCCGGCGTTTCTCGTTCTGGTTCGACATTGACAACTGCTTTATTTTTAGGACTAGAACGTGATACAGCCGCTAAGTTTTCATTTTTGTTAGGTTTTCCAACTCTGACTATTGCTACCCTGTACAAAAGTCTGAAAATATTCAAGCAGTTTCAAGCTCAAGAATTGCCAGATAACATTGTTTTACTGTTAATTGTTGGGATTATTTCCACCTTTATTTTTTCCTACCTATCAATTGCCTTTTTGATTCGGTACTTACAAACCAAAAACACTTTGATCTTTGTATGGTACAGATTAGCCTTCGGCAGTGCTATCTTATTAGCAATTGCCGCCGGTTGGCAAGGTTGAATGCTTACACTTACGAATTAAGAGACGCAGGGACACGGATAAAATTCAGAATTACCGGATAACTGGCCAATGACCAATGACCAATGACCAATGACCAATGACCAATGACCAATGACTACTATTCATCCTGCCAAAATTACCAAGGTGCTTCCTGAATCAATTGCTGCCGAAATTGGCTTTGATGCAGGAGATGCGATTGTTACTATTAATGGGACACCTCCCCGTGATTTAATTGATTATCAGTTTTTATGCGCTGATGAAGTTTTAGAACTAGAAGTTTTAGATGCGACAGGAAAAACTCATCATATTGAAATTGAAAAAGATTATGATGACGACTTGGGACTAGAATTTGAAACTGCTTTATTTGATGGTTTAATTCAGTGTAATAATCGTTGTCCATTTTGCTTTATTGATCAACAACCACCTGGTAAACGTTCTAGCTTGTATTTCAAAGACGACGATTATCGTTTGAGCTTTTTGTATGGTTCTTATCTAACTCTGACAAATTTGCCAGAAAAAGAATGGCAACGAATTGAACAAATGCGGTTATCTCCCTTATATGTTTCTGTTCACGCGACAGAACCAGAAGTGAGAATTAGACTGTTGAAAAATAACCGTGCGGGGCAAATTTTACAACAGCTTAAATGGTTTCAAGAAAGACGATTACAAATTCATGCTCAAGTAGTAGTTTGTCCAGGAATAAATGATGGGAAACATCTAGAACAAACATTACGAGATTTAACATCTTTTCATACTGGGGAAATACCTGCTGTGGCATCAATAGCCGTGGTTCCTGTTGGTTTAACTCGTTTTCGTCCCCAAGAAGATGAACTGACCCCAGTGACGCGGGAAAAAGCCCAGGAAGTGATTTCTCAAGTTAAATTGCTTTCTCAAGAATTTCGGCAAAAATTCGGTTCCAGTGTAGCTTGGTTAGCCGATGAATGGTTTTTAATTGCTGGAGAAGAATTACCAAGCGAAGCGGAATATGAGGAATATCCGCAAATTGATAATGGTGTTGGTTCTATTCGCTTATTTGTTAAGCAATTTACCCATGCTGCTCAGGAATTATTACCGCCAAAAGTATCTCCCCAAAGAAAACTGACTTGGGTTGTAGGTAACGCTGTTGAAAAAGCATTTCAACCGATAGTTAAACAGTTAAATGCTGTGGAAGGGTTAGAGGTAAATATGCGTGCTTTATATAGCGATTATTGGGGACAAAATATCAGTGTGACGGGATTAATCACGGGACATGATTTACTCTTTCACTTAAAAGGGCAAGATTTAGGAGAGGGAATTTTATTACCTAGTGTCATGCTCAAACATGGGGAATTGCTTTTTTTAGATGATATGACTGTGGAGGAAGTAGCTCGTCAACTGAATACAGAAATATTCCCAGTTGCAGGAGTTGAGGATTTAATCAATACCTGTATTGATTAATTCGTAATTCGTAATAGTACCTACGGTCCCGCTAGGGATACGTAATTCGTAAACAGGGAACAGGGAACAGGGAACAGGTAATTCTTAATTTTCCCCGCGTCCCCGCGTCACCCTCTCTCCCCGTCCCGACTTCTCCGCGTCCCCGTGTCACCCTCTCTCCGCGTCTGTCCATTTGTATCAACGGTATTAGGCTGTCGCTCTAGCGTAGCCATGCAGGGCTATACATACCCTACAAACTACCAATCCTCATAAAATGGGATAATTTATTTTTTGGGATTGCCTAAATAAGTTATTATCTATTCTCACCATTTAGCTCTCTGTATTTACAGCGGTTTCCAATCATATGAGGTACATCATAGCCCCCTCATCGCTTGCGGGGAGGGGGTTGCGGGTGGGGTTTTGTACCTCATAACATCGAGAAGTGCTGTATCTACTAATTTGTGAGGAATAACTCGTGAAAAATCACGAAAAAAAAGTTAGGAATAATATCAGACAAAAAATTACAATAGCAAGCTTATTTTTTTTAAATTTTAATTTTTTAACTGGGAATTTGGGGGGGATGTTGCCGGCAAAAGCGGTGACAGAAGCAGCTGTATTGAGCGTAGTCAAAAGCCAAGATAATGCCAATCAATGGATAGGGATTACCAAACGCTTAGAGACTGTAGGAGTAAGATATTGTGTAATACCCTTGGGTAGTGTGAACAATGTGGCGGATTTAGGAAAGCCACAGGTGTTGTTGTTGGCAAATATAGAGACATTAACGACAGTACAAGCGATCGCACTCAAAGAATGGATGAATCGGGGTGGACGCTTAATTGCTAGTGGTCCCGTAGCTAGTTTATCAACACCGGGAGTGCGCCATTTGTTGCGAACTCTGCTAGGAGGTTATTGGGGATTTAGCTTGAATGCGGCTCAAGAGTTACAACCAGCAAAAACTAATCCCCAGGAATGGGCAACCAGCAAAGAACTCTTTGGTAAAGTTGTCGGTGCTGTGATGATTCCTGATCATCTTCATACTCAAATAGCTGCTGTTTGGAATTCCCCAGATCATGCGGCCGCAGTACTAACAACCGAGCAATCCACTTTTTTAGGCTGGCGCTTAGGAACAGATACAGCTTCAACCGCAGATTTAGATACTTTTTGGTTAAAAGCAGCACTAAATCGTTATCTAAAATTGCCAACCACAACAGTCCCAGGAAATGCGCCAAACTGTCCTGCTACTACCGCAAATCCACCAAGAACTCAAACCTCACGATTGAGCAACACCAATCCACCCAAACAGATAATTCCTCCCAAAAAACCTAATTTAGCCAATTCACGAAACCAGCCCAAACGGGTAATTTCTGCCAAAAAAACCACTCCCGCACGGGTGAAACCTCAAAAACCAAGACTGACAAGCACAGCACCCAAACCTGTCCCCAAAGTCAAACCCCAAAATTTCCCAGAGGCCATTGAACAACTGCAAGAAGCAGTGCGTTTAGATGTCACACCCGATTCTAATCGACCGATTGATAGTAAAGATGCATTAGCTCTCCAACAAGAATTAGAAAATTTGATTGGTCGAGTCGAAAGCGCCCATTTAGCAGCTTCAGTTCATGGTGCTAGTAGTGTCAGCAACACCCAATCCTTGAAAGTCGAAAGCGAAAAATCCGCATCTACCCAACCAGAGAGAAAAGACCTCAGTTTAGAGCAAACCTTAGTCCAAGCCAGAGAGGTTGCAAAAAATATACCAGTGTTAATTGCCCAAAAGAACTATGCCTTGGCGCGTCAGCAGTGGTTAAACACAAAGACAACTTTATGGCAGCAATTTCCTCTCAATCAGCGCATAGCTCAACCAGAAATCCGCTCAGTATGGTTAGATCGAGGGACAATTGTTAATGCTGGGAATGAAGCAGGACTAGCGAAGATTTTTGATCGGCTGTCCCAAGCCGGAATTAACACTGTATTTTTTGAAACTGTTAATGCTAGTTATACAATTTATCCCAGTCAGGTTGCGCCACAACAAAACCCCTTAATTAAAGATTGGGACCCTCTAGAAGTAGCTGTAAAGTTAGCCCATGAACGGGGGATGGAGTTACACGCTTGGGTTTGGACTTTTGCAGCTGGTAATCGCCGCCATAATGAGATTATCAACGTCAGCCCTGATTATCCAGGCTCCGTGTTAGCCGCTAATCCTAGTTGGGCAAATTATGATCAAAGTGGGAACATAATTCCCGTAGGTCAAACAAAGCCTTTTTTAGATCCAGCAAATCCCGAAGTCCGGCAGTATTTATTAAAGCTGTACGCGGAAATTATTACTCGCTATCAGGTAGATGGCATACACCTCGATTATATTCGTTATCCTTTTCAAGACCCATTGGCAGGTAGAACTTACGGTTATGGTAAAGCTTCTAGAGAGCAGTTTCAGCAACAAACAGGTGTAGATCCTCTAAATATTACTCCTAGTCAGCGGGATTTGTGGCAAAAGTGGACAGCTTTCCGCACTGAGAAAGTTGATAGTTTTGTGTCTGAAGTTTCGCAGATGTTAAAACAAAAGCGAGCCAATTTAATTTTATCTGTGGCTGTATTTCCGTTACCAGAATATGAACGAGTTCAAAAAATTCAACAACATTGGGAAGTTTGGGCAAGACGGGGTGATATAGATTTAATTGTGCCGATGACTTATGCTTTGGATACTCCTCGTTTCCAAAGACTGGCACAACCTTGGATTAACTCTACTCAGTTAGGTTCTACTTTATTAGTTCCAGGAGTTCGCTTACTTTCCTTGTCTACAGTCGGAGCATTTGATCAACTCCAACTGCTCAGGGATTTACCTGTTAGTGGTTATGCACTCTTTGCTGTGGAGAATTTTAATACCGAGTTTGATAAACTATTTAGTAATACTCAAGGTAAGATACAAAGATTCAAAAATGAACCTATTCCTCAGCGTCAGCCATTTCGCACTGCGGCTTTTCGCTATGCGGCTCTACAAAAAGAATGGCAATTTGTAAGAGAAAATAATCAATTAACAATACCTGCAAATAAAATTTCTGCTTTTAATAACCAGTCTCAGGAATTACAAAATTATTTAAATCAACTTGCGGCTGTACCTACTGCCAGTAATTTAATCAAAGCCAGAAATGCTCTGAATCGCTTTAAGTTTGAATTTAGGATGTGGATGAGTGTGGAAATGAAAGAAAATCCCTATCAAGTTAAAGCCTGGGAAAATCGACTGGTAACTATTGAAAGACTTTTACGTTACGGTGAGAGGAGAGTAATAAATAATTCGTAATTTGTAATAATGCCTACGGCAGGCTACCGCCAACGTAATTCGTAAACAGGCAATTCTTAATTTTTCCCGCGTCCCTGCGTTCCGAAGTTTAGGTATTTTTTCAAAAATCAAATATTCTTCCTATATCTAACTAAAGTATGCAAACATCACCTCACTATCTCGTGCTACAAAGCCTAGAGTCAGTTATTGATATGTCGCCGCTGACGGTTGCACCGGAAACATCTATACTAGATGCGATCGCTCTGATGGCTGCACAATCTAAAGGTGTGTTGGTAAAGTCAGCCTCCCAGGTAGTGGGGTGGTTGACACAACAAGATATAGTCAAACTTGTAGCTTCAGGGGCTGATTTAAGAACAGCCCAAGTTGGGGAAGTGATGCAGAACTCAGTCATAAAACTGAAGATGCAAAAAATTACCACTTTAGATTCAGTCATATCAATGTTATGTCAGCCTCAGTTGCAGCTACTACCAGTTGTAGATGAGAATGGTGAAATTGTTGGCATCATCACCCCGGAAAGTATTTGTCTAGCTCTTTCGGTAGTAGAGGAAATTAGTGATTTCGCAGACTATTGCCAGATGGTAGAAAATCAACTCCTGCAATCCCAGCAAATGTTGCAGTTAATTATGGATACCATTCCCCATAGTATTTTCTGGAAAGATATAAATTCCATCTTCTTGGGTTGTAATCGCAACTTTGCGAAAATGGTGGGTTTTGACAATCCAGAAGATATCATCGGCAAAACAGACTATGATTTGATTCCCAACTATGAAGAAGCCCACTTCTACCGTGTTAGTGATGCTGAGATCATGAGAACTAATCAGCCCCAATATAAAACCATTACACCTGCACGGCAAGCAGATGGTAGCCAAATTTGGCTGGAGACGAACAAAGTCCCTTTGTATAATACTGAAGGTGAGGTGGTAGGAATGTTTGGGACTTTAGAAAATATCACTGAGCGCCAAAGAACCCAAGAAGAACTCTATAAAAGTGAAGAACGCTTCCGCTTATTAGTAGAAGGTGTTAAAGACTACGCAATTTATATGCTTGACCCGCAGGGACGGGTGAGGAGTTGGAATTCTGGTGCTGAATGTATTACTGGATATCAGGTAACAGAAATTATTGGTCAGGATTTTTCTTGCTTTTTTCCACCGGAAGATATTGTTAATGCTTTACCGAAGCAACAATTAGATATGGCCGCAGGAAATGGTCGGTGTGAATGTGAAAGTGTTTTTGTTCGCAAAGATGGTTCCTATTTCTGGGCAAATTGTATTTTAACGGCATTACGTGATGAAAGTGGTAAGCTGCGTGGTTTTTCTAAAGTGACTCGTGACATTACGGAACGTAAATTAGCAGAGAAGTCTTTGTTGCGGTTGCTTAAAGCCATAGAAAGTACAAGTGATGCAGTTAGCATTGCGGAGATTTCTGGTCAGTTAAGTTATGTAAATCCTGCATTTAGAGATATATTTGATTACACTGAGAGTCAATTAAATGCAAATGAGGGACTCTCAACTAATTTTAAGACCAAGGAAGTATTTAAAAGAGTATTTGAGACAGTCCACAGAGGTGAATCTTGGCGTGGTGAAGTGATGATGCAAAGTCGTAGTAGTGAAAGTCTACATATAGACCTACGAACAGATGCGATTAAAGATGATACGGGCAAGATAGTTTCTGTGGTGAGTATCTATACTGATATTACCCAGCGCAAGTTGATAGAGGAAGGGTTAAGATTACGCGATCGCGCGATCGCTGCCAGTAGTAACGGCATTGTGATTGCGGATGTCACCAGCCCTGATAGTTCAATTATCTATGTCAATCCGGCTTTTGAGCGTCTGACTGGCTACTCAGCAGCCGAAGTCATGGGGCAGAATTTTCTTTTGCTCCAAGGTGCTGATATCAATCAACCAGGTTTAAAAGAACTCAGTAATGCTATGCAATTAGGACAAGATTGTACTGTAATTTTACGTAATTCTTGTCAAGATGGTAGCATATTTTGGCATGAGTTAAATATTTCTCCCGTTTATGATATCGATGGTTATCTCACTCACTACATTGGCATTCAAACCGATATAACTGAGCGTCAACAAGCAGAAACAGCATTACTTGTCAGTCAAGAGCGGCTACAGTACTTACTAACTTCCAGCCCAGCTGTAATCTATACTTGCAAGGCACATGAAGATTTTGGTGCTATCTTTATCAGCGAAAATGTCAAAGCCATGATAGGCTATGAAGCGCGGGAATTTATACAAAGTTCTGATTTTTGGTTTAGTCATCTCCACCCAGAGGACGCGCCAAAAGTAATTGCTGAACGCTCAAGGGCATCTAAACAAACTGACTACAGCCTAGAATATCGCTTTTTACACCAAGACGGTATCTATCGTTGGGTATATGATCAAGGTAAAGTCGTCTGGGATGAAGCAGGTAACCCATTGGAACTAGTTGGCTACTGGGCAGATATTACCAATCGCAAGCAATTAGAGCAAGAACTAAGAATAGCATTGGAGACAGAGAAAGAACTTAACGAACTGAAATCCCGCTTTATTTCCATGACTTCTCACGAATTCCGCACACCCTTGAGTACTATCCTTTCTTCTTCTGAGTTGCTAGAACACTACAGCCACAAATGGACACATGAAAAACAACTTACTCATCTGCATCGCATTCAAGCGGCTGTAAACCGGATGACAGAAATGTTAAATGATATTTTGGTGATTGGCAAAGGAGAAGCAGGAAAACTAGAATATAGACCCTTATTATTTGATTTGGTCAAATACTGCCGTCAGCTAGTAGAAGAAGTCAGGTTGAATTTGAAAAGTCAACATTTAGTAAATTTTAGCAGTCAATATCAATCTATATCTTGCTATATGGATGAAAAATTACTGGGACATATTCTTAGTAACTTACTCTCCAATGCCCTCAAATATTCCCCCGATGGCAGCTTGGTCAATTTTAATCTCTCTTGTCAAGAGGGGCAAGCAGTATTTGAAATTCAAGACCAAGGAATTGGCATTCCTGAAGAAGATATGCCCCGATTATTTGAATCTTTTCATCGCGCTAGAAATGTCGGTAATATTTTAGGAACTGGATTAGGACTAGCAATTGTAAAAAAGTGTGTAGATATTCACCAAGGCACAATTAATGTCAATACTCTACTAGGAGTTGGCAGCAATTTTATTGTGACGTTACCATTAAAAAAATATAATATGAGGTAAACCATGCCTAAAATTTTAATAATTGAAGATGAAGAATCCGTTCGGGAAAATCTTTTAGATTTACTAGCTGCTGAGGATTTTCAAGCAATTGCTGCTGCTAATGGCAGAATAGGATTACATTTAGCTATGTCGGAAATACCAGATTTAATTTTATGTGACATGATGATGCCAGAATTGGATGGATATGGAGTATTAACAGCTTTACGACAAGAGCCATTAACTGCCGCAATTCCTTTTATTTTCTTGACTGCTAAATCTGCAAAAGCTGACTTTCGTCAAGGTATGGATATGGGTGCAGATGATTATCTAACTAAGCCATTCACCAGGGCTGAATTATTGAATGCGATCATGACTAAATTGGAAAAGTATGCAAATTTAAAAAAATCTTTATCGACTCAGAATAAGGCTTATCAATTAACTGAGAGAATGCAATTTTTAGAACCGAAATTACGTTGGGCAATCCAACAAGATAATTTTCAAGAATTTGAAATTTATTATCAACCAATTATTGATATATCTACAGGTGAAATCATCGGTGCTGAAAGCTTGTTACGTTGGCAAAGTAGGGAATTGGGTTCAATATCACCTAATGAATTTATTCGTTTAGCCGAATATAATGGTTTGATTGTCAATATTGATAAATGGGTATTAAACAAAGTTTGTCAACAAATTAAAATTTGGCAGGATTTGGGAATTAATTATTTAACTATAGCTGTCAATTTATCGGCAATTGAATTTAATCAACCAGATTTGATTACCACAATCGTTGAATTAATCGAGTTGAATAATTTGGAAAATCCTGGACTAGAAATTGAATTGACAGAAACCATGGTTATGCAAGATGTTAATAGTGCGATCGCTACCATGAATCAATTACGCTCCTTGGGCATCAAAATTGCAGTTGATGATTTTGGGACTGGACAGGCTTCATTAAGCTATATCAGTCACTTTCCTATGAATACACTCAAAATTGACCGTTCTTTTATTCAAAATATCACTCATGATGATCACAAATCAGCTATTACTAAATTCTTGATTAAAATGGGACATGAACTAAATCTCAAGATAATTGCTGAAGGTGTAGAAACAGAAGCAGAATTATCTTTTCTCCGCCAAGAAAAATGTGATGCTATCCAAGGTTTTGTATTCAGTCGGGCATTACCAGTATTAGAATTTGAAAAGTTGTTGTTTTCTAAAAAAAGCTTTTATATCTAAAAAATATAAAATTGTGTAAATTGGAGAAATTTAGTTATGAATCAGCATAAAAATGAGGTTGAGTCCAATATAAATCCAACTTCTTCCCATTCAGGCGAACGTTACTGGGGTAATGTGGAAGTTATAGAAGAGGGCGAAAATTATAGAATTAGTCGTGTGGAAATTAAGTCTAGACATGGCATTAAACCACAAATTCATTATCATCGCCATGAACATTGGATTGTAGTTTCTGGCGTAGCTAAGGTAACTTGTGGTAATGAAGAAATATTGCTCAATTGCAACCAGTCAACCTATGTACCAGCGGCAACGCTACATCAGGTGGAAAATCCTGGATCTATTCCCCTAATAATTCTAGAAATTCAAAATGGTGAGTATTTGGGTGAAGATGATACAGAGCGTCCTTTTGAGCTATCTTCAGCTTCATGAAAAATATCCAACTTCCCAGTTCTTGGCAAGCAGTTTTAGCTGAAGAATTCCATAAACCCTATTTTGGTAAACTCCAAGATTTTTTGGCAGAAGATAGGCTGTCTTATACTATTTATCCACCTGAAGAAAATGTCTTTTCTGCCTTTGATTTGACACCCTATGAACAAGTGAATGTGTTGTTGTTAGGGCAAGATCCCTACCATGATCAAAACCAAGCACATGGATTATGCTTTTCCGTCAAACCTGGGATCAAACCACCTCCATCATTGATGAATATATTTAAAGAACTCAAAGCGGACGTAGGGCTTGATATTCCCACTCATGGCTATCTTGTCCAGTGGGCTAAACAGGGTATATTGATGCTTAATACGGTGCTAACTGTGAGGGCGCATACACCAAACTCTCACAAGAATCAAGGTTGGGAAATATTTACAGATGCGGTGATTAGCAAAGTTAACCAGAAAAAAGATCCTGTTGTCTTTGTGCTTTGGGGTGGGTATGCACAAAAAAAGTTAAAGTTAATAGATACAAATCGACATAAAGTTATACAGTCAGCCCATCCTTCACCACTTTCTGCACGGAACGGCTTTTTTGGCAGCAAACCTTTTTCAGCTATTAATTCAGCTTTGGTTGCTTGGGGTAAACCGGAGATTGATTGGCAGTTGGTGATTGGTGATTGGTAATTGGTAATTGGTAATTGGTAATTGGTAATTGGTAATTGGTAATTGGTAATTGGTACTCGGTACTCAATACTCGGTACTCGGTACTCTGTACTCTGTTAAAACCAGCCTTCTTGTTCGAGGGTTTCAATTAACTGTAAACCACGAGGATCACCCACTCCTAAAAGTGCTGCTTTTGCGTCTTCTCTGACTCCTAAATCTTTATCTTCAGCAAAAGCTTGAATTAAGGCATCAATGGCCGTGGCATAAACTACATTAGAAGGAAGTTCTTTGCACAGTTGACCAATTGTCCAAGCACAGTTACTGCGTACTGCGGCTATGGGGTCTTGGACAAGGGCTTCAATTAAGGGGGGAATTGCGCCCACAATTACTTCATAACCCACTCCTGACATTTGGGCTAGGGCGCTGGCTGCCCATAGACGGACGGCGGAGATGTCGGTTCTTAAAGAGTCTGCTAGGGGTGCTAAGGAACGGCGATCGCGACAGTTGCCTAAAGCCCAAACTATGCCTTTTCGCACATAGCCATTAAAATCCCGGTTAAGTTGAGTAATTAATGGCTCAACTGCATCCTGGCTGGGATTACGTCCGATGGCATAGGCTGCACTGACTCGCACGAGGGGACAGTTATCGGTTAGTAAGCGAATTAAATGGGGAATAGCTCGTTGATCTTGAATATCACAAAAAGCACGCGCAGCTAACATCCGTTGCTGGGACTGGGAATTTTCCAGGAGTGCCAGCATTAATTCAGGATCAGGTTTTACCACTTCTGATTCAGCAGTAAGTGGCTCTATGTGGTCTAGGGGGCTTTCTAGCTCCACCCCGGCATCAAGTAGGCTTAGGTCGTCTTCGTCGTACATAATTTTTCTATTTTCTATCCCCACTAGGGATCAACTGATAACCCCCTATACCAGCCAGAAAAACCCTGATAGATATTTTAGTTATCTCATTTTACAGGCTAACGGAAAGATTTTATCATCCACAGGGATTGTGTTTGATAACCTAGCTGATGATAAAGCTGTAATGCGGGTGTGTTGGACTGGAATACTTGTAGACCGATTTGGCGATAGCTTTGCTCGCCGTAGGCATCGCCTTTTTGTTTTGCCCAATTTTCTACATGACTCATCAAGGCTTTACCAATGCCCCGACGGCGATGTTCTGGGGTAACGTAGAGGAGAAAAATGTGAGTATGGCGATCGCCCTTAATTTGATCTATGGCATTACCCACCCATAAACAAGCGATGGGGGATGGTGATTGATGATTGGTGATTGGTAATTGGTAATTGGTGATGGGTGGTTCTTCCCCTACACCCTGCTTCTCTGCTTCTTCATCTACCCACCATAAAGGGGTATCAGCAGAAAAATATTGCTCAACTGTAAGAGCTAAATGTGAGAAATCTTGATGAGGGAACATTTCCTGGTAAGTCCGCTGCATGAACTTTACCAGAATTGCCCTATCTACAGTTGAGCCTCGACGAATGTGGTAGCCGGGTAGTAATAAATTCAAAATTTAGGAGATGGGGAGATGGGGAGATGGGGAGACACGGGGACGCGGGGACGCGGTGAAAATGAAGAATAACTTAATTACCAATGACCAATGACCAATGACCAATTACCAATGACCATCCCAATTGGTGCTGGTGCTGCCATATCCGAGGGTAAAAAGATGCGAGCGCTGACTGCTACTAAAGCGAAGGTGAATATCAATACGGCAATTAAGGGGGCGATATATTGACGAAAAATGGCCATATTTGGGTTTTAGTTAGCTAGGGATTTTATGAAAAAAATTAGTTGAGCAAAACACTCGGTACTCGGTACTCGGTACTTAATACTTACCGCTGTTCACGATCCAAATCATCTAGTACCCTTTCACAATACCAATTTTCTGGCATACCAGGATAATTCTGCTTGGCCTGCTCAATTAACCTTTCGGCAGCGGCAACATCACCGGATAATCTAGCAATCAGTCTGTTTTTCAAATAATTACCGGTGATTTCTTCGTCTACTTGGTTGGGTACGCTGTTTTTGAAGGGCTGTGAAGGTTCTCTCCGCAGCTGCCAAAATAAAACGTAATAGAGTGTACCAAAGATTAAAATCAAGCTGATTGTGCCTAGGAGAGTGAGGAGGTTAAACCCCAGAAATCCTAGAACTAACTGGGAAAGTACGTAGCCCAGTAGTAACCCTGTGACGATGAGGACGAATGTACCGACAAGAATAACTACTTGGTTCCCCATATATCCTCTTCTTCTGGCTCAATTCCTGGTCTGGTGACTGCCTCTGGCTTTGGATTCCAGGGGGCAAAAAATGGTAACAGGAGTAGTCCCGGTACAGCAGCCAGGATACTAATGACGAAAAATAAAGGCCAACCTGTATTTTTTGCTAAGGAACCTGCTGGCGCAACTAGAATATCACGACTTACGGCCATAAAACTAGAAAGTAAAGCATATTGAGTGGCGGAATAACGCTGATTACACATATTCATTAAGAAGGCGACAAAGGCTGCTGTTCCTAATCCAGCACAAAAGTTCTCGATGTTGATGGTCAGTAAGAGAACTTGGTAGTTTTTCCCAACTTGTGCAAGTACAAGATAAGCTAAGTTGCTGACTGCTTGCAATGCTCCAAATACCCAAAGTGAGCGATTCAGACCAATTTTACTCAAAAATGCTCCACCTGCCAGTGTGCCAACAATGGTGGCTATCAATCCCATGCCGCCTTGAATTGCGCCAATGTCAGTTTGGGTGAAGCCTGTTTGTAGTAAAAACGGCGTGGACATATTGTTGACAAAGGAGTCGCCTAGTTTATAGAGGACGATAAATAGCAGGGTTAGTAAGGCTTGGAGGATTCCTTGACGCTGGATAAATTCCCCAAAGGGTAAGATGACAGCTGCGGTTAAGGATTCTGGGGGACTGATTTGTTTGGGTTCTGGTGCAAATAAGGTGGCTATGATGCCTATTCCCATGCCTATTGACATCAATAAGTATACTGTTGACCAGGGGATGTTATCGGCGAGAATTAGGGCTAAAGAGCCTGTGAGTAATAGGGCGATGCGATAACCTAAGACGAATACTGCTGCACCTGCACCCATTTCTAGTTGTTCGAGAACGTCGGTGCGGTAAGCGTCAGCGGCGATGTCTTGGGTGGCACTGAGGAATGCGATCGCAACGGCGTTGATGGCTAACAGTTGTAGGGCTTGTTTGGGCTGTTGTAATGCCATGCAAGCGATCGCTATTAATAACCCAATTTGAATTGCAATTAACCAACCCCGTCGTCTTCCTAAAAATGGCAACGTAAACCAGTCTAACAGAGGCGACCAGAGAAATTTTAATGAATATGGCACACCTACCAGGCTAAATAAGCCGATGGCGGTTAAATCTACGTTTTCAACTGTCATCCAAGCTTGTAAGGTCTTGCTGGTCAAAAACAAGGGCAAGCCGGATGAAAAACCGAGTAGTATCAAGGCAGCCATTTTCCGGCTACCGAAAACTTGCAGTAGCGATTTGACTGGATTCATTAGTTTAAATTGCCTTCTCACCTGAGAGAGTTGCAGCTATCTTGCCATATTGGCTATGTCTTTTCTTGCCTACACGCCAATTAACATTGCAAATTCAGGATTGTACTTTCTTTGTGGCTAGTTGAATTAAATCTTCAATTTTCTTGATGTTCTGATCCCCTGCTAGATAACCAATTCCACGATGTAAATGTAGGCGAAATTGCGTAATTAAGGTTTCTCTATCTGTATCTAATCCGTCGTTATAGCAGCGTTGTTTCAGGGCTAAAAGTAGAATATCAGATATTTCTCCACCAAAGACGCGCCATGTCATTTCGACGTTGCTATCTTGGGGTATAGGTACGGGTGAGGGTGGGGTTGTTTCTGCGAGGGAACGACAAAACGCCCACCGACATAATATGTTCCATTGGTCGATTTTTGTGCTGCGTTTAAGTTTGAGAAGTTGTTCTTTGGCTGTTTGGGAAAGTTTAATTCTTTCTATTGGTGATTCCATAATTTTGGTGATTGGTGATTGGTGATTGGTAATGGGTGATTGGTGATTGGACAGGAAAACTATTTATTACTATTTCCATTTCCCAATGAGTTTAAGTAAGCATTTAGCTTGGGAGAAAGTTCATCTATTAACGGTTTTAGAATATTTACTTGTTCAACTGTTAATAATTTACGAACATAAGAAAGCCGCATCCAATGAATTGTTTCATTTAGAGAATCTCTAGCTATTTTAATAAAACGCTTATTGTCTTGAATGTTGTAACGTCCTCTACCTTCTGGTATATTTGCTCCAATGCTATCTGCTGAACGAACAATCTGCTTACCAATAGTATCTTTAGCAAAATTATCCCATCCCATAACTACTTTCCAAATTTCATTTGCTAATTTTTCTGATAACTTATAAACTTGTAACTCTTCAAAATCCGGTCTTCCCATATATTTTATTTCACCCAATCACCAATCACCAATCACCAATCACCAATCACCAATTACCAAAAATAACCAGGTTTAATTGTTGTTTCTCTTTTACCAGAGTTGTATTGAAGTAGGTATTCGCGGGCTATGGCTTCGGTTTCTTGCAGGTTTTGATATTCTTTTTTGCCGATTTCGGTGTCGGTGGAAAGGAGGATGACTTGATGACTGGCTGAGGGAAAGTATCTTTCTACGAGGTTGTTACGGTGGGAGGAGTCGAGTCTTCCTAGCGGTGTATCAATAGCTACTGGTAAACGTCTTCCTGATACTTTGGCTAATCCCCACAAAAATGCGATCGCTAATAATTGTTTTTCACCAGCGGAAAGTCGATGTTTGGGAACTGGTTTACCATTTAAATCATATAAAGATAATCCAAATGTTTTACTATCAATAGCAATGCGATGTACTAAATCAGATTTATGTAATAAATATAGAAAACAGTTTTTTACTTCTTCTTCTAATTTATTCAGTTTTCTCAGAGTCAATCTTTCTCGAAACACTTTTAATGTTTGTTGAACTCTTGCAGCCGAATCAATAATGTGTTCACTATTTTGAAATTTAATATTTTCTACAGTGTATTCATTTAATTCTTGCCTCAATTTTTTTATTTCTGTATCTAATTCTATCACTTTCTGAGTCATTGTTTGTGACTGAGATTGAATTTTATTAAATTCGTTTTGTGCCTCTTTTACCGCTTTTTGCAATTTTGTATATTCTTCTGGTGCAGCCGCAGTTTGTACTTGTCTTTCTAAAGTGAGTATTTGTTCTTCATAATTATTTAATTCATCTAACTGCTTTTGGGCTGTACTTTCGGCAGCTTGCAAACGATAAGTTATATTGTCAAGTAAACTTAAACTTTCTTCATCTCCATTTAACCAAGTGTTTTCTGTTGAGACATTATTTGTATATAAATTATTGATATCTTCAGCTAAAAAACATTGAATGTTAGTAACTTTATTAGATTCTAGATTTAATTGTTGCAACCAATTAATTAATCTTTCATCTCTGGCAATTAATACATCTTTAGCTAATTGGATTTGTTGATTTTTCAGTTCTTTTTCTCCCTGTCGTTGGACTTGTGATAATAAAGGACTAATTAAGGCTAAAGGTAAAACATCAGATGCTAGTTCACATAAGGATTCACGAACGTTATTTGCAACTTTGATTTTCTCTGCCCTTTGTTGTTCTAATTGGCTACGTTCAGCGGCAATTTTACCACCTTCATTCACAAATTTATCTAAAGCTTCTTCATGAATTTTTTCTAATTCTGTAACTTCAATATTTAGATTTGCTAATTTTATCTGATTGTTTTCGTATTCTGCCTGTTTTTCATGGAGTCGGGTTTCAATTTCTTCTAACTTAGCTAAATCTTTGGTATCGGCAAATTCTCGTTTTTTGCGATTTACTAAAATCTCTAAATCAATTGCTAATTTATCTGCTAATTCTAAACCCAACAGTCCGTTAATAGCATCAACAACTATGGGCGGAGGTATTTCTTGTTCAGCAAGTTCTTTAACTTGTTCACCGTCAAAGAGGAATAAATTAGAAATCCCTAAAGGTAAAATATTTTCTATATATTCATCCCAGATATTAGCTAATGAATCAATTGGCCAAGTTTCATCATCACCTAAAATGCCTAAATGATCTTTACCGTCTTTAGGATTTTTTTCCCAAGTCCGCACAATACGATATCTGACAGGTTTATCTTCTTCGATATGTTCAAAAACTAATTCAATTCTGGTTTTTTCTGTAGGGGTACTTTTACTATTAACACATTGGGTTAAAAAATCACTATAACTGATATTTCCCCTGGTTGAACATTGAGCGCGTTGTCCATATAATGCCAGACGAATGGCATCCATGAGGGTGGTTTTTCCGCCACCATTCATGCCTCCGAAAAGGATAATTGGGCGTACATTATCCTCATCAATTTGGGGGTTGAGGTTGATGACTTGCTTACCGGAGTATGGACCGAAGTTTTGTAATACTAATTCAAGGAATATCATTATGCGATTTTGGATTTTAGATTAATCTCGTTCCCTGACTCTGACAGGGAATGCTTTCAAGAGGCTCTGCCTCTGTTATAATTAGTTGAGTGAGGTAGAACCTCAAGATTGGCATTCCCAGCCAGAACCGCCCCTTATTCTAATCACCCGTTATTCCCCATTATTATCCTTTTGTGCATATTTGAAGTTAGCCCAAGTTTGTGGTTTACTCTCTTCTTTTTCCGGGGCATCTCCTAAACTTAATTGCTTGAATTTTTCCCGAATTGTGGCAACATCACCATCTAAAGCTGCTTGTCGTAAATCCCGTTTTAAATGAGCATTTTCAATAGCTTTTTCTGGAGAACGGGAACTTGTATCAAAGCATTTTTCTAGGCTTTCGTAGATACCCACACGGCGCATTTTTTTCTTAAATTGGCGTTCTGTATCTAATAGTCTTGCCATTAATTCTAAGTGCATTCCGTCACCGTCACAGATTTCTTCTAATACTCCCCATTCATCACTTCCCAGGATGCTTTGGTCAGCACCAGGACGCGGATCTTTAAATACTTCTCCCGTAACCTCTTGATATATGCGGGGTAAGCTATCATCAAATTCGTGTCTTTCTTCTAACCATATTCGGCGAATTTCACTCAATTCTTCTATAGTAAGTAGGGTGATGTCGCGCATATTTTCTGGTGCTGTTTGACGAATTTGCTTTTCAACTGTTAGCAGCTTTCTTAACCAATCTTCCCGCGCTTCTTTAAGATATGGACCAGGAATAGGTTCAATAGATACTTCACCGTCTAAATTACGCTCATATAGTTGGATACCTCCACGTCTACGGCGAAAATCTCTCCGGTCACGATTTTCTTCTAAATCTAATTCTTTGCGAAAATCTAATAATGGTTGCATCCATTCTTTTTCTTCATCATTTTGAATCATTGCTGTTAATGATTTATCTTGACTAACAAGGGTACAAACCCAGCAACCAAAACGAGAACTTCCACAACTAGGAGTAGTTGTATCAACAACTAAAGGACATTCATTATCAGCAGATGCACCTCGATAAATAGCAAATAATTCCTTATTACTGTATTTCCAAGGATTTTCCCATTGCATTAAATAAATCCATACATCATCATTTTGCCAATCTTCAATAGGACTATAAACCAGAGAGTTTGGTAAATTCATGTTAGGACTGAGGTGATCTCTCACTCTCTGAGTTTCTAATTTTTTCATTCTATTGGCACGTTTTACGCTTTCAGCTTTGCGAGTTCCCAATACAACAATTGCTTCTCCATTGTTGCGAATAACATCACGAATAAAGCGATTAGAAGGATTAATTTTAAGACGTTCTGTACACCAACGAAATTTTCCTCTTGGGGCTGGATAACCTTTACCAATTAAACCTACCCAGAATGTTTCTTTAAAATCTGGTCTTAATAGATGGGGTTCCAATGGTAATCCTTGCGCTTGCGACTCAGATTTCATTTGTTCTAGAGAATTACGTACCCAAGCAGCAATAATAGGATTTTCTACCAGTGTGTCTGTAGTAATGACAGATATTTTTTTCGTTCGCTTTTCTGGTGGGAGTTGTGCGATCGCATTCCACACAAGCTGTAAGGTAGCAGTGCTGTCTTTTCCACCCGAATAGCCTACAACCCAAGGTATCTGATCTAAACAATACAATTCTTGAATTTCTGTAGTCAGAACTTGAATATCTTCAATTAAATCTGCTACAGTATGGCTTTGCTGATTTTCATTTTCTGGCTGTTTTGCTGTATTCATGGTTTTCATTCCTTGCTGAGATGCATATTTTTATCAATTCATTTGTTACTCTATTTAATTTACAAGCACCTTTGAGAACAAAATTTGTTGGCACACAAACAGAGTCCGCAGAAGCGGACTCCAATAATCATATTTGTATAATAGATAACTATGTATAACCACGACCTACAGTTGGTTTTGGTTAGGTGATCAACTTCCTAATATAACATTTTTTAAGACTTTTTAAAAAATGAATCATCATACCGAATGTTTTAAACAAGATAAGCTGTTTTATATACTCTAGTTTTCAAAAATTATATGACTGACAGTACAAACGAGCTAAATAGTCAACTCGCTAACGAGTATCTAGAACGAGAAAATAAGGATAAACAGGTACTAGCTTTATTGCTAGAGAGGTTTTTAGAGAAAAAAGACCAAATTCTTGTCCAAAAGACAGAAATGGGTGGGACTGAGGCTTATGTAGGTTCTGTGACACTGGAATGGTTCGCGGGACGGGTACATTTTGCGTCTGGTTTACCCCTGCTGCAAAAAAAGTACAACCCAGAGACAGAGAATATTGAAATTGATGCTGATAGTATTGATGAAATTCAACAACGCCCTGTTGATTGGTCGCGTCAAGCACCGTTAGTACAGTATTTAGCAGCGAGAAAAAATCATAAATTTCCGGCTGTGTTGGTGGTAATTAATCAACCTTGGGTAGATAACCCCAAAGCAGCGGAGTGGGATAGTCAAGGACGGGCTAAAAAAGCGACTACTGATTTTATACCTTTAGATAAAGATGGTAAAGTCGGTTTGCTGAATATTTCCGAAGACAATGTGACAATTTATGCTTTAGATGGTCAGCATAGATTAATGGGTGTACAAGGTTTAATGGAGTTAATTAAATCTGGTAAACTCCAACGTTATAAAAAGGATAAAACTGCTGATGATAGTTTTATTACTTTGTCAGATTTGATTGAGAAATATCAAGTTGAACCTGCTTATTTACAAAATTTACGTCAAGAAAAGATTGGAATTGAGTTTATTTGTGCGGTGAATACTGGGGAAACTCACACGGAGGCTAAACGACGGGTAAGATCAATTTTTGTTCATGTCAATTTAATGGCTGCACCTTTAACTAAAGGTCAGTTAGCACAATTAAATGAAGATGATGGTTTTGCTATTGTAGCGCGAAAAATTGCGGTGACACATCCACTATTAGAACAAAAACCAAATCGAAATCCCCGTGTTAATTGGAATAGTGCTACAGTAGCGGCTAATTCTACAGTTTTAACGACTCTGCAAGCTTTACAAGATATGTCGGAAAGGTATTTGGGGCAAAAGTTCCCTCACTGGAAACCTTTGGAAAAAGGGTTAATTCCCATGCGTCCAGAAAATGAAGAAATTCAGGAAGGAATTGCAGATTTTAGACTACTTTTTGATAATTTAGCTAATCTTCCCAGCTATAAAGTATTGGAACACGAAGAGACAACTGTTTTGCGTCGCTTCTATTTTGAAAAAGATGGTGGTGAGGGAAATATGTTATTTCGTCCAGTTTCTCAAGTTGCTTTAGCGCAAGCTTTGGGAACTTTGGTATTTAAAAAAGGTTTTGCTTTGACGGATATTTTTAAGAAATTGGAGAAATTTGACCGTCAAGGGGGTTTTAGTGGTATGGAATATCCTCAATCTTTATGGTATGGGGTTCTCTATGACCCCAATAAAAAGCGGGTACAGGTAGTAGGAAAAGATTTAGCTGTGAAGTTATTTATTTATATGTTGGGAGGAATGACTGAAAAAATGGAAGTTACTGCTTTACGCAAGGCTTTAGCTAATGCTAGGACTATTGAAGAACAAACTATAGGTTTTGATGGTAAGCTTGTCAAGCCGCAGGATGTAGGGCTTCCAGTTATACTGAGTTAGATAAATTAGTGAGTAATATCACCCTGTAGTTTTTACGGATGTTAAAAACCACTGAAGTTGTTTACTATGTTTTTTGACATCGCTAAGTGTATCAGCATTTATATGACTCTATTTAACGAAGACGACAACAACGATATTACTCCTGAAGTGAAAGCTCAGTTTAGCTCATTTATAGAGCCATTCTTTTCTAAATACCATCGTGAACGCTGTTATCCAGGTTTGATTTTTCGTCACGGTAAGCGAAAAATGCTACAAATTAATATACCACCTGGAGATTTTCCTGCGCTTTTAGTTATAAAACCTGCTACTGAGAATGATCCTGATTCAGGTAGACAACGCCCAGAAGTACCAGGCCATGCTGATGAGATCAAAAATTATATTATCGAGCAAGCACAAAAAGGAAAACCTTGGATTTTGGGAACATTGACAGCAAATGTAGCTCTAGGAAAAATAAATATTCTCGAATTTGGTAGAGGTATTTGTTTAGTTGTAATTCCTCGTGGAGTAAAGTTAGAGATTACAGATGGTCAACATCGTAAGAGTGCTATTCAAAAATTGATTGAAGGTGATACAAGTGACTTAATTAGTGATGATGATTTTCCAATTACGCTGGTTTTAGAAGAAGACCTTGATCAGTGTAAAAAAGATTTTCTAGATATGGCTCAAACGAAACAACTAGATAAAGCTTTGCTATTGTCATTTGGTGTATCTGAAGGTCGTATTGGTATTACTAAAAAATTGGTAGAACAAGTACACATCTTTCATAATAAGACAGATAAAGTTCATGACAATCCCCGTGTCACAAAGGGATTTATTTACACAAATAACTATATAGCCAGGGCTGTGAGTTGTGCTTTTACTAATAATCCTGAAGCAGAACTTAGCGACTATGATGTAGCTATATCATCTAATTCCCTGGCTAATTGTCTCAATGAGTTTTTCTACGAATGTAGTAATACTAGATATGTTTCTGTAAAAAAAGCAGAAGATTTAACTGTTGCTGAGATCAGGAAATTTAAGGATGAATGTCTATTGGGTGTGAGTGTTGGTCTGGAAGTTCTGGCTAGATTACTACATTTAACTTACAATAAAGACAGCAATTATTTTGATGAAACAAAAGTTTCTCAACTCGCAAAGATAGGTTGGACAAGAGATAATGAGATTTGGGAAAATACTTTAATTAGAATAGATCCTAATCCTAAAAATCCGAATAAGCGTTATAAACTATCTACAGGTGCAAATGCAGTAACGGATGCAGTTAAAAAGATTAAATATGAATTAGGATGGACAGATAACTCTTCCTATTAAATATACTCTAACTCAACTGAGGAATTTACTTAAATCAAATTCCTCGTCTTCTTTTATATTATTTGTTCTTTCATAACTGAGAAATAGTAAAATTCGTTCAGAATAATCTACTGCACCTCTTAACTCATTTTGTAATATTTCTAGTCCACCATTAGCGTATTCTTCAAAAATTTCATTGCGTTGTTTTTCGTATTCTTCCTCATGAGGAGATAAAATTATAATATCCTGAGTTTCTGTAATTCCTAGTAATTTAATTAATATATCATGTCCCATTGTGGCAAAATATTCTAACCGAATCGGTGCTGGTTCACGTTTAGAAATTTCCTCCAAAGGAACACGCTTTTTATACTTAGCACCCAAAGCAGCAGCAAAAACAATCACATCAGCGAAAGTTTGAAAAGGTCCAGTTCCGCCATCAGCAGAAGTTAAACTTTTCACCAAATCAGCTTTATCCTTAGCAACCCTGATTCTACCAGTTTCCGGCATAATATAAATATCTACACCCTTAACATATCAAAACAAACCTCATTTACTAATACTACACTCTTGCACTCCTCTCTGCGCCTCTGCGTCTCTGCGTGAGACAAAATTACCCCTCAGTTTTCACAGTCAAAACCTGCGGAGGAGTAGAATCAGGAGGATACAAAAAATCAACCTGAACTTGTCTTTTTTCACCCCCCGCTAACCGCAACCTTACCAAAACTTCCCCAGGTTGTCCCCGTCGCTGTACCAAATGCAGATAGCGCGTTTTTTCCCCACCATTATCATCCGTATAACGCACCCGCACAGTACCCCGGAAAAATATTTGTTCCACTTGTGGCTTCAAAAACAACAATCTATCAGTACCACCTTCATCCTTAACAGGTGTTTGGATTGATACAGATACAGTTCGAGATTGACTGCTAGAATTATATAAAGGTAAGGTCAGATTATATTCTACACCGTAGTTGCTATGGGCAAAATAAGCCGTATCACCATAGCGTCTTAACATTTCCGCACTCTGTATTTGTCCTGTGCTGAGTGTAATTAAATGAACTGTTCCTAAAGGATAAGAAAAAGCCTTTCCCGGTTGAGGTAAAGTTAAATTAGCGACATTTGCATTATCTGTAATATTTGCTTCCCATTTTGTCCCTTGGGAAACACCAGCAACGCGACTAAATACCGTTGGTTCTCTGGGAGGGTCTAAAGGAGTGGGAATGGGGTCACGCTTTCCTGCTAAACTGCCAGTATCTAATAGCTGTAACCATTCTGCTAGACTGGGAGAGCGATCGCTCCTCTTTGCTAAGTTTGCCATAAAAATCGGTTTATTGCTACTCAACCGCATCATCACCGTGCGACCATTAGAAGAAGGTGCTTGCACAGAAATAGGTAAACTAGCTAATATTTGACTTTCACCCGGCTTTATCACCACTTTTACAGGAAATATCTCTTGCTTAACCCCTCGCAGCACATCACTCATAGTCCGACTACCAGGGCCAGCATAAACCGTACCTTGGGCATTATCCACTATATCCGGCAGATTAATAAACGGTGCTTCCCGTGAAAGGTAACTAGCAGCTTGTAAAACTTCCAAAGTCACCGCTTCATTACCTGGATTATAAACAATAATTCCCTGATAAACAGTACGATTTTGAGAAGTAGTTTCTGCTCGAACAATGTGATGAGAAAACACATCAAATCTACCTTGAAAAGGATAATTTAAATGTGCTTCCTGGCTTTTTTTCCCTTCTGGAGAAAAAGTAGAAAGTAAAATTCCATCCGTATCCACAAGTTCAGGACTATTACTATTAAAAGTAGGAATAGAATCTAATTTTCCTGGTAAAGCGCGTACCTCTTGCGGTTGTACTTCCACACCAGCAATATATTGAGGAGGGACAGCATAAATATTTAACGCTCGACACATTAAAGCAGCAACTTCACCTCTCGTAGCAGTTGCTTGAGGTTTTAACTTTTTAACATCAGGATAATTAACAACAATACTATTAATAGTTCCCGCAGCTATAGCACTTTGAGCATAACTAGGAATTAACTTAGCATCTTCAAAATAACGTTGTAATATCTGATTTGGATTAGATACAGAATTATAATTTTTCCCCCCAGCAACAACCCCAATAATTTGCGCTCTAGGAATTGCTTGATTAGGTTGAAAAATATTCCCTGGATAACCAGAAAAAAAGCCTTTCTGATAAGCAGTATTAATTGCTTTATATCCCCAATAACTAGGAGATACATCGTTAAATATAACCGAATCCCGTCTTATTGGTGCATTAGGAAAAGCATTTAACATTAAAACCGCTGCTTCTGCGCGGGTAACAATTGCATTAGGACGAAAACTACCATCAGGATAACCAGTAAGTAAATTCCTTTCTCCTAATTGTTGAATACAATCTTTCCCCCAATAGCTTTGAGTATCAGAAAAAGCCAAAACACGAGAAGGTAAAAAACTTAAAGCCAAAGTAATTATAAACAAATAATTTCTAACTAACACTCGTTGCACCCTATAATTAATAATTAACCGCTGATAAACATAGATAATATTATCACATACAAATTAACAAACATTGCTTCTTTTTGCCTCTCTGCGACTCTGCATGAGACATATCAACTAAAAATTCCCAACAACCAACGATTCACCTCACCATCATCTTGAGTTAAACTGCGTTGAATAGCTTCTTTAACAGTAGCTATTTGTAAACCTGGTAAAACCTTTGACTCCTCAATTCTCCTACTTCCACCATCAGATATTTCAAAAGCAATAATATCATTATTATTAGCATCCATCACCCAATATTCCTTTACACCTAATCTTTCATAAAGTAACCGCTTAAACCCTAAGTCATCATTTACAGAAGAAGCAGCAATTTCTACTACTAAAGTCGGTGCTGCTAACTCATTAATATTGACAGGAGAATTAGTCAAAGGGGGAAATATTATCTTATCCCCAATATAAAAAGCTAAATCAGGTTGACATTCTCCTTCACTTGTTCTGCGAAAACTGGTATTTACCCATCCTTTAATTTTAATATTTTTCAATGTCGCATACAGATTAACAGCATTCGCAACAACATTATTATTGTTTCCATGAATTGAACCAACAGGTGACATTTCTACCCTCATGTAATTTTGATAAAAATAAAATTTTCCTTGCTGATAATCAGGATGTTTAGCAATTTCCAGAAATTCATCCCAATTTACGTTGAACCAGGTATCTGTAACGATATTTGGTAAATTAGCAATAACCATGAAATCTACCTCTCTCTTTCTACTTCAACAATTTCCGTGTATTCAAAACCATTCAAACTCTGTCGAACCAAAGCATATCTTTCTCTCCCCAACTCAATAAAATCCTGTTCACAATTAGGCTTAGAAGAATAATAAACTAAAACATATTCCTTCCCAATTTTATCAGCAATTTCCTCCTCAACCTCCACTCTCCACTGAGTCTTAGTCACCAACACAATTAACTGATTTGCTAACTTAGGAATAGTTCTCGCAATGTGACGACGGGAATTAGCATCTAAACTTCCAAAAGGAGAATCCATCACAATCGGAAAAGTGCTACTATCAGGAACCATCATCATTTTTCGCTTCTCACTCCAGTCGCGCACCTTATCAATAATACTAGCGATAAAAGATAAACTGAGAACTTGATTTTCTCCCGTAGAAGCTGCAACAGGTGCTTCAATTCCCGTCGTATTTTCCACCAAACTCAATTCATACTTTTCGCTAATCTTGGGAACGTAGGGAGTAAAAGAAATTTCTGAGAAAATTTCCTGTACTCGCTGTTCCAATTGCAGACGAAACTGATTTTCTTGACGGTTTTTAACTTCCGCTAACCTTTCAATAGCATCTTGAGTAGCGTTAATGCGACGCTGTGCTAAAGATTGCTTTTCTTCATTTTGCTTTTGCTTAGAAATTTGTTTTATCAAAGCATCAATATCTGTTTTGAGATGAGAAACTTCCTGTTGATTTGCACCTTGTTCTCGATTTAATTCATCAATTTTGGCTTCAATTTCATCAAGACGTTTTTGTAAACTGCTAATTTCTTCATTGGGATCTTTTCGCAGTTGTTCTTGAATACCATCTAATTCTAGTTCAACTTGGGATAAATTTTCCTTTAACTGCTTAATTCGTGCTTGTTCCCTATCCGCTTCCTCCCAAAATGAAATTGCTTGTTTATCAATTTCATCAACTTGTGCGCTCATTCTGATTGCGGTTTCTTCCACAGTTGAAGAACCTGCTTTTTTCATTAAGTTCTTGACATGAAAATGAGTATGAGTTCCTTCCTTTAAATCAGCACCACAAATACAACGTCCAGTATTGAGTAAATCATTGACAAATTCCCGCGAAATTCCCGCTGTTAATTCACCTTTTTGTTTTAAATCTGTGAATATTTCCCGAAATTTAGCGGTTGTTTCTGATAATAGAACTGTATAGCCTCGTGCGGAAATCACTTTTTTCAAATTTTCCCGTGTTTTCTTCAATTCTTCCCGCAAACTATCTCTTTGAGATTCTAAATTTTGCTTTCTTTCCTGTAATTCTTTAACAGCACTCAATTCTCGTAATTTATTACTTACTTCTTTTTTAAATGTCTGTTGATGTGCTAATTCTTGATTTATTTCCGTTTGTCGTTTATTGATAATTTCAATTTCCAGTTCTTGCTTCTCTTGCTGAGTCAACAACTGTTTGGTTTCAGCGTCGCCAATATTTTTTAACTCAGTTTCTAAACTCTTTTTAGCATCTTTCAGGTGTTTAATAGAAAGTTCAATTACTTCCACACCTAAAAAAGTTCTAATTGCTTCTGCAATTTCTGCTTTATTATCAGAACGAACAATTTCTTCAATGCGTTCACCGTCAAAGAAAAAATATTGATGTAAACTTGCTGGTAAAATCTGGGTGATGATTTCCTCTGGTAACTGATTGGGAATTTTCCATTGGCCATCATCTCCACCTAACCACATAGTTAACTGAGTTTTACCGGCTTCAATGATATCACTTTGATTTTTATAAACCCGACAACCACGTTTAGCGCGGTAGCGGATACTTTCATGTTCCCAACCAATTTCTACTGAACATTCTACAGGTTGACTCGGTTGAGATTCCGCAATTGCGCGTTTATTTACTAACTGTTCTGTTGACGCAAATGCAGCACTAAATTTTTCATATAATACCCAGGTAAATGCATTCAAAATACTGGTTTTACCCGCTCCATTACTACCATAAATCATCGTAGTATTTCTAACATCTCCACCAGCTAAAATTATCTCTGGAGTTTTCCCATAAAAAGAACGAAAATTACATAATTTAATTGAAGTTAGCTTCATTGCACTGCTTCCTTCACAATAGTGAGAATATCATCATTAATATGACCTTTACTCTTTCTATCTAATCGACTTTTTTCTAATCTCCATACCTTCTCAATAATTTGTTTTACCTCTGGTGGTGCGCTGCTGATTGGTTCTTGAACATCATCAATATTTGCTTCTGGTATCATCTCAAGTTTGCAATAGATTTTTCTCCTATTTTAACCAGTTTTGATACTATGAATACAACTGTAAATTTACGTTTAATTGCAAAAAAATTCCTTTTTTTTGGGTTACAGGGGGTTGACTTGCGGCGCTAGGAGTGATATTTTTATAATGGAAATGCGTGCTTTTGTAAAAATTTTGCTTAAGCTCCATTATATTAATATAGCACATTGCCGACTGCTTTTAGCAATACCTTTCCAGAATTTTTTGCGCCGCCGATAAATCATCTGCGTTTTAAATATCCAATAACCCATAACGCTTTTGTAAAGCCAGTAATTTCATCCTTGCTTCTCCAGCATTGTCAGCCAAATCAGCAAACTCAACAAAACGCCGCAATTCTTTCCTTAACAAATTCCGTTCCACCTCAATAGTTTCTCGATCCAAATCAGGAGGTAAAACAATCATATCAAAAATCGTCGCTCTATCCTTACCAGGATGAGGACGTAAAACCCTTCCTCGACGTTGGATAAATTGACGGGGATTGCCTGAACTTGATAAAATTACCGCAGTTTGAATAGCGGGAATATCCACACCTTCATCTAAACAACGAATCGCTACTAAACCTTGTAATTCTCCACTTTCAAATTGACAGCGTAAAGTTTCTCGTTCTTCTAAAGAAGTTTGTGCGGTGTAGGTGCTGACTTTATAACCTAATTCTACCCCCAAAATTTTAGAAACAGCTTTAAGTTGACGCAAAGATGAACGCTGTCCCGTATCTTGAGAACCATCACTACAATAAAATAGAGTATGGCTTGTGTCTTTGCGAGTTTCCATTAATTCCCGCAAAGCTGTTAACTTATTTTCTGCTGTACCAATTAACCTTGCGCGTTGTATTAATAAGGATTTTATATCTTCGTTGTCTTCAAAATCTCCATTATCTCGTTCTCGATATAATAATGAGCGGCCGATTTTTTTTGTTAACTTAAGATAGGCAATACTTTCAGCCTCTGTCAATTCTACCAAAACGGGATAATAAAGATAATGTACCAAAGCCCCTTGTGCGATCGCATCCTGTAAACTAAACTCAGGTTGGAGAACAGAACCGAAATAATCTAATAAAGATTCTGTTCCCCCATCATCAAAATACCTTTCCGGAGTCGCAGATAAAGCCAGTCGCAAACCTATCTTCCGGGGTAAACTTTCCTCTAACTTAGGTGCGCCCAAATTATGGGCTTCATCACCAATAATTAGAGTTTTAGCAGGAAAATATTTAAGTTGCGACTGAAACCCATCACCAATTAAAGTCGAGTTAGTGGTAATTACCGTCACAAAACCTTGAGAACCAGAACGCAGATTATAAATTTGCGTTGATAATTGACTTTGCCAACTACGTAAATTCTCGAAAGCCAAAATCGGCTCCAAGTTAAATTTCTCACATTCCCTAGCCCATTGGCTAACAAGATGACGATAGGGACACACCACCAACAAGACTTGTAACCCGATCTGCTGATACAATTCACAACCAATAGCCAGTGCCGTAATAGTCTTACCACTACCAGTAGCCATTTTTAAAGTCCCCCTGCCATTATTAGCAAACCAGCTAGTAATAGCTTCACGCTGATATCCCCGCAATTGCAGAGATAAAGGCATTTTTGGACATCCCGGTAATGGCTGCTTAACGTGATAACTGCCCTTTTTCTCCCCCACATAAGGTAACTTGAGAGAGAAAGAAGGCAATTTCTGCACTGGTTTTTGCGTCAGGTACATAAGGTGACAGGTGATAGGTGACAGGTGACAGTGAAGAAGATGGTAGTTAACAAGTGACAGTAAAGAAGGTTATATAGGCATCCGATTTGATTCTTGAATAGATCTAAGCATTTGTAGGGTGGGCAATGCCCACCGTATCATGGTTTTGGTGGGCAATGCCCACCCTACGTATATTTCAAAAATCAAATAGTAGTCCTATAGTTGATAAGTGACAGTGAAGAAGAATTTTGTATGATCTTTTTCCTCTTACCTCTTCCGTCTGTAACCTTTCACCTGTTAAGAGTCACCTTTTTTATTCCTAGTGATAATCCCGCCAAACACCTATTAGAGAACCTTGTACCTGTACTTGCATTGCTGGTACTTCAATGGGATTGTACTTAGGATTTGCCGGTTTGAGAGTCACAAGATCATCGTGACGATAAAAACGTTTTAATGTTGTACCGTGTCCGTCCACTCTCGCCGCCACAATAGTCCCATTTTTTAACTGATTGGGTTCTACTACCGGACGCAAAAATACCACATCACCATCAGCAATCAAATCTTCAATCATGCTATCACCAGCAACCCGCAAAGCATAACTATGGGCAGGTAATGATAAGTTAGCCAAGTCTAAATGTTCAACAGCATCCGTAAAAGGTTCAATTAATCCCCCAGCAGCAATAGTACCTAAAATCGGCACACCGAGCTTAACAGAACGCAAAACCCGAATCGTTCGCGCCTTACCTTCCTTCCATTCAATATATCCCTTATTGCGTAAATGCTCCAAACGGCTTTGAATGGGCGCTGGTGACTTCAGGTTCATACCTTGCATCATTTGGCGGATAGAAGGCGAATGCTGATTCATTCGGATATATTCTGTCAACCATTCGTATAATTCTTGTTGAGCTTCTGTTAGCCTTTCCATAATTTTTTCGGGAAGTAATTACAAATGTCTCTAGAACATTAGTACTACAAAAATCTTCCCTTAACAAGATAGAAGCAAAGATTAATCATAATTGGGGAGGAGGTAATTGGTAATAAATAATTGGTAATTGTTATTTCTCTTACCCATTACCTATTACCCATTACGGAGAAGGCTATTTAGCCCCTAAAATACTAGCCAGTAAAGCTTTTTGAGCGTGTAATCGGTTTTCCGCCTGATCCCAAACTTTTGATTGAGAACCTTCGATTACTTCCTCAGTAATTTCTTCACCGCGATGGGCTGGTAAACAGTGTAAAACAATTGCCGCAGGATCTGCAAGACTTAATAACTGCTCAGAAATTTGATAAGGCTGGAAAATAGGGAAACGGTTATCAGCTTCCGCCTCTTGTCCCATACTTGCCCAAACATCAGTGTAAAGTACAGATGCACCTTTAGCAGCTGCTTCTGGATCATGAGTGAGAACAACTTCAGTTTTATTATTAGCTATTGTCCTCGCTTTTTCCACAATTTCTGCATCTGGTGCATATCCCGAAGGAAAAGCCACCCGCACATTCATTCCCACCAAAGCACAACCCAACATCAGAGAATTAGCGACATTATTTCCATCACCCACATAAGTCAAAGTTAAACCAGCCAAAGTCCCAAAACATTCTTGAATTGTCAATAAATCAGCTAAAATCTGGCAAGGATGTTCTAAATCTGTCAGTGCATTAATTACAGGACTTTCGGCATAGTTGGCAAAAGTTTCCAAATCCTGTTGGGCAAAAGTACGAATTGCAAAAATATCCAGATAACGATCTAACACCCTTGCAGTATCCTGAAGAGGCTCCCCACGACTCACCTGAGTCACATTAGGATTGAGATCGATTACCTGTCCACCCAGTTGGTACATGGCCACTGTAAAGCTCACTCTCGTGCGAGTTGAAGCTTTAGAGAATAACAAACCCAACACTTTATTACACTGCAACTTTAGCTGTTGCGACTTCAGCAGAGTTGCCAATTCCAGAAGTTCTTGCAGTTCTGTGGAACTAAGATCCGCCAGACCTAATAAATCTCGTCCGATCAATGCTGCCATGCTGATGATGTTTAAATAATAATGATCTGTGTCTGTGCCTTCACTCAGCCGCCTCAAAAGGGATACAGTCTTAAAACTGTACCAAATATTGTTACTTTGAGCTACAGAATGGAAGTCAGCTTTGGTGATGAATAATATTAGGACTCATAGCAAATTCCCCCTGTTTGCTTACGCGTTCCCGCATCCTTGTGCTTTTGCTCAGGAAGTAGCTATAGTGGGGCGGGAAATTTTTTATTTTAGACTCTAGACAAATTTCAGATTTATGATATGATTGTTAATCAGTGAGTGCTTAAAGCTTACTTCCCAAAACGCCAGCATAGCACAGTGGTAGTGCATCCGACTTGTAATCGGAAGGTCGCGAGTTCAAATCCCGCTGCTGGCTCTTGTCGAATAACTAATTATTTGTCGCCGTTAACAGATTAATGTCGTTATTAACAAATTAATGTCTCCGTTAACGAATTAGTGTCGTCAAATCATTATCGGATACTGTTAACAAATTAATGTCGCCGATTTGATTTGGTGTTGACTCCACTACACTTCTAGTATACGGAAAAACTTGAACAATTTGAGCGCAGTGCCTACCTAAGTCGAAGTTTAAGGTAGTGTACATTCGCAAATATATTTAAGGACTATTTTTGCAAAGCCCAATTGTTACATTTTAATCATCGTGATAAATGATATATATGTTTCGTTCTATGCTTGTAGGTTTTAATACGTTTACAAGTCGGATGCACCTTTCAACCCTCTCCTCTGTCACAAAATTCGTGTAAACCAAAGACATAAACCCACCCCTAGTCGGGATGGTAGTTGAAACCTTTCTAACCTTTTCATCGCATCCAATGCGGATTTAGTCTATCAACCCACCCCTAGTCGGGATGGTAGTTGAAACCCCAAATCAAATGCGATCGCCCAACGTATCCCGCATTCTTTCAACCCACCCCTAGTCGGGATGGTAGTTGAAACAGCACTAGTAAAGGAATAGCCTACTTTAGTAGAATGCTTTCAACCCACCCCTAGTCGGGATGGTAGTTGAAACTTTTTGCAAGATGAGAGAAATCCAAATATTATTCTTTCAACCCACCCCTAGTCGGGATGGTAGTTGAAACTTTTTGATAAAGGAGAATAGAGACTAATGCTATCTTTCAACCCACCCCTAGTCGGGATGGTAGTTGAAACATTATGTCGTCAGGGGTATGGATTAAATATTAAGACCTTTCAACCCACCCCTAGTCGGGATGGTAGTTGAAACCGCGCCCGTCTAGACCCTTGCCAATACAGGTTTCCAGATGCGATTTTGGCAAACCTGTTAAAAAATCTGTTTTTTTGCTCTCAATGGAGGATATTCATCACTCTTCAAATGAGTCAAATTAATACTGGACAAGGGATTCAAGGTTTTGGCAGATCCCCAGGGTTTTTGCCCCCGCTTATGGTTTGCCAAAAAAAAAGATTTGGGAGGATTCCCCCGACGAAGGGGGTGATTCAGTAGCCACCACTGTGGAAATCCACACCGTTATAAAAACGACTACGGCTAAACGCCTTACTCCTTATTACTGGGAGCGCACCTATCCCATCTATAGAATCCTACAGATGGCAGCATCAGAAGCGGGCAGCTACCAGGGTCAGAAAGCATGACAGTCTTCCAACTGCCAAACTAACCCAGATTTTTCACAGTACAGAGGCTCAAAAGAACATGAACTGCGGCGCTATTCTATCCATATTATATTTTCAAGGTTCGAATTCGTAAACTAAGTTAGACTGGTTTGATAGTTTGACGTTCTTGGTAAGCTAAAACACCTAAATCTCGCGCTTTTTCCTGTGGACTGCCTCTGATTGGTTGTGTCCCAATTTCAATGGAGATTCCAGCTTGTACAGCTTGTGATTTGATACTTTCAATTAATCTTCCATAACTCCAACGATGAATGTTAATTCGATATTCTTTAGCGTATTTTTGTTGGCCTTCTTTGTAACCAGGACATCTGTTCTCTGCTCTGGATTGAATTTCACTGCTGATTTGCTCCCGCATATCGCGGAGTTTTGGTAAAACTATACTGCCAGCTTGATATTTTTTAGCGATCGCAATTATCGCATCAGCCAACAATCTATCCACATATTGCCCTAATTCTGATTCACCAAAAGAGTTGGGTGCATTTTGTTTTTGGGCTTTGTGGCGTTCGTGAGATAGGCGTTGCTGTTGTTGTCGCTGACGATTTAGTAAATTATAGTTTTCCCCAAGTAGTTGTTTGACACTGCGATAAGCCATAACTTCATTTTTAATAACATCTACCACCGCTACTGTGACTGGTTTTTCTAGTCCAAAACTCACACCTATGAGGATAGAAGATTTACCTTGATAATTAGGTTTGCTGGGACGAGGAAAAGGGTTATTAATTCGAGTTAGTGTTGATTGCTGACGAGTAATAAATGCTTGTTGTTTATCGTTGAGTTCATCTTTCTGTTTTGCTTTATTTAAAATTTCGGTAATTGCTGTAACTTTCTCGTGAACTACCTGTTTAGTTCCTTCACAAGTCATCATTCGAGTATCTAAATAACAATAAAAATTTAGTTGATTTACTTTCCAATCTTCACCTTTTTCTTCACCTGGCAACCAAGAAATTCTTCCTGAGCGTAAAGTAAACAAACTACTTGAGTGCTGCCTTTTACTATTGCGTAGAATTTCTTGATCCTCTAAAAAGCGTTGGAAGTAGTGCAAATGACGTTTATCGCAGTAAATCTCAAAAGTAAGTTTTCCCAAGCCATTGAACCGCACAAAGAGACGATTCTTATCATTTTTTAACCATGTCATATCCTCGTTAGATTCATAAGCTACAGGAAAGGGAACTTCAGCAGTTTTTCTTAAAAGTGCTGCTTGCCATGCTTTTGCTTCATTTTCATTTTGCGGAACATTGAAGGTAGCAATTTCTAAGGTTTTTAACCATTCTTCTCCTGTTAAATCTCTACCTTTGGGAATGCGACTTTGGAGTTGATCTTTTAATCGCTCAATTTCTATTTCTTTTCTGCGCTTATTTCTGGTAAATTCTTCTAGGTTTTCATCCACTTCACTAATTTGACAGTTATTTTTGAGTAGATATGCAAGAGCGCAACGAGTAAGAATATCTTCTGTTTCTTCGTAAGTATTTAAAAGAATTTTGAAAATTGAAGATGTTTTGGATTTTGTGGCTTTTTTAGTCTTTTTTCCCTTTTTCTGGTTGTCATTTTGATCGGACTGAGGGGTAAATTTGGTAAAAAGTTCAGTGGCTTTAGTACGGATTACTTCTAAACTAGATTGACTTTCTTGTTCTAGTTCTTGATCACTTTTGAGCATTTTTAGCCAACGCTGTTTCCCTTCTATTTGCTGCTTTCTGCGTTTCTGTAAGGCAAACCAGGATTTATACAGATAATCAACTAAGGTAATCGCTGAGGTGTAAAAACGTCCAGGCTGTCCAGTAAAAGGTTCTTGAGTTTTGAGGGAATTACCCAGTTTTTTAAGTAATTCAGCAGGTATTCTCCCTTTTTCTAGCCAGGTTTCAAATTCTGGGTGTTTTCCTATCTGTAGCAAAATTTCATTGATGAATGGTGTATTTTTTTCAGTCATCAATTCCCATAGTTGACGGAGGCTGTCTTCTTCAGCAACCAAGCGACATTGAATTGTAATAACGCTCATGGTGTCTTTGATTTTGTGGATTTGAGAAACGTGACATGATTGTTGATTATTTTTTTACTTCCCCTAATTATAGCGCAATGACGCAATAGCGCAATAGCGCAAAAGTTTTTTTTCTCAAATACTGTGCAAAAATAGAAGCCGCAAGCTTGAGCTTCAAATAAGGATGGCAGAAGAAACTAGAGAGGTGAGGGGAAGAATCCCCAAAGAGTTAAAAATTGCGTTTGAAGTTGCCTGTGCGCGTCTGGAAGTGACGCAAACTGCGGCTTTAGAGGAGGCGATCAGAGATTGGTTACAAAAAAAAGATTCCCCTGCGGGTGACAAGTCACAGAGGAGTTAAATAGCTATGCTAAAAATTAATGAAGTATTCGTAAAATATAATTCCTGAGATTAAACCTAAATGTTTGAGCAAACTTTTAAAAATATTGATGATGTTCTCTGGAAAGAGGCGGGGTGTACTACGGAGTTAGATTACACTGAACAAACTTCATGGTTATTGTTTTTGAAGTATTTGGATGATTTAGAACAGGAACGATTTGAAAAAGCGGAATTAAGTGGCGAATCCTATACGTTTATTATTGATCAAAAACATCGTTGGTCAGTTTGGGCAGCACCAAAAGATAAAAATGGTAAGTTAGATCATGATCATGCTTTGACTGGTGATGATTTGATTGATTATGTAAATGATCAGTTATTCCCTTATTTACGGAGTTTTAAAGAACGGTCTAGCGGTTCAGATACGATAGAATATAAGATTGGCGAGATTTTTAGCGAGATTAAAAATAGGTTTCAAAGTGGTTATAGTTTGCGGGATGCACTGGAATATATTGACGAATTAAGATTTAGATCCCAGCAGGAAAAACACGAGTTATCCCATCTCTATGAAGCGAAAATCAGAAATATGGGAAATGCGGGGCGTAATGGTGGAGAATATTATACCCCACGTCCTTTAATTCGGGCAATAATTCAGGTGATCAAGCCGAAAATCGGGGAAAAAATTTATGATGGTGCTTGTGGTTCGGCGGGTTTTTTATGTGAGAGTTACGATTATTTAAGACAGGGTAAGTTAACTACTAAACAACTGGAAATACTGCAAAAAAATACTTTTACAGGGAAAGAAAAGAAAAGTTTAGCTTATGTTATTGGCATCATGAATATGATTTTACATGGGATTGATGCCCCGAATATTATTCATACTAATACTTTGACGGAAAATCTAAGCGATGTTCAAGATAAAGATCGTTTTGATGTGATTTTAGCTAATCCTCCTTTTGGGGGGAAGGAACGAAAGGAAGTACAGAACAATTTTAATATTAAAACTGGAGAAACAGCGTTTCTGTTTTTGCAGCATTTTATCAAAATGTTGAAGGTTGGTGGTAGGGCGGCGGTAGTGATTAAAAATACGTTTCTTTCTAATTCTGATAATGCTTCCCGTGCTTTGCGTCAAGAGCTTTTGAGTAGTTGTAATTTACATACTATTTTAGATTGTCCTGGGGGGACTTTTATCGGGGCGGGGGTGAAAACTGTTGTTTTATTTTTTGAAAAAGCAGAACCTTTAGACGCTATTCAGACAACACCGATTTTTAATCAAGGGAAGTCTATAAATGAACAAATGGCGACTAAAAAGATTTGGTATTATCAATTAGATCCGGGGCGAAGTTTGGGGAAAACTAATCCTTTAAATGATGATGATTTACGGGAGTTTGTGGAGTTACAAGCTACTTTTGCAGAGTCGGAAAAGTCTTGGTTATTGGATGTTGCTGATATTGATCAGGAGTCGTTTGATTTATCGGTGAAGAATCCGAATAAGGGGGAGGAAGTGAGGTTAAGAGAACCGCAGGATATTTTGGATGAAATTGCAGTTTTGGATCTGGAAAGTGCGGAGATTTTAGAAAGTATTGGGGGAATAATATGCAGTTGACAGTTGATAGTGGACAGTTGCCAGTTGGTTGGAATGTAAAATATTTAGATGAACTTTGTGAAAACCTAGATAGTAAAAGAATACCTATAACAAAATCTTCAAGAAAATCTGGCAACATTCCCTATTATGGTGCTTCAGGTATTGTTGATTACGTTGCTGATTATATCTTTAATGAAGATTTACTTTTAGTATCTGAAGATGGAGCAAATCTTTTAGCTAGAACTTATCCAATAGCATTTTCTATTACAGGTAAAACTTGGGTAAATAATCATGCTCATGTACTTCGATTTAAGGAAAACATAACACAGATTTTCGTTGAATTTTATTTAAACTCTATCTCTCTTGAGTCTTATGTAAGTGGTATGGCTCAACCAAAACTTAATCAAAAATCACTTAATTCTATTCCTATTCCTATTCCCCCACTTCCAGAACAAAAGAGAATTGTAGCGATATTGGATGAGGCATTTGAGGGGATTGATAGAGCAATAAGCAACACTGAAAAAAACCTGAGCAATGCACGGGAACTATTTGAAAGTTATCTAAATTCTATTTTTAGTCCAAAAGGTGAAGGTTGGGAAGAGAAGAAGTTAGAGGATATTTGCAGTATTACATCTAAACTCGTTGATCCTCGACAACCAGAGTTTATTGATTTACCACATATTGGCGCAGGTAATATGATTTCTATTACTGGGGAACTAATAGAGGTTAAAACTGCCAGACAAGAACAACTAATATCTGGAAAATTTCTTTTTGATGAAACTATGGTTCTCTATAGTAAAATTCGTCCTTACTTGATGAAAGCTTGTAGACCTGAATTTAGTGGGCTTTGTAGTGCAGATGTTTATCCACTACTTCCTAATAATGAAGAATTAAACAGAGATTTTTTATTTTATATTCTTATGAGTCGAGATTTTACAAATTATGCAATTTCAGGTTCAGACCGAGCAGCAATGCCGAAGGTAAACCGAGATCATCTTTTTAGATATAGTACATGGATTCCTAGTATTTCAGAGCAAATAAATATTGCACAAAAAATTGATGACTTATTTACTGAAACCCAACGCCTTGAAAATATCTACCGTCAAAAAATCGCTGCATTAAAAGAATTAAAACAATCCATCTTGCAAAAAGCATTTACAGGGGAATTAACAGCAGACAACCCGAAAACCGCAAAGGGGAAAATTGCAGCATGAGCGATTATTTAACGCAATCACGTAATCATCTCAAACTTGTGTATTTTCTGATTCTGCCTCTAACTTTAAACTTAATAATTCATACTCGTGCTTTTCCTTATTAAGAACAGTAGAGACAATTGCATACTCTTGAATAGTTGCAACATAAACTGAATCTTCTTCAATAGATTTTACATCTTTAATAGCAGAATCAGCTATAGAACATTTATATTTTTTTCGAGAACTTACCTCTTGCAAAGTAGTGGTTCTAGTATTGTAATTAATCTGAGTTAATTTCACTTTGACACAAATTTCTGTTTCTGCTCTTAGTTTAGTATTGTTAATGACATCAATCACCTTAGATATAGTTTCTTGCTCTATTTCTCCCACTTGTACCTTTTGACCAGGGGAAGCCCAATTTATTTGTAATTTACTTATGCCAATCCTGGTTAAAGCCATTAACAACTCAGTATATTTAAAGGCAGTTTTCTTTTTGAGAATATTTAGTTTAGCTGGTAATTCTTCTGAATTTGCTCCTAAATTTATTAGTTGTATAAATTCTTTTAAGCATTGTCCCAAAAAAGATTCTCCTAAACCTAAACTATCTTCCTCATACACAGTACCTTCTAAACGCATTCCAAATGATCCACTAAATACACCGGACATGACAACTTGAGTCTTTTGCTTGACTTCAAACGGTATAATGTGACTTTCCGATTTTCCTGATTTTATTTGTCCTATCGCATCAATTGTTTCTTGCAATGAAGATAAAATTGACCCCAGATCACCCACAGGAGCTTCCTGAATATCTTTATCTGGAAATTTTAAAACAAAATCTATAATTTCTCTTCTTTTCTGCGTAGAAACTACTTCAATATTTTCACTATTCTGAAATTCAGATTGAATAAATTGTCCTAATTCTGGTAAATAATCATCTGGTATTTCATCACATTCAACATTTTTAACGATGACATTTATTTCATCTTCATAAGGAATTTCTACTTGATAGACAAAAGCATCTTCTGTCTCAGCAAATATATGTCTAAGCTCTACTTCACCTTTAATTACACTCTGAAAACGAGATGAAGATACAGGAGCATATAGCCATACTTCAGCTAAATCTGAACTATCTACACAAACTACAATAAAAGTTAATCCTGATTTATTTTTGCAAGAAAACAATACAGGTTTATCATAAAAGTCATAAACTTCTATGATTGCAAGTTGTCCTAATATTGTCCTTTCCGGCAAAAAACTCATGGCTATAAATGTAGTTATCAGTTAATTATGTTTTACTAGAGTCTTCTTTATTTATATCAATTAATTCAAAAAATTGATCAGGTGCAGTATTCTCAGGTATCCACCAAGTATGATGGGATTTTCCATTTTTTGATGGAGTGGGTTTAATTTGTCCTAGTTCTTCATTCAAAATTCCCTTAGAAATGTTCATACTCTTAAAACGTGGAATACGACTAGAGAGGTTTTTAGCATCATCCAAGGATGAATAAACTGATACTCCACAGGTTTGACATTCGGATGCGCCCGGAGGACATTCCTTATTTGGATTTTCTTGCCGCCAAGATAAAAAATCTTCTGGTAGGGGTTTTGGATGAGCCTTTTTAATAAATCTGTAGAATTCTCCTGATGCAGTATTGGATTCTGATGGAGGACATTGATCTGGGAAGTTTTTTGGATATATCATCCTTTCGTTTTCAAGTATAATAACAAGTCTATTTATAATTTATTTACTAGACTGACTACCATGAATCTACTACAAAGTGACATATAATATCTATGAAGTTTTGAACAATTTATTTTTGCTTATAAATAATCAATAAGATTATAGGATTTAAAATTAGTATTTATTATTACTCAAGTTATATTCGTGTATAAATAGGTCTTAATAGAAAGTCATATTTTAGATACGAGCCATGATGAACGAAGCCGAAACCCGCGCCGAATTAATTGACCCTGCCTTAACTGCTGCTGGTTGGGGAGTAATTGAAAATAGTCGCATCCGTCGAGAAGTCATCGCCCCTGGTCGCTTAATTGGCAACGGTAAACGGGCTAAAGCAGACATCGCTGATTATGTATTAGTTTATCGTGGTGAAAAACTCGCAGTTATTGAGGCTAAAAAACGCGATTTACCGGATACGGAAGGTTTAGCACAGGCGAAAAAATACGCCGAAAAATTAAAAACTCGCTTTGCTTATTCTACCAATGGTGTTGGCATTTACCAAGTAGATATGCACACGGGTAAAGAAGGTTATATTAACAAATATCCCACTCCCGATGAACTATGGGAAGCTACCTGGCTGTTGAGCGAAGTCGAAACCAGTGAAGCGAATACATGGCGTGATCTTTTTGCAACTATTCCCTTTGAAGATAAAAGCGGTACGTGGGAAGCCCGATACTATCAACATAATGCTATCAAATATGTTTTAGAGGCGATCGCTCAAGGACAAAACCGAATTTTATTAACAATGGCCACTGGTACAGGTAAAACTTTTATCGCTTTCCAACTGGCCTGGAAACTCTTCCAAAGCCGATGGAACTTGAGCTATAAGCCCACACGCCGCCCCAGAATACTATTTTTAGCAGATCGTAATATTCTCGCAGACCAAGCCTTTAACGCCTTTTCTGCCTTTGCTGATGATGCCCTAGTTCGCATAGATCCCGAAACCATCAAAAAACGGGGTCGAGTTCCCAAAAATGGTAGTATCTTTTTTACAATTTTCCAAACCTTCATGACAGGAAAAGATGAAGAAGGTAAACCCACCCCCAAATTTAATGACTATCCCCCCAACTTTTTCGACTTTATTATTATTGATGAATGTCACCGAGGGGGAGCAAGTGACGAAAGCACCTGGAGAGGAATTTTAGAATACTTTTCACCTGCGGTACAATTAGGACTTACTGCCACACCCAAACGTCAAAATAATGCTGATACCTACGCTTATTTTGGCGAACCAGTTTATACTTATGCCTTGAAAGATGGGATTAATGATGGGTTTTTAACTCCCTTTAAAGTGAGGGAAATAGAAACTACTTTAGATGAATATATTTACAGCCCTGATGATGATGTCATAGAAGGGGCGATAGATGATGAAAAAACCTATACAGAAACAGACTTTAACCGCATTATTGAAATTGAAGAACGGGAACGCTACCGAGTGCAACTATTCATGGAGGAAATAGATCAAAATCAAAAAACTATTGTATTTTGTGCTAACCAAGATCATGCCCTAGCGGTAAGAAATTTAATCAATCAAATGAAGATTAATAATAATTCTAATTATTGTCATCGAGTGACAGCTAATGATGGCAAATTAGGAGAACAACACCTGAAGAATTTTCAAGATAATGAAAAAAATATTCCTACAATTTTAACCACTTCGCAAAAACTTTCCACCGGGGTTGATGCTCGCAATGTGCGGAATATAGTCTTAATGCGTCCTATTAATTCCATGATTGAATTTAAACAAATTATCGGTCGTGGTACTCGGTTATATGATGGGAAAGATTATTTTACTATTTATGATTTTGTGAAAGCCTACGAACATTTTAACGATCCAGAATGGGATGGTGAACCCCAAGAACCTGTAAAAGTTACCAACAGAAAAGCAAGAGAATTACCACCAAATACAGATCAGAATACCCCAAAAGAGAGAACAGAAAAAACAGAAGATACCACACCTAAAATAATTAAAGTTAAATTAGGAGATGGTAAAGAAAGAACTATTCAACATCAAATATCTACCAGCTTTTGGAGTGTAGACGGTAAACCCATTACCGCCGCAGAATTTATAGAAAAGCTCTTTGGTGAAATTCCCGAATTGTTTAAAAATGAAACTGAATTAAGAACTATTTGGAGTCGTCCAGATACTAGAAAAGCCCTATTAGAAGGATTATCAGAAAAGGGTTATGATGCAGAACAATTAACAGAAATTAGCCGTTTAATTAATGCTGAAAAAAGTGATTTATATGATATTTTAGCCTATATTGCTTATGCTGCTGTACCTATTAGCCGTCGAGAAAGGGTTTTGGCTCATAAATCCTTAATTTTCTCTAAATATGTAGGTAAACAACAGGAATTTCTTGATTTTGTGTTAGATCAATATATTAAAGATGGAGTCGAAGAACTGGATCGATCTAAGTTACCCCAATTATTAGAGTTGAAATATCATACTATTCATGATGCCATTAAAGAATTAGGTAGCGTTGCTAATATCAGTGAAGTATTTATAGGATTTCAGCAGTATTTGTATTCACATGATATAGCAGCTTAATTGGGCAGGTTGCTACAATTAAGCACTTTTGTAATGTTTAATCACGTTTTTGCCGTTTAGCCATCGTTGGAAAAGGCAGGAAACAATGAGAACATTCCCCTTGTACCCAATCTGCGGGAATAGGGAAAGGGGTTTCACAATTAGTACATTTTATTAGTAAACGTAAATTGTGGCGATGCCTTTGGCCGGCGTAGCCATCGCACCTGATTTTATCCTTTAACTGCCACTCAACCCGATGACAAGGAGATTCTGCATAACAAGCAGCACATAACCTAATTGGTCTAGGCTTCATCGTCATTCCCTGAGAGGGGAGCATTTCCATTAATCTATCAGCATTAATTCCCACTACAGAGGACAAAGCCTCCAACTCCTGTCGAGTAGGAAAGGGATTAAAATACAACTTTTCCCAACGTAAAATAACTGCACCGAGTCCAGTCAATTTACCTAACTGGGTAGAGGTTAAATAATTTTCTCGACGAAAGCGACCTAAGAAATGACTTAAACTTTCTCCATCCAGGGGTTCTACCTCAAAAAAACGAGGTTCATCCGCAGCAATTTCCATTATTCAAACCAATCTAAAACTTCAGTTAAAGTCTCTTTATCTATTTTCTTCAATCCTTTTCTCAAGGCTAAAATTGAAGCTCTTCTCAATACCCGATCTACTAAACCAATTTTTCCACTTGTTTTTTGATACAAAGGTAATAAAGTTTCATTTCTTGTGAGATTAGAAGGGAGAGGCAAACATAAAACTTCTTCTTCCCAAATTTTTACTAATTCAGAAAATCTTTTCTCTGATACTAATGGTAATCTATAACATTCTATAAATCGATCATGAATGTAAGGCTCTTTTTTAATTAGATTATCCAAACCATCCGTACCTACAAGAACAATGGAAATTCTCAGCAAGTCGTAAATTCGGGCAATTTCACTAAAAGTATTCAACTTGAGAAAATTTGCTTCATCAATAATTAGCATTTCCACTTTAGATTCTTTGAGTAGTCTTTGTACCCGTCTTCTGATATCAGTAAGTTTTCCCGTAGTTGACTCATATTTTAAACTTTCCAGAATCAGAACTAATAATTCACCCGATGAGCAATCTCCTGGAACTTGCATATACAAAACAGGTACAATATCTTTTTTCCCTCCTCTTTTTTGTGGCTTATTTAATAGTCTATATACATCACAAGTAACCGACTTACCTGCTCGTGGAGGTGCAACAATGCGACCACATTGTTTAGAAAGACGCAAACCATCTAACCAATCATGTATTTTTTGTATATGCTCTAATTCCACAATACTGGGAGTCAGGAGACGTTCAATTTCTGGCTGTAATTCCTCTGGAATTGGTTCATCTCCCCATAAATTTTGTACCCATTTCTGCCAATAATCGTCTTTCATAATTTGTGTTGTTTGGATAGGTATTAATAGAATTAATCTGTGAATTGAATTAAAAACTACTCATCATAGTCTTGACGTAGTTGTTCATAGTTGAAAACTCTAGGTCTTCGAGATTGTGGTGCTTGGGTTTTAGGCGTTTCTTCTGGAGTTTCTACTAGTTCTGTATCACTGAGATTGATGGGTTTATAAACAGGATAAACTTGAGCCTGTTCTTCTTTTTTGCGTTCCTTCTGAGTCTTTTTCTTTTGCTTGATGAAAGTATCTCTATCGTGTATCTCTGCCAAAATGGATTTATTGCTGAGTGTTTTACCCACAGAACGCACTTTTCGACTAGCAGCTTTCGCCTCTTCTAAAGATAACTGCTCTGTTTCCCAATCCAACGCATGAGCAGCAGAAAGAAGCTCTTCCTTACCTTTATCTATTCGATAAACCCAAACAGTTGTAATATCCCTGGGATCATATCTGAGTACAACACTTTCCCCAGCGTAAGCTGCTAGGTAATCTCCTCGATACATAATATTTTCAAAGCTGAGATATCCGCCTTTGTAAATACTGCGTCGAGTTTTTTTCATCAAACAGACATCTAATTCGCGCTCCTTCACCATTTTGGGTAGAGCAGGTAATCCTGCTTCCCATCTTTGAAACCTTGATTGCTCTTTTGTACGTGCATCAAGACGCTGATTATAGTTGTCAATAATGTAGCGAGCTAACAATAGGTGCAGTTCCCGTAAAGTCAAGCAAGCTTCTTCTTCTGCCGTCTTAGGGCGTTCCTGAATATTAGAGCCTAAATAGCCATAGAAACCAGAGAGAAATTCTGTATTGATAGTGCCAAAACTACGTTCTTCAATACCACCTTCACTGGGGCGATCGCGTAAATGACACTCAAAACCTAATTGGAAACCAATCTGTTTTAAGTGGTCTGAGCGAAAATCTCTGCCACCATCAGTGAAAAGATTTTCAGGTACACCATAAGTTGCCCATTCACAATGAAGTTTGTATTCTGTACTATACTGCTTTGGCAAAATAGCATGGCGTAATGCTAGGGCTACCACTTGAGAGCTTGGTGCATCAAAGCCCAAATGAATACCCATGATACAACGAGAGTAACTGTCTGTAATTTTGGTGAACCAAGGGCGAGACAAAGGCTCACCATATTGATCCACCAACATGACATCTAATTTTGTATGGTCACACTGCCAAACATGATTACTATGATGTACATCTAAGGTTTGCCCATCACGAGTTTGATGAGATACTCGTGACCCCCGCCATCCAACATTCCGTACTTTCTGTTTTTGCTCTTTCCGCTCAATAATAGGGTTAAGAACTCTGTAAACTGTCATGTGACTGGGGTAATCTTCTAAACCTAGCTGTCCTGCTCTGACTTGTACTCTGATTGCTACTTGAGCCGGAGTCATTTTTTTACTACCCTTATTACCTTCTTTAAAAGTGCTGATAATAAATTTTTGCCACTCAGGATCTATCCGATAACTGCCTTTATCATTTCTCTCAGTGTCAACAATTGCAGATAGACCGTCTTGTTGATACTTCTTGACTAGACGCTGAACTGTTCTGACAGTCTTACCCAGTTTTTCTGCTGCTACTCTTAATTTCTGACCATAGGTTTTGCGATCGCATGGTTCAAGTAGACCTTGGATCACTTCCATCTTGAGTTTTGCTTCAGCCGAAAGTTCGGTAATAATTACGTTTGTTTCTTCTGGTTCATCATCCTGAATTTCTTCTAAATCATTGTTGTCATCAAACGGCAGATATTCTTCGTCTTGATTAAAGATAGGTATTTCATCCATAGTGGGACTCAGACAAAATAGTAATTCGCTATTGTGCGGTTATATGCAATCTTCCTGGGGTCATTGACTTATCAATGACAGTAAAGGAGGTATTTGCTAATACTATTGTACTAACATTTGACTATGATATCACCTCTTACCCTAAAAAGCGACAGTTAATTTGTTATGAGACTAAAAAAAATTTAGAATTAGGAAAAACTGAAAAAGCGACACACAATATGTTATTATTCTAGACGACGACAATTAAAATGTTAAGTATCCAAGTAAATGTTTCAATAATAAAAACGCTGTAAACACTTATGTGGTAATAATTTCAGCGTTTTTAACTTTAACGACATTATTTTGTTATAACGACAAATAATTTGTTACTCGACAATTGTCCAACGCGTCTACCCATCCCTAGATGAAGGTAATGCTATGGTTTCCGTGTGGTTGGATGCGATTTATCATATGCAACGTCTTCTTTTGCAAGAAAATACGAAAATTGCCAGAATAATAGTGATTTAACTCACAAGTTGCCTTCAATTCAATACAAAGTCTTTATAGGTTAACTTTAAATATGAGAGTAACAATTAACTAGGCTGATCTTTGGACGGATAAATTTCTACCTCACAGTTAGTAGCTAAAAATTTAGCAATTGATTTAGTCTTCTTTCCTAAAATTATACCATGAGCATCATTACCATCAACAGGATCATGTTTTACCTCTAGACCTTTCTCTATAACTAATTCCGCAGGTATAGAAACTACTGCATTTTTACCTATTTTTTTGGCTCTATCATAACTTTCTTCTATCGTTGTTAAACACAATATATCAACAGACATTTCATCATCTTTAAAAGCTGCTGATGTTGGTCTTTTTTCATCCCAATCAAATTGACCAGGATGAAGCCATCTCAACAGCTTGTCAGAAGAGTTAACTTGATGAAGTTTAGCCATTTATCAATAATCAAAATTAAATAGCCAATCTAGTATAGGATACAACTCATCTAAATTGAACTCTCCTTCAACTTCTGAATCACCTTCAGTCTTCAAAAATTCAAAAGGATACTCTGCTGAAATAGGAACATAAAGTTCTAATTGCTTGTTTGAAAAGCGTTTACCAGACCATTCAAATAAAATCATACCATCCGAGCAAGGAGCAACAAATGGCTCAATCTTGTCAAAATCAATGTTTCTATCAATACAATAGCTGCGAAGGTGGGAGTAAAGAGTCAGGGATAAATCAACCTGCTGCTTAGAAAACTTAGAGGCATTATAACCATCCCATTTATCATCTAAATCTGATAAATGAATAATTCTTTGATAAGCATTTTTATTTTTTCTCCAATCAAATTCTTCTTGTTTGCGTGAATCAATAAATAATGAGGCATTATTTATTGCATAAACGCCACTAAAAGATAGATATTTTACTAAAGCAGCTTTTGCAGCAGGTGAAATCTGAGGAATGCCAGCATTTTTAAATGTAACAGAATAAATAATAGGAATCTGTCTGCCAATGCTGCGGATGGAAGCGGTATCAGGCTGTTGTGTGTTTTTAATGTAGGTGTTGTCCCAAGTGCTTGTGTTCATAATTGTTCCTGGAAGTCAACTAAAAAATTTTCTTCAATGAAACAAATAAATTTATTTAAATCAGACTGATATGATTGTATAACTTTTTTGAGATGTGTGGTTTTTTCTTGAAGATTAATACCTATTAATTGTCGGTGGAAATTAGCCGCAAAAGTCATAATCGCTGTTTGCTCATTATTAGGTAGATTTTGCATTAAAGCTTCCTGAATAGCAATAGTGAAATTACTGTCTTCAAATTGATAAACAAACTGAACAACTGTATTAGGAGATTTTCCTTGAAAATTTTTCCATTTACCAGCAGCTATCAATTTAGTTAAAACAATATCTTGTTCTTTATCTTTTTGTTCAATCAAAATATGAGCATTAACATTAATGCCTATTGCTTGATAATTAAGATTAGGAACTACATCCACAAATTTACTACTAATTTCTGGTATTTTATAAATTTTTTCAGTATCAATAAACTCCCCAAATGAAATTTTTTCTGGTTGAGCTACAATATTAACTCCATTTTTATAAACAACTTGAGACACAGGAGGAGTACAGATTGGTGGCATTGCTAACTCCCAGTCATTAGGTACAATATGGTTGTACTTCAAAAAGTCAGGATTTAAAATAGATGGGTTAGCGTTTTCTGCCACCAATACCATTGAAAAGTCTCGAACCTCCACATTTTTACTGAGCATTAGATAACCCAACCTCACTATAAGCCAAGGACGCTAAAGCAGAGCTATACTATCCCTTCCTATCAAGCAGTTGTGCCAACACTACTCAAGCATAGGAAAAAATCTCGGCTACTGCCTCAATGCTATATCTATATCATCCTAAGAATGCACCATTTTGCGGAAAAATTGCAACGAATTTTAAATACATATTAAACAAGGGCTTGATGCTTTGGCAATTCCCCATAAGTCTGAAATGGCTGTAATAATAGACTTATAGACCTAATATCGCTAGTTTTTAATCTTAATCTAGCATATCAAAATTTCCATATCTACAGGAGAGGGCAAGCGATATCTACAGGGGAAACGCTAACGCTTTCAATATCCTACATTTTCTTCTGATGTTCTACCATCTCCCCAAACGGAGTAAAACACCGCTGACACCACGCATCAACCCACACGCCCGAATCTTAAACCCAGCCCCACAACCTTAGCCAAAGCCTCCGAGTGTTTGCTGAGTGCGATCGCTCTGGAAACATTCACCTAAACAAACCTGGTCAACTCCCACAGTATTTTTCTTCTCAAGAAGTTGTAATGTTGTACAGTCTCAGCATAATTTCAGTTTTCTATAACCATAATTTAATCAGCACAGCCGAGAATAGTATTGATAATTAAAAGTATTTTCCTTACAGTGGTGTTATTGTGACCAGACAGAGAAGAAAATATCCTTTTATCCCCAAAATTCCAGGTCAAATCTATCTCTGGCTGGCAATTCTGATTTTTGGAGCCTCTAGTGCAGTTACCCGCAAACTAACGCAAATCGGCGCTCAACACTTCATCGATGGTCGAAATCCGATTTCTCTGTGTAATGTTTTATTCGTAGGTAATCTCTGCGCTTTAATAGTTTTTTTACTAATTTATGGACGACAGTGGAATAAAGCGACTTTGCAGCAGCTGTCAAAAAAAGATTGGTACTTACTAACAACGGTAGCTATTTTATCTGGAGCCATTATTCCCGGCTTAGTTTTTCAGGCATTAGCAATAACAAGAGTCAACAATATCATTTTGATTGGCCGCTTGGAACCACCTTTAACTATGGCTTTATCAGTGTGGTTACTGCGGGAACGAGTGAATCGTTGGGACATTATGGGAGCCTTAGCTGCATTTATTGGTGTCACCCTCACTATTCTCCTTCAACCACCAGGAGCAGCAATGATGAATATGGAAGATTTAGGAGTGGGTATTGGCGAAATATTAGTAACATTTGCTGCCTTGATTTCTGTAGTTTCCACAATAATTGTCAAAGGCTGGCTTGCCCATATCCCCCTAGGAATCTTCAGTATCTTTCGTACTGCTCTAGGAACTGTAGTATTTTTCTTGATTGCTTTAATTCTCTATGGTAGCGACCATTTCAAAGATGTATTCTCACCTTTTCTGTGGCAGTGGATGCTTGTTTATGGTGCGGTAATTGTCGTGCTAGGTCAATCATTTTGGCTCAAAGGCTTGAGAGCTTCTACAGTGTCAGAGGCTTCCTTAGCCGGCTCTTTTACACCTATTGTGGGTATTCTAGCAGCTTATTTTGTCCTGGGAGAAGCCCCTACCGTAGCTCAATATATCGGTGGTAGCTTGGTTTTAGTTGGCATATTGTTGAGCCACATTGGTATCAGACTTCAGAGCGATCTGCTTGCAGCAGCGCTGAGTCCCAAGGGGACACGCTTACGCGAACGCTATCGCAAAACTGCACCTAAAAAAGTAAATTCTCTTCCAGCAGAACAAGAAGTAGAAACTGGGATGGGATTTAAAGGAATATAGAATTTATCTGCAAAGAATACTTGTTGTCTATTACTATTGTCAGATATATTGCCTTTAGTTATACGTTTTTTCTATTGTGATAGATAACAACAACCTTTTACTACGTAATCTTTGGTACTATGCCCTACCTAGTTATCTCCTGAAACCAGGTAAAATGGTGGCTCGGATTTTCTTAGGAGAACCAGTGCTACTGATGAGAAGCCAAGATGGCAAGGTTTCTGCTGTGCGCGATATTTGTCCTCATCGGGCTGTACCCTTAAGTTGTGGTCGATTCGATGGGCAAGAAGTAGAATGCTGTTACCACGGTTGGCGCTTTAATCCTGCTGGAAACTGTGTAGCGATTCCATCTTTATTGCCAGAGCAAGATACGAATTTGAGTCGCTTCGATGTGCAATCATATCCTATCCATGAGACTCAAGGCAATATTTGGATATACATGACAGATGGGGATAAATCTCAACCCAGTGCTTCAGAAATGGAAGTTCCCATAGTTCCAGGTTTTGCGGAACAACAACCCCAACTAGTTGAGGTAATGCGGTTTCCTTGTTTTATTGATCATGCGGTGACAGGTTTAATGGACCCTGCTCATTCTCCTTATGTACATCGGGTCTGGTGGTGGAGAAGCGGGAAATTACATGAAGAAGTCAAACAATTTGATCCTTCACCTTACGGGTTTACAGTCCGACGACATAAGTTGTCAGAGAATATGGAGAATATGAGCCGATTATATTGGTTAGTCGGTGGTGGTATTCCCGAAGTAGAAATTTCTTTTCGTTTACCAGGTGTGAGAATAGAAGAAATTACCTTTGGTAAACATCGACTTTGTAATTTGACAGCGGTTACACCGATTTCTGATACAGAAACTGAGGTAACTTTTGTTCTTTATGGGATGCCTAGTTGGTTAACTGTATTCAAACCTTTGATTCATGTATTAGCGCGGAAATTTCTAGATCAAGACCGAACAGTGGTAGAAAAGCAGCAAATTGGACTCAAATATGATCCAGTGCTACGATTAATTAAAGATTCGGATATGCAAGCCCAATGGTATTACCAGTTAAAGAGGGAGTTTGCTCGCGCAACTTCTGAAAAACGGGAATTTGTCAATCCTGTTAAGAGTGTTTTACTACGATGGCTTGCTTGAAGAACAATTAAAAATTAAGCATCTTGAATATCAATTTTTTCTAGCTTTTCTGCAATTAATTGGTTAAATTGCTCTATAAAATTTATATCAATTCCTGGCTCTATTTGTAGTTAGTCCATATAGATATAAAAAGCCCCTTGGTCTTTAGGATGCATTTTTAGATATTTCCTTAACTGTTCTATAGTCATTGTATTAAAGTTAATATTTGTCATAATTACTAAGAATATATTTTCAAAATTCCTCATAATCAAATCCATTATCGTTTCTTATTCCCATACTCAGAATTCCAGAAGGCTCTGCCTTCCTTGTAACAGCAGAGTCAGAGACGCTATGATAGCATTCCCAGTCAGAGACTGGGAACGAGATAAATCCGCTGTAAATAGACTAGTACCGCTTTCTCGGAATTAAAAATTAACAATTAAAAATTTAAAAAGTAGATTAAACAGGCTTTTTCAGTATTTTTAATGATTGCTTAACTTACGCCGTGTTGTACTAGTATTGTAATAGTAATAGTAGGGGTTTAGCAATGCTAAACCCCTACCTTATGTAATCAAACGATTAAACATTTTTGAAAAAGTTAATTTTTTAAGGTGAGTATTTACCCTGGTTATGTGGGTGAATAACTATTATCAATCTTGAATCCACACCGAAACTGAGCCACCTTGACAAGGGAACTCAGCCCAACCCTCTTCATTCGTATAAACAGGTTCTTGAATATGTTCTGTCAAGTCGTAAAATTTGGTATTAGGTTTACCAACTTCCATCCATTTACTACCACCAGATCCATTACTCATAACTACAGCCAGCCCTTTGGGATGTTCTGCATCTCCTAGTCTTGTCCAGCCGATGACATTTTGGTCATCAAAATAGTCATATTGTGGACCATAGGCAAGATTCTGACGAGCATAGAGAAATTTGTCAATTAGCCCACGATGAGAAGGAATAACAATGTTGTAATCGTTGCCGTCTCTGCCCTTGTCTTCATATTCTGCACCATAATAGTCAGCATAGAATACGCAAGGATAGCCTTCGGCACGGAGGAGAATCAACGCATAAGCCAAAGGTTTAAACCAAGGTTCAACAGGCGATTCTAAAGCTTGTAATGGTTGGGAGTCGTGGTTTTCAACAAAAGTGACAGCTTGGGTGGGTCGTTCCTGCATTAATGTCCCATCCAGAATACTCCGCATATCATAATCACCACCTGCTTTACTAGCACGGTGGAAATTGAAGTGGAGGGGAACATCAAACAAGGACATTTTGTTCTCAACAGTATCGAGATACCAGTGCAATGAGGTGATATCGTCCTCCCAATATTCACCCACTGCAAATAAATCTTTACCCACATATTGCTTGAGTTGATCCAACCATTGGGGAAAGAACCAAGCAGAAATATGTTTAACGGCATCAATACGGAAACCATCGACTCCCGTAGTATCAAGATACCATTCACCCCAACGAGTTATTTCTTCTCTGACTTCCTGGGATTGAAAGTCTACATCACATCCCATCAAATAGGCAAAGTTACCTTTTTCTAAGGCAACATAATCATCAAATTTTTTACCATCAAATAAATAGATAGTATTTTGCTCTTGGGAATAATCATCATAATCTACAGCATCAAAGTGCCACCAATGCCACTGAAAGTCAGAATATTTCCCTTGACGACCGGGAAATGTGTAATGGGTGTAAGCATTGATCTCTCGTTGCTCACCTTGAGGATGAAGCCGATTATGATCGGAAAATGGTGTCGCTTTAGCTACTTCGCTCTTGTCCCCTCCCATTCTGTGGTTGAGGACAGTGTCTGCGTAGACTTGTAAACCCTGTTTTTGAAGTGCTTGAATAGCATCTAAATACTGTTGGCGATCGCCATATTTAGTTCTAATTGTCCCTTTTTGATCAAATTCGCCCAAGTCGTACATATCATATACGCCATATCCCACATCATAACCACCTCCTATTCCTTTATAGGCTGGTGGTAGCCACAAAGCCGTAAAACCTGCATGAGCTAATTCTTGAGCTTTGTTTTTCAGATCATTCCACAGGATTAAATCAGGATCGATATACCAGTGGAAATACTGCATCATTGTGCTGTTGATTTGGGACATTTAGCTGATTTCCTCAAATTGTTCACAAAATAATGGCGAAATATGAAAAGCTCATTCATTCAGTGTTTTGGATAGTCTGAGCTTTTTAATTACTCCAATAGTTACTTGCTGTTTTACGGGAAATCGCTATTTTTTTGGAAAAATTTTAGGATTATTCGTGTTTATGTCTTGTTTGCCAAGAGACATAGAAAAACAAAATAGCCAGCAAAACATAACCTACAGCCCAACTACTACCTGTTCCCCAACCCAAATTAACAACCGTATCTGCGATCGCCCACTTATAGCTGTGCATTAAACCTACCCAAGATAATACAGCACCTCCCAATGACCAATAAGCAGCTTGACGAAAATCTCGTTCAATAATAAAAACAGTGATAGCGGCTAATATCATCGCTGAAAAAATAAACCCCTGTTCTAAAGCAAAAGCCCCATGAATATAGGTATCACTCAATTTAAACTGCTCAATTAAAGCTGGTGTAAATGGCTTTTCTGGAGTGCCTAAACCCGCCGCCCGCAGGGCATTTTTAGCTATTAAAGCCCCCCACCCGGCAATACCTGGTAACAAGCCCACAACGACGGCTGGGGCGTGGTGAGAGGGTGTAGCAGTGAAACTTTGGGCAACTATCACAATCCCAATCCAGAGGACAATTGCCATACCTGCCTCAATGGGGACAAAATAGGCAAATAGGGCGATCGTGCCACTTAAACACAGAATGCCCATAATGACACCGTTAGCGATCGAATAACCCACTCTTGCCCCTAAAGCCTTCCATCCAGGATGACCGATATAGATAGTTGTGGGGAAACAAGAACCGAAAACCGCAGCCACAATAGTACCAATACCGTTAGCAGCTAAAGATGGTACAGCTGGAAAAACATCTCCCGCAGCTTCAGCACTTTCTAAATTTTGAATACTTCCAACGAGGTTAAAGAGTCCCATTGGTAAGATGATGCTGAGGTATTCTACTAAGACTGTGCGACTTTCCCAAAGTTGTCCTAAATATAAACTGGGGAAATAAAAACCAATGGGTGCGATCGCATCTGTAAATTTAGCATGATCCCAACTCACTAAACCTGTTCCCCATGCTAGGGTAATTCCTAACAACACAGCTAATAAACCTCCTGGTATGGGAAAACGCACTTTACCGAAGTAAGTAACGAGGATGACACCCAGGGGAACTAAACCGACGACTGGGTTAGCAAAGGTGCGAAATAAAAAGCCAATAGCAATAAACGTAATAGCGATACCACTGAGGGTAGAAAGCATAGCTGCACGGGGAGCAATGCGACGCAGGGGGTTGACGATAAAAGCACCTAAAAGTTCAATTAAACCTGAACCTAAACAAGCTACAATACCTGCTTGCCAAGCTAATTCTGACGCTTGTTCAGGAGAGACTCCTTTGGCTATTGCTGCTAACCTCACAGGTAACATGACTAGAAAAATATAGGCAAACAGACTTACGGTGTTGATACCATAAGGAAGGGCGGTAATATCATCACGTTGTTCTTTGGTGCCTTGTTCTTTTGCTAACCAAGCATAATAAAAGTTACCAACAATTAAACTAAAAGCTACACCGGGTAAAATGCGTCCGTAGACTAGGGAAGGTGGGAAACCTAATACACCTTGACATAAACTGACAATTAATAATATTTGAATAAAGTTATCAAGTACCAGTCCAAATAAACCATCTATATCTCTGCGAACAAACCAACGCGGGGTTTTTGGTGTTGGGGTTTCCATGTTTTGTAAATTTTGCTGTTTCTGGGTTTAAGGATATCAGGAAATGGATGTTGTCTGAATCAGGATTTAAGGATTTACAGGATTTACAGGATTTTTTTTGGCATAATGGAAATAAAGAAACTGTGAATGCATAATGATTACTCAATTAATGGTTCAACCCTCATCCCTAATATCTTCTGGTATTAGGAAAGAAAACTAAAAGAAAGGTTGATAAAACAGTTAAATGTGGCGGATGTAGAATCTGATTTTGGTTAATAATAAATAATTTTTATATCATTTTTGAAATTATTGGTTTATTTAAGAAGAACTGTGTATGATACAGTTACCAGCAGTTTGCCTATACAGGTAAGTTACACAAAATTTAAAACGCAATAATCCTATGAATATCAAATTTTTTCATGCAGATGATTCATCTTATTTTTTTCTTGATCGGTTGCTTATAGTACCGTTTGGGTATAATTATGTTAATAAAAAACCAAGTCCTAAGGAAAGATTGATAGAACAGTTAAGAAAGCTGGGTGTAGAACCTGATATTTAATAGACAATTGGTAGCATTTCAGCTACCACAATTTCTAAATCAGAAAAATCTAAAGGAGATATTTTTTGATGTTCTGTGATAATTTCTTGATTTTGATAACCTTCAGGTGTGGGATTTCTAAATACAATTAATTCGCGTTTGACTACATCTAACACCCAATAATCTTTAATTCCTGCTTGAGAATAAGCTTTAGCTTTGATTTCTTTCTGTATCTAGTTTTAAACTACTATCTGCAACTTCGATAATTAAATAAATTTGGTTCTTTCGGATATTTTATGGTAAAAACTAAAATAAACAGAAATTAATGTCTAAAATTTGTAAGCATGGAAGCCCAGAATTGAGTAGATACAAAGATTCATAGATTTTCATATATGTTTAAAAACTGAAATGATATAATTATATATATCAAAAACAAAAGTTGTGGCGATAGTTATGAAATTTCCTGTAGAGAAAATCCTGAATCTTCCAGAGATGAAAGTGTTAGATTGCCTTCGCGTAGCGTCTCGCAGAGAAGAAGTGGAAGGAGCAGGAATAATCATCACAATAGAAAAAGCCGACAACGATTGTACCTGCCCTAATTGTGGACAGACTACTTACAGTATACACCAAAATCATTGGCGAATGATTCATGATTTACCGTGGGGTGAAAAATCTGTTTTATTAAAAATAAATCGTCGTCAATTTAAATGTCATAAGTGCAAAAAGGTATTTAGTGAAAACTTGGACTTTGTAGAAAAAAGTAAAGGATATACGAAAAGATTAGCCACTAACATTGTAGAACAAGTATTGAATAGCAACATTCAGAGTGTCGCCAAAAGAAACGACCTCAGTGATGAAGAAGTGGAATCAATGTTAAAAAGGCAAGTATCGCAAATACTGAATATAAATTTAAGTCAGGTCAAAAGGTTAGGTATAGATGAAATTGCATTAGTGAAAGGGCAAGGAAATTATTTGGCATGTTAGTAGATTTGGATACTCGCAAACCCATAGAAATAGTGAAGTCAAGACGGATAGAAGAAATACGTGAAGTCATTGTAAATTGGGGAGTTCAGGTACTTGAACAAATCGTTGAAGTCAGTATTGATCTCTGGTCGCCTTATAAAAGTTTAGTAGAAGAATTAATGCCTAATGCTAATATAACGGCTGATAGATTTCATGTTATGAAACAGGTAAATGATGAATTAGATAATATGCGTAAAAATGAAAAGAAAGCAGCAATGTCTTTAGAGGATAAATCAGAAAGACAAAGAATATTAGCAGGATTAAATAAAAGCAAATATAGTCTGATTAAAAATGAATATTCCTTAAACGAACAACAACAGGGAAGATTAAAATCTGTTCAGGAAGTATCGCCCACTCTCAAAAAAATGCACTCCTTGAAAGAAGAATTTAGAGAAATATTTGAATCTTCTCAATCTTGGGGAGACAGTATTATTAATTTATTAGATTGGATGCACGATGCACTATCATTCTTTCCTAAAACTATAGGGACAATGATTAGATGGTTTGGAGAAATAGTTGGTTATTTTGATGGCAAAACTACCAGTGTTACTGTCGAAGGTATTAATAATAAACTCAAGTTGATTAAACGACTTGGATATGGCTTTCGCAACTTTAGCAATTTTCGATTACGTAGTTTATTAAACTGGCACTTTAGTATTAATTCTCCATAAAAGAGACGCAAGAACCAAACAATTAAAGTCTTAAAAACCGAATTGAGTATAGAACCAATTCGCGCTGATTTTGTCACCTTCTTACAAACAGAAAATCGCATTTTACATATTGAATTTCAAACCAAACCACAATCTAAACCTCCCATTCCTTTTAGAGAGTTAGACTATTCAGTGAGATTAATCCGTACATATCAAGTTCCGGTTACTCAAGTCGTGATTTTCTTACAAGAAACAGATGATCCAATTGTTTTTACTGAAGAATATGTTAACGAAACAACACGACACCGTTACCGTGTAATCAGAATGTGGGAAGAAGAACCAGAATTATTTTTGCATAATCTGGCTTTATTACCATTAGCACCATTAACTCGGACAAATTCACCCCAAGGTTTATTATCCCAAATTGCCAATAATGTTGCTAAAATTGCAGATAGGGAGACTAAACAGGATATTGCAGCTTACACAGAGATTTTAGCAGGTTTGCGGTTTGAAAAAGATTTTATTCGTCAATTATTGAGTGAGGATCTTATGCAAGAATCAGTAATTTATCAGGATATTTTGCAGAAGGGAGAAGGAAAAGAAGCAGTTAAATTTTGTCTGATGTTACTTAATCAACGTTTTGGAGAACTTGATTCTGAAATAGTGGAAAGAGTTAAAATCCTACCTGTGGAACAGTTAGAAAATTTAGGTGCAGCGTTGTTTAATATCTCTGAAGTTGCGGATTTAGTAAGTTGGTTAAATCAAGAAGAACATCATTAATAGTGATTTTACAATTCGGGGTTTAGCACTGCTAAACCCCTACACATCTGGGTTTTTTGTAATTTTACGAAAGTCCATTTTCCACCCGCGCTTAGTAGAAATACAATGGAGGGCGCCGGGTCGGCGCCCCTACAGTTAAAAATCAACTCCTCGCTTCAGTTCTACACCTTGATTTGCATAGTGTTTGTGACAATAAACCTCAGAGTGAATACTGGCTAAATCAAAATATGCAGGTTGATTTTGACAGCGACCGGTAATAATAACTTCCGTGTCTCTTGGTTTACGCAATAAAGCTTGAACAATGGGATCAACAGGAAGTAATTCTAAATCAACAGTAGGGTTGAGTTCATCGAGAATGATGGTTTTATAGATTCCAGATGCGATCGCAGTTTTGGCAATTTCCCAACCTCTCTGGGCTTCTATATAGTCTAATTCTTGCCGAGAATTACGCCAAACAATCGCATCACGTCCACAGCGTAAATGATCCACCACTTCAGGATAAGATTGCTGCAAAGCTGCGATCGCTGCATCTTCAGTATAACCACTACCACCCTTCAACCACTGCATAATTAATACACGGTTAGAACCGGGATGATTAATTCCTCTCCCAATCGCTTTTAAAGCCTTACCCAAAGCACTAGTTGACTTACCTTTACCCGCACCAGTATAAATTTCAATTCCTTCAATTAACAATTCTGCTGCTGTCGGGTGATGGTGAGGTTTCATTTCCGAGTGCAAATCCGCAATATCCAGTAATTCTTGTGGTGTCGCTCGTCCAGTAGCAATGATTTCCAATTCCTGGGGTTTAAATTTTAAAGTTTTTACTACCTCATCGACAGGAAGCAAACCCAAATCCAAAACCGGGTTAATTTCATCTAAAACCACAACCGAGTATAACCCTGATGCGATCGCACCTTTAGCCACATCCCAACCCCGCAAAGCTTCCTCTCTGTCAAAAGGGGTAATCTCATCATGTCCAAAAAACTCGGCTCTACCCGTGCGAACCTGATCAATCAAATGGGGAAAACCACGCTGTAAAGCTGCGATCGCTCCATCTTCATCATAATCCCGTTCTGGGCCTTTGAGAAACCGCAGCAGTAGAACGCGATTTGAATCACTCGGTGCATTGATTCCCAACCCAATCGAGCGCAAAACCACCCCTAAAGCCGCTTGGGACTTACCTTTGCCAATACCATCATAGACGTGAATTTGGCCAATGAGCCGTTCAGAACGCACTTGTGCTGTGCGAATACCGATGCCATTTCTTGTCATTTCTGGAAAAGCTGTAACGTCGCAGTCTCCTATTTTACCTAAACTAGCACTGCTTCGCGGAATTAAAGCAGAATTCAGGAGTCAGGAGACGCTTCGCAGACCTCCGGTTCAGGAGGAGGCAGTGCGGTGGACGGGTTCCCCGGCATAAAGCAACTGCCGTTCAGGAGTAAAACTGGCTTGGTGTATAGGTTTCAATTTTGATTCTGTACCTCATTGATCTGCAATCTGCTGTAAAAATTAAAAATTAAAAAAGCTTATTGCAAATACTTTTCAGAAATTTTGTAGCTGGCTTCTCCGTAAGTGCTTAGTCGCTTTGTTGACAGTATGTTGTCCTAGTGTGTAGATAAAACTATTGCCTGTTCCCTATTCCCTTCTTTGATGAGATAATTGCCACCAACATCCGTATCATCTCAGTTATACTCTACATTTAACCCAGACTCTTGACAAATGCTACATTTTAGATTTAGGTTGCTCAGTTAATCCTTTAAGCCTGATCAGCGAAACAAATCTTTAATTCAACATCTCTAAATTCTCATCCTTTCGTGGGTGGCTTCAATCCCAAATCCCAAATTTATTGAACTTATTGAACTTTATGCCTGAAGAATTATCACTTCCCCGAATTTTACCCATTGGTGCAATTGTGTTTGAAACTTTGTTCTTATTAATGGCCATTCCCATAGAAGGATACATTCTCCATCTCTGGCTAAAATTTGACAAAAAAACTAGCATCTTTTATGCCATTGCCATGAATGTTTTTTCCAGCGTCATTGGCTGGAATATATTTTTCCTAGTAGAGCCAATATTACCCGTACCAATTAAGTCAGAATTAATTAGCTATGTGTTTTTTAATAATTTCAAAAATCTCGGCACTCAAAGCTATCTAGTCATCACTGGTTTTATTATATTTTTTAGTACTTTTTTAATTAAGTTTTTTTTATTAAAAACCTTAATTGTTTCTTTGGGTGAATTTACCAATACCAAAAATGAAGACAATACACTACTCTCTCAACGCCAAAGATTAAAATTAACTAACAAAGCCAAATTACGAAACACCAATTTAATTACTACTACTTTAATAGCAAATTCTCTTAGCTATAGTGCGATCACTATAGTTATATTGATTCGCACCTACTCTGGAGGATTTAAGTAATTAAGGAGTTACAAAAAAGCCATCAAAAAGCTTAGATTTATAAATTAGAGGTAAAACATGAATTCATCATTGTTTAAAGAAGTCATTATTCTCTTTAAATTTGTTCAAGACTTCTTCTTAGGAATCCAAAAACTTTTAACGCCTCCCAAGGCTTTTTCTTGGCAAACACTAATCTATTTAAGTGTTTTTTCTTGGGTAATGTCATATTTTTCTCTAGGCTATATAAGAGATATAATTGCATTTTCAGGTTGGGTCTTCTTAATGGCAGGTACAGCCTGGTATACCACCGACGATCCCTTAAGAGTTCCCGGAACTTTTATGCCAGTAGGAGCATTGATAACTGGATTCTTAGTCAGTGTATTTGCTTTTAGACAGGATCTGAATTTAGTTACACCTAAAACCATAGTTTTTTGGCCAACAATTTCTGCAATCATTACCGCAATACCAGAATTTTTTGTAGGCACAGGTACAAAATCAAAAGCTACTCTTCCTAAACAGCAAGACCGCCAAAAAATAATCATTTTGATTGCTTGGTCAATGCTAATAAGTTGTTGGCTTCAGTTTTACTTTGTCATGGATAAATGGTTAAAAGAATATCCCACTTTACTAGTAGATAATTTTCAACGTAGCACCTTTGTAATTAAACTAGAGCCAAAAGCCAAAACGCCCCAAAATGGAGCGATGATTTTGAATAAAATTCAGCCTTTAATAGAAGAACAAATAGTGACGCGACCTTGGTCAGAAGTAGAGAGATGGCTATTAGAAGCAAACCAGCAAGTAGGAAACTTGGGTAAAAGAATGATCGACAAAAACCTGGTAAAATATGAAGAACAAGAACTATGGCGGGTTGAACCCCGTGTAGTCAATGTCGATTCGGGATATAGATTAGATATCCTCAGTATCTGGACAGGGCCTAGTGCAAATGCACGGGGTTTTTATCTCCAAAAATCCTGTCGTATCCAACCAATTGCAGCCGTCAAGCAACCAGAGAATAAAAACGCAGTTGCAGGAATTGAATGCGATCGCACCAGCAAATTTTTCCTCGGCGCACCACCACCACAGCAGTAGAGGAGATGGGGGTGATGGGAAGGCAGGGGGAGAATTACACTATTATCAATTACCAATTACCAATTACCAATTACCATGAATATAACTAGAACCTTTGTGATGTCAAAAAATGTGTTTCAGGAAGTGATACGCGATCGCATCCTGTACATCATTGGTTTTTATGCACTCATACTTGCTATCGCTAACCGGGCAATTTTTGAATTTGCAGCCACAACCCAAGACAAAATATTTTTAGACTTTGGTTTAGCAACAATGAACGTAATCGGTTTAATTGTTGTTGTTTTTATAGGTACAGGATTAGTTAATAAAGAAATTGAAAAGCGCACTATTTTAATGTTAATTGCCAAACCCATAAGTCGTAGTGAATTTATCACTAGTAAATACTTAGGTTTATCCGCAGTTCTAGCTGTAATAGTTGCCGCTATGACAGCCATTTATCTGGGATTTTTACAAGTTGGTAAAATGTCTTATCCAATTTTCAGTATTTTGATTGCTGCATTTTTCTTGTTTTTGCAGTTAACCTTAATTACAGCAGTAGCTATCACATTAGGAGTTTTTACCAGTTCTCTCATAGCCACAGCTTTAACATTTGCCGTCTATTTAATGGGGAATATTACCCAAGATTTAGTCGCACTTGGTCGTTTGAGTCAAAACCCAGGTGTAGAACGCTTCACACAAGGTTTATATCTTATACTCCCAGATTTATCTCGTTTAGATTTGAAAAATGATGCTGTCTATGGATTGCAAGCAATACCTGACACAATGACATTAATTGGTAATGCAGGCTATGGCTTGATGTACAGTTTCATGCTACTAGCAATTGCCATCTTAATCTTCTTACGACGAGAGTTTTAAATAATTCGTAATTCGTAATTCGTAATTCCTCCTCATCTCCGTGTCTCCGCGTCTCTGTGTCTCCGCGTCTCTGTGTCTCCCCATCTCCCCATCTCCCCATCTCCCCATCTCCCCATCTCCCCATCTCCCCATCTCCCCATCTCCCCATCTCCCCATCTCCCCATCTCCCCATCTCCGCGTCACCGCGTCACCGCGTCTCTTCATCTCTCCAAGTTCTTAACTGCAAATAAACTAGTAACAAAGTAACAATTAATAACACCGTGGCCGCAGCTGCGGCATAACCAAAATCAAATTGACCAAAAGCTTCTTGGTAAGTGTAATAAACCAGCAAATTAGTAGAATTTAAAGGGCCACCACCCGTAATCACATAAACAGGCTCAAAACTTCGTAATGTAAAAATAGCAGTCGTAACAGTGGCAAAAATTAAAGTCGGTTGCAGTCCGGGTAAAGTAATATGCCAAAATTGTTGCCAAGCATTAGCTCCATCTAATTCTGCTGCTTCATAACGACTCAGAGGAATTGCTTGCAACCCAGCCAAAAAAACCACCATATTGAAACCTATTTGTTTCCAAATACTAAATAAAATGATGACTGGCATTGCCCAAAAAGTATCTCCTAACCAAGATATTTCTGGAATAGAAAATATCTTTAAAAGCTCATTTACAGGCCCCGTATTTTGAAACAACCAGCGAAATCCCAAACCAGCGGCCACAAGAGAGGTAATTGAAGGTAGAAAATAAGCACTTCGTAAAATTAAGAGCCAAGCTAGGGAGCGATTTAATAACACTGCTATTCCCAAGGGAATTACCAAACTGGGAACAAGGCTACCAAGAGTAAAATAAACTGTGTTAAAAATAACTTGCCAAAAGTCAGAGTTTAGTAACAAACGCCAATAGTTTTTGAAGCCAACCCAATGAATGCCATTAGAAGTGAAAATACCCGCAGTAAAACTGAGATAAAACAAATAAGCAATTGGCCAAATTATAAACACTCCTAACAAAATCAGTGCGGGTGTTAGAAAAACCCACGCAGCAACTGTATCATTATCTAGTAGTTGCAAACGGGAAGAACGGAATGTTTTCATGTCAATATTGGTGATTAAATGTTTATCTATGTGATTTTATCTACATTTTATGAGTCAAGATTCTCCCATTGATGCTGCTAGTCTGATTTCTCCTGATATTTCTAGCCAACAAATACAACTAGGCACTCCCTTGAAACTGGGGATTATGGCTTCTGGAAATGGCAGCAATTTTGAAATAGTTGCCCAAGCTATCGAGGAAGGAAAATTAAACGCCCAAATTCCAGTTTTAATTTACAATAATCCCGACGCTAAGGTAGCAGCAAGGGCAGCAAATCTAGGTGTGGAAGCTGTACTTTTAAATCACCGAGACTACAAAAACCGCAAAGACTTGGACAGGAAAATTGTGCAGACATTGCGGCAGTATGATGTAGATTTGGTAATTATGGCAGGCTGGATGCGTCTGGTGACAGAAGTATTAATTGATGCTTTTGCTCACAAAATTATCAATATTCATCCCAGCTTATTACCTAGTTTTAAGGGGGTTCGGGCTGTAGAACAAGCTTTAGAAGCTAGGGTAAAAATTACTGGTTGTACTGTGCATCTCCTGTGTTTAGAAATGGACAGTGGTCCGATTTTGATGCAAGCAGCAGTACCTGTACTCCCAGATGATACAGCAGAAACACTTCACGCTAGAATTCAAGTTCAGGAACATCGAATTTTACCATTAGGGATTGCCCTAGCTGCTCAAACTCATTTGTAATTAACATCTTAATTACGTAATACCTTGTATAAATGCTAAAATCCTCAGTTATAAATTTAGGATATCTCCATGCCAGTTTTAACTAATCCAATCAAGTTTGGTACAGATGGCTGGCGAGGCGTGATTGGCGAAGAATTTACCTTTGAACGCCTAGCCTTAGCAGCAACTGTTGCCGCCAAAGTGTTACATAACACTTATTTTTCTACGGTTGGTAGTCGTACAATCATTGTCGGTTACGATCGCCGCTTTATGGCTGAAGAATTTGCCCGTGTGGTTGTTGATTCTGTTACGGCTGCTGGCTTTGATGTACTATTTAGCGCAACTTTTGCCCCAACTCCAGCATTTAGTTGGGCTGCTAAAGAACTCAATGCTTTAGGGGCGCTAGTGATTACAGCCAGTCATAATCCTGGTGCATATTTAGGACTAAAAGTTAAAAGTGCTTTTGGCGGTTCCGTACCACCGGAAGTTACTAAGGAAATAGAAGGGTTGTTAATGGAGGAAGTTCCACTTGCAGCTACCCCAGGGAAGGAAGAGAAGTTTGATCCCTGGCCAAGTTATTGTCGAGCATTAGAAGGTAAAGTTGATATTGACAAAATTAGGCAAGCAATAAAATCTGACAAATTAACATTATTTGTCGATGTTATGCACGGCGCAGCGGCTGGGGGACTAGCAAGACTATTAGGGGAACAAGTAAAAGAAATCAACAGCAACCGTGATCCCCTATTTGAAGGTGGTGCGCCAGAGCCTTTACCTAAATACCTTTCTCGGTTATTGACAGTAATTAAAAATTATGGGGAAACCAATAAATCAGGTTTAACTGTGGGGTTGGTATTTGATGGAGATTGCGATCGCATTGCCGCAGTAGATAAAGACGCAAATTTCCTCAGTTCCCAAATATTAATCCCCATATTAATTGACCACCTCACCCGCAGGCGTAACTTTACCGGCGAAATCGTCAAAACAGTTAGCGGTTCTGACTTAATTCCCCTTGTTGCTAAATTACTGAATTTGTCTGTATTTGAAACCGCAGTTGGTTATAAATACATTGCTGACCGAATGTTAGCTACAGAGGTATTACTAGGTGGTGAAGAATCCGGTGGCATAGGCTACGGTAGCCATATTCCCGAACGAGATGCCCTACTATCAGCATTGTATGTGTTAGAGGCTGTTGTAGAATCCGGTTTGGATTTAGGTGAATATTATCGCCTCTTACAACAACAAACTAATTTTAGTTCAACCTATGATCGCATAGATTTACCCTTAGCCAATATGGACGTGCGAGGACGGTTATTGCAACAATTGCAAAGCCAACCTTTAACAGAAATTGCTGGTAAAGCAGTAATTGATTGCAAAACAATTGACGGTTATAAATTCCGCCTCGCTGATCAAAGTTGGTTAATGATTCGCTTTAGTGGAACTGAACCAGTTTTACGTCTCTACTGCGAAGCACCCACATTAGAACAAGTCCATCAAACCCTTGCTTGGGCAAAAACTTGGGCTGAATCTAATTAATGAGTAATGGGTAATGGGTAATAGAATCAACAAACAATTACCCCTTACTAATGACTAATAACGTAAGAATTCAGGAGTCAGGAGTCAGGAGACGCTACGCAGACCTATGGCTTACGCCACGCTGCGCTATCGGTTCAGAAAGCTTATGAAATGAAGAATAGAGAGAAGCAAGATTTTATCAAAATCATTAAATTTGACTCGAAAAGTCTTTATTCTCCTGACTTAGAGAAGTCTCTATCCTGAATACTTACCTAATAACTAATAACTAATGACTAATGACTAAATTACTCGTAGTAGCCACAGGAAATCCCGGTAAGTTAAAAGAAATGCAAGCTTATTTAGCTGATTCGGGTTGGGAATTAACTCTCAAACCCGAAGATTTGGACGTGGAAGAAACAGGGGAAACTTTTGCAGCAAATGCTTGTCTCAAAGCCTCTGAGGTTGCTATAGCTACGGGAAATTGGGCGATCGCAGATGATTCTGGTTTAAAGGTAGATGCCCTCAATGGTTCACCAGGTGTATATTCTGCCCGTTATGGTAAAACAGATGCGGAACGGATTTCTCGGTTATTACGGGAATTAGGCGATACACAAAATCGTCAAGCACAGTTTGTCTGTGCAGTCGCAGTTGCAAATCCTCAAGGGGAAATAGTTTTGCAATCTCAGGGTATTTGTAAAGGTGAAATTCTTTATTCAACCCGTGGTGATGGTGGTTTTGGTTATGATCCCATTTTTTATGTCCCAGAAAAACAATTGACTTTTGCCGAAATGTCACCGGAGTTGAAAAAGTCAATTAGTCATCGTGGTAATGCTTTGAAAAGTTTAGTTCCGCAGTTGGTGAAGTTGGTGGGGTGAGGGTTTTTTGGGGTTATTCGTTTTCTATCGGGGATGTTTTTAACGAACCGCGTATCCCTGTTAAGTAGGTGGACGGGGAAAAACAGAAATATGTAACGAAAAGTAAAATTGGCTCAAAACCTCTTCCCTGTTCCCTTGTCATAACGACAATTTTCAACGCCAACCTACTTAACATGAGCTAATTGTTTTAATTCATAGCTCTAATTTACTATGTTAAAAATTTAGTTTTGTCAGTCCAATTCATTATTATAATTTATCGTAATAACCGATTGTGACAGTTAAGGGTGCGGAATGTGGGTTACTAAGATAGCTTAGACGGAGCGAATTTATTACCTAAACCTTGCCTTTGATAGATGCCATATAAAACTCAAAAGGGCATAACCTTAAGTTAGAGAAATTTGATCGCAGCGCTTAGTGTTTCTTTTACAAGCAAACATTTTCATGAGAATTCTGATGGTTGAAGACGATAATTTGCTTGCTCAAGCTGTAGCAACGGCTCTTGTCAAACAAAATTATGTGGTTGGACTTTGTCAGGTAGTACGTAACCATCCGTACAGGAAATTCCTGCCAGTGCTGTTCCTGGTTGATAATTTATCAGCAGATATTGTTGAGCAAATATTTGCGAGCGGTGCTGATGATTGTGCGAACAAAATTATTAAACAATCACAACTAATCACTCGAACATTGAACCGTATAAAGCGAAGATAACTATTTAAAAACATAGATTTAGTAAATAAAAATAACCAAATATATGAATAAACCTGCAAAACAGCCAACTAAAAAAACTTTTTGGAGTAAGTTTAGTACAAATACACTAGTTCGCTTCTTACTATTTACTGCTTGTGGTTGGGTATTAGTAAAAGTTTTCTGGTATTTCAAAAATGTAGTTTTTATATTTACCTTTGCGACAATTTTAGCACTCATTCTTAACTATCCTGTGCGCTACTTAGAAAGGTTTGTGAGGCGAGGTTTTGCCTTGGGTACAGTCATGGTTATCAGTTTATTAACAATAATTTTCCTATTTGTATTTGTTGGTAATACTTTGGTTACGCAAATACAAGAATTAGCAGGTTTACTATTACAAATTATTAATTCTAACAACAATCCTGTTAATGAATTACAAAGTGCATTAGCCGCTCGAAATATTCAAATAAATTTAGAGGCAGTAGAAACACAAATTCGCAACTGGGTTGTGTCTGGTATAAACATTACGTTAGGCTTTTTGCCCAATTTATTAGAAAGTTATGTCGGATTTATCATTATTATTGTAGTTGCCTTTTTTATGCTGACTGATGGAGAAGAAATCTGGCAACTGATTCTTAATAAGATTCCCGATAATCAACGCGAACGCTTTGCAACAGCTATTCAAAAAAACTTCATTGGTTTTTTGCGAGGTCAATTGCTAATATCATTTATTCTTAGTATTGCCACTTTTTTAGTTTTTGCACTTTTTCTTGTTCCATTCCCATTCTTGCTAGCTTTGACTGTGGGAGTTTTTGACCTGATTCCCGGTATCGGAGCTACGCTAGGAGTTAGCTTAGTTTCTCTAGTTATCTTAGTACAAAGCGGTTGGATTCTTAGTATAAAAGTCTTAATAACTTGCATAGTTTTGCAACAAATTCAAGATAATTTGATTGCACCTCGTGTAATGCAAAGCACAGTTCACTTAAATCCCATAGTGGTATTTTTTGCTCTTTTAGTTGGTAGAGAAATAGCTGGTTTATTAGGAGTATTTCTTTCTATCCCCATTGCTGGAGTAATTGTGAGTTTGTTAGAAATTGAGGAATTACAAGCTAATTAAAAAAATAAAATTTTCGATTACGTGAGATGCCTGAATTATTATGCGCGAAACCTCAGAAGTTAGCTATCACAATCAAACCACAAAAGGCGCTGCTGATGTTAGAGATGAAGAAAAATCTTGACGATACCTCATCCCCTAATTCAACAACGCCTACTCTCTAACAATTCAACGCTTACACGGCTTCCGTGTTCTTTTCCCCAGTCCGAATCCGTACAACTTGCTCAACAGGGGAGATAAAAATCTTACCATCACCGATTTCACCAGTCCGGGCTGCGGCGATAATTTTATCAACCACCATATCTACTTGGTGATCTTCAACGACGATTTCCACCTTCAGTTTTTGCAGAAACTCAACGGTGTATTCCGAACCACGATAGCGTTCAGTTTGACCTTTTTGTCGTCCAAAACCACGGACTTCAGAAATAGTCATCCCCACGATTCCCGCATTAACTAGGGCAATTTTCACCTCATCCAGCTTAAATGGACGGATAATAGCTTCGACTTTTCTCATTTTTTCAATTCCTAACTTCTAAGAGCATCGTTTATAGAAAAACTCGGTAAGTGTAAAACTCAGTCCCTTTAGGGCTGAAATCTAAGCAACACTTCGGCAGTCTCAGTGACCACTCGTGAGACTTTAGTCTCAGTGATATCAAATCCGTTTGAACAACCACGCTAAAAATAAGCTATAAACATTTTGTTACAGGATTGAAACTATGTGCATTTTACCGGATTTGTATCACTCGTGATATAATCATCCTGTCAAGGTGTAACTCCTTTAGCATCGTGAAACAGTTAAGACATACTTTCAGCTAAGAATTCCAGATTAGTTGTCTAAAGCTGTAAGTAGGGCTTGCTGTTCGTGGAGCGTGCCGTTAGGCATATAAAGATAGAACCTAGATTAATCAAGGGATTGAGGTTGGAAAAAGGGAAACAAGGTGCAAGGAATAGACATCAAACCCATCAAAAACTGGTCACTTTTGTCCCAAAACAACTATTTAAAAGCTGTTTCTAATTCTGACTCCTGAACCGATAGCGCAGCGTGGCGTAAGCCATAGGTCTGCGAAGCGTCTCCTGACTCCTAATCCCTAACGAAAAGACTTTTATGCCTACGGCACGCTACGCGAACAGCAAGCCCTAACTATAGAGCTACTTGTTTAACTTGAGGTTGATGTATTGTATTTCACCACTGCTCAGGTGTCTAGACTCACTGACTCTGTTCTTGAAGGAGCGATCGCCAATCTGTAATGGCTTGTTCCGTCCACAGCCAATTCTGAGCCAATTTATCGATCGTAAAGTTGACTGGTTCGTTCTCAATCACAGTTTGACGCAGCTTAATGGCTTCTTTAATATATTGCCCTTGTTTGGCAGCAGATTGGTTATTTGCAGATTTATACAAACCCAAGGCTAACCCCGCATAGGAAGTTAAAGCCTCCTGGGGCATAACTAGATTGGGAGATGGTGTTGCTGTCGAAGTGGGATTCTGGGACTTGAGGGCTAAATTCAAAGCCTTGAACCAAGCATCATTAGCCCGATTGAGATTTCCCTCCGCATAGTAAGCAAATCCCAAAGCATTGTTATATAAAACCGAATCTGGCTGATCCCGCACGGCAATTTCCCAGTAACGACGGGCATCATCAATGCTATATTTTTTATCGCTTGTTTGGGCAAATTGCCAAGCTAATCGACCACGTAAAAAGTTGACAGATGGCTCATCAATTTGTTTAGCGGGAATCAGCGCCAAAGCAGTTTCTGCTGAAGCTAAAGCGCCACGATTCAGTAGTTCATCTACAGCATCCAGCCCAGGTTGTAAATTCCCTTGACTCAATTGTTCTGTAGCCGTAGCTGTGACAATTCCCGTAGGTGACTTTGTTAAGTCAATGGGTACTTGTTTACCCTTAACAAAAGTCTGAGTAGGAATAGGTGGGATTTCCGAAACTACCGACCTGCGATGATACCACCACCAATTTAAACCAATAATCAGTGCGATCGCACTTGCACCCACAATGCCCAAAATTGGCCACAACCGACGCTGACGGCGACGTAGTTGCTGCATTGGTGGTAATGTGGGTGGTAGCTGAGAATTTCCTTGATTCCCTACCACAATTGGAGCATTTGGCACAATTTCACTAGGCTTATCTACTAGCCAGGCCTCTAAATCCTCATTCACCTGTGAAGACTGGCTGGCAGGGCTATGATTGTCCCGTACTGGTGGCTCTAGTTCCTCAGTTATGGAAGTTTCTTCAGTTGAGGCTTGGGGATTACCTATCTGACGAAACAAATCAGCAACAATTGCCGAATCCTCATCATAACCAGGGTTATCATACTCAATCTCATCCAAAAGATCCCCCCACGTATCATCCCCTAGCCAATCTAACTCAGAAGCATCCCGTCCTAAACCAGAGGGCATGATATCCTCCATAGCTAAAGGCATTTGGGGATCATCTGTCACCCCCGAATACATCGAATTAGCAGATGTTCCCAGGGATGACTGATATTCATTGAGTACCTCAGAACTGGCAAACAAACCAATTTGCGGGGTAAGAAAGCCTTCAAATTCCCGCTGGAGATACAACATCGGTAAAGCCCAGTACATCTGGTGAGAACCATAGGCAGAAATTAAGCCCTGACGCACCCTACTCACACACAAATCCAAGGGATAGCCTTGGCTTAAATTGCGGTAAAACAATTGTGTTAAAGTCAGCGCCACTTCATCAGGAATCCGTTCTGACATAGCCAAAACGCTCCTTAGACCTCTTTTCACCAAGCTTTCAGTTAGGTTGCGTTCTCCCGTCTCCCCAGAGGTATCAGACTTAGCTCTGTATGCTCCCAAGCAGGAGTTAAACACTGCCATTTGAATATTATTATTCACCAGCAAGCCGGCTAAATCATCACCGCTGAGGGTTTCTGTTAAGCCAGTTCTGCGACTGACTAGATAAATTTCCCCCCCATTAGCCCCCAAGTTACTATGACCAGAGTAGTGCAGAACATGATATCGTCCCTGTTCTAGGGCTTGGGTTAACTCTTCTCTTCCTGGTTGATCGAGGATAGTCAGTTCAATTTCTGGGACATAATTGCCATTTTCCGTCCGGGAGCTTTGGCGATGAAGTTCTGCTTGCAGGTCAATTGCTTCTTGTTTGAGCAAATCAAGACGCACTTGATCAGTGGGGGAAGAAATGATCATCAATACTTTCACTCCACTTTCTTCCTGTGGGGTGGGAAGGTTGCGTGTTGGGAGTCGTGATGTGGAGTGAATTCCGCTTTGATAACGCGAAAAAGTGATATAAGGCCCAGTAGCTAAAGGACGATCGCCTGCGTGCATCACTTCCCAAGGTAAACGCGCTAACCTAGTATCTTTGAGTCCCAAACGCAAACGCAGTACCTGCTGCTGATTCTGGGCAATTCCTTGGGCAGTAATCCAACTATCTCTCAGAGTTCCTTGAAATAGTGCATTATACAATTGCTGACCCAGCGCCACCAAGTTCACAGAGTTCCTAGCAATGACATCACCCTGTAACACTAACTGTAATGGGTCATTCATCAAATGTCCTGCTGCCGCTAACCACTCAGCGACCGGCCAAGTCACCAGTTCTTCTGCCAATGGCACCCCAGGCGCGACTTGTTCCGTCCGCACCAAGTAGTCATTTTGCCCTACTGGAGTTACGGAAATGTGAAATTCCTGGGTCACAACTTCTCCTGTTTGCCTCCTAAATCCACTTTAAACTGCGAAAGTCTCTAGTCTGGGTTTTCCGCTTGCTGATAATCTAGATGCTTATTGTCACAGAATGTTTCTGATTCGGCGTGGTTTCGCTTGTTTTGCTGATAGAACTTTATCCGGATGGGATTACTTCAGACTAGAACACTTTATTGGTAGATGCACCTTGATCTTCAACTCCCCTGGTAGGCTAACACCCGCCTAGGGGTTTTTTTAATTTTGGCAAAAAAAGTAATCTCTGACCCAAGAATTTCTTCTCACACAATAGTAGTTTCAAATCCTGATAACTAACTCCCCTAACCAGCTAACAACGACAGGAATTTTTTCCGTAAGTGCCATACAGCGACATTTGGGCAAATTCATCCGGAGCATAGTGGTTCAACTCAGAACGTTTAATTGGTAGATGCACCCTGATAACTAATCTCCCCTAGCTGGCTAACACCTCTGGGGGTTTTTTCTTGAGTTCACACACAACAAATAACGAAGATACAACCCAATTGATCCGGAGCATGATATTAAACTCAGAACATTTAATTAGTAGATGCACCCTGATAACTAATCTCCCCTAGCTGGCTAACACCTCTGGGGGTTTTTTCTTGAGTTCACACGCAACACCCATGATGCACTTTAATTGTTCCGGAGCATGACATTAAACTCAGAACATTTAATTGGTAGATGCACCCTGATAACTAACCTCCCCTAGCTGGCTAACACCACTAGGGGTTTTTTGTGGTTAATATCAATCATACTACCGCTCAATCAAATCTAGATTAATCTCCAAATTATTGTTTGTAATGGGTCTAGCACTACAGAAATCAACGGTAATTGATCAGGATTGAAAATCCAGAATCCAGGATAAATAATAATTTATCTATACTTTATCTGAAGTAATTCCACCTTAAAACCAGTAAGCCAAGTTAGATTTGTATAGATTTAGAGGTGGCTTTTTTACACCTTAATTCTTAAAAACTTTATCCGGATATTGTCAGTTAAACCAAGAACATTGAATTGGTAGATGCACCCTGATTACTAACTCCCCTAGCTGGCTAAGACTAACTGGGGGTTTTTTCTTAATAAATAAAAACCAACTGACTGGGGAAAAATTATCCGGAGGATTGTGCCACACCTGAGAACATTTAATTGGTAGATGCACCCTGATAACTAAGCTCCCCTAGATGGCTAACACCTACTGGGGGTTTTTTCTGGATAAAAGCTGGTTTTGGATACCATCTGATTCACACTGGGCTGTAGCAATATTATTTTTTTAGTTGCTACTTGCTCTGTTTCCCCCAGTCTAACCCTGTTTTGTGCTAAAGGTAAAGCCCCGTTTCTTTCCTGCTTTCATTCTATTTTGATCCGAAGCTATGACTCTAGAATGATCGCCGCGATATATAATAGGACTCTTAATTATTTTTATAGAATTAATGTCTTTGTGTTGTATCTTGCCATCTGTTATCATTTTATGACATTACAAGAAATTTTGACAAGAAAGCTAGAGATTCTAGAGCGATATGAGTTTATCTGTGATTAAGTTCTCTTCAGAAGAATGCGGCATCTGCCACAAGATGTCTTTTTATGACAAAAAAGTAGTTGAGGAACTGGGTTTGCTATTTATCGATGTGAAAATGCAGGATACGGCGACTTATCGCCAATACCGCCAGATTTTGTTACGCCAGTATCCTGATAAGTCACAAATGGGATGGCCTACCTATATTATCTGTGATTCACCTGAAGCCGAATTTCAGATTATCGGTGAGGTTAAAGGGGGACATCCTAAAGGGGAATTCAGAAGTCGGATTCAAGAACTGTTAGATTCTACTGCTGCTAATCAGAACTAATTACTTCAAAGGATTTTACCTCTAAAACAGGGCCAATCATGGCAATTGTCATGACATCTTCCCGTACCTGTCCTGTAACTTTGGCTTTTTGTCCTGATTTGAGTAAGCTTTTATCAGCACCTTTGAGTATTTCGTAGGTAACGCCTTCGTCTGTAAATAACGCCCATGCGCCCATACCAATATTACGACGTTCGATAGTACCTGTAACTGTAATAGTCATTTGTTATTTGTTAGAGAATAGGGAATAGGGAATAGGCAAGAGTAAGCAATTACCTCTTACCCATTACCCATTATTTAAGCTGTTTGTTTCTCGTCTTTCAATGCTAAACGTACCAGTCCGTAACAAAGTAGGGCATTAACGATGAGGAAAATACGGGCTAATTTACCATCTCCTAATCCCCAAACTGCGGGATCATAAATGGCACTGACTGTTAAACAGGCGGCTATTCCCAAGCTTGAACCAATGGCAAACCATTTCCAATTGGGATGTCCTAACAGTAATACTATCAACGTTAGGGGAATTAGCACGGAAGCAAAGATGGGATTTAAAGCACCTGTTCCCTGTATACTGTTGCCTAGTTCAGGAATGGAACTACCCAAAACGCGGAAAGGCCATTGGGGAAGATCAAAGATATAAATTCCTTTGAGGAAGAATAACCCAGAACTACCAAAAATTAACCCACTGGATAAAGGCCAACTCCAACTGAAGGGGAAGTAAACCCGTAAGAACCAAGCGAGGAGATAAGAACCTACTACCATGAATATTTTAGGTAATAGTGCGATCGCTCCGCCATCTATCCAAAAACCGGGGTTGATATAGCCGTTATCCCGTAACCACCGGAAGAAATCAGGAAAACTGATTTGTCCTTGGGTTGCTAGTTTAACTGCGGCTTCGGCGTTAAGTTGTCCAGCGCCATAATAGTTCAAACCGTCATCTTGAATAACTCTGGCTGATTGTTGGAGAACTTTTAAAATTTCATCTGTGTCTGTAACTCCCGCTGCTTTAATTAATGCTGCCACACCGGCAACGTGAGGGGAAGCCATGCTGGTTCCTTGGAGTCCTAAAAATACACCTTCGCCATTTTCGTCAATAGTTTCTTGGAGAATTGAGCCGGTTTCACTCCCCCCAGGGGCTGAGATATCTACGCCAGCACCATAGTTGGAATATTCAGCTTTTTCTCCATCTGGGCCAAAGGCGGAAACGCCGATTACATGGGGGTAACGGGCTGGATAACTAGCGCCATTAGTGCTTTCATTTCCGGCAGCGGCAATGATGACTACACCTTTTCTGTGGGCATATTCGATGGCTTCTTTCATCAGTTGGCTTTCACCACCACCACCTAGACTCATGTTAATCACGTCTGCGCCTTTATCGGCGGCAAATTTGATGGCTTCGGCAATATCGGCAACTGTTCCTGAACCATAGGCATTTAGCACTTTTAAGGGCATGAGGCTGGCTTCGTAAGCCACTCCAGCTACACCATAGTTGTTATTGGTGGCTTGGGCTACTGTACCCGCTACATGGGTTCCATGTCCGTTGTCGTCGTTGGCTACTTCGGTGTCGTTGACAAAGTCGTAGCCTTTGACGAATTTTGTCTCGGCTAAGTCGCGGACTTGGGTAATGCCGGTGTCAATAACCGCAACTTTAATACCACTACCTTTGGTTAGATTCCACGCGCCTTCTATGCCAATTTTGTGCAGGTTCCACTGTTTGCTGTAATATTGGTCGTTGGGACCAATTAATGAAGGATTGACTGGTTCGTTTTCTAAGGCTGTGGCTTTACCTTCGGGAACTGTTTTATAAATGTAATTTGGCTCGATGAATTCTGTGGCTTTAGCAAAGGGAGATTTTCTGAGGTTTTGCAACCGTTGGCCATCGCCTTTGATAATATACACATTGTCCGCTGCTGAATATTTATTATCCAGTTGCGGTGTAACATTATATTGTTGTGCGATCGCTTCTAAATCCTTTTGAATGACGGTTTCTCCAATATCTTCCCGAAAATCTAGCAAAATTGTCTCAAAGTCACCTTTAGCTGCCAGTCCCTGAAAATTCAGAAACCCAAATACAGCAGCAGTCAGTCCGATGACAAACAAGCACAATAATATAAGTTTTTTCATCACCGCTTCTTGTCAGTTTGCTCACTACGATAACTCATAATAGGAAGTATTAGGGATCATCCCTGGCATTAAAACGAGGCAGCTTTGTCATACACTGTAACCAGTGCTTGCATAAGGTTAAGACACTGCTGTGAAGTCATGGTGTGTGGTTGTAAGGTAGTAGATGTAGAATACTTTAAAATCAAATTTCTCACTTCCTGAGAGTTTAAATTGCTAAAATTTACTGCTTTCATAGACCAAATACCAAAAAGACGACTTTCGATGGGGATACATTCAATCAATTCAGGTGTATGATGGCGGGTGTCAAGGGCAATGCGATGGTAAGTTTTACTCACTATTTTGCGATCGCCTTCCAATATCTGCAAAAATATTGAATCACCATAACAAAGCAGTCCTGTAATCCCGTCTGATTGGTTGTTTCTCTCGGATTTCTCCATGATATCTTTGAGATCGTGATATCCGAGATCAGGTTTTGCATAACTACTATAAATTAGGCGGTATAAATTCATCATTGCTCCTAGTTGTTTTGTATAATAGCTTTATTGTCTATTAACTTGGCATTACATCCCTCTCAATACCAATATTATTGATTAAATTTTGAGTCTTGAGTTACTTGTAATTACTGAATTTCCTAGTATCTAATCCATTAGAGTTGTTGGCTATATTAATATTGCATATAGCGGTAGCCAAGTGAGTGAAATCCGAAATAATTCTTGAAATCATTTTCCACTCAGGACTTTGGTGTTCTGATCTAATCAAGAACAGTTATAATTTCAAAGGATTGGTCTATTTATGCCAAACTATATTTTTCAATTGGTGTTTGGCAGATTTTAGAGCCTGAGTATTGATTGGGAAGATGGGAGAGATGACGATAAACTCTACCCTTTTGCCTGTTTTCTAATTAGAAATTACGAATTACGTTGGCGTAGCCTGCTGTAAGCACTATTACGAATTATTATGGAACGTGGTCTTTTATGGTTGCCTTTGTTAGTAATATTTTTCTGGTTAGCTTGGCAAGGTTCACAGGAATATCAGAAACTTGAAGCTTATCGAATTTGGGCAGAACAATTTGAACGCTCTAAATATGATATTTATGCAGTATTAGCTCAAAAAGATAATGATATCACTTGGGGAAAACCTACAACGAAAGGACCAATTGCATTAGAAACTTTTTCTTTATTGGATGTTCAAGAAATCCGCTTTTTAGTAAATGGTAATACAGTAGATATAGAAAATCCACCCCAAAAAGGTCGTCAAATTGAATTAGAGTTTTTATTGAATACTACTAAATCAATTCGTGTGCCGTTTACAGAAATTCCCCTGGCAGCAGAATGGGGTAAGTTTTTGCAAAAGTATCCGGCAAAATTCATTTGATACCAATTTTATCTGAGGCTGCACATAATTCTGAAATCTATGGATTTATCTGTCTTTATCCGCGTTTATCTGCATGCATCCGCGTACCCTACGGGAAGCAAGCCACAATTATTCTAAGCAGCTTCATATTAATCTAGTATGACAGACTACTAGGGTAATAAGAAACATTAGCTGATCAAGCTTAAAGTGAAACGGTATTAAGATTTAGACTTGTTTTGATGTACGGGAATCAAAATCATAAACTCCGTTCCTTGTCCAAGAGAAGAAATACAATTTAATGTTCCCCTATGTCGCTCTGTAATAATCTGATAGCTGATAGATAAACCTAAGCCTGTACCTTTACCTATCTCTTTGGTCGTGTAAAAAGGGTCAAACAACCTTTTCTGAATTTTTTCTGATATACCCACACCATTATCAGCAACGCGGATCATTACTTGTAGGGAATTTGCCATTTCCGTGGAAATACGAATCTGAGGACGAGATGGAGTATGTGTTGATTCTTCTGTGGTTTTAGTCTTAACAATTGAATCTTCTAATGCATCAATAGCATTAGCTAAGATGTTCATAAATACTTGGTTAAGTTGTCCAGGATAACACTCGACTAAAGGCAGATTCCCATATTCTTTAATCACCATGATTTTTGGTAAATTAGCTTTAGCTTTGAGCCGATGTTCCAATATCATTAATGTACTGTCAATACCTTGATGGATATTAGTAAGCTTTAATTCAGCTTCATCAAGACGGGAGAAGGTGCGTAAGGAAGCAATTATTTCACGGATACGTTCTGCACCAACCTTCATAGAAGAGATCAGATTTGGTAGGTCTTCCATCAAAAAGTCAAGGTCAATATGTTCTATTTGTTCTTGAATTTCTGAGATAGGATCAGGGTAGTGGATTTGATAAAGCTGTATTAACTTCAACAATTCTTGGGTATATTCATTAGCATGGACGATGTTGCCATAAATAAAGTTAACTGGGTTATTGATTTCATGAGCAACTCCAGCTACTAATTGACCCAAAGAAGACATCTTTTCACTCTGGATAAGTTGGGTTTGGGTGTGTTTAAGTTCTTGCAGCGTTTCCTCTAATTCCAGTTTTTGCTGTCTGAGTAGAGCTTGTGATTGCTGCTGTGCTTCCTCTGCCAGTTTACGTTCGCTAATGTCTCTTGTAATACCTTGCAATTCTACAACTTTACCATCAGCATTAAGTATAGGTGAGCTATTGGAGAGAATCCAACGGTAACTACCATCCTTGCATTTGGTTCGTAGCTCAAGTCCAGCTTGCTTTTTACCTGTTTGCACAATTTTATCAAAAAAGGCTGAACAGACTTCTAGATCATCAGGATGAATTAGGGGTGTGAACGGCTTACCAATGAATTCTGAGACTTCATACCCAAAAATATCCGTGAAGTTGGGGGAAAGATATGTCAGTGTGCCATCTGGTAAAAATGAGTAAATCACATCATTGGCATTTTCTACCATACTGCGGAACTGAGCCTCACTTTTTGCTAAGGCAGTTTTTGCTTCTTGATAAGGGGTAAAATCTTCAACTATTAACAGGAAACCCGTGAGCTTACCATTGGAATCAGTCAAAGGGGTGTTGTACCACTTACAGGTAATAATTCTACCTTCTTTGGTAATATTTATGTTGGTAGAGCGATTTCCCCTCGGTTGCTGTAATAAAGCTGATAAAATTTGATTGACTAACTCTCTGGCACTTTCTGGTACTATCAATTCTACCACATTGCGATTGAGTACCTCTTGTTGAGTATAACCAAAGATAGCTTCAGCCGCAGGATTCCACCGGGTTACTTCAAAAGCTGTATTCAAGTAAATCACTCCCAATGGATTACGCTCAAATAAAATAGATAACTCTTCTTGTGATTCTTTGAGTTCTGCTTTAGTGCGCTGAAAGTTAACCCAGAGCTTATACTGCTGTTTGATGGAACGACTGGAAAGGGAGAGGGCTGTTTCTAGTCGCTCAACATAATTACGTAAGTTAGTTAATTCTTCTTGCAGTACTTGTGTAGACATACTGAAGTGTTAATTCCTATTAATATTTTAAGATGGTAATTTAAACCTTGTTTTTATTTTTGTAGCCAAGCTATTTTTTTAAACATCGATTAATTGTGAAAATACCCAGATAATTAGAGGATACAACAATTAATTTCTAATTATTTCTAATAATTTCTAAATTTTACTAATAGACCTGTCCGAAAAAGTGGAAAATTTTTATGAATACAGTCGAAATCTTAACAGTACCGGTTGCTTTAACTATTGCTGGTTCTGATAGTGGTGGGGGTGCGGGAATTCAAACTGATTTAAGAACTTTTGCCTTTCACTGTGTTCACGGTACGAGTGCTATTACTTGTATTACAGCCCAAAATACCGTAGGTGTGAAGCGAGTTGATGCGATCGCTTCTGAGGCAGTTGTAGCTCAAATTCAGGCGGTGGTAGAAGATATTGGTGTGCAAGCTGCAAAGACGGGAATGTTGCTGAATCAGGAAATTATCTCGGCTGTAGCCCAGCAAATAACAGCGTACAAAATTGATAATTTAGTAGTTGACCCTGTGATGGTATCACGCACAGGAGTGCAATTAATTGATGATGATGCGGTGCAAACCCTGCGGAATACTCTGATTCCCCAAGCAGCTATTATTACACCAAATCGCTATGAAGCGCAGATTTTAAGCGGGTTAGAAATTGCTTCATTAGAAGATATGCAAGCAGCAGCAGAAATTATGCACAGGGAATTAGGAGTAAAGGCTGTTTTAGTCAAAGGTGGGGGAATGTCTGGGAATTTGCGGGGGGTAGATGTGTGGTTTGATGGGGAAAGGTGGGAAACTTTAACAACCAAGCAAGTAGAGACAAAAAATACTCATGGTACTGGTTGTACTTTATCAGCTGCGATCGCTGCTAATTTAGCTTTAGGAAAAGACCTGTGGACAGCAGTGCAACAAGCGAAAGACTATGTGACAACTGCACTCACTTACTCCCTAAATATTGGCAAAGGCCAGGGACCTGTAGGACACTTTTTCCCGTTGTTGCAAATTCATGGTATCTAGTACAAGGAAGCAGATTGGATGTGTAACAACTTATTCTGGGGTATAGCCTCCGGGATAACTTTACTCTGATAGTATATTTTGTTAATCTAAAGACCTTATTTTGATACGAATATTGAGATGCGAACAACTACAGGTCATGTTCACAGTCAACCACCTACCCCCAGCTACTCCACCTCTGTACCCCTTTATGTGTACCGGGAATTGGCAACCGAGTTACAAACAGTACAGAACAAATTAGATGTAGTCACCACTCATAATCAGAAATTAGCCCAAGAAAATCAAATCTTGCGTCAAGAAATTCATAAAGTTGTTCAGTCTTGTTTAGAACTGCAAAAGTTGGTGGCATCTTCTGCTACATCTGCTTCTCAACCAGCCCCCCGCAAGACAGAAGTAAAATCTACACCCAATTCTCAACAAGTAAGCCGTACTAATACAGAGAGAAAATCTGCACCTAAGCCCCCAGTTGCAGCCGCACCGCCACATCAGTCCGTTTCTCCTCCAGCTAAAAAAAGCCGACGTGAGGTTTTCTCTGTACCGATGATGGATATGAATTTCCCCGTATCAGAAGCAGTATTTATAGAAGAACAGGAAGTGCGCTATTATGCCACTCCAGAATCACAGTCAAAAGGACTAAATAGCTGGTGGTTAGTGATAACTATTGTTTTAATTATGGTGACTGGTTTTGGTGCTGGGTATTTAGTTGTGCGTCCTATGTTGCAAAACCAGAATCAGACTCGTTAGCTATCTGAAATATTGGCAATATGATTAAAGCTGTTGTTGGGTAGCGCGATCGCTTAACCCAACGTACAATGTTGCTAAATGAAAAAAGACTTTTAAAACATCCTCTGAACACAATCAGGTTTAATTTACATTAAAACGCTCCGGCTATTTGTCTATTTCTCCTTCAACGGCTGGGGAAGTTTTTTTCAGAATTGGTTTTTGAGGAGGATTGCTAGTAGTAGGCTCCTGTCGATTATCCTTTTTAGATACTGGCATTACTGTAGGTTTATCCTTTCTGGATGCTTGTAATGCTGTAGCTTTATCCTTTTTAGACGCTTTGAGAAATTTTGGTGCAGTTTCTTGGGGTAAAGCTAACAGCGCCACAAAACCGAAGACATTCCGTTGGGGTAAAAATTTGGCCTTCAGGGAGACAAAAACTGGTCTTCCTTGGTCTTGACTTTTATCTGCTTTAGGATTAAATCTAAACGGCCGGACTGGTGCATCTTTCCACAACAAAGGCAGATGGCTGGATTTCATAAATTTCACCTTTTTGGCTGGTTCTGCCTGTTTGATATATTCCAGCCTTTCACGAGTAAAGTTACGGAAAACAGAGATACACGGAGTAGGACAGACAGGAATAAACTGCCATAGTCCTGAGAATTTGAACTCTAGATCTTCCAACTCCCCAGAAATTGTGTGTTCTTCTTTACCTGTATCAAAGCCAACCAGTTGAAAAGCGATGCTGTGGGGTTGCTCCTTTTTGGGGAAATGAATTACCTTGGGATAAACAACCAATCTGTAAGTATGGTTGCCAGTATTTTCTATTTCTTTGGTAAGAGCATCAAATACTCTCCGTTTTTGGGGAATATAGAAAAGTTGGTATTCGGAGCGACCGATGGTAATTGTGTTTTTGCCATCAGCATTTAAGTTGACTTCCCCAACAATTATCCCAATAGCTTGAAATATCGCTCCCGAATCTTCAATATCTTGCTGTTGCTCGGTATCAAGGTTGACTGGTTCCTGGTCAGATGGGGCTTGAGGTTCAGGAATAGGAAGGGTAGGCTCATTAGGTTCAGGGTTGTTAGATGCCATAATTTTTATTCTTTTGACAGATGGAGAATTCTTTGAGCCGTAAGTATTTGACACGCTGATCTGAATTCTACAGGCGCGATCTTATCACACTCCAAATTTGGAAGCACTGCAACAAGCATTTAACAACTCACTTTCAACCGCTTGAACATAGCTAACCGTCCTTGCATCGCCAAGGTATCATCTAAGGATGTAAGTTGAATTTCTTGTTGATACTTTAACCGCAGGGCTGTTTGAATTAACCAGTCAGCAACAAAGGGATTCTTGGGCAACAAAGGCCCGTGGGAATAGGTAGCAATAGCATTTTGATAAAATGCGCCTTCTGTTCCATCTTCACCATTATTACCCAAACCGTAGACTACACGCCCCAAAGCTTCAACTTTCCCTAGTTTAGTGCGTCCACCGTGATTTTCAAAACCGACTAAATAGGGTTTGGTTCCAGTCATGGCTTCCAGTTCTTGTGCTAGACGAGAGGCTGTAACTTCTATGACTAAGTTACCAATGCAACGTTTGCTATTTTCTCCAGGATGAATAGAAACTAAATCTAATATTCCTAAACCTTCAATTCTCTGTCCCAACCCTGGTTCGTAATAATGTCCTAGAAGTTGGGGAGAACCACAGGTAAAGACTCCTGGTGTGCCATTTTCGATTTTTTCCCGCATGGCATCAGCTTTTGCCCCTTGTAAGTCGCGCATGACTATTTCTTGCTGACGGTCTTGTGCGCCTCCACCGACGATCACATCTACTGATTTTATATCTTCTGCGGTGGAGTTTTGGTCTAGGGGTAAAACAGTGACATTGTATCCCCGCCATTGGGCGCGGCGTTCTATAGTGATCACATTTCCGCGATCGCCATAGGTACTCATTAATTTGGGATATAGCCAACCAATAATAATTTCCATCTGTGCAGAATTGATAAAATTAATGTGGGTTCAATGTTACCTTATTTTTTCTATTTCCCCAGACTTTTAGCTATTTTGTATTGTAGGCAACAGTTTTTTTGTTACTTTGTCCTGATAATATTTAAGGGTTTCAGCAAAAAGTCGCCCTGTTTCTGTTGAGATTACAGAAAGCATCAGATTTGTTCAACAACCAAATAAATTAATTAATCAACTAATAAATATATGGATTGTAAAACCGCTACTTTAGTTTATCAAACGGAAAATCATCTAGAAAAAATTAGGGAGATTTTTCCTGAAGCTTGGCAATTTTTAGAAGCACAAGCTTTTGCTTATGTGCAAGGTAAAGCACACGATTTTGATTCCGCAGTTAAAGCTTTAGTTGGGAAAACCAATTTTAAGTTTAGAATGGTTCACCGTGATGATCAAGACCAATTAACTAAAGATCTGGGTGAGTTATTGGGTGATATCACTTCTCGCTTATTGCTAGAAAAGCATTTTTCGGAAGTTGTTGGTCAGAGGGTTTTCTTTAGTACAATTTGCTGTAGTAGTCATCTTACTACCGACCACGAATTAAGTTTGGAGGAAGTTTTACCTCTCCAACGTGCCGCAGTAAAATTGCAGTTAACCAATTAAGATGCAGCTGTATAGAATAAAATTTTCAGCACAATTACCACAGATTACCGCAGATAAATACAGATGAATTAATGCGTTTAATTCTAAATTACTGCGGCAAAATTTGGACTTTACTACCAACTTGCAAAGTTTTCCCAACTTCTGATGTAGGTACTTTAGTATTCACACTCAATCTGTAAAAATGATTAAATCGGGATGCAGCTACCCACGGGGGCATAGTTGCTTGCCGTTTTTGCACAAATATTTTTTGAAAGTTGGGGTAAACTGCTCCTAAGTAAGAATTGCGAGTGGGGACTATACAACGTTGACAAGAGTTTACCCCACAAAAAAGCACATCTCCCACTTGAAAAGAGACAGTTTCTTCGTCAGCAGTAAACAACCGATCTTCCCAAAACGCAGGTACACCGTCAATTTCTATATTGGCACGCATCCGGCGACGCATTTCATCTACACTCACACCAGGAAACCAAGAAGCTACTTCTATCAAGGTTGCTGTACTAATCACAGTTGCACCTGGTGACTCTGTATCATCGGGAAAACCCAGATTGGTGTTTTGCTTTAAGGTGACAGCAAAGCCGAAAAAATCGCTTAAAGTTGCTTCTATTCTTTCCTGTTCCTCATCAAGATGAAAAACTTGTGGTGAATTGCTACCGGGGATTTGTAGGTGAACAAATCCGTCTTCTAGAGAAAATTCTGCCCGTAATGAATGGATTTTAGCATGGCGCTTGCCATTGACAAATTTGTTTTGTTCGTCAAAGATGGCAAACTCGCGGTCATACTGAAGTGCGCCACTAGGTAGAACCGTCGCTGCTTCTACTTCCACACCATCCAATGACTTAATTGGATACAGTAAAATCTTTGCTAAGTGTGACATAGAAATAATTCGTAATTCGTAATTCGTAATTCGTAATTAGGGTTTGCTGAAAAAATGCAAAACGCAGATAAATCAAAAGTTTGAGGCTGATAAATAGGAAAAAAGTGCAAGGGTTTTGAAGGGTATACGTGAAAAAGTGTGCATTTTTTGGTATTTCGAGAGATGGGAAAGGAATTTTCAAACCTCCTCCTGACTCCTGACTCCTGACTCCTGACTCCTGACTCCTATCCCCTCACGGAAAGACTTTTATGCCTACGGCACGCTACGCGAACAGCAACCCCTAATTAAGTTTTGTAACGGAGATTTAGCGCCAAATCGGAGCGCCAGAAATCGGTAAAAATTATCACATTCACCGCCATAGTAGAAGACTATGGCGGAAGTATCTATAATTTAAGGATTTGCAGAAGGGTATAAGGGCGACTTATCCAGAGTTCCAATATGATTCAGAGGCCAGAAACGAACTATGGCACGACCAATAATATTTTTCTGAGGAACCAGACCCCAACAACGTCCATCATAACTACTAGCACGGTTATCACCTAAGACTAAGTAGGCATCAGATGGGATAGTTTGGGGTGTAGCTAAGTAAGGCGGTTGCTGACCTGATGTGCAAACATCAGTAACTGTAGCCTGAGAAGAGGATAGGTAATTATTTTCCTGGAGAGCTTTGTTGTTAATATAGACTTTGCCATCTTTGATTTCTACTTTTTCTCCAGGTAAGCCGATGATACGTTTAATGAAGGCATCATGATATTGTTCTTTTTGTAGTTCCTCCGTTGGAGAAAATACTACTATATCTCCTCGTTCTGGCTTAGTAAATTTATACTTCACCTTATCGACAATAATCTTGTCTGCTTCCCACTGGTTTGGTGTACCATGCAGTGTTGGTTCCATGGAACCAGAAGGAATCCAACGTGCTTCGGCAACAAAGGTACGAATTCCCAAGGCGAGAAAGACACTCAAGATAATCGTTTTACCTAGCTCTACGATCCAGGAATTATCGGGTTGTTGGCTAGAGTTGTTATCAGACACTTGATTTTGCATGAAATTACTTAAGTTTAAAGGTAACAGGCAATTACTTAACTCATCGAGGGAGACTTTATTTATTAATCTTAACGAGAGAAGCTTGTTTTCCTAACAAGATGACATGGAGACAAAATGATTCATAAATATGAAAATAAACTTTTTTTCACCGATAGTGCAGATTGACTATTGCCTGGGCAACTGGGTTTATCTTAAAAAGAAAGTTATCTATCATCAATAAAGCTCTCTACTTAACGCTGGTAAATCCATGTCATCTCCAAAAAGTTTACTAATTCGCCAAGCACGCTTGATTCTACCCAATGGTGAGTTGATGATTGGGGATGTGCTGACTCAGGGGCGGCAAATCGTCGAGGTAGCTTCAAAAATAGCTCCTACGACACCTACCCAAGAGATTGACGCACAGGGGTTAACTTTGTTGCCAGGGGTAATTGATCCGCAGGTGCATTTCCGGGAACCGGGACTTGAATATAAGGAAGATTTGTTTACTGCTAGTTGTGCTTGCGCGAAAGGAGGTGTTACTTCCTTTTTAGAAATGCCCAATACACGACCTTTGACCATTACACAGCAAGCTTTAGATGACAAACTAGAACGTGCCTCAAATAAGTGCTTGGTTAATTATGGCTTTTTTATTGGCGCTACGGCTGAGAATTTACCAGATTTACTTTTGGCAAAGCCGACACCGGGAATTAAAATTTTTATGGGGTCGATGCATGGTGACTTGCTGCTGGACGAAGAGGAGGCACTGGAAGCGATTTTTGCCCAAGGAAACCGCTTAATTGCTGTTCATGCTGAAGATCAACAAAGAATCAAGCAACGTCGTCAAGAATTTGCTGGGATTGATAATCCGGCGGTGCATTCTCAAATTCAAGATAATCAGGCTGCGCTATTAGCAACGCAATTGGCCTTAAAACTTTCTAAAAAATACCAACGTCGATTACATATTCTGCATATGTCTACGGCAGAAGAAGCCGAGTTATTGCGTCAGGATAAACCAAGTTGGGTAACGGCGGAAGTAACGCCACAACATTTGTTGTTGAATACCAGTGCTTATGAAAAGATTGGGACATTGGCGCAGATGAATCCACCATTGCGATCGCTCCACGATAATGAAATACTCTGGCAAGCTTTGAAAGATGGGGTAATTGATTTTATTGCCACTGACCATGCACCACATACCTTAGAAGAAAAGGCGCAAACTTACCCTAACACCCCTTCCGGAATGCCCGGTGTAGAAACGTCCCTGCCTTTAATGTTAACTGAGGCCATGGCAGGACGGTGTACTGTTGCCCAAGTAACTAATTGGATGTCCAAAGCTGTAGCTGTAGCTTATGGTATTCCTAATAAGGGAGAAATTACCCCTGGTTACGATGCTGATTTAGTGCTGGTAAATTTAAACAATTACCGCCCAGTTAAGCGAGAAGAACTTTTAAGCAAGTGTGGTTGGAGTCCTTTTGAGGGGTGGAACCTGACTGGCTGGCCTGTTACCACCATTGTCGGCGGTGAAATTGTCTATGACAAAGGCCAAGTAAACACGCAAATTCGCGGTCAGGCTTTAACTTTCTTGTAAGAAATTTATCTGACAATTAACTGTAGTAATTTCTGCTTGACGAGTGCCTTCTTGCCCATAAATCAAACGCACAATCAGATAACTATCGGGCTTGTAGGGCATTCGTTCTGCCCACTCAATAGCGACAATTCCTGGTGTGACTTCCATCCCTTCCCAGTAGCTTTCTAAGTTCAAACCTGTAACTTCTTGAGGTTCTAGGCGATATAAATCCAGATGATAAAGGGGGATGCGTCCTTCTGTGTATTCATTAATCAGGGTAAAAGTAGGACTAACAATAGAGTCACTGATACCTAAACCCTTGCCAATCCCTTGCACCAAGGTAGTTTTGCCAGCACCTAAATCACCTTCTAGTAAAATCACACTTCCAGCAGCTAGGGTTTCCCCCAAGGTAATACCTAACTGCTGTGTGTCCTCTTTATCAGCAAGAAAAATTTTAGTCATTGGTCATTGGTCATTGGTCATTGGTCATTGGTCATTGGTCATTGGTCATTGGTCATTGGTCATTGGTCATTGGTCATTGGTCATTGGTCATTGGTCATTGGAAACTCTTAATTTTCTCCGCGTCACCCCATCTCCCCGTCTCCCCATTACTTCCCATGCTGCGCTCCACTGTACCACTTCAATAAAACCTTAGCTAGTCTTTGCGGGTCGTGGCGGACAAAACCAGTTTCATCTTCATACAATATGTTAGCTGGTACAATCCTGCGTCCTAGCTGGGTGACAAGTTCTCTATCTAAGAAGACGGGATGGGAATTTTGTTGGGCGTAGCGAATCAGGGCTTGGGCGGAAGGTGTTTTTTTATGAACTAGTACAGCATCAAAAAGCCTTCTGTTACCGCAAGCAGCATCGATGGCTTGAATATGTTGACCAACAGTGTAGCCATCAGTTTCTCCCGGTTGGGTCATGATATTGCAGATATAGATGCGAGGTACTTTTGTGGCTGCGATCGCATCGGCAATTTCTGGAACTAACATATTTGGTATTAAGCTAGTGTAAAGACTACCCGGCCCAATAACAATATAATCAGCTTCTTTAATTGCCTTAATTGCTGAGGGTAAAGCTGGCGGATTTTCAGGAATACAGCCAATTTTCACAATTTTTCCCCCTGCTTTGGGAATGCTAGACTCACCCTCAATGCGGCGGCCATCTGTTAATTCTGCCCAGAGGCGGACATCGCTGAGGGTTGCAGGTAAAACTTGTCCTCTCACAGCCAGCACTTTAGAACTAGCAGCAACTGCCCTTTCTAAGTCTCCAGTAATATCAGTCATGGCAGTTAAAAACAAATTACCAAAACTGTGACCTGTCAACCCGTCCCCCGCCCGAAAGCGATATTGAAACAATTCTGTTAATAACTTTTCTTCATCTGCTAATGCAGCCAAACAGTTACGAATATCCCCAGGAGGTAAAACGCCAAATTCCTGACGCAAACGCCCAGAAGAACCACCGTCATCAGCTACAGTCACAATAGCTGTAATATTAGCACTGTAAGTTTTTAAACCTCTAAGTAAAGTCGAAAGTCCAGTACCACCACCAATTACCACAATTTTTGGACCCCGGTACAAGCGGCGATGGGCTAGTAGCACATCTATGAGTTCTTCATCATCGCCTTCAGGTCTTAAGACTTGAGTAATTGAACTGACAGTGCGGGATTGTCCCCAAAGTACTAACAGCACGCCGCACAGCAAGACTAAAGGTCCGCTGATGTAGTTGGGTAAAATGTTGGCGAGGAATCCCAGAAAACCCCTCAGCAATTCTATCGCCCAAAAAATGGGGGTTAGCTTAATCCAAATAGCCAACCCCAAACTCGCCAAGAAAACCCCCCCAACACTGATTAGTAACCAGCGTTTTACCGATAGTCCGGGGGATAACCACTTGAACCACTGGTTAACCCGATGGGAAGTGCGGCTATGGGACTGTTGTTGTAGGGCGTTGAGGGCTTGTCTAAGAAAACCGATTGACATACCTAATAGGGAACAGTGGGACAAACAATGTTTAACAGAAACTCTACACCACCTGGTTTGAAGACCAAGGCTGGAAGCATGAGATTTTTCAATTCCTTTATATTTGGAGCCAGTCCTTAAAGTTACCAGTATTCCCAGTTATACCAATGTAAGATTTGAGATTTTGGCTTGATAATACTCATTGTGGCAATGTTCCATCTATGAGCAACAATACCATTTTTGATTATCACGTATTAAACAACACCCTGGTTGGCTGAAAACGAATTTTATGGAAAAGCGAATTTTAGGATTAGATCCTGGACTGGCAATTTTGGGATTTGGGGCAATTAGTTGGACACAAAGTCAAGGTAAAGTACAAAACACAACGGTAAAGATGCTTGATTTTGGCGTGATTCGGACTTCAGCAGATACGGAGATGACAGAACGCCTATGTACTTTATTTGACGATTTACACACCCTGATGGAGGAGTTGCAACCTGATTTAGTAGCAATTGAAAAATTATTCTTCTATCGTATGGCAAATACTATCGTTGTTGCACAGGCTAGGGGTGTGCTGATGTTAGTTTTGGGACAGCGCAAGCTTCCTTATGTGGAATTTACCCCGGCTCAAATTAAACAAGCTTTAACAAATTATGGCAATGCTGATAAGGCGGAAGTGCAAGATGCGGTGATGCGGGAGTTGGATTTAGATGAGATTCCAAAGCCTGATGATGCGGCCGATGCTTTAGCGGTGGCGTTAACGGCTTCGTTTCAGTTGTTGTTGTGTAAAACGAGAATAAAGTCGGAAACTGAATAATAAAGTTGGAAACTAGAGAATAAAATTGGAAACTCACTGTTAAATAGAGCTTGCTGAAAGACAGCAAAAGTATTGCCAGATAAGGATTTACGATGATTTTGAACCCACGAAGTGCAAGATTATTGAACTCAGATGTCTAAAACCCTTGCATTTTTACCCGAAATAACGGTATAAATTTCAGAATTCATCAACCAAACCTTCATTTTGCAATCCCGGTGACATCTAGATTCAATTTCTAGAATTATTCAGCAAGTTTTAACTGGAGATTAACGGCTGTTTTTGTGCTGCCACCATGTTGGGTTACTCTAGGACGACACCGAATTTTAATCGCTCCTTTGGAAAAGGCATCATCACTAGCCTTACCCGACCAAATATAAGCTTCCCCAGCACCAAGATGACTCATATTTTCTGAAGTTAGAGAATTAAGTGCGACATTAGCTTTTTGAATATGTTTCAGCCAAGCAGGTGAGTTAAATCGGTGCATTATTATATGCGAGGATAACTCAATGAGGGATACAGGAACTGATGGTGGGTCTTGTGAGGCAACCATTATGCTAGTACCCTTGTGCCTCATTTCTCTAACTACCTCTATTAATCCATCTACAAGGTCTGGACTTTCTATATATTTGTGAGCCTCATCAAAAACAACAAGCTTATTAAATTGCTGTCCGTTATTAGTTGCCTCTGAAAGAATTTGCAACAACACAACGAAGAGTCCCAACGCTTCGTCTTTTTCAATAAAATCATCTCGTAAATCCACGATTATTAAGCGACCGGGAAGAATAGTATCAGTCAGCCGACGGCTATCATCAATATATTCAGCTGCAAATTCTAATCTAGTTCTTGCTAAATCTTTTAAATGATCTGATAGAGAAGAGTTTTCTACGCCTTGGAGAATTTCTTGAAGAGTTATTTGGTCGCGTAATCTTCTCATAATTTGGTTGATTTGACGCAAATACATACTTTGGCTACCAACAGCACCCATCAAAAATTTCCAGTGTGTAGCTTTTAGTTCTGATGCAGCAAAGGTAAGAGGAAGAACTTCTATATTTGGGTACTCAGCTTTTCTTTCTTCAAGTTTTGCAGAGGGAACAAGAATTACGACATCGTTAAGCGCGGCTGGTTCTGCCCCAAATCTTTCCCTTAACAGAGCTACCTGAGCAGACTCGGAGTTGGGAGAAACCATTGAGGTAAACTCTGGTTTGTAATCTTGGGTTTGACTGTAATGGAAAATTACAGTTGCTAAAGGACTTGGTAAAATATTGATATTTGAAATGGGCATACAAGCCATTTCAACAATGCTCCCTAATGTATAACTTTTTCCTGCTCCCTGAACTCCAAAAAGGCTGATGGTATGAGTTTGATTCAAGTCTAAGGCAACCTTACGCCCAGACGTTTCTCCTAAAATTCCATACTGGGGTGTTGGAGATTGAACACCAAGCATTATGTCATAAGTCAGTTCAGTTTGACGTGTATCATCAGTCTCTATATCTGGTGGTAAAGGTAAAACAATATTTTCTGGTGATTTAATAATCTCAACACGTTGGGAGATATCTTGCTGTTCTTTTTGTATTTCAGGTTCTACTTTGTAAGCTTCGATTTCTCTATCCAAATTTGAGGATACTTCAAGAGAATTTTCTGTTGATCTAACTAATAGAGTGGATATTTCAGGCTGTTCTTGTTTTGGGGAAATATTTTGTTCTTTATCCTTTGTAAAATCATCACAAGTTGTAGAGCGTTCCCTTGATGGGACAAGAAAAGCGGCTGAAACTAGACGGGGTATTGAGTCTGTAACTTCTCTTTGTTTTAACTCATGTTGAATTTCTTCTTGCTCAGAGTGTTGAGTGATTTGTGTGAGGGCTGGTTCTGCTAAAGCAACCAATTCTTCAATTAAATCAATACCGATGCGATGAAATTCAATTCCTCGGTCATACTCTGGTGGTTCAGTTCCCGGTTTTTGAAAATCAAAAATTAGCGCACTTTGAGTAAATTGCAACGTATAACCATCTTCTAAAGTTGTTAGTAGACTTCTAGCTTCATTGGCAGCATCTTTATCGATTACTCCATATCGTAAAGATCGGTCTAAGTAAAATTCCAATATAGTTGCAAACTCACGAATTTTTAGTAGAAAGTCTGGTCTTTCTTGTAGTTCAAAGTGTAGACATAAAACATTTTTAGATTGATTAATTTGTTCTGAAATTTCATCTTTCAATCGATTGAAATCACTAACACTTCCCACTTGTGCATAGCATTTTACCTCAACCAAATTACAAACTATAGTTCGAGTTGTGATATTTAGATCGAAAAGTGCTAAATCTGTCCTTTGAAGGGTAACTGAGTTACCCAAAGCTTCTGCTTGGTGCTTTGCTTTTTGAAATAGTTCTATATGGGCATCAAGCGGTAGTATAATTTGGTTTGATAATGCTCCTTGATACTGCAAAAATAGACGAGCTAAAGCTAACCCAAGTGCCTCTGTTTGCTGGTTAGCAGATGAAATTAGTTTTAATGCTAGTCGTCCAGAAAGCGATCGCATCTGCTCAAGGATAAGCTGCGTATTCCTTTCTTTTGCTTTTAATCCGTGTCGCTCTAGTACCTGGGACAATACTGATTCCAGTTCTGATAAAGAGCGCGAGGTAATGACCAATCGATGTCCAACACTAGCAGTAGAATCAGGAACATAGTCAACCAAGTAAGGCGGGCGATCGCTCTGACCACCATGATCAAAAAATTCAATGCCGATATTACGATCAATGGTGAAGACCCAATCACAGACATTATGAATATGGTGCAATAATTCCCGTTGTTCTGCATTTAGACCCAACGTTACCACCGGACGATTTTCAAAAGCTGGTATCCCTGTAGCAACAGTAGCAGTTGCGCCGGATATTATTTTCGGTAACTCAGCCAGTAAATCAATCAAGCTTTCTGCACCAGGAAGAGGAAGTGCTTCTCCATGAGAGGGTTGTCGCCGCCAGAAAGTGCCGCTTTCATCATCTTGGAATTTAATAACAAAGTCTTGAATTAGACCATGTAGTGATGCGATTTCTTTTGATTGGAAGGGTGGTGCTGAACCAATTTCTTTTGCAGCAAATAAATCTATCAGTATGCTGATGTGGGCTTGGTATTTATTTTCTGATTTTGGGTTACGAAAATCATTAACGGAATGAACTGCCAAACTTAACTTTGGAAATAAATAACTTCCACTAGATGTAGAAAAAGCATCAACTACTTCTGAAGTTATGTTGGCAGTTGGTGTAAGGAGTTGTTCTATGGCTTCACCAACTCCTGGTGCTTCTGGGTCAGGGACAAATAAGCGAATTTCGTACCGTAAATCGCGAAATGCTTCACGCTTTTGCAATAAAATAATGGCATCTGCAAGGATGGTGGCACGACCTGAGTTAAAGGCATTAATAGTGAGTGTGCGGATATAAGGGTTTTGTGCCAAATACCTTTCAATCCGAGAAGCTAAAACCTCAGCATTCACCGCAGCACCAATGGTAGGTTCTGGTAGTCCAAAAGCTGCACAGACTTCACCTAACAAGCCGCGTGTGTTTTCTTCGGTTGATGAGGCATATAGCGACCAAAAGAAATTAATATTATCAACGGTAATAAAAACTCTGCCATCAGTTAGGGGTAAACTTGGGGGTACATTTAAAGGTACAAACCCCCGGAAAATACTATCTCGCGCAGAAGTCACATATTCTTCTTGCCCATTGTAGGCAGCAGTAATCCAGGATTGTGCAACTTGACTCCATGTAGTTAGCCATAAGGCACGTAACGGATGGTTTGGACCCAGTAATATAGCTTCCCGTGTTTTTCCCCGGAAGTCTATAACTTCTAAGCGCACGGTATCTACCAAAAGTAGTTTTTTCAAATCACTTAGAGACTGCCCGTCTGAACCATTGCTTTTTTCTACTTTACGGCACAAGTCAACTAATATTTCTCTGTATGCAGCAGCGTACTCATAACAAGAGTCTTTCAAAGCAACAAAATTAACTGCCTGAGAAATAAGGTTCTTATTTCCTGAAAGAATGGCGGCGAAATAATCAGCGCGGGTTGATAAAAAACTTGATGCTAATGCTGATTTTGGAAAATCAATAATATCTTGTGAGGGAGAACTAATTTGACCCATTTTGACCTGTAATTTCCAACTTACAGGACTTTGTGGAAATGTTAATATTGCCAGTTCTAAATCCTTTAAGCAAGGTGCTATGGGGATACGAAATTTGCCATCCCGACCAAATTTAACTTCTAAAGCTTCTTGGGCTGTGCTGCGAGTTTTGCTAGTTTTTTCTGCCCAAACTACATCTTTAAGAGTAACTGCTTTGGGATCACGATGCTCGGAAATAGCTGCAAACTGAAGTTTCAGTTTAGCGTGTTCTAGGCTTGTTTCTTCAGAAAACTTTATTTCTGGTGGTTCTGCATCAATTTCAGCATTGGGAAGTACATAAAATAATTCACTTTCATAAGGCTTGATCTGGACAAGAGTTGAACTATTATCTGGTTCAGCTAAAGGTATTGGATCATCATTCTCTGTCCAAGGTAAAATCCTAATAAAATGCCAGCCTTCTTCAAATTCAAATTTATCGAGTTTATCAAAAGTAACACTTTTATTTTGGCTTTTTGTTGTCCATACTTTAACTTTTTTAGCACTTCCAACAGTACAACCATCTTGTGTCATAATTTGAATGCTAAAATGAGCTAGCCCTTCTATTTGTCGAGGGTGAGGATCTACCTTAAATTCCACTTTAAATTTTTTCTGCTCTTTGGGAACTAATACTTGTTGACCAATTAGGCTTTGTAAATTTTGATTAGTTTCACTATCTTGAACAAATCTTAGCCCAATATCTTGAACTTCTATCGATACTTTATCAGGACTAACTTCTTCCTGAAATTTCCATTTATCAAAAGAAATATCCCAATTTTTTGGATTTACTACAACTTGCTTAGTCCAGATACGAGGGTCTTCTAAACCTACTTCTACTAAAAATTCAGTTAATCTATTTTGAAGTATTTTGTCTGTTAACTCTAAATCTAAAACTCTACCTCGAATCGATTTGTCAAAATTTAAGGTAAGTTTTTGCATCGATTCTAAATTCTTGCGAATTTTAAAAGTGGTAGTTGTAGGTTCATCAAACAAATGAAAATCTGGAACCAAGCCCAATTCATATAATGCAGCACCAAGGGTATCTCCATCTATTCCATTAATCGCTGCTGTTTGTAAAAAACGCGCTTGTGTTACTGCGTTAGTCCAACGCCATTTTTCTTGGGTTAAATACCTCAAAATTTCTCTAACATAACCTTGTAGAGGTGCCGGAACTTGCTGAATTAGTTTTTGAACCAGTTGCTGATAAACATCAGCTAGAGGAATTTCTTCAAACGATGCAACATTGAAGGAATCTTCTGCATTTGTTTGCAGATTAGCTGGTAAAAAAATAAGTAATGGTGGTCGCAATGACCCATCAGGTAAAGGGTTGCGTAGTTCGATTAACTTGGTAGATGAAATATATAAATCTGCATCGTCAATATTTTGACCGTTACCATTCAAAATAAAAATCTGTGCTTCTGGAACTTCTTGGCGCAAGCTGCGTGTCAGTACCATCATTAGATGTGAGTCTAAATCTGCGACTCGCATACAATGACCTTCGCTGCGTGAAGTAAGAATATCTCTCAGGCACGGCAGTAATAATGATTCTAAGGCTTGAGTTAATTCATTATCCTGAAGTTCCTGAAAACCTTTACTCATTTGTTACCTCCCTGAGTTCTCAGTAGTTATCGTATAACGAGGAGTCACTGTTTGGGTAACATAGGCATCCGAGAGGTCTTGGAAAAATCCAATTTCCCGCAGACGAGTTTTAAAAGCTGTAACATTTTTTCGCAGTGCCTGTTGATCTACAATGCTGGGTTGTCCGAAGCCATCACTAGGGGGTAAGCGGTCAATGTAGAGTCCGTAGCGATCGCGTAGCAATGTTAGCAGTTCATCAACTCTAATTTCACGGGTCACAAAGCTTGTTCCTTGAGGCTCTAAAACAGCAATTTGTAATAATACTTCAAGTAATCGACTTCCCAGAGCAAACCAGCGTGGGCTACCTTTGGCACGAGATTGACGTAGTAAACCTAAATCACTATTTTTTAATAAAAAAGCATCTAAGCATTTGATAATCGCCTCACGATGGTAACTACCTCGAAGAGCTAATATTATTTCTATATAAGTATCAAATTCTCCTAAATTCATATTAATAATGCGCTGTACTTCTGGAGGAATAGAAAATTCTTCTCCTTGCTTATACCTTTCTATCAGAGGCGTGACTCTTGATTTAAAATAATCCTGTCGCTCTTTATTTTTAGAAGAATGTAAAAGTTGTAAAACTTCTCCAACAGAGAAATAATTGCCAGCAGGTGATAACTTATTTCTTGTTTTTAAATATTCAGCCATTTCATCCAATTTTTTAGTAATGAAATGAGCTTCAATATAGCCAGGTATGCGGCGGTAATGAGTATCTGCACTATGACGAGCCAACTCAGTCATGTGGGGATTGCTGGGGTCGCCCATATCAACTACTAGTCCAACACGGTGTGGACAATCACCATGCGGTGAAGATATTCTAGGGTTTACCGGACAGCGATCGCACGTTGGGTCACTTCCACGCCGCTTTACTAACGCGGGTAAAAGTTTCATCAGGCGCAAATGGTAAAGGGCTAAGTGGAAAGACAACAGCGTTTTCAGGTAATCCACCAGAACTGACCGAGGCATATAATTTTCATAGGTCAGCAAACGAAGAATATCATCTACGAGTAAGTCTGCTTGACCAATACAAAGGGGCGAATATCTTTCAGGCTCTCTGGAACGGTCTTCAGCATCTTTTTTCACCTGATTATCAAAATGTAGAATTGCCTGAGTTTCTACGTCAATTCTCTGGTCTGAAAGCAGAATGCGGTCAGTTTGTTGGTCAAGTCCAGCAAATAGAAAATCCTTCAAAGCATCCCTGGCAGCTTGACCCAAACCTTGACGGGCGTGATAAATCATCCAATAAATTTGTTCAGATGAACCATAATCTCTAGCGTGTTTAGTATTTCTATATTTATAAGCATTGCCATGTAGTGGTCGAGGTGATACAACAGCTTGGTTAGGTTTGCCTCGATTAACTAAATCCAATAAATCAGTTTCTAGCCATTTATAAACAATATCCTTATAGTCAGAAAAGCCAACAAATTTATTATGATTTTCTTCTTCTATAAATTCTTCTAAAAATTTATCTATAGTCAATATAATGCTAGAACTTCTAACTCTACCTGGATAGCCATCAAATTTCAATCGGGGAAAAAAGTTGAGTAAAGCTCTGTCGATTTCAATATGCTTGTAGTCAACATAAGTTATTTTGCCAAGTGCAAAAGCTTTGTCTTTTTTATCGAGTCCCATTAAATTCCCTCTTGGACTTGTGACAGCGATAAATTACCAGCTTCATCGCGGCTGATATTATAAAAATCTTGTCCAGTTTCTGTGAGCAGAACTTCTCTATAAGGGGCTGAAGCCAAGACGTTCTTGAATACCGCTAAACTCCGGTAAAACCCCTGCTGTTCCTCAACACTGGGACGATAGCCATCATCAAGTCTTTTGAGCATTTCATATATATCCAAGTTTATACTTAACTCTGCATTATAGCTCATCAAAGAATGATACTGAAGGAAGAAGGCTTGTGGTAAAAATTCTATGAAAGCAGTAATTCCTCCAGCTTCACATAGTTGGAGGCTAAAACTTTGACTATCAAATACACGGTAACTGCGAATAGTACCGTTATTGACTTGGCGGACTCTTAGGGCTAGTTTATTCCCAAGACGAGATGGGTTTCTCAGACCTTCACCCCTGTTGATAGCGCGTAAAAGTGGTTGCACTTCCTTGGTTGGGTCTTCCTGTTTTGTGACTAACTTCAAAAAATATTCAAAATGACGGTAGGGTAGCATTTGTTGCCATCTTGAATCACGACGCTCAAAGTATTGCCGCCGTCGTAGCATAGCAATATATTGCTTGTATGCTTTTTGACCATTTTCTTCGATTTTACTTCGATAGTCACGGGGTAATTCCTCAAAAGCCCTTTTTAACAAATGGTCATCATTACGGCTGCGATCTGAGAAATTAAACCGTCCCATGTCTTTAGCACCAGGTTCTAAAAAGGCAAAACTGCGGTCAAGGTTGGGATTGCTGGTTTCTCCAATATCAATTTCTCGCAGTAGGGAAATTAGGCGATCGCCTGAACCTCCCATACCTCCCATCCAAGAATTAAAATAAAAACCATCAAGGATGTGTTGTCGTGCTTCAGGAGTGCTTTGGCGATACAATTCGTGAACTTTGTCGCAATCCCTTGTTCCCGCCAGCATAAAGGCTAAAGCTGAACGTAAATCACGCAAGGTAATGTGTAAGCGTCCCCGCAGGTGGGTAATGGTATATAAAGTTTTGAGCCTTTCAATCACCTTGGGACTAGCTTTCTCATCCATGAAGGTTTGGGCATTGTGATAGATATAACACCTTTCTTTCAAGTCGCAATTACCACAAGCTTGCCAGAAGCGTGATTCAGTCATGCGGCGGATTAATCTATCAAAAATTGAGTTATTTTCTTCACCCAAGTTTGCAACTACTGAGCGAAGATTAAGGTTGATGACCGCAACGCCTTCTTCTGGATCTGCACCTTTTATCCCATTCTTGACGATTTTAGTGAGTTGGGGAAAGCGGTTTTCATGTTCAGATAAAAAGTCAACTAAGCGACCTTCATTAATTGCAATTAATCGTGTTTCGTTGGTTTGCCAAACTTGTGTATTTGACCCTTGGAATGGGGCTAAAAATTCTAACAGTACCTCGTTATTAACTTTATCGCCTTCATCTTGGCTACCATCGTAATTGGTAAAGAAAGTTCGTCCTCCTATTTGGAACTTGGAACCGTTTAGTCCTCGTTGCAATTGAGCGTTTTCTTTCTCTGCTTGCTTTTCTAATTGTTGAATAAAGGCGGTTTTACCATCACCCGCATTACCGGAAACAATCACCAAGTTAAATTCACCTGCTAGAATGGCAGGTTGTAATGCTTTATCTAAAAGTGTGGGTACATAAGTTAGTTCGCCTATTTTATCCAATCCTCTTGTTCCAGCATTGGTTCGTTGACTCTGGCTGTACAAGGTAAGCAGATGGCTAACAAAGGGATTGAAATTAGGTTTAGAAGTATCTGTTAAGGTCTCTGGTAGAGATTCAGTTGTTAGTTGGGTAGGTTGAGACACCTTTCTAGGGTGTTTAATTGCATCTAACGCCTCAGCGAATTCCTTAGCAGAAGAAAATCTATCAACCCTGTGCGGTGCGATCGCTTTCATCAAAAATTGCACTAATTCATCACTCAAATCCTTACAAGTAGTAAAACTACGGGGATCACGGGGTTGCTTGTCTCTCCTTAGCCTGGGGTCTTGGTCGTCGAAAGGATATTTACCTGTAATGCACTCATAGAAAGTAATTCCCAGTGCGTAAATGTCGCGGTCAATTTTTTGGGCTTGATCAATTTGGTCTAAATCTAGAGTCAAGTCAAAATCTGGTGGGATATATGCCCTAGTTCCGCCGCCTGTGGTGACTTCATCTCGTTCTGAGACAGCAACGTTAAAATCAATGATGCGAACTCCCTTATCTGTCCAAAGCAAGTTGGAAGGCTTGATGTCTTGATGATAAACACCATTTTTGTGCAGATGTGCTAATCCTGCGGCAGTTTGCAGCGCAATTGTTACTGCATCTTTCAAGGAAAGGGCTTCTGTTTCTAAGAGTTTTTCGACATCTTCACCATCAATATAATCAAATAGGATGTACGGTGTATCATCTGGCAATTTATGAGCAATAATAACTTTTACAATATAAGGATGTTCGGGAATATGTACGAGTGTTTTGTATTCTCGCGCTAAACGTTGGTAAATTGATTGCTTGTCACGGGTGATAAGTTTCATTACTAAATCCCTATCACCCATCGAATCAAATACTTTGTAGGCTACACCAAATCCACCTTGACCGAGACGCTTTTGAATAATAAATAGCTCGTCAAGAATATAATCTGCGGGTAAATTCTGCAAGTCTATTTCAGCTAAAGATTTAGGTTTTTCTTCCGTGTTGGGCTGAGGTATCACTGGTGATTTGGGTGTAATGATATTGTTGAGTTCCACCAGTGTAACTGCTGCACTTATAAACCGTTCTTCAGGGTCAAAAGCGCAAAGTTTCTGCAACCATTCATCAATACCTGTTGGGAGGTCTGGTTTATAGGTGGATGGTTTCTCTGGAAAAATACCATCACAGTCAAAAACTTGAGAAATATTCTCAAAAGCTGTTTGTCCAGTTAATAATTCGTAAAAGACCAACCCAGCCGAGAATAAATCTGAGGCGATACTGGCTTGGCTGGGGTCGCGGTAACATTCAGGTGCTTGGTAGTTATAGTCAAGCTCATCTACAATATCTTCTGCAATTGTACTGCTGCGGTTTTTTGTCACCCTGGCATAGTCGAAACCAGTCAGCCGCGCATTCCCATCAGGTGTAACTAATATAGCATCTAGTGTCAAGTTGCGGTGAATAACTTCGTATTTGTGAGCGTGGTCAAGGGCTGAGAGAATATCTTGGATGATGCCAATTTTTTGATCAAAAGTAAGTGCTAAATTGGGTTTTTTAATGTGTTGGCTGAGGGGTTCTGCGGCTATATCTTCTATAACTAAAATGAATTTATCTTCTGCTTCGGTAGGGAAAAATTCTGTTAATTTTAAGATGTTTGGATGTCCAGGCATCAGTCGTATCGAACGGTAAGCATTACTAATCAGATTGCGTTGGCGATCGCGGATGCTTTGTTCTTGGTAGGGGTCAACTTCATAAACACGCAGTCGGGCTATTCCGCCGCGTTTACCGAGAAAAATATGCTTGGCGCGGTATTCTGTATATTTATCTGGGGTTCCTCCTAGTTCCTCTTCTATTTGCCATTCACGGTAAATAGGAGGGGCAGATTTGGGACGGGCTTTACCGACAATTGCTTGTTCAATTTCAGTATGAAATGAACGAATATCCTGCAAACGATGGCTAGGAATATGACCTTTGCCTTTGAAGTAAGTCAGGCATTTTTGATTGAGGTAAGTGATATCATCCTCATCAGAACTCCCATGAGCCTCGACATGAGAGTTAGAGGCTGTCATTAAAATTGCGGCGTGGACATGAATTTGTTTGAGGTTTGTTTTTGTGGGATGAGCATCGCAAATTAAATCCTTAATTACCTTAGCATTGTGTCTGTACTTTGCTAATGGTGCGCCAATATGGTCGCGTCCTTGTGGATACCATTTTGAATTATAAATATCAATTAGTCCGGGGATACCTTTGACATCAACTATAAATATGCTATGGGGGGCAATTATGGCTAGGTCAATTTCATATTTTTCTTTGCCTTGAGGGATTTCAAAGTTATGAATTATTGTGTAGGTATCGGGTAAATTATCACGAAGGAATTTAATAGCTTGCCGTTCAGAATCGTTGACAGATTGACCAATAGCGATGACTTTAGTAACCATCAAGCACCTCCATCACGTATGGCATTATCTACTATTGCTCTAGCTTCATTTTCTAAATCACACGCCTCGTCACGAAGTTCTATTGCCTGTAAAACTTTCCTGCCTAACAATTTGCGTGTTTCATTATCTGTCCAGGGAATTTGTATTTTTCTAATACGCTTTTCATCTAAATGAGGAATACTTGAACCAGTTGCTTCTCTTGTAAGCAATCTAATACCATATTCAGTATTTAACACTGCAAAAATATATCCTTGGTCAAGTTTTGAGTGAGGAACAATTCTCACCATATTATTTGTACAAGCAAAGCCAGATAAATATCTACCAACTGCGACAGGACGACCAATTAAACCTCCAATTTGACCAGAATCTTGAACCAAAATCATGCCATCGCGGAGAACTAATTTATCAATGTCTGGCAATTTTTTTGATAAATAACGGTTAGAAGTAGGTGCGAGAACATAAATATCTGCACCCGTGAGATACGCATAACCAAATTTAGGATCTTCAGCATAAAATCTCTTGAATATATTAGGTATGTATAAATCTTCTGTAATATCACCAATAGTCACTAATTGTGCTGGTGGCAATTTACTAAATTCTTGGTATGCCTCTTCATTCCACTTAGCGTAGTAATAAGCATCAATGCGTTCTAGCATTGAAAAAGAAGATGCAGAAGTTATGCTAGGACTACTATACTTATATCGTGGTGTGGGAATTTTTAATTTAAAATGAGCAATAACATCTTCACTAGCTTCGGCTAGTAATTTAGATGCTAAAACTCTATTACTTGCAGCTTTATTAACTAAATTATGTGCTTTTTCTTCAATATCTTTGTCTAATCTCGGTACTGGTAAATCAGCTAAATGCTGAGGTTCAATACTTTGAATAATTGAACCGTAAGTTCCTGAGATAACAAGAGGAACTCCAAATTTACTACTGAGATAAGCATATAAGTAACCTGGCAAAATTTTATTAACGTCAGGGGCAACTCTCATAGCGTGTTCAGTACAAGCCATTCCTGCCATATCTGATCGTACATAGACCATTCTGCCAATAGTTCCAGAACGGGTGATGAGAGTCCATCCTTCCTGAATAGCAAAATTTGGATTAGCTGCTACTTGCTTTTTTGACAAAAGAGATAGAGAAGAAAGATCAGCAGCAAGAATATCTGTACTCCCCAGGAAAGGAACACCATAAGCTGGATCATCTACATATTGACGACGCTCACGACCAGCATGAAAAATTCCGTTTAGACCTCCCTTTGTAACTGCATGCAAAGGTTGTAAGGATTCAGGTGGCAGCTTTTTAAGTATTACCTTCGCTTCAAACGCCCCAGAAAGATACGGTGTACAATCCAAACGCCGCCCGTTATTTTCCATCCAAGAAGACATGACAGGAAAGTCAAGCTTTGTAACTCTCATCCTTGACCCTCCTCCAATGGAAACCATTGCTGCATTTTACTACACAACATTTGAAATGCTGTATCTGTACATCCTCTAACAGAAACTTTGCTAGTTATATTTTTATATATTGCTGATGAACGAGGTTTTTTTGAGAATCTCAAAGCATCTTCAACAGCTTTCTTCGGATCAGCAGGTTTCAACGCAGCAGCATTCCATAAACCTTTTTGTTCTAACCAGTTTCTTAAAGAGATATTTTGTCTAAACCCAAATTCCTCTTCTACATTGGGATTATCCTGTAGTATCCAAATCTCTAATTCTGGGTCAATTACAATTACCACACAATTCTTTTCATCCCAACCCGTCTCAATCAAATTCGCCATGATATTATCAGAAATTCTTTCTACTCCTGGTGAGCCATCCCAAGCATTATCTAACACTACAACAGCATAGCGATGAGTTTTTTGATAAGGGCGAATTAATTCATGAGCGCGGGTATAAACACCTGGGTCGCTACCAGGTTCGACAATAATGTCTTGTTGTGGGTCGAATTCAAACTGCCGAATTCCCAAACTTCTATGGAATTGCGCTCTGGTAAAAAAACCAGTAAAAGCCGCCTCCATATTTTTATCAGCAAGCAGGAAAATACAATCTCTCATCCCAGTACCCCTGCTGCAAACAGGGAACCAAGGTCGATACTTCCCTGCCAATCTTGTAAACGTGGATGTTTATTTCCGGGAATAGCTTCTGCACCATTTTCTCTACTACTTCGCATCGCAATCACAGATTCTAATTCAGTATATGCCAATACGACAGGAGAATGGGTAGATACCCAAACTTGAGAATCATACACCGAACTCAAAGACTGCAATATTATCTCAATTGCTCTAGGGTGAATACCATTTTCTGGTTCTTCCAAGAAAATGAGACGATGTGGTTGGGGTAGATAGGGCAAAATAGTCAGTGCCAAAATATGCAGGGTTCCGTAAGATAATCCAGAAGAAGTAACAACATGATCACCCCAATACGATAATTTGAGGTAGGCGTGATAATCTTCTTCACGTTGAATGGCTTCTATTGCCACAATATTAGGCAAAGCCATTTTGACGTGTTCTACCCAAGACTCAAAGAACTCTGGCTGTTCCTGCTGCAAATTCATCACTAACCAAGGTAGATTAGCACCATCTGAACGCAAGGTTTTAGGCTGACCCGGCGGACAAGCTCTCCGCAGCACTGACCAACTTGGTTCATAACGCATTACGCCTTTTTCTAAAAGATTTCTAAACCAAATAGACGCAGAAAATTTATCGAGATCACGGGGTAAATTTGCTAAAGCTAATTCTTGGGGTTCCAGTCGCAAACTAATCTTAGTGTTACTTCGGTCTTCTTGTTTCAGAATTGTTGCTAAACCAGATTCTCGCTCAATAATTGTTTGCCAGTAACGAGGACGTTTACCTCCTATTCCCCAGCCTTCTTTGGGTTCAGAAACCTTCTGCGGAACAATATATAAAAATTCATCAGTTACATGAAGCTCAATATTATTAAAAATTTGAAACCGAATTTCATATCTAATACTTCGAGGATGTCTATTTTTATCTTTTAGAACCGTGGGTGGTGCATCTGCGAGCAATTTAATAATAATTTCTTCAGGTAAATCAGCTTCTATGGCAAAACCAAAATAATTCCCTCTGCCATAATGCAGCAACTCTTGTAAATTTTGCGCTCTCGGACTGCCACCAATAGAAGGAGATTCTAAAAAAGCTGGGATTAATCCCTGTGAGAGAATTTCGCCCAACAATAAAGGAATATCAAGCAGCGTACTTTTACCCGTGCCATTTGCACCAGCCAAAACATGATATTGACCGAGTTTAATATCAAGTCGGTCAAAGCAGCGATATTTAAATGCTTCTATTCGAGAAATCATATACCTGGAGTTGGGTATTGTTGACGGAACTCTCGATATTTTTCGGCAATTACAGGCAAGTCATCATCGAGTATCTTTCTTTTTCTTTTTAAAGAACGTTCAATAATACGTTCTCCCTTCCGATATCTTTCTATTTCCTCTTTTAGCTCCACAATTTCTTCACCATCAGGAGTCCGTTTATAAAGCGTATTTCCTCGACGGTCAAATCCTACCTTCTCTGCTACTGCCATAAATACAGGATAGTCCGTCTTACCTCCTAAATCCTCAGCCCTAATTTCCTCTTTGGTTTTCTTCTTCAGAAACAGCAAACTTGTGAGAATATTTACATTCGCTTCTACAATAAATGCTTCCACTGGAATATCCACACTAGCTAAGACCCAAGAATGACGCAGAATCCACCACCGAATATATTCGGCTCCAGGATTGCCCAAAATGCCATCTGGTAAAACAATCCCCATCCTTCCCCCCGGTTTTAGCCAGTTCAGACAACGCTCAATAAACAATACTTCCGGCGCAACACTCCCCTGAAGTCTGCCAGTTCTGCGAAAACTACCATCCTCCGTCCGTTCCCAAGCGTAAGCTAATTCAAACTGCTTGAGTGTATTTTGATCCGTAATCGGAATATCAGAACCAAAAGGCGGATTAGTCAACAACACATCAATTGATTCTAGGGGAATTTCTTTTTTAGCTGGTTCTAACCCGTCTAAATGCCCGTTGGGAAAATCCACAGAATTGATGTGATAAAGATGACCCCTGCCATCTCCCGCCATTACCATATTCATCTGGCAAGCTTTAATTAGAAACGGGTCAAAATCCGCACCAAACACTTGTTTCTCGGCAAACTGGCGCAGGCGTTGATTGACAGATAGAAATTCCTCTGTAGTCTCTAATCCTACTGGCACATTCGCTTCTTCCCGAAACTTCTTGACCATATATCCCAGCACTGCCACCAAAAATCCCCCAGTTCCACAGGCTGGGTCTAAAATTCGCTCATTTTCCTTGGGGTCAAGCATCTCCACTGCCAGCTTGATAATACCCCGTGGCGTGAAGTATTGGCCGCGATCGCCCCGTAAATTCGCACCAACTATTTCTTGATAAGCTCCACCCTTGGCATCCACATCAGTGCGTGTAAAGTCATACTTTGCCAATTCAGAAACCATAAAAGCAAGGGCGCGGTCAGAAAGAGTAATTTCCTCATTTCCCCGGAAAAGATTGCTGTAATTCTTTTTCACCTCTTCAAACAGAGGTATAAGCCGCTTGCGGATTTCTTTACGCCCCTCAGTATCGAACTGCTCCTTCGGCCCTGCCCAAAATCGCCGTTGACCGCGAGGTGATTTCTGCTCATCGTGCATTTTACAGAAAATCAGGTATAGGAACTGCCAGAATGCTGCATCCTTGGGCATTCCCTCATTTCCGTGAATGAAATTATGACATCGCCGGAAAGCTACTCGTAGCATCTTTGGATCAGCCTTACGGGTACGCGCATTAGACACTACTTCCTGTGTGTCCAAAGACTCATCAGCAGGTGGCCAATCTCCTATCGGCTCAAACCTATCTTCAAACCTTGTTCTTTGCTTCTCTAAATAAAAGAACTCTAAACCATTCGTCCACAAACCATACTTACAGGAGTTAATATGCTCCATGATGGTTTCTAATTCTTCTAAATCCTTGGCTGCTTGATCGTAATCTCGAATCCTAACCGCATTTCTGCCCACCTTCGGTTCTGGGCGACAAACCACCACCCGACTTAAATTTTGAACTGTATGCTCCTGGTCGTGGTGAAAAATAGCAATATCCAGCTTTTTCCGCTTCCCGTTAATAGAAACCGGAAAATCAGCCGCCATATCTTCCACCGAAATTCCATACTCATGAAACAACGCCCGTGCAATCCGTTGACGCACCTGTTCTTTTGGCGTATCCTTGAGACTTTTCTCACCACTAATAAAGTCAAGGATATAACCATCAGAAATAGTGGAATCTTCTGTATTATCTTCCAAATCAGGAATCGGCAACTGTTTTGCTTTCATGTGCTAATAAAAATTCTCCTCGTATTCCTCCTCACTTACGGCGGGGAGAGCTAGGCTTGAGTTACTCAGATACAGTGAGTATTGTATCCGAGGAAGTTTCTCCTAATATATCTCGCTTAATAAAATGCTCAACTTTACCAAGCTGCTCGTCAGAAAGTTCCTGAACCATAACCAAACGAACTAATTCTAGTACCTTTGGTCTTTCCTTCAGCAAAGTCACTACATCTGGGTCTGTGGAAGGACAAAGCCGAAATAGTACATCAGGATCAGCCGCTAAACCTTTTGCTAATGCTTTTATAACCTCCGGCTTTGGCGGATGCTCCTTACCCCGCTCAATGCGACTTAAGTAAGCAGGCGAGATACCTACCATAGTAGCCGTTTCCCGAAGTCCCAGATTTTGAGCCTCTCGAAGCTGCCTGATTGTTTCACCAAACTTGCTCATCCCTCCAATCCTTGTTGTCTGTTATGTAACACTAAACATTTTTAGCATCAGCCGTCAACGGTATTTGATTAGGTAGCAATTAAGAAACTAGCAAAGCGATCGTATATTTCTGGCTATTGCGAAGATAAGAAGATAAAAAGAACATCCTCAAAAAATAGCAAAATTCCCAATGTCCAAAAGAACGGATTTAGACAAAAATCAAATCATCACATTACTTCGTTCAGCACTTGTTGAAGGAGTTACAGAACTTAATAGTATTCCAGAACTACTTCAGCCGATTCTTGAAGAAGAGTTATGGCAAGAACAAATTCTCCCAGATACTGGAGAAGTTGTGACAATGAATTCTTTTGTTGATTTCATAAAAACTCCTCCACCAGCAGGACTAGGAACAAATTTTGAAACGCTTTGGCAACTGTGTTCCCATAACCCATTACTTCTGGATCTCCTAGACCGCGCCGTACAGAGACCAGCAGGATCACCTGAAAAAAGTCAAAGACTTGTTGGTCAAAAAATAATTGTTGATAATATACACAATTTTGGTAAGATAGAAAGACCGACTGGTACTAGCAAACAAGCTGGACTTCGCCAGCTTCGTAAGAAAAATCCAGAATTACACGCTAAAGTTCTGGCTGGTGAGTTAACTGTTAATGCTGCTATGGTTCAAGCCGGATTAAGAACTAACCAAGTAACAGTTTTTGTACATCCTCGTCGGGCAGTGACAAAGCTTAAAAAAATCTTTCAAGAGGAGGATTTCATCGAACTAGTAGCATTACTTATGTCTGTCTTACCGGAACAAAAGGATATAGTGGCAGAAAAATTTAAACAAGTTCTGGATGAAAAGCAACTCGCAAAAATTAAAGATTTTTTAGCTTCTCTTTGAACTAACCATTAAGTAGCCTTCCATTTCAGACAGAACTTGTATACAGGCAAAGTGCTTTTGATATGACGTACAAACTGAAGAAAACCGCAATTTAACTGGGGGCAATTGAATGGCTAAAAGAAAGAGAACAAAAACTGAGGCTGTCATTGATAGACATATCAGCGAAGGTCGTGGGCAAGGCAGAGGTTATGAGTACAAACCCTGGCTACTGGTTCAAGATGTAGCATCCCAAGGTCTTGCCAGCAGGATAAAGGGTTGGAAAACCAATCGAGTCCACCATCTACTCAGCAACCTTGAACTTAATTATTTCTACATACTAGAATGGTCGCCCATTATCTGTGACATCCGGGAGCAATATCCCCTACTACCTCTAGAAGAAACATTAGCGATCGCTGAAAAGAACGGTATACCCCATCCTAAAGACCCCAAAACTCAAGATCCAATGGTGATGACTACGGATTTTCTTATTACTGTGCGTCAAAAAATAGGAGTTATTGAACAGGTACGTACGCTTAAATTAGCTAAAGATTTGCAATCAGAGCGTACACTACAAAAATTAGAAATTGAGCGTCAATACTGGCAGTCTAGAGATATAAATTGGGGAATTGTCACAGAACATGAAATTCCTGAAAGATTGGCTAGAAATATTGATTGGGTACACCCTTTCTTCAGTATTGAAGACTGTTCCTCCATATCGGAATCTGAGATTCGTCGAATTACAACAGCACTTACTTTGAGAGTAGTCGAAGAGCATGACTCTCTAGCAAGTATAGCTGCTGATTGTGACGACCAACTTGGATTTAAACCAGGTATAGGACTCTCTGTTGCTCGCCATTTGATTGCTAACCGATGGTGGTTGGTTGACATGAATAAATCAATTAACCCTAGTGAGCCATTAGTTCTCCTAGCAAACCCATTGGTACAGCTACACCAAAAATTAGGGGGTGTGGGATGAACCTTTATGTAAATATGCTGCTGGAGTGGGAAAACACCGATACTGAAATTTATATTGAGCGTGTACTTTGGATTGATTCATCTGGTACGGATGTCGTAACAATTGAGATTAGTAACTCAAAAGCTCTCCCAAAATGGCAAAAATCCAAGGAATTGGAAACAGCGATCGCATCTCAAGAAATTCGTATCCTCAAGATTGACCCTTATATGGGGTTACTTCGTCCTGAAAATACAATTTCAGATAAACACTGCCAACGTAGAGACCGAGCATGGGAAGTGATTGCCCCACTGGTTGAGGGTGACATTGAGCTAATTTTTAATGCCCGCGATCGCGGTCAACTTATAGAAGCTACAGTCGAACGCACAGGTTGTATAAAAAAGACGATTTATAATTATCTACGGCGTTATTGGCAAGGTGGACAAACCAAAAATGCCCTTCTTCCTCTGTTTGATAGGTGTGGTGCAAAAGGTAAGGAAAGAAAGGTTTCTAACTGTAAGCGTGGTCGTCCCAGTAAACTCTCAAAAGTAACTGATATACCCCTTGGTATCAACGTTAATGACGATATTCGGAAATACTTTTCCCGTGGTATCGCCTTATTTTACGAAACACAACAAGGAAGAACTTTAAAAGATGCTTTTCAGAAAACCTTGGAAAAGTTTTTTCATCAAGGTTATGAAATGCAAAATGGGGTATTAGTTCCTGTACTACCTCCTGCCAGTGAACTACCCACATTTGCTCAGTTTCGATATTGGTATGAAAAGGAACGAGATATTAGTCAGCAAAAAATCTCCCGTGAAGGCAAGCGTAGATTCAATTTACGTCATAGGGCAGTGCTTGGAGATTCAACGCAAATGGCATTTGGTCCAGGTTCAATTTACCAAATAGACGCTACTATCGGCGATATTTATCTAGTCAGTTCCTTAGACCGAAACCGTATTATTGGTCGCCCTGTGATTTACTTTGTTATTGATACTTTTAGCAGACTGATCACAGGCTTTAGTGTCAGTTTAGAAGGTCCGAGTTGGTTGGGTGCAATGTTGGCTCTGGAAAATGTAGCCACCAACAAAGTAGCTTTTTGTGCTGAATATGGCATTGAAATTGATGAAGCTGATTGGCCTAGCCATCACCTTCCTGAAGCTATCCTGGCAGACAGAGGCGAACTAGAAGGTTACAATGCCGATAATTTAGTAAATGCTTTAAATATCCGAGTATCGAATACACCTCCATACCGAGCAGATTGGAAAGGTATTGTAGAAAGAAATTTTCGTTTAAGTAACGACAAGATGATTCGTTGGATGCCAGGGGCAGTCAATCGAGTAAGAGAGAGAGGTGATAAGGACTATAGGCTTGATGCAATTCTTGATCTCCAAGAATTTAGAAAACTTATTATTTTATCCATTCTTGACCATAACAAACTCCATCGGATGAATTGGTATCGAATGAATGAATTTATGATTCAGGACTACGTTGAACCATACCCAATTGAACTTTGGAATTGGGGAATTCAAAATCGAGTTGGTCACTTACGCCAAATTGCACCTGAAATTGTTCGTTTGAATTTGTTACCTTCTGCGGAAGCTTCAGTTACTCCTCAAGGTATTTACTATCAGGGCTTAAATTACACTTGTGAACTTGCTATACGAGAACAGTGGTTTGTTAAGGCTAGAGTAAATGGCAGATGGAAGATTCCCATAGCTTATGATCCACGCAGACTTGACATTATCTATTTGCGTCGTGATGACACGAGAATATTAGAACCTTGCCAATTAAGCGAAACTCAGAAAACATTTCGAGAACGGGATTGGTTTGAAGTTATTGATTACTTCGAGCTACAAAAACAATCACAAGAAGCAGCTTCTACTCGTCAACAACAGCGAAAAGCAACATTTAATGCTCAGGTAGATAATATTGTTACAAAAGCTAAAGAAAAGACTGAAAAAGCACTTACTGGTCAAAGTAACCGATCGCGTGTTCAAGGTATTCGGGAAAATCGCAAGTTAGAACGTGAACATGAACGTGAAACTCAAGCCTGGAAATTAGGAACAGAAGAAACTCCGGCTCAACTAGGGGAAGTAATTCCCATGCCTCTAGCTACCGAACTTGAAGAAAATGATGGTGGGTATGTAGCTCCACCAAAGCCCATTGATAAGCTACGTAGATTAAGGGAGAAAAACTGGAATAATGACTAACAGTGATATGACACCATCTGTCTTGGTTGGTAAAGGGTCAGTTGTCAAAGCCTCATACCGCGACCCGTTAATTGCTAGTTACCGGAATAATCCTTTAATTGAGGCGCTACCAGCAATTCTTGCGGAAGAAGAAGCGATGGGGCTTCTAGCACGTTACCCAAGTTATAACAAAGAAGAGCGATTATTGCCCAATCATTTACGTTTACATTTAGTCCAAAATGCAATTCAATTTGTTGAACCACTACCAATTCATTTAGATTTGGAACAACGTTTTTCGCGCATGATTCGCTCAGGCTATCAGGCACGTAATCCATTAACAGCAGAGTTTAAGCGAGATTTTCAAAAACGAATTGATGCTCTGAGTTCTACAGAAATTACTCCAACTCATCTGCGTTCAACAGCCACAGGTTTCACAATTATTGGTATTAGCGGTGTCGGCAAAACAACTGCTGTAGAAGCCATTTTATCGCTCTATCCCCAAATTATTATTCATAGCCACTATCAAGGACAAAATTTCACATTGATGCAAATTGTTTGGCTAAAGCTTGATTGTCCTTTTGATGGCTCGATTAAAGGTTTGTGTTTAAATTTTTTCCAAGCAGTTGATGATCTTTTGGGAACTAACTACTCGAAAAACTATGGTGGAAAACGTTTTACAGTCGATCAATTGATACCATACATTGCTCGTGTAGCTTCACTACACTGCATTGGGGTATTGGTAATTGATGAAATTCAACACCTGAGCGAAGCTAAAAGCGGTGGCTCTCGCAAAATGCTCAATTTCTTTGTTCAACTTGTCAACACAATTGGCATTCCTGTTGTTCTCGTAGGAACTTATAAAGCGATGTCTGTTTTGAGTGGTGAGTTTCGTCAAATCCGTCGCGGTAGTGGTCAGGGCGATTTGGTTTGGGATAGGATGGCAGAGGATGATGTTTGGGAGCTATTTGTTGAATCACTTTGGCGATATCAGTATCTCCAAAAGGTATGCCCGCTTAAACCAGAGCTATGCCATGCCCTCTATGAAGTCACTCAGGGAATTACTGATTTTGCGGTTAAAGTTTATATGTTAGCTCAAATTAGGGCGATCGCTACAGAGAAAGAGAGCATCACCGAAAGTATTATTCGATCTGTTGCTAAGGATAGTCTTCGATTGGCACAACCTATTCTGTCAGCCTTGAAAACAGGTGATATTAAATTCCTCCAAAGTGTTGAGGATGTATACCCAATTGACCTCGCTTCTTTTGTTCAAGAGGCCAGCAAAAGTACAAAAGTTGTCGGTAAAATTCGTTCTTCACCCGTAATTCAAAAAAATCTGGTAGACGATCAAGAAGATATCAGCATTAATGCTCAAAATCTAGCTGTTGACTCTTCCATGCCAGAATCGGCAAACATAACAGATGTTGCTACTCCTACCCACACAGAAACGAATAAGAAGCAGAGGAAATCTCGTAACACAACTTCAGAAATTGATGGCTTAGTCAAAGTTGTAGCTCTTGGTGCAAAAAAAAGAATTACTGCTTATGAAGCTCTTAAGCTAGAAGGTTATATCCGACCTGCTACTGAATATCTTAAGGAGGAAATGGTAGGATGATTGGTTTTTTCCCAGATCCTTATCCAGATGAATTGTTATATAGCGTCTGTGGACGTTATCAAAATTATTTACAATATTCTAGTCAAAAGAACTTAATGCAAGACCTGTTTGCAAGTGTACACGCAAGAGCAATAATTGATTTACCTACTCACATTGGCTATCTAGTTGATTCCCTTCCAACAGGAAATAATTACACTGTTGATAAGATTATAGATGGTTTAACATTATTTCCTTTTTATAGACCTTTCATATCCCATGCAAATATTCAACAGTTTCGAGAGCAAATGAAAGGTGATGGAAATGGACTTCACTACCGTCTAGGTCTTACAGCAAGTACGATTCGTCCACCAAAATATTTACAATTTTGTCCAATATGCGTCTTAGAAGATAGAAAAAATTTTGGTGAGTGCTACTGGCATCGACTTCACCAAATACCAGGTGTACAAGTATGCCCTACTCATATGGTTTTTTTGGAAAAAAGTAGTGTTTGTATTAGTGGACAAAATAATCATCAAACTTTTATTGATGCTCAACAAACTATTATACATACACAAACATTACAATCCCTAGATTTATTAAACATTCAACATCAACAACTTCTTAAAATATCTCAAGATGCGGATTGGCTTCTAAAACAGAATGCTGTAGTTTCAGATATTCATAAAATTAAGAATCGTTATCTTTATTTACTGGCTGAACAAGAATTAGCTACTTATGGTGGTAAAGTTCATATTGCTCAACTACTTGACGCATTTAAAAGCTATTATTCCCCAGAAATATTAAAAATGCTTCAATGTGAAGTTGATGAGCAGAGTCATGGAAATTGGTTATCTAGGCTAGTTAGACTACCAAAGGGTAGCCAACATCCATTGCGGCATTTATTATTAATACAATTTTTTGGGTACACAGTAGAAAGTTTCTTCCAATTGCCTAGTGATTTTCAACCCTTTGGCGAAGGACCTTGGCTTTGTGTAAATCCTGTTTGTACTCACTTTCAAAAACCATACATTCAATCATGCCAGGTTTATTACTCCAATAACGATGGGACTCCTATAGGTTTATTTAGCTGCGAATGTGGCTTTGCTTATACTAGGAAAGATTTTCAGAAATCAGTTAAAGATAAATTTAGAGTCAGTACAGTTAAGTCTTACGGGTATTTATGGGAAAATACTTTAGCAAATCTTTGGGCAGATACATCACTTTCTGTTACTGCAATTGCTAACAAATTGAAAGTAAGTACAGAAACTATTAAGCATCATGCTGTTAGATTGGGGCTTTCATTTCCACGATTAGGTGCTAAAAGAGAGACAAACATAGGCTCGAAGCAGTTTTCAGATAGCCAAGAAGAAAAGTTCAATGAACCAAACAAATCAGAGCTTTACCGAAAAGAGTGGCTTACTCTATTAAATAACAATCCTAATTCAGATCGCGTATCTTTACGCAATCAATGTTGGCGAGTTTACTCATGGTTAAGGAAAAATGATTCTGAGTGGTTAGAAGCTCATCTACCACCTCGTAGAAGAAACAATGGTTCCATTTATGTCAATTGGGAAATCAAAGATATTCAACTTGCAGAGGCTGTAAGACAATCAGCTGAACGGATGAAAAATAGTCCATCGCGTCCTGTGAGAATAACAGCAAGGATGATTGGTAAAGACATCAATCAACTTTCAGCAATCCATAACAAAATTGATAAATTGCCACTGACAGCGAAGGCTTTATCTGAAGTAGTAGAGACAAGAGAAGCGTATACTGTTCGCCGCGTTTGGTGGGCAGCAGAATACTTTCTTCAGGAAAATAAATTACCAACTAGATCGCAATTAGAACATTTGGCAGGTATACGTCACGGCAACGAACTAACTGACTTACCAAAAGTACAAGAAGCCATTGAAGCAGCATTGGATTCTTTCCCTTCCAGCCTTTAATAATTCTTAAAATTTTAGAGTAAAAGAATATAATGCTTGGTTACTTCCCTGAAGCATATCCTGATGAGTTGTTCTACAGTATCTGCGCTCGATTTCAAGATCGGGTAAGATACCCCAGTCAAAAAGCAACTGTGGAAGACTTATTCCAAACAAAAAATGCGATCGCTATTTTTGATTTCCCTAGCAGGTTGAAAAGGCTTGTTGATACCTTACCCCCACAATCAGGTTATACCGTTGACTATTTCATTAACAATCATACTCTCTTACCTTTTTACAGTCCTTTCCTACCACCAGAGCGAGATCAACTAATTCGTGATGATATGAGTGGTGATAATGGGGCAAAAATTCACGCTCGTTTGGGAATTGTTGCGGGATACGTGGAAATGCCTTCTCACCTACGCTTCTGTCCTTTGTGTGTAGAGGATGATAAAAAGCGTTTTGGCGAATCTTATTGGCATCGTCTCCATCAAGTTCCAGGTGTTGAAGTTTGTCCCACTCATTCAGTGTTTCTAGAGAACAGTGATGTATTAACTCATAATCGCAGACTTGCATACGAATTCCTGGCAGCAGAACAGGCAATCCAAAAAGCAGTTCCTCGTCCAATAGAACCTTTAGATCCTGTTCACAAAATTTTGCTCAACATTGCCAAAGATATAGAGTGGCTTCTCAATGATTGCCGTTTTGTACCAGGGTTAGAAGATTTATATCAAAAATACCTGTCTTTGGTTAAGAATAATCCAGAATTAGTAACTCATGCAGGTAGGATTCGGGTTCAAGAGTTATTGAGACTATTCCAAAATCACTACCCTGCTGAGGTGTTAGAACTGCTTCAATGTCCACTTGATGAGCAGATTCGTGATCATTGGCTCGCTCAGTTGGTTCGCTTTCCGAGAAGAGTTCACCATCCCCTACGCCATCTTTTGTTGATTCAGTTTTTAGGATATTCTGCCCAAGAATTTTTTGAGTTACAAGAAGCCAAGAAACCTTTTGGTAATGCACCTTGGCCATGTCTAAATCCTGTTTGCCAATATTTTCAACAGCCCAAAATTCACGAATGTCAAATCACGTATAACCAGGAAAATCACAAACTTACAGGCACATTTTCTTGTATCTGTGGTTTTGTTTACTGTCGAAATGCACCAGAACAATCTTTAGAGGATCGTATTCAATATTCAAGAATCAAGGTTTATGGTTCTGTTTGGGAAGAATCATTAAGACTTCTTTGGCATGACCCATCACTTACTCTCAAAGAGATAAGACCATCACTTACTCTCAAAGAGATAGGACAGCGTTTAGGAGTAAGTGTGAAGACGGTGCTTCGTCAAGCAGATAAATTGAAGCTTACTTTCCCCCGACCTAATACTACGGCAAGAGCAAAAAATTTGTGTCCATCTCTCAAGCTTCGTGCAACAACTTATGAAGTGGCAACAGATGTGATTGAATCATGCCGTCAAAAGTGGCTAGATTTAATGGCAGTAAATCCTGATTTGGGAAGAACGCAATTAAGAAGTAAAGCACCAGCAGTTTATGGTCAGTTGTACAAATATGATAGGGATTGGCTAAATGAACATCTACCACCACTACAAAAAAAGAATGGTACTCCAGATGTGGATTGGGAGATTAGAGACATTCAAGCAATGGCAGCAGTGAAAGTTGCTGCTGAGAACCTCAAGGAAGATTCTGGTCGTCCGGTTTGGATTAGTCGAACTGCGATCGCTAACTCTCTAGAACATCCTATTAGTGCTTGGGTGAAAAGACACCTTCAGAGATTGCCACTAACGGCAAAGGTTTTAGGGGAAGTGGCTGAAAGTAGGGAAGAGTTTGCAGTAAGAAGAGTGAAGTGGACAGCAGATAGATTTCGTCAAGAACACCTGTGTCCTCAAGAGTGGGAGTTAGTACGTCGTGCTGGGTTACGTCCAGAGGTACGACAGTTACCTGTAGTCAAGGAAGCAATAGCTACTGCTCTGAAAAATCTAAACTTGTTAGTAAGCAATATTGAAACTTAGGGTAAATCTACAGACCATTACCAATCAGGATAAAGGGAGATCAATAGTAAGGATGACTGAAGTTACGGGAGATAGATCCAGGATGACCAAAGACTATTTCAGAATATCGGCTCTTGGCGAGGATTTTGGCAGTTTCCAACTTTATTATTCGGCATAAAAAGCGGATGCCATATCAGTTATCCTCCAGTTTCCAACTTTATTTTTCAGACCATGCCTCATATAGAACGAAAACTCAGGGCTTTTACACAATCTGAGTTTCCAACTTTATTCTCGTTGTACAACTAGTGAGACTTAGACAAATATCGAAGAAGTAAGGATTCCTGTCTAAACTGGAGGTATTAAAGAACTTGAACAGGTAAAATAGCGCCGCCTAGAGATACAGCGGATTCTTTTGTTATCAGGTACATCATAGCCCCCTCATCGCTTGCTCTTAGGGGGTTGGGGGTGGGGTTCTTGTACCTCATGAGACTGGGAAGTGCTGTAAATCGTGCGTTCATTCATCTTAAAACCTCGCGTTTCGCTTATCTTGAAGCTAAGATATGTGATGGCAAGATTATACCGCTAACCTACTTAATCAATAAAAATATTTCCCCAAAGATGGGGAGATTAAGAACTCTTAGCTTTTCTTAGCCACTGAATTACAAGATTTCCACATTAATTCAGCTTCAGATTGTGAGAAAATTTGACTTTTGCTATTTTCACAAATGAGCCTAGTTTTATCCAACTCTTTGTATACATATAGATGAAATTCAGGACTAGTAGATATCACACTACTCTCATATAAAATACTTGTGGGTGTTTCGATGAGAACTCTTTTTAAGACGTTAACATCATTAGCCCTGACTTCTTTTTTCAATTCTGCAACTGAGTTACGATTAAATATGCTTTCATCTGATATCGATAATTCAATTTCAAATTTATTATCTGCTTGAATTTTTATATTACCCCAAGATCCTTTCATTACCTTTGCTCCTTGAGGTGCTAGTAAGGTAAATTTAGTATTCTCGTCCATAACCTCTAAAAGTTGCATTTGAGGGTTATTTGTTTGTGCGATAGCTGAGGGACTGGGTTGTTGAATGTTTAGTCCAATGGTCAGATTTGATACAAAGCTGGTTAAAAAGGCGACTCCAAACAGCAATGGATTGATTTTGTGCATTTTTCCTGGCTGTAAATTGTGGTGATCGAGGTAAGTTGTGTAAGTTAAAGGCAAAGTATTTTTTTGTACACATTACATTATTCCAAAAAATGGATAAGAATTGCACTGGAGGCGATTTTTTCTTTAGTGAGTAAGGTTGTTAATGCACCGCTCATTATAGTAATATAACTAAATATTGTAGTTTTTTTAAAATTTTTAATTTCTTAAGTAAATCATTCTCAAAATAGCGAAACATATCTGATATGAATTCTCCTGCAAAACCTCAAAAATTACCAACTCAAGCCATAGGCGCTAAAATATTTCACTCTGTTAATATTATTAGTCTCTTCCTTATGCTTACCAGTGGACTACAAATTTACAATGCTAATCCTGTATTTGGTGGACGTGCAGGTTTACAAATTCCCCCCATTTTCACTTTAGGTGCTTGGTTAGCAGGAGGTAGACACTGGCATTTTGCCGCTATGTGGATATTTTCACTCAATCTTTTATGGTATGGAATTTATATTTTAATTACCCGACGTTGGCGACATAGATTTGTAGGCAACAATGATATTAAAGCTTTACAAAAGACTCAAAATCCTCAACGTCTAACTTATGCTTGGCATCGTATCGTTTACACATCTATTATTCCTATATTGTTGTTGGCGATATTAACAGGAATAGGAATGTATAAACCTGCTCAATTCCCTTGGATAGTTGATATATTTGGAGATTGGCAAGCATTAAGAATTGTGCATTTTGCTTCTGTACCATTGGTAATAATATTTGTAATAATTCATTGGCGTTTAGGACAAAAAGCGGGAGGAGATAAATTGATTGAATCTATGTTTTGGTAACTCAAAAAATACTTTTATCTAATTTTCTTCTTTCTCTCTGCGTTCTCTGCGCCTCTGCGGTTCGTATAAAAAAACCAGAATCAAAACTGTGAAAAATACCAACAAAAAACAACTAATTCATATCCCTACACCCCAACTAACACGTCGTAAATTCCTACAAATATCAGGAATTTCTAGTCTAGGTGGTTTACTTAGTGGCTGTGGTACACCTGCACTTGAGGATTTAGTAGGTAAACTTTCAGAACCGATAAATCAGAAAGTTGAAAAATTAATCTTTCAGCCGCAAAAACTTGTTCCAGAATTTTCAGCTAGTCAAATTGAACCAGAAGCTTTAATAATTAATAGTTTTCGCAATACACCAATTATTGATTTAGACAAATTTCGTTTAATTATCGACGGTGAGGTAAATAATCCCCTCAGCCTCAGCATGGCAGAAATTCAAGCTTTACCTTTGACTTCTATGATTATTCGTCATGTTTGTGTCGAAGGTTGGGCTGCAATCGTACAATGGGGAGGTATACGCTTACGTGATATTATTACTTTAGCTCAACCGCAGGCAAATGTTAAATATGCTTTTTTTGAATCAGCCGATGGTTATTATGAAAGCTGGGATATAGCTTCAACTACACATCCTCAAACTTTGTTAGCTTATCAAAAAAATGGTGAAAAATTGCCTGTAGAAAATGGTGCGCCTTTGCGTCTAGCTGCTCCAATTAAACTAGGTTATAAACAAAGTAAATGGGTAACACGAATTACTTTAACTAGCCATTTATCAGCTTTTAAAGGTTATTGGGAAGATCAGGGTTATGAATGGTTTGCTGGATTATAAGTAGTAAGACTGAATCAAAGAAAAGTTAGTAGTAAGGGCTTTAGCCCTATCAAATCTAGCAAGAGATTCCTAACGTACTTCGTACTTCGCTAAAGCGTAAAACTCAATTCATTCTACCATTTTCTAACGCAAAATCAAATTTATTAGGCAATTTAAAATGTTTTTTGTTGATAAATTAAATTGGAATATTTGCGAAAATCAAAGCTTACTATTTGTAGGACTTGATCCCAATCCAGAAATGCTCCCTGCGCGTTATCAATCACTGGAGATTATCGCAGGTTTGGAGAATTGGTTACAATTTATAATTGCAGAAACGGCTGATTTTGTCTGTGCTTATAAACCAACTTTGGGATTTTATGAAGCTTTGGATGTTCCTGGTTTAGAATTATTAATCAAAACTTTAGCCTCTATACCAGCCCACATTCCTATTATTTTAGATGCTAAACATAGTGATTTAAATACTAGTAGTATTTTTGCCAATACAGTATTTACAAAATGGCAGGTAGATGCTATTACTCTCACTCCTTATACTGGACAAGATCACGTAGCTCCCTTTTTGGTTTATCCTGATAAAGCTGTGTTTATTTTATGTTGTACTTCTAACCCAGGTGCCGCAACTTTACAACAATATCCTCACAATAAATCACCTCTTTATTTGCAGGTAGTGCAGGAATCAAAAAACTGGGGAACTCCAGAACAATTAGGCTTGGAAGTAGGAACTACAAATGCTGAAATTTTAAAATCTATTCGCTCAATTGCTCCCGAAAGAATAATTATGGCGCGTAGTATTTGGGCTGAGGATGGGAATCTGAAACAAATTTTAGCAGCGGGTTTAAATAGTAACGGCGATGGTTTGTTGATTCCTGTTCCTCAAGATATGTTGGGTAGAGAAAATTTATCTGAGGAAGTTCAATCTTTACGGACAGAAATTAATCAATTCAGAAGTGAATTTATCCAAGATGCTTCTACTTGTGATGTGTGGCTATCTGATATTGATGTTAAAGATAAACATCCTCATCAAGATTTGATTTTACAACTTTTTGATATTGGCTGCATTATGTTTGGGGAATTTGTTCAAGCTTCGGGTACTACTTTCCCTTATTACATTGACTTACGCAAAATCATTTCTAATCCTCAAGTTTTTACTCAAGTTCTCAGTGCTTATGAGGAAATTTTAAAAAATCTCACTTTCGATAGAATAGCTGGTATTCCCTATGGTTCTTTACCAACAGCAACTGGTTTATCTTTACGTCTTCATTGTCCGATGATTTTTCCTCGTAAAGAGGTGAAAGCCCATGGTACACGGAGAGTAATTGAAGGTAACTTTCATCCTGGGGAAACCGTTGCAGTCGTTGATGATATTCTCATCAGTGGTAAAAGTGTAATGGAAGGTGCAGAAAAGTTAAAATCAGCAGGATTAAACATTAATGATATTGTGGTTTTTATTGACCATGAGCAAGGTGTAAAAGATAGATTAAAAGAAAATGGTTATTGTGGTCATTCTGTTTTAACTATTTCGGAAATTGTGAATATTCTGCACGAAGTAGGAAGGATAAATGATGAGCAATTGTTAGCTTTTAGGGAAAGTGAGTATTAATGAAGTAGGAAGAAAATGCCCAACCAAATTAACTAGGTTTGATGAGGTTTAGGTCAGGTTTTCGGAGCAGACAGCCGCTTTCTTAATCGACGTGGTTTAGTATTTTTAATTGGCTGAGGACGAGAAAACTTAGAAACTGGCTGGAAGTTTTCTACTGGCACATTTTGAAGTGCCTTTTCCATAAAATCTCGCCAAATAGGAGCAACCATACCTCCACCTGTAGCACGACGAGCTAACTGTTTATTATCATCTCTTCCTACCCAAATTGCAGTTGTTAACTGGGGTACTGTACCAATAAACCAAATATCCTTTTCTGAGGAAGTTGTGCCTGTTTTTCCCGCAGATGGGCGGTTGATAATAGCGCCTGTACCAGTTCCTTCTTTAACTGCCGATTGCAACACATCTAAAATTGCAGCTGATGCCCAAGGATTAAGAACTAGCTGAGGCTTTGGGGTATTATCGAGTAAAATATTGCCAGTACTATCACTGACACGAGCGATGAGGGTTGGAGGCGATTTCCAGCCATAGTTAGCAAAAGTCGCATAAGCACTAGCCATTTCCAGTGGTGTGACACCAATTGCACCTAATGGCAAAGAAGTTACAGGTTCCATCGGACTGTGAATTCCCAATGTACGGCAAGTTTCGATAACTTTATTGATTCCTATCTCTTTGCCAAGTTTAACCGCAGGGACATTACGAGACAGTGCTAAAGCATTACGAATTGGTATTGCACCCTTAAAAGTATTATCGTAGTTGCGCGGAGAATAGACACCTCCTTCAACATCTGGGTAGCTGATTGGGGAATCGAATACTGTTGTCTCTGGTGTAAATTTACCACTAGCAAAGGCAGTGTAGTAAACAAATGGTTTAAAAGCAGAACCAGGCTGACGCAGTGCTTGAGTTACTCGGTTAAATTCGCTGGATTTTGAGTCTACACCACCTACCAATGCTTTGATAAATTGAGTGCGTGGATCAATTGCAACTAAAGCCATTTGATTTTTTTTCAAACCTTGGCTTTCAAGAGTTTTATGCCATTTATTGATAGTTTCTTCTGCCTTTATTTGTAAATCTGATGATACTGTGGTTTGCACACGCATTCCACCTTTAAGAACAGCATCATGCCCAAACTTTTTAATTAATTCCTGCGTTACAGTATTGGTGACATCAGGAAAAATACTAGCTTGAAATGACTTGATTTGACCAAGTTTAATTTTCTCTTGGAGACCATCATCATATTCTTGCTGGCTAATCCATCTTAATTCCCGCATCCTTCCTAATACTTGCCTTTGTTTTTGTTTGGCCAAATTCATGTTTACAAAAGGGCTAAATTGTTCTGGAGCCTGAATTAAACCAGCCATCATTGCTGACTCACTCAAAGTCAAATTCTCTGATGATTTATCAAAGTATGTCTGTGCTGCTGTTTCTACACCATAGTTGTTATGTCCCCAATAAACTTGATTGAGATACATTTCTAAAATCCGGTCTTTATTGATAATTTGCTCTAAGCGAATTGCTAACATCGCTTCTGCAATTTTGCGACTTAAAGCACGCTCCCTAGATAAAAAGATATTTTTCACCAACTGCATGGTGATTGTAGAACCTCCTTCTTTGACACCACCTGCTACCCAGTTGACTAATGCAGCACGTCCGATACCTCCGGGGTCAATACCGTGGTGGTTGTAGAAATAACTATCTTCACTGGCTAATACTGCTCGTTTTAAATTTGGAGAAATTTTATCTAGCGATACAACTTTTCTATTAGCTTCCCCATGTATACCCACTAATAACTTGCCTTCGATGTCATAAATGTAAGTTGTTTCTGCTGGTAAATAATTTTGTAATTGTTTGACATTTGGTAAATTGCGAGAACTCAATAATAAACCAACCAGTCCTCCAGCAATAACAGAACTTGCCAGCATACCGATTGAAAATAAAGTACCACCTGTGATCAGACCTACTCTTCTCCAAAACTCGAATTTAGGTGAAGTCTGAAATTGTGGCTGTTCCTGTTTAAAAGTTTCTGATGAAGACATATCGCAATCAGATTTGATTTATAAATTTTTCGTTGGGGCAGGGAATAGGGAATAGAATTCGATAAGATTTAGGTGTACTGAGTTTTTAAGCGCAAAGGGCAGGCTGCATCAACAAAAACGCCAACAAAAATCAAATAGGAGTTCTAAAGCACCCTACAAATACTTAGATTTTTTCAAAAATCAAATATTATTCCTATATAATTACTTGTTGTGTGTGAACAATTGTAATTACTTATATTTTCATCACTCTTAAAACATTAACATCTGACAAAAGTTATAAAAAATAGAGTATAAAAAATAGATTCAAAGGTTAGCTTGTAGGGATTAGATGTTTGAACTCTTTTGACAAAAAATATACAGCCTTAATTTGCCATCAAAGTATTATTTAAGTAAATTTATAAGTCTTAGATTAATCGGAGTGTTGATTTCTTTACTGTTCGGAACTTATATTGCTTTTAGGTTTGTTAATTGCTGTACCTGTGGCGGGTGTGATCAAAAACACGATAGATGCGGTATCTGGTGAGGTTGGCATCTAATTAACGGATATTATTTTGCTTATATATATCACTAGAAAAACTAATAGCTGGATTTGCAGTTATTTGCCAAAATCGTAGTTATTGCTACATACAATCGTAAAAACCGTAGATAACATTAGAAAAATATCGCACTAGAAGAAAACATTTGAGACAACCATTTTTGTTCTCTGTTTATCTTCATATCTTGCGGAGAACCGCATATAGGAGTCTATCTTCTTCAGAAATTTACCTGAGTTTAATAGTCTTAAATTCTTCTGGCCTGATCTTTTAGGCTATAAATTACCCCACAAGATTGAGACAGGTATTGACAAAACCCTGTTATTATGCCATATAAGCTAAACGCAAAGGAGTTTACCATGCATCGACAAATGTGCTGGTTATCTAAGTCTGGCAGTGATGGAGAAAAAATATTGCATTTGCAGACTTCACCTGGACAACCTTGGCGGCCTTACACAGCATTTGGGCAATTTTCAGTTCCAGATTATCAAATACCCGGTGGTTCTAAAGGTTGGGCAACTTATCAAAAATTGTTAAAAGCAGGCTGGACATTGGTGCATAGCGCACGGGCTAACGAGTTCAGCAGCAATACAGAGTCAATAGTGCAGAATTAATAGCCGCTGGGGTAGCCATGCACGGTTATGAGCCGCGCCTTCTAGAGTACCATCTTCTGGAAGTGCGATACCTTCGGTGAGCGTAGCTATCGCTCGCATTACCATTTCCCCAAGGTGAGGTTTCTTTAATTAAGCACTAAAGTGCTGACTATGAATCTATCAATCGCGAAATACTGCTGGCATATCTGCCGACTCAACTGTATGGACAATACCGCCATTGCAGATAATTTGAGTTGCAGCCAAATCTGATAACTCTTCATCGTTGGGTTCTCCCTGGGAATGCACCTGAACTGTTTGAGTATCCAAGTCATAAGTAACCTACTGCTGCTGGTTGAGGGTTAATTAACTTATCAACCCTTCCCTAATAACCCTCTTCTATCACTCCAAGCCCTATCAGAGGATAGAACACTTACGAGAAATTAAAAGCTAGTGTTATGGAATCACCTGCTCAGAAGGTACAAATCCATGACATCAAAAACCCCTCCAGACAATCGGCAAGATGATGCTAAGTATGACCCTGAAGATAATCCTGGAACCGAAACCACTGTACCAACTACGGAAGAGGGCGATACTCCTCTCGATGAAAGATATCGCATGACTGGTCAAGAATCAGGTACTGATGTTCGTCCTGGTGCTGAACCTGAAGCGGCTGGTGGTACTGTCACAAGACCTGGTCTTCCCAATCAAGGGACAGAGTCTCGGTGAAAGAGAAGCAGGGAGGGGAGTGTTACGGCTCCCCTAAAATTTTGAGCATATTGTGTCAATCGACCGAAACAGTAAAGCCAAGGTTTTGACTCAACAAGTGCGTGCAATGGCTTCTCTTCGAGAGGCTCCCTCGACTTGGGGAAGCAGATGTCTGCAATTATGTTATTTATTAGGAGGGCGCGACTCCTCCCCGACCAAAAAGATACCGGGTTTCCGTTGCGCTATTGTTTTATGAAAAAGAATGACTTAGACTACTATGATTTAAATGCAGATAAATGGTGGAAAGAAGGTGAAACTTTATATCTATCCGACCATCTCAATAACTATAGGTTTGAGTTTTTCTCAAGATATGTCAGCAATTGGCAGGGAATAGAAGTTTTAGATATTGGTTGTGGAGGTGGATTAGCTTGTGAATTTTTAGCAAAACAAGATGCTACAGTATCTGGTATTGATTTATCTTTAAATTCTATTAAAATTGCTCAAGACCATGCTCAAAAAAATCACCTGGAAATAGATTATTGCTGGGGAGTTGCGGAAGAACTTCCCTTTGAGCAAAATAAATTTGATGTTGTTTTGTGCTGTGATGTTTTAGAGCATGTTACCGATTGGAAGAAAGTTGTTTTTGAGGCTTACAGAGTTTTAAACCCCAAGGGTTTATTTTTATTTGATACAATCAATAAAACTTATAAGTCTAAGTTGATAATGATTTGGCTTTTGGAATACATTTTCCAGCAATTACCACAAGGAATGCACGACTGGAATAAGTTTATTAAACCTTATGAATTAATTAATTTCATGAACAATACTGGCTTTGCAGATATTGTAATTAAAGGATTTGATATGACTGGAGGTGGAAGCTTGAAAACACTTATAAATATCTTTTTAAGAGGTTTAACTAGTAAACAAGCTCAAAAATCATCAGCATTATTTGATATCCAAATCAATCAAGATAGCTCTGTATGGTATATAGGCAAAGCAGTGAAAGTTCGGTAAAAGTCTACATAAAATTAGACATTACCCCGAAATATAAAGCTTTTCTCTGCATCCTGGAGCGTGATGAAATCATAGCATCATCCAGCAGTACCGAAAATTCACCTAAGTTTCCTCACAAGTTTCTCAAATTCTTCTTCTAACATTTTAAATGTGGGACTCGAAATTAATTGGCTCTCGTGAGGACGAAACTATTCTACAAGCAGCGCAGGATGCAGAAATTCACATTCCGATTTAAGGTTCAAGTGTTGCTGAAATGAAACATAATCGCGGCAAAATTGACTTTTTATTATAGCAGGAGTCAGGAATAAAACCCTCTTGTAGTGAGAGTTTCATTATCAATTGATGTCCTAACCACCCTGGCCACGGCTATAACTGCACGCAATAAAAAATAATGAATGAATTTTTTAGTCATTCTCAACCAATATCTAAACCATAAATGACTCACCAATAAATAACTCTTATGTTACACCATGTTCGACATTTCTTTTGGCAAATTATCATAGTGGTAATACTAACAATATTGATATTACTAGGTTTAGTAAATTTATCAACTGAAAAAGTAATTGCTGCTGTTACTCAGTTAGAAAACCCACCAGGAGAGGTTATTTATCGCTCACAAGTAAAATTAGATGATCAATCAGGAAAAGTTTGGCAAGTTGTCTTATTTAAACAAGTTTATTCTGATCAGCAATTTCAGACAAATCTTCGCTTAATTGGTTTTCCTGGTTCTACTGATTTAATTCATCCCCAACCTTTAAAAATTACCTCGACCACAGGTAAAGTTTGGAATGCTGTTGATGTATTTTTAGATGAAGCCCCAGCACCAACTATTGGTCAATATGATTTGACTCAGATATTGCCCCAATTACCTTCAGAATCTTTAACTTTATCAATACCTCTTCCCGGTGCCAAATTCATTAATATCTCAGTTCCTGATTTTGTAGTTAAAGAATGGCAATCATTAATAACAATTGAAAAGGCAAAAATATGACTCGGTTAAAATTAGCAACGATTTGGCAATGATTAAGTTTGGTTAATACCATTTTCAATTTTTTATTTTCAATTATTTTGAGGTGACTTATGTTAACAGCAGCAGATATGATGACTAAAGATGTGGCGATGATTCGCAGTTCTGCAACAGTAAAAGAGGCAGTTGATTTAATGCGAGCTAGAGACTGGAGAGCATTAATTGTAGATCGTCGCCACGAACAAGATGCTTATGGAATTATTACAGAAAGCGATATTGTTTATCAGGTAATTGCTTATAGTAAAGACCCGAACAAAGTCCGTGTTTATGAAATTATGACTAAACCTTGCATTGTTGTTAATCCAGAATTAGGTTTAGAATATGTAGCTAGATTATTTGCTAATCATCATCTTCGTTGTGCGCCTGTCATTAGTGGCGAACTATTAGGAATAATCTCACTTACTGACATCCTAGCGCAGAGTAATTGTCTAGAAGAACCTCGCTCAATTTTGTTAGAACAAGAATTGCAAGATGAAATTAAAAAAGCTCGTCTTGTTTGTGCAGAAAAAGGCATAAATTCCACAGAATGTTCATCAGCTTGGGATGTGGTGGAAGAAATACAAGCAGAAATTGCCCACCAACGCGCCGAAAAACCTCTCAAAACTGCCTTTGAAGATTACTGTGATGAATATCCAGAAGTCGCAGAATCTAGAGTTTATGATTTGTAATTCGTAATTCTGAATTACTAAACACCAAAAAATGAATGATGACCAGGATTAATGTTCAAAATTACAGCAGATTGCAGATCAATGAGGTACAGAATCAAAATTTAAACCTAGACACCAAGCCAGTTTTACTCCTGACTCCTGACTTCTGAATTCTGCTGTATCTAATAAATCCTGCTATATCACGTTCTGATGATGGATTACTTGACATTTTCGTTCGCGGAGTGTGCCGTAGGCAAATAACCCCAAAGAGTCAAAGCTGTGCTTTATCTCCCCTCCCTGCTTGCGGGGTGGGGTGTTAGGATATGTGGGTATATGATAACTATTTAACGGGACTTGATATTAATCTTTTAATCCTAAAATCCTGAGCCAATTAACTATGAAAAAAAAGTTTGGCGAGAGTAATCTATTCTGAATTCTTGCTTAAAAATAACGCAGCCACAAAAGTTATCTCGTAACATTTAACTTTCATTCTTCTGTGATTTGCATTTCAAAACGCAAATCTGCCGGGGGCGATAATGCCTAATAGTACAAGAACAGAAGCATGAAAGCGTGAATACAAAACTCCTCATTTCTCTCCAAGAAGTCACGTCACTTTTAGCAGAAAAGTCATCACAGACTGTCATTATCGATACGCGAAGTCAAGAAGATTATGCTATTTCTCATATTCCTCAATCTATAAATATTAGAGATTTTTTCACCTATCTTTTAGACAATTCCTCACCAGCAGGATTAAAGGAATTGCAAGAGTATTTTGCAGAAATTATGAGCAGGGTAGGAATATCTGGTGCGGAACGGTTAATTGTTTATGAAGATGCTTTAAATAAAGGTTATGGTCAATCTTGTCGAGCCGCTTTTTTACTGAAGTATTTGGGTTGCGAGCAGGTATCTATTTTACATGGAGGATATAAAGCATGGCTCAAGGCTGGATTCACGACTACCGATGAATTACCATTACGTGAAAGCAGCATATTTAGATTGCATCCCAACGCTGACATAATGGTGACTACTGCCGAGATGTTGGAAGCAATTGACAATCCAGCAATTATTAAATTAGATGTGCGCGACAGTTCAGAATGGCTTGGGCTGAGTTCTTCTCCCTACCATCCTGACTTTTGTCCCCGCAAAGGTAGAATCCCTAACGCAGTATGGTTAGAATGGCATCAGCTGATGAATTCTGAATCGGAAATCCCCACGTTTCGATCGCCAGATGAAATCCGAGAAATTTGTCAGTCAGTAGGTATTACTTCAGAGTCTATTGTGTACATTTACTGCTTTAAGGGTTCAAGGGCTGCTAATACTTTGATAGCCCTAGAACAGGTAGGAATTTCTGCTAGAAATTATTTTGGCTCTTGGAATGAATGGTCTCGTGACTTTTCACTACCAATTGATAGCAGAGTAATGACTGTGTAGTCTGTGCTTCTACGCTTCTTTAATTTGTAATCCCACTTGTAAGGGATCAAAATTTTGAGGAAAATGAGTGGTGCGTTGGCGTAGCCTACCGTAGGTAATCGCAATCGGCTTTTTCCATTTTCGCTCCCTTAAGATCAGCTTGACGGAGATCGGCCGAAAATAATAAGGCTCCCCGAAGATCAACATCTTGCAAATTAGCTTGACTAAGATTGGCAAAACTGAGGTCACAGCCTCTCAGGTTAGCACCATTGAGATTAGCTTCACTCAAGTCAGCGTAACTTAAATCAGACCCTTTGAGATCAACACCTTGCAAGTCGGCATTGCCCAAATTCGCGCCACTAAAATTGCGTTTCCCTTTTGCATAGCTCTCGATGAGAGTCTCGGCAGTATTAATGATCTGTTGAGAATTTGTTTCAGACATAGAAGCGCCTCACAGCTTGTCTCATGATTACCGTAGTCGAAACTCATGAATGATGTTTTCCACCACACCTATTAATGATATAGGAATCCGGAATGTTATTGTTGACATGATGCGGTCACTTTTGTGAAAGCGGCAAACTGTTAACACTATTTCTACTTTACTGAAAATACGTTTGGGATTATATAATTATGAAATTTGCTTTTTCTAGATCTTCTTTATTAGCTTATGCATCATCTATTTTACTCTTAGGTTTTTGGATAACATTAGTTGCACGAATACCAGCTTCTAATGCCTCTACTGAGTGCCAAACTCTTATGCCACCATATCTTAATACAATGGACGATTTCATAGGCATGGGACACTTTCAAGAGGACTGCCAAAAAGACTCACTCGCTGCGGTTTCTTCTTTCACGCAGGCAATTCGACTAAATCCTAAAGCTGAAGAACCCTACTATCATCGTGCCAATGCTTACCATAACGTTGGGAATTACAAAGCAGCAGTAGCAGACTATACGGAAGTAATTAGGCAAAATACAGGTAGATTCGGTTTTAGTAGTGGCGCATACTGGAACAGGGCTAGGGCTTACGAAAAGTTAGGCGAAAAGCACAAAGCAATTTCAGATTTGAATCAAGTAATTAGTAAAAGTGCTTCTTCTGCTGATGCATACTCTTTGAGAGGGAATATGTATCGGGATTTAGGAAATAAACAAAGTGCGATCGCAGATTATAAAGCAGCCGAAAACCTTTTACAGCAATATTTAAGTGGGGCTTTCGGAAGTGGTCTCCAAGATCCTCTATATCAAGAAATGCTGGAGAAAGTCAGATTTGAATTATCACAGCTAAATTCTTAACCAGAATAGACTATTGGTTATGGTAATTATACCATGATTAATTTGTACAGTGCTTAAGTCCTAGAGATATAGCCGTGGACAGGGTGGTTAGGACATCAATTGATAATGAAACTCCCACGACAAGAGGGTTTTACTCCTGAACCGGAGGTCTGCGAAGCGTCTCCTGACTCCTGACTCCTGAATTCTGCTGTATCTATGAAAAACCATAATTATTTACTCACAAATACAAAACCTCTAGTCTTCCCAGAAGCTACGTCAACTGTACTCATCGCTTTCCACAAATCTGCTGTTTTTACCCAAACAGGTGGATATTTATAGCGAGAAACATCCATAATCAAAAATCTATCTGTGACTTCATTATATGCGGCTAAAGGGGAAATATGACCGCCTCTTTCTTGCCCGATTTCTTTACGTAAATAATTAACTAAAACAAAATTATTTGGTTGTTTTAAGTTCTCGGCTGCTAATTTACGAAACTCTTCTAAACTGCTATTACTTCCATAATAAACTTGGACTTTTACACCATCATAACTTGATAATAATCCTCCTAACTGTTGTAAATTCATTCCACTCCAGGCAACTTTTTTTTGTTCTATGACTTGTTGAGTTTTTTCATTACTAAAAAAGTTATCTTGGGTAAATACTTTAAATTCTCTATACTCTGGAGTTTCCGGTGCAGGAATTTTTAAACTGTTTAACACCATCACAATACTTGCAACTCCACAATAAGCAAGATTATCTTGAGTGACAAACTGCATACTTAAAGGGAAAAAATCAGCCCGCGATTTACTTTCAATTAACAATTTTTCACCTTCAGGAGTATCAAACCCAATTAATTTTTCTGGAACAACTAAGGTTTGTGCGACAATATTCTCCCCAGATATGCATAATCCGATGATCAAAGCCGCAAGGTAAGTGTGAATGGTTAAATGTTTGTGAATTTTCATATTTGTCTGATTCTAAAAAAACGGTAACAGGCTTTTTCTCTGGTTTAGGTTATAATACCAACTAAGTTGGAAATACATAAACTATGCCACAGGATTTATCACCCCTCTGGATATCGCTGAAAACCTCATTATTAGCGACCTTTATCACTTTCTTTTTGGGTATCGGTGCTGCTTACTGGATGTTGGGATATCGCGGTAAAGGGAAATCTGTAATCGAGGGTATATTCGTCGCACCGCTAATTTTACCACCTACGGTTGTTGGTTTTTTGCTGCTGCTATTTTTTGGTAAAAATGGACCAGTTGGTAAATTGATGGAACCATTTGATGTCACCATCGTGTTTACTTGGTATGGTGCAGCCATTGCCGCAACCGTGGTTTCTTTTCCATTAATGTATAAAACTGCATTGGGAGCTTTTCAACAAATTGATGCTAATTTATTGCGGGTAGCGAGGACATTAGGTGCTAAAGAATCAACAATATTTTGGCGCATTAGTTTACCTTTAGCATTTCCTGGGATTGTGGCAGCGACTACCTTAGCTTTTGCCCGTGCTTTGGGTGAATTTGGTGCAACCTTGATGTTAGCGGGTAACATTCCTGGACAAACCCAGACGATACCAATGGCGATATATTTTGCTGTAGAAGCCGGTGCAATGAATGAAGCTTGGTTTTGGGCAATTGCTATTATGGTAATTTCTCTATCAGGAATTATTGTGGCTAACTTATGGCAAGAATTCCAGCACAAAAGCAAACCCCAGGAAAAATCAGAAACAGGAGAATTAGAGAATCAATCTTTATCTTCACCTATAAAATATTCTACATCTGGTTTATTTCTAGATATCGAAAAAAGACTAGCAAGTTTTCATCTTCAAATTGCTTTTAATACCGATGATGAACCTTTAGGATTATTAGGAGGTTCTGGTGCGGGTAAAAGTATGATTTTGCGCTGTATTGCCGGAATAGAAACACCAACAAAAGGGCGGATATTGTTGAATGATCGAGTATTATTTGATTCGGAAAAAGGTATTAATATTCCTAGCCGCGACCGCCATATTGGTTTTTTATTCCAGAATTATGCCCTTTTTCCACACATGACTGTAGCGCAAAATATTGGTTTTGGTTTACCCAAGGGATTATCTAATGGCAATATAAGGTTGGAGGTAGAAAAGCAATTATCAGCAATGCGATTACAAGGATTAGGCGATCGCTATCCGCACCAACTTTCAGGAGGACAACAACAACGAGTAGCCTTAGCTAGAGCTTTAGCAAGTCAACCAGAAGCATTACTTTTAGATGAGCCATTTTCTGCCCTAGATACACATTTACGTAGTCAGTTAGAACAACAAATGACAGAAACTTTAGCTGATTATTCGGGTGTAACTTTATTTGTTACTCACAACATGGAAGAAGCATATCGGCTTTGTCCTAATTTATTAGTATTAGAACAGGGAAAAGAAGCTCATCATGGTTCTAAATATGAAATTTTTCAGCATCCTGCTAGTATGAGTGTTGCTCAAATTACTGGGTGTAAAAACTTTTCTCATGCTGTGGCGCTATCACCACAAAAAGTAGAAGCAATTGATTGGGGTTGTACTCTCAAAGTTACAGAAACAATTCCTAACAAATTATCTCACATTGGTATTCGCGCTCATCAAATTACCTTTAGCAACAACCCTAATCAAGAAAATACTTTTCCTTGTTGGATAGCAAGAATCAGCGAAACACCTCACCGAATGACTTTATTTTTAAAGCTACATTCACCTGCTAATCATGCTCATGATTACCACTTACAAGCTGAAGTTTATAAGGAAAAATGGGTGACAATTAAAGACCAATCTTTTCCTTGGTATGTACATTTAAATCCCTTACAGTTGATGTTGATGGAGTAAATATAAGTTTAAAAACCTGATTATTTAGTAGGGTGGGCATTCCAACCATGATTGAGAAGATGCAAGATGTAAATGAATATAGTAAAAAGCGATTACTTAACCTCTGAGACTTTCAATAGCATCCAAATAATCTGCTATTGTTTCTCCACCAATTTCACAAGCAACACGGTCAACTGTCAGCATATCTTCACCAGCAAATACCTTACCTAATTCTATAGATTTACCTTTATCTGGTTTCCAATCAGCACTAACAAACTTGAGATTACCATCCACAACCGCACCATTAAATAAATGTCCAATAGTGAAATAAACATCTTGCAAAATTAAAGGAACAGAAGGACGGTGTAATTGTCCTCGTGATTTTGGACTTCTGGCTTTATAACGACTGCGAGGAAACAACCCATACAAGTTTTTTAAAGAAGCTGAAATTAAAGGTTTGTCATTAATATATGTGCGTTTGAAAGCACTTACCGAAATTCTACAATCTACTTCCTCTAAAATTGCAGGAGCCAGCATTGTTTTAAACCGAACTGGTTGAGGAGAAAGATTGGGATATTCCTTCAATGGTAATTCATCTGCATCTAATAATTGCATTCCTGCATCTAGCAATGAATATAAACCATTACGACTGGCTATTTCTGGTAGAGAAACTGGTGAACATACACCTTCAACAATTACAATTTCTGCATGAGGATTGCAGGAACGTAAACCTTGAAGTACCGCAGCTAATACTTTCATGCTGACAGTTACAGGAGGTGCAACTGGATAACCCAAATTAGGTTTTACTAAGATCCGTTTAGCATTAATAGCCGCAGTCGGTGGTTGATATATAAATTCATTGGTATCTGTGACTTGAACAGGAAAATTTAATAATTTAGTATTCATGAATTGACTCAGATAAGAAGATTAAGATTAAGTTTTTTGATTATCGGATTTAAAAGTACCCGCAATAAAATCTCGCTTTTTCAAATGCTTAGTCTTCCGCTGAGTTACACGCTCCCTCCACATTCTAAAACTTGATTCTTTCATCTCCCGACGCATTAAAGCAATCACTTGTTTTTCCAGTAGCCCAAATTGAATTTCAATCGCATCAAAAGGGGTTCTGTCTTCCCATGCCATTTCTACAATTCTGTCTATTGTTGCTTGTTCAAGTTCTGGTAATTTCATATTTGAGAAAAAAAGTATAGTTATTAGGACTTACTCACTATCCAAATTAATCATGGTTTTGGTGGGCATTGCCCACCCTACAACTACTTAGATTTATTCAAAAATCAAATTGGATTCCTATATTTATTTTACAATGATGATGATAAATCGGCAATGACTTTGAAAACATCTTCTAAACAACAGCAGAAATAGCACAAACTTGTAACCCGACAGGTGTGTTAATAATTATAGATTCTACCCCAAAAACTTGAGCAATATTAGTTGGTGTTAGCACTGCTTCCGGTGTACCCACTTCCCAAAGATGACCTTGTTTTAATAAAGCAATCCGAGAACTATAGCGTGCGGCTAAATTTAATTCATGTAAAACTGTGACTATGGTTAAATTTTGCTGCTGATTGAGATTTTTTAATAATTCTAATAATTGCAATTGATAATTTATATCTAAATAAGTAGTTGGTTCATCTAATAATAACACCTTCGGTTCTTGAGCTAAAGCTAAAGCCAAAAAAGCCCGTTGTCTTTCACCACCTGATAATTCTTCAATCAAGCGATTGCTAAATTTTTCTAATTGGGTTTTTTTAATTGCTGCTTCAACCTTTTGTCTATCTTCAGAACTTAATTCCCATTGCCACCAAGATTGATGAGGTGTTCTTCCTAAACTCACTAATTGACGTACTGTTAAACCGACAGGAACTGTTTGTTGTTGGGGTAAAAGCGCCAACTTTTGAGCAATTAGATTGGGAGGTTGTGAATGAATTGCTTTCCCATCTAATAATATGACTCCCTGCTGTGGTGAAAGAATTCTACTAATTAATTTGAGTAGAGTAGATTTACCAGAACCATTAGCACCAACTAAACTTAACCATTCTCCAGTTTGCAAAGAAAGATTAATATCTTGAATAATTGGCGAAACAGTATAACCACCTGTGAGATTTTGTAATTCGAGAGGCATTTATTTTAAAATATAAAAAAACAATTGATAGGCTATTCTATTTCTAGCAGAATACAGGAGTTTTTGCAATATAATTACTAGTTAAGAATATTAGATAAACATGACTAAAGTCATGAACAGATTAGTGACTTTTTACCTATATCGCCATGCAACTCTAATTTTATGCTTTAAGTAGGTTGGAATAAAACAACCCTAAAACTAATTTCATTCTGAAGAAAACTCACTATGAATTTACACAAATCTCTTATCTTACTTGGTACACTTGGTTTAATAACACTAGGTAGTGTAGGCATATCTCCAGCATTAGCTGCTAATCCAAACAATTATAGAAATCAGCGGCAAGAAATTCGTCATAGACGAGACAATAATCACAGAAGAGACGATAATTACAGACGAGACAATAATCACAGACGAGACGATAATTACAGAAGAGACGATAATTACAGAAGAGACGATAATTACAGACGAGACAATAATCACAGACAAGAAACTCGTAGAGAAAGAGAATTTCGCTACCAAAACGAATTTCGTCGAGAACGTCGATATTAAGGTAGACTATCGTTCCTAATATTTTTACTAATTATTGTTATTACCATCTCATATCGACTTTATTTAAGTAGATAGAGATGGTACTTTTTTAAAGTTGTTAAACGCAGCTATAATTTTTGGAGCTAACCCAAAAATAACTGATATAAAAAGAGTATGCCTCTATTAGATTGAGATGTATTTATGGAGTATCAATTCATGAACTATAAACGGATGTTGAGTATTTTTGCTATGCCCGCAGCGGTTTTATCCATCGCTATTTTGACTACAGGATGTCAATTATCTTCTCCTAATCGAACTTCTTTTCCTAATGATTCTACGGGAAATGGCAGAAATTATCGCTCATCTGAAAATGGCACAAATGATAACTCATTTGAAAATGGTACAAATGATAACTCATCTGAAAATGACACAAATAATAACTCATCTGAAAATGGCAGAAATTATCGCTCATCCCAAAGAGATATAAATAGATATCCAGAGCAAATATCAGAACTCAACTTAACTGACAATCAAAAAGCACAAATAAGACGAATTAGAACGCAAAATGAAGCGAAAGTAGTTGCACTCCTATCTCCCGAACAGCAAGAGGAATTTGAATCTGCTGATAATAGTAGTGATAAATTGTCAATGAGTAGACTGCGATCGCTAAATCTGTCAGCAAATCAAAAAAAGGCAGTTAATCAAATTATACGCAATCAACGAAAACAAATTCAAGCCGTTTTGACTACAGAACAGCGAGAAATGATGAAACAAAGACGTATGTCTCCCAGAGAAAATACATCTTACTAAGAGTTACATCAGATTGACCGTGTAATTATCCGGGATTAATTTTTGATTTTCATTGCGTGTAATTGCTGATTAAATAATCTCTGCGTCCATCCTCATCCTCATCATAAATATTCAATGAAACTGAATATTAAAACTTGTTAACATCACCCGAACGACGATACAGCAACCAAATAAACAACGGTGAACCCAACAAAGCAGTCACCGAACCGACAGGAAGTTCTACCGCACCTAGTCGAGAAAGTAAATCTGCAAACATCAATAACCATGCACCTGCTAAAGCTGAAAGTGGTAAAACAAAACGGTGATCTGTTCCCACAATTAAACGTACACCGTGAGGAACAACCAACCCCACAAAACCGATTAAACCACCGATACTAACAGCACCTGCGGCTAATAAAGTAGCAATACCACCAATTAATAAACGCGATCGCATTAACGAAACCCCCAACCCTACAGTCAAATCGTCACCCAAAGCCAAGACATTGAGCGATCGCGCCAACAAACATCCGCACAATAAAGCCACAATAATATAAGGACTAGCTGTAGAAATTTCCGTCCAACCACGACCATTTAAACTACCCACTAACCAACTTAACGCAATTTGTATCTGTCCATCTTCCGCCATTAATAACAACGTACTTTGTACAGAACCAAACAAAGCACTAACAGCAACCCCTCCTAAAATCAATCTTTCCACCGAAATTCCCCCACCAGCGCGACCGAGGAAAATAACAATAGCAGAAGTCAAAATTGCCCCCAACCAAGCTGCTAAAGGAATCGCTATAGGGAAAACTTGCAAAACAATCATAATAATGACAATTAGTCCTGCACCAGCAGAAATTCCCAATATAAACGGGTCAGCCAAACTATTACGTAACATTCCTTGTAAAAGTGCGCCAGACATTCCCAAAGCCGCACCCACAATTAACGCCGCCACAATGCGAGGTAGCCGTAAATCCCAAAGAATAGTTTGCTTAATTGGGTCGCCTTGGCGTAGAATTGCTTGATAAAATTCCGATAAATTTAAAGGAACTGCACCTTGAGAAAGAGAAACTAATAACGTTATTACCAAGGCGCTAATCAGAAGTAAAATTGCCCAGAATAGGCGATATTTTGTGAAAATTGTCTGCATTTTTTATTTGCAGTAGAGAGTGTAACATTCAATAAATTGAAAAATAGATTCTGTTTCAGGATGAAAAAAGATGTAAATCATGATTTGACCATCTTTCATTTCCGAAAATCACATTTATATTCTAATACAGTTTAGGTGTTGCCAGAAAAATAATGAAGGTAGCCGAATTTAACAAATATTAGATATTTTTGCTTCTGGATGGGGAATACTAAAATTAGATTCCTTCTGACATTCCAGCAAATTTATACCGATATGGACTGGACAACACCACTCAAAGCCCAACAGACTGATTTTATTCAAAGACTGAAATCTAGTGACTTCCTGCATTGTGACAAACAAGGCCAGCATAGTGAACTAACTGTCATATCTGGAGAGAGGTTAAAGCAATTACGGGATTTTTGCTGGGAGATGGTGAGGAAGTATAAACCCAATGACCCGAAAAATTACTTTATTAACAACATGAAGGGAAAACTGGGTGAGGAAGTTGTCAAAACCCGGTTAGGTAATTTTGTCACAGAAGTTGACTATGAAAAGCGCGTTGGTGGTGATGGAAAAGTTGATTTTACCTTGGCTTCAGACCCAGAAGTGGGTATTCAGGTAAAAGCTCGTAATGGTAAATTTGATGAAATTAAATGGACAATTAGCCAAGAAGAAATTGAAAAAAATGCGGTTCTAGTTTGTATTTTAATTCAAGAAGAAGTGAGCGAGGCGCAGAATGAATACAATTTGATTTTGGCAGGATTTTTACCAACTAAGATGATTACATCTATTGATGGTAAAGCCTTGGTAGGGATAGATGAGTTGCTTTACTCTGGAGGTTTACGCTGCTATTTAAAGAGTTTGGCATCTTCTGAAGCTGATGAATATATGCGCTTAGGTAATGAGTGTCGTGACAGAGAAGATTATCGAGGTGCTGTTAATTATTATTCTCAAGTATTGCAACTGCAACCAAATAATGTAGATGCTTACAACCAACGGGGACGTGCCATGTATTATTTAGGAGATACGCAGGGTGGAATTGAAGATTTTAACCAAGCTATTAGGATTAATCCTAATTATGCTCATTCTTATTACAGACGAGGTGTTGTTCGTTCTGAATTAGGAGATAAACAGAGTGCAATTGAAGATTACACTCAGGCTATTAAAATTGATCCTAACTTTGCTTATGCTTACTACGTCCGAGGAATTGCCCATTCTAAATTAGGAGATAGACAGAGTGCAATTGAAGATTACACTCAGACTATCAAAATTGATCCTAACTTTGCTTATGCTTACTACAAAAGAGGAGTTGCCCGTAATGAATTAGGAGATAAACAGCGTGCAATTGAAGATTACACTCAGGCTATCAAAATTGATCCTAACTCTACTGATGCTTACTACAACCGAGGAATTGCACGTTATCAATTAGGAGATAAACAGAATGCAATTGAAGATTACACTCAGGCTATCAATATTAATCCTAACTTTGCTTATGCTTACTACGCCCGAGGAATTGCACGTTATCAATTAGGAGATAAACAGCGTGCAATTGAAGATTACACTCAGGCTATCAATATTAATCCTAACTTTGCTTTAGCATACAACAACCGAGGAATTGCCCGTTCTAATTTAGGAAATAAACAGAGTGCAATTCATGATTTCCAAAAAGCAGCAGATATATATAAAAGAGAAGGTAAGGAAAAAAACTATCAAGATGCTATGGAGCGAATCAGAAAGTTGCGCCAATAATTAATTGATGTCAACAGTTTAGTAATAAAAAATGTAGGTTAGTTTAGGCAGTCGTAACCCAACAAAAAATAATCAATGTTGGTTTTCATGTCTTCAACCCAACCTACATTACAGCAGTTTTCACATCATTACACCAAACTCTTAATTACTCTCCGCGCCTCTGCGTCTCTGCGTGAGAAAAATAACCCATCATCACCCACCCAAAATCTCTCTAAAACTCTCTTCCCTTCGCTTCCTTCGTGTCTATCTCTTCGGGACGTTCCGCGTCCGCGAACGTGGTTCGTTTAAAACCCTACAAAACCTCCAACATCTGCAACACACTCACCAACGTATTCGCACACAAAATCCCCGACGCAGCGACAGCAGGAACACCGATTCCTGGTAAAGTACTATCTCCCACCCGATATAAACCCTTGATCGGCGTATGTGTCCCAGGAAACATCCCCTTACCCGCAGCAATAGCTGGGCCATAGGTTCCCTGATAGCGTCGCAAATAATGAGCATGAGTTAAAGGTGTACCAATAAGTTCCAACACCACACGCTCACGAATATCCGGTATAATTCGCTCTAGAGCGCGGTATAAAGATTGCGCTTTTTCCCGTTTCTGGTTTTCATAATCATCATTGCGTTCCCAACCCTCATAAGGTTCCAAGGTATAAGCATGAACCACATGATTTCCTGCTGGTGCTAAAGAAGCATCCCAAACACTAGGAATGGAAATCATGCAAGTATTCCCAGCCACAGTAATATCTTGATGAGAATCATGAACCACCACATGATGTCCTGTTAAATTCTCCAACCCTTCCGCCTTGATGCCTAAGTGTAAATGCATAAAGCTTTCAACTGCTGGTGTATCTAAAGCCGCTTGACGATAACTTGCGGGTAAATCTTCAGGATGTAACAGGTGATTGTAAGTATCCCAAAGAGTAGCGTTAGAAATTACTATTGGTGCTTTCAAAATCTCACCAGATTTCAATTTCACACCAACCGCTTTTCCTCCTTCCACCAAAATTTGCTCAACATGACAACCCAAACGCAACTCACCACCCCAACGTTGCAAACCTCGCACCAAAGCATCAACAATCGCTTTACTACCTCCTAAAGGATATTCAACACCAGCACGGCAACGTTCACCTAACATAAAAGCTACCTCTGGGGCAATTGTTCCTTCTGCCTTTAAACCAGATAAAAGAAAGCATTCTAGGTCAATTAGTCGCTTTACCCAAGGGTCTTTGATAGTAGCATTCATGACACTACCAACAGAAGTTTGTACAATTGGCAAATTGAACAACATTTTCCCCAAATCTGGTAAATAACGTTGTAACAATAGTGGTATAACTTGCCAGTCAGCCCTCAGTGCTAGGGTGGGAATACCTTTCATTGCGTCGTAAAGCCCTAACAGACGTTGTTCAAACTGCTGAAATTCTTTAGCACCTTGAGGCGTGATTTTTGCCAACTCCTGACGGTAAAGCTCCCCATTGCTATAAACTGCAAAAGTGCCTTCAGGAAAGTGATAATGTCCTAAAGGATCATAAGGTATAACTTGGAGAGATTCACCAAGCACATCCAGAAGTTGTTTAAGGGGATTTAAGCTGTGGGATTCGCTAAGACCACAATAAAAAGAGGGGCCAGAATCAAACTCAAAACCTCGTCTTTTAAAGCTGTGGGCTGCACCACCGGGGATTGTGTGACTTTCACAGACAATTACCCGTTTTCCATAACGAGCAAGTAACCCAGCCGCACATAAGCCACCGATACCGCTACCAATCACTAAAATATCAATATCTTGCATATTTGTCAGTTGTCAGTTGTCAAAAAATATTATTAATTACCAATCACCCATTACCAATCACCTATCACCTATCACCCATGACAAATGACAAATTATCAATAACTAAACCATTAATTGAACTGAAAGGCATTTCTAAATCCTTTGGTAAAAATCAGGTTTTAGATCATGTCGATTTGACAATTGAGCGAGGGGAAGCACTAGCAATTATTGGACCGTCGGGAACGGGTAAATCGACGATTTTAAGAATAATTGCCGGGTTATTACAGCCCGATGAAGGAGAAATTTATATCCAAGGAGTACAGAGAGATGGGTTGATTGAAGACGGTGCAGATGCTGTAGGAATTGGGATGGTATTTCAACAAGCGGCCTTATTTGACTCGTTGACAGTAGAAGAAAACGTGGGATTTTCATTGTACCAAAATTCCAAATTAGAGCGATCGCACATTCGCCAACTAGTAAATGAAAAATTAGAGATGGTGGGTTTACCAGGAATCGGTCATCTTTACCCAGCAGAACTTTCCGGAGGGATGCGAAAACGGGTCAGTTTTGCCCGTGCAATTATGTCTAATCCCCATAATCCCGCAGATAGTCCAGAAGTTTTATTGTACGATGAACCCACAGCCGGACTTGATCCCATCGCCTCAACGGTCATTGAGGATTTAATCCGCAGTTTGCAATGTACACAAGGTGTCTGTAGTACTTATGCCATTGTTACCCACCAAGAAAGTACCATTCGGCGCACAGCGGACAAATTAGTATTTCTTTATCAAGGTAAAGTGCAATGGCAAGGTAAAGTGAGTGAAATAGATCACACTGACCATCCTTTGATCAGACAATTTATGAGTGGGAGTATACATGGACCAATTCAGATAGCCGGTTAATACAATCTGGGATTTTAGATTTTAGATTTGGTATTGTGAAATATTATTCTTAGCTTTTCAGAGTTCCATTTGTCGCCAATCAGGACTAGTTTTTCAGGGGAGGGAAAAATGCAGAATCTAATTAACAGCTTCACATCTAGACGAACATTAAGAGAAGGCTCAGTGGGATTGTTACTTCTACTGGGTTTAGGCGCATTTGGGATAATTTTGCTGTGGTTGAATAGAATCACCCCTGGACGCAGTTCTTATAAAGCTGTAGTCGAATTTGTTAACGCTGGGGGAATGCAAAAAGGCGCACCAGTTCGTTATCGTGGTGTAAAAGTGGGTAGTATTTCCAATATTAAAACGGGAGTAAATGCCGTTGCAGTGGAAATTGAAATTACTGATCCTAACTTACTAATTCCATACAACTCATCGATTGAGGCAAATCAAAGCGGATTAATTAGCGAAAGTATTATTGATATCACACCAAAAGCCAACTTACCTACTGAAACAGTTATTTCTAAACCTCTAGACAAAGATTGTAATGCCAGCCTGATTATTTGCAATGGCGCTACTAACTTAAAAGGTCAAATTGGTATCAGCGTCGATGAACTGATTCGCCAATCATCTGATTTTGCGGCTCAATACGGTGACGAGAAATTTTTTAACAACGTTAATCGACTTTTAGTCACCTCTGCTGATGCTGCTACTAGTGTTGCTAATCTGAGTCGAGAACTCCAAACTGTCAGCAAAAGCTTTAAAGGACAAATAGGTACATTTTCTAGCACTGCTGCTACAGTACAACAGGCAACAAATCAACTGACGGCGACTAGCACAAAAACCGCAAATCAATTAGGTGTAACAGCCAGCGACTTTAGTGTAACTGCCAAACAAGCCAGTCGTTTGCTGAATAACTTAGATGACTTATTGACAACAAATCGTTCTTCCCTAGTTGGTGCTTTAAATAATATTACCCAAACCAGTAATCAATTACGTCAGACAGTTACCAGTCTATCCCCGGCGGTTAATCGTCTCACAGAAGGGGAATTATTGAAAAATTTAGAACTTTTGTCTGCTAACGCCGCCGAAGCTTCAGCTAATTTAAAAGATGCTTCCAAAAATTTAAATGATCCTAAAAATATTGTTCTTTTGCAACAAACCCTAGACTCAGCCAGGGTGACATTTGAAAATACACAAAAAATTACATCTGATTTAGATGAATTAACGGGAGATCCCAAATTCCGGCAAAATCTTCTACAACTTGTGAATGGTCTCAGCAAATTGGTTTCTTCTACACAAGATATGCAGCAACAAGCAAAGGTAGCTGTCACATTAGACTCTATTAAAACATCTTTGAATCAACCAGAAACCCTAACTCCTACACCAACTCTGAAAGCATTTTTAGATAAACCCAAATTTGTAACTCCCACACCCACCCCGAAACCATTTGTAGAGCCACCCCAAGTTGTCACTCCCACCCCCACCCCGAAAGCATTTGTAGAGCCACCCCAAGTCGTAACTCCCACACCCACCCCGAAAGCATTTGTAGAGCCACCCCAAGTCGTAACTCCCACCCCCACCCCCCAGGAAAGGGAGCAGGGAGCAGGAGAGCAGGGTGCAGAGGACGCGGAGATGGGGAGACGCGGGGACGCGGAGATGGGGAGATAGGGAGATAGGGAGATAGGGAGATAGGGAGATAGGGAGATAGGGAGATAGGGAGATAGGGAGATAGGGAGATAGGGAGATAGGGAGATAGGGAGATAGGGAGATAGGGAGATAGGGAGATAGGGAGATAAGGAGATAGGGAGATAGGGAGATAGGGAGATAGGGAGATAGGGAGATAAGGAGATAGGGAGATAGGGAGATAGGGAGATAGGGAGATAGGGAGACGCGGAGAAAATTAAGAGTTTCCAATGACCAATGACCAATGACCAATGACTAATTCCAATCTTGCTCTTCTTTTTTGCCGCGACTTTTATAAATTCCGCCCACTTCGTGTAGCTGGCGAGTTTTTTCCAACAGTTCAGTTTCCGTTAAACCCCAGCGTTGCAAAACTTTATCTAGGTCTTTTTGGATGTCCCGTGCGCCTGGAAAGCCTTGATAGCGAATTTTCAGCCTAGCCAATTCGGCCAAATTGTAGTCCGTTGCCTCTTGAGAGAGTAAAATATCAATAAAGGGTCGATCGCGGTTGTAAAGGGGATGTTGCTGATCTTTGCTTGGTGAGGTTTCTGTCATCTTCAGTGAGAGAGTAGTAAGTGCTTAGTCCTAAATGCCATCCTGAGTTCTCAGTTTAGTTGAAAGTAGAACAGTTCCAGAAAAATCATTTAATACGGAAAACAATAAGTCTACTTTACAACATTTAATCAACTCAGCACTTACCACTAGGTACTCAGCACTCGGTACTCGGTACTGCTAAAGACGGCAACCACACCCTAGCTCATACGGCTCTCACCACTGCCATTCAATCTTAAATAAAGATACATTATCTTTAAGAAAATACAAGAAACTTTACATGAGGGTGAATTTATATCACCCACAGTACAAGCAGCAAGGGAGCAAGAACCCGCTATGTTTGAACACTTCACTTCCGAAGCCATTAGGGTAATTATGTTAGCTCAGGAGGAAGCACGCCGTCTGGGACACAACTTTGTAGGAACGGAACAAATTCTCCTGGGTTTGATGGGAGAAGGAACTGGGGTTGCTGCTAAAGTGCTGGCCGAGTTGGGTGTTAACCTCAAAGATGCACGTCGGGAAGTAGAAAAAATTATTGGCCGAGGTTCTGGTTTTGTCCCACCAGAAATTCCGTTTACACCCAAAGTAAAAAGCCTTTTCGAGCAATCATTTAGAGAAGCTCATAGCCTGGGACACAACTACATAAACACTGAACATTTATTGTTAGGTTTAACTGAGGCTGGGGAAGGAGTCGCCGCCAAAGTACTACAAAATCTGGGAGTTGATTTGCACGCTATCCGCTCGGCTGTCATTAGCCGTTTAGGTGAAGATGTGACTGTTTTTGCGGGCGGAGGGAAGAGTTCCAAGCGTACCCAAAACTTAACCATAGAAGAGTTTGGCAGAAATCTGACTAAACTGGCTCAGGAAGGCAAGCTTGACCCTGTAGTTGGTCGTCAACAAGAAATTGAACGCACGGTGCAAATTCTTGGTCGCCGCACCAAAAATAACCCAGTCTTGATTGGGGAACCAGGAGTTGGTAAAACTGCGATCGCAGAAGGTCTAGCTCAACGTATCATTAACCAAGATGTACCTGAAGTTTTGCTCAACAAGCAAGTCATCAGTCTGGATATGGGTTCTGTAGTTGCGGGAACTCGCTTCCGTGGGGATTTTGAGGAACGGCTCAAAAAAATCATGGAAGAAGTTCGCACAGAAGGCAATATCATCCTCGTGATAGACGAAATTCACACCTTAGTCGGTGCGGGTGGTACAGAAGGTGGTTTAGATGCAGCAAACATCCTCAAACCAGCTTTAGCAAGAGGTGAACTCCAATGTATCGGCGCTACCACTTTGGATGAATACCGTCAACACATCGAACGTGATGCAGCCTTAGAGCGTCGTTTTCAACCAATTATGGTCGGAGAACCATCGGTTGCAGAAACTATTCAAATTCTCTATGGTTTGCGCGGAGCTTATGAACAGCACCATAAAGTCCATATTTCTGATGCTGCGGTAGTAGCTGCGGCTGAGTTGTCAGATCGTTATATTAGCGATCGCTTTCTCCCAGATAAAGCCATAGACTTAATTGACGAAGCTGGTTCCCGCGTGCGCTTGCGTAACTCACGCACCTCCACCGACAAGGAACTCAAACGTGAATTAGTTGGTGTTACCAAAGCCAAAGAAGAAGCAGTTAGACTTCAGAACTTTGACAAAGCTGGTAAGCTGCGTGACCAAGAAGTAGAAATACAAGCTAGACTCTACACCGAAGAAACGCAACAAAACGCTAAAGCCCCCATTGTTGACGAAGAAGACATCGCCCAAATCGTAGCTTCTTGGACAGGCGTACCAGTTAACAAACTCACAGAATCAGAATCAGAGTTACTGTTACACCTAGAAGACACCCTCCATAAACGCCTAATTGGTCAAGAACAAGCCGTCACCGCTGTTTCTCGTGCTATTCGTCGCGCCCGTGTTGGCTTAAAGAGTCCTAACCGCCCCATAGCCAGCTTTATCTTTTCTGGTCCTACCGGTGTTGGTAAAACTGAATTAGCGAAATCATTAGCCGCTTACTTCTTCGGTTCCGAAGACGCGATGATTCGCTTGGATATGTCCGAATACATGGAAAGCCACAACGTTTCTAAGTTGATTGGTTCACCTCCTGGTTATGTTGGCTACGACGAAGGCGGACAACTAACGGAAGCTGTGCGGCGCAAACCATACACAGTGTTGCTATTCGACGAAATCGAAAAAGCACACCCTGATGTATTCAATATGCTGCTGCAAATCTTAGATGACGGACACCTCACCGACGCAAAAGGTCGGAAAGTGGACTTCAAGAATACATTGATTATCTTAACTTCCAATATTGGTTCTAAGGTAATTGAAAAAGGCGGTATGAGTTTAGGCTTTGAATTTGATAATCAAGCCGACGCTAGTTATCACCGGATTCGCAACTTGGTAAACGAAGAACTGAAAGCTTACTTCCGTCCAGAATTCCTCAATCGTGTTGATGACATTATCGTCTTCACTCAACTTAACAAAGCTGAAGTCAAGCAAATTGCTGATATCATGCTCCTCGATGTTGCTAGTCGCTTGACGGACAGAGGAATTAAACTCGAAGTTACCGAAAGCTTCAAAGACCGGGTAGTAACCGAAGGATATGACCCCAGTTATGGTGCTAGACCGTTACGCCGAGCAATTATGCGCCTGTTAGAAGATTCTCTAGCTGAAGCACTTCTGGCTGGTCAAATCCTAGATGGAGACACAGCCATTGTTGATGTAGACGATGATGGTCAGGTAAGAGTCAGAAAAACAGAAACACGCGAATTACTGACTGTTAGTTAACGCTGGTTACATCTGAATACAATTTGCAAACTACTTGGTTCAGGGGTAAGGGGTAAACCTTTACCCTTTTCCTTGAGGTGGCAATAATTTAACCAAGTTCCAGTCCAATTTTTTGACCCGAGTACCGTGGGTTTAAATCCCCCTGTTCAATAACCGACAAGTTTTGGGTCGGGGTCTAAATTCCCGTCACAAAACTTAATTACGAATTACGAATTACGAATTACGAATTACGAATTATTTAACGGCCACCATGTAGCGAAAAATATACTCCGCTATCTCCAGATAGTTGCTCACACCTTCTAGTGAAGAAGCCCATACAGTAACTCCGTGGTCGCGAATGAGCAGAACAGGCACCTGCGGCATTTTGGTCTTAAAGCGAGTACAAATCTCATCGGCAATCCGAGATACTTCTAGATGATTGGCAAAAATCGGTATTGCCACCTGTGGGTTCTCTTCCCAGACTCCTAGACCTTTAAGCATTTCCAGTGGTGGCAAAGGCAGAGTATCACCCATTATCAAGCGAGAGACCAAGTTGTTCTCAATGGAGTGGACGTGGTAGCAGGCTTGGGCATCTGGAAACAGGCTGTAGATAGCTGCATGAATGCTCGTTTCAGCTGATGGGCGTTTTTGAGTATGAGACTGCTGAGGGGCGAGGTATGCCTCACTCCTACAGGTATCCAAAGTCATAAGCACAAAGTCATCAGTGATTAGCTGGTTTTTGGGGCGGCCACTGGCAGTAATCCAGAAGTTGCCATCCGGCATTCTCGCCGAAAGATTGCCAGCTGTTCCTATCATCCAGCCCATCTGATAGAACTGACGGGCAGCAGCGATAAGAGTAGGGCGCGGATCAGTATTCATAGGATTTAGGATTTTAGTAGAGATTGCGATCGCAAATCTACTGAAGCGGCGCGGAAGCGAATTTCCCTATCAGTGTACTCAGGTACCCAGCCCTCTCTACTTGTGAAGTAGCGCACAGCTTTAATCTGCCGTAATGCTGTCAGATAAAACCAGTGTTCTGTGCCGGCTGGCACGTTGATATAATCCTCTGGCTGCACCGTCAGTTCTACTTGGCTGCCGTCAGGACGCACAAACCCAAAGATGCCCTCACCGGCAATGATGTAACGCACTTCGGGATCGGCGTGAGTATGGACTCGATCAAATTTGGATAGCATAGTGTCAAGATTGGGGACGCTTGGATGCAGCGCAATCAGGTCGCGCTCCTGATAGCCAGCATTTGTAGCCAACTGCTGGAAGTAGATGTCAAGCGCTTTAAGTACCTGCTCTTTTTCGACATCACTTAGGATGTCCTGAGCCAGCAGATCCCTCAGTTCCGGATCATCCCCTATCTGCCAGCAATTGATCTGGACATTCAGAGGAGCAAGCTCACGTACAATGTCACTCAGTTGAGTGTATGTAGTACCGTCTTCAAGTCGCAAGATAGCCATAGGAAACCTCGGTTGTTATAATTTCTGCGTCGCTCATTCTGAAACTACTGATCCAGTAACAGGAACAGCAAAACTTGTAATCAACTGCGCTAGAACTTCAGGTTGATCTTCAGGTACGAAAGTACGTGATTTGGCAACAAGCTCTAGTCGAGCATGAGGGAAAGAATTTTTGAGGCGTTCAGCAAGGTTATAAGTAAAGAATGGATCGTCTTCACCCCAAACAATTAAAACTGGCTTGTTAAAATTGGGAAAGGAACGGGCTGCTTCAAGAGTGTAACGATTTGAAATACCACGCACAGCTTTGGTTAGATCGTGACGCACGCCAGAAAAACGAATTAGCGGTGTAAAGTATGCGGACTCTTCTTCTGGTTCCAAGCGTCTATGTGCAAGTAGCCCAAACAAGGCACGTCTAGCTAAACCCCAGCGCATTAACTGTGCAAGTGCAAAGATAAAGCCTGGTATGTGAACAGCATACAAGAGGGGAATAAAAAACTGCGGTGGAAAGATTTCAAGAGCATCACAGTTAGTCAATACAAGACCTGATATTTTTTCAGGGTACTGGCTAATGACTAACTGGCATATAGCACCGCCTGTATCGTTGCCAACTAAGGTGACATGATCTAAATCGAGGGCTGTAATAAAATCTGCTACTAAACGAGCAATACCAGGTGGAGTTAAGTCGGTGTCGGGGTTCATTGGTTGGATATGAGCGCCTAGCGGTAAGTCTGGTACAATGCAGCGAAACTCGCCTTCGAGTAGAGATACAACATCACGCCAGAGTCCTCCGTTAACCAAAGCCCCGTGTATAAAGATTAATATCGATCCCTGACCGCGATCGCTGTAGTGCAGTATTCCTTGAGGTAGCTCGACAGTTTTATATTCTTGGATGTGATTTTCTTGAGCGTCAAAACTCATGTTATCCTCCTGTAAGTGAAAAAATATCAAGCTTGCTTTTTCATCTTAGACTTAGAATCTATGGCTAATTCGTCAAGAAAATCTCAAGAGAACTAATAATAGCCGCGTAACAATCTCGTTGCAATACCTAATTCACTGCAAAGACTTCATGAATTACGCCGCCGTCACCGGTGCGCCCCTTGCCGATTGCGACGATATTATTCAGCCATGCGTACCGCTCATCACCTGTCTCGAATAAAGGATTGATCCTGAGATAGTATCGCTCCTCTGCACCCTGCGGATCGTCCGGCTTGAAATAATCCATAAAATACTCAAAGTTTTCTGGGCTTGTGACCATCCGTCCGCCATAAGTCATGAGAATGATCGCCCCATCATGCGTCTTGAGGCATTGACGAACGTCGATTGCGCCAGACCCATCAGCCCGCACTCTAGACCAATCGCCACCGGACATCGAGATAACCTCACCTTTGAGTTTCGGTCCCTCGAAATGTCCGGACTTGGCCATAAAGATCATGCGATGCCCATCGGGGCCTTGTCCGACATCCATCGGCGGTTGAATCTGTATTCTTATCTCGAACAAGAATTCGGTCTTAAGCTCGGACATCGGTATCTCCTTGGTGTGCATTGCTCCCGGTTGCTGGCTCAACCCAAATGTTTACCTGGGTATTAACCTGCTATTAGCAGCCTGATTATACAAGTGTTGGATACTGTTGGCGAATTATTTCTTAACATTGGAATATCCGATAAACCCGTTGTTGTGGGAGATGTTGGGTTTCCTTGCGTCAAACGCCACTCGTTTCAAGCCGGGAAACCCGTCCACAACGGTGGCTCCCCAACCTACGAAAAAATTAGGGTTTGAACTATTAAGTTATATTTCGCCAACAGCATCAATGTTGGTTATAAAATTCAAACTAGAAAGCAGTATTATTATGGAGGCAGCGAAGATGCTAGTCTCTCAAAAGAGTAGTGTTTTTGTTACTACAAGAGTGGGCGCGTAGCGTTTGCGCTGAGTTTTCTAAAAGTCTGCGGATAAGTTAGGCTGCTGCCAGTGGTAAATAAGGCTCTCTATATGTTACAGGAGCGACATTTAACTCCGCTCTCCACTCTGCAAGCGGCTTTTCCCAAGCCTCTTCCCACTTCTGCGCCAAAAAGGGTTTTGCCTGACGCGCTACATTGTATGCCTCGTGAACGATAAGCATATAAGTATCTAAATCTCTGTGCATCTTGATATTATTGAGAATATCTCCGGCGAGCAGTATCGCTCCCAGCGGATCTCGGTTTTGCGCGTACTGAAATACTGTAATTCCAACTCCCCCAAAAAGAGTGAGTCCATATCCTGAAACGGTATGCCAAATATCATGGGTTTGTCGCATACGCAAACTGTAATAACTCACGTCATCTAGAACCTCGACTTTGGGATAAAAACCTGCGGGATAGTTTACTGCTTTTATGTTAGAGGCATAAGCATAGCCTAAGGAATCTTCAGGCAGTTTGATTAATTCTTCTACATTGTAAGTCGGTCCAATATATCGTTCTTCAAAAATTTGAGCGATTTCAGGAATAGACTTGAGATAGGTAATCTGGGCAGCACGAACTTCCTGGTTGGCGAAGGCATCCTCAAGATCAAAAATTCCCTGAATATCTACTCCGTTACCAATAAAGGAAAAGAAAGCTTGCAGACCTTTCAGAAGTTCTGGAGACGTAAAAATTTGCAGAAGTTCTGGAGTAAGACTTTTCAGAAGTTCTGGAGTAACCGATAGATTCATATCGGTATCAATAATGGATGAAAGTGTTGACATAATGAAACCTCAGATAATTGAATTTACACAATAAATTTTATAGCAGGATCGCAGAAATACTGAACGCTAATACAAAACTTTATCTTTGTATTCTTCACGTTAATAAATAAAAGGAATTATCCGCTTTGTTTGCTGACAATAGTTTGTCCATTGTTCATTAAACTCTTGCTGAAGTAAATTTTCTTCATCATAAATTCGCCATGCCAGCAACAACATATATACCCCAGTCATTACCAGCCCCACAACTGAAAGATAGATTAGTGAAACTCCTAAAACCCAAAGAACCAAACCAAAATAACGGGGGTGGCGTACATAGCTAAATGGTCCATCTGTGACTAATTTATTTCCTTCTTGAATTGTCACATTGAAAACGAATTGTTTACCGAGGTGCAGTGGACCCCAAGTGGAGAAAATCAGACCAATTGTAAACATTACTACCCCAACATATCTTAAATAATTTTCAGCTTTAATTTGCCAGAGGTTGTGGCGATCACAATATGGCAAGAGGCTAAAAATGATCACGTAAAGAAGCATACTCAACCATAAAGTGATGTTTTGGCGAGTTATCAGTTTATCTTTAACCGCGTCACTCACAAGATTTTGAGGTATAAACCAGGCATAGACGATACTTATCAAAGTTGAACCAACTAAGAAAATAACTCTGGCTGGATTTGCCAAAAATTCTGTTAAGTTATCAATACCCCAACCTAAAAGTGGTATACCAATTGACAAAAAACCATAGATTAGTAAGCTCAAAATAGATTTAAATATGCTCATTATCCAACTCCTGAATATTTGATACTTATGCACCAATCAACAAAATATAGCAATCACAATTTATTTGTGAGAAAAGCATAAACGACTTAGGATTGCTAGAGCAGAGGGTAGAGGGCAAAAGTAAGGAAGCAGGAAAAATAATTTAAACTTCTATATTCCTGATTCTTGCCACCTGCTTTACTTCCGATTGTGAATAACTAGAAAACCTTTGGTAAAGGCGAAGTATTCGGATAGAAATATTGTGCGATCGCCATAAATCATTGCCCGAATGCTTTGCCTCCACAGAAAACATATTTACCCTTTTTTGTCAACCTTTACTTCTTGACCGACGCTCTAGGGTTAAATTGCGCCATATTTAGCGGCTAACGGATTAGATGCGCTACGTAATCTAGTATGACTGAGATCATCTCAGCTGACTACCGACACTCTATCAAGACAGGGCTTCAAATGAGAAAATTACGTAACGATATAAACCTTGACGGCTGAACCACTCCATAGTTTGGGTAAGAAACATATCAACTTCAGTATCCCATCCCGGAGGTGAGGCTTTACGCATTACTCGACCAGAAACCGGGTAAGTAGGCAATGTATTCACGGTAATGTCGTGTTCATGCACAACACGATATCCTGTCTTTTCAGCGAGTTTCTCATAATCGTGCAAAGTTACGCTATTTTTCAGGTTAAGGTTATTTTGACTATAAGTGCTAGGAAATAAGCCATTAAACACAAAATCTAACATCCCAATCCAAGGCATAACTATATCTGCCGGGGTGAAATCACAAATCGCTAGATAACCACCTGGTTTCAGTACCCGTTTTGCTTCTTTAAAGAAAAGCTCTCGACTGGGAAAGTGAAAGATACACTCAACAGCTAAAACCACATCGAAGGAATGATTCTCAAAAGGCAGCTTACAGGCATCTGCTTTGACAAATTTAACTTTGTTAGTTGCAGCAGGAACAACAACTTCTCTGGCTCTGGCTAGCTGGCGCTCATCAATATTCACACCAACTAAATCCATATCTTTGTATCTACTATTAATCGTGGCTATCGTGCCGCCAAATCCACATCCTACATCTAAAACTCTTTGATTGTCTGTAATTTTAGCTGCTTCACACATTTTCACAGATAAATTTTCTGCTGCTTGCCGAAAGTCTTCAACAGAACCATCTGCTAAACTGTTTGAGTCCCAATAACCCCAATGGACATGATGCCCAAAAGCTTCTGTCACTTCTTGATTTCGTTGCTCAATTGAATCAAGCAAAATATTGAAATAGCGGAGTCTATTTGTTTGGTCTGACATTTTATTTTGATCCTTGAGATAGAATACTGAACTTGGGGTTGATGGTAGCTGCGGTATTAAGTTTGTTGACAGAATTAACCACAATCCTATTAGCGGAAACCAGTCATAACTAAAGGGACACCATTGGAGGGTGCGATGCTGCTGATGAAATGAAGTACTGGTTTAATGGGTTGATTATCAGCTAATTCTAAATTGTATTTAGATACAATTGAAGCTATTACTAGTTTCATTTCTAACATAGCCAAAGCATAACCCAAACAAAACCTCGGACCACCACCAAAAGGGATAAACTCGTAAGGAGTATATTGACGTTCTAAAAATCTTTCTGGTCTAAATCGTTTTGGATTTGGATACAAATCTTCTTGCTGATGGACTGAATAAATAGAAGGATAAAATGTTGTCCCAGCTTCAAAAAAACGACCCATTATTTCCATATCTTGTTTAGCAGTACGGGCAAAAGCAAATGGCAATGTTGGATAAAGTCGCAATGTCTCTTCACAAACAGCCGTTAAATATGGCAACTTAGATATCTCAATGGGGTCGGGATTTTTCCCTAAACTATCGATTTCTTGCAACAGTTTTCTTTTTACTCGGGGGGATTGTTCGAGCCAGTAAAAAGCCCAAGCTAAAGCTGTCGCGGTAGTTTCGTATCCAGCATATAACAAAGTCACCAATTCGTGTTTTACATGTTCATCGCTCATTGTCTGACCGTCTTCATAAGTTGCTTCCAGCATTAAACTGAAGATATCATCACCAAGTTTTTCTCTGTTAGTTCGCCTATCTTCTAATTCAGCTTGAAGAAGTTTGTCAATTGTTTGTTTGGTTTTGATAAAATGACCCCACGGACTCCAGGCTCCTAAGTCTACTTGCAGAAATCTAACGTACAGCAAACTCGATTGCACTGGAGCATTAATGAAATCTATCCAATCCGTTATAACCGACATAAATTGTTTGCTTTTTCCCCCTTTACTGAAACCAAACACTGTGTGCATCAATGTCTTGAGGGTAATCTCCTCCATGACACTTCTAGCAATGAAAGGTTTATTTATTTCCCAGTTAGAAGTAACACTATCAATAATTTCACATATTTTTTCAGCATATAATTTTACTCTATCTCCATGAAAAGCAGGCATAAGTAATTTACGCTCTCTTTTATGCTCGGAGCCGTTCAGTAATATTATGGCGTGATCGCCACATAATGGATGCAAAATAGCTTTTGTATCTGTATCTCCGATATCAAAAGATTTAGCATGTGTACTAAAAATTTCTTTAATTCCTTGAGAATGACCTATAAATACCAATGGAGAGAAACCAAATGGCCTAATAGTAAACATATAGCCATATCTATTTACGCATTCTTCTACATACTCCAAAGGTCGAACGAGCAAATTCATTAACTGAAATAATTCAGGTTCTTCTGGTCCATTTGGTAATTTATTTTTACTAATAAAAGGCTGCAATATCGTGTTCATAAATGTGTTCATATTTTTAATCACTTCTATTTAATTTAACTACTCTTAAATCTTGGTAGTCAGCGGCAGCAAAACAATTAATAGGGTGATCAGTCAAACCTTTTTGATGAGCAACAGAAAAATGATAAAGACCACAATAAATCATTTCTAAAGAAATACGCTCGACAGGTAAGGATAATTCATTGACTGGATTTGCCAAAAATTCTGTTAAACCATCAATACCCCAACCTAAAAGTGGTATACCAATTGACAAAAAACCATAGATTTAAATACGCTCATTATCCAACTCCTGAATATTTGATACTTATGCACCAATCAACAAAATATTAGTGTTTAGTGTCCATAACCTACTTCCGAACTAGCTTGGGTACTTTTTTGATCCAAGACGTAGCGCCTTCCCATTTATGAGGTCCATTAAGCCTGAATTGTGTGGCCATCATTGGACCGGCGAAAATTTCCTTAAGAATTGTCCAGTTTTCCCAAATTTTAGGTAGGGCGTTAATTTCCTTGGCGATATCATCCATGTAGTCAAAAGCTGAAATACGCAAGCTACGGTATGCACTGTCAAGCCAGCCTTCTTCCTGATGTTTTCTGTGTTCTTGGATTTGCGCTTCCATTGCTGCTTTTGATGGTAACTCAACTTCACCAGAAATAACTTTAGAAAACCAACGTGCTTGCAATTCAGATGTGGGAAATATGACGTTTCCGTAAACAAATCCAATAAAACCACAGTTGGGTAATTCTGGGGGAAATACCATCTTATAAAGATTTAAGTTTTTTTGATGGTCTTCACCTAAATATTCATCCATAAAAGGAATTTTAACTTGGTAGCCTGTTGCATACACAACCATATCTATTGATTCACTGCTACCATCTTCAAATACAACCTTATTTTCTTCAAAATGTGCAATATTTGGTTTTGTTTTGATTGCTCCCAGTCGGATGCGGTTTAAGGCATCTTCGTTAAAAACAGGCCCAGATTTCTCTGGACCAACATTTGGCTTCACACCACAAGCCTGGTGATCTAACATAATCGGGTAAAACTTTTTAATGTGAACCAAAGATAAAATTTTGTGACGGAAAGGGATATGTTTATTCAGGCGAGTAACGATAAAATCAAAGGGTATTCTTTCGCAGTATCTGGGAAGTAACCAACGATTTTTACGATAACTCCAAATTGCTTTATTAGAGCTATAGGATGCAGTGACTGCAATATCAACTCCGCTCGGTCCATTGCCGACAATTAAAACATTTTTACCTGCAAAAATCGAAGGTTCTTTATAATCCTTGGAATGGATTATCATTCCTTGAAATTTTTCTTCGCCAGGAAAATTTGGCCATCTTGCCTCATTATAAATACCACTACAAATAGCGATCGCATCGAAATTGAAGGTAGATTGACCACCAGGATAGCTGACGCTAACTTCCCAATCATTATTATCCTTTCTGGAAACCTTATCTACTGTTGTATTGAATTTGATATGTTTCCTAATATCAAAGTGGTCTACATAGTCATTGAGATAGTCAAGAACTTCTGTATGGTTAGGAAACTCACTGGAATCCATCGACATAGGATAATCGGAGAAAACACTAACATACTTTGAGTGTTGAAAGTGAACTGTACTAAAAGCCCTGCCGCTAGTATTTTTAAAGACCCAAACACCACCAACTTGATCGCTGCTTTCAAAAACTGTAGGTTCGTGACCATCTTCAAGCAGACTTTTTGCTGTAGCAATACCACTAGCACCAGCACCAATGACAGCAACTTTACATTTACGAGTAGAGTGTGGGGAAGATTTTAGTAAGTTCATAAAATAATCTTAGTATTGTTTGAAAAAGGGTAAATAAGGAATAGAGAAAGGAGAGTACGCTGCTTATCTCTCCATTAGACTTTATTTCTGATTCACTAACTAAAGTGTAAAGAAACCATCCTTGATCATTTCCTGCAAACTTAACTCGAATGCTGTACCAATAAGCTCTAAGTCTTCTTGGGTATGGGCTGCGCTCAACATTAAGGTGTGGAGTTCTGGCATATAAATGCCGTGTTTACGCATATAGTATGCTAAAGCTAAATTGACTTTAAAATTACTACCAGCTTGCTTTTCTCGGAAGTATTTTGCAGATTTGTGACTAAATGTCAAAGAAAAAATCGAACGATTTGCTTTTACTTGGATTGGGACATCGTGAGCGTGACCAATTTCCAGGAGTTTTTGTGCCAGCCAATTGGTGTTATTGTCAAGTTGTACATATATTTCTGGATGTTCTTTGAGATAAGTTAATGCAGCTATTCCGGCCAGACAAGTCATTGAGTTTCCACTCATAGTTCCGCCAACAAAGGCTTTCTTTTCATAGTCAGAAAAGGGGTCTTGAGAACTTTTACCAATGTCAATCAGTTTCTTTTTACCAACAACTGCACCACAGGGAAGTCCACCTCCAATGACTTTACCTAAACAAGTCAAATCAGGGAAAATTCCTGCCAAGTTTTGTACGCCACCATAGGCTACCCGAAATCCCGAAACAACTTCATCAAAAATTAGAGGAATATCTAACTCGGTACATATTTGTCTCAGTTTGGTGAGAAATTCAATATCGTAATTAGCTAGTAATGAAGGCATAGGTTCGCAAATAACACAGGCTAACTCAGATGCTTCTGAGCGCAATCGCTCTAAACCTTCAATGTAACCATATTGCAAAACTAGAGTATTTTTGACCGTAGCACTATCAGTTCCTTGAGTTCCGGCAATCGGCTGAGGATCGAACTTTTCACCTGTAAAGCGGAACCAAGAACTGACCATTCCTTGATCTGAAAATCCGTGATAGTGTCCCTCGAACTTCGCTACTCGATCTTTTTTCCTGTAAGCCCGACACAGACGCATTGCTTGTAAAATCGATTCTGTTCCTGAGTTGGAGAGAATTGCTTTCTCCGCACCCGGTAAAGCCTCAACCAGCATTTCGGCTAGTTTTAATTCTGCTTCATGCCCAATGGCGTTGACAAATCCGTTGGACAGGGATTCAGAAATTGCTTGGTTAATGGCAGGATGGGCGTAGCCTAAGAGATGAGGACCGTAACCGCATGATATGTCTACGAAAACATTTCCATCAAAGTCTTCAATTTTGCTTTTATCAGCCTTTTTGACAAATACTGGATAAGTGCTGGGGAAAAAATAGCGGTTAATGTGAGTAGGTGCGACTAAGGAATTATTGGCGCGATCGCGCATTGCTAAAGAGGAAGGAGACGTTTTTTGAAAATAAGCATCGAAAGTTTCTTTGACTGCCGGACTGATATAAGGAGAGTAACGGTCTGTAAACTTACGTGCATTACTCCAGATGTCAATATTTGGATCAATTTGACTTGCAAAGCCTTCGCAAGATAAAAACACCAACTCAACTTTTGTAAAATTAGTTGTGTACCGGGCGCGATACTTACGCAATATCTTGCTCACATCTTGAAAATAACTAACTGTTGACCATTGAGTGGTACTGATATCAAAGTGATATTGTAAAACGCTTTGAATTTCTTGCTCGTACTGACTCAAATTTTGAATAATGTAGTCTTTATCTGTGACAAAGTGCTGAGTAAAACGCTCTACAGCTACATCCCATTCTTTGCGAGTACAAGCGTAGTAAAAAGATGATAAACCCCATTTTTCATCTTCACTCAGTTGCACAGTAATGCCATAGTCTAGAAGGATAATCGAGCCATCTTTTGTAAAAAATACATTTCCAGGATGGGGATCACCGTGACATAAACCATGCATATAAAGCATAGTATAAATAGTATCCTGGAAACGTTGAGCGAGAATATTTCGTTTTAAATCAACTTTGTGAACATCTCTTCCTGGAATTCCTTCCATGAACTCCATAAACAATAAGTTAGATGTAGAAAGGTCTTGAATAACAGCAGGAACTATGACATAAGGATGATTTTTAAAGTTGGTATATACCGCTTCCTGCTTTTGAGCCTCCTGCTTCATATCTGCTTGAATAATCAGCAAATTTCTTAATTCTTGCAGACGCTTTGGTAAACCTAATTCTCGTACAGATGGGACTAAAAAATCCAGGATAAAAACGAATAACTGGATAATATCCAGATTTTGTTTAAGTTGGTTACGAACATTTTTCTTAACAATTTTAACAGCCACTTTTTGTCCACTTATTAAAGTGGCGCTATGGACTTGAGCAATCGAAGCACTAGCTAGTGGCTGAAAGGAAAATTCACTAAAAACTTCTTCAAATGCCAGAGGCAAATCTTTAGTAATGATTTTCCTTGTATCAGCTTCATTCATATAAGGTACATTATCTTGCAGTTCGCGTAATATTTGTACCCAATTTTCTGGAATCAAATCAGCACGTGTCGCTAAAATTTGTCCAATTTTGATATAAACCGGTCCCATTTGGAGGAAGTAGCGGTAAATCCATCGCCCTTGTTTTAAGCTTCGCTCTTCTTTATTACTACCTACAGTAGTAATAAAATATCCACAGAGGTAAAAGAAAGTTACGCCAACAAATTTGAAAAGTTGCAACAACATTAACTGTTAAACCTCTTATTAATTAATCATTTGCTATTTTCCAGGAAATATGAAGAGGTAGAGAGATGGAATACCCCTCTTATTAGCTCTTAATTAATAGATGAACGAATAGGCAGCAAAAGACATACCTGCACTACCAAGCAAACCAGCAATCCGATCTCCTCGCTGAATCTTTCCTGCTGCGATGGCTGAAGCAATGCCAGTGGGTATAGAAGCAGAAACTAGATTTCCATAAGTTGGATAAATATGCCACATTAGATGCTTCACACCTAATGCTTCGGCAACTTTGTCCCACTCTCTTTTTGAAGATGCATGGGGGAAAATTGCCCGAATTTCGTCAGTCGGAGCTTTTAAGAGTTTAAATATCTTAATCGACTCTTGATATGAATTGGCGTGCAACTCAACTCCAAAAGAGGTAAATTTGTTAACGCCATTTAAACCAATACGCTCAGAAGGTGTGCAATAACCTTCGTATCCATCTAAAGGTACGTTGCACAGATCTGCCAGGTCTGGACGAGATTTAAAGTGAAATTCCCATTCTCGATCTGGATCGTAGGAAACAATTGTTGCTGTCGCTGCTTCTCCCAAAGTATAAGCTGGAAAAGACCATTCCATAGCTTCAATATTGGGCAGTTGGAATACACTAGGAAAAACAGGCCCACCAAAGTGCATATTACACTCGGCGTTAACTATTAAAGCTCGTTTATAACGACCGCTTTGAAGTAGTGCGTAGACTATGTTCAAGGTACGAGTCCAACTCATGCAAGCATCGAGGATATCAAAACACTCTGCGTGTTGCAAACCAAGACTAGCAGCAACGTGGTAGCCTGCTGCTGGTTCTATAAATCCTCGACCAATACCTGTATAAACCAGTAAATCTATATCGTCTTTATCGCAGTTTGCCTCCGTAATTGCTTCTTGAAAAGCACGATTTACTAAATCAATCGGCTTTTCGTCTTTGTCTAACCAGTAACGGATATCTGAACCTGAATAGCGAAGGAAATAGTTGATTTTACTTAAAGCTGTCTTTAAATCTCCGGCAAAGATGGGTGTGCTATATTCCTCAATCAATGCCAAAATATCATCATTTGTCAGTTTCTTTGTCGGCAAAGCCGCCTTGATTGCTTCAATTTTCATGTTATTTTATAGAAAGAAGACAACAATTGTTTTCGGTTGTTCTTCGGAAGTTATAGTTTTTTTATAACTTCCTTATATAAGAGGAGCGTAAAAAATTGCTCAAGGTGAAAGGATTTATAGAATCCAGCTATGATGCAACTTTAGCGACAGAAAAAGCATTTTGAGATTGAGAAATTTGCTTGGCTAATGCATCCATCGATGGAGAATCCCACAACCAATCAGGAACAATTGAATAACCAAGCCAAGTTTCTAAATCTCCATGTAAATTCATACTATCTAAGGAACTAAGACCGTAGTAAGTTAGAGATTGATTGGGATCGATTTCTTTTATATCTAACTTTTTCTCTTTGGCAATCCACGAAACCAGCCAATCTTGAATACCTAATTTGATGATATTGGATAAGTTATTTTGCATGGGAGATTTACCTTCATTGATTACTTGTTGGTTTGACTTATCTTTCCACTCTCGTACTACATCTAATTGATTATTGAAAAATTGAGTGCGACAAGCCTGACGTTGAATTTTGCCACTAGAGGTTTTAGGAATACTACCTGTTTTTAGTAGTAATACAGCATATATCTCTAATTCATGTTCTTGAGATACTGCTTTGCGTATAGCTTGAATTACTTCATTAGCGTCCAACTTCCGCAGGTAACTACGCTCGATTTCACAAACAATTACAAGTTTTTCTTGCTCATTCTCATCAATGGCAAAGGCTGCACTATATCCTGAACGTAGGCTGGGGTGACTTTTTTCTGCTGTTAGCTCGATATCTTGAGGATAATGATTGCTACCTCGGATGACGATCAAATCCTTAATTCGACCTGTGATAAATAACTCGTCATCTTTGAGAAAGCCCAAATCACCTGTTCGCAAGAAGGGACCTTCTCCATTATCAGTTAGATAAGCTCCGAATGTACGCTGAGTTTCTTCAAATCTTCCCCAATATCCCTGAGCAATACTAGGACCTGATACCCAAATTTCACCAACTTGACCGGATGGAGATTGAGTGAAAGATTCAGTATCTACAATTACAACTTTTGCGTTTAATACAGTACTACCACATCCAACTAATGTCCTTGCAAACGGTTCGTCTGCTGATGCCTCCACAATTAAATTTTTGGCTAGTGAATCTGCTTGAACAGTTAAAATTGTTGACGAGTTATTCTTTCTCGCAGACGACACTTTCAGTGTTGCCTCCGCTAGTCCATAACCTGGGTAGAAAGTACTCCAACGGAAACCATAGGGTGCAAAAACTTGATGGAATTTTTCCAATGTTTGCTTTCTTACTGGTTCTGCACCATTTACAGTCACCTCCCAGGTACTCAAGTCTAGATTTTCGCGTTGTTCTGGTTTGATTTTGTCAGCGCATAAATCATAAGCAAAATTTGGTGCGCCACTGTGAGTAGCTTTGTAGTCAGAGATTGCTTTTAGCCATCGAACTGGTTTTTGAATAAATGAGGCAGGTGACATAAATATACATGGAAACCCATTGTAAATTGGTTGAATCACCCCGTATATTTGTCCAAAATCATGAAAGTGAGGTAACCATGATACGAGAATACTATCAGTTCCTGTTTTCCATGAAATGGCTATTTCTGCTGAGTTCTCTAAAGCATTCTTATGACTAATCATTACACCTTTCGGTGTTGAAGTAGAACCAGATGTGTATTGAAGATAAGCAATAGAAACACTGCTGACTGATTTTGACTCCCATTGATCAGCTATATTTTCATCAATTTTGTCGGTTGCTAACCATTGTAGTTTTTTCAAATCAGGAGCATGATTTAATAATGTTTGTACATTAATAAGAGATTGATGATTTGTCAAAGCAATTTGTGCTTGAGAATCCTCCATAATTGCCTGAATCCGAGACATATTTCGGTTATTTCTCGGCGGATAGAGAGGAATCGCAATTAATTCTGCGTAAAGACATCCAAAAAAGGCTGCTATATAATCAAGTCCCGGTGGGTAGAGTAATAAAACTCTTTCTCCTGAAGTGGATATATTCTGCAAATATACAGCAATAGTTTTAGCTTTAGCATCTAGTTGTTGATAAGTTAAAGTTGACTCTAGACCTTCTTCATCTTCTAAATACGTGAAAGCTATTTGATTTGGTTGATTTAAAGCTCTATAGCGTAAAAGATCAACCAAATTGGAGAAACTGTTGTTGCTTATACAATTGCTATTTGTAATTGTTGTAATTACTTGATTCATGGGAATTATTGAGAGTGAGTAGTCGTTATGTTCAGCTGGACGTGGAGTTCGCGTCTTGTGAAATTAAGGCATCACTAAAGATCCACCCGCTAAATAGTCATCTAAATAAGGTGCCATACTCAGCCGTGAAGGTGGATGAAATGCAAGCGCTCTGGAAGCTGCTAACAAATAGGCAACTTCTCCAGAATTAATAAATGCCATGCCACCCATTAACTCTGCTGATGTTTCGACAACTCGTTCTATAGCACGTTGCACTGAATAACGAACAAATAAGGCTTGTGCAATTTCACCGTCACTTGACCAACCAAGCATAATCGCATGGGCGACAGCTTCAAGTGAAGCCATTGCTCCTTCGACTTCAATTGCCACCAATGCGCGTTCGTTAGGCGTACCTCTACGTTCGGCAATTACCCGCTCGACGAGGGCGCTGGCTGCACCTAGATAGGAAGCTGATACAAATAACTCAAACCAAACAAACGCCCTAGCCATGATGCTTCCTAAGTCCTCTGGCTTACCTAAATAGAAGATAAATTCCTCTGGGACAAATACCTCGTTTAAAATTACTTCCTCGCTTTCTGCTCCACGAAGAACCCAAGTATTCCAAAAAGGTTTACGCTCGATCCCTGGTGAATCAGCGGCGATGATAGCTAACGCTAACTCATTTCCATCTCCTGATTTACTCTTAACAATGACACTTGCGGTCAGAAAATCCATTGATGCAGATAAACTACAAGGCTTTTTGCTACCACTAACAAGTAAACCATCAGCAACTCGCTGTGATGTCATGGTGGGTACCAATATACTTGCACTTGTTTTTCCTTCAGCAAAGCCTGAAGCTAAATAGAGATTGTTCTCAGCAATAGCCCGAACAAACTCTCCAACTGATTCATCAGCAAGGCTGTCTAGGAAAGCTATGACTGTGCAATGATGCATATTTGCCGCAAGGGCTAAGGAAGGTGAACGACTAGCAACTGCTCGCTGAATATGGGCGAGTTCCAAAGGTGTAACACCAGATCCTCCATATTCCCGTGGAATCAACAATCCTGGACCGCCAAGTTCACGGAAAATTTGCAGAGCGGGACTTCCCTGATCTTCCAAGTCCAGAAAAGATTTTTCTTGAAGTCGATGATCAAGGGTTGGTAAAAACTTTTCGAGAGTAGCACGTTCTTTTTGTAAAAAATGCATTTTTTAGATTAGATTTTCCTTGAAGAGTGAATAACGATTTCTGTCGCATCTGAAAATTTAGTAAAATTGTTCAACCCACTGTCGGAATTGGTTGATGCTGTGTTCTTCTTTGTAGAGAGGGGGATTCTCCAGAAAAATTTTGTGATCCCACACCATTGCATCTTTATCAACTTCTTCGCAAGCTTTTTTCGTTAGTAGTTCTACCAAGAAACGGGTGATAGGGACATTAATAAATTTCTTCAATTTTGTTACGCATAGGGCTTCGGCATTTTCTTTATCAATTGGCGTATGCATACAAACAAGTCGCCATTCTAGTACTGTTTTTCCATTGGCTTTGAGAGAGACAAGATTTCGATTGCAACCCAATCCATACTGTTGATATGTAGTATGGAATTCGTTGATACCAAGCAACCTAGATATAAGGGGTATCCGAACTTCATAAGAGGCAATATGAGTACGTATCAAACCATCTACTTCCAGAGATTCGCTGAGGACTTTACCAAACCTTGCTCCATGTAAATGGCTGAAATGTGCAGTATCTGAATTATTTTCGGCAATTTCTTGTATGGAGCAGGAAACGTTGCGTTTATACATTTGAATTGCAGATACCCACTCTCCAGAAGAAAATTCAGGAAATTCGGGCATTTCCCAAGTAGGAGGTTTTCCTTCACTGTGGTAGTAGGCGTAAACTGTACCATTAAGTTCAGCTACTGGCCATTTGCCAATTTGAACAGTTGGATTATTACCAGTGTGAGGGTAAGGAACATGATTGCAGTATCCTTCTTTGTGCCAAATCCAGCCGTGGTATGGACATTGAATACCTTCACCTCTTACCTCTCCTCCGTGACCTAAATGCGCTCCCAAATGGCGACAGTGAGCATCAAAGACACAGGCTTCACCACTTTCTGTGCGGAAGAGAACGATATCCTTGTTGAAGTAACGTAGTGGCTTAACTTCACCTGGACGCAGGTCTTTACTAAAACAAACACGATACCAGCTATTAGGAATTGGGTGAATTCGGAAATTTTGATTTAAGCACATAATCCTGACTCTCTAAATATTACCTCAGTTATCTCTACTAACTAATCCCAGCTACTGTGCTAATTTCTGCAACTGGTTTTTTTGTTTTGTTAATTTGCGCTATCTCAAAACTATAAGCGAACGCTAGATCATCATGATAGAGAGAGTCGCTTAACTCCTGATCACGCTGGAGAACATCTTCTAAATTAGATGGAATTAATTGCTTATTTAGAAAATTGCGATAGCATAATTTTCCTTGGTTTGCACCTGTTCTAACTACTTCGTTTATTAAACTTGTAAAAGTCGGTGTGTCAATACAACTTGTGACATCTGATAGTGAATACTTGTCGATTGAATGCTCTGGCATTTTCTTCATATATTCGATCAAATTGCCTGTCACAATCTCGAATTTGGTTGTGGCTTGACGTATGGCATGGTAATTTTCCTCAAGTAAAAAGTGAGGAAGACAACGTTTTCCCTGATATTCCAGATATTTACCATAGAACATGAAACTAGTCCAGTTATTATCCCGGACTAAATGATTATTGAAAGTGTGAGCCAATCGTTCTATTAAGTAATCCCCAACATTTACATTCATTTCGACTAAATATTTGGGATCGTTGAGGATGATTTGGATTGACAAGGGTGAAAAGCCGACACGAATCATCAGATCCCAGAGAAAACCAGAGATATGTTTATTGAAAATTTCACGCTGCTCTTCTAAGTTGGCAGCGCGAGCAATTTGATCCAGTTGTTTACCATAAAGTACACGCATTAATGGTGCAACGAATCTAACGTAAAATAATTCATGACGACCTGTAAAAAGAATTCCTTTGTCAATTGCCCACCGATTGGCACTAAAATAAGCAAATGCTTGAGGAGATATTTTATCTTCAAATGAGGAAAATATCTCCCACCGATTACTGCAATCTTCTACACCAAAAAATTTCAGCAGCATATCATACGATAAAGTGCGAATGGCTGCTAGTTTCAATTCGAGCAAATAATTTTGACCAGGTGAAAAATCTACAGATGTTAACGATTTGGGATTGCAGGCAAGAAGGCTAAGAGTTCGGCAGCCGCTGCCCGTGACAGCAAGTACTCTATCATTTGATCTAATATCTAAAGCTCGTAACTCCGAGTATGAATCTTCATCACAGGTACTGTATAGTATCCACTTTTCTTGATTAGATTTTTGCATAAAACCTTCTTCTTTGGTTGGCTTGATGAGAGCAATATTCGGAGCATTTGTATTGTGTCATATGCTCGACTTCCTCAAATTGAGAAGGTCGAGGGAGAGGATTACTGTTCTCCTCCTTTCTTCGGCAACCGTTTCTGTAGTAGGAGTGTAGGGTATGTAGCCCGCGAGTTACCATTCATTATTTATTGGCACTTTTACCACCACCACCTCCAAACTAATCATGACTATTTTTGTGTATCAATTGGCTTTTGAGTAGCAATGATGTTCGGTAGGGTTGTGGCTATTCGTATCTCGCGTAACTCACGTTTTTATTACATTAAACTACCTGTTCTACTTCGTCTTGTCAACGACTTTTCCCTTTGCCTAGGTAGGGCGTTAATCCCATGAATACTGTTGGAAATCCGTTCCCATAAGACTTTCGTCCTTTATCTCATCCTATGTTCCATCATTACGGGAAATGATATCAGCCGATTCGCCATGTATCAAAATGAATATAAAAAACTTAACCTGTATAAAAAGAATATAAAAAATTTAATTTGTTTTTCTAAAGGGGTATATGATACCATCACACAGATTGGACGTATATTTTTCGATATGACCAATCCTCAATTATGCGGGTTCATTCTCAATAGCCGGGAGAAACATTCGTTATTTTTCATGGTTATTGCCTAGCGATCGCTAATTTTACTGGGAACTTAATATTGCTAATTTTCGGTATCTAACAAAATTCCATTGCTCCCGTTTAGTTTGGAGTGGTGGCAAATTGATTTGGATGCCTCCTGGTGGATTCGTAACTTTAGAAAAAGTGAGTTTGGGATGTCAAAGTGCCGACAAAAGGCATCAAAGAAGCTAAAAACAGCAAATTTTATGAGGATGAAAGCTGAATATTGAAAACAGATTGATTTTGATTGCGTTACTTTCCAACCCGTAAAATACTGGCTTATGAATGTTCGTTGGAACGATTTGCAAAACCCTCTAGAGAGATTTTCAACATTAATAGAACTATTGATCTATAGAGCGCAAAATCAGCTAGAGCAAAAGGCTTACACATTTTTGCAAGATGGAGAAACTGAAGAAGTCAGCTTGACTTATCAGGAATTAGACCAAAAGGCGCGGGCGATAGCATTCCATCTTCAGTCTCTAGGAGTATCTGGCGAACGTGCTTTGTTATTGTATCCACCTGGTCTAGAGTTTATCACCGCATTCTTGGGGTGTTTGTATGCTGGTGTTGTCGCAGTTCCTGCATATCCACCTCGTCAGAATATGAATTTTTTAAGATTGCAAGCGATCGCTACAGATGCTCAAGCAACTGTAGTATTGACTACTTCAAACTTGTTAGCCAACTTAGCCAGTCAATGGAACCAAAATCCAGAATTGCCAACTATGCACTGGTTAAGCACAGATGACATCGACAGCAATCTCAGTTCCAATTGGCAAGAACCAAAACTAGATAGGGATACTCTGGCGTTTCTCCAATATACTTCTGGCTCGACGGGAACACCAAAGGGAGTAATGATTACTCATGGGAATTTGCTGTCCAACGAAAGATACATCAACATCGGCTTCGGACATACAGAGAAAACAATTGTTGTTGGTTGGTTGCCCTTATTTCACGATATGGGATTGATTGGCAATGTATTGCAACCCCTATATTTGGGTCTACCTTCCATTCTCATGTCACCAGTAGCTTTTCTGCAAAAGCCTTTGCGTTGGTTGCAAGCTATTTCTCGTTACAAAGCCACTACTAGTGGTGGTCCAAATTTTGCCTATGATCTTTGCGTTCGCAAGATTACTCCTGAAGAACGTTCTAGTCTTGACTTGAGAAGTTGGGAAGTTGCTTTCAACGGAGCCGAACCAGTCCGGGCTGAAACATTAGAGCGCTTTGCTAACTATTTTGCCGAGTGCGGTTTCCGTAAAGAGGCATTTTATCCCTGCTACGGTATGGCGGAAACGACTTTATTCGTGTCCGGAGGTTTGAAAACATCTCCCCCTGTTCTGTACCAGGTAGAAGCAGCAGCCCTTGAGGAAAATCAGGTGGTAGCTGCTAATTCTGAACAAGGAACTAGAACAATTGTTGGCTGTGGCCGAACCTGGTTAGATGAGAAAATTGCCATTGTCGATCCCCAATCCTTAACTCTGTGTCCCCCCAGTAAGGTGGGAGAGATTTGGGTGTCAGGTTCTTCTGTGGCTGCTGGCTATTGGAGACGACCAGAGCAAACAACCGCAACCTTTCAAGCTTATCTGTCAGACACAGGTGAGGGACCGTTTCTCCGCACGGGAGACTTAGGCTTTTTGCAAGACGAAGAGTTGTTTGTGACAGGAAGACTAAAGGATGTGATTATTATCCGTGGACAAAATCATTATCCCCAGGATATTGAGTTAACGGTTCAAAACAGTCATCCAGCACTGCGATTGAATTGTGGGGCAGCCTTTACAGTAGAGCAAAAAGGGCAACAGCGATTAGTTATTGTGCAAGAGGTAGAGCGAACCTCTTTGAGGCGGTTGGATATAAAAGAGGTCGTCGGCAATATCACCGAGGCAGTGATAGATCACCACGGGTTACAAGTGTATGCCACAGTTTTGATTAAGCCTGGAAGTATTCCCAAGACATCTAGCGGCAAGATTCAGCGCCATGCTTGTCAGCGTGGGTTTCTAGATGGCAGTTTGAATGTGGTGGAGAACTCTAGTAAAAGCTCTCATAATCAAGATAAATTGCAACAGTTGACAGATGATGTTAACTCCCTCTTAACAAAAGTGCAGGAAGTTAATCCTGATTTGAAAAGAGTGAATATCAAGGAGGGTGCGAAAGCTAATGCACTTCAATAGCCATAGTCAGTCCTGGGAAAGTTCCAGTCGTCAACGTGCAGAAGACATTATCTATTGGTTACGAGACTATGCCCAAAGACGAATTAATTCCAGGCTCATGGACGAGCGAAGGTGTATAACTCCTCATATCGTTCTAGACTTTGGCAAAAAGGGCTTATTAGGAATGCTCGTCCCTCAATCATCCGGGGGTCTTGGCTTAACTTACCGTGATATGTTTCAAGTTGTAGAACAACTGGCAGCTATTGATCTCAATTTAGCTTCATTTGTTGGTGTCAACAATGCTCTAGGAGTCTATCCAATTCTTAAGTATGCTACACCTGAGATCAAAGAAACCTATTTACAGAACTTAGCTGAGGGTAGAGATTTAGCAGCCTTTGCTATTACAGAACCATGTGCAGGATCTAATCCTAGAGCAATTAAAGCTGAAGCTCATGCAGATGGAAATGGCGGGTGGTTACTGAGTGGAACCAAGATTTGGAGCGGTTCTGCATCTTGGTCAACCATGATCAACACTTTTGCTCACGTTATAGATGAACAAGGCGAATCTTTGGGAGTGACAGCCTTTAGCATACCAGAAAATGCTCCAGGATTGAGGCAAGGTGCTGAAGCACCCACTATGGGAATGCGAGGTATGGTTCAGAATACCGTTCACCTTGAGCAGGTAAAAGCCAATCGTGAAAATGTCTTAGGTGAAATTGGTTTAGGTTTTGAGGTGGCTCAGGACGCAATGCAACTAGGGCGATTGGGAATTGCTGTTATGTGTATTGGGGGAATGAAGCACTGCGCTCAACTTATGCTTCGTTATGCAACTCGTCGCTCAATTGGTATGGAACGGCTAATACATCAACAAATTACTTTGCAACGTCTTAGTGATTTAACAGCATCAATTGGCGCGGTTGAGTGCTTGGTGAACAAAATCACTACCCCGCTAGATGAAGGAAAGTCTGTTCCTCCAGAAGCTTATCTTGTCACAAAGATTATTGCACCCGAATTAATGTGGCAAGCCGCAGATAATCTTGTTCAACTACTAGGGGGACGGGGTTATATTGAATCTAATATTGCACCCCAAATTTTCAGAGATGCTCGTTTGTTTCGGATCTTTGAAGGGCCTACTGAAACTTTACAAATGCACTTAGGCTTGTTAGCTTTATACCACCCCTCTCAACTTTGTTCATCTCTGAAAGAGTTTCTAGGAGCGACAGCAATCAGCGATAAAATACAACACACGGCTGAATATTGTGCCTCTTATCTAAAAAATCAAAACCTAACTCGGAGCAGTAATAAGAAACTGAGTAAAATACTATCTCAAAAGTTGGGTGATGTAGCTGCATGGGGATTTGTGGTTGCTTGCATACAAAAATCTTATCAAACTCAGCCATCAAATGAATTAAAACGTATAGAACAGTGGGGGGAACAAAATTTTCAGGCAAAAATAGCTAATGCTATGAATGGCAATCTATGCGAAGAGATTGTACTGGATACTAATCAAATAGAAAATCTGATTAATCAGTATACAGTAATGATTGGTAATGTTGAGCAGAATATGGCTGGAGAAGAAGATAAACTTGACGAATATCTTTGTAACAACGTCTAACACAATATAAAATAAAGATGAAGAAACTAATGCCGCCGGATAATCGAAATTAACATATCATGACTTAAAACAAAAAATTAAAAAATCAGAAAATACGAATTTTAAAACAGTAATATATACCAAAAATTGAGGTTTTTAAAATGACGCAACTTTTTGAAGACAACAAAGCAAGTGAACAAAGCGAGCAATTTACATCACTAAAAATTAGTGATTGGTTAGTTGCCTATATTTCGGATTTGCTGGAAATTGAACCCGAAGAAGTAGATGTAGAAACTACTTTTGCGCGTTATGGTTTAGATTCATCAGCCGCAGTGATTTTAACAGGAGATTTAGGAAATTGGTTAGAAAAAGAGGTAGAGCCAACAATCATGTATGATTACCCAACAATCGCCAAGTTGGCAGAATATTTGGCTGAATAAAACTAAAGAACTGTAAGAGGATGTTTGAGAAATCATAAACTCAATAACTTCTCTCTTACAAAACAATGCCTTGATTCTGAGATTATTTTACCTTCTCTTGCTATAGCAACGGACAGGACGGTTAGGATACCAACTGAGTATAAAACCTAGATACCAAAAGACTTTTCCGAGTGTTAAGAGTCACCTGCTATATTTAGGGAGATTTGATATTAAACAAGATATGTGACAAACATTTAATAGCCAAAATCAATTAAAACATAAAGCAGCAATAAATCATGATTACTAGCAGTCAAAATTCATCCACATCTCAAGTTAATAAAGTTATCCCTCTCTTGGAAAAGAACTATGGGAATAACCTTGACTCCGACTACACTGAAAAAATAGAAGAATTAGATAGAAACTTTAACTATAGTAGTAACAGCAGTGCTTACTGGAGTGAACCAGAACATTCAATTCTTTATGGTACACCACTCTATGAACAAGCTTCACAATCTCAAAAATTGGCACTCAATCACTTGCATTGGGTTGCATTTTACAAAAGAGTTGCTGATAGTGAAATCGAGACAATTCATTACAATACAATCACAGCAGATTGCCTGATGGCTGCAAATAGTGATTATAAAATGCTTGTGGAACTGTTAGCTCATGAAACTTCCCAAGAACGCCACCACATTCATGCTTTCTACCAAGTAAATTATAAAACAACAAAATCTTTGCTAGGTAAAAAAGCTCTCATTAATCCTGTCTCAGAACAGGCTTCTTTGCATAATCAGAAAAGTTTTAAAGTTTCAAATTATCTATCCTCTGCTGCCAACTTGATAGCGACGATGATGCTCAAAGGCAAAGAGCAATCTAATTCTGAAAATACCAAAGATGGAAAAGATGCCAATAAGCCTGAGTCATTTCCTACCAGTGGCTTTGTGCATGGGTTTTCAGGACAATCAACTCAATCAAGAAAACAGTTTTTTTCTGATAACTGGGGAAGTTATCCATTCTTAGCAGCGAATTTTTATGCTGTGCGCTACATGGCTAATCTACTTCTAAAAAATCACGAATTTGGTATACATAATTACTACAAAAAATTGCAGAAAAACAATGAATTCATCGCGAGTCCCACAGCTATATCTCATTATCATTTTTTAGATGAGTCTTTTCATACAACAACTTCGCTATTTATGGCTAGAGACTTTTATAAGAATTTACCTAAACCATCGACCTATGAAAAATTAATTGCAAATTTAGCTATATTACAGACACAGCAAGAAAATTTTAATGATATCTCTGGAATCTCAACCAGTCGCTTCTTGAGTGATGGTAATGCCATAATTTTTCTTATGAAACTTTTGCAGAGTCCTGTATTTGATATGTCATCTCAGGAAGCAATGCAGTGGATTGAAAAATGCCTATGTCATGAGCATGAAGGATTTCATGTCAATCTGAAGGTACGTAATAAACTGTTATCAGAATTACGTAAGTTTGCAGAGCAACTAGACTACTTGTGGCCTGTAAATCGGGAAATGCGGGTGATGGCTTCAGGAGGTTCAATTAAGAAAGCAATCAAAAATAATATCAAAGCCTTTAATCAGTTTTCTATAGCAATTTAAAAAATGGAAAAAATCGCAATTATAGGAGTTGGTTGCCGTTTTCCAGGTGCTGATAATCCATCATCTTTCTGGGAACTTCTAGCTAATAAAGTAGATGTGATTAGGGAGCTATCATCACGACCTTTTGATTGGGACTCCTTGCATGAGCATTCCGTAGTCCCTACCACTGGCAAATCAAAAAGCATAAAAGGTGGCTTTTTAGAACAAGTAGAGTACTTTGATCCTAATTTTTTTCAAATTTCTCCCAGAGAAGCAGAACGTATAGATCCTCAGCAAAGGTTGCTTTTGGAAGTTGCTTGGGAAAGTTTGGAAAATGCAGGAATATTACCATCTACGGAACTTAGTGGTACTCAAACGGGGGTTTTTTTAGGTGCTACTAACTATGACTACGGTGTCATCTTAGCCAAAGAAAATGCTCAAATTAACGCTTATAATGCAGTTGGCACGAGTTTGGGGATTATTGCTAATCGCTTATCATATTTACTAAATCTACAAGGACCAAGTTTAGTCATAGATACTGCTTGTTCTTCATCACTGGTAGCCATTCATTATGCTTGCCAAAGTTTGTTAAGTGGAGAGTCTAATCTGTGTCTGGCTGGGGGAGTTAACCTAATTTTGTCATCAGAAGCAACAATCTCCCTCTCTCATGCCCAAATGATGGCAGCAGACGGTCGTTGCAAAACCTTTGATGCTGCTGCGGATGGTTATGTCCGGGGAGAAGGATGTGGAGTTGTAGTCCTAAAACGTCTTGCTGATGCACTGAGGGATGGAGACAATATTCAAGGAATTATTAGAGGTTCAGCTGTTAACCAAAATGGACTCAGTAATGGACTGACAGCCCCCAATGGGCCTTCTCAACAAGCAGTTATTCGCCAAGCTTTAGCCAAGGCTGGGGTTAAACCATCACAGATCAGCTATGTCGAGACTCAAGGTACGGCAACACCTTTGGGAGACAGCATTGAGGTGAATTCTCTCAAAGCGGTGCTGATGGAAGGTAGGGAAGTAAATCAACCTTGTTGGATTGGTTCAGTCAAGACAAATATTGGTCATTCGGAAGCAGCTTCTGGGATTGCCGGGTTAATAAAAGTAGTTTTATCGCTACAACATGGTGAGATTCCGGCTCATCTGCATCTTAAAGAGTTAAATCCTTACATTAAAATTAAAAACACTCCTATTCAAATTCCCACAGAACTCCAGCAATGGCCAGCCCAAAAAGAACCTAGATTAGCCGGGGTGAGTGCCTTTGGTTTTGGCGGTACGAATGCTCATGTGATTTTAGAAGAAGCGCCCCCTCAAGTCAAAAATCAAAATTTGCAGGAGCGTTCAAGTCATTTATTAACCATATCTGCAAAAACTGAGCCAGCTTTACAAGCATTGGTCAGTCGCTATCAAAGTCACCTTCAGGCTCATCCAAAACTAGAATTAGCAGATATTTGTTTTACGGCGAAGGTCGGGCGATCGCATTTTCAGCACCGTTTAGCAGTTGTAATTAACTCAAAAGAGCAACTAATCGCACAACTAGCCGCTTTTGAAACAGGAAACCATACTACTGGATTGTTCAGCAATCAAGCAAGTAAAAAGCCGTCGAAAATCGCCTTCCTATTTACTGGAGAAGGCTGCCAGTACATCAACATGGGAAGGCAACTCTACCACACTCAGCCCATCTTCCGCCAAGCCATTGAGCAGTGCAATGAGATATTACGTCCCTATCTGGAACATTCGCTGTTAGAGATACTATATCCTGACCAAGCCGAAGAACAAATTGCATCATTATTATTAGAGCAAACCGCCTATACTCAACCAGCGTTATTTGCCTTTGAATATGCATTGTATCAACTTTGGAAATCTTGGGGTATTCAACCAAATGCAGTCATGGGGCATAATATCGGCGAATATGTTGCAGCAACTGTAGCAGGGGTTTTCAGCTTAGAAGATGCACTCAAACTCATTGCCCATCGTGGAAGATTGATGGCAGAATTTTCAGCCATAGCTAATCAAGTCACATACAATCAGCCGCAAATATCATTAATATCCAACGTTACTGGTAATCTGGCTGATGAGGATATTGCAACAGCACAATACTGGATCAATCATGTATCTGGTGCGGTGCAGTTTGCTAAAAGTATGCAGACATTGCATCAACTTGGGTATAAAGTATTCTTAGAAATTGGTTCAAAGCCCATTTTATTGGGCATGGAGCGTGAATGCCAACTTGCCAATGAGGGTATGTGGCTACCTTCTTTGCTTCCGGGGATGGACGAATGGCAAGTCATGCTCTCTAGTTTAGGGCAGTTGTTTGTAGCCGGAGTCAAAGTAGATTGGTCAGGATTTGACCGTGATTATCAGCGGACAAAAGTTGCACTACCCACATATCCATTTCAAAGAGAGCGATATTGGATTGACACAGGTACTATTCAGCCTCAAAAGCAATCTCTGCCAAAAAAGCTCGAAATAGAACAACAAGCAACAAAAACATCAATTTCCAACCAAAATGCCAAAATCTTACAACAGATAGAAACGGCAGAGTCAAGCGATGCCTTCGGCGAGCGCAGCGATCACTTGACTCTATTAATAACTTATCTTCAGGAGCAAATCGGCAGGATTTTAGGATTTAAAGGCTCTCAATTGCCGAACACAGAGCAAAATTTTTTTGAAATGGGCATGGACTCTCTCATGCTTACGGAATTGCGAAATCAGATTCAAACGGATTTGAATTTAGATATTCCTATTAATATTTTTATGGAAGGGGCAACTATTGTCACCCTATCAACTCAGATCAACCATCAACTAATTCCGATAAATGTTACTCAAACTGTGAAGGCAGAAAGTAATGATCAATTTCAGCTAGTGAACGTCAAAAATAGTGATTGGATTGAGATAGAAATATGATAGTAGAATTTTTACAAGACCTTTCTTTGAAAGGAGTTAAATTAGGACTTAACGGAGAAAAACTACGTATTGGTGGTTCCCAGTCCGTCTTAACTGCTGATGTCATTGCTCAACTACAACAGCACAAAACTGAAATTTTACAGATACTCCATGATTCCCCAGATATTTTAAATGTTTATCCCCTCTCCTATGGCCAACAAGCCATGTGGTTTCTGTGGCAATTAGCACCAGAGAATGGATTTTACAATGTGGCATTTACCTGTCGTATCTGTTCCTCTGTCAATGTTACGACTTTGCAAAAGACTTTCCAGACTTTAATTGAACGTCATCCACAGTTGCGTAGCAGTTTTCCCAAACAAGGTAACAAGTCAGTTCAAAAGATCCATCAAACCCAGTTACCAAACTTTCAGCAGATAAATGCTTCTACTTGGAGCGAGCAGGAACTTCATCAGCAGGTTTTTCAAGAATCCCAACAACCTTTTGACCTGGAAAATGGGTCGGTAATGCGGGTGAGTTTATTTACTCGCTCTGAACAAGAACATATTTTGTTACTAACAGTACATCATATTGCCATTGATGCGTGGTGTCTTCCATTACTGATGGAAGAAATGATCATGACCTATCCTGCCCTAGAGTCAGGGGTTGAGCCACCTCTGACTCCTCTGAAGAACTCCTACATAGATTATGTGCGTTGGCAAAGAGAATTGTTGACAAGTAATCAAGGAGAAAAACTTTGGAACTACTGGCAAAAACAACTGGCTGGAGACTTACCTGTACTCAATTTACCAACAGACAGACCACGACCATCTATACAAACCTATAACGGCGCTTCTCATAGATTCACACTATCTCCAAAGCTGACAGAACAACTCAAACAGTTAGCTCAAAGAGAAGGTGCGACTCAATCTATGGTGCTGCTGGCCGCATTTCAGATTCTCCTCTATCGTTACACAGGACAGGAAGATATTTTAGTTGGTGTTCCTTCTTCCGGTAGAACTAAATCTGAATTTATGCCACTAGTTGGCTACTTTGTTGATCCAGTTGTGGTGCGGGTGAATTTCTCAGAAAGTCCCAGTTTTCAGGAGTTTCTCTCTCAAATTCGCTCCTGCGTATCGGAAGCATTAGTACATCAAGATTTTCCCTTTGCTTTGCTGGTAGAACGATTACAATCAAAACGCGATCCCAGCCGTTCCCCTATATTTCAGGCTTTATTCAACTTTGTTTTGCAAAACTTACGGCAGTTTCCCTATAGCCAGCAACTATTATTAGGTGGTGAAGTAGATCGAGAAGGATTTAAATTAAAACCTTATGAAATGTCCCAGATGGAAGGACAGTTTGATCTAGACTTGATGATGTCAGAAGGAAGTTCAGATCTAGTTGGGTTTTTCCGGTACAACACCGATTTATTTGATGAACAGACTATTGCCCAGATGGCAGGTCATTTCCAAAATTTATTAGCAGGAATTATATCCAATCCCCAGCAAAAAGTTAGTCAACTACCGCTTTTATCTCAAGCAGAACAAGAGCAGATATTAACGGTATGTCAAGACCCTGCTATCAAGGCTCAAAATAATAAATTTATTGATCATGAATGGGCAGATAATTCACCAATTTATGTATTAGATAATCATCAAGAATTGCTTCCTTTTGGTGTAGAAGGAGAGATTTATATTGGTTATATTGGTGATGCCCATTTAAATATAAATCACTCTATCACTGAGGTTCTGGAACATCCTTCACTAGGAAGTTTGTTGAGAACTGGAACATGGGGTCGTTTGCGCCGAGATGGATCTCTAGAGGTGCTGGGATTAATACAAAGGCAAGCCTGGATTGGAGGACACCGGATCAATTTCCAGACAGTAGAGCAAGAGTTACTATCAATTTCTGGTATAGAAGATTGTTATGTTCTGGCGCGGGAAGGGAAACTCGTTGCTTACGTGGTTGGCTCAAAATCCTTATCAAATGAGTCTCTAAATGCTCACTTGCAGGCTAACTTGCTCGGTTATATGTTGCCAGTTGCTTATGTGCAAGTATCTAATTTGCCGTTAACAGCAACAGGGCAAATTGATGAGCAGGTTTTGACATCTTTAGAAGTGATTGATACTAAACTTATAGAAAAATGGCAGCAACAATTAAACAGCCATCCCGAAATTGATCAAGCAGTAGTAATTGCGAGTTCACGTCACACATCTTCACCTCCACCACTCCACTTAGCAAAACTACTACCACCAGGAATAAATAACACAGCAATTTCCTTACCGATTGCTGAAACCGCCTCTGTTGTTGGTCTTGTATCTACAGAAACACCACAATTGACAACACCTGCGATTAGTGATGGTGGTTCGCTGAATATTCCAGAAGATGCTCCCCAAACTTTAACAGCAGCATTAATTCAAACAGCAACTCGATCCAAAAATCAAGGTATTACTTACATCTCTGCAAAAGGCGAACAGGAATTTCAGACATACAGTAACCTATTAGATGAAGCTAAACGCATTCTTAACGGCTTGCGAAATCAAGGCTTGCAACCAGGACAACGAGTTATTCTGCAAATTGCATCTCTGCGAGATTATTTTCCCACTTTATGGGCGTGCATTCTGGGAGGAATTCAGCCTGTAACTGTAGCTGTAGCCCCCACTTACACAGAGAAAAATGCAGTTGTTAATAAGCTATACAATACATGGGAATTACTCGAACACCCATGTATTTTAGCGAGTGATTCTCTAATTGAACCTCTGGAAAATTTGCCCTCATCACTAGCCCTACCAGAATTAAAAATTTCTTCTGTAGGAAAGTTAAGAAACTACTCACCAACCTCAGAAATTTATCCCTGTCGTCCTGATGATGTAGCTTTCTTACAGCTAACCTCTGGTAGTACGGGAGTTCCTAAGTGTATTCAAGAAACTCATCAAGGTATCATCGCTCATATCCATGCAGCTAAACAATTTAATGGATATGAAACTGAAAATGTTAGCCTGAATTGGTTGCCTGTTGACCATGTTGTACCGATATTAACGTGCCACTTCAAAGATACATATTTGGGTTGTCAACAAATCGAAGTAGAAACAGCAGTTATCTTAGCTAACCCCTTAAAATGGTTAGATTTGATGGAGGAATATCGAGTTTCTCACAGTTGGTCACCAAACTTTGGATTTAAGTTAATTAGTGATGCACTGACAAAAACTCCTGGTAAAAATAGGGATCTCTCTTCAGTTAAATTCTTGATGAATGCAGGAGAACAGGTCACTCCTAGAGTTGTACGAGAATTTTTGAATTCCGTTGCACCTTTTGGTATTGCTTCTCAAGTTATGCAACCAGCTTTTGGTATGGCTGAAGTCTGTACTTGTATGACTTATCAAAATCAGTTTAACGAGCAAACTGATATTTATCGAATTAAAAAATCTTCTGTTGGCGGTCAGTTAGAAAAAACAACAGATTCTAGCGTTGATGTGATTGAGTTTATTAACCTTGGTCGTCCAGTTCCGGGAGTGCAAATTCGCATAACTGATGATAAAAATTACCTTTTACCAGAAGGTGTAATCGGGCGTTTTCAGATTAAGGGAAAAGTCGTCACTCCAGGTTATTTAAGTAATCCTCAAGCTAATGCAGAAGCTTTTGTTGGAGATGGTTGGTTTAATTCAGGAGACTTGGGTTTTATTCTGAATGGTCATTTAGTTTTGACCGGACGAGAGAAGGAAGTCATTATCATTAATGGAGCTAATTATTACTGCTATGAAATCGAAGATATTGTCAATAGCATTGCAGGTGTAACTCCCACCTATGCAGGTGCTTGTGCATTCTCAAATCAAAAAACAGGAACTGAAGGATTAGCCATTTTCTTTTCACCGGAAAAAACAGAATCTCAACCTAATTTAGAAGTTATTCAAGCCATCAAAATAGAAGTTGCGGCTCAGTTAGGAATTACTCCTTACTATGTGATTCCTGTAGAAAGTCAGGAATTTCCTAAAACCACAAGTGGCAAAATTCAGCGTTCTCAACTGAGAAAGAAACTAGAGTCTGGTGATTTTAATTCCCTAATTCAAGACATCGACATTCTTCTAGGCAAAAATACAATTCCTGATTGGTTCTATGAGAAAGTTTGGTGTCAAAAACAAGCTCGAATTAATCCTCTTTTAAATGTCAAACAAGCGGTGATAGTCTTTGTTGATGATTTAGGATTAGGACAATCAGTTTGTCAAAGACTGGAAGCTCAAAATTATCCTTGTATTAAAGTTGAGGCAGGAAATAATTTTGCTCATTTGAGCAGTGAACATTATGTGATCAATCCTGCCCATGAAGAAGATTATCACCATTTAATAAAATCATTAATAACTAACAATTATACCATTGGTCATATTTTCCACCTCTGGAATTATGAAACCTATAATGATGGTATTCCCAACCTGGAAACTCTTGAGGTTAGTCAACAAAAAGGACTCTATAGCTTACTGTTTTTAGTGAAAGCAATAGAGAAGTTGCATGAAACAAAAGAGCGTATACAGTTATTGTTTGTAGCTAGTTGCAGTCAATTTATTTTACCAACTGACGCGATTACATATCAAAAAGCAACAGTTTTAGGCTTCCTCAAAACTATCCCACAGGAAATACCTTGGTTAGACTGTCGTCATATTGATCTGCCTATTGCTGCGGTGGAAATTAATAGAACTTATTTACTGGCAGAGTTTTCTGTTTTAATTCCAGAATCGGAAGTTGCTTACAGAAATGGACAAAGGTTAATTCCTCGTCTAAAAAAGACAGATTTTGCAGAACAAGAACAGCAAGAACTTCCTTTTAAACACGGTGGAGTCTATTTAATTACTGGTGGACTTGGAGGCATTGGTGTTAAGATTGCTAAATATCTATTAAAGCATTACCAAGCCCGTTTATTATTAATTGGTCGAACACCTTTACCAGATGAAAGCACTTGGAAGAATTATCAAGAAGGTGAAGATAAACTCTCAGCCAAAATTCAAGCATATCAACAGTTAAGACAACTTCCAGGAACAGTTCTCTATCAAGCTGTTGATATTTGTAATCTGGATGACATGAAACAGACCCTTTATTTGGTATCATCCGAGTGGAATACTCAAATTGATGGAGTAATTCATTTAGCAGGAGGTTTGCCAGAACACCTAATCGCGTCGGAAACGAAAGAAAGTTTAGTCGCTGGCTTGCAACAGAAGGTAATGGGAACTTGGGTACTCCATCACCTGCTGCAAAATCACCAATCTGGTTTTTTCATCCATTTTTCCTCAGTCAATAGTTTCTTTGGGGGTACAGGTGTGGGTGCTTATGCAGCAGCCAATAGTTTTCTAGAAGCCTTTAGTACTTATCAAAGACAACATAGTTCCTGGCAGAGCTATTGCTTGAGTTGGAGTATGTGGGACGAAACGGGTATGAGTCGTGGCTATCCCATGAAAGATTTGAGTAGAGCTAAAGGATTCGATGCTCTTTCGCCCTCCCAAGGAATCGATTCCTTGTTAGTAGCGTTAGCACATCGCTCTAACCATCTTTTCATCGGATTGGATGCTGGCAAGTCGCATATTCAGCGATTTACATTAGATTGTCAAAGTTTACAGCAATTAACAGCCTTATTCACAGCCAACACTCGCGAATTATCCGTTGAGCAATTGCAAGTATGCGATCGCTTTGGTACTCCCACTCGCTGTAATTTCGTCCAACTGGATGAAATGCCTTTGACAGATGCAGGGGAAGTTGACCTCAAACAGTTAACTCATACTTACACGGGATTGAAGGTTTCTGAACAAACAGAACCTCGCAATCAAGTTGAACGTCAGTTAGCTGAAATCTTTAAACAAGTACTAGGTCTGGAAAAAATAAGTATCCATGATAACTTCTTTACACTAGGTGGTCATTCGGTACTAGCAGCGCAAATTGTATCTCAGATACAGGAGACTTTTGGGAGTGATCTGCAACTGTGGGTTCTGTTCCAGTCTTCCACCATTGCAGAATTAGCCCAAATTATTGAAAAGCCGGATCAATCATCAGGAGAACTGGCAAATGGTAACACGGATATTGAAGATGCTCTCAAATCTTATCCCTGCCTAGTCCCCATCAAACCAGGTGGCAGCAAGCAGCCTTTTTTCTGGATTCACCCGATGGCTGGTATAGTCTTTCCCTATTACCCTGTAGTCTATCAGCTTGGTTCTGATCACCCTGTCTATGGGATACAAGCACCAGGATTGCAGGGAGAGAAACAGCCTTTGAGGCGAGTTGAAGACATGGCTGCTTATTACATTGAAGTCATCCGTTCAGTTCAACCTCAAGGCCCCTACTTACTAGCTGGCTGGTCACTAGGAGCCTACATTGTTTATGAAATGGCTGTTCGTCTCAAACAAGCAAATCAGGATGTGGATTTATTGGTACTCTTTGATTCTCCTCCTGATTTGAAAACAGGCTACAAAGCCGAAGATCTCTGGAGAATAGCTGGTTTAATAGTAAGTGTGCCGGATATGTGGCCGTTGATCTACGATTACATTATCCAGGTCAGAGCAACTGAACCATCATCTTTGCAGCAATCCAAAGCTGCTGATCAGACTAAAGGTTTAATCAAAGGGATGCTGTCATTTTTGGGTCATCGTGGTGCTACCCAAAATCCCCAGATCATAAAAAGATGTGAGCAAGTTCGTGTCATACTTCGTCTATGGCAGATAGGGATAGCGAATGGTGACGCTTTATACCGCTATAAAGCACCATCTTATGATGGCAAAGCTATCCTTGTGAAAACAAGTGATATCCAGCTTGACCAAGATGAAACTTGGGGTTGGGGTGAGTTAGTAAAAGGTGGTGTCGATGTACATAACGTACCCGGCAATCATCTTACCTTACTACGACATCCCCATGCGTCTGCGATCGCAGAAATACTAACACGATACCTTGATTGTATCCCCGATACAACCTCTGGTTAGATCTGATTAGAATTGACTAGTGCAGTTCTAGTTTATACCCGATCCTCATTAAAATTCATAAAATGGAGACCTCACAATGACTACATCGTTGAAGTTGCGTAAAGGCTTTAGTTTTGATGAAGCTATCCTGATGACAACTCTGTCTAAGTATGCCTATGATGTTTTTCAGTATGATGATAGCAGTGTTGACGATGTAGAGCTAAAGACAGTTTACCAGGCTCTTTATAAAAACCAGGGATGGCAGTTAGTCCACACCATTCGTAACGACCAGGCCAATACTCGGGGACTAATTCTCAAAAATACGCAATCGGGAGTGGCACATCAGTACGCAATTGCCTTCCGAGGTTCAGCAGGTATTGATAAAGGAGCCGTCAACTTGGATAATGTAGTTTCTGATGTAGATTGGAAACTGACAGATTACGGCTCTTTGTCTGTCCAACGTGCAAAAGTCGTGCGCGGGTTTCATCTGGCCTTTGAGTCAGTGGCTGATGAAATTCAATGCTTCTTCAGAACTCTGCGGGGCGAGTTAAAATCAGCAGATTTACGGTATCTCCATGATTTACCACCCCTGCGAAAATTTGCCTGCATCACCGCTATGATAGATGCGGGAGCAATTCTACTGGGTACAGAGTTTGAACAACAAACTCAAGATTTAATTGCGAAAGTGCTTGCTGACGGTGAAGTGGATAACGATGAAGAACTAGAGAAAATTTTTCAATTTGTAGAAGAGGAGCTTGTATCTAAGCAATCACCCTTAACAGAAACCATAGAGGTATGGTCAACAGGTCACAGTTTGGGTGGCTCGATGTCTGAACTGGCTGCTCTGGCTCTGCGACGCTGGTTCGGTTCTGTTGCATCTGGGGGATTGCTGATCAAAGTTTATGCGATCGCCGCCTGTAAAATTGGAAATCAAGCGTTTGTAGATTTCTACAACCAGCAAATAGGAGCAGAACTGAGCTATCGCATCGAAAATACATTGGATAATATTCCAACTATTCCCCTCAATCCTCCCCTCCCGATTTCTGCGATCGCTCCTGAAGGACTACAGATCGGTAATTTTTTCATTGGTGAATATGCTAACGGTGGGGAAGCGATTACAGTGACGGGATTCGGTAGTGGTCAAAGCGCGTCTATATCCTTTGGCGGACTTTTCAGTATCCCGTTTAGTGTTCCCTTTCCACACAGCCCTGAAACTTATATTGAATTATTGCAGGAGCAGCAAAAATTTTGGAGTCAGTTAGCTCGTCCCGTGAAAGATATTGCACGTCCTTTTTTGGTCGAAATACTGCGTGATGAAAATAAAATAGATGTAGAACTCGATCGAAATACCAGCAGCGTCCATAGTAATGAAGATATAACTATCATCAAGTAAAAGAGACTGAGAATGAGGAATTGGATCAAATTTTTGACTCTAATTCCTCCCATATTTTAGGAACTCTTCTAGTCACCAAGGTTTACAGACTTTTCTGTGCAGACAAGTGCAATATCATTGAATACAGATGTCTAATATCGTGTTCGGTTAAAGACTTATAGTTAGGGCTGACGCGGGGACGCGGGGACGGGGAAAGTTTTTTTAATTAAGTAATTAAGCGAACATGATATAAAACCCTTGCTTTTTCACCATAAATAACTAGACATCTGGTGAAAAATATTGTAGAGCCGAGAATCCCTACCCAGGTCACGTCTCTACAAGGGTTCTAGGATACGCATATTTCATTTTTGGAGATATCTACTGTATAAATTTCAGAACTAATCAACCAACTCTTGATTTTTCAATCTCTGTGACAGCTAGATTCAATTTCTATACTTATTCAGCAAGCATTGAGGTAATGAGCATTATGTCAAATAATCTGATTTCCAACCAATCCGTGTTAGCGTTTGATGGACAAGATGATTACCTACTTATTCCCAACCAAAATGCTATTAACTTTGATCAAAATCAAAATTTCTGCATCGAACTGTGGTTAAAAGTTGGCACAATTGAACCCGGAGCTAATACGATTTTTGATGTCAACATTATTGAAAAATGGCAAGGCAGTGCTTTTCCCTATTCTATTCGTTATAGTTCTAGCAAGGGAACAGTCTATGGCTCTCGCTATGATGGAAAAAATCCCTCGCTTTCCTCGAAAATAGTGGTTAATGACGAAAAATTTCATCATGTAGCTTTTGTGAAACAAGACTCCCAATTGTTCTTGTATGTTGATGGTATTGAACAAAGCCAAACCCAAGATACAACAATTCAATCTACACAAAATAGTTCTCCTCTATATGTAGCGGCGGGTACTTCTATCAGCAAAGGAGGAGGAACTCGACGTTTTTTCGCAGGACAAATTGCTGATCTTCGCCTGTGGAATATTCCTCGCACGCTAGAAGAAATTCAGCAAAATATGAACTCGCGTTTGGTGGGAAATGAGCCAGGATTAGTCGGTTATTATCCCTTGAATGGGGATGGTAATGATAAAACTAGCAATGCTAATCATGGCACAATTAACGGTGCTACTTGGAAGCAAGAAGAACTGCCAATTCAAGCGGCAGTCAATGATGAAGTAGCTACTCAGTCGCCAGGATCTAAGTTTGCCAAAGTCGGTTCCATAGGTGGCTCAATATCAGGGATAGATTTTAAATTGTTACCTGACAACACAGCCTCAAAATCACGCTTAAAAAGCGTTTTGCTGAATGAAGCTTGGGCAATTAGTAGACTTCAAGTAGAATACGAAAATATCATCTCTACTTCTGCGGAAACTTATTTTTCAGCAATAGTTGGAAGTGGTGGCGGTAACAGAAAAGAAGTCTCTATACAACCAGGAGATTATCTTACTAAAATAAGTGGAACTTGGGGACGGCAAGCACCAGGATATCCTAAAGAAGAAATTATCACCATCCAATTTGAAACCAAAAAAGGCATTAAATCTCCAATCTTCGGCGGAGGCAGCGGAAGAACAGAAGTCGAACCTTTTGTTTTAGAAGCTCCAGAAGGGCAAGAAATTATTGGTTTTTTTGGTTCTCATGGCGGTTCCCAGGATTTGTTAGTGCGCTTGGGAATTTATTGCCAACCGATTCTACCAGTAACGTTGGAAAATTTCCAATCTGTGCTGACCTTTGATGGGATAAATGATAATCTTACCCTGCCTAAAGGTTTTCCCACTATTGACAAGGCAATCACCATCGAATTTTGGGCTAAAGGAGAAAATAGTGTTACAGAATCCACCAGTGTTATTGAAGCTCATAATGCCCAGAATTCTCGCGTTTTAAATGTTCATTTACCTTGGGGAAATTCTTGGATTTTTTGGGATGCTGGTAATGAAAATGGGTATAATCGCATCGACAAAGGAGTTAAATTAGAAGAATATAATAGCTGGATACATTGGGCTTTTGTCAAAGATGTTACCACCGGAAAAATGTACATTTATCGCCAGGGAGAAATCTGGCATCAAGGTGAGGGAAATACAAAAACTTTAAGCGGAATTGAAAAATTTGTTATTGGGTCTTATGTAATTGGTAGTAACTATTGGAAAGGCTCTTTAACAGAATTTCGTATCTGGAATACTGCACGAACGCAAACAGAAATCAAGCAAAATATGAACTCCCGTCTGGCGGGAAATGAGTCAGGATTAGTCGGTTATTATCCCTTGAATGGGGATGTTAATGATAAAACTAGCAATGCTAATCACGGCACAATTAATGGTGCTATTTGGCAGCAAGAAGAACTCCCTTTCCTATTAGAACCAGCAATTACGGTTACACCCCCTCAACCCACACCAGTTATACCACCTCAACCGACTTCTGGAAGTGAACCATCTAAATTAGAACCAGCGATTATTTCTAGCAAATCATCTGTTTTACAATTTGATGGTCAGGATGATTATGTAGAAGTTCCTTACAGTCAATCCCTTAATCCTAATGTATTTACTGTTTCTGCTTGGGTAAAAGTTGTTGGAGGTGAGGGAACTTGGCGTTCTGTGATTACATCCCGTGATGCAAGTCCCTTATCAAAAGGTTATATTATCTACGCAGGAGATAATAATAAGTGGCAGGCTTGGGTTGGTAATGATACACAGGCTTGGGAAATTGTTGCTGGTTTAGACGTAATTCTTAATGCTTGGACTCATATAGCAACTACCTATGATGGCAAACAACTGAAACTTTATGTCAATGGAACAGAAGTTTGCAGCAAAAATGTAGGTTACGCACTTAATACCCAATGTCCTTTGCGAATCGGTGCTGGTTTCACCGAAGCAAATCCGCAATATTTCTATCCTGGTCAAATTGCAGAAGTTGGTGTGTGGAATAAAGCCCTGACAGTGATAGAAATTCAGGCAAAGATGAATCAGCATCTGACAGGAAATGAGGATGGTTTAGTTGCTTATTTGCCCTTGAATGAAGGTTCGGGTAATGTCGCTACTGACAAGACAGGTAAAGGCAATAATGGCACAATTAATGGTGCTATTTGGAAGCAAGAAGAACTGCCTTTCAAATTAGAACCAGCGATTATAGTTGCACCCCCTCAACCGACTTCTGGAGGTGAATCATCTAAATTTACCCTCCCCGATAAAATAGCACTGCAAGCTAATAATGGTCAGTATGTCTGTGCCGAAGCAGGTGGCGGAGGTAAAGTAGTAGCTAATCGCTCTCAGATTAATGCTTGGGAAACTTTTAAAGTTCATAATTTAGGCAATAACCAAATAGCACTGCAAGCTAATAATGGTCAGTATGTCTGTGCTGAAGCAGGTGGCGGAGGTGAAGTAGTAGCTAATCGACCAACCCGATCAACTTGGGAGACTTTTGTCTATGTTGATCGATCTAATCTTTCTACTTCAGTGAAGACAACTGGAGGTGAAACTCCCCAACCCATACTAGTTATACCACCTCAAGCGACTTCTGGAAGTGAACCATCTAAATTAGAACCAGCGATTATTTCTAGCAAATCATCTGTTTTACAATTTGATGGTAAGGATGATTATATAGAAGTTCCTTACAGTCAATCCCTTAATCCTAATGTATTTACTGTTTCCGCTTGGGTAAAAGTTGTTGGAGGTGAGGGAACTTGGCGTTCTGTGATTACATCCCGTGATGCAAGCCCCTTATCAAAAGGTTATATTATCTACGCAGGAGATAATAATAAGTGGCAGGCTTGGGTTGGTAATGATACACAGGCTTGGGAAATTGTTGCTGGTTTAGACGTAATTCTTAATGCTTGGACTCATATAGCAACTACCTATGATGGCAAACAACTGAAACTTTATGTCAATGGAACAGAAGTTTGCAGCAAAAATGTGGGTTACGCACTTAATACCCAATGTCCTTTGCGAATCGGTGCTGGTTTCACCGAAGCAAATCCGCAATATTTCTATCCTGGTCAAATTGCAGAAGTTGGTGTGTGGAATAAAGCCCTGACAGTGACAGAAATTCAGGCAAAGATGAATCAGCATCTGACAGGAAATGAGGATGGTTTAGTTGCTTATTTGCCCTTGAATGAAGGTTCGGGTAATGTCGCTACTGACAAGACAGGTAAAGGCAATAATGGCACAATTAATGGTGCTATTTGGAAGCAAGAAGAATTGCCAATTAAAGTAGCAACTCAGCCGCCCGTCTCTAAGTTTGTCAAAGTTGGTACCAAAGGTGGCTCAATATCAGCGACAGATTTTGAATTTTTACCTAAAGATACAGCCCCAAAATCACGATTAAAAACATTATTTATCAATGCACTTTGGCCAATTTGCTCGCTTCAGGTTGAATATGAAAATATTGCCTCTAGTTCTGGAGAAACCTATCGTTCAGCCTTAGTTGGCAATAGCTTAGGTACAGAAGGAGAATTTTCCCTACAACCAGGAGATTATCTCATCAAAGTAAGCGGAACTTGGGGAAGTCAAGCACCAGGATATCCCAAAGAAGAGATTATCACCATCCAATTTGAAACTAAAAAAGGAGTTAAATCGCCAGTTTTTGGGGGGAAAAGTGGAAAACAAGAAATTGTTGAAGCTTTCGTTTTTGAAGCACCAGAAGGGCAGGAAATTATCGGCTTTTTCGGCTCTCATGGGGGACCGCAAAATTTTTTAGTGCGCTTGGGGATTTATTGCCAACCGATATCTATTCCTGAAAATCAGCAACCAAGTGAACCAGTAAAACCTCCTGAATCCTCAGTTATTCCTGAGAATCGACAACCCAGACAACCAGTACAACCTCCTGAACCCTCAGTTATTCCTGAAAATCGACAACCCAGTCAACCAGTCTTGAAGTTGCGTAAAGGCTTTAGTTTTGATGAAGCTATCCTGATGGCAAATCTTTCTAAATATGCCTTTGATTTTTTCGAGTATGATGATGACAGTGTTGACGATGAAGAGCTAAAGAAATTTTACAAGGCTACCTATAAGAATCAGGGATGGGAGTTAGTTCACACCATCCGTAATGATGACACGAATATTCGGGGACTAATTCTCAAAAATACTCAATCGGGAGTTGCTCATCAGTACGCAGTTTCCTTACGAGGCACATCCGTTAATGATAAAGGTACGGTCAACTTGGATAATATAGTTTCTGATGTAGATTGGAAACTAATTGATTACGGCTCGTTGGCTGTGCAAAAGGCAAAAGTTGTGCAAGGGCTTCATCTGCCCTTTGAGTCAGTAGCTGATGAAATTCAATACTTCTTCAAGACTCTGCGGGGTGAGCTAAAACCCTCAGATTTCCGCCGGCTCAATCACTTACCTCCCCTGCGGAAATTCGCCTGCATTACTGCTTTGGCTAATGCGGGAGCAATACGACTGGGATCAGAGTTTGAGCAACAAGCTCAAGATTTAGTTGCGAAAGTCATTGCTGACGGTGAAATTGATAACAATGAAGAACTGGAGAAAATTTTACAATTTTTTGAGGAGCAGCTTTTATCTAAGCTATCACCGTTAACTGAACCTATAGAGGTATGGTCAACTGGTTTCGGCTTGGGTGGAGCCTTGAGCCAAGTCGTTGGTTTATCGCTACGACGTTGGTTCGGCTCTGTTCAAGCTGGGGGATTTCTGATCAAAGTTTATGCGATCGCATCACCTAAAATTGGTAATCAACAATTTGTAGATTACTATAACAAGCAAATAGGCGCAGACCTTAGTTATCGCATCGAAAATGCTTTAGATATAGTTCCCACATATCCTTACGATCCTCCCTTCCCCATCTCTGCGATCGCTCCTGAAGGACTACAGGTCGGAAACACTTACATTGGCAAGTATGCTAACGGTGGCGAAGCGATTACAGTGATGGGATTAGGTAGTGGTCAAAGCGCGTCAATCTCCCTTGGCGGACTTTTCCGTATCCCGTTTAGCGTTCCCTTTCCACACAGCCCAGAAACTTATATTGAATTATTGGAGGAGCAGCAAAAATTTTGGAGTGAGTTGACTCGTCCTGTCAAGGATATTGCACGTCCTTTTCTGCTCGAACTGCTACGTGATCAACAGAGATAAATATGTCAATCCCGCTCAAAAAATTAGCGACTTAAATGGTAATAAAAATACCAGCAGCGTCAATAGTGATGAAGAGATAACTATCATCAAGTAAACGAGACTGGGGATGAGGGATTGTTGAAGCAAATTTTTTGCTCTAATTCCTATCCTGTTTTAGGAATTCTTCCAGTCTCTGTTACCAGAGCCGCATTTCTTTCACTACCAAAATCTGTATTTTTTGGTGGTGGACTTCGTTGTTTCATACCTTATACTACTCTTATGAATTTTATACTTAAAAATGAAACACAGTACAGTACCATTACCAGATAATCTTGCCGCTATTGCTAACCACAGCCAGCCGCCTGGGAAACTTTGGTCACGTCGCTTGACTATTTTAAATTCGTTTTTCTCGTTCGCCATCCTCCTGGTCTGGGACTGGCTAACTCGGCGCTTGCTACGGAATCAGCAGCTACGAGCCAAAATCTTAGTGCAGAAGCTGATTCAGTTAGGTCCAACATTCATTAAGTTGGGACAAGTACTTTCTTGTCGTCCCGATCTTATACCACCTATTTATGTGGACGAACTTGCAAGTCTGCAAGACCAATTGCCTCCCTTCCCTAATGATCAAGCTTATAAGGTAATAGAAGAAGAACTCGGATGTCCCTATGACCAAATCTATGCCGAACTGAATCCTGAACCTGTAGCATCAGCTTCTTTAGGACAAGTTTACAAAGGAAAACTCCAGACAGGTGAAATCGTTGCTGTCAAGGTGCAACGTCCTGGAATCATCGATATTCTTGTTCTAGATATTTACTTGCTACAGCAATTATCAACTTGGATACAAAAAAATATTTCATTCATCCACACCAATATTAGAGCTTTGACCGATGAACTTGCTAATAGTATTTTTAAAGAAATGGACTATGTTCAAGAAGGTTTAAATGCCCAGAAATTTGCTCAACTCTACGGTAATTTGCCGCAAATTTATGTACCACGTATTTATTTAAAATACACCACGAGCCGAGTCCTGACAATGGAGTGGGTCAATGGCACAAAAATCACTTCAACAAAGGTAATTCGCACCCAAGGATTAGAGCCTGCTGATTTAATTTCTCTAGAATTTAAATTTTCTTTACAACAACTCCTCAACGGTGGGTTTTTTCATGCTGATCCTCACCCTGGTAATATACTAATAACTCCTGATGGGAAATTAGCTTACCTGGATTTTGGCATGATGAGCGAAGTTGAACCAGAGACGCGTGACTTTTTGATAGTCTTCTTTTTACATTTAATAGCTGGTGATTTTGCAGCCCTTGCTGAAGACCTTGTTTTATTAGATTTTCTACCCCCACAAACTGACTTAGTTCCCTTAATTCCCAAACTGGCTCTGATGTTTGGCAATATTCGGGAAACTACTCTCGCTGAATTTGGCTTCAAGCAAATTTTTGAGAAGCTATTAAGTTTAATTTACGAATATTCCTGGCAAATTCCTAAATTCTACGTGTTGGTTTTTCGATGCTTTGCCACCATAGAAGGAATAGCTCTCAAATTTAATCCTGATTTTCAGGCTTACAAAGTCGGATATCCTTATATTGCACAATGGTTATTAACCAAGCAATCGCCCCTATTATGGAATGCCCTCAAAAATTTATTGTTGAACAACAAGACTATCCAATGGGAGCTAGTGTCAGATTTATTAAATAATATTTCTCAAAGTGATGATTTTAACCTCCACCTGATATCAGAGCGAATGTTAGAGTTTTTATATTCTCCTCAAGGAAATTCAGTACGTTATGCGCTAGTTGAAGAAGTTGTTACCAATCTAGAAAATCTCTCAAACGAGTCTTTTGAAGAGATGATGTTTTGGACGACAGCAATAATTAGTCCTTTCCCTTCCCCGACAAGACTAAATAAAAGTTGGCAGAATATCCAGCAATTTCTAGGTAAATTTTTACTCATTACCCCTTTTAATTTTCTCTCTATCTATGAATTATCTAAACTGTTTTTGCGACCAGAAGCCCAGAGTTTAAGACAGGAAATACTTAATCAATTAGGAAGGCGAAAATTAATGCGTTCCATCCAAATCTAAGAGGATGTCTGAAAAGTTTTGAGAAGGTGATTTTGATTACGCCAGTTGCTTAAACATTAAACGAATCATAGCTACATAAATAAAAGCCTCTGTTGTTTCAGGTAAAATCTCATAGTCCTTTATCTTGTGGATTACAATAGAATGAGAATTGTTGTGATGTTTCTTATTAGCTAAAGTGTCAGACTCCCTATCTTTGCGCGATCATTACCTCGTATTAATTGATCAAATTGTTGAAACCACTCTCAAGGGTAAAATTAGCTCTGTAGAGCAGGTATATCAAATATTACTCAAAGGTATCACGAACGGTACAGGGGAAGTGTTTGAGTTAGCTTTGAGCGATCGCTTGAATACTATTCAAACCCAAGTGGACAACGAACCAGACGAACTCAAAAAATCTAAGGCTACACGCAGCTTAAGAGCCATTAAAACCATTCAAACACAATGGCAACGCTGGCAAGAACAAAATAAAGCTACAGAAGTTATAATTTTGGCAGTCCGCGAAATCACTATTGCCAGAAATGATGAGCGTTTAGGGGTATTCTTGCGTTTGATTGATCCTAATCAAAAACATACCTTAAATTTATCCCAATTACAGCAGTTAGCCAAATCCTTACAGCAATTTGGTGCAGCTAATGCCGATTTAGCGGAAATATCCACAGGAATTACGCGTGGTGTTGCTTCTTGGCAGCGAATTCAAGAAAACCTACTGAGTTGGATGTATGAACAAAAAGGTTCTCTAGGATTTGGTGGTGTACCGGGAGAACGTGGCCCTTGGGCAAGTTGGGCAAAGTTAGTCAAAAGCGAACTTCCCGCAGCATTTTTCCGCACCTTAGCACTTGAGCAATCTGCAATTGAATTTATTCAACAGCAACAGCAAATCACCCTGACCAATTGGGTAGAACTAGCAATAGTTTTACAGTTCCTACAACGGGGGTTAATTAGCTGGTTTGATCAACAAGCTTATGATATCCAAGCTGGCCCCAAATTATCCATATCTACATTTTTGACCTTTGCCGTCATTTGGAGTCAATTAGCGATCGCTTTTCAAACCCAAGCACTAGCATACAGCAATGGAGCTTCACAAATCATGCTCCAAATTCTGAGAACCTTTGCCCAGCGTCCTTATTTCCCTCTCTACGGTGGGATTTTTGCTTCCTTTTCTGGTAGTTCTTTGCGAGATGCTCTCGATTATTTAGATGAACCCTTGCGTTCTGTAGAAGGAACACAGGAAAAAGCCCGAATTTTGACTCTTTTAGGTTACTCTCAACGAGCTTTAGGCAAATATCCCCGCTCGATTAATTTTCATCAGCAAGCTTTGGAAATAGCCAGAAATGCCAAAGATAGCTCTTGTGAAATTGCCAATCTCAACCACCTCAGTCGTACCTACGTCCAAGAAAAAAATTATGCCGAAGCAATTAACTATAGTCAAAGAGCATTAATCTTAAGTAGGCAAGCAGGTGACAAAACTGGAGAAGCCAACGCCTTGGTAAATCTAGGTTACAGCGAAGTTATGCAAGCCCAACAGTTGGAAAACATCGAACCAGAAGTATATGAATCAGCAATTAATTATCTAGAACAAGGTTTAAAGTTAGCAGAAAAATTAGGCGATATTCAAAGTCAAGCTTTATGTTTTAGCAGTTTAGGAATTGCCTATTTAGTAATAGAACAATACGAAGCGGCTATTAAATATTTAGAAGTAGGTTTTAAAACAGCACAAGTTTCTGGTGATTTGTATCTCCAAGGGCGGAATTTAGCTTATTTAGCAGAAGCTTATTATCATCTTCAAAATTCCGATAAAGCCATTTATACTGGTAGTTTAGGAATGTATCTACTAGAGCAAATCTCTTCCCACGAGTGGCGACAAGCCGCAGGTTTATTAACAATAATCAAAGGACAAATTGGGGCTGATAAATTCCAAGTTCTATTACAACAAAATCGCCCGAAAATGATTTCTGTGATTGGTGTAGATGGCTATGATCATCTTCCCAACTTGTTAGAAAAATACAAGGAAAATATGTAATACCGTGAAGATGCGCCTAACTATTTTGGAACATAGCGAATTATATTGAGAAAACCTCTGCGTACCTTTGCATTAACCTCCGCGTACCTTTGCGTTGAAAAAAGATAGGATTTGCCGCAACTATTGCTACACCATGCAAGCTATCACATACAATTGGTCATTTCTACAACGCTAAGTCTTGTACTAGCGATGTGGACTGAACAGAATTAAAATCGTTCCCAGGAGAGAAATTGTCACACCAAGTACGTCATATCTATCTGGTTTGACACCTTCAGCCAACCACAACCAAAAGAGAGATGAAAGGATGTAAACACCACCATAAGCAGCGTATACTCTGCCTGCATTTGAAGCATCTATTTTGGTGAGAGTAAAAGCAAAGATAATTAGAGCGAAAATCCCTGGAAAAATCCACAAGATGCTTTTTCCTAATCTTAACCATGCCCAAAATGTGTAGCAACCAGAAATTTCTCCTAGAGCCGCAATTAAGAAGAAGATAAATGTTTGCATTTTTAACAAAAATTACAAGCCAACCTACTATATCAATGTAAGAAATAGAATAAAAGTAGATACTAATACCATTTATTTATGAGGTTGCGCCCAATAAAGTCATCAAATAACGTTTAAATCAAAAGTAAATGGGATTATCTTTCTGGTGCATCTATGGCTACGCCACGCAAGCTATCACACAGAATTGGTAGAGAACCCATTGGGGATTTTTTATAATTTGGGAGTAACAAGATTTAACGGAGAATGACATACTCAAGTAGTTTGAGTGATTCCGACCGTTGCCAAAGGCTACGTAATGCGTAATTAAAAATTTATGTGACACAAAATCTTCACTTAATTGTATTATGCCATACAATACCCAAAAAATTGTGTATCTAAGTTTTCATAGATACCAGATTTTTGTCCAGTTTTTACACATTGTCTAATGTATAATTTATGCGATTATCACAAAAACATATGAATATCTTCAAAATCCTTTCCTGTGCCTTGCTAACTATTGCCTTTCCCAGTGTATGTTATGCATCTGAAGAAGCACCGATAGTTTCTAATACCCAAACCGCGCCGAAGGAAGTTGCAGAAAAACCTAGCGTTGTGATTTTACCTGTTAGTAATCCTGTTAGTAATCAGGCCAAAGATTTACAGCCGGAGGTTCCCTTAGTATTTTCAGCAGAAACAGTCGCACAGACAGAGCAAGAACAGCCATTAGCGGCTCCCAATCCCACCAAAGATGTACAGAGAGTAGCTCCCCGTTCTCCATTGCAAGAACAGCCCACCAAATTGCATAACTTGGAAACAGCCAACCAGCTGAAAAAAGGAGAAGTTCAGGGAGAAGCGGGTTTTCTGCAAGTTTTACCAACCGATGATTCTGTGTCGGGGACGGGTTTGCAAACCTATCAAGTTGATATCGACTGGGGAGTAACAGATAACTTCCAAATAGGTTTTACAGGTGATATTTTTGATGATTATGCAAAATGCGAAACTAGAGGCAATTGCGGTGATTTGACAACCGTAAGTTATGGAACAAAGTTAAAATATCGATTAATCACTTCAGAACGTTTGGCTGTCGGTGTGATGGGTACGGCTCAGTTATTGAACTTATCTGCGAGTTCAGAGCTTTTTGACAATCCCTCACCAAACAGTTCGAGGGGAAACTTTTCTGTTACCAGACCAGTGGGAGCTTTGCAGTTTCCCGCTACTTATAACGTATCTCGAAATCTGCAACTGCATCTGACTCCGGGAGTGGTTTTCTTCCCGGAAACAATCAGGGGAGCGAATTTTTTTGGGACGTTTTTCAACATTGGGACGGGATTTAGCTGGCAAACTTCAGAAAGACTGAATTTGTTTGGTAATATTCAAGCGCCTTTTGGTTCTGGAGGCAATACTTTTAATTCCAAAGACCGCTCTATCTCTCGGCAGTTACTGTGGACTGTAGGTGTAGATTATGCTGTTAATCCCAGACTGGGAGCAGAGGTTTATGCTACTAACAGTTATGGGACAACACCGACGACTGGCTTGCTGGCCTTTTTTCCTGATGGTGATGAATTCCAGCTGGGGATTCGCTTCAAGCACGTGATTGATTTTGGACAAGGATACGCAGCTAATTTTGACAATCGCCCCCAAGCACCGCTTTCTTATCGGGATCAGACGCTTCTGTTTGATGGTTTCACACTTGCCAGCGCTAACACTTTACCAACTGGGAAGTTTCAAGTTAGAGGAGGGCTGGGTACTCATGGTAGTTCCAGTTTTGCCCTGGCCTATGGCTTGACAAATGATGCACAGTTAGAACTTATGGTTGATCAATTTGGGGCAAGCGATCGCATTTCTGCTCAAGATGTATCTGGTTCGGGTGTCAAAATTGGCGGTGCAATGAAACTACGGTTTTTGAATCAAGCACAAGGCGATTCCCTGTCTCTGGGTTTTAAACTTGCAGGTATCAGTGAGACAACTTTCAAAGGTCAATCTTTAACCGGCAGTTTATATACAGAGTTGCCCATTAGTTATCAACTCAGTCCCCAAACTTCCATATCCATTAATCCCAAAGGCGGATTTTTTGGGAAAGTTTCCCGCATTGGGGTAGGTATTGGGATTAACCAGGCTATTTCCGATAAACTGCAATTGATTGGAGAATATACGCCCATCTTGAGTGAAGGAAGAGATGTTTGGAGTACTGGCTTACGCTTTTTACCACAAGCAGGATTGGCATTTGACGTTTTTGCCAGTAACGCCATTGGACAAGGTGGTTTGGGAACGGTGACAGCCGAACCAGATACTAATTTTGGTGTCAGCATCAATTGGGGAATTTGATGTTCTTGCCAATTCCTGATTTGATCATCAATTAACCAAATACCGTGGGTTTAAGTCCCCCGGTTCTATAACCGGTAAGTTTTGTGTTGGGGTTAAATCCCCATTACAAAACTTAATTACGTATCCCTAGCGGGACCGTAGGCTCTATTACGAATTACGAATTACGAATTACGAATTACGAATTACGAATTACGAATTATTTAATCAACTTTTTCAGCAATTCAGGAATTTGAGCAGGACTTTCGGCAACTGGAATTTGTGCCGCTTGAAAAGCTGCTAATTTACTCTTGGTTGTCCCAAAATTAGTATCGCGTCTCACAACAGTTGTTCCCGTTCCCATCTGTCGCCAATTCTTGGTTAGTGGTGCGTGTCTACCTGCAATGTAGGCAATTACTGGTTTATCAATAGCTTCAGTTATGTACTGCGCTGCGGCTTCTTCACTTCTACCTCCTGGTTGACCGACTAAAACGATCGCTTCGGTGGTTTCATCTTCATCCAGAATTTGCAGCCATTGGAGGAACGATGAACCAACTATCGCATCACTACCAATGCTGACACTAATCGATTGACCTAAACCAGCTTTGGTTAATTCCCAAGCCACTTCATAGGTAAGAGTACTGCTGCGACTCACAATCCCCACTCGTCCAGGGGTATAAAATTCACTAGGTTGCGTACCTAAGAGAATTTTGCCGGGGACGATAATTCCCGGACTGTTGGGGCCTACCACTAAGATTTCACGAGTCTCAGTTTTGCGGAGTAGTTGCACCATATCTAAAGGTGGGACACCAGCGGAAATAATAATTATCTGCACAATATTAGAAGCGATCGCTTCTAATGCTGCATCTAGCACTTGGTAAGGGTGTACACAAATAATTGTGGTGTCAATTGTCCCGAATTTGGCTGTCACCTCCTCTACTAAGTCAAAGACTGGGAGATCGTACATTTGCTGTCCCCCACATCCAGGATTGACACCAGCTACCAAATTAGTGCCATATGCTTTCATTTGAGCAATATGAGTTGCTGATATAAATTCAGAGAACCCTTGAATTAAAACTTTGCTGTCTGGCGTTAAGTTCATAAAATTTAGTCATTGGTCAATTGGTCATTGGTCATTGGTCATTGGTCATTGGTCATTGGTCATTGGTCATTGGTCATTGGTCATTGGTCATTAGTCATTGGTCATTGGTCATTGGTCATTGGTCATATCATGTTCGCTTAATTACTTATCCAAAAAAAACTCTCCGCGTCTCCCTATCCCCGCGTCCCCCTATCCCCGCGTCACCCCATCCCCGCGTCACCCCCTCTCCGCGTCATCCCCTCTCCGCGTCGGCCTTAATTATCAGTCTTTAACCGAACACGATATCATTGGTCATCAGAAACGAAAGCGTACTATTTTCTGTAAGCAGGTAACTTGACTAGACGGACTGCTTGGGACACAGCTTCATCTAAATTTTCTACTAATATCAGAGTGTCACTCTGGGTTTTGAGTGCGGCTAAATATGTTCTGGCGCTATGGAAATCACTACCAGCAAGACGGACAACCAAGCGTGGGATGTGTAACGGCTTACTTTTACTGCCATTGGTGCTTAATACCTGAGATTGGAGTTCCCTGGGGTCTAGTTGTAGGAATTTGGCAATGATTTCTGGCATTTGCGACACTTGAGGAATAGTACCCAGAAAGTTAATCAGAATCACTTGAATGCTTTTATCAGCAGCTAAGATTTTCAGCCCTGTTTCTAAGCGATCGCTAAAGGTCGTTGGTGAGGTATCAGTTAGAAAAGAATGTCGTAAATTTAAAGAAATGCCAGGTTTACCACCAGCATTGGCGACTGCATCTAAGGTTGTCAATACTGAACCAGTACCATTGCCTAAGATACCGATTTTACCGTGCATTTCTACGCTATCCCAGTCACCCAAAATACCGTTACTTTTATTTCTACTATTACGACTCAACATCTTGGCCGCCATTTGGGCTATTTCTGGATGACGGTTAATCGCCCGTTGGTTGACTCGGACTTTACCATTGAGCGCCATCACTTGTCCAGATGCGCTGACTGCTAGAGGATTTATCTCTACCAAGTCTAGGTCTTTCTGCACAAATAACTGGTACATTTTTTCGACAATGTCGCTGATTGACTGCATTAGCGACCCCTGCAAGCCCATTTTTAACCCCAATCTTCGAGCATAAAATGGCGAGAATTCTTGTTCTACAACCACATATTGCATTTTCTCCCCTGGGGATTCCCAATCGATATCCGGTTCTTTGCAACCTAAAAGCACTGGACGGCAGAGGGCTGTGTCTAAAACAACGGCAAGATAAAATTCTTCTTTGGCATCATACTTTGATTCTGCTAGTAAAACTTCTGGCAATTCTCCCCAAATTGGTAAATTAAAGATATTTTGGGCAGCTGCGATCGCATCAATGGTTGTTTCTACAATCCTCACTCCACCAGCTTTGACCCTTTCATCTGCGTGTACTTGCGATTTTAGTACGATCGGATAGCGAATTTTTAAACGTTTTAAATCTGTAGGATGGTCAATTCGTTGGGATGGTAATACAGGAATGCCCATCTTTCCAAACCATTCTTTAACTTGGTATTCCAATAAATCCATTGACACACACCTTGTATTAACAATTCCAAAGTAGGTATCTGGTGCTGTCTTATATGTTATACAGCACCTAGATTACATAAACACACTTTGGTTGACTAGAAAAATTTATTTAGCACCAATCAATCAATTTTATCTAATTCGGCAGAAGTGGTAAATTCATTTCCCAAAGCAATGACTTCTACTATTTGGTTGATTAGACTCGATCTACCTCCTGTTGTCAACTTGCCCGTCTCTAAAATTACTGAACTCTTCTTGTATATTTTTCCTTAGATAATTTATACTCGCATTTGGATTGTTTAATTTATCATCTAGCGGTATAAAAAACTAGAAGGATAAATAATCACTCCTCTGGTGCTTTCTGGTAACATATTGAACTTTGTGTTAAAAAGTTGTTCTATGAGATGTGAAACTGGGGATGGTGGGACTATGCATCTGTATGTAAAAAACGCAAGTACTTTATCTGAATCTGTCCAAAGGATTTTGGCTTTTAGATTGGGGATTTGGGATTGACCCCAACAACTTTTGTTACCGGGCTTCGGGATTTTGGATTTTATGAAATCTAAAATAGCAGTGTCAAATATACAGCAGAATTCAGGATTCAGGATTCAGGAGTAAAACTGGCTTGGTGTATAGGTTTCAATTTTGATTCTGTACCTCATTGATCTGCAATCTGCTGTAATAAAAACTATAAAACTATATAGAAAATTAGCCGTACCACTCTATGAAAATAGCATTCCCACAAGAAGATATACAGCTTTTAGCAAGTATTTTACAGGAACAATTACTGCTAGAAGTTCCATCTGGCAAGGCTTTCCAGGTTAGATGCGCTGTCCAAAATGACGAATTAATGGTTTTGACTCAACATCCTCCAGGTGTGACGGTTGATACCCAAAAAATATTTGCGGTACTAGAGGAAGCACTCCAGTGGCAATCTCAATATCACGGTCAAAGGGTACAGTTTTATGTCAGGGTTTCTGGAGAAAAGCTACCCTATGCCAAACAATCCCTCACGGTGAAGGCTAAGGAGATACAGTCAAGTGAGGAGATGAAGGGAATAGAAGCAAGCGATACTCTCAAGCCGAGTGCTGAAGCCAATATCCTCATTTTTCCACCTCCGAATCTTCCCAAAACCCCATTTCTGGGAACGGACGACCACATCTCGGAGAATCCCTTTTCTTCAATTCAGGATGACCACATCTCGGAGAATCCCTTTTCTTCTTCAATTCAGGACGACCACATCTCGGAGAATCCCTTTTCTTCAATTCAGGATGACCACATCTCGGAGAATCCCTTTTCTTCAATTCAGGATGACCACATCTCGGAGAATTCATTTTCTTCAATTCAGGATGACCACATCTCGGAGAATTCATTTTCCTCAATTAAGAACGACTATATCTTAGAGAATTCATTTTCCGAGACTCCAATTATTGATGAAAATTATTTGGAGGACGAAGATAAGTTCGACCCCTTTGCAGGTGGGCAAAATTTATCAAAGAGCAAAAAGTTATCACTTCCACCTTTACCTATCCTCTTAGGTGCTGTATTGGGGGTGACTGTCATCTGCGGTGGTGGTGCTTTCTTTCTGACTCGTTCCTGTGTGATTGGTGGATGTCAAGAATTACAAATTGCCAAACAATTCCAAAGCGAGTCTCCGCAACTAATGCGGCAAGCCAAATCAGAAAAACAATTGTTAGCAGTGCAACAACAACTAGAAACCACTCTCTCTAGTTTAAAAGTAATTCCTCAATGGTCTCCTCGCTACCAGCAAGCTCAGGAACTCGCTTCAAGTTTTTCTGAACAGTCAGGAAAAATTAGTTTGGTGGTAAAAGCTTTACAGGCCGCAGCTGCGGCAGAGCAAAAAACTCAAACTCCTGCCAACAGCCTCGAAGAATTACGCGCTCGACAAAGTTTATGGCGACAAGCGATCGCTCCACTAGAGTCTATCAAATCTGGTCACGAACTCTACGGGCTGGTGCAGGGAAATTTGCCCAGTTATCAACGCAATTTACAAGCTTTAAATCAGCAGTTACTCAAAGAAGAAACATGGCTGAAAAAACTAGCCACAACAAAAGTTTTAGCTGATGCCAATATCCAGCGCGAAGCTACTGCTAAATCCGGGAATGACTGGCAAAAGGTGAAATCGGATTGGCTGAAGGTGGTCAATACTTTAAAAAGTATTCCCCAAGGTAGTACAGGACACCAAGAAGCACAAAAATTACTCACAGAGTATCAACCGAAATTCAACTTTGCAAGCGATCGCGCCAAAAAAGAAACTGATGCCTCTACAATCTACCAACGAGCTTTAAACATAGCTAATCAAGCTAAAGTCCAAGGACAAAAAAATCAATGGCAGGAATCTGTAGATTCTTGGAATCAAGCTTTGGATCTGGCTAACAAGATTCCCCAAGATAGCTTTTACTACAATCAAGCACAATCCCTCATTCCACCCTATAGGACTGCGCTGGCACAGGCAGAAGAAAAATTCCAACTCTATGGTAATTTGACAAAAACTCGCGCTGATCTCAACACCACTTGCGTTAATGGAATACGGTTTTGCGTTTTTAACATCGAAAACAAAGGCATTATCGTCCGCTTAACCCCGGAATATGACAAACAACTAGAAAGTGACAACCCTAATATCCAAAGTCACTTCCAAGCCTTACGAGACGCTCTAGGAGTAGTTGGTGAAAATGCTCAATTACCCCTATTCATCTACAATTCCCAAGGACAAGAAAGGTATATGAAGATGCCGCAATAGAGGTCAGGGGGCAGGGACAAGAGGACACGGAGACACGGGGACGCGGGGACGCGGAGATATGGGAAAAGAAGACACGGGGATAGGGGGAAAGAGTTGACTCTCAGAAGACAATCTCTCTTTGTCACCGCGTCTCCCTCTTTAAGAGCGTCACCGCGTCCTCTTCTTCCCCATCACCCCATCACCCCATCTCCCCATCACCACGTCACCCCATCACCCCATCACCCCATCACCCCATCACCCCATCTCCCCATCTCCCCATCTCTCTATAAACCCAAATGATTTTGTAGTGCTTGGCGCATTTCTTTTACAGGTACTTTTTCCTGTTGCAACCAAATTTTTAAAGCTGCTGCACCTTGTTGAACTAACATTTCTAAGCCATCAATGGGAATTGCTTTTTGTTTTTCTGCTAGTTGGAGAAACCGAGTCGGTTTAGGAATATAAATCAAATCATAAGCAATAACATTGGGTGATAAATACTCCATTTCATCTACACTTAAAGGCGAATTTTCTATATGGGGATACATCCCGATGGGGGTGGTATTTACTAGCAGGTTCGCTTGGGGAATTAGCTTTGGTAATTCTTCCCAAGAATGCACTTGAAATTTATCTGCAAAGATTGAATTCTGCCAACTTTGCCGGAATTGTGATAATTTCTGCAAATTTCGCCCCACCACATGAATTTCTGCCAAACCTAGCTGAATACAACCTGCAACAACTGCTCTCGCTGCACCACCATTACCTAAAATTACTGCCGTTTTTTGACTCCAATCTTGGTGATAAGTAGTTTGTAAAGGGGCAATAAACCCTTCTACATCTGTATTTGTTCCCACCCACCCGTTCCCTTGACGAGTCACGGTATTGACTGCACCAATGGCTTGAGCAATGGGTGAAATTTCTGATAAAAAAGGTAATATAGCCTGTTTGTGGGGAATTGTAACACTAAACCCGACCACACCAATGGCTGCAAAACCTGCCAGAGCAGTTTCTAAATTTTCTGGTGCAATAGGAAAAGGCAGATACACATAATCTAATCCCAATTTAGCCAACGCGGCATTGTGCATCACTGGTGACAAAGAATGCTCTACAGGATGCCCAATCACTCCTAAAAGTTTAGTTTTTCCAGTAATACTCAGGCAATAATTATTATCTTCGCTATTCATAATTACAATGATTTGCTGCTACTAAATCAGGACTTACGCAACTGACATGGCTTTATAGGGTGCGTCAGATGTCAAAAATATGTTTATTTGCAGGATTTAATGACACCTGCGTCGTCACGCAAGCTATCGAGTCTGATGCACCCTACAGTAGATATTTGGTGTGACACTTCAGAATAAAACAAAGCAGGAATAGATTGACGTACTCCCCAGCCTAAAGGCATGGGGATTCTAGGCTCAAACAGCAATTGCAGGCATAGCCTGTCTGACATCGCCTAACCTAATGGATGATGCCCCAACCATTTGAATATTAAGTGCTGCGTTTTCGTCTCTCCCGTTAACTGATTGACATGACGGACAACGCCACTCTCTGAGTGATAAATCCAAGTTTTCTAAAACGTGGCTACAACTAGAGCAAGTTTTACTACTGGGATACCACTGGTCGATGAAAATAACCAAGTTATTTTTCTTTTTAGCAACCCATTCTAAGATTTGTAGAAACTCACCAAACGCCAAGTCCGATATTTTTCTACCCCAAAGTCGCTGCATTCCCTTGAGGTTTAAAGTCTCAAAACACAGTACATCAAACTTGTCTGTTAACTCATGGGCTAACTTCCAGAACCAGTCACGCCGACGATTAGAGATATCTTCATACTTGCGTACTAAATTCTTTCTTGCTCGTTCTCTGTGGGATGAGCCTTTTAGCTTTTTAGAATGTTGCCTAGCCGCTTTGGTCATGGCATTTAGGGACTGTTTGAAAAACTGGGGAGACTCAATCTTAGTACCGTCTGAGCAAGTGAGAAATGTTTTCAGCCCAAAGTCAAAGCCAGCAATTCTACCCGTCTTAACTTCAACTTCTGAGCTACCATCATCAACAACAACGACCATAAACAATTCACCCAAGGTCGTGCGTTTAATAGTTAAGGTTTTGACTGTTCCCTCAATCTCTCTAGACTTCCAAAATTGATAAACTTTACTACCAATTTTTACCCTATTACCACTCAAAAACTTATACCCTGCTTGCTTAAGGGTGAAGGATTTGTACTTTTTAACCTTCTTGAATCCTGGTGGTCTTACTCCTTTCTTGTTGTGCTTGAAAAACAATTGATAGGCTTTGTCAATGCGTTGACAAATATCTTGCACTGCCTGCGATCCTACCTGCTGCCAAAATGAATTACGCTTTCTCAATTTGGCAATGTGTGACTGAAGTTTTGCACAACTCAAATACTTGCCATACATCCGGTAGTAGCGTCGATGGAGGGCAATGCAATGGTTATAAATCACCCCAGCAGCGTTAATTGTGCGCTTGAGGTGTCTATTCCGCTTGTGTTGATAGAGCTTAAACTTCAGTGTTTTCATATCGCCCATGATACCATAAATGGGTAGCCGGTGGATAGCAGCATGAAAGAAAGACTGAGTGTACGGGTTGACCCTCAAAGACTTGAAAAACTGAGAAAGGTCGCCAAACAGAAGCGAAAAACTATGACTCAAATGATTGAAGACTGGATTGATAGGTTGCAGGAAGAAAAGCCGTCCTAGAAGGACGGGGCTTTAGACCCAATTTTTCGGTAAAGAAGAAAACCGTATTCGTATCATTTTGCCAAAAAAATAGCCTAGTTGTATTCAACAACTAAGCTAAATTTTCAATATTACACTATCCAATCAACCCAAATAATCCTTCAATTTTAATTTTGTTCCAGATTGATTTTGACAACTTTGCTCTTTTCTGCAACCATCTTAGGTAAAGTTAAATGCAAAATACCATCTTTATAATCAGCAGTGACTTTGGTATTTTGGATGGTTACAGGCAGAGGAATGACACGCTGGAATTTACCATAGTAAAACTCACTTCTGGTTTTAGCTTTGTCTTCTGACTCAGTTTTAAGCTTACGTTCTCCACTGATAGAAACTGCATCTTCTGTGACTTGAACATCCAAGTCTTTCGCTTCCATACCAGGAACTTCTAGTCTCAGGATAACTGCATCATCAGTTTCAGTTATTTCAGCAGCAGGAACTCTGGACACAGTACTTAAATCTTTCAAACTAGCTGGTGCTAAATCATCAAACAAGCGATTAAAGCGACGCTCTAAAGTTTCAATTTCTTTCCAGGGGCTGTAACGAACTAGTGTCATATACCTCTACCTCTGCTTCTTAGTAGTTTTTTTAATGAGTTGTTAATCAACTCTTTGATTCCCATATTAGGGATAATTCAAAATAACGTAAATTCGGTTTTTTGCACTTTTCAAATAAGGATTACCGTACCAATATTTCAGCATATAAAAAGTTCGGTTAACACGAATGTTTCTAGTTCGGTTAACACGACTTATAGCAATTAAAACTTAAAATTTTGCAAGGATAGGATTTGGGTTTCCTGGTTTCAGCTTGGTATTACTTGCCATTCGAGTATTAGATATAGCATTTCCTAGTCTGCTGAGGTACAAATTTATCTGCGTTTATCTGCGTCTATCCTCTTCTATCTGCGGTTAATTCTTTCTTCGGTGTACCTCACTTGGATGAGAATCGCTATAATTTTTGAGAAACGGCTTATTTTATCAAACCCGCTACTCAATTAGTAAATTGACTGCTAATCTAAGAATATTAACAATACTTAACATTTCTTCGTAATATGCAGATAAATATAGCACCCTCTACAACCCCAATATCTGGCCAATACTGGAAATGGCGAGGACACAAAGTTTACTATGTACAGGCGGGAGAAAAACAACCTCAGCGTCCCCCCTTGCTGTTAGTGCATGGCTTTGGTGCTTCCACAGACCACTGGCGAAAGAATATCACAGGACTGTGTGCAGATTTTCAAGTTTTTGCAGTAGACCTTTTGGGATTTGGACGTTCAGCAAAGCCCAAGTTACAGTATAGTGGCGACTTATGGCGCGACCAACTGCGAGATTTTATTAGTGAGGTTATTGGTGAAAAAGCAGTATTAGCCGGTAATTCCCTTGGTGGTTACGCTTGCTTATGTGTTGCGTCTCAATATCCTGATAGTGTCGCTGGTGTAGTCTTACTCAATAGTGCAGGCCCCTTTTCTGAACCAGAAGCAATACAAAGCCAAATTCAGCCTTCTCAAAACCCTGTACAGCAACTACTCGGTCAAACTGTAAAATGGGCTTTTCAACAACGTTTATTCCAGTCTTTATTATTTCAATATGTGCGTCAACGTTGGGTAATTAGACGCACTTTAGAAAAAGTTTATTTAAACAAAACTGCAATTACTAATCAATTAGTAGAAGAAATTCAGCGTCCTGCTTATGATACAGGTGCTTTAGATGTGTTTATTTCAGTTTTTAGCACTCCCCAAGGAGAAAAAGTCGATGTTTTACTTAAGGAATTAAATTGTCCTTTATTGTTATTATGGGGAGAAGCAGATCCTTGGATGAAAGCGCGAGAACGTTCTCAAAAGTTTCATCAATATTATCCCCAATTAACAGAATATTTCTTGACGGCTGGTCATTGTCCCCATGATGAAGCGCCTGAACAAGTAAATCCGCTCATACGTGATTGGGCTTTATCTCTTACTAAATAAAATCAAATCTGTTGTGTTAAAATATCAATTTGAATGAATGGTTTTCCAGGAAGATGAACAATTATTTCATTCAAAAATATAAGTTTTAATCTCTTTCTCTACTTGTTCACTAATAATCTCTGTTCCCATACTAGGTTGATCTAGATTAACCCTGATAAAGTTTGTTTGATCTACTTGCGTAAATTGTTTATCTTGATTGGAATCTTTAATAATTTTCAGAAAAATTGCGTTTTGACTAGCAACCACTACCGAATTAACAAGTGTGGTATTATTAGGGGTAATTTGCAGCAAATTTTTACCTGATAAATCAGAAATATAGCCAATAATAGCATCTTGATTATTGATTTGGTCATCGTTATTTGTATCTTGGTCAATGATTTGATATAACCAAAATCTTGTTGTTGGTTTTCCTGCTGATTTGATTTCCAATAAATCAAAAGAATTGATAATTGCTTTTTTATTTAATAAAAGATGATTTTCACCAGTTTTCTTATGATAAAAAATCATATTGTACAATCTATTCTCTCTTTGATAAGAACGAGAAAGATTTAAATCAATTTCTTTCTCTTGATCCTGCTCAACGAGATTAACTGGAATCAGAATATAATCTGATGCTTCTTTAATAATGAAATCACCGTAAATAATGTTTGTTTTTGGGTACAATTTTTCTGCTGCTTTTGCTGGTTGCGCTTTTCTATCAATTTTGGTTTCACAGGAAAAAGAAAATGTGGCTAGAATCATAGCTGTTGTCATCTTCCACAAAAAACGAGATTTTCTCATTTAAAGCTCCAGCATGGTAATAACTTGGATATGTTCCAACAGCAAATCAAATTATTTTATAATACAGCAGAATTCAGGAGTCAGGATTCAGGAGACGCTTCGCAGACCTCCGGTTCAGGAGTAAAACTGTCTTGGTGTCTAGGTTTCAATTTAGATTCTGTACCTCATTAATCTGCAATCTGCTGTAAATACTATAAAAACCTAAAAACCTGGTCGAGGTTGACCAGGTTCTAGCGAATTCAGAAGTTTCAAATTGTTAAGGTTAAGTGAGTAATTGAAAGTCAATAACTAGGGTGGATGTTAAAACTGGCAAGTTCAGCATTTTATTCGTTTTTCCGCTTAGGGATTTGGCTCGACCTTGATAAAAGGTGTTTTGGCCACTTTATTGTATCTGCTAAAACTTGCTTGGGCTGCTGACAGGGGACACTAAGTCATTGCCCGGTGGGTTGTTTGTAGTTAGTTTTGTGTCCTTATGAATATAATTTAGCATTGGCTATTTGAGATGCAATCCTTTGTTTACTAAACTTGATGTTTTGTTTCATTTAGCAACATAAATAAATACCCTATCGTTTTTAGGGCAGGGGGTAGGGTGCAAGGAGAGGAAAAGGAGTTTTGATGGGAGTGAAATTGGATAATTTATTTTTTGGAGTTCCCTAATCTGAGAATCTTGAGCCTAATCACCAATTCCACATAACTGATTGTTCATCAAGATGGTCGGTGACAATGCGTCCAATTTTATCTATTTCTGCAAGTGCTTCAGCAGAAAGTTTAATTTCCAATGCTTGGGCGTTGGCTATTGCTTGCTCAGGATAACGCGCACCTGCTATGGCATTTGTTTGAGGCTGGGCAATCAACCACGCCAATGCTAACTGAGCCAAGCTACAATTATGGTATTCGGCTATGGGACTAAGTTCATTTAAGGCTTGTTGAGCGCGTTCAAAGTTTTCGTCTTGAAATAATTTATTTTTAGCTCGGTTATCGGCTGGATCAAATTTATGCCCAGACAGAAATTTACCGGTTAACAATCCCTGGGCTAAAGGTGAATAAGCTAATATTGAAATGTTGTTTTCAACACAATAGGGCATAGCATCTTTTTCTACTTGCCGCCAAAATAGAGAATAGGGTGGTTGTAGACTATCAATCCGTCCATATTGGGCTGCTTCTGCTAATTGGTCACGAGAAAAGTTAGAAACACCAATGGCTCGAATCTTACCTTGTTCTTTAAGGTGATTTAAGGCGCTCATGGTTTCTGCAATTGGCACAATTTCACTATTGAATGCACCGGCAGGCCAATGAATTTGATAAAGGTCGATGTAGTCTGTTTTCAGATTTGTTAGAGAACGTTCACAAGCTTCTATTACTTGTTGATATTTGAGATGATTTGCAAAAACTTTTGTGGCATATTCCACATTATCCCGCACATCAGCTAGAGCTTCAGCTACAATCTGTTCAGAATGCCCTTCGCCATAAACTTCAGCGGTATCTATTGTGGTGATTCCGGCTTCGTAGGCGGCACGGATGGTTTCAATGGAGTCGTTATCTTCAATTCCCACCCACATTTTTTTTCCGGCTTGCCAAGTACCCATGAGGATGGGTGTGATTTGTACGGTTGATGTACCCAGTGTGCGTTTTTTCATGGTTTCTCTCTAATTCATTTCTCTGACTAGTTTTATACTTTAACTCTGTCAACTGTGGTTAAGCTTTCGTTACATGGTTGTAAATTTTCCCACCGACTTACTTAGGAAAGAAATAAAACGAGTAAAGTATTTCAATGGCGATTTGACTGCAATAAAGTTTCCCAGCTATGACAGTTACTTACCAAGGCAACCGACTTAAAATTATTCTGACCGACATTGAGGGTACGACAACCGATATTAGTTTTGTACATGAAGTTCTTTTTCCATATTCTGCAAAACATTTATCAGACTGGGTATATAATCACTTAGAATTGCCAACGGTATCGGATATCCTGCAACAAGTCAGAGAAATCAGTGGCCAATCAAATCTTGATGTGGAAAGCTGCCTGAGTCAGTTGATGATTTGGCACACTGAAGACCGCAAAATTACTCCATTAAAAACCCTGCAAGGTTTAATCTGGCAAGAAGGGTACAAAAGCGGTGATCTGAAAGCCCATGTGTATCCTGATGCTGTTGAATGTCTTCAACATTGGTATGCTGCGGGTTTAACACTAGCTGTCTATTCTTCTGGTTCTATTGCTGCTCAGAAACTATTGTTTAAAAACACTTTAATGGGGGATTTAACTCCATTATTCTCTATGTACTTCGATACAACTACAGGCAACAAGACCGAAAGTCAGTCCTACCTTACCATTGCAGATGAATTACTTGTCCGCCCACAGGAAATTTTGTTCCTGTCTGACTCTTCAAAAGAGTTAGCTGCGGCCAGCGCTGCTAATTTCAACGTTTGTGGGTTAAATAGACACACAACGGCTGTAGCTCATAACTTTATGTATGTGAAAAAGTTTTCGCAAATTCCTTTAGAAATATTATAAGATAAATGTCGAAAACCCCGGAATAAACACCTAAAAATCCAAAAAGTTTTTAGATGTCAGTGTCTTTTAAGCCGGGGGACGGCAGTTGCTATAAGTGGAAAGTCCCACCTCTGGGCTTGATGAAGCTCAGTAACCGTTTTTTGATACAGTGATGCTTTGTTGAACCTCTTCATTTCTATGTCCCAGGTATCACTCCCGCAATCGCTTCAGAAAGACCTACCGCTCACCGCTCTTGCGCCTATGCAGGATGTGACAAACAAGTGGTTTATGAAGGTCATTGCCCACTACGGCAGTCCTGACTACTTCTTCACTGAGTATTTCCGTGTCAATGATACCTCACGGCTCAATCGTAACATTCTGGCAGCCATCACCGAAAACGATACAGGTCGCCCCGTTTTTGCTCAAATGATTGGCGAAAGCATTCCTGATTTGGTAAGAACAGCAAAGGAACTCTGCAAATATAATATCGCAGGAGTAGACTTGAATATGGGCTGTCCAGCGCCGAGAATCTATCGCAAAAATGTTGGAGGTGGATTGCTACGAGAACCGGAAAAGGTAGATCAGATTTTGGGAGAACTGCGTGCTGCTGTGAATGATAAACCTTTAACTGTGAAGATGCGCGTAGGCTTTGAAAATACAGATAACTTTTACTCCATTCTCGATATAATCAATCGCCACAACATTGATTTGCTGAGTTTGCATGGTCGCACGGTAAAAGATATGTACCACGGGGTGGTGAAATATGATTTGATTGCGGAAGCGGTCAAACGGGTTGATTGTCCAGTGCTGGCTAATGGCAATATCAACTCGGCGAAAACTGCCCTGGAAGTGCTTTCTCAAACGGGTGCGGCGGGTGTAATGGTGGGACGCTGGGCGATTGGGAATCCTTGGCTTTTTAATCAAATTCGGCAAGCTTGGCGAGGAGAGGAGATCACAGTGGTTCCTTTAGCAGAGGTACGCAACTATATTGATCGTTTATGGCAAACTCCTACAGCGTCAACTATACCAGAGCGATCGCGGGTAGCCTACCTGAAAATGTTTCTTAACTATATTGCTTTGAGTGTTGACACTGAAGGTGATTTTCTGCGATTGATGCGACGGGTGCAGACTGAGGGAGAAATGTTTAATTTGTGCGATCGCTTTCTCCTTACTGAAGGAACGAAAACTTTAGCCCTAGCACCCTCCTTGAAGGTGTAACTATGACAACTATTTAGTTCAGGTTTATCAGTGGAAGTAACCTGAAGGGTGTCGAAGACTGAGTAAGGACTATGAGATTTTACCTGAAACAACAGAGGCTTTTATTTATGTAGCTATGATTCGTTTAATGTTTAAGCAACTGGCGTAATTAAAATCACCTTCTCAAAACTTTTCAGACATCTGAATTTAAGAATAGACCTCTCGCAGCAATCAAAACCGATAAAACTGAGTCTAGTAAAAATTAATCTTGTCATGGTTCACAAAATTCACCAATTTTTTGATAAATTTAAAGTAGAGACAATAATTTATTAAAGTTGTCTTTTAATTCCTTGCTTGAAAATGAGGTTACAAGGTATGGATACCGCTATTAAATATGACATTGGAATGATAAAGGAAGAAGCACATCAACTTGTGAAAAAGGGACTTCTTAACCGTCAACAGCCAATTTATACTCTTTGTAAATATCTTCCTGACCGTGAATGGACTTATTTTGAGTATGAGCTAGAAAAAAACGAATATTTACTCAGAGACAGGATTATTGACCTGCTCGGTTGTGAAGATTGGCAAGAAGATTAAAACAATACTTAGAATCAATAACAAATAGACAACATCTGCAATCAATTTCAAATTTAGATATAAACTCTCAAAACATACAACCCTTGAATTAATTCGAGGGTTTTCTACTCGAAAAGTATGCAAAATAAGTAAGTCAAATAATTCGTAATTCGTAATTCGTAATTCGTAATTCGTAATAGTGCCGACCGTCCCGCCAGGGATACGTAATTAAGTTTTGCAACGGGGATTTAGACCCCAACACAAAACTTGCTGCCTGTAGAGGTAGGGGAATTAAACCCCAAGAATTAGTTAAACTATTTAAACTATCGGCATCATTTTTCTTTCTTGATATCAGACCCATCCTCCTGGATTCGACAGAATTTTTTGGGTTAGGCTCTTCTATAGCCATTCTTGCTGACGTGATGAGGCCAGGTATTGACTGGAGTTGTTGTCATAAATAAGCCACTTTCATTTGCGTCATCGCATGCAATTCACAAAATATCTTCCTGTCGAGGTATGATCTTCATATTTCATTTTATTATAATTGTTTGGATTAGTGCCATTGCCGATCAGCAATATTAGAGTTACGGGGCAAAAGCTTATATGAAGACATTCCAACCTATCAAGACAGAAGTTACGCAAATTTCATTTGAATCATTGCAATTAATGGAATGTCTTCCTGTTGGAGTGTGTTATTTGCAGCGTGATGGCATAGTCAGTTTTTGGAACTCATGCCTGGAAGATTGGACAAATATTTCCAGAGAAGAAATTATTGGGAAAAATCTGCTTTTATATTTCTCTCATCTCAATTGTCAAGATTATGTCGAACAATTGAACCAAACTTTGCAAGCTGGAAAAGTGACTGTTTTTTCACCCCAGTTGTACCCGCATTTTTTCACTTGTCTAACTAAAGATGGAAGGTTACGTTCGCTACAAGTAACAGCAACGCCAATTGCAACCACAAAAAATACAGGTTTTGATGCCTTGCTGTGTGTGCAAGATCTGCCTAACTCATTAGATATTGGTTATCCGTGTCTGGCTAATCAAAAATTACAACCAAGACAAGTAACTTACCCGCAGATGTTTGAAAATAACCGAGCGGTGCAAATATTGATCGATCCTCTTACCCTGGAAATCTTTGATGCTAATCCAGCCGCAAGTCAATTTTACGGATATAGCCGCGAAGTTTTACGACAGAAAAAGCTCTCAGATTTAACTGTTTTAGTAGATGGTGATCCTATTGCCAACAAAGCCTTAAAACAGCTGGCTTATCCGGGGAATTTTTTATATTTTCATCAGTTGGCATCTGGCGAAATTCGTCAAGTTGAAATTTATTCCAGTCGGATTAATATCGATAGACAGAATCTACTCTACTGTATTATTTCTGATTTGACAGAGCGTTTGCAGGTAGAGGCAACTCTTCGGCAAGCTAATTCTGAATTACGACGTTTAGTTAATATGGATGGATTAACGCAAATTGCCAATCGACGATGTTTTGATGCCGTAATCAATTTAGAATGGCAGCGACTGCAACGGGAAAAAATGCCTTTATCATTAATTCTCTGTGATATAGATTATTTTAAAAACTATAACGACTGTTATGGTCATCAGGCAGGTGATGAGTGTTTGCGACAAATTGCTCAAGCGATCGCACGAACTTGTAAACGTCCGGCTGATTTGGTTGCTCGTTATGGTGGTGAAGAGTTTGCGGTTTTGCTTCCTAACACCCCTTTAGAAGGAGCAGTTTATTTTGCTCAACAGATTCAACAGCAAATAGCTAGCTTATTTATTCCTCACCATCATTCTTCAGTTAACGATTATGTGACATTAAGTATGGGCATCGCTAGTATTATTCCAGTTCCAGATTATTCACTAGAATACTTAATTAAAAATGCCGATATTTCACTATATGCTGCTAAAAACCAAGGGCGCAATACATATTCTTATATGGGATCTTGAGAGTAAAAAATTTAGTATAGACAAATTATTGACTCCTATCTACTCATGAATAGAATATCGTTCACGCAAGTATACTGATCAACCTATTTTTTTTATTGAATTACTATAGGGGTTTTACCTAAAATTATCTCTGACAAGGAACAGTAAAGACTCTGAGTAAACACTGGCATTTCTTGCCAACAAGTACGGCAAAACCAGTATGTTTCATCTCTGCGTATATGTTGTAAAAGTAAATTAGAACAACAGGGACAATAATTCATCTATTTCTCAAATCCGGTTTTAAAATGTGTAGATCTATTTAGGGTAGCCATGAAAACAACCCAGAGATATGAACAAGCAAGTGTTTATAGTTCTAAACTATAATTTACAAATATGAGGAAGTTGTGAGATAACTTTAAATAACAATATATTTTTTAAGAATTTTTCATTAATTCTGGAGGGTTTAAATAAAAAGCAACTAAGAACCAGCAAGTATGTTAGAGGATGTTTGAAAAGTATCAGAATTAATCGAGATCCCCCCTACCCCCCTTATAAAGGGGGGGCTAAATTCTTCAAAGTCCCCCTTAGAAAGGGGGATTTAGGGGGATCAGCGGGTGTCAGATCCAACACGAAAAAGTTTTCAAACAATCTCTTAGACGCGATCTCTCTTGCAAAGTTCAGATAGCCGGAAACCGGCGGACTTGGTGCTAAATCTCAGTTACAATACAAAACTTAATCACATCACTTAGGCATAGCCTGCGATCGCTAGTATTACGAATTACAGCAGAATTCAGGAGTCAGGAGTCAGGAGTAAAACTGGTTTGGTGTCTAGGTTTCAATTTAGATTCTGTACCTCATTGATCTGCAATCTGCTGTATTTTAATAGTCATACCAATTCTATGTCAGGCTGTGCCAAATAAATTATGTAGAGACGTGATATATAAAGCGCATCTATGGCTACGCCAAGCAAGCAATCATAGAGAAACAGTATCAGTTTGTCTCTACGTAATCGTTATATCCTCACAAGTTCCTCATATTTGACGTATATAAAAATAATGGTGTAATTCACAAGTAGATCAATTTATTTACTAAAAACTTCTTAATAAAATAGTTGTAGCTTTTAAAGGACTCGACAATATGCTAGAAATACGAAAAAATCAAGAAAATGATCGCCTATTATCCAAAGAACAAGCACTAGTTTTACCTTTTAATGCCGTGGGGATTGCAGATATTCCCTTCGTGGGTGGAAAAAATGCTTCCTTAGGAGAGATGATTCAGCAACTGAGTCCCAAAGGAGTAAAAGTTCCCACCGGGTTTGCTACCACCGCTTATGCTTATAGATTTTTCATTACTGGGGCAGGTTTAGAAGCTAAATTGAGAAAGATTTTTGCTTCTTTAGATGTAGAGGATATAGATAATTTGCGGCAGTGTGGACAACAAGCTAGGTCGCTGATGCTCAACACGCCATTTCCGCTAGAATTACAACAAGCGATCGCACAATCCTATCAAATTCTCTGTCAAGAATACGGTGAAGATACCGACGTTGCAGTGCGTTCTAGTGCCACAGCCGAAGACTTACCAGATGCTAGTTTTGCTGGACAACAAGAAACCTATCTCAACGTTCACGGACTTAAAAGCCTATTAGAATCTTGTCATAAATGCTTTGCTTCCATTTTTACTGACCGTGCTATTTCTTACCGACAAATCAAAGGTTTCGACCATTTCGAGTTAGCCCTTTCCGTCGGTGTACAAAAAATGGTACGTTCTGATTTGGCTTGTTCTGGTGTCATGTTCTCCATTGACACAGAAACAGGTTTTAAAGATGCGGCATTAATTACTGCTGCTTATGGTTTGGGTGAAACCGTCGTTCAAGGTGCAGTTAACCCAGACGAATATTTAGTATTTAAACCAACTCTCAAACAAGGATTTAAACCAATTCTCCAAAAACGTTTGGGGACAAAAGAAATTAAAATGGTTTATGACTTGGGAGGGATGAAATTAACCAAAAATGTCTCCGTTCTTCCCTCAGAACGCAACCAATTTGCCCTGAATAATGACGAAATTCTCCAACTAGCAAACTGGGCTTGCATTATTGAAAATCACTATTCCCAAGTCCGTGGTATGGATACGCCAATGGATATTGAATGGGCAAAAGATGGGGTGACAGGAGAATTATTTATAGTCCAAGCTAGACCAGAAACAGTACAATCTCAAAAATCGAAAACCGTTCTGAGAAGTTATCACCTCAAAGAAAAAAGTGCAGTTTTATTAACAGGTCGTAGCGTTGGGGAAATGATTGGTCAAGGTAAAGCCAAAGTTATTCTTGATGCGAATCAAATTCAACAATTTCAAGCCGGAGACGTGCTAGTTACAAACCGCACAGATCCCGACTGGGAACCAATCATGAAAAAAGCCAGTGCTATTGTCACCAACTCTGGTGGGAGAACCTGTTTTGATGGAGATACAAAAATTATCACCAATAAAGGTTTTATGACCATTCAGCAAATCTATGAACAAGGATATCAAGGATTATCAACTTTAGCCCTCAACACCAAAACCCATCAAATAGAATGGAAACCAATTACAGATGCGATGAAACGTACATCTCAAGTAATTGGTGTGAGTGTATCTCAAACTGGGAAAGTTACAGATAATATCCTGCGCTTAACTCCTGATCATAAAATGGTCAATCTTCGTAATGGTGAATATACCAAAACTGAGATTCAAGAAATGTTAGATAGTCAAGAAATGGTGCTTGTATCTCAGAATATTCCTAAATTAGGTAACAACAAAAATCAAGAAGCTGATTTGGCTTATCTTATCGGTGGAATAATTACAGACGGCTCAATTTATACTAGTCGAACTCATGGAGAAGTCCAGTTTATTCAAAAATGTTTACCAGAAAAACAAGCATTCATAGTAGCTATGAATGAAAAAATGAGTACTGTTTATGGTAAATCTTTTGCTACTTGTGAAAAACCAGTATCTTCAGGCTACATACGAGGAAAACAGGTAAAAGGGCAAGCTACAGCTTATCGTATTTATTCTAAAGCCATCGCCTACGACTTAAAAGAAAAAGAGCAACAGATTACTCAAATTCTGCTCGAAAATACTCCAGAAGTTTCCTATCAATTTTTAGGAGGTGTAATTGATGGTGATGGTTGCTATGCTAACAACCGCATTAATATCTATATCTCTGAAGAAAATTTACTACAGGCTGTCATTATTGCTTGTCTGAAAATTAATACTGTTCCTCAAGTTACCAAAAATCGTCACATCTACAATGTGCAGATTGTGGAAAAATTAGAGCAAATTTTACAATATACCCAACGAGTCAAAGGAGATGTTAATCGCATAACTATTCAAACCCGTTTCTTTGCTACTAATCAACTATTTGGTGACAATGTCACAGGTCAAATCAAACTTAGAAAAGATAAAAATATCCTGATTTCCGATAAACAACTCCATGAAATAGGTCAATTTGAGCAACTTCTCCAAGGTGATATTCGGATGCAACGAGTTGTTAAAGTTGCAGATGCAGTAGAAGCAGAAGTTTATAATATTACTGTTGCGGATCATCATAATTATCTAGTTTTTACCAGTAAATACACTCCTGTAGTGGTTTGTAACTGTCATGCCGCAATTATTGCTAGAGAAATGGGAATTCCGGCGATTGTTGGCTGTGGTAATGCGACGACATTATTACAAACTGGACAAGAGATTACCGTGAGTTGTGCTGAAGGTGAAACAGGCAAAGTTTATGCAGGGTTATTGAACTTTGAAATTCAAGAATTAACACTAGATAACTTGCCACGTACCCGCACCAAAATTATGATGAATGTGGGCAATCCAGAAGAAGCATTAGGTTTAACCGCAATTCCTAATGATGGTGTAGGTTTAGCAAGGATGGAATTTATTATTGCTAACCACATCAAAGCCCATCCTTTAGCATTACTGCATTTTGATGATTTAGAAGATGAACTTGCTAAATACAAAATTGCTGAATTAACTGCCCAATACGAAAATAAAGCCGAATTCTTTATTGATAAACTAGCACAAGGTATTGGGACAATTGCCGCAGCTTTTTATCCTAAACCTGTAATTGTCCGGTTGTCGGATTTTAAGAGTAACGAATACGCAAACCTCCTAGGTGGGAGACAATTTGAACCCAAAGAAGAAAACCCAATGCTTGGTTGGCGTGGTGCTTCTCGCTACTATGATCCCCGTTACCGCGAAGGTTTTGCCTTAGAATGTGAAGCCATGAAGCGGGTAAGGAATGAAATGGGTTTAACCAACATGATTTTGATGGTTCCCTTTTGTCGAACTCCCGAAGAAGGAAAACGTGTACTGGCAGAAATGGCAGCCAATGGCTTGGTAAAAGGCGAAAATGGCTTAGAAGTTTATGTGATGTGCGAGTTACCCAGTAACGTAATTTTAGCTGATGAATTTAGCCAAGTCTTTGACGGCTTTTCTATTGGTTCCAATGACTTGACACAATTAACTTTAGGACTAGATCGGGATTCTGAGTTGGTAGCACATCTGTTTGATGAACGCAATCAAGCTGTCAAGAGAACAATTGCCAAAGCGATCGCTACTGCAAGACAGTTTAAACGCAAAATCGGTATCTGCGGCCAAGCACCCAGCGATTATCCAGAATTTGCCCGTTTCCTAGTTGAAGAAGGCATAGATTCGATTAGTCTCAACCCTGACTCTGTACTCAAAACTCAGTTAGAAATTGCCGCAGCGGAAGGTAATATCATGTCCGTTTGAATACTTATCATTAGGAGAGACGCGGAGACGCGGTGATGGAGAGATGGGGAGACACGGAGACACGGAGACGCGGTGATGGGGAGAGTTTTTTTGATATAGCAACGGACAAGGCGGTAGTTCACGAACCAATGCTAAAACTTAGACAATAAGAAGCTTCTAGCACCGTTACCTGTCATAGCCATCCGTTTTGATTGGTTAATTGATATCATGTCCGCCTAATCACTTATCAAAAAAAAATCTCCGCGTCCCCGCGTCTCCCTGTCTCCGCGTCAGTCTAAATGATAAGATGACTGGACTAGACAGGTAATAGGGAACTGGCAACGTATTTTTTCAAAAATCAAATATTATTCCTATATATTACAAAAATTATTAAATTAGTTAATCTCTGTAAAATAAGAGATCATCTAACCCTTATTTAAGAATAGAATAATTTTGATAACTAAAAAAATAAATCAGTTTCATAGTTCAGTGATTAATTTATCCCCTATTCTTTACTAACTCTGTAAAATTTCGGATTGATCTTCATCAATAAACTTGCTATGGACTGGCGGCTTGGGTGACATCTTGCCTTATTGTCAATAAACTAGTGCAGCTTTGCAAAAATCACTATCCAGTGAGGTTCAACTCCAAAGCTTGTTTAGAGAATGTTTTGATTTTTAATTTCCAGAACTGGTACTAGCCACCTTTTAATCAACAATATAATTAAAATCGACCATTAATTATGCAATTCAAGAATCAGCTAATTGATTTGCCTTCTTTACATAAACTGATTGATCATTATCCCTTGAAGATTAGTCCTAACAGTTATGTAGTCGATGCTATTATTTTGATGAATCAAGAACAAAGTGATAGCTGTGAACTTGCCAATTACCCAACATCATTTCCATCCAGCAAATTGAGTAAAAAAGTAACTAGTTATGTTTTGGTGGTAGAGGGAACGCAGTTACTAGGAATATTTACTATTAGGGATGTACTGAGATTAACCGCCTTGGGCATGGATTTATCCAGGGTAAAAATATCTGAAGTGATGACGCAGCAACTCATCACATTGAAACAATCAGATTTTCGGGATATATTGACAGTTTTGTTACTTTTGAAGCAGTATCAAATTCACCATTTACCGATTGTTGATGATGAAGAAAAATTGGTGGGAATAGTAACTGAATCAGGTTTGTTACAAGAGTTGGATTTAGTCAAAATATTAGGTGTGATTGAAGATGAGCTTTGCGGGAGCAAACAAACAGAATCAGTGTGGCGTGGACTTACCGATGAGTTAGAACAACGGGTGGCAGAGCGCACAGTAGAATTGGTAGCTGCTAATCAATCTCTGCAACAAGAAATCAATGAGCGCAAACAAGCAGAAGCAGCACTCAGAGAGAGTGAAGAGCGACTGACTTTAGCTTTAGAAGCCGCCAAAATGGGTATATGGGATTGGGATATAACAAGGAGTAACTATCTGTGGTCTCCCAATATGGGGCCACTCTATGGACTACCCAGCAACACATTATGTCCAAATATTGAAAACTTTCTGAATTTAATCCATCCTGAAGACCGTGAATCTTTTATACAAGCTGTAACTTGCTCCATTGAGCAAGGAAGCGAATTTGGCATCGAATATCGGGCAGTTTGGCCTGATGGTAGCCTACATTGGTTAAACAGTAGCGGAAAAGTCTGCTATGACGAAACAGGTCAGCCGACGCGAATGATTGGAACAACTAGAGACATATCTGAGCGCAAGCAGACGGCACAGCAAATTTACGAACAAGCTGCGCTATTAGATATCGCTACCGACGCAATTTTCGTGCGAGATTTCCAGATGGATATCTTATTTTGGAATCAAGGTGCAGAGCGGATATATGGTTGGCAAATCCATGAAGCTTTGGGTAAAAACCTGAAGGATCTTTTTTGCTCCACCAGTTCTTATCAACAAGAAGCAGCTGCGCTGAAAGCTGTAATTAAATATGGCTCTTGGCTGGGTGAGTTATGTAAAGTGACTAAATTCGGTCAGGAAATTATTGTTGAAAGTCGCTGGACATTGATGTTTGATGGTGAAGGGCATCCCAAATCAATCCTCATTGTCGATACTGACATTACAGACAAAAAACAACTCCAAGAACAGTTTTTCCGTACCCAGCGACTGGAAAGTATTGGTACTTTAGCAGGTGGCATTGCCCACGACATTAACAATATATTGACACCCATTTTAGGAGCCGCGCAAATACTCAAAGGTAAATTCAGCAAAAATCCAGAACTCCACCAGCAAATGCTGACAATCATTGAAAATAATGCCAAACGCGGTGCTACTTTAGTCAAGCAAGTGTTGTCTTTTGCGCGAGGATTTAAAGGAGAACGCACGATTGTACAACTTAGGCACTTAATTGGGGAAATTATTCAAATTGCTAGGCATACATTTCCCAAATCTATCGAATTTGTGACACAAATATCGGAAGACCTTTCGGCTGTTTCTGGAGATGTCACCCAATTACATCAAGTGATTATGAACTTAGTAGTTAATGCCCGTGATGCTATGCCAGAGGGGGGTATTCTCAATATTTCGGCGCAAAATATGTACATTGATGAAGCTTATACCCGGATGCATCTTGAGAGCAAAGTTGGTAATTACATTGTGATTACTATCATGGATACGGGAATTGGGATGTCTCCAAGTATCCTAGAGAGGATTTTTGAGCCATTTTTCACCACCAAAGAGGTAAGTGCTGGTACAGGATTGGGTTTATCAACGGTGCGTGGGATTATTAAAAGCCACGATGGGTTTATTACAGTTTCTAGCCAAGTTGGTCAAGGAAGCAAATTTAAGATCTTCTTGCCAGCTGTAGAAGCCCCTCAAAATCAGGCTCTAGATCAATTGGAAATGCCGCTAGGACAAGGAGAGTTGATTTTAGTAGTGGATGATGAAGCCCAAATTCGAGACGTAGCTACAATCATCCTGGAAAACCACAATTACCAAACTATGACTGCAAGTAATGGAATTGAAGCGATCGCTCTCTATGCCCAACACAAACAAGAAATTAGTGCAGTTTTGATGGATATGATGATGCCAGAAATGGACGGGATCACTGCTATCCGCACCTTGCAAAAAATAGACCCAAAGGTACAAGTTATTGCTTCTAGTGGATTAAGTACCACAGATGTATTGCCTCAAGCCGATGAAATGGAAGTGCAAGCAGTTTTATTAAAACCCTATACTGCCAATCAATTATTGCAAAACTTAAACGACATATTCAGAATGCAGAATGGTTAGCTATTTCCAGGTCTAATACCCTTTCATATCATGTTTGGTTCCAAACTTACAGCAGATTACAGGTAAATGATGTACAGTAATATAGCAGAATTCAGGAGTCAGGAGTCAGGAGTACGGCACGCTACGCGAACAGCAAACCCTAAATAGGGAAAAATTCTTTTATTATGAATGTTAAACCCCAGACCGAAAAAGACAAGATACAAAGCACTATACAGATAAATCAAGAAACCGAAAAAGTTTTATGTGTTCATTGTCAACGCACTGCTACAAACGGTAAATGTAAAGGGATTTGTGTGGCTGATAATGACTACTAAGATTCTAGGATCAAAACAAATTAGATGCGTTTCCCCTGCCCAAACGAAGCAAAACACCTCACTTGCATCGCATCGTTCCCTGTTTAACATTGGTTGAAGTTGCTATTCCCCTTCCTCCCGAAATCTTTGAAACCTAGAATTGACAAGGCTTTTCAGCTTCTATTTCCGTTTTCGTAGGGATCTCGGCTCAATGCCTATCTTTAAGCGCCCGACGAGCTAGTTTGACGTAGGTTTTCACTGTGGTGTAAGGTATTTCTAAATCTTGAGCTATTACTTGTAATGATTCCCCCATTTCTCGCCGTGCTAAAATTGTTGCCCAGGTTGTAGCGATTTTTTCGGTGCGTTCTCCTCCTGTGCGTTTGCGTTGTGCTGTGAATATTGTTGTTAATTCCTCAATGCGTTCTGGGAGTAAGTTTGTGATCATTCCAGAGGATGTCTTTAATTCTGGTTCTATCCATTCTAAGCAGGTTTGTCCGAGTCCAAAAGTAGTTTTGTGGCCTGTTCCACAGTAGGGAGCAAGTTGGACTAAGGCATAAAATAATTGGGTAAACTCAATGTTAGTTAAAGCACTTTTACTTAAACCCAAGGAAATTGCCCCTGTAAAACCAGTGACTGAACCTCTTTTACCAGCTGCGACTTTGACTGATTCTAAGCGGTGTTGATGAATGATGACGTTTTCATCTATCCAGTTTAGAAAAGCGTCTTGTTCTATGGACATTCCTGAAAAGTCGTTCCAGCGTCTGAGGTAACTATGGAAAAGATTGACGGGAACAGGAAGGGGGAAATGATGCCCTTTGCGACGAAAACTGGTAGGAGAAATAAAACTCAGATTAATGTTTGTGTGGTTTCCTATAGATGATTGTAGTAGTTGGCTATAAGTAGTTGGTGAATTGACAATACTTATCTGTTTTACTTGTAAGGAAGCATCCCTTAATTTCAAAGTAGTTGGAGGTTGGTTTAACCACTGACTCAAGAACTGAACTACTGGTTGAGAAATGGCGTTAATCTGCCAACGATATATATGATTTGCTTGTAGTTGTAGTTGTTTTCCGGTGGGAAGTAATTGACCTTCGAGGGCAGAAATGTTAAAAGGTTTTTCTGATTCGCCATCATGCAGATATGCTGAAAGGTCTGGGTTAATTTGCCGCACCTGGTCTAGAAACCAAGCATGAAGTCCAATGGTATATTGCGAGTATAGGAATGTGGAATTGGTTACTTCTAGGTCAAAGACTAAACCAACTAATTCGGTGTTATCTGCCCATACTAGAGGGGTGTTTTTTGATGGGGTTTTGCGTTTGCTGGATGTAGCTGCTCTTGGCATTTTTTTTTGATGCTACATTATTTGATGCTCAATATTTTACTCTGTTTCAGTCCCCTTGCGGGGATTAGTTATGTGGAAACATGTGGTGGCGGCTCACTTGAGCTAGTCTCCTTAGCTGTTTCAGTCCCCTTGCGGGGATTAGTTATGTGGAAACTAGCTTTAGTAAACACTCTATGTAAGGCAGCTATATGTTTCAGTCCCCTTGCGGGGATTAGTTATGTGGAAACCTCTCTTCATCAGTTAATTCTTTTTCGTTGTTAGTAGTATGTTTCAGTCCCCTTGCGGGGATTAGTTATGTGGAAACTCTTGGATTTCCCTATTCCTGAAATACCTTATATTCCTAGTTTCAGTCCCCTTGCGGGGATTAGTTATGTGGAAACGGCAGATGAGCCATCATCTTTTGTGTAATATATTCTGTTTCAGTCCCCTTGCGGGGATTAGTTATGTGGAAACTTAGACTGCTCAATTGATCTGCCAATTTCTAACAATCCAAGTTTCAGTCCCCTTGCGGGGATTAGTTATGTGGAAACGTCAAAGCCAGAAGAATTGATAATGGCGAAGAAATGTTTCAGTCCCCTTGCGGGGATTAGTTATGTGGAAACACGCAGAAATAGCGATCGCTCTCGCTGGCGAAATTAAGTTTCAGTCCCCTTGCGGGGATTAGTTATGTGGAAACGAGGGCAGAGGCTATAAGAAATGGCGATGTAGATCCGTTTCAGTCCCCTTGCGGGGATTAGTTATGTGGAAACCTGGACAAAGTTCTACAATATTCCAATTTTGAGTTTTTAAAGTTTCAGTCCCCTTGCGGGGATTAGTTATGTGGAAACGCAAATAAATCATCCTTAGTTAATTCAAGAAAACATTGTTTCAGTCCCCTTGCGGGGATTAGTTATGTGGAAACCCCGCTATCTGAAACATAATCTGGGCGCGGAATCCAGAGACGATTTTGGCAGACCTCTCAAAAAACCTCATTTCAGGCTTTGGGTTAACTGCCAACTGAAACTAATGAAACGCTGAAAGTATTTATTTGTCAAGGTTCTGGCGATTTGGCGAATCCCTGGGGTTTTTGACCTCGCTCTAGGTCTGCCAAATTTATCCTTATATTAAGAGTAAAATTTAGCAAGTTACTTGTCAAGATTTATTTGTTTACAAATAGTGAAGCATTCATTATTGACTAATTATATATGATAAAGCCCTATTTCTTTGGTAATATCAGCAGCTACTCTTTGTCTTAAATCATAAGGTAACAGAATTTCTACTTTCGGTCGCCAAGCTCGTAAACGCATAGTTACATTATTATCTCCATGTCGATATTGAAGACTATAATAAGCATCTTTTGGGGAACGATTGGCAAAAACTTTTAATAATTCTGATTTTTGTTCTGAATTAATTACAGAACTTTGAATCAAACTTTTCGCTTTTTGGTAGCCAATCAATTTAAAAGTGTTATGCCGAGAAGTATCCTGAATATAGCGGTCATGATAATCTCGCTCAAATCGTAGCAGCATTAGTCGAGATTCCAAATAAAAATCAAATCCTAATGCTTTATCCATTTGCAATTCTATTTCTTCTGGATTTGGCAAATTTCTCTGGTGATAACGCTGTTGTAAACTCTTGGGAATGCCAGGATTTGTCCATTCAATTGGTGTAATATTTTCGATTCTATCTAAACGAAAGTTATACCAATCTGTTTTTCTATCAGGACTTTCGCCAAAAGCGCACAAATAAACTGCACGTTGCACATAGTAAATACAGACTGGATAAACCAAACATTCTACAGAGTCTTTTAATCTGGCACTATTATAAATTAAACTGATTGGTGGAACTGGGGTTTGTGACCAGAGTTTTCGCAGTTCATCCTGCCAATTTTCTACTTGGTCTATGGCAGTCACAACATAGTCTAGTTTAAAAAAGAACCGCTGGACACCACCGATTTTTTGAGAGAGATTCTGAGCAATTTCTGCTAAATCTTCTTGATTAAGAAAATGTAATTCATTACTATTCTGTTTGGTGGTGATGGGACGAGAAGGTAAAGATTTAACTCGATGATATTTTTGCTCTCGAATTTCTAGCCAACCTAATTCTTCTAAAATTTGTAAATCCGCTTGTAAGGAACGACGAGTTACCCCAAATAATCTTTTTTGCAGAATTTCATCTAAATTAGAAATATTAACATGGGATAATAAAGAATACTTCCATTCTTGTTGATTCAATCCAGTTTTAGTATCAAACAACCAGTCAGCGGTAGTTTTGGCACAACGACAGTTAGAATCATGGAATTGAGGAATTGCTTCTCCTTTGGGGTGTGTGGAACTGAAGAAAGCATTTTTCCAATCTGCTAAGGTAAAACCATCCTCTAAGAATACATGGTCTTGACCTTCTCCATATAAAGAACGTAACCACACCCACAAACGAACTGCACGCAGTAGGTTTTGTTTGAGAGAACCGCGTGCTAACCATTGCAACAGTTCTGCTTGGGGAATATCAGAAAAATTTTGCTCAGACACTTATACTAAACACGGCTAGGAAATGGACTTTGACAAGATTACGAAAACCCCAGATGTGTAAGGGTTTAGCATTGCTAAACCCCTACCTATAGAATCAAATGATTAAGCCATTTTGAGCATATCTAGGACTTGGGGATAATTCCAGCATAAACCAATCTGGAATAGGCTGCTTCCAATGCCATGTATGATGTGATAGTTGCTTACTGGGTACTGGCAATGACTACTTACAAGATTGAGTTAAAAAATGATATTTTGCGGTTGAGTTTTGGTGAACCTGCCCAAAATGACCAAATTGTGAAAGATGCGGCTGCACGGCTTGAGGAAATGGCGCAGTCAGGAGAATTAACAGGGGGACAACTGCTGAGAATTAATGGACCCGTTTCTATTCCTGTAGCTTTTGTGTTGGCACATAAATTAGCTCATATTTACGGTGCAATTGGTTTTTTTGACCCAAAATTACGTAAATACGTGATTTGCATCACACACAATCCTGCATATAAACTGGGAGACTTAATTGATTGAAGTTTTAGTTAACTAAATTACAAGGGTCTTGTCTTAATTATTTTCTAATCAGCGCCATTTAATGAGTATTTACCATATCAGTTTAGACGGTGATGTTTTAAAGGTAGGATTTGGCGCTACCTTGACTACAGGTGATGAAATCGTCCGTGATGCAGCTACCAGGTTGAATGAGATGATTGCTTCTGGGGAATTACCGGGGGGTTCACTGATTAAAATCAACGGCAGAATTACAGTATTAGTGAGTCAGGTATTAGCAGATAAGTTATCAAAATTGTATGATGCGATCGCTGTTTTTGACCCGAAGATTGGTGAACCAGGAATAGATAGATATGTAATCACGATTAGTAAAAACGCTGATTATCAAGTTGGGGATACTTTGGATGTGGTGCGAACAAAGCAGTCATCAAGTATCAAATTGGCGATTTGCGGATTTGCGAATACTGGAAAGACTTGCTTCCGGGAAGGTCTAAAACAAGCGTTGTTGCAGATTCCTAATGCACCGGAATCCTATGTAATTTCTGGGTGTCCAGATGGGGATGGTTCATGGTATGGGGAAACCGCACGACGGGACGCAGATTTAGCTAATAAGTTAAAAACGGAATACAAAGCAGGATTTACACCGGAGTTTGCAGAACGCAAAGCACAGGAAGTCAGGGGGATTAATACACCGATATTTGTGTTTGATGTGGGGGGTAAAATTTCCAATGCTAATCGTTTGATTATGAAGGAAGCGACTCATGCGGTGATTTTGGTGAAGGATGAAACTGAGATTGCACCTTGGCAAGAGTTATGTGATGAGTTGGGTTTGTCGGTGGTGGCCATTGTTCATAGTGATTATGACGGTGTATGTGATGTGATTTCACAGGAAACGCCGATTCTGAAAGGTAGTGTGCATCGGTTAAAACGTGGGGAGGATGTTTCTAGTCGTGCGATCGTTCGGGCTTTGGCTGGGGTTTTGGTGGGGTTGTGTAGTGAGTAATAGGGAGTTTTTATGATGACAAGTTCTGAAAAGGTTGCATTACAGGTTGTTCAACAAGCGATCGCACTTTTGGCAAAATGGGCTGATGATCAGGTTCAGTTACCTTTTGAATTTCAAGTTCTTAATGAGAACGAACAAAAAGCAGTTAACGATGCTAAAAAGCTTTTCGGTTGGACAGAAGATGCAAAAGTTGGAATACTAAGCTTGTTGTTTGACAGTGTAAACTTATCTGATGAATCTAGAAAAAAAACAACACAACAGAAATATCACCCACTCAAAGCAATTAACAATGACGATAAAGAATATCCTGATATTCCTTATCCCTTAAATTCTGAACCTAGCCCCGAACAACAAAAAGCTTTCAAAGCAGAGATTAATAACGAATTTGCAAAGTATCTCCAGCATAACGGAAAAAACTTTTCTTTATTGATGCTGATATTAGAAAAATTTGGCTCATGTCTGAGTTTTGGTGAATCTGATGTAGCTTTGGTGGACATAGCCAGAACAACAGCAGCCGTTGCAGTAGCTTTATTGAATAATCCTACTCAAGAAATTAGTTTAATTGCGGGTGATTTATCAGGGATTCAAAAATTTATCTATAGCATTTCCTCCGAAGGGGCGCTGAAGTCATTAAGGGCGAGAAGTTTCTATTTGGAATTAGTTACAGAAGAAGTTGTACAACAATTATTAGAGCAACTTAAGTTACCAAGGACAAATATAATTTATGCAGGTGGTGGTAACTTGTATATTTTGGCATCTGGAACCGCAGAAAATCAAAACATTGTCAAAAACATCCGACAGCAGTTTAACGAATGGCTTTTAAAAGATTTTCAAGGTAAAGTATTTCTAGCTTTAGACTGTTTAAAATTTCCCGTTACCGAACTTAAAGATAAATTTGCTGAACATTGGTCAAATGCAACCAAAAATCTAGCTGTACATAAATCTCGTAAATTTGCTGAACATGAAATTAGTGAATTTATCGCCCCACGTTATAGTCATGAACCTTGTCGCATCTGTCATCGTGATGATGTAGAACCAGAAAAATTAAAACCTCTTAACAAATATGAACCAGATTCAGTTTTAGCTTGTGTAAATTGTCGAAGTATGTTTGATTTAGGAAGTCATTTGTTGGACGTAAAAGCAATTGTGCGCTCAAATAATAAAAGTGTTAGAAAGGGCTTATCTACACTCTCGTTTAAAATTAATTCTAGAGAAATCCATTATCATTTATTCAAAAACCTGGGAGAAATAAATACTGATTCTGATATAGTTTTGTTAGTGAACGATTGGCAGTTAGAACATTATCAATTTAAGAATTTTCAAAATGTTTCTCTCCTGTTATTAGGTAACTATGCTAAAGAAAGTGAGGAAAAGTCTGAAAATTCAGAAGAACCAAGAGGTTTTATCCGTGCTGGTGAAATGTCTGAAAAAGCGAAAGGTGCTAATAGAGTTAGTTATCTACGAATGGATGTAGACCGATTAGGACAAATATTTGCAAAAGGTTTAGGTAAAAAACAAACTTTAACCAGACTAGCTGGGTTATCTCGCCAAATGAGTTATTTCTTTAAAGTTTACCTCAACAGTTTGGCAGCAGATCGAAAAACCAACATTTCTGATAAAATTAAACAATTAACACCAGATAACCAGCGGTTAAATTTACTATTTATTTACGCTGGTGGGGATGATTTATTTATCAGTGGCGCATGGAATGAAATTGTAGAATTTGCTTTTGATATTTATCAGTCATTTCGTACCTATACAGGTAATAATGAAGATGTTACCCTTTCAGGTGGAATTAGTATTGATGATATTAAATTTCCGTTATATCAAGCTGCAAAAAATTCAGGAGAAGCTGAAGAATCAGCAAAAGGAAATGGTAGAGACAGTTTAGGTTTATTTGGTCAAGTTTTCAAATGGAATGAATGGCTAGGAATAGAGAATATTAATAGTTTGGATGTTGACGTCAAAAAATATCTTGATTCCGAAGCCAAACCAAATTTATTCGGTATATTCCCTTTTGTTGAGAGATTAGAACAGCAAGATATTGGGGTGAATTATGCCCGTAATTTTGTCCGTAACCTGCTCATCACTGCACAAATTCAGGAACAGGCGTTAGAAAAGTTTAAAGAAAATAAGAAATCAGAGGAGGCTTTAGGAACTCGTTATTATTTGCATTTGCCAAAGATAGCTTATACCCTAGCGAGATTACCACAAAATGTATTACAAGATAGCGATTTTCGGACTTCTCTCAAAAATCCGTATAACGCGCCTTATTTTCGCGCCATAGCGACTTGGATTGAATTATTAAATCGTGGATCATCATTATGAATAACCTGAATAAACCACAACCTCCTAATACAAGAAATCCTGGACAAATTGTCAAACAGTCAGACAAGCAGTCAAATAACTCATCTCAATCTAATTCTCGTGTTAATCGTGAAAATAACACCAACATCGTCAAAGAAATTAAGGATGTAATTGGTAATAGTGATTTTCTGAAAGATTATCCTATTCGTACTTTAGTTCAACAAGCTGAACATTTAGGATATTATCTAAAAGAACAAAGACTAGAAACTAATCAAATTCGTAAGTTTCTTGATGCTATCAATCAAATTAAATATATTTTGGCATTAGATGATGATGAAAAAATCAAAAATGCCAATCCAGAAGAGCAAGAAAAGTTAAGGTTTAACAAAATTGAAACCGAAATTGTTCTACTCAAACCCAAATTAGCTTATGCAGCAGCCAGACAAACAGCAGTTAAACCTTTAAATGAGGTCATGAAATTTGCTATTGACAGAGTAAAAAGTCCTCAAGATTTTTACCGTCTTGTTCAGTTCATAGAATCCATAATTGCATATCACAAAGAAGCAGATAGTAGGAGATAATTATGCCAGTATCATACGAACAAACACCCCTAGTTGGTAAAGTAACTCTCACTTGTGAACTCACTGCCAAAACTGGATTGCATATTGGTGGTGGTGGCGAAAATTTAGATATAGGTGGACTAGATAAACCTGTGATTCGTGATCCTTTAACCAAGTATCCTTATCTCCCCGGTTCATCAATCAAAGGTAAACTCCGCGCCACATTAGAACGATTATTAAAAAAACCTCTCAATCGCACAGGGGGAAGTGGGACATGGCGCTATGAAAGTGATGATTTAGTTGATGGTTTTACGGAGATAGAAGGTCATTATTATCCCATTCGTTATGAAGGTGCTAGAACTTGTCAAATTAGTCGATTATTCGGTTCTACAGGTGGCTCTAATTTTTGGATACCAATAGAAAGCGCAAGAAATGAAGGTTTGATTTTTGATGAAATTCATACTCGTATAATTGAAAATCAAAACTGCGTGAAAATTAATCGCGGACGTAATGCACCAAGTCGCCTAATTATCCGTGATTGTCACCTATCACCAGATTCAACAGAGAAGTTGAAAAAAGTTGACACTGGTTTATATATGACTGAGTGGAAATTTGAAAATGGTATTGACCGAGTAACAGCAGCAGCAAACCCCAGACAGGTAGAGCGTGTACCAGCAGGTTCACAATTTAATTTTGAGTTAGTTTATACTGTGGAAAATCCAGATCCAAATGAAGCGGTTGAAGATTTGCAAAATATTGCGATCGCATTAGCTTTTCTCGAAGATGACGCACTGGGTGGACATGGTTCTAGAGGTTACGGAAAAGTCAAATTTGAAAACTTTAAATTTAACTATCGTAGCTTAGAACAATATCGCCAAATGGCCAACGCACCCCAAGGAACATCAGCTTTACAAACCTTAGACACCATTCCCCACACTCAAGCACTGTTAGATAACTTCAGAGCCTTACGCGAGTATATCGAACAACGATTATTACCAGGAAATGAATCATGAGTGTTTGGAAATTAGTAAAACTCAATTTTGGACGTAATTTAGCTCATTTTGGGGAACTGGGAATTGGAATGGAAGAGACGAGCGATCGCATTCGTTCCGATAGTTTATTTAGCGCCTGGGTAAGTATATATGCGCGGTTGTTTGGCAAAAAAGCCGTAGAGGAATTATTACAGCTATTTCCCACAGACAAACAACCCCAACTCATACCCCCCTTTCGCATCAGTTCTACATTTATCTATCGACAAGTGGGGAAAAATACAATTTACTATCTTCCCCGTCCTCTGAAATTTCCCATTAACTATCCAGATGATGATTTAGCATTTTTTAAAGCCTACAAAAAACTCAACTATTTACCTTTAGAAATCTGGCAAAGATGGTATCAGGAAACAGGATTCACCACAGATGATGCTCAGGAATTAGAAAATCACACCCCTGATAAAACCGAAGGAGAACTAGCAACAGCAGAAACATTTAACTACAGCAAAGCTTGCAAAATTGAACAACTCCCTAAAATAGCCATAGATAGAAATACCAGAGCTACAAACATTTATCATACAGGCTTTGTTCAATTTGATTGGGAGAAAAACCCTTCAGGTTTATACTTTCTTCTAGAACTCTCTCCAGAAGGTGAAAAATTAGCCGATAAACTTCAAGCTGCTTTATATCTTTTAGGAGAAGAAGGAATTGGTGGAGAACGTTCTAGTGGCGCAGGAAGATTTGAACTTAGCTGGTTAGAATTACCAGAAAATTGGCAATCTGTAGTTAATTTTCACGCTGGAAATCATCATATCCTCATGAGTTTATTTTGGGATTCACCTATCAAACCTGAATTTTTAGATCAAGCCAGTTACGAAATTCAAGAAAGGGGCGGTTGGATAGCAGAAAGTCAGTTACGTCGCCAAATGGTAAGAATGTTTAGTGAAGGTTCGGTTTTTTCTGCACCACCAAAAGGAAAACTGGTAGATGTAAAACCAAAGGAATTCACAAAACATAGTATTTACCGGAGTGGTATCAGCTTAAGTTTACCAATTAAAGTACAGGGAAAAGAAAATCATGCTTGTTGCTTCTGAATCTGCACTTAAAAAACCTGACTTTTATCAATCAAAACGGATACAGTTAACTAGTCCACTTTTACATATTGGTTCAGAAGTACAGAGATTAAATCCATTTGAATATTTACAAACTACTGAAAAAATTTATATTCCTAATCAGGAAGCCTTAACAAAGGCATTGCATAAGCGCGGTAATTTGCAAAAGCCTAAACCTTGGGAAAGAATTAAGGATTTGAATTCAGGAAAAGCTTTAGAAGTATATATTCGAGCAATTGAAGACAAAGATGATCAGAAAATAGCAGAAATCATCGAGTTAGCTTTGGGTGATAAATGGTTTGAAAATCAAAGTGTCTTTCCTGATTATGGAATCATAAACAAATCTTTTGGACATAGAGTTAATCATGAAATACGTCCAATAATCCGTAATGCTTTTGGACAATTATATATTCCTGGTTCATCAATTAAAGGAGCAATCAGGACTGCAATTGCATACTATATGCTTAAAAATAAACCAGCACGACTTAGTAATATTGAGCAACAACTTCAAGAAAGGTTAACAATAAATGGAAAAATCGGTAGAAGCAAGAAAAACTTAGGTAATGAACTGTTTATGAAAGATTTATTTTCTAACTTTTGGTTGACCTATCAAGATAGACAATTTAACCACGAAAGTGAAGCGAATACAGACCTCATGAGAAGTGTAAAAATTGCAGATACTCAACCCATGTTAAAAACTGGCAATATTAACTTATCTTTATTGGATGAAGTGATCATTTCTAGTTACTACAGAGATAAAACTTCTATACCACAAAAAAATATAGCAAAATATCGTGGTTCTATTTATGCTGAAATGATTCATAATGTAAAAACCGAATTTAGAGTTAATATAGATGGCTACATAGATGAATATGAAGCTATGACGGGAATGTTATCTTGGTTTAGCCGAAATGATGGAATAAAAATTCCATTTCAAACCATTGAAGATATCTTAAATATCTGTAAAGAATTTGCTCAAGAACAATGGAGTCATGAACGAAATTATTGGCAACAAATACAAAATGAATTAATCAACATTAATGGCAGAAAAATTAACCTAAACTTTGATATAATTAATGAATTTTATAAAGAATTTGACTGTCCTTTTAACTTGCGATTAGGATGGGGAAGTGGAATATTAGGAACTACAATTGGGTTACATCTAAATGAGACAACTAGAAGAGGTATTCTTGATGAATGTGGTAATCCTCAAAATCGCGCTCCATCATTTAAAGCGCCCAAATCCAGACGCACTGTAATGAATAAGAATGGAGAAATAGAATTTGCTCCTGGATGGGTAAAGCTCGAAATATTATCAGATATATGCTAATTCAATCAACCTTTACATTAACCGTATCTACATCAACAGTATTACCTCGTTCCTATAGCTTGGAACTTGTAAAGCAACTGCATCAACAGCTAGGTTTAGAAATGGGAAGCGAGACTATACCCTCTCTTTCCTACTCAGGAATAACTGGCTTTTACTCCATATCCAAAGATTTTATTACATTCCATCCAGAGGAATTTTACAAACTATCTTTGTGTGGATTGAATGAAACATCAGCAAAAGCAATTTCTCATTTAAATATTGGCGATTCTTTAGAATTTCTCGGCGCGAAGTTTGAAATCATCAATCGTGGAGATGAAATAACCAGCTATGAAGAACTCTATACAAACTTAGTAGGAAATGAACCAGAACCAGTCAGACGCTTTGAACTGCAATTTATCACTCCTACAGCTTTTTCCCAAGGTACAACCAACTTACCCCTACCTCTACCTCTACCTACATTAATGTTTCGCAGTTGGTTAGAACGCTGGAATAATTTTGCACCTGTTTATTTAGGAGGTGATGAATTAATTGCTTATCTTAGTAACGCAGTTGTGATTAAAAATCACAAAATTCAAACGCGAACTTATCAATTACATAAAGGGTTTGTGAATGGATTTATTGGGGATGTAACATTACAAATTTTCCAACGTGCTGATCCTTTATTGGCAAATGTGGCTAATTTATTAGTTGAATATGCACGGTTTTCTGGTACGGGGATGAAGACACGGTTGGGGATGGGAAAGACAAAAAGCATTTGAGAAAATCAGTTATACAAACAATTATCAGGAGATTTTAAAATGGTTAAAACAGTTATATGTTCAGTAGGAACAAGTGCTGCAAAATCTTTAGGAATTCACCCAAGAGATTTAATTAATTGGGTTAAAAAACAAAAAAGTATAGAAGATGCTGCTGAAAAAGTATTTTCTACCTTTCGTGAAATTCTTCCTGAAGATGAAAATTTGAAGAACAATTTATCTGCTGAAGTTCACTCTCTTTTTAGGATTGGGATTACTAATGAAGATAGAGTAATTTTGCTTGCTTCAAATACAGATGATGGGTATTGCTGCGCTCTTGCAGTTGAAAAATATCTCAAATATTACCGGGATAACATAGATGTTAAAACTGAAAAAATCCCAGGGCTGCAAGTTGTAGATGCTGAATTGTTCAGAAAAGAAGGTGTTGTTAACTTTGTGAAACGTATTCTTAAAGAAGTTGAAAGTTATGATGCAAGTAATATTATTCTGAATCCAACTGGAGGATATAAAGCTCTAGTTCCTTACACGGTTTTGCTAGGTATGTTGAAAGGAATTAAGTGTGATTACATATTTGAACAGTCAACTAAATTACTAGAATTACCTCCGCTTCCTGTAGAATTTAAGCGATCGCAATTTGACATCTATAAAGATTTATTTGAAAAAATAGAGCGTGAGACAGAAATCTCTCAAGAAGAATGGGAAGAAAGAGTTCCTTATGCAGAAAGAAAAATGTTGGAATCGCTAGTTGAGTTTTCTAATAATCACGTAACTATTTCTGCTGTAGGTTTTTTGTTTCTTGAAGAAATGCGTAAACCTTCTGTATTAGTTCCTTTTCTTTCACAAAAAGCTATCAGAGATTGTTTTGATAACCTGGCACAATTAGATGACTGCGATCCATTTCGGTTTCTATTGCGGGCTGCTACTTCTAAAGATAGTTTTTCGCAATATGAACATATTAATGTTGGAAATGGATTGCGTTGGCTCAAGCCTGGTAGAACAACAGATCGCTATTTAGTATCTGTGGAAGGTTGGCGTTTATTGGTTTGGAGAGCAATTCGTGAAGATCAGGAAGGTGCTGACTATGCAAGTAAGGTTAAAGTTAATCCTGATAGTGAGCGTAGAGCATATTCTCCTTTTATGCGTGTAGATTCTGACAGCTACTACGAGTTCAAATAAAGAAAAATAGCGATCGCACCCTTCCTATTTGCCAAAACCCTCAACCTCGACTTCCCCAATAAGTTAATCTACGTCGTACCCCTGAATTAAGACAACTAGAGTTTCTGCATACTTAATCCCCGCAAGGGGACTGAAACAGGAATCCTGAAAAAGACTTATTTTTTAAAATTGCAGTTTTAGTTTCTGCATACTTAATCCCCTCAAGGGGACTGAAACACGGGTGCGTAGGCTGGAGGTTTATGCGTATCGGCTCAATAAGTAGGAGTAGCAGAGGAAAATAAGCGAAGCAAGGTACACACAGTGTCATAAAATAGGACACATGACGCAAAATCTGATTTCCAAGAACTTTTCAGAACTAGATTTGCTGCAAACCATCGAGCCAAAAGGGATTGCAGATGAATCGATGCGTCATACAGTAGAGCTATTACTCAACTTAATAAAGCAATTACAATCAAAAGTAAAAGGCTGAGAGTCAGTGAATCAACTCACAAGTGACTTACTGGAGCATTTATAACTACCAATTAAATGTAAAAACGCTCTTAATCCCTTTGGTTGCTCATCGATGCCCAAATAACTCTTTTCCCGAAATATGGAGGGGATACAAAATATGTTTATGTCCACAATTATCTAAATATAAATTACACATTTTTGTATGAAAAGACCATTACCTGAGCATGAATCACAAAGATTAGAAGCACTTTTAGAATATAAGATTCTAGACACCCCACCCGAAGAAGCGTTTGACGATCTTACTCAACTAGCTTCATATATTTGTGGAACTCCTATTGCCTTGGTTAGCCTAGTCGATAAAAATCGCCAATGGTTCAAATCCAAAGTAGGTTTAGAGGCATTAGAAACATCTCGTGATATTGCATTTTGTACTCATGCTATCCGACAAAAGGATGTTTTTATCGTTCCTGATGCCACAATTGACGAAAGATTTGCCACCAATCCCCTAGTGGTATCTGACCCTCATGTCCGGTTTTATGCTGGAGTGCCTTTAACTACATCAGAGGGATACGGACTAGGAACGCTCTGTGTAATTGATCACATACCACGGGAACTAACTCCCGAACAGGTAGAAGCATTAAAAATTTTAGGTCGTCAAGTCATCAAGCAACTAGAAATTCGACGCAATTTAGCTAGTTTGGTACTTGCAAGCCAGGAACGCAAACAACCAAAGGAAATACGCATCCAATTTTTCAAAAGGGTTGCAGCAGGATTTGGATTAGCATCAGCAATTTTAGTCATGATTGGTGTTGTTTCTTATCAAAATACGAAACTATTTATTAAAACTAGTAATCAAGTCATAAAAATCCAAGAGCAAATAAACAAGCAAGAAAGATTACTATCTTTAATTAAAGATGCTGAAACTGGACAACGTGGTTACTTGCTGACAGGAAAACAGTCTTATTTAAAACCATATGAAGAATCTGTTGGCAAGATTAATCAAGAACTTCAAACTTTGAAGTCTTTAACAGTAGCACAACCATATCAACAGCAGCAAATCGTCATTCTGGAACGTTTAATAGCAGCTAAACTTTCAGAACTCAAGCAGACTATAGACTTCCGCCAACAGAACAATTTGGAAGCAACCTTGCAGTTAGTGCTGACCAATCAGGGACAGTCTCTCATGGATGATATCCGCAAATTGATCCATGATATGGAAGATGAGAGAAACAAAGTGCTGAAGCAAGAGTCTGCGATAGCTAAAGCTAATGGAAAACAGACAATTGTTAATGTGGCGATTGCCATTTGTTTATGTTCTATTATTCTGGCCTTAGTCTACTACTTCATTTATCAAGAATTTACCAAACGGATACGAACAGAGGCAGCACTGAAAAAAGAACGCAACTTTATCTCAGCAGTCCTAGACACAGCCAGCACCTTAGTTATTGTTCTCGACTCACAAGGGCAAATTGTTCGCTTCAATCAAGCCTGTGAGCAAGTAACGGGTTACTCATTTGATGAGGTGAGAGGTAGGTATCTTTGGAATTTGTTCATCCTTCCCGAAGCAGTAGAGTCCGTCAAAGTATACTTAGGGCAGTTACGAGATCATAAAAGTCCTAAGGAAGTTGAAAACTACTGGGTAAGGAAAGATGGAAGTTTGCGATTGATTAAATGGACAAACACCACCCTAGAAGACGAAGAAGGGACAGTAGAATACATTATCAGTACGGGTATTGACATTACCATTCGCAAACTAACTCAACAGCATCTAGCGGCACAATACGCAGCAACCAGCGCCTTGGCAGAGTCGATCACTATTAGTGAGGCTACTCACCGGATATTACGAGGAATTTGCGAGAATTTAGGTTGGGATTGGGGTGAAATTTGGCTAGTAGACCAACAAGTAAATGTTTTACGTTATCTTGATTGTTGGTATAGAGAAACCCCAGAACTACAAGAGTTTGAAGCAATCACCAAACAAACAAACTTTGCCCCAGGGATGGGTTTGCCTGGTCGTGTCTGGGCTAGTTCTGAACCTGTTTGGCTGACTAGTGTTATTGATGATGCTCACTTTTTGAGAGCAAAAGCTGCGGCTCAAGTAGGACTGCAATCAGCTTTTGCTTTTCCTATATGCAGTGGAAACGAAACTTTTGGAGTCATAACTTTCTTTAACAAAAAAAATCAGCAAGAAGATGCAGATTTGCTCAAGAGTATGATGTCCATTGGTAAGCAGATAGGTCAGTTTATAGAACGCAAGCAGGCAGAAGAAAAAGTTCAACGCCAGAATTGGCGATCGCAATTGTTAGCCGACATCACCCTGAAAATTCGCCATTCTCTACAAATCGATGAAATTCTCCAAACCAGTGTCACAGAGGTGCAGAAGTTACTGCAAGCCGACCGTGTACTGATCCTAGAGTTACAGGCAAATAGCTCATTAACAGCACTAAAAGAAGCATTGATTCCCAGCATCCCTGCGGTTCTGGGACAGAATATTGTTGATCCTTGTTTTACAGAACAGTACATCCAAAAATATCGTCAAGGAAGGATTAGCAGTATTAATGATATCAATCAAGCTAAAATCCAGCCTTGCCATTTGGAATTGCTGCAACAGTTTCATGTCAAAGCTAACCTTGTCATTCCCATTTTCCTCAAAGATAAATTTTGGGGGCTGCTAATTACCCATCAATGCCACAATTCCCGGAATTGGACTACCTGGGAAATTGAACTTTTAAAATCCCTCGCTGACCAAATTGGTATTGCCTTAACTCAAGCCAAATTGCTCCAAGCAGAAACTTTGCAAAGACAAGAACTCGAAGTTGCTCGTCACCAAGCTGAGTTAGCTTCTCTTGCCAAAAGTAGCTTTTTGGCTAACATGAGTCATGAAATCCGCACCCCGATGAACGCCGTTTTGGGAATGACCGGCTTATTGTTAGAAACACCTCTCAATCCAGAGCAGCAAGATTTTGTGGAAACAATTCGTGTGAGTGGAGATGCTCTCTTATCCCTGATCAACGAGATTTTGGATTTATCCAAGCTTGAAGCCGGGGAAATGATGCTCGAAACCCTAGATTTTGAATTATCCACTTGTATTGAGGAAGTTTTGGAATTACTCGCTCCCCAAGCCCATAAAAAAGGATTGGAAATTGCAGCCTTGATTGATCGCAACGTCCCCACTCACCTCCAAGGAGATGCAAGTCGCCTGCGGCAAATTTTGATGAATTTGATCAGCAATGCTCTCAAGTTTACCAGCGTCGGAGAGGTAGTGGTGCGAGCAGAACTGAAATCAGAAAACTATAATACAGCTACGATCCATTTTGCCGTTACAGATACCGGTATTGGCATTAGCCCAGAAGATCAAAACAAACTATTTCAACCATTTACCCAAGTAGATGCTTCCATTACCCGCCAGTATGGTGGTACAGGTTTGGGATTAGCCATTTGTCAATATTTAGTGAATTTGATGGCAGGAGAAATCGGGGTAAAAAGTCAGATAGGTAAAGGATCTAAATTCTGGTTTGAGCTACCTTTTACCAAACAGCCACAGCCTATTTCCCAGCTTCAAAACTGTGAGCTACTCACTGAGCGCCGCTTATTAGTAGTCGATGACAATGCTACTAATCGTAAAATTATCTACCACCAAGCTACTTCTTGGGGAATGCAAGTGGAGGAGGCTAGCGATGCGACTACTGCCTTAAAGGCTTTAGAGATAGCTGCCGAACAAGGGAAGCCCTATGATATTGCTGTGATTGATATGCAAATGCCCCACATAGATGGCTTGACTTTGGGAGTGCAAATTAAGGCAAATGCAGCTATTACTAATATCCCTTTAATTATGTTGACTTCTACTAATCAAAGAGATGAAGTACAACAAGCTTTAAACATAGGATTTGCTAGTTATTTGGTTAAGCCGATCAAGCCATCCCGGTTGTTGGATACAATTATGAATATTTTGAGCAACCAGGCCAAACTAGATTATGTGGAAGTTCTCAAAATTGAGCAACCGTCTGCGAAGAAGGCAGGTAAACAGATAGCTAGTTCTGCTCAATCAAAGCTAAAATTACTAATAGCAGAAGATAATTTGATCAATCAAAAAGTTCTCCTCAAACAGCTTCAGCAACTAGGCTATGATGCCGATACTGTAGCTAATGGTCAAGAAGTTTTGCAGTTATTGGATAAAATTCCCTATGACTTAATTCTCTTAGACTGCCAAATGCCAATTCTAGATGGTTTGGAGACTGCACGACAAATTCGTCGTCGGCAAGCAAGCTCATTTGCAAGCGGTCACCAACCTGTAGTAATTGCTATCACTGCTAACGCCATGAAAGAAGACCAACAAAGCTGTCTAGATGCTGGCATGGATGACTATCTGAGTAAGCCAGTAGTTAAAGATAAGTTAGCAATGGTACTAGAACGTTGGAGTCAGGTGATAGTTACTCAACAAAAAACAATGATTTCAGTGCCAACAACGCCAACAATTTCTGGCACAGATAGTAGTTTGCTCGAGGGTTTAGCAATTAATTGGGATCATCTACATCAACTTTCAGAAAATAATACAGAATTTGAGTTTGAGCTATTAGAAATGTTCGTGGAAGATATCCCGTTTCATGTAGAGACAATCAAAGCCGCAATAGCAATTAATGATTATCGAAAACTGGGGCAAGAAGCCCATCATATTAAAGGCTCTAGTGGTAATATAGGAGCTACAATCATCCAGCAAACAGCAGAGAAACTAGAACAAATGATTCGTAGTCAGGATCTTACTGGTGTAGATAAATTAGTAGCTGATTTAGAAGCATCGCTTCAGGGAATTCAAGCCTTTTTAACCAAGAGAAATCAATCTCAATAAGATTTGCTCATAAATAAACAATAACGGTTATCTGCTATCTGTTCATAGGTCAATTTGTCTGCAATTGCAGATATAATTTTCAAACCTCTTCCCCGTTCTTTATCATTATCCTCTAATTCTGGAGTATCTTGTAATTGTTGAGCTAAATCAAAAGGTTGGCCAAAACACCAGATGCGAATTTCTATGTGTTTATTGAAGCGTATAGCTTCCAATTCAATGGGAGTTAAAGGGGATAAATTCTTGTGTCCATGTTCAACAATATTTATAAATCCTTCTATAAGTATTGTTTGGAGTTGCCACCAAATTTGTTGATCTGGAAAAGGAGGTTGATTAATCTGCTCAAACCAAGATAAAATTTCAGCAGCAGCATCTAAATCTGTATTTACTTTCAAAAAAATTTTACATTCCATTGTTAACCTCTAAAATCATGTCCGGTTGATTATTTATTATGCGTGTGTGCATAAATCTAAACAATTTACCCTTGCTTTTCTGCTGTCTATGTGTTGAAAAACAAGTTATTTCCATAGAATGGAGAACATTACAAAATTTTGACAATTGACCTATTGACATGACAGATATATTTTGATAGGTAATGTAGGATGTTAATTCACATTAAACAATCATAAAAAAGTTCTGTCTTTTTATAGAGATCATTTAATAATTGTTTAATTTACAAAAAAAAGGGAACTATTAATAGAAAACAGGGCATAGAAAGTGTCTTATTCCCTAAAACTTTAGTTCTGAGTTTAAAGCCCAGTCAGAAAAGAAAATTTGTTGAAAACGTAGCCCGAACAACAAAACCTCCAAGTTTTCAATCTCACTCTTTTAAGGGTAGGTTTCACTATTACAGCACTTTGCAACTAAATGAGGTACAGAACCAAGGATTCACAAATCTAATTATTCTTCTTCCTCCTGCCTCCTGCCTTCTGCCTCCTGCCTCAAAACCAGTGACTTTGTACTTCATGCAAAAGAAAACTGCTGTAAGAGTTCTCTCGGAAATTTTTAGTCTTCAATAAATAATTATTCAATTTATTTGGCTACATATGTTTAAAATACTTGTTATTGATGATGATCCCATATTAAGATTAGCATTAAAAAAGTCGCTCCAAAATCAGGGTTATGATACTACTGTAGCTAGTAATGGCAAAGAAGGAATTACACTAGCAAAACAATTACGTCCAGCGCTGATTGTCTGTGACTGGGTAATGTCGGAAATGGATGGTTTAGAAGTATGTCGGTATATTAAAGAAGATCCAGAGTTGGCAACAACATTTTTTATTCTCCTAACTGCAAAGGGAGCGGCTCCAGGAGAAGAAGAGGAACGAGTCAAAGGACTTGATGCAGGTGCGGATGAGTTTGTCTCTAAACCAATAGAGATGAATGAATTGAAGGCAAGAATCAGAGCAGGGTTAAGGCTACACCAGTTAAATCAAGATTTGCAGGCCAAAAAGCAAGCTTTAGAGGAATTAAATCAAACTTTGCAACGCCAAAAGCAAATTTTAGAAACTGAACTAGCTGAAGCGGCTGATTATGTGCGATCGCTTTTGCCAAGCCCACTGGTGGGTACAGTAACGATAGAAGCTTTATTTGTACCCTCAGCACAGTTAGGGGGGGATTGCTTTGATTACTACTGGATTGATGATGAGAATTTAGCAATTTATCTATTGGATGTTTCCGGACATGGAGTGGGTTCAGCACTATTGTCTGTTTCTGTATTGAATGTTTTGCGATCGCAGTCCCTACCCAATACTAACTTTTATCGACCGAATGAAGTCCTCAAAGCACTCAATGACAACTTCCAAATGAGTAGTAATGGAGAAAAATATTTCACAATTTGGTATGGAGTTTATAATCCCGTTAAACGTCAACTAGTTTATGCTAATGCTGGACATCCACCAGCTGTACTGCTATATGGCAACAACACAAGTAGCATGAATATTAAACAACTAACCTCTTTGGATTTACCCATTGGCTTTGTGCCAGATATCAACTTTGATATTGCTGTTACAGAAATTGAGGAAAACAGCACTTTATATATCTTTAGTGATGGTACTTATGAAATTCAACAGCCAGATGGTACTATTTGGGGGTTAAATTCTTTGCTTAATTTACTGAGCAAAAGTAGCAAGACAAATCTTCCTGATCTCAACGAAGTATTAGCTCAAATTATGGAATTGAGCAGTAACCCCCATTTGGATGACGATTTGTCTTTATTACAAGTCAAATTCGGCACGCATCAAATATAACGGCTTATTGTGTTGTCATAACTTGGCGTTGGAATTCTTCCCTATCTTCAAGAATTTGCAGAATTCGATCTACTTTAGTGAGTTCAAATATCATTTTGACTTGAGCATTAATGGAACAGACAAACAGTTTTCCATTAGTTTTTCTCAAACTTTGCATTGCCGACACTAAAGCTCCTAGACCAGAACTATCAATAAAGTTCACATCCTTCATATCAATCAGAATTATTTCTGCTCCTGCACTCACAAGATCGTTAATCTGACGACGTATTTCATTACCTTTGGGTGCATTTATAGTGCCTGATGGTTCAAGTATTTGAATTTGAGAATTCATTGTTTTCTATCCTGTTATAGTGTTGCTAACTTTTAGTTAATAAGTAAGTAGGTCTAATTAATTGTTAGATAGTGGAACAGGCTTCTAGCCTGTTGACGGACAAGATGCCCATTCCACATTTTATATTGAATTGCAACCAGCTACTTATTCAATACTGTTCAGTTAAGAGTTTTCGTAGGTTGGGTTAAGCGATAGAGCAACCCAACAAAAACTTATCAATGTATTTTTTTGGCTTAACCGAAAAATATTGATTTAACATTGCAAGTTTTAAGTGCCTATATCAAATTTTAGCATTAGCTTCAACGTTTGTGGGTGGTTGCCAGACAGAGGCATAAATTATAGACCACAGCAGTGATAAGTTATATAAAGCCCATGCACCGTTGACGAGATAAACTAAAGGAGTTTCTAACTGACCAATAGCAAAGCGGTAAAGGCTCCATAATATTCCTAAAATAGTCAAAACTAAGACAACTAGTTGCGGCAAAATGAGCCGGAGATAAATGCCTGATTGGCGCTGCTTAGGGGTGACTTGAAATTTGATTGATTGTCCAGTAAATACACTCCATACAGCTTGAATTAACAAAGGGAATAAAGCGATCGCATATTGTTCTGAACGCCATAACTCTCTAGCTGGAATTCCCCAACCAGCAGCGAGGAAAGTTAAGCGATTAATTATAAAAGCTGGGAAAAAATGTAAAGCGAACTCAAATCCATCTGTTTTCACTGGGATAATGCCTGTGAAAAAATAGATAATTGGGCAAGAGATAAATATCAAAGTCGCAAAACCAGAAAAATAACTATATATTGTCTTAAAGTAATGCAGACGTTGCCAAAAACTTAGTCCTACTTTCGTAATCGGGTTTTCTCTCACTAAGACTTGAATTGTCCCTTGCGCCCAGCGTAATCGCTGTTTTAGTGTTGAACTCAAATCATCAGGAGCCAAGCCTTCTGCCAAAAGTTCATGATGATAGACAGATTTCCAGCCTGCACTATGCAGACGCATGGCAGTGTTCATATCTTCTGTAATACTATTACTGGATACACCACCAATTAATTCAAATTCATCTAATCGTTTTTCATCTTTAATAAATTCATCGGCAAAATATTGCAGTCCTACACTAATCAATGCTTCTCTTCTGAGGACAGCATTTGTCCCTGTGTAAAAAGCTGCATTCATTCCATCTTTACCCTGTTGGAGAGGCCCATAAAACAAACTGGCTCGATGTCCAAAGGGATCTCCAGGGGGAATGTTGTAAAAATCTTGAGGAGTTTGCACAAAAGCAATTCGGTTTGGTTCGTACTTTCCTGAGAATAAATTATAGGTATAAAAATATGGCAAAACTCGCTTCAGAAATTGAGGTTTGGGAATGTGGTCTGCATCTAGAGTCAGAATAAATTCTCCGACAGTTTCTCCCGAAAAAATTGCATAATTGAGGTTGCCGGCTTTAGCATGGTGAGCTACACCAGGTTGTTTAGGACGAGCAATATAGCGCAACCGAGCGAGTTCAACCAGTTCTAATTCTTTTTTGCTAATCGCTACTTCTAATTTTTGGCGTTCGTTAATTAAACGTTCGTGTAGAGTTGGTGTGGAGGCAGAACTACTATTTTCAGTTTGAGGATTTAACCAAAAAATGAACTGTCGCAAACTCTGCACAAATTTACCAGAAATATCTGCCAAATTATTGACGTTTGTAGAGGATGAGTTTTGCAGCCATTCTTCAGCAGCTTCTAAATCAAGTGCTAAACTTTCTAATTGCTGAAGTCGTTCGATCAGAGTAGATCGCTCTGCCTCAATCCGATTCGCTTCTTGTTGTAATACTGGCGATTGTAAGTCTTCAATACCCAGGCTTTCCGACATAGCTCGCATCTGCTCGGAATTACCATCATCTAGTATATATACACGCAGCTTTGTCGTTGGGTAATCTATTGCTAAAGCTGCTCTGGCAGTTTCTTCTACAATTTCTGGTGGCTCGTTGTAGCAAGTTACAAATACATCCACATCTGGCCAATCAGAGGTAGGTAGAGGTGGATTAAGTTGGTTGAGGGACTTAACCTGTCGGATTATAGGCCGCCACAGTCCAATCACAAACATGACTCCACCGAAATAGCTGTAAATTTCTGCCAATAATAATGGAATAGACAACCACAGCGCATCAAAGTTGACGGAATGGAAAATCCGCCATTGCAAATACCAAAGGCCGAAAATTAAATTTATTTCTGCCAGATAGCGAAACAGCAGTGTTCTTTTTTTCAGCCTTGAGCGGCTGTTACCAGAAAAGGTTGATGAACTATCAATAACGGAAACTGAAGTCATATTAGTACCAAAAGTGAAATCAAAAAATTAGCTAAAAAATTAATGGTTGTTTATTTCTTGCTTTGTAAAGCAAACTTTCTAAAATTACAGCATTAGTATTAACGTCAACTGAGGTATTAATACCCAGTTTTTGATTTTCATATTTTCCAGAAAAGTAGCCGCGATTTTTATCAGCTAAATTCTGAACAGAGTTATGCAGCATTTGAGCATAAGGTTGATCGGGTAATAAAGCCAACCAAGAAAATGCTGCTTTGGTGCTAAGAAATCGGAGTTGAGGATAGGTTTTACCGTTGACATTCTCAGCTTGCCAAGGTTGACCATTGGAGTAGACACTGTAATAAAGAAAATAAGGCGGACGATCTAATGAATCTTCGTTGACGGCTGTTAAAATACCAGTCCGTTGAAATCTTTGTGCTTGTACTTTGAAGAGATTTTGAACTTGGGGTAGCAGCGAATCTGGCCAGCCTATTTCTAAGCCCCAAAGTAGGTAAGGATCATTTGTCAGGTAGTTAGTAGCGCCAGAATTTTTGAGATTGCGTTTGTCTGCTTGCAATGTTATGCCATCTACTTCAACTGTTTGTACAGGTGGTGTAGAAAGAGCATTGGGAGCGTGGATATTCCACAGCTTTAAACTATGGGCTGCGTATTGCTCATAACCCAAACGCCCTTCTTGGACTTCTTGAATTTTTCCGGTGCTTGTAGAAATTCCACCATTTAACCAACCATTTTTTACCAGTCTGGATAAATTCCAGCGAGCTACAATTCGGTTAATGCGATCGCTATACTCTGGATAATGCGATCGCATTACATCCAACGCCAACAAAAACCTCGCTAAATCTAATACTGACCAACCACTCTTGCCTTGTGGATCTGGGCTATCATTGAGCGATCGCATTTGAGCAGTATGGGTGCTATAAGCTTTATTCGGTAAACCTGTAGCTGGTAGTGGCAGAGTTTCTAAAGTCCGCAGCAAAGTATTCATGCGCTGTTGAAACAAGTCAGATGGCAATAAACCTAATTGCCGAGCCGCATGAATTCCTAATAAAGCACTACCTTGATCCCACCAAGTTGTCCACTTGAGGTTATCTACGGAATTCACCAAACCTGTTTGCAGATTCCAATTACGTTCAAAATACTTCCAAGCTGTTTGAGCAGCAATCAAATCTGCTTCTTGAGTCAATCTCAATGGCAAGATATTCCTAGAAGCTGGAACTGGTTTTTTTGGCGTGGTTGTCGGCTTGGGTATGACTAGCAATGGACTAGCAGCAGGGGGAGAAATTTTGGGTATTTCCTCTTTAGGTATAATAGGTACAGTAGGTTCGGAAAACTGAGGTTCAGGATAAAAGTTATCAGGGGCAGCAATAATCTGAGCAGGAATACACGACGGCCATACCTGTTCATTACAGACTAAGGGTTGACCATTAGTTATTGCGTATGATACAAATTCCAGAATCACGCGTATTACCCTTGTTATACTTGTAGATATAGTGTTCCGATTTGATTTATGAATTTTTCGTAGAGGCAGGGAACAGGGAACAGGGAACAGGTAAGAAAAATTTCCGTGTGTACTGAGTCTTGTAAGCGCAAAGCGCAGGCTGCGCCAACATAAACCAAATAGGATTCCTATATCTTACATTATTGAGGTAATGAAACCATTACCTTGCACTAAGTAAAGTTGTTCAGTAAATGTTTATAACTTTATCATGTATAGCAATCCTAATTTTATAAGAGGTAGGTTGAAAACCCCGGAGTAACAGCAACGCAGTTGCGTATTACGTGCTGTCTTACCGGGGATGAAAACCACGCTTGATGGCTTTAGCCTTCAGTGACCTTGTGGGTTTTAGGTTCTGGTAAAGAGTCAATGTGTGTATCCAAAATTTATGTTTAAATAGTGACAGGTTTTATAAAAAAATTCCATTTCTCTACTTAACCATTTTGTAAAGTGTTACTCTCACTGAACACAATACGTAAAATAATATATCTAATATTAGGTATAATTGGCATTTTCAATATTGGCTGTGTATCCGCAGATGCTAACCAACCAGATGAGAACTCGAACTCAGACTCACAATTGATAGAACCAGTCAATATGGTGAAAAATTTGGCAACCTCACGCCAAAATAAAGGAGATATTACAGAAGACTCCGTTTCTGTTTTTCCCAAATTAGATGAGCTTACCCTGAACTCAGTTCCAGAATTGACGGAACAAATTAGAGAACAAATTACAAGTGTTGCAACTCTAGAAAATTTCAACACATTTGCTGACAGCAACTTTCTTCCCCAAAAATTACAATCAACACCAATATTGCTGGCTGCACCCGAAAACTTCAATCCGGCGCTACGGGTAACTCCGAAACCAATATCACCACCACCCCAAAAATTACCACCAACAACTAATAAACCTGAGCAGCCACCATTAGTTTTGGAAAGTATTCAAACAGGTTTTCGTAGCGAGCTAAGTAATTCCGAGCAGCAAAATCAAATTATTGAACCGGTGTTTCAATTTCGGTTGCTTAATGGACAAAAAATCAGGTTAAAAACGGGATTGAATACTTTTAATCAACCTGGATTTGAGTCTATTACAAATATTCCATTTCAGGTGGGATGGGAAGGAAAAACAGGTAAATATACTATACAGGCAAATGCAGGAATTGACGTATTTAATCGGCTACCAACTGCTCTGAATTTCAATGCTCAGATAGATAGACAAATTTTTGTTAACTTCACCCCGACTTATCAATTAAAATCAGGTTTATTCTTATCAGCTTTAGTAGAACAAAGTCCTTATAAGTTTAATGCTAAAACATTAGAAAATCAAATTACAGCTTTACGTTCTGGTCTCAATGTTTATTGGCAAATTGACCCTAATACTAGCTTCTTTTCACTGTATCGTATTGGCTTATATAATGATGATAACTTTGAACAACAGTCTTTTAGCAGGCTAGAACATAAATGGGGTAAATTTTGGTTAGCAGCTAATTTGTTTACTTGGAAATATGCCAATGATAGACAAGATATGAGTGGCTATTTTTCTCCCCACGATTTCCTAGTTTATAATGGCGAAATTGGGTGGGGAGGAGATATTTTCTCTTTTTTGAATTGTCGGTTAAATACTACTTTGGGACAACAACAACTTAATGGAAAAACCACTGGTGTAAATAGTTATCAAACTCGTTGTACAGCTAAAATATCACCAAATATAGATTTAGATTTGGGCTATGGTTTTAGTAATGTTCGTAATTTAGATACGGGGGATAGTTCTTACAATAATAAGACTTTTACTGGTCAATTACAGGTAAAATTTTAACCTAACTAATAGATAATTTTCTATATGTGTTAATGCTTCTGTAAAAATGTTGTTTAAAAAATCACAAGGAGACTAAAAACAATGAATTCTGATTTTGAACCACCACCAAAAAATCTATCTATTTTGGCTACAGTTGGCGGAGTTGTAACTGCTGTAATAGCGATCGCTCTTTTAAATTATTTGTCAAAGCATCTTGCTACTACCAGTGTTGTCCAAAAACCAGAAATATCCGCATCTCCAAATCCTACTCCTGGAAATCAAACTGAAGATATTGCCCAACTTGATGCTAAATCAATGGTTCTAGCAGGTCAACCGATTAGTCCTGATGAACTGAAAACAGCCAAAATTCCCTATATTGCATCAGGAACTGGGACATTGACCGCAGATGAAACAGCGATCGCTCGTCAGGCTTGGTTATACTTCCAGCGCAACTGGAATAATGAAACTGGTTTGGTTAACTCCGTTGATGGTTTTGCTTCTGTCACCATGTGGGATCAAGCAGCAGCGATCGCAGCTTTGGTGAGTGCTAGAGAACTGAAAATTATTACACCAGCAGAATTTGATACCAAGATGAGTAAGGTGCTGAAAACTCTAGCATCCATGCCTTTGTATAAAGGAGAATTACCTAATAAAGTCTATAATTCTCAAACTCTTATACCAGTAAATTATGGTCAATTAGATAAAAAAGAAGAAATTGGTTGGTCAGCTATAGATTTAGGACGTTTGGCTATTTGGCTGAAGATTGTCGGCGCAAAATATCCCCAAATGCGATCGCAAACAGAAGCCGTTTGGAAACATTGGCAAGTCAAGCGTCTGGTCAAAAACGGGCAAATGTACGGTACTTCCGTTGTTTCTGGTAAAGAACAGTACAACCAAGAAGGGCGCTTAGGTTATGAAAACTATGCCGCCTATGGTCTAAAACTGTGGGGATTGGATGTTAAGCAAGCCTTGGATTATCAATCCAAAACAGCCTTTGTCAATCTTTATGGACAGGGAGTTCCCTACGATAAACGCGACTATAAAAACTCTGGCGCGAATAATTACGTCCTCAGCGAGCCTTATATTTTAGATGGGATTGAAACTGGTTTTCAAGCTTTACCTAAAGCATACTCCGACCGAATTTTAGCTGCTCAAGAAGCCCGCTATCAAAAAACAAAAATTTTAACTGCTGTTACAGAAGATAACTTAGATCGCGCTCCCTACTTTGTTTACAGCAGCTTATTTGTTAACGGAGAACCTTGGGCAACCATCACTGATACGGGGACTAAATATAACAATTTACGATTCCTCAGTGCTAAAGCAGCTATCGGCTGGAACGTACTTTACAATACAGATTACACACGCCAGTTATCTCAATTTGTGCAAACCAATCTCAAATCTGATAAGGGCTGGTATAACGGATTTTACGAATCTTTAAAAGAGCCAAACAAAGCATTAACAGCTAATAATAATGGTGTTATTTTAGAAAGTTTACTGTATAAAAAAGTAGGTAAACCCCTTACAGTTTGGTCAGGAATAACTGCGAAGTAGGAGAAGTAGGAGAAGTAGGAGAGGTAGGGGAGATAAAAATAACCCAATCACCAATCACCAATCACCAATCACCAATCATGCAACAACAACGCCATAAAGACAAGCTATTGAGAGGGATTGCATTATTCCTCAGTGGGGTATTTCTGCAATTTTTGTTTCATATACCAACAGTATCTTTAGCCCAAAATTCTGCTGCTAATGCTAATAGCTGTAGTCAAATTACAGCGCCTCTAACACCAGAAGAGCAAACTTATGCTCGTGCAGCTTGGCAGTATTTTGTTAATAACTATCAGGCAAATACTGGATTTACTAATTCTACAGGTGGTTATCCCTCTGGTACTCTTTGGGATATTGGTAATTACCTGATGGCTTTGAATGCAGCTAGATGGATTAACCTCATTGACCAATCTGAATTTGATTCGCGCTTAAACAAGTTCCTTGCTTCTTTAAGTAATCTGAAGCTATTTGAAAATGCGTTGCCAAATAAAGTCTATAACGCAGCTACGGGAGAGATGACTGATTACGGCAACAAACCCCAAGAAAGAGGTATTGGCTGGTCTGCTTTAGATGTTGGGCGCATTCTAGCTGCATTTCACGTTATTCGCACCTGTCATCCTCAATACAATGATTGGCTTAAGGGGATTCTAGCCAAATGGCAGTTGGCGCGATCGCTCAAAGATGACCAACTCTACGGAGCAGTTGTTTTACCTGATGGTAAGACTTTGTTGGTGCAAGAAGGACGACTAGGGTATGAAGAATATGCTGCCAGAGGTTATGAACTGTGGGGTTTTAAAGCTGCCAAAGCTTTAGCGTTAGAGCCTTTTAAGTTTGTAGAGGTGAACGGTGTGGAAATTCCCGTTGATACCCGTGACTATCAAAGCACTAATGCTAACAATTATGTAGTCAGTGAATCTTACATTCTTGATGGTATCGAATTTGGTTTAGAAGGGTATTTAAAAGAATACGCTGCCAACGTTTTGGAGGCGCAAAAACGCCGCTTTGAGTCTACGGGACAGTTGACCGCTGTTTCCGAAGACAACATTGATCAACCTCCTTATTTTATTTACAACACTGTTTATTCTAATGGCGTTGCCTGGGCAGCAATTACAGAAAATAATCAACCTTACCCCCAATTTCGGAATGTTAGCACTAAGGCTGCATTCGGCTGGCGCTATCTTTACCCAGATAATGCTTACGCGCAAAAAGTTTTTGACGCGGTGAAGGATTTACGTGACCCTAATGGTGGTGGTTTCTACGCTGGGCTATATGAGGAAACAAAGAAACCCAACAAATCTCTGACAGGCAATACCAATGGTCTAATTATGGAGATTTTATATTACAAAGCCAGAGGAAACCGCCCATTGATTGGTAGTAGTGGGGTGAGTTTTGCACAGATGCCGTCTGGTAATTCTACACCAACGGCATCAACTCCACCTCAAAATCCCGTACCTATAGCGGTTGCACCGACCAAGGCCGATACAGCTTCTAGCCCAGCATTGCTCATAGTTAAACCTATTCCACCGCTGGCTAATCCCAAACCACCCTCACCATTATCTCAACCTTTAACACTCACCCAAAAACGTTATGCTCAAGCGGCCTGGAATTATTTCCAAGCTAATTATCAGTCTACAACTGGACTGGTGAGCGATCGCTCTGATGTCAAAGGATCAACCCTCTGGGGTTTGGGAGATTATCTAACAGCCCTCAATGCAGCATGGGCATTAGATATAATTTCTCCCAAAGAATTTGACCAGCGTACGCGCCAGTTGTTAGGTGCTTTAGCTCAAATTCCCTTGTTTGCGGGAGAATTACCAAGTCGAGGCTATGATCCGCGCACATTGCAACCAGTAGATTATGGTGGTAATTCAGTTCCTGAAGGTACTGGTTGGTCGTCTTTAGATGTAGGCAGGATATTGGCAGCCCTTTATAATTTGAAGACTGATCATCCTGAATATACAGGAGTTGTGGATCAAATTGTTTTGGATTGGTCATACTTGCGGGTTGTGCGGGATGGGATGCTTTCGAGTGCTAATGTCACCAAAGATAAAAATGGGCGATCGCTTCCCCGAATTACTCCTGAAACCCGTTTAGGCTATGAGGAATATGCAGCGCGGGCTTTTCAATTATGGGGTTTTGATGTGAATAAATCTGCTGTCGGAGGTGAATATAAAACCGCCTCGGTGGAGGGAGTAGCAGTCCCAGTTGAACGTATCCGCACAGATACAAAATCAAAAGTTAATCAATACACCGTTAGTAATCCATTCTTGCTGTATGCTTTGGAGTTTGGTTTAGATCCACAAATGCGATCGCTCTTTACAGCCATTTATAAGGCTCAAGCTGAACGCTACCGCAACACTGGGACTCTTACTGCCTCAGCTACCACTTTAATTGAGCGTCAACCCTACACCGTCCACAGTTCAATTATCGGTCAAAATCAGCCTTGGGTGGCGTTAGGAGATGATGGCAAACCTCTACCAGAGGGAAGATTAGTAAGTTCGGCTGTGGCATTTGCCTATTATGCCTTACTGCCAGAAGATAGCTACACTCAGGAGTTAATTAAGGCCACAACTGACTTATATAACCCTTTGCTGGGTTTTTATGAAGGTTTTTATGAAAAAACAGGCAAAACTGCTGTTGGTTTCACTAGCAGCACTAACAGTATGATTCTGCAATCTTTGCTGTATACGGCAACAAAGCAGCAGCCTCTCATCCGTCCCAATACCGCTATGAATTCACCTTGGTGGCAAGCGATCGCTAAGGGTGATTCTGGTCGTGGTTTACCTAATACTGCTACTCAACAATCCCAGTTCGTCACTAACGATTCTGAAAATTATTGGGTTACAACAAAATATAGCAGGTGACTCTTGACAGTCTGAAGAGTCTTTTGGTGTCTAGGTTTTATAATCAGTAGGTGTCCTAACCGCCCTGTGCGTTGCTATAACTTCCGTTGGCAATACCTTAGCCAAATTACGAAGTGTGACTTGCACCATAACCGATCAAGAGATTTATCAAAACTCAGCACACAGCACTCCTGAACAAATTTTCCCACTTGACACCTGCTAGGCTAGATAAAACAATATCAGCAGCCCCCACTCTCTCAACAGGCCCTAGTCCTACCGCCCACATTCCCGCTGCTTTAGCTGCCTGAATACCTGCCGCTGCATCTTCAAAAACTACACATTGACTAGGTGGGATTCCTAACTGTTTGGCGGCATAAAGAAATAAATCCGGGGCTGGTTTGGGTTCTTGGACACTATAACCATCAGCCACAGCATCAAATTTATCAGCAATTCCTAATCGTTCAATGACCACACGAGCATTTTTACTCGCTGAACCAAGAGCTATTTTGATTCCAGCTTGGCGCAATTCATCCAACAGAGGAACCACCCCAGGTAACAAATCCTTAGATGTGATGTTGTGAATCAATTTCACATAATAGTCGTTTTTGCGTTCCATCATTTCCTGAATTTGCACTTCTGAATATCGTCTATCACCAATAATCAACATCAGAGAAGCGCGACGAGAAACACCCCGCAACGCTTCATTGGCTTGACGGTTAAAAGGTATACCCTCTTCATCTGCTAACTTTTGCCAAGCTTGGTAGTGATAGTCTGCGGTATCTGTCAACACACCATCTAAATCAAAGATAATTCCTCGGATGTTGGGAACTTGGGGAGATAGAGTGGAGGGACGTAAATCAAAATCGTGCCATTTACCGTGCCAGTGTAACTTAAATTGGAGACGTGTCCAACCTGCTGGTAAGTGGGGATTAGCTACAGGGACATTTTCCTGAAATTGGATACCACCAAATCCGAAAACTATAACCTGCCAAATTCCCCCAGCACTAGCACCGTGAATCCCATCTTGAGTGTTACCGCGTTTATCTTGCAAATCCACCATAGCCGCTTGCATAAACAGATTATATGCTTCCTGTGATTTGCCTAAATCGGCGGCTAAAATCGCGTGAATTGCCGGCCCGAGAGAAGAACCATAGGTGATATCTGTGCGGGGTGCGTAGTAGTCCCAATTTGCTTGTAATGTTTTCTGATTGTAGGGAAATTCAGCAGATTCTCGCATGAGATAAAGTAGCATTAACACATCTGGCTGCTTGAGAACTTGGCGTTTGTTGGCTCCTTCAATTCCCAAAATGACTTGCATTGACTTTTGCCGTGGTTCGTAGTCGGCTAAATTGATATCTTCTAATTGGAAAAATCCCTCACATTGCTCAATTAATTTTGTTTCTGGGTTGTAGGAAATCCAAATTTTGTTAATGATTTCTTGCCAATGAGTTCTGATTTTAGTTGTAAGTTGCAATTTTTCTGCTAATTCCGCTGCTTTTTCTGGGAACTGACGACGTAACCAATCATCAACTAGACAAGCTTTTTCTAAATGCCATTGCACCATGCGGTTAGTGAAGCTATTGTTATGTACTAACTCGTGATATTCATCTGCACCTATCACCCCGCGAATTTCATACCGTTGAGCTTGAGAATTAAACTCAACGCGGCTACTCCAGAAAATAGCGGTATCCAAGATCATCTCTGCACCATAATCTCGCATCCACTCATCATCCCCAGTTACCTGCCAGTAGTTCCAAGCCCCATAGGTAATATCTGCACTAATATGAATTTCCCGATCCCGACACCAAATCCGCACATCTTCAGCATAAAAATCATTCGGTAGTGACCATCTAGGTGTGACTTCATCTCCTGTCACAGCACTTTCCCAAGCAAACATCGCCCCTTGATATCCATAATGAAGCGCCTTGCGTCGCGCTCCATTTAAAGTGTGATAGCGGTAACTGAGCAGATTTCGAGCTATGGCTGGTTGGGTGAAAGTAAAAAATGGCAGGATAAAGATTTCTGTATCCCAAAAAACATGACCATGATAGCCAAATCCAGACAGAGTTTTAGCGGGAATACTCACCTTTTCATCATCACGGGGAGCAGCAATTAGTAATTGAAATATGTTGTAGCGAACTGCAAAAGCGGCGGTAATATCACCCTCAATCACAACATCACTTTGTTGCCAAACCTCAGCCCAAGCTTTTTCATTGGCATTGCGGAGGGTGATATAGTCTGGTAGTTGGGCGAGTTTTGCTGGTGCTGTTGTCACGGGTTCCTCAACATCCCGCGAGGTAAAAACTGTCACAATTTTCTCTAACGTCACAGTCTGTTCTGGTTCAGCGAAGAAAGTAGCGCTGACGGTAGGATAGCCCGGTGCAGTATTAACTTGCAGCGCCGCTTCAGTTCCTGATATGATCATCCGCGCCGCCATGCCGATATCTATCTGTGTGTTGCGGGTGCGACTGTGTAACCAGAACCCTTTGTCAATCTTACCTTGGTCTAGTCCTTCCCAATGATTGAAACCTTGATTTTCAGGGTAGCCATTAATACTAGCTTCTATTTCGATTAACCCATGAAAATCTACTGGTGTTAACTGGCAGCGTTGCCCTAATACATGGTGATCTGCTAGGCTGGCAAAGCGTTCAAAATTGATATCTATGTTCTTTCCTTTGGGACTACGCCAACGCACAGAACGGCTGAGAACTCCCTGACGCAGGTCAAGTTGTCTTTCATATGCTAGTATTTGACCTTGGTCAAGGCGGAAGCGTTCCCCATCAATTATTACTACCAATGGTAGCCAATCTGGACAATTAGCGAGTTCGGTATAAACTACCGGCACATCATCATAAACACCATGAATAAAAGTCGCTGATAAAGCGCGAGGATAGCCTTCTTCAAAACTTCCTCTTGTCCCTAAGTAGCCATTACCGATGGTGAAAATTGTTTCTCTAGGGTGCAATAGCTCAGGGTTAAACTGGTTTTCAATTAATATCCAGTCTGTGTAGATAAAATCGTGAAAAATACCTGTCATATTCATATTTGGGATAATTAAATTCTCATCTTAGTGAGGGCTTTAAACCTGAAATTCGGGCTTTAGCCCTGACTACTAACTTTTAATTATTTACGTTACTCTACTTGATTTGTTAATGTTTAATGAGAGTATGGCGATCCATATGTTGAGCCAGAATTTTTTCGGTTCTGGGTTTATAGATGAGATGGAATAAAGTTTCCATATATCGATCTCTGGCTTCGTGATCTTCTGGTGCGACAAAATTCCAAAAACTAAACATTTTCGCTAGTAAAAGCAATTGTTCGGTGTGTAAATTCCAGTTGTATTTATGACGAATTCTTTGAATCATCCATTGGGAAGTTGTCTGCCAATATTCGGGGTTTTTATCACATTGATCTAGAAAGTTTAAAATTGTTGTTGCTGTTCCTGCTAAATCTGTTGGGTTAAGATGAAATTTTCCGTCCTGATTATCAATAATTTCTAAGGCTCCACCAAATTTAGTTGCAAAGGTTGGTAAGCCAGAAATCATCGCTTCTAAAATGCTCCGCCCGAAAGATTCATAAAGAGCAAAGTGGACATAAATACCTTGATGGTCGGCAATTATGCGGTAAGCTTCACCCATGTTACGACTAGGGAAGCGCATTCCTATCCAACGGACTTTACCTTGGATATTATATTGATTAATAATTTCATGGAGTTTTTCTATTTCTCTTGCATCTTCTGAGTTAGTCGATTGATCAGGATGTACTTTACTAGTTAATAAAATTAGGTTACAGCGTTCTTGTAATTCCTGACTTTGACCAAAACATTCAGCTAATCCAGTGAGATTTTTAATTGATGTGACGGGAGTAACCGCAAAGATTGGTCTTTTTTTGAGGTCATCTAAGTGACCAATAATTTTGTCATCCTCACGGACAAAAAGCAGGTCTTGAATATCTTGGCGCTGGAGTGGATTTCGGTTTTCTGTTTGGCTGTATGGAAAAAAGAAAGTTTCACTGACTCCCGGTGCTACCATGTTGAATTTAGGACTAAATAAATCAATCCCATTAATTACATGATATAACTGGGGCATGGTAAAACAATTGTAAGATTCGTACTGCCCTATTGTGTCTGGTGTACCGAGAATTTCTTGATAGGATGATGCTATAATAAAATCCGCTGAATTCATGCTGATTAAGTCGGCAGTGAATTGGGCAGAGAAATGATATTTTTCTTCTAAGTCTTGCCAATATAAGTTACTAAATAGATATTTGGGTTTTTCTAGAGAATGAGCAATGTTGCATTGGGTGACTTTCAGTCGTCGGGAGAGGAGAAAGGCGACTAAGTTACCATCACTGTAGTTGCCGATAATTAGATTGGGTTTACCTTTAAATTGGGCTAATAGTTCTTTTTCGGCATCGTGGGCAAATGTTTCTAGATAAGGCCAAATTTCAAATTTAGAAATCCAGTTATTGGTCACTTCTGGATTAAATTCTGCAAAGGGAATTCGCAAAATCCAGGCGTTTTCTGTATTGTGAACTTTTTCTAAACGCAAGTCACAAAATGTCTCTTCGCAATTGGGGATGAGGCGGGTGAGAATAATTACATGAGGTTTAATACCTAATATGTCAAGACCTGCAAGTTTGATTTCCTCTCGCAGTTTGTTTTCTAAGCTGCGTGCTTGTTCGAGGACATAGATAACTTGACCTAATGTTTCATCTCTTCCTAAAACATCTTCTTGCGCTACCCAGCCATGTATGGAAATAAGAACAACACGAAAAACGGCGGGGATACGCGCCACAAAGGCTTCCAGGATTGAGGGTTGGGGGGTGTCGATGAGTCTTTGTAGAAGTTCTAGGGTTTCTCGAATTCGCCCTGCATTGTTACCCCAGCCAGCTTCTAAACCGAGTTCTTGGAGGTGAAGGCGGAATTCTGCGTAGGGTTCGTCAGGGGGTCTTGCACTCAAAAAAGCGATCGCTGGCTTAATTTGTTTGGCTAGTTCGATTCCTGAGTGAATGCGTGGGCTAATTAGGAGCCGTATGCCATTGTATTGCAATCTTTGTAATGCTTGAAACAAAAGCTCTAACCAATATTCAGGGTCATTGACAACTTGATTGCAGAGGTAATGGTTGAGGAAGGCTAGACCTTGACCAATGTTTCTGGAGTCGCTGATGCTGGGGGATGTTTGGTAAAAGGGGTGGAGGTCAATTTCTAAAAGGTCGGGTTGGTAGCGGTTGACTAAGCGATCGCGCACATCTAATAATTCTTTGGGTGTCATCAGATCAAACCCACTGCAATCTGCGGTTAGTCGCCACACTTCTTGGCTTGCTATCCTCGGTCTGACCACAAACCAAGTACTTTGGTGGTCAAGAATTATTTCATGGGTGTAGTGTATGAGTGTGCCGACTGAGGAAGAGTGATAAAAATAAGTAGGTTTTTGGGATTGATGACAGTAATTTGCAAAAGCTTGCAAAATTTCATTTCTCAGAAAGTAAGATTTCTCTGTAGTACCTAAAGTCAAGATAAACTGCTGAAGTGCGGTTTTTTCCTCACTATTTAAAACAGTTTTCACTAATTCATACATAGCAAATTCCTAAATTCTAGCTAGGCTACACCCTCATTTTTTTTCTCCTCAAAAACTGTAGTTCTAGATGATGGTTTTTGTGAGGTGCATTTTCTCTTTGAAGATAAACAATTGGTAATATTTATCGCATCTGGCTCAAGTATGAAACCCTATTTCATTCCCCAGATATAGCCGTGGACAGGGTGGTCAGGACATCAATTGATAATGAAACTCTCACTACAAGAGGGTTTTACTCCTGAATCGATAGCGCAGCGTGGCGTAAGCCATAGGTCTGCGAAGCGTCTCCTGACTCCTGCTATATATAGCAATCCGGTTTCCTATATCTACCTCTCCTATTCCCTGCCCACACAAGTAAATTTAGTAATCAAACTGGATTCCTATAGTTGATGTGGCATTATATGTCCGGTTATTCACTTCAGCATATCCTTAGAGATAGATTTATGATTAGGGCTGACGGGTCGAGTTTTTTGATCAGTTATTAGCCGGACTTGATATTAGTCATACGCCCCCGTAAGGAAGACATAAAAATCAAATGGAAGTCTTATCACATCACTAATTAATGACACTTTCGGAGGTTCATATATGCTGAACACAGTTTTGTCAACTACTGTACACTATAATTTTTTTAGAGAAAAATTTGCCAATTTGGCTAAATAGACTACAAAAAAATAGTATCCTGCATATCATGTGAGTGTCTGTGTTCCCTATTTTCTAATCACAAGATTGACTTGGGCGCTAAAGTCAGGGCATAGGTTTAGAATTTGCGTACAGGTAAGGGAAAATGGGTAAGTTAAGTAGTGCTAAGTCCTGAGTAAACTCCTAAGTAGGTGGGCGTTAAAAATATAAGTTAGACCTAATCCCCCACCTTCCCTACCAGGGAAGTGGGAGTCAAAGCCTCTCCAGCAATAAAAGCTGCTCCTCTCCTTGTAGGGAGGGGTAGGTGAGAGGTTTGGAGAGAGGTTTTATATTTAATTGCGCCAAGCTATTTATAACTAAAGTTAGGTGATGAGAATAAGGATGCTTTTTTGTCAGTAATTGCTAGGAACACGATCAGTTTATACGGTAAAATCACTGATAATTCTTGAGATCATGACAAGCGATCGCCAAATCTTTATGACTCGGTTTTTTTGGGGTTTTGGACATCTGTAACAGACAACAATATCCCGCACATATGCAACGCTAAACCTCCATTGATACAAAAAACATCAGGGTTAGTTATGAACTACCAAGTTTCTTCTTCTCAGACAAGTTTTCAGACTGCTATTACTCCTGAAGAATTAAATCAGATCATTGAAACCATTGCTGATGGTAAATATTCCTGGGCTTGTGTACTGATTTTACGTTTTATTGGCTACAATCCACTTCATTACATCCCCCAGCGTACTTACAGTCGTTTAATGAAAGAAAACAGCCAATTTGAGACAACATCAATCACCAAATCACAGAAAATCTCAGCAAATATGACATCTTCTATAAATAGCCCTCATTGTGTGGCTTCATCTCAAATTTTCAGTACAAATTAGTACGGCTGCGCGGAAGTCAAAATTCAAACATCGAAAAGCTTATTAAGTACTCTTGCAAAATAAATTATATAGTTGAGCAAAGGAACAGGGAAATCTTAACTGGCAACAGTAAAGGAATACAGAGATTTCTGTTTTTTTGAAAAATGTATAAATATTTTTGCATAAGTACTTATATAGAAATAAAGTTTGATTTTGGAAATATACGTAGGGTGGGCATTGCCCACCTTAGCAAGGGTTTGATATCAAATTCGGATAATTAGTGATAATTCCCCCCATCTGAGGAAAAACGTAAAAATCCTTCTACATTATTTTTGTGGTAAACATAATTTGATAGTTTGTTGCCATGCTTGTTCAAAATCAATTCCTTGTTTAGTGGCAATATATAACAATACTATAGCTGCTGAACGGATAGAAATATCACAATGTATCAGTATTGGTTTAGGCAATTCTTTAATAATTTGAAATACCCGGAGTGCAGCTTGATGATTGAGATTTTCAAGTTTTGTGGGTACATTCACATAGCACAATCCTATAAATTCAGTATTTTTCTGTTCATCTTCCCACCAACATTTTTCATCAGCAAAACATAAATTAAGGACAGATTTGTAACCCTCTTCAGCAATTTGGTTTAACTGATATTGGCTAATTTGCCCACTGATGGCTAATTCCTGATTAATCTTTCTAACAATATTCATGTGTCGGCACATTTTTAATCCTGGCTAATGTGTTCAATCTTTGGAGGTGTGACAACAAGGCTAAAAAGAAGTTTAAGTGTAGGGAAAATATAAATTAATCAATTTTTAATCAATTTTTAATTTATACCAATTTCATCTGAGGTATCACATACTCATAGAATCCATGAATTCATCTGGTATTTATCTGTAAGTAGGTAAGCACAATAAAATCAAACTGTGTAAAGAAAAGTAAACAAGGCTAAAACCCTTTCTCCCCCTGCCTGATCCCAACGACAATTTTTAACGCCAACCTACTTATACTCTTCTCTTCTCCTGTCGGAGACACTACGTGAACGAGACGCTGCGCCTTGGCGTTAGCCATAGCCTAGCTTTTGGCGATACGAGAAGCAACTCAACGCGAGTCTATATCTGCGGTAGTTGTCCTGGAAATTTTATTCTATGCAGTTTCATCTGAAAAAAAGGTATGAGAATTTATTACCTAGTTGTAGGCGTAGTTTTACTTTAGGCTAACTGTTAGCTCTGCTCTTAAGTTACAGCAGCAATTTGAGGAAGTTGTGAGGAAATAATTTTTGTGGAAGAATTTTAAAATAATTCGTAATTCGTATTATGAATTACGAATTACGAATTACGTTGGCGGTAGCCTGCCGTAGGCACTATTACGAATTATGCTGTGACTTTAGCTAATGTCTTTTCTACAGCTTGCAATGCTTGATTGATTTCTGCTTCTGTGACAATGAGAGGCGGTACAAATCGGATGACTTTGGGGCCTGCGGGGACGAGTAATAAACCCTCATTAATGGCAGCGTTGACAACTTCAGCTGCTGTTAAGGGAATATCGGCTTTGAGTTCCAAACCGTTGATTAAACCCCAACCGCGCACTTCTGAGATATGGTGAGGATATTTGAGAGCGATCGCTCTTAAACCTTCTCGCAAATGTGCGCCCTGTTCCTCAACATTCTGCAAAATATTCTCTTTTTCCAAAGTCTGACACACACTCAGCGCCACACCACAGACAAAAGGATTACCGCCAAATGTACTAGCGTGTTCTCCTGGTTGGAAAATATCGCAGAATTTCTTACTCATCATTGCACCGATGGGAATACCACCGCCCAAACCTTTCGCACTGGTGAAAATATCAGGTTCTACGCCCAGATGTTCATAACCCCATAATTTACCACTGCGTCCCATTCCCACTTGCACTTCGTCGAAAATTAACAAAATGCCAGTTTCATCACAAATCTGCCGCAGCCTTTTAAAATATGCCACATCACCAGGACGAACACCACCTTCACCTTGCAAAGGTTCAATTAAAATCGCCCCGACGCGATAATTACCTTCATCTAACTCAGTAACAGCGGCTTCCACTGATCTAATGTCGTTGTAATTTATATAGTGAAAACCAGGAACTAAAGGATCAAAATACTTTTGATACTTGGGTTGGGCTGTAGCGGTAATAGTGGCTAAAGTCCGCCCGTGGAAACTGGCATGGGCAGTTAAAATTATGGGGTGGGCAATGTCTAGGACAGTGTGGGCATATTTCCGCGCTAGTTTAATTGCTGCTTCGTTGGCTTCAGCACCAGAGTTACAGAAAAATACCCGATCTGCACAGGAATGATCAACAATCCATTTGGCTAATTCACCCTGTTCGGGAATATAGTACAAATTAGAGACATGATGCAATTTCTGGATTTGGCGTGTCACTGCCTCTACCATTGCTGGGTGGGCGTGTCCTAGAGTACAAGTTGCAATACCCGCAACAAAATCTAGATATTCCTTGCCTTGGGTATCCCAAACACGACAACCAGCCCCCCGTTCTAAGGCCAAGGGAAACCGTCCATAAGTGGACATAACCGCCTGGTTGAAACTATCTGCATCAAAGGGTGTGGATGACATAAAATCTGACTCTTGAAGGATCGTGGCTTGTTCAACTAGACTTGGGAATTTCACTACCGCACCTCCTGAAAATCCTTTATCGTAATACTTTACTAGGTTCTTGGAAATCTTTCAAAATTTATTTTTATTGAGGGAGTGAAATAGACAGAAGTAGAAGTTTTGTAATTTTGAATTTTGAATTTGTAATTTTTGATTTTTCATTCTTGATTTTTCATTCTTGATTTTTAATTTTTAATTGCCTGTGTACTCTACCCTTGAGCAAAAATATAAACTTATTCAAAAAGAGTTAATGGCTGGGGCGTTCGCTCTGGGTTTTGTGTTTCTAATTGGTACTTTATGGTACTGGCTAGTGGAGGGTTGGTCATGGGAAGATGCAGCTTACATGACCGTGATTACCTTAGCTACTGTGGGTTATGGAGAAACCAACCCACTTGGTAGTCGAGGAAGATTGTTTACCATTGCCCTGATTTTGATGGGTGTAATCAATATCGGTTACATAGTCAATAGATTTACAGCAGCAGTGATTGAAGGCTATTTTCAAGAAGGAATTAGACTACGACAACAAAGGCGTTTAATGGAATCCTTATCTGGTCATTATATCATTTGTGGATTTAGCCGGACTGGGCGGCAAATAGCTAGGGAATTTCGGGCTGAAGGGGTGACTTTTGTCGTGATTGATGCGGAGGTTGAATCTGTACAAAAGGCGCAGATTGAGGGTTACACGGGATATCAGGGTGATGCGACTTTAGATGATACGCTGTTGAAGGTTGGCATTGAAAGAGCGACTTGTATTGTGGCGGCTTTGCCTTCTGATGCGGAAAATTTATATATAGTTTTATCAGCAAAAACTCTGAATCCAGAAATTCGCGCGATCGCACGAGCAAGTACAGAAGAAGCTTTACAGAAGCTACAACGAGGCGGTGCAGATGCTGTGATTTCCCCTTATATTACGGGGGGTAAGCGGATGGCAGCAGCAGCCCTCAGACCGCAAGTTTTGGACTTTGTGGATGGGATTCTGACTGGTGCAGACCGCCAGTTATATATGGAAGAATTTTTACTTGATTCGTCCCAGTGTCCTTTTGTTGGTCAAAGTTTACATAAAGCTAAATTGCGATCGCAATCTGGAGCATTAGTTCTGGCAATTCGGCGTACTGAAGGCAATTTGATCGGTGGACCAACCGGAGATACAGTTTTAATGTCAGGAGATACGCTGATTTGTATGGGGACAGCCGAACAATTACGGAGTTTAAACCAAATTCTCGGACCCATTAATTCTCAACAACTGCGACGACCGAAAAACAGTTAATTTGTGATCTGCAATATGGCAGCAAACTTAAATAATTCTATCTCCTGACTCCTGAATTCAATAATACACCCGCGATCACTTGCTGGGAGATAAATTGTTTTTGCGTAAGTATTCAGGATAGAGAATACTCCAAGTCAGGAGAATAAAGGCTTTTTTAGTCAACTTTGATGATTTTGATAAAATCTTACTTCTCTCTATTCTTCATTTCATAAGCATTCTGACTCCTGAACCGGAGGTCTGCGAAGCGTCTCCTGACTCCTGACTCCTGAATTCTTACGTTTTTCCTATCCCTATTAGGGCTGGTAAATAGCAATTATAAACTGTGTTAAATTTATTAGGATTTAGATATTTTATAAGTTATACTTCAATAGTTTTCTCTGTGCAATCTCCATATGTTTACCGTTCCTGGCATTTCTATTCAAACTCAAATCTATGAAAGTAACAACTCCCTAGTTTATCGAGGAAAAACAGAAAAAGACAACCAACCTATCATCTTGAAAGTTCTGAAAGATAACTATCCCACACCGCAGGAACTTGCCCGCTATCACACCGAATATGAAATTACTAAATCTTTAAATTTAACAGGGGTTGTTAAAGTCTATAATTTACAAAAATATCAAAATACTCTCGTCATGTCAATCGAAGATTTTGGCGGAGAATCATTAAGAATTTGGATGCAACAGAAATCCTTTACATTAGAGGAATTTCTGAAAATTGCTATTACTACTACTGAAACCTTGGGACAAATTCATGCAGCTAATATTATTCACAAAGATATTAACCCATCAAATATTGTTTTAAATCCAGAAACTGGTGAGATAAAAATTATTGATTTTAGCATTTCTACTAAACTGAATAGAGAAAATCCAACTATTAAAAATCCTCACGTTTTAGAAGGTACTCTTGCCTATATGTCTCCCGAACAAACGGGCAGAATGAACCGCAGTTTAGATTATCGTACCGATTTTTATTCTCTTGGTGTTACCTTTTATGAATTGTTAACAAACAAACTACCCTTTGCAACAAATGATGCCCTAGAACTAGTGCATTGTCATATCGCAAAAAAGCCTGTACATATCAGTGAAATAAATCCAGATATCCCTCCAGTTATTGCCAATATTGTGATGAAATTAATGGCAAAAACAGCAGAGGAAAGATATCAAAGTGCTTTAGGAATAAAAACAGACCTAGAAGAATGTTTAAAGCAATTACAAAGTCATGGCAGAATCTCAAATTTTGTCATAGCGAATCAAGATATTTCTGACAAATTTCAATTACCACAAAAACTTTATGGTAGAGAGCGAGAAATTGATAGTTTAATATCAGCTTTTGAGCGAGTGACATTTCAAAATGAAATGATTTTAATTGCCGGATATTCTGGTATTGGTAAAACTGCTTTAGTACAGGAAATATATAAACCAATTACTCAAAAACGTGGTTATTTTATTTCCGGTAAATTTGATCAATATCAACGGAATATCCCCTACAGTGCTGTTGTGATAGCCTTTCAAGCATTAGTCAAACAACTGTTAACAGAAAAGGAAGAAAAGCTGAAGGAATGGCGAGAAAAACTCTTAGCGGCTTTAGGCATAAATGGGCAAATTATTATAGAAGTAATTCCTGAAGTAGAATTAATTATTGGTAAGCAACCCACAGTAATAGAACTCGGACTTACTGAAACTCAAAATCGGTTTAATTTAGTATTTCAGAACTTTATCAAAGTTTTTACTAAACCTGAACATCCTCTAGCTATATTTTTAGATGATTTACAATGGGCAGATGGAGCATCTTTAAAATTAATGCAATTGCTAATGAGTGCAGGTTCACCGGGATTATTTTTAATTGGTGCTTATCGAGATAATGAAGTTTCTGCCGTGCATCCATTAATGTTAACTTTAGAAGAAATTGGTAAAACAGGAGTCATTATTAATCGAATTTTTCTATCACCTTTAAACTTAGATACCGTTACAGAAATTATTGCTGATACTCTGAAAAATCAACCAGACAATGTCAGGGATTTAGCTAAACTAGTACAAATAAAAACAGAAGGAAATCCATTTTTTATTAATGAGTTTTTGAAATCTTTAGCCACAGAAGAATTATTAAAATTTGACATAAAATCTTTAAGTTGGCAATGGGATTTAAAACAAATTCAACAAAGAAATTTTACTGATAACGTAGTAGAATTAATGGCAGGTAAAATTAAAAACTTACCAGAAAATACTCAAGAATTATTAAAATTTTCTGCTTGTATTGGTAATCAGTTTGATGTTATTAACTTGGCGTTACTTACCAAACAATCTTTTAGAGAAATAGTTGATAATTTACAACCTGCAATTAATTACAATTTAATTGTATCTTTTGATAGTAATGAAGAAATAGAATTAGCACTTCTGAATACTGAATCTAACAAATATCCATTACCAGAATATAAATTTACTCATGATAGAATCCAACAAGCCACTTATTCATTAATTTCTGAAGCAGAAAAACCAATTATTCATCAAAAAATTGGTAAAATTCTTTTACAGAATAGTTTCAATGAACAACAGGAAGAAAAAATTTTTGATATTGTTAATCAATTAAACTTTACTTTATCGTTGTTAGTTAATCAATCCGAAAAAAATGAATTAGTTAAATTAAATTTAAAAGCAGGTAAAAAAGCCAAAGCATCAGTAGCTTATCAATCTGCTTTAACTTATTTACAAATAGGAATACAGCTTTTAGGAGATGATAGGTGGCAAAAACAATATGAACTAAGTTTATCACTTTATCAAGAAGCAGTGGAATCTGCTTATTTTAATAGCAATTTTATCTTAATGGATCAGTTAATAAACGAAGCATTTTTACAAGTGACAAATGTATTAGATCAAGTAAAATTTTATGAGATAAAAATCCTCGCTTATATTGCACAATATAACTTAAATGAAGCAAATAATCAAGGTTTGGCAGTCATTAAACTTTTAGGAATAAAATTACCAAAACAACTAAATAAACTAAATCTTTTCTGGGAATTTTTACAAACAAAACTCATTACAGCCAATAAATCTATTTCTAGTTTAGAAAATTTACCACAGATGAGTGATATCCATGCTCAAACAGTTATGGGTATTAGTAGTACAATTATTTCTACTTCTTATTCAACTGACTTGTTAGTATTTTTACTCATGGTTTTCCAACAAGTTAGACTATCTATTAAATTGGGAAATACGGCTCAATCTGCTTTTGCTTATAGTTGCTATGGATTATTTCTTTGTGGACTAATCGAAGATATTGAAGGCGGTTTTCAGTTTGGACAACTTGCTCTTAAATTACTTTCTCACATTCAATATCAGAAAGTAACAGCTAGAACAAAAATGATTGTCGAACTTTTCATTAGACCTTGGAAAGATTCTATCAAAGAAATTTTGCCATCTATCAAAGAGGTTTATTATATTGGATTAGAAAATGGAGATATAGAATATGCTGTTTATTCGGCTTACTTTTATTGTTCTTATGCTTTTTTTGGTGGTTTATCTTTAACAGTATTAGCCGAAGAAATGAATTTTTATACTCAGCAAATGATAAAAATGAAACAAGAAAGAGTGATCGATGGACAAAAACTATATCATCAAATAGTTCTTAATTTGCTTGACAAACAAAAAAATCCTTGTACCCTGATTGGTAGTGTTTATAATGAGGAGTTAACTCTTCCTATTATTAAAAACCAAAATGATCATCATGCTCTAGCTAACTATTATGTTAATAAATTAATGCTTTTTTACTTATTTGGTGAGATTGAAAAAGCATTGACTAATGGACAATTGGCTCAAGAGCATTTAGAAGGAATAACAAGTTCTTATACTATTACTTATTTTTATTTTTATGATGCCCTAGCTTGTTTAGCTTACCTGACTTACTCTCCTTTATCTGAACATAAAAAGTTAATCAATAAAGTACTAGCTTATCATAAAAAAATGAAAAAATGGGCGCATTATGCCCCGATTAATTATTTACACAAATATTTACTGGTAGAAGCTGAACTTTGCCGAATTCAAGGCAAAAATTCTCAAGCTATAGATTATTATGACCAAGCTATATCACTTGCTAAAGAAAATGAGTATATTCACGAAGCTGCTCTTGCTTATGAATTAGCTGCTAAATTTTATCTATCTCAAGGAAAAAAATTAACAGCAAAAGCCTATATGCAGGAAGCTCGTTATTGTTATCAAATATGGGGAGCCGAAGCTAAAGTTAAACATTTAGAGAAAAATTATTCTCAGTTATTAACTACAATTACAGGTAGAATTAAAGACATTAAAACTGCTACGAATATAACTACTACTGACTCAGCAGCAACCCTGGATATTGCTACAGTGATGAAAGCTACTCAAGCTATTTCTGGTGAAATAATGCTAGATAAATTACTATCTAGTTTGATGAAAATTCTTATTGAAAATGTGGGCGCACAAACAGGTTATCTAATTTTATTTTATCAAGAAAAGCTGCTAATTGAGGCAGAAGGAAGTATTAACTCTGAGGATGTTACTTTCTTGCAGTCACTACCTGTAAATAATTGTAAAATCCTTTCAGAAGCAATTGTTAATTATGTTGCTCGCACAAAAGAAACTGTGGTTTTAAATGATGCGACTTGCAGCGGAAATTTTACTAGTGATCACTATATCCAAACCGTTAAACCTAAATCGATTTTGTGTGTACCCTTAATTAATCAAAGCAAACTAATTAGTATTGTTTATCTAGAAAATAATCTGACTACAGGAGCTTTCACAGCCGAAAGAGTAGAAGTTTTAAATTTACTCTCAGCGCAAGCAGCTATTTCTATAGAGAATGCTAGACTCTACAATGAAATGGCAAAACTCAACCAAGCTTACGAACGGTTTGTACCACGTCAATTTCTTCAGTTTTTAAATAAGTCCAGCATAGTTGAGGTTAAATTAGGTGATCAAGTACAGTTAGAAATGTCGGTATTATTTTCTGATATCCGCGACTTCACTCAACTTTCAGAAAGTATGACACCAGAAGATAATTTCAAGTTTATCAATTCCTATCTTTCGCGTATGGAGCCTATAATTACTGAAAATAATGGCTTTATTGATAAATATATTGGTGATGCAATTATGGCTTTATTTAGTGGAGAAGCTGATAATGCAGTTAAAGCAGGTATTGCAATGTTGCAATTACTGATGGAATATAATACTATCAGGGATAGACCTAACCGTCCTGAATTAAAAATTGGTATTGGCATTAATACAGGTTCTTTAATGTTAGGAACTGTGGGCGGACAAAATCGTATGGATGGTACAGTAATTAGTGATGCAGTGAATTTAGCTTCTCGTGTGGAGAATTTAACCAAAAATTATGGAGTATCCCTATTAATTACCGAACAAACTTATTCAAGATTAAAAAATCCCAGTAACTATGACATGAGAATTATTGATACAGTCAAAGTAAAAGGTAAATCTCAAGCAGTAACAGTTTATGAAGTATTCGATGCCGACTTAGCAGAAATCAAAAACCAAAAATTAGCTACTTTGCCCATATTTACAGAGGCTTTATCACTTTATAATCAAAGCAAATTAGAAGATGCAGCCCGTTTATTTGCATATTGTTTGCAGAAAAATCCAGGCGATCGCGTGGCACATATCTATTGTCAGCGATGTCTGCGGCAAACTTAAAACTCGGTCTTTGTTGTTAGGTTTTTTCTCATCTCATAATTGTGCATTCACGATTATTGTCTAGAGGATATGTTTTGATTTGGAAATCCCTTCTACGAAGGTGGTAACTCAGTCCAACCATGTAAAGGAGCGATCGCTCTCGTTACCAATTCAATCATCTCCGGGGGTGCTTCGGAAAGCAAAACGCTAGGATAAACAGCAGTACCCCATTGAGGATGAACTAGCACACGGCATTTATTTTTGATCACAGGATAATTGAGTAAAGCTGTAGCCACAGCTGTGTCATCGTGGGGAACCTCACCAGGATGGGAAAGTAAAGGATAGCCAGTACGAGGATCGATGAGATCTGTCAAATAACCGCGATCGCGCAAATTAAAAGACAAATCGCAACCAAACCGCATAAACTTTTCTCGCAATCGTTCTTTCTCTGTCTCTACTTGCGCTGTTTTTTCCACCAATGGATATCGTGATTGCTGCAAGACAACCACAACCCATAAAAACTGCTGCTGTTTCCAATCTGGCAATATCTGTTCGCAGTTGGCACAGATATATTGGCTAGGATTATGAATGGAAATTTGAACCGCTTGTCCCGTTTTGCCAACTAAATTAATGGGACAGCCTTGCTCCGAAGTAAAAACGCTGGAATAGTTCACCACATTTATTCGGGTTTTGCAAGTTTGTTATTTCCCAGATCATAACTCTGAAAAGTTCCAAAAAATCAGCAATTTTTTCTGATATTTAAGGTTTCTCAAAACTGTGTGTGTAAATCTTGTGCATTTTCCATCATAAATCTAAAAAATCTCAAATCCTCATCATAAACAATACCTTGTCCAAATCGAAAAAAGTCTTGATTTGTAGGTTGGGTTGAGGGACGAAACCCAACAAATGCGTCGGGTTGCGCTGTCGCTTAACCCAACCTACACAAAATGGACAAGCAAGGTATTGATAAATTCAAGAGGTTGAGACCCATACCTCTACAGGTAGTCTCAGTTGAGTTGGGGTAAGTGTCCCCTACTCCAACTGTTTTTAAATTTTAATTTTTAATTTTGAACACCAAGATTACTTGCTAATGGGATTGATCCAAAATCCTTCGACTTGGTAAATGTAGTGGTGACAGGTGTGTAAAAAAAGATGGTTCTTCAGTACCTAATATGCAAAATCAATCTCAAAAAACTTCGGAAGATTTAATATACATAAGACATAAGCCACAGATATTGGATATTATGACAAAAATTGCCTCTTTACCCTGTTAAGAGTTCCCTGTTAAGAGTTCCCTCTTTCAGACTGGTAAGTTAGCATAACAAGTACGGTAGAACCAAAAAGATTAATTGAGTTTTAAAGCATTGACTGGGACTTGATCCCAAGAATCGACTAACCTTAATTGTGCCACCCAACCATCAGATTTTTGCTTCTCAGTTAAACCTTTCTTAAAGGACTCATGACAATCTTGAGCCTGAGATTCATTGCAACAGGCAATGCAGGCATAAATCATACCCGATGGATCAATTTGCTCATTTACCCAAATATTCATCAGACATCTCCTCAAAATCAAGCAGCCAAAACAGTTATTGATAATTTCAGAATACTATCTAATATCAAGTCTGGCTAATTGCTGATCAAAAAAATCTCCGCATCATAGCGTCAGAGCGTTATTTATCCCCTCTTTCATAGCTACGGCGGTAAAGTAATTCTAACTGTCCGCCATATTCTTGAATCCAAGCAATCTGCCTTATATAGAGTCCCCGAAAGGTATTGGCAAAGAAAAGAGTAATAATAGCAACAACTAAACCTGAAGCTGTGGATACCAAGGCTTCACTAATCCCAGACGTGACACCAGCGGTTTGTGTACCACCAACATCGCCAATATTTAAAGATGCAAAAGAAGCAATTAACCCCAAAACTGTGCCAAGAAGTCCCAACAAAGGAGCAAGACCAATAATTGTATCAAAAATGTTTTGGAACCTTTTGAGTAAAGGAATTTCTCCCTGTGCTTCACTTTCTAAAGCCAAGCGGAATTCCTCTGGGGTTGGTTCTTCTAATTCTAAAGCTGCTAAAAAAATCCGAGCGATGGGTAAATCAGCATTGTTGTGCAAATGATCTAAAGCACTAACTACATTACCTTGACGATAAAACTTTAGCACCTCCCGCACTACTCGATTTTGACGACCACTTAGCCTTACCCAAAAGGTGATACGTTCGATAATTAGCGCCACTGCTAATACTGAAAAAAACAGCAGTGGCCACATCACCACCCCACCTGATTTAAACAGATTATTAATTTCCATTTACTATTTTGCCAATTCTCAACAATGCTAGATTAACAGATTGTTGCTGAGAAACAAGTATCAGTAAAGGATATCTGGGAGTTGGAGTACGTTATTTTACAATCCTGTCTGTATTTCTGGGTTAATGGCTGCGAGTTTTTTGGTAGAGATGAATTTTGGATTTATGGTTAGATTATATTCAAAATCAGCAATAAAAAAATGAATTGGCATTACCTAATTAATTTTAATTGTTAGGTAATGCCATTCTTGAACAAATGAGTTATGGGTTAAACACTATGATTTTCAATGAATGGCAGTACAGTATTACTAAGGCACAAATGAAAAAATTTGAGTTAGCAATGGCTCAATATGCTAGTAAACCAGTTCCAGAAGATGAAAACCAAAAGCTACGCCACCAGGCTCGTATTGATTCACTCCAAAGTCAAATTGATGAGTTTATTCAAGAGATAGAAGAGTACGAAAATCTCAAAAATAATCAAGGGAAAATTGAGAAATTGCAATATGATAGTTTAGAAAAATTACCAGAAGCATTAATCAAGGCGCGGATTATTCGCGGACACACTCAAGAGAGTTTCGCCAAACTTTTAGGAGTTAAACCTCAACAGGTACAACGTGATGAAGCAAACGGATATGCTAGTGCTAGTTTGACAAAACTTTTGAAAATTCAAAACACTCTTAATCTGGAAATTCGGGAGGAAATTATCTTTAAATAAAAGAGTATTAATTTACTTTGACTCCAATATCTACACCATCACTTTTCAATTGTCCATCTTCCATGTAAACGATGCGATCAGCTATATCGAGAATTCGGTTATCGTGGGTAACTAGCAAAATGGTGCAATTTTGTTCTTTAGCTAATTTTTGCATTAATTCCACCACATCACGTCCAGATTTTTTATCAAGTGCCGCCGTGGGTTCATCTGCTAATACTATTTGAGGATGACTAACTAAAGCGCGGGCAATGGCAACCCGTTGCTTTTGTCCCCCTGATAAACTCTCTGGATAGTAATCCACACGATTTCCCAAACCAACAGTTTCCAACATTGCTATAGCTTTGGCGTTAATATCTCCTTGCAAATAATCTTCATGCAACTCTAAAGACATCCGTACATTTTCCTTGGCGGTTAAAAAAGTCATCAGGTTATGCGCTTGGAAAATATAACCAATTTGGCGACGCAACTTAGTTAATTGTCCTTTACTCGCACTGCACATTTCTTGTCCTAAAATTTGCAAACTCCCTTCTTGAGCAGAACGCAAGCCCCCCATCAGTGATAACAGGGTAGTTTTACCTGAACCTGAAGGCCCCGTCATAATCACAATTTCGCCAGCTTTAATCTCCAAATTAATATCAAATAAGGCTTGTTTACGCAGCCCTCCATCACCAAAATAATGATTGAGGTTAGAAACATTAATTACCGTTTCTGAAGCAATATGGGATTGAGCAGAGACTTGTAACATAGAATTTTTATTGATTTCAACTAATCAAGATTGCTCTTTTTAACTCCCCCGAAACAGCGGGGGGTGGGCTGATAAAGCTTAAAAAACATCAGCCGGATCAGCAGAACTGAGCTTTCTAATAGCAATTGCCCCCGAAACACTACACATAATCACCGTTAAAATAAAAACATTAATCGCTCGATCTGTTTTCATAAAAATCGGCAGCAATGTGGCAGAATAAGTGAGTTGATATAGCCCAAAAGATAGAAAGAATGCAGGTAAATAACCCAAGACAGCTAAAAACAATGCCTCTTGCAGCAAAACTACCAAAAAATAACTATCGCTGTAACCCATTGCTTTGAGAGTGGCGTATTCTGGTAAATGATCGGCAACATCAGAATAAAGAATTTGATAAACAATCACGATACCGACAATAAACCCAACTCCTACACCCAAACCGAAAATAAAACCAATTCCAGTCCCATTAGCCCAGTAACTTTTTTCTTTTTGAGCAAATCCTTCAGGAGTATCAACTTGAACAAAGGGATTTTTTTGATCTGGGTTTAATCCTATTTTCAGTTGTGCTTTGACTTTTTCGATATCAGCACCCGGTTGGAGAGTAATTAACCCAACTTCAATTTGATCAGCTTTGCGGGTAGGAAATAATTGTAAAAACGTGGAATCACTAGCGATAACATTACCATCAGCCGCAAAGGAAGCACCATTACTAAATAAACCTTTGACACTAACAAATTTACTATTTAGTTCTGTTTGAAAATTACCTGTGTTTTTAAAGATCTCACCCACAGCACCATATTCAGGACGACCGGCTTGATCAAACATAACTTGATGCAGTTGCTTTAGATAATCTTTATTTTGTTGGACTTCAGGAAATCTCAACCCAGGTTGAGCAGGATCTATACCCCAAACTAAAATCGCTCGATCAATTCGTGTTTGTGGATTTCGCCATTGTCCGGTACTAATATAAATCGAACTTACAGACTTGACACCATCATAACTCAATGCTTGATATAGTTTTTCTCTAGAAAAGCTTTTAACTGAAAATAGAGTTTCAAATTGGGGGTTAATTAAAACTAAATCTGCTTGTAAATTTCGATGTGGTTGAATAGCTGCATCAAATAATGCACTTTCAAAACCCATCTGAATAAACATCAGCATATCTGCAAAAGTAATCCCAGCGACTGCAATAGCCAGCCGCGTTTTTTCTTTCATTAACTGTCGCCAAGCTAGAGGCGTTTTGCGAAATAGTTGAAATAACATTTTGTCACCGCCTCTTAATAACTAAGTTAGTCACTCTTTTGTTCTATCTGTCGTTGTCGCATCAACAAAAATAAGGGCAGACCAAAGGAAACACCAACGGTAAGATTACAAGCAATGTAAATCCACAACTTTTGCATTTTTAACCTTGTTCCTTCACTAAATACAAATACCCAAAATACTAGAGAAGAAACAATTACATCCATTCCAAAAAAACCAGATATTTTGTTAGCAAAAAGTTGTTCAAAAAACAGTTTTATATCAAATCCATGCTCTAATATAAAGGGAATAAACTGAGAATAGGGAAAAACTAAGCCGAGAATAGCAAGCGATATGTATATAGGTGTCAGCATGATTTAATTCACCACGAAGTAGTTTTTAGGTTGCAATTTCAACTAATTGATTATAATTGATAACGAACATTCGTTATGTTTAACAACCAACAAACTTTACAATTCAATTGCTGTTTGTACTTGCAAGTTAGTTAAACCTCCAACTCGCTTGCTATCTTCTGGGTTGAGGCGAATTTTAACTTCCACCACCCGGCTATCTAAATTTTCACCTGGCTGCTTGCTAAAAACGTTTTGGCGGTTGACTTGTAAGCCAATTTGTGATACTTTTCCCTGCAATTCACCTGTAAATGCTTGACCAGTAACTACGGCTTTTTGTCCGAGTTTGATTTTTTTAATATCAGTTTGATAAACTTCTGCAATTGCCAACATTTGGTCTGTTTGGGCGAAGTCTGCAATACCAGAGTTATCAATTTTTTCCCCTGCACGGGTATGAATTTTCAGAATTTGTCCCGTCATGGGGGCGCGAATATAAACCGCTTCTAGGTCAATTTGGGCGCGTTTGAGGATAGCGATCGCACTTTCGACTTCTGTTTGTGCTAATTTCACATCTACGGGACGAACTTCGGCAATACTGTTGAGTGTGGCTTTCGCTTCGGTAACTTGTTTATTTCCAGTGGTATTAATTCGGTTTAGTGCAACTCTAGCTTCTGATAGTTGCTTTTTAGCAGTAGCGTTAATTCGGTTCAGAACTGCTTTGGCTTCATCTAATTGCTGTTTAGCAGTTTCAAAATTTAGGCGTTTGCTATCAATCACAGAATTAGAAATAGCTCCTTCAGAATATAATTGTTGATAACGTTGAGATTCGGCTTCGGCGTTGTTAAGTTCTGCGGCTAATTTATTAATAGTTGCTTCTTGAGCAATTCTATCACCTTGCCATTGTGCTTCTATCCGAGCAATATTTTCTTGTTGCTGTTTTTTGTCTCCTTGGGATTGGGCTGTGATCCGTTCAACACTCGCAAACTGTGCTTGAATATCTCCTGATTTTGCTCCAGCTTTGATTTGCTCAAGTTTAGCTTGGGAAACTCTAACTTGTTTCTCAGCTTGGAGAACAGCATTTTGTAACTTAGCGCGTGAATCTAAAACTGCAACTACTTGTTTGGCTTTTACTCTATCCCCTTCTTTAACTAACACTTGTGCCACGCGATCGCCATCCAAAGCCAAAGGTGCAGATAAGCTAATGACTTCCGTTTCTGGTTCTAGTCTTCCCAAAGCCGTCACTTTTTGCGAAATAGAAGCAGTTTCTCCTAATTCCGGTGCAGGCTGTTTCCCAACTTGTCCAAAATTAGAAATTCCATAGATAGCAATCCCGGCTGTAATAGCAGTAGCACCTATTACTAAAGAAATTACACCTGGATTTCTCGCTTTAAATAATAGCTTTTGAGTCATCTCAGTCTCCCAAATAAAATAAAAACTTTATCTGTTGTTAGCGGCAGTTAATTATTTCAAGTTGGGGTTTTTGCTGTAAATATGCCGTCAACATTATGCCCAAAATCTCACATTGTTGTGGAAAATCAATATTTTCATTACCCCATAATTTTTCTAAAATTACACCATTGATAAAACTCAAAACAAAGGATGCTAAGACCACATCTTGAATACCTAATACATCACAGGCTACTTGCTGACATCGTTGAGTAGCGTGTTTAAAAACAGTACTATTAGTTAGCATTGTTTTTGAGTCTTGATGTTGACAAAAATCAATCCAGACATAAGTCCACTTAATTAAGTATTCCTCATTTTTAACGAGGTATTGACCCAAGGCTTTCATCAACTCAGATATGTTATTCTTTCCTCTAAATTCTGTTAAAGCTGTAATTATATCTTGCTGAGTAATTTCTTCCACCAATTGCTCAAACAAGGCTTGTTTGTTGGGAAAGTAATGATACAGCGTACCTGTAGAAACCTTTAACCTCTCAGCAATTTGCCGCATGGTGATGGAACCATAACCTTTTTCGGCAAATAAATCGAAACACTTACCGAGTAATTCTTTGCGGTATTGTTCATGATCAACAATTTTCGGCATAACTCGGCTTATCTATATCGAACGCTCGTTATTTAAACGATAAACTGTATTCACAAATCTGTCAATAGATAATTTGTGGCTAATTAGTGATCATATCCAGTCAAAGATAATCACCTGTCACAAGTGATATCATATTCGTTTAATATAGTAACAAAGCAACGCTCCGCGTCTGTGCGTGGTTCCCTAAGGACGAGTATTTAACCGGACACATATTCTTTGTGAGGAACTTAAACGGCTAAACCCAGTCATGAGAGTCATGAGATTGATAACCTATAATTGTTAATACTGATGTGCAAAGAGGCTATGTCTCTATTGTCACAATTCTCCTGTAAGTCTGCAACAAAATCTTCAAAAAAAATATCTACATTAGTAATAACCCTCAATATCCTTCCAGACAGCAAATGCAAAACCAGCCACAAGACAGAGATAACCTATCCAACAGCGTTTCCTCAAACACTGCTAATACCACAAGCCATCATGATGCACCCTGGAAAAAAGCAGCGGCTTCTCTATCTTTGGTGCTGCTGGGATCGGGTATGACCCTAGGAGGTGGCTATCTAGCTAGTCACCAGCAGGATGTAACTAAAACAGCATCTAACCTAGCCGTAAGTCCAGTTAATGCTGCACCTCCAATATCAGGGGCTACAGATCCTAATTTTATTACTCAAGTTGTGCAGAAAGTAGGGCCTGCGGTAGTGCGAATTAACTCTTCCCGTACTGTCCAAAGTCGGCTACCTGAGGAATTTAATGATCCATTGTTCCGTCGCTTCTTTGGCTCACAACTGCCAACACAGGGAGGCAGGCGTGTAGAAAGGGGTACCGGTTCAGGATTTATCCTCAGTGCGGATGGTCGCATTCTCACCAATGCTCATGTAGTTGATGGTGCTGATACAGTGACTGTCACCCTTAAAGATGGGCGCAACTTTAAAGGTAAAGTAGTAGGGAAAGATGAATTAACAGATGTTGCAGTGGTAAAGATTCAAGCAGATAATTTGCCAACAGTCACCATAGGTAATTCTGACCAACTACAACCGGGACAATGGGCGATCGCAATTGGCAATCCCCTTGGTTTAGATAATAGCGTTACTACAGGCATTGTTAGCGCCACCGGACGATCAAGCAATCAAGTTGGCGTTCCCGATAAGCGAGTTGAATTTATTCAAACCGATGCCGCAATTAACCCCGGTAACTCTGGTGGCCCCTTGCTTAATGCTCGTGGCGAAGTAATTGGCATGAATACAGCTATCATTCAGGGAGCGCAGGGATTAGGATTTTCCATTCCCATCAAAACAGCACAACGTATTTCTAATCAACTCATAGCTACAGGTAAAGCACAACATCCTTATCTGGGAATTCAGATGGTAGGTTTAACACCTGAAGTAAAACAAAGCATCAACTCAGACCCCAACAGTGGGTTAAGTGTGAATGAAGATAAAGGCGTGTTAGTCGTAAAGGTGATGGTTAATTCACCCGCAGCTAAAGCCGGAATACGTGCTGGTGATGTTATCCAAAAACTCAATGGTCAATCAGTAACAGATGCATCTGGTGTACAAAAGGCAGTAGATAATAGCCAAGTTGGCGGAAATTTGCAGCTAGAGTTGCGTCGCAATGGCCAGAGTCTGAACATAGCTGTCACACCAGGTACATTCCCCACCCCAGTTCAGTAAATGTGTGGGGTAGGTAAGTTATATCATGTCCGGTTGTTCGCGTAGCGTCTCGTCAGAGATATACTTATCATCTAGACTGACACCGAGACGCTCTTACGCGGATATTTTTTTGATAAGTGATTAGGCGGACATGATATTATCCCAATTTGGAATTTTAGATTTGGAATTCAACCTCCTCACTAAGAGGTTATTCCACAAATCTGTTTGGAATTACCTATCCCTTTTTTGGCGTTGCTGATTAAGAGTATGATTTTGTTTCACGCTCCAGGCGACTGGTGTATCCCTTACGAGAGCCGGAGGCATCACCCAAAGGGAGTCACAGAGAGTAAGAGTTTGAAATCTTTGATTTTTCAATTTCATACTTCAATATGGCTATCGCCACGCAGGCTATCAGCAACGCCCCTTTTTTAAATTGCACTTAAGGAGAAATTATCAAATTCAAACTATCCCCAGATTTAATCTCCTTAAAGTTATGCAAATATTTTTGATTTTTGGTTTTTTGGTAAAATTACAAAACCTAATCTAAATTACTAGATTAAGATAGTTTAAATTCACCTAAAATTCACCTAATTATGAAGAATAGGGGCATAATAAATCATAATAGCAAAACCAATGCCCATGAACAGAACTGAGATAATAGGATATACTAAAAGCAAACATTGTTAAAAGAACTGGAATTACATTGCTAAATTCCAATTTGCCATTTTTAAGGATTCTTGAGCAAGAAATAGGAATAATTAGAGGCCAGAAAATAGTAGTTATCAGAAACATGACAAAAGATAAAAATTTATCTTCTGGAGAAGATGCAGGTTGACGCAAGGAAAACTTTAACCAATTTGTAAAAAAATAGCAAGTCATTAGCACGTAACTAATTAATAAAGTCAATTGGATCTGATTCACTTCTGGCACTCCTTCAATTATGTGAAATCTAGCAACATTGTCTGTATTAAAGGTATTAGTATATTTGGTGTAACCGAAATGTATCTGTTGGCAAAGATGCTTTCATATTTAATAACTTTGATGCTAACTATACATTTCCCCATAAAATGAATGTTAATCGAATACTAAAAACTCCTTAATCAGTACTCCCACTGAATTTACAACTCAGATGAATAGGACAGCAATTATACATATCAATGTTAATTAGCTTTTCTCACCCCGGTATAGCACACATCTAAAAAAAGTTGCAAATAAAATGAAACATTTGCTACCTAGTAAATCGATTTAGTATCACTTAAGTATCACTTAGTAGTTTGAAAAGACCAAATCCAGGGGAAATTACTTTTTTTAACTAGACCAGGCAGGATTCCCACACCATAATTTTTGATTTGGTGTTGGGAGGAATGCCCGGTTTAAGGGACTTCCAATTAAAAAAATCCCCAATTTGTAGGGTGGGTAAAGCCCTTGCGGGCATGGCTAAGTGCAAAGCACACGCTGTGCGAACGCTAGAGCGCAGCGTAACCCACTATTACTATCCCCTAAATTTATGGTGGGTTACGGACTACCTATGACCCACCCTACTATTTTTGGGTAATTTATTTTTTGGTGTTCCCTAATTTGTTGCATCCTCTGACAAATTCTCCGCTCAGAGCTACGGTTTACACAGAAGGGGATCTCAGAGGGAGGTAATTTACAAGCCCCTTCGGGGCGGGAAGAGGGAAGAGGGAACAGAAAAGAGAATTCGCCACGAAGCAAGGTTTAAAGCCGAAGTTCGTTCCGCTGCGAAGTTCGCCCCTTGTGGGCGGCTTAGTTTTCCTGTTGCCCGTTGCCTGTTCCCTATTCCCTTTCATAGGTGAGCATTGGACGAAGATCGGTAACTATAGCCGATATGAGAATCCTTTTGAATGTGTTGTTTAATACTATCAAAATCAGTGAAGCAATCAGCTACATCAATCAGGCTATCGCTAGTCATTGTTTGCAGACCGATGACTTCTACCCTAGATCCCAAGCTGCTAACAGTACTGACAGCATAGGCTAAATCTCCATCCCCACTGACTAACACAGCAGTATCATAGTACGGGGCTAAAGTAATCATATCGACAGCAATTTCTACATTCAAATTGGGTTTTTTGCAATTTTCTGCTACTGCAACTATGTCTTTAGTGACTACACGATAACCATTACGGCGCATCCACAACAGAAACCCCTGTTGCTTTTCTTTGCTACTATCAATTCCTGTATAAAAGAAAGCACGTAGTAATCGAGAACTTTTAGTTAAACGACAAAGCAATTTAACATAGTCAATTTCAATGCCCAGTTGCAAAGCGGCATGAAATAGGTTTAAGCCATCAATAAAAATCGCCACTCGACCACGATTGAGGTCATCACTGTCAGTGATGTCAATAACAGTTTCTTGTGCTTTGATTTCTCGACCTTTGACACCAGGTTTCATCGGTGGTGGCCCTTGCCAATGAGGTTTTTCCTTAAGTTCTTTATATTCGTTTGTTTTTTTGCTAAGATTAGTAAAACTCATTGATACCTCTAGATGTTAAATTGAGGATGATATTTGATAAATTGCTAATACTAGTATAGTCTGTGCTAACTTAATAACTTAATCACAGTAGTAGTAAACGTAGCAAGAAATTGTCTTCAGACACTAGTTGCAAATAAACTTAACGCAGTGAAAAAAATTGTCACAATTTTAGGTGGAAGCTAGTTCAGTGGTGGCTGTATTTGTGGCAATGCTGGGGATTAAGCCTTGCATGGTCATAACAGAGCAAGGCGCATGATGCAGCACGTAATTGCTCACACTTCCTAAGAAAAGCTCAGTTATTCCACTATGCCCCCGACGGCCGACAATAATTAAATCAGCTTGCCAACTGCTGGCTAATTCACAAATGAGACGACCTGCGCTACCTATACTTTGGGTAAACTCAGTTTTGACTCCGGCATTAATTGCGGTTTGAGTGAGAGATTGCATCCAAGTAAGTCTCTCTTGCTTCAATTCATCCCAGGCTTGCATATATCTCTTGATAGCTTCGGTTTGCAAAGAGGGATAGATAGTCTCTGGCTGCAAAAATATAGGATTGAGGTAAGGATCTTCTAAAGGTGAGAGAACATGAAGCAACATCATTGCTGCATTACTGGCTTTAGCTATAAATAAGGCTTGCTCAAAGATGTACTCGCTAGTTTCTGATTTGTCTAGGGCAACTAAAATTTTGTGAAACATAATTTAATAGTCCTTAATTTATACTTGTACTGATTTGTAAATAGCAAAGCTTGACCTATATTTGCCATTTTAGTCAAATCTTGCCTCAGTTTCACAGCTACATAGATATTGTGTGAGAGCTATCATATAAGTAAAGTCGGGTGTTTGGGAAAATCTGAAAAATTCAAAGTTTACACTGACTCTAATAGCCTTCTTAACTCTGATTTCTGATTTTTGAACTCTGTATTCTGAATATTTACGCATCTATCCCCTAATTATTTTGTGCGAATCATCACCCAAAAACCTGCAAGCATTGTTCATTTTCAGAAATGGAACACAGGAGATGAGAGTAATGATCAAAAGATTCCGTAACCGCACTGAAGCAGGACAGATGTTAGCATCACATCTAAGAACATATGCTAACAGCAAAGACCTGTTGGTTTTAGGTTTAGCTCGTGGGGGTGTGCCGGTGGCTTTTGAAGTAGCCAAAGCCTTGAATGCACCTTTAGATGTGTGTATAGTCAGAAAACTCGGTGTACCCGGCCATCATGAATTGGCGATGGGTGCTTTGGCTGCTGGAGGAATTAAGGTACTGAATTACGATGTCATTAATAGTTTGGGAATAGACTGGGAAGCAATTAGGGCAGTGGCTGCTGAAGAATTGCAAGAATTACAGCGGCGCGATCGCACTTATCGGGGTAATATTCCACCTATAAATGTTAAAAATAAAACAGTTATTTTGATAGATGACGGTATTGCTACTGGTTCTAGCATTCGTGCTGCCATTGCCATTATCAAACAACAGCAGCCTGCAAAAATTGTTGTTGCAGTCCCAGTTGCACCGCCAAGCACTTATGAAGATTTACGCGTGGAAGTAGACGAAATCGTTTGTTTACAAATTCCAGCGGACTTGTCTGCAATTGGTATTTGGTATGAAGATTTCACCCAAACTACTGATGAAGAAGTACGCGAACTTTTAGCAAAGCAGTCAGCCTCTTCTCTAGGAGACGTTCCGCAAAGGGGGAATTAGTATTTACTAATTTATCCGTCTGTGATCATTAGAATCATGGTCTGTTGCTATGTAGGAATTCTCAACAGGTTCTCTCTGTTGTAAACGACTTTGCTCTGCTTGTTTAATCTCAGCTTCTAAAAAATAATTGAGTAGAGTTCTTAAAAGCACGATCGCTCCCAAGTTTAAAATATCCTGACGAGTGGGCGCAACTGCTGTTCTGAGTATGTCACTAGCAACAGAAAATTCTAATCCTAAAACTAATACCCTTCCCAATTTGAGGCGAATTGATTCAGTGGCATCAAAACTCTGTCGAGAACGGGAAAATAAGTGGCGGACATAAGCAAAAATACTCTGAATCACGGCACTACCAATCACTACTGCGGCCGAAATTTCTGTACCTGCTGCTAAATAGCCGACAATCAGCTTCAGCCATGATTCCAACGGACTCCTCGATATTGCTTCTGTGTGACTTGGTTCGACATTGAGGCTTAACAACAGAACCAGACCGAGAATCAATGCCAGAGGTAGGATAATATTCACTGAAGCATTGCTGAAAGGCTCTCGTTTCATCTACTTCTCCAAACTCCAGCCCAAAGCCGCTGCTACTTGCCCTGCTAATTCTAGCGGATTAAACGGTTTAGCGATCGCACTCTTGATTCCCAATTGAGCATAGCGACGACGATCAGTAGCTTGGATTTTCGCCGTTAACAAAATTACTGGAATCTGCTTTGTGGCTGGATTTGCTTGTAAATTTTCAAAAGCAGCCAGTCCATCCATATCTGGCATCATCACATCTAGTAAAATTGCATCTGGTTGGTAAACCTCAGCTTGTATTATTCCCTCTTTCCCAGAACTTGCAGTTACCACTTCCCAAGCTGCGACTGTTTCCAAACAAATCTTCGCAACTTCTTGAATGTATAGCTCATTATCAACGACTAGAATTCTCTTTGTTGTCATTTTCTTCTTAGAGGATGTTTGAATAGTTATCATATCTGTTTGGGCAGGGAACAGGGAACAGGGAACAGGGAATAGGAAATAGGAAATAGGAAATAGGAAATAGGAAATAGGAAATAGGAAATAGGAAATAGGGAATAGGAAATAGGAAATAGGAAGTAGGAAAAGTTTATTATCAGTAATTAGCCGGACATAATATTACGAATTACGAATTACGAATTATTCTGTCATTCTTTGCAACAAATACATCACCCGTTGTTCAAATTCATGAGTTGTAACTCGTCCTTTAGTCAAAAATTCTGTATGTCCTAATTTGAGTCGATGACGTTCAGACTCATCCAAATCCTTAGCTGAATAAACAACAACTGGAATCTGACAAAGTTGATTGTGCTGCTTGAGCCAATCTACTACTGTAAATCCATCTATTTCCGGCAAAATTAAATCCAGAATTAGTAAATCAGGCTTAACTTCTTGGCTGAGATGAATAGCTTCTCTACCAGTTTTAGCGAGAAAAGTTTCAATATCATGTCTTTCAAATAAAGTTGCTAACAAATCTGCCAGATCCTTATCGTCCTCAACAATTAAAATTCTGACTTTTCGGGCAGGTTCAGATACTACTTGTCTCAAAGAATGTAACAGAGATATTTCTTCTACTGGCTTACTTAACCAATCCACAAAATCAGCATTGGGATTACTTTTATTAGGTTTGTAGACACTACAAATCACAATCGGTATATCGTGAGTATCTGAGCGTTCTTTCAATACTGCCATTGTTTCCCAACCATTCATCCCTGGCATCAGCAAATCTAGTAAAATCACATCAGGGTGTTCGACGACTGCTAGAGCGATCGCATCCTCACCCGTAGCAGCTGTAATCACCCGATATCCTCCTTGTACTAACAAGGTTTGTAACTCTGCCCGAATCACAGCATCGTCGTCACAAACCAAGACGAGAGGATAGTGTTGATCGATCATCATTGGTTCTGAGGTAGCAGACTGTTCTGATTCTCCACTGTAGGGAGTTACTAAAATCGGCAGCGTCACGTAAAAACTACTACCTTCATTTAAGACACTTTCCACCCAAATACTGCCACCATGTTGCTGGACAATACTTTTGCAAATTGCCAAACCTAAACCAGTCCCCTCATGGTTGCGTGAATCCGAAGAATCAACCTGTTGAAAGCGCTCAAAAATGCTGTCGAGTTTGTCGCTGGGTATTCCCCTTCCCTGATCCTTAATTGTCAACAGCACTTGATCTTCCTGTTGTTGAGCTATTAACCAAACCGTAGCACCAGCAGGAGAAAATTTAATCGCATTACTCAACAAATTCGTCAAAGTTTGGACAATGCGATCTGAATCAGCCCAGACTTGAACAGATAAGCTGGAAATGGATAAACTCACCTCAGCTTTAGCCGCTAGAGGCTGCATAACATTCACCGCTGAAGCAATTAACTCTTCCAGATTGCAGGTTTCTTGCTCCATCTTCACTTTACCCGACTCAATTCGCTCAATGTCGAGGATATCGTTAATTAGCCTCACCAATCGCTCAGTACTATCAGTAGCAATTTGTAACAAGCGTTTACCTTGCTCTGAGTCTGTTGGTAGCAAACCACTGGTTAACATTCCTAAAGAACCGTGAATCGAAGTCAGAGGAGTACGAAGTTCATGACTCACCACAGACACAAACTCATCTTTCATTCGTTCCACTTGCTTGCGCTCAGTTATATCACGCAAAATTACTGTATATACACATTTTTCATCGACATCTAGTTTAGAGATAGAAGCCTCCGCCGGAAACTCAGTCCCATCTTTGCGGCGACCAAATAGTTCGCGCCTTTCGCCCATTCTGCGGGCAGGATTGGGAGATTTACCAAAGTCCACCACATGATGACGATGTTTTTCAGCAAAGCGCATTGGTAATAGTAAATCCAGCTTTTTGCCTAAAACTTCTGGAGACAAATAACCAAAAATCTTTTCTGCACCTTGGTTAAATAAAGTAATTTCCTGATTGCCATCAATAGAAATAATCGCATCATCAGCAATACCCAAAATTCCTTCAAAGCGAGTTTGGGAAATCCGCAGAGCTTCCTGTGTGCGTAGTCGCTCATCTAGTTCCGTCCGTAAATAGTGATTGACAGCCATTAACTCCGCTGTGCGCTCTGCTACTCTTAATTCCAGTTCGTTATTAGCTTTGTGGAGAGCTAAATCTGCCTGCTTGCGTTGAGTAATGTCACGAGCTAAAAATTGTAATGCCGATTTGCCCTGATAACTAACAGTAGCTGCAACAAGTTCTAAATCAATCACTTTGCCATCAAACCGTAAAAACTGTTTTTCCTGTAAGGGAATTGATTTTTTAATTGTTCTCAGATGTTTGATGTATTCACCAATCTCAACTTGGGAATTTGGATGTACAAAGTCAAGTAATGATTTGCCTAATAATTCCGTCGATTTTGTTGCACCAAATAGCTTCAGGGCGGCACTGTTGAAAAAGACTAAATTATCTTCACTTTCAATAAAAATCGCTTCTGGACAAAGTTCTACTAACTGTTCGTAGTTTTCCTGACTCTGCTGTAGAGCAGTGTGGTGGGTTTGCGCCATGCGCCGCAGGAGTTTTACCCGTTCTAAGCGGTTGATAATTCTAGTTACCAGTTCTGGTCCAATGATGGGTTTGCTGACAAAGTCATCAGCACCCGCGCTAAACACCTGATTCACCATTTCTGCATCGTTATGAACGGTGAGAAAGAGGATAGGTAACTCACTCCATTGGGGATGACTGCGTACTCTTTGGCAAAGTTCAATCCCGTTTGTATAGGGCATTTCCACATCTAGAATCAACATATCTGGCTTTTCAGTTTCTAGAGTTTCCCAGCACTGACGGGGGTCACTCAGAGGAATAACTCTAAGACCCCAGGGAGTGAGTAAGGTTTGTAATAATGCTAGAATTTGCGGGTCGTCGTCTACAACCACGATATTTGCTTTAGCTGCTTCTGGGGCTAATTCTTCCTGCACAACTACGGACTTTTTATTACTCTTCGCTGTTGGTGGTGATAGGTTTTGCTGATCTTTACTTTGGATTTCTTGACGCAGTAGCTTGACCAAATTTTGTAGGTTGGTCGTATCAGTTGCATTTAAGTTTTTAGCAGATTTCAGTAACTTCTCAATTTTTCTGGCTAACTCTGAACCGAAGGGTAGACCAAAAGTTCCTAAAGAACCTGCTAAGGTGTGTGCTTCTTGGGCAGCGCTTGAACGTAATTCTGGCTTTAAACCGGGCTGTGCTGCTTGTTCTATGATGCTCACCTGTTCATCAACCCGCCCCCGAAAACGCTGCCAAATATCTGCAATGGCTGTAAAAGTTCGCTGGGATTTGAAATTAGCATCTTCCTCTCCTGGTTTCTGCACCCCTTCTTCTTCAAGTGCTTTCAGGCGATAGCCAATTCCATATACTGTTTCTATTAAATCACTGTTAGCGCCTACGCTTCTTAGTTTCATTCGCAGTCCTTTGATATGGGTGCGAACGGCTTCTTCTCCTGGTGTGTCTTCATAGGACCAAAGATGCTCCAAAATCATGCCACAGCTAAACACCCGGCGATGATTTCGCAAAAATAATTCTAATAGAGCATATTCTTTAGGAGTGAGTGAGAGTAAGTTTTGGCCATAGGTGACTTCACAGCTACTCGGATCTAGTTTTAAATTGCCCCACTCTAGTACGGGCTGTGAGGTTATACTACCTCGGCGCAATAATGCCCGTACACGGGCTACTAATTCTTCTTGGTCAAATGGTTTCACTACATAGTCATCTGCACCTGCATCTAAACCGATGGCTTTTTCGTGAGAGCGATCGCATCCGGTTAATAATAAAATTGGTACTGTCCGACCACTAGACCTAATTTTCCGACACAGACTAATACCATCTAGCTTGGGCAGCATTACATCTAAAAGAATTAAATCATAATCGTAAGTTGTGATTAAATCCCAAGCCGCATCACCATCTGTCGCTACTTCAACTGCATAATTTTGGTCTGTGAGAACGGCTGTGAGTGCATAAGCATTTAACTCATCATCTTCCACAATTAAAATTTTCATCTTAAATGCTTTCCTGATCTGATGTAATGGTTTTAAAAGTTGGATATAAGGCAACGGTTTTATATGAGAATATCTTATGATTAACTTGGTCAGAACTCAAATAATTTTAAGAGTATATCTTAAGTATTAATTTAAGTTAATTTTTCTAAAAAAATATCAAGCTTAAGATATGGATTAATCCCGGTAATTTTGAGAAATAATAGAAATTAGGGACTTCCAAATAGAAACATCCCCTAATTTTATGGTGGGTTACGGACTACCGTCCTAACCTACGATTTTTGGGTAATTTATTTTTTGGTGTTGCCTAAAATGAAATGGTATGAGATGGTGATCTTTAATTTGTGCCTTTTTAATGAGGAGAAAAATCCATCCTCACAAGTTCCTCAAATTTTTGATTTATAAACAAATTAAGTAAGCAGGAATGGAGGCATCTATGTTCAAGAAGATTATAGCTGCATTAGATCGCTCAGAAATTGGACAATCTGTTTTTGAGCAATCCTTGGCATTAGCAAAGCTAACATCGGCTAACTTAATGCTACTGCACGTCCTATCTCCAGAAGAAGAGGGCAGTCCTGATTTGATGATAGCTCCCAACATCGACTATTATCCGGGCTGGAATGAGCAAAGTTTTAAATTATATCAACAACAATGGGAAACCTTTAAAAACGAAAGTTTGCAGATGTTACAGTCTTTATGCGCCCAAGCAAACACAGCCGGGATAAATGCGGAATTTACTCAAAATACTGGCAATCCTGGTCGCATGATTTGTCGATTAGCTACAGTGTGGAATGCTGATTTGATTATAATGGGGCGGCGGGGTCGTTCTGGACTGACGGAACTAGTACTGGGTAGCGTGAGTAACTACGTTTTACACCATGCTCCTTGTTCAGTGCATATTATACATTTTCCTGTCAGTGTCAAACTAACAGAAGTGAAACCAGAAATCACAAGCGTTATCCGCTAAAACGGTAATTGTTAGTTGGTGATTTGGCCATAAAATCCGTAAGAATTCAGGAGTCAGGAGACGCTTCGCAGACCTTGGGTTCAGAATGCTTAGGAAATGAAGAATAGAGAGAAGTAAGATTTTATCAAAATCATTAAATCTGACTCGAAAAGTCTTTATTCTTTTGACTTGGAGTATTCTCTATCCTGAATACTTACTAGAATCCTAATTATAGCGTTTCCTAGTCTTTTGAATAGTAATTGCTATATCTGCGACTAATATTGCTCATCCCAAAGTTTTTCTAACTGACTTCTCCAAGCGGTTAAAACTTCTTCTCTTGCTGCTGCATTTTGGTCTATTTCTCCTAATAATCCTTCTGCATAAAAACGGTCTAAATTTTGCATTGTTGCTTGCAGAGATTGTCCTTGTTGTTTTGCTGCTTGAACAATTTGCCGGATACGAGTTTCTATCAGTTGATTGAAGACATCATTGACACCTGCTTGATATAAAGATTTAAGTCGAGCGATCGCACTAGCAAAGTCTGCACTAGTTAAAGTCCCGCTATTGTGCTGAAATACTCCCCACACTACCCCATCATACACAGCGTAGCGTGTTTCTTGAGTATCATCAAAGTTGGCTTCGAGGAACTGTGTTAAAAATGGTTCGGCTTCTTGTAGAGGCATAATTGGCAACAACACCCGCAGCCAAGTATTATCTTCTGAAAGTAGCACCAATAAACGAAATGCGGAAGTTTCAATTTGCCAAGAACCAGGGGCTATATTTTGCACGACTTCCGCACCAAATAACCCTATCAATGTAGCTGCAATTTCTTCCAGTGTCATAGTTTTTTGTAAAAAAATTTTCAGATAACAGTAATGGATGATATTGTTTATTGTAGCTTACTTGATAAAACTTACTTGTGTTGCTCACATATCCACAGGATGCTGCCCATAATATGGTAAAGCCTCTGACCAATCAGGACGTTTACCTTGTTGCCAATCTAAATAAGCTAATTCTAAAATACTCGTCACAGTTGCAGCTAATCCAGATGTGGCTTTAATTAATTGATATTCTGTATGCCAATTAGTTAAAGTTTCCTGCCATGTTTCTGGTGTAAATACTGTATCTGCTAATAATGTGATGATGCCAGAATTATCAGCGGCTATTTGATAAATAGCGCCAAAAACTTGCCCTCTTTGTGCTGGCATTTCTACGGCAATAATTGGTTGTGATTTTAGGTTTTTGCTGTTTTCATGCCAAGCAAAAGCGGCTAAAGTGGAAATGGCAAATACTGGAATTTCTAACTGTTGTCCTAAAGTCCGGGCTGTGACTAGACCAATCCGACTGCCTGTAAACCCACCGGGACCTTTAGCAACGGCAATAAAAGCCAAGTCTTGCCAATTTTGGGGTGCAATTAAATCAATTATATATTGATGGATGAGACTGGATAAATCACGCCCTAAATTCCAAACATGGGCGCGAGTATTTTCTGCACAATTACTAATTACCAGACCCAATTCTGGTGTAGTTGTATGCAGTCCTAAAGCGTATTTTGTGATTGGGAGATGTTCTAGTTGAGTTGTCAAAGTAAATATAGATTTTGAGAATATGAAAAAGTTAACTTTGGCGAAATTAACAATTTATAATTGTAGCAGGATGAGATAGATAAAATACAGAAAATTTAAAATAATATTTTCAATATAATTTTAAATATAGCAGATTGCAGATCAATGAGGTACAGAATCAAAATTTAAACCTATACACATTCGCCAGTTTTACTCCTGACTCCTGACTTCTGCTGTATATTGTAGAGACATTTTTATAAAACATCTCTACAAAGTTGCCAGCTGCCCAAATTCAAAATCCAAAATTCAAAATCCAAAATCTAAAATTCAAGTTGGGACTAATTCACCGGGACGTAATTTAGCCCATTTACCCATTTCTTTCTTAAAGCTGAGACAACCGACCACATCCCATTCCATTTCAATTATTTCGTCTTTTGTGCGAATATTGACATTGATAGAAGGTTCATTTGGGTCAAAATCGGGGGTTTCAGTCAAGTGAGGCTGTTGGTGCTGTGCTTCTACTGCGTTGTAGGTTACACAACGGTCTACATAGTGGCAATTTACGCAAATACACATAATAGAACCAACTCCAGAAACCTTTATAGTTAATGTAGCTTAAGCCAAACTATTCAGCATGAGTTAGTAGGTTGATTTTTATGACAATGAGTAACTCAGTTATTTCTCGTCTAGCTGCCGAAAATTGGCCTTTTAGCCTGGAATGGTTGCCACAAGAAGCTTACATGGTTGGTGGGGCGGTACGAGATGCGATTTTGGGTAGAAGTCGGGAATATTTAGATTTAGATTTTATTATCCCAGATAATGCTGTAAAAGTAGCGAGTGCGATCGCTCATCATTATCAAGCTGGTTTTGTTTTACTGGACGCAGAAAGAAAAATAGCCCGTGTGGTGTTTCCCCATGCTACAGTCGATTTTGCCCAACAGGAGGGAGATAGTTTAATCACGGATTTGCATAGAAGAGATTTTACAATTAATGCGATCGCTTATAATCCCCATACTCAAGAAATTATTGACCCTCTCCTAGGCTGTGCAGACATAGAAGCTGGTATCTTACGGATGATATCACCCCAAAATCTCCAAGACGATCCTTTGCGGTTAATGCGGGCTTATCGTCAAGCTGCCCAACTTGGTTTTACAATTGAACAGGCTACCCAAACTACTATTCGCACCTTAGCAGCAGATATTAGTAAAGTTGCCGCTGAACGAGTCAGAGTGGAAATTGCTTATCTTTTAGCCAGTTCTCAGGGTACACCTTGGCTAACCGCTGCGTGGGAAGATGGTTTATTAGCTACTTTATTTACCAACACTACCCGTGAAAGTTTAATTAAATTAGCCGCAGTTGACAAAGCCGCAACTTTAATTTCTCAAACCTGGCCACAATTAGGAGAAGAACTACAAAATTATGTCCGTGATACCGTCAAAACTACTTGGTTAGGTATTGCTAAACTAGCTTGTCTGGTTCACAAAAATCCAGAAGTTGCAGAAATAGAACTACAGAAACTAACCTATAGCCGCGCAGAAATACGGGCTGTAATTATCGCCCTGAGACTGTTCCCACAGTTCAAAGTAGTTAATCTGTCCCTACGAGAACAGTATTTTTTATTTCAGGACGTGGGGGCTGTATTTACAGCTACAACCACCTTAGCCTTAGCAGATGGTATGCGAGTAGAGGCGATGTCTGGCGATAATCCGCTATGGGTCTATGCACCCTTAATCAACCGTTACCTGAACCCTGATGATTTGGTAGCTCACCCCTCACCGTTAGTGAGTGGTAAGGAGGTGATCATAGCACTAAATGTTCCAGCTTCACCACTTGTGGGAAAAATATTGAATGAAATTGCTGTAGCCCAAGCTGAGGGGAAAGTTGCTACTGTAGAAGCAGCAATAGAGTTTGCAAAGCAGTTTGTTGAGGGTTAATTTGTGTATGCTTAATTGTCTTTCCGTCATGAAGATTTTCAAATCAAAAGAAAAAAGAAATGGCTATTAACTATGATAGTGATATAACAGAGAGTTAAAAGTCTATGACCTGAATAAAAAATGATCAAATCACGTACTTTGATAACTATAGGAATAATATTTGATTTTTGAAATATATAGCAACAGACAGGGCGGTTAGGACACCTGTCACCTGTTAAGAGTCACCTGCTCTACGTAGGGTGGGAATTGCCTACCGGACAAGACTGAAAATTGGTCAGATATTATTTATCGAACAGAATACATCCGTCAGAATTCAGAATTCAGTTGGGTATGCTGTGCGAGTGGCGGATGAATAACCGGGTTTAAGACCCCCACTAAATCGTAGATTTGGTGGTGCAACAATTCATTTGCGGATCTGAATCCCCGACTGATTGATTCTGACCGGAGGCGGAGCGTCTCCGGCTCCGCTCCTGGCTCCTGACTCCTTTTCAAGATTTCTATAGCAAATTGGATTAAATAGGATTTAGGGTGGGCAATTTATATAAAAAATCCTTATTTTGCGAAAAAGCTCATTTAAAAACTGGAAAATTACAAAATGCCAAAAAAACATAATTACCCAGAGCAAATTGATGTCAAATTGTCAGTATTAACCCAACAAGAACAGGAAATTAATTCTACTGAAGAAGGTATGATTTTTCAGCTGGCTAATACCACTATACAGGCGTGTAATGCTGCTGCCGAGAGAATACTTGGATACACAACTGAGCAAATGCTGGGAACGACTCCCTTTAAACCTCCTTGGCAAACTATTCATGAAGATGGGTCAGTTTTTACAGATGAAACTTATCCATATCAAGTTAGTTTACAAACAGGTAAACCATGCAAAAACATTGTCATGGGACTTTATCAACCAACTGGTGAGCTAGTTTGGTTATTGCTCAACTCCCAACCTTTATTTCAAGCTAATAAAACTACTCCCTACGCAGTTGTTACTACATTTACTGATATTACAGAAATTCAAAACCGACAATCTCATAGTGATGTTTATATTAAAAGCAATAAAAAACTATTAACAACTCCTAATCAAAATCTAATTGATCAGCAAAAGCCAGAGCAGCGAGTTGCAGAAACTATATCTGACAATCGCACCCAAGCCTTCTTATCCATGCAAAATTATATTTTGGAACTGATTGCTACTGGTACTTCTCTTGCCGAAGTGTTAACAACCTTAGCTCAGTCCATAGAGATGCAGTTAGCTGAAGTTTTTTGTTCGATTATGCTATTAGATGATGCGGGAACAAAGTTATATCCTGCCGTGAGTTCTAGCCTACCAGAAAAATATACTCAAGCAATAATAGATGGTGTTCCCGTAGGTGAAGAAGTAGGCAGTTGTGGCACATCTGCCTATACCAAAAAAACAGTAATTGTCTCAGACATCGCCAACGATATAAAATGGGTAGAATACCGCGATTTGGCACTGGCTCATCACCTGAAAGCTTGTTGGTCTACGCCTATTTTGGACAGTCAAGGCGAGGTATTGGGAACCTTTGCGCTGTATTATCCCACAGTTCGCTCTCCTGAAGAATCAGAACAGCAACTGATTGAGAGAGCATCTCATTTAGCGGGTGTAGCAATTGAGCGTCAGCGATCGCAACAGGCTCTGCAACAAAGTGAAGATCAATTGAGATTGATGACAGAAACGATTCCCCAACAGGTATGGACAGCCCTACCTAATGGTCAGGTTGATTATTATAACGAGCGGTGGTGCGATTTCACAGGCAAAACGGTGGAACAACTTAAAACTGAGAGTTGGCAGCAAATTATTCACCCAGAAGACTTACCAAAGGTAAGAGAAATGTGGGCTAAAGCGCTGCAAAATGGCAGCGAATATGAGGTAGAGACTCGGATGCTGTCTGGAAGTGGGGAGTATCGGTGGATTTTGGGACAGGCACGTCCTTTGCGAGATCAACAAGGACAAATTGTTAAATGGTACGGTACCAACACTGATATTACAGACCATATCCAAGCCAGGGAAGCTTTGCAAAATGCCCTACAACAACAGCAAGCAGCTTGCGAAGCAGCTGAAAAAGCAAATCTGATTAAAGATGAATTTCTGGCAGTCCTCTCCCACGAACTGCGTACCCCACTTAATCCGATCTTAGGTTGGGCTAGGCTTTTGAAAACTGGCCGACTTAACAAAGCTAACACTGATGAAGCCTTGAACAGTATTGAGCGTAATGCCAAATTACAAGTTGACTTGATTGAAGATTTACTAGATGTCTCCCGCATTCTCCGAGGTAAACTCACTTTGAATGTTTCTACAGTTAATCTGGCAACTCTAATTTCCGCTGCATTAGATACTGTGAGGTTAGCTGCCTCTGCTAAAGAAATTGTTATTCAATCCCAACTTGAAGCGAATATAGGGCAAGTAGCAGGTGATCCGGCACGCTTGCAACAAATTGTCTGGAATCTCTTATCCAATGCTGTTAAGTTTACACCCCAGGGCGGGCGAGTGGAAGTCCGGCTGGATCAATTTGGTTCAATGGCACAAATCACAGTCAGTGATATGGGTAAAGGTATTAACCCAGACTTTTTACCACATATTTTTGATCATTTCCGTCAAGAAGATAGTTCAATCACCAGAAAATTTGGTGGACTAGGGTTGGGACTAGCAATTGTCCGGCAGTTAGTAGAGTTACACGGTGGAACTGTTGAGGCTAATAGTCCAGGTGAAGGACAGGGAGCAACCTTTATTGTCAGAATTCCATTAATATCTTCTGGATCAGAGATGCTAACAGAAAAAAAGCCACAAGATGTATCTTGTAATTTAAGTGGGATTAAAGTTTTAGTCGTGGATGATGATGCTGATTCACGGGATTTTATTACCTTTGTGTTGAAACTGTATGGGGCTGAAGTTACTACAGTTGCATCAGGATTGGAAGCGCTGGAAGTTTTTATACAGTCTCAAGCAGATGTTTTGGTTAGTGATATTGGAATGCCGAAAATGGATGGTTATGAATTGGTAAGACAAATTAGGGCTTGTTCCTCAAATACAGGTAGACAAATTCCAGGAATCGCCCTCACAGCATTTGCGGGAGAATTTGACCAACAACAGGCAATGGCCGCAGGTTTTCAAATGCACATATCTAAACCAGTAGAACCAGATGCTTTAGCAGCGGCTGTTGCCCAAGTGGTGTCAATAAATGTTTAGTCTAGTACAGGATGGCAAAAGTTTCTAACTAGTAGTAACTAAAGTATTAAAACAAACTTTTTTATTTCGTATATTTACTATTGTATGATTCTTTAATAGCAGCATAATATGTAGCCCAATAACTTTTCATTATCTAAGCTATTATGAAATCTATTCTACAATCCTACGTAGAGCAAGAAATATGGTTACTAATCAGAGATAAGTGGTATTTCGGTACAATTATCGGGGTTTCTGATGAATTGTTGTGGTTTAAGCATAGAACTCACAACAAAGAAACAGAAGAAGATACTTTGTGGGAAAGGGTTGTCAAAATCAGTGAAGTAGTTGCTATTGATAAAGTTATATCTGTGATGAGTAGAAAACCAGATGTGTTTATGTCCCGGTTAGTGGAAACCGAGAACAACACAAATAATCATCAACAATAAATTGTCAGGAGTCAGGAGTCAGAATTCAGGAGTCAGGATATCCTGAATTCCTAATACTTACATTCATAAATTTTGATTTTCTTCTCCTTTAGTCATTGGATAAATTGTTTTGAAAATTGATAAGCTTTGTGAATTTGCGCCATAGAGATCGCACCACTTTTATTTGTTGAATTGTGTGCAGAATAATAAAAGCCAAAAATGTATAGGCTAACCAAAAATGCAAACTTCTCCCGATATCAACCATTGCTGAATTTTGCGGGAAAATATCCGGTAAAAGAATGCCAAAAAAGCTGACATTATTACTTTTATAAGAGTTGGAAAGTAAGAAACCAGCGATAGGAACAGCCCACATAAATATATATAAACTGGTATGTAGGGCAACAGTTTGAAACCATTCGGAAGTAAATTTAGGAAATTTTTTTGTATATTTGCGCCACCAAACACGCAACAATACTAAAATCCGCCAAGTGAGTACAGCCATTAATAAAATAGCCATTGATTTATGAAAATCATAAAGAGAGGAACGAATAAAAACCTCTCTTGGTAATCTGGACATAAATGTTCCAGTCACAAATAGTATTAAATAACCAATTGACATCCACCAATGGATAGACATTAGGTGCTTAAATGCAGAATTTTGTCTAGGTTTAGGGGGTGTATTGACTGAAAACATAGATGATGATTGATGAAACTCTATGATTATGAACAATTGTAAATTTAGTTTAGCGAAGATTTAAGTTATACGCCTGTGTTTTTGGGTTAAGGTAGATTTAAGGAAGTGGATAATCTTAGAAACTAGGTACATAAAATATGCTATACAGCTTTATACTCCAAGAAGAGACAATTCACAGCTTTCAGGAAAGGATAGAATTTCTGGAAAGATGCCTGAATAATGCTAACCCGCAAGATGAAATATTTGCAGAAATAATTGAGTTAGAGAATAGTAGGCTTATATCTCTTAATAAACTTATAGAGGAAGTGAAAAAGCTACAGTACAAACTTAATAAAGTTCTTCAACTTGTTAAGGTCTTGAAAGAAAAAGTACAAATGGATCAATTATCACTTTTACTTGTTGTTAGATACAATTTTCTGCTTAAAGAAATTTTAGAACAATGTTGTGAGTTTAGTTTTATCGAACATAGTAAAGGAGTTTTTATGGACATGATTGTGTCTACTCTAGTGGTATATCAGAAAATTAAGAAGGAAGCTTCTTCTGTAACCTATTCGCAGCATGAAAAATACATTCTTACAGAAACAAGAAAACACGTAATACAATCAATCATTAAAGCTAGTGTACAATTTAACGTATTTAGTGAAGATTTTTTTAAATCACTAGAATTGGAAGATGATATCACACCTAAAGAATCGGAAGCTATGCTGATTTCTTTAGCATCTACAAAGAAATGGGATTATGTGTACAGAAAACTGGCCTAGTCCTAAATTTATTAATAAAGAAGATGTATTAAGTATACATAATAAGCAGATTAACTTATATGATGGCTCATTTGGTATCCGCGATGAGGGTTTATTAGAATCTGCGATTTACCAACCTCAAGCAAGTTTTGGAGGAGAGTTTTTACATCCTACTATTGTTGAACAAGCAGCAGCATATTTATTTCATATCTGTAAAAATCATGCTTTTATAGATGGAAATAAACGCACGGCTTTTGATGTCATGGTAACGTTTTTGAACATGAATGATTATGAATTGAACATGACACCAGAGGAAGCATATCAATTAACTATGCAGGTTTCTGATGATAAAGTGAGTAAGGATGAGTTGATAGAAATATTGAGAGATTGTATTGTAGAAATGTTTTAACCTTTGTAAATTTTGTTTCATATTTTTCTGTATATAGTCCATAATTTAAGTGTATCAGCGTTATTAGTATTTTTTCATACTAAATGTTTTTTGCGAAATTTCCCACTTGTAACCCTCAAACATATAAAATATAGAAATTTTGGAGTGTATACGCACTAAGGTCTAAGTTAGTGTAAAATAAGATAATAACCTTAAAATAAACAAGGTGGTGATTATTATGTCTTTTTTACTAGAAGATATGATGTTAATAGAAACTAATGAAAATGAAATTAAGGAACAAGAAGAAAATTTACAAGAGATTGCCAAACAGCTAGAAGAAATTTTTAGAACTGAAAATGCTGCAATTCCAAAAGAAGATTTTAGAAAATATTTTTCTAAAATAGAAAATGCATTGAGAAAATTAGAAAAGGCAAAAACAAACAAACTAAATTCAAAGGCTAAGTCCAGAATATATGAAGAAGTTTACAAAAATGTAAAAAATTTAAAAGAAAAGTATAGTGATTTTCTTACGAATGAATTAATAGAGAAGTTTGCAGAGATAGAAGTATATTTTGGATGGAAGAAAGAAATATATAAGTTAATATTTTTTTCAGAAGAAATTGTGGAAATTAATAAACATGATATAAAAAAAGGAAGTGAAAAATTATACAATATAATATATACTATGCTTCAAGCAATAGAAAAATATACTGTAGGTGCAACACAAAAAGAAATTGATATAATACAACATTTAGCAGAGAATTTAATTCTATATATAGAAAATAAGCGATTGAACACCATTCCAGTTTTTAGGAAGACACTTAACTCAGCTAAAGCCATTTTATGGGAAATTGATAGACAAAAAAATCAGTCAAAAAATACTGTAGAATCGTTATTAGATTTCCTGAAAACATCTCCAGAATGGGTAGGGGATGATTTTGAGGAATGCTTAGAATATGTAAATGAAGTGAGAAGAGAGTGAGGTTAGGGTGTATCTGCTAGACACGAATCATTGTAGTTTTATTATTATCCAAAAAGACCTAACCTGCATAACAAAATTGACCTCACTACCAAAAGGAACTGAAATATTTATCAATGCCATTATATATGGTGAATTGATATTAATGGCAGAAAAGTCAAACAAAAGAGAAGAGAATCTAGTAATATTCAATTCATTTGCTCAAAGTTTAACAAAAATATATCCGATAGATGAAGAAATATCTAAAATTTATGGTCAGTTCCATGCAGAAATAATTAACAAATTTGCACCTAAAGAGAAAGAAAAAAGAAGAAAATTTAAAATTAAAGATGCGGGAATACATCCCAATGATTTATGGATAGCTTGTACAGCAATACAATATGATTTAACTATCATTTCTCAAGATAGTGATTTTAAGCAAATGAGTAAAGTAAGACCTCTAAAGCTAGAATGTTGGAAATCTCAAATAGTTTCAGAAGTAAAAACTGAAATTATTTAGCAGATGTTTTTTTGCTTCTTTAGAAAATTTTACTTTAGATGTGGTGGGTTACGCTGTTGCTCTAGCGAAGCCATGCCCGCAGGGCTATACCCACCCTACGATTAAACTGTGACTCCTTCCAATTCTTCATCAGTCAAATCATACAATTTCCGCAGTTTATCTAACTTATCTCCATCAGCTTGCCATAAACCGCGTCCTGATGCTTCCAACATTCTCCCCACGATATTTCTAAAAGCTTCTGGGTTTGCTTTACGTAATTTTTCCGCCATTTCTGGATCTAAAGCGTAAGTTTCTGCGGCTTGATCATAAACCCAATCATCTTGAAAATCAGCAGTACCACCCCAACCAATTAACGCCGTCATGCGTTGAGAAATTTCAAAAGCACCACCAGAACCTTGATTAGCCATTGCGTCAGCCCATTTAGGATTTAACAACTTGGTTCTGTATTCCATTCGCAATAAATCATCTAAATTGCGAGGTGTAGTATCCTTAGAAAAACTTTCCACAAAACTCGCTTGTACTTTCCTCCCGCTTTGTTTTTCTGCTGCTTTCTTCAAACCGCCTGTATTTGCATAGTATTCCTGAATATCAGTTAAACCATATTCTACCGAATCTATTTCCTGAACAATGCGATCGCTAGTTTTTAATAAAGTCTGCAATACTTCCGGTCTCGCTTGTCCTTTATCATTTCTACCATAACTAAACACATTGCGACTTTCCCAAGTATTCCCCAACTCTTCCCCAGATTCCCAATTACCATCTACCACCCTATCATTAACCAAAGAACCAAAATCACCAGATGGATTAGAAAACAATCTCGCTGAAGAATTTTCCACACCTTGGGCTTTTAAAATCAAAGCGTGCTTTCTAATAAAATTCATTTCTTCAGGTTCATCAATTTCCGCAGCCCGTTGAAATAAATCATCTAATAATTCAATGATATTCACAAAACTATCTCGGAAAATACCCGATAGATTTGCTAACACATCAATACGCGGATGTCCAACTTGATCAAGAGGTTTTAAATCATATCTAACTATGCGTCCCGTTCCCTCCTTCACAGGTTCAGCACCCACCAATTCCAAGAGAATACCAAGAGATTCACCCTTAGTTTTAATAGCATCCAAACCCCATAACAAAACCGCCACAGTTTCCGGATATTTTTTATTTTCCTCCAAAGACTGAGAAATGATTTTCTTAGCAATTTCCCTACCCCGTTCAAAAGCAGCAGGAGAAGGCATACGATAAGGATCTAAAGCATGAATATTCCTCCCAGTTGGTAACACACCCGCACCATCTCTTAATAAATCTCCACCAGGTGCAGGAGGAATAAATTCACCATTTAAACCTCGCAAAAGATTCGTCAACTCATCAGTAGACTGATTTAATAACCTTGTAATTTCCCCTTCCTCCTCCTCTCTGCGTTCTCTGCGTCTCTGCGGTATGCGCTGCACGCACGCTTCGCGAACGTTCTCTTCTCCAAAATAAGCATCCAAATAACCCGTTAACTCCTCCTGATTCGGCGCTTCACCTAAAACGTGTAACCCAGAAGAAAAAAGACGATTTTCGAGAACTTGCAGATACTCATACAACTTGACCAAATAATGATCAAAAGCATGACCACTAAACATTCTCACATTTTCCGGTGTGAAGGGAATACCCAACCTTTTCGCATCATCAAAAGGACAATCTACCTCCAAACCAGTATCAACAATCTTCTTACAAATCCCTTCCTTTAACAGATAATTCTTTTCTGGATCTTCCCGATATTCAGAAATTAAATCTCGTAAATTCACCAACTCCTTATATAAACCAGCGCGTCCATAAGGAGGGACATTGTGAGAAATTAACACCCCATAACCGCGACGTTTAGCTAAAATTGATTCTGAGGGATTATTAGCAGCATAGATATAAAGATTCGGCAGATTTCCTAACAGAATATCAGACCAAGAATAACCTGTATTTCCTAATGGTGAACCTGGCAACCATTCAACAGTTCCGTGCATTCCAAAATGAACAATTGCATCAGCTTGAAAATCATTTTGTAACCATTTATAATAAGCTGCATATTGGGGATGTGGGGTTAAATCTCTTTCAAACATTAACCGCATGGGATCGCCTTGAATTCCCAAAGGTGGCTGGACACCTATCCACACATTTCCTAATTGCACACCACCAATATTAAACTCATCACCATAGGTTTTAATGCCGCTACCTGTCAGATATTTCCATTGTTTTTCAATGCGAGATGTAAAAAGATATCCTAACCATTTTTCTAATGTTCTAGCATTAACTGTAGAACCCCCGTAAACGAGGGGGGATATGACTCCCTCCTTGTTTGTGGGTAGATTGGGGTTTTCATCTGCTTCTTTAATTTGGCGAATTAATTCTTCCCCATCTTCGGGAAGATCACCAACTGTATAACCCTGTTCTTTCAGTGCATTTAGTAATTTAATTAAACTGCGAGGAACGTTTAATAAAGCGGCAGTTCCTACAGCCCCATAACCAGGAGGAAAGCCATATAAAATAATGGCAATTTTCCGTTCAGAAATAGGTTTTTGGCGGAGGGAAACCCAGCTTTTAACTCTATTAGTTAAACGTTGTAATCGTTCAGGAACTAAATAAATTTGTTCACCAACTAATCCACCCAGGGGAATTGTATCAATTGCGCCATCTAATTCTGGTAAAGCATACAATACAACACTTTGTAAACCGCCGATACCTTGCCTTGTCCAAGAATAAATATCTTGAATTAGTAAAGGTGCAGCGACGATATAAGGAACATTTTTAGCAGTGAGAATGCGTTTAGCAACTTCTATTTGTCTTCCTGCTTCCATTGAACCTGCGGGGCCACCAACCAGGGGAAAACCAATTGTAGAAACTATGGCATCAACTTTTACTGCTTCTGATGAAAGTGAAGGAGTTTCAATGTTACCTATTTGACGTTGTTGGTTTTCGTAGTCACTTGTCATCCAATCTCTGACGGCTACGTGTCCTTCTACACCGTTGATAAAGATGGGTAAAGGTATTAAACCTGCTTCTTCAAAATAGCGTATCAGTTGGGGAATATAGGGTAATTTGGTAATAACGTGCTTTCGGTAAAGTAAAATACCGATGATTGGGTAATTTTTTCTTCCCTGTTCCCTGTTCCCTGTTCCCTGTTCCCTTTTGCGATACCATTGTAAATACTCACGGGGTGATGTAAAAAACCCTTGATAATCGGGATGTAATAACCCCATATCGGGGGTTTCGATGGGTGGCGGTATATCTCCGACTTTTAAATCTAAGTATTTTTCCGCAATTGTCAAAAATAGGGAAGCGACGTTTTCTGAACCGCCGGCGTTCCAGTAACCATAGATAATTAACCAGTTGCGTAAGTCTTGGACTTTTTGCACTGGGACGAATTTTAATAACTTGGGGCCGATTTTGAGAAAACTGATATAACCGGCGAGTTTGTCTTCTTCTTTACCGTTGGTGAATTTGTCAAGGATGAATTTAATGGGTTTGGGCATTCCTTTGGGTTTGTCACCAATGGAAAATGCACCGATTTTTGTTAAACTCATCAATTCCAGTGCTGACTCGAAAATAAGACGAATGGGGATGTTAGCGACGCGTTCCCGCAACCACACAACTTGGTCATAATCGAAGAGTAAGCTGCCAAAGAATACATCTGCGTCTTTGAGTGCGGCTGCAACTTCGGTGCTATTGGTGGTAATATTGCGATCGCTAAATACTCGAATATCCAACTCTGGACACCGAGAATTAGCCACAAAAGCCGCTTTCCGGTATAAGTCCGCGTTAAACGATTCAAACCCAGCAATCAAGACAATGCGTTTCATGCGCTTTTGCTACGAAATATTTCTTTACCTTGATCTTAAACATTCTTGGGGATTATTGGGGGGAATATCTACCTAGAGATTATAATCAACAAGTCTGTTTCCCCATTTGTTGAAAATACAACAGCATACAGAATTTGTGCAATTTGGGATTTATAATCTGTTTGACAGTAGTTAATTTCTCCTAAAAAATCCTCAATTGGCATGGTTGGAAGTAAAAATGTATATTTAAAAATAGCAGCAGTTGAGAAATACTAAAAAGTAAATTGAGGATACACCCATGAAATTTGGAATTGATATGGGGCATAATTGCCCTCCTGATACTGGAGCCAGCGGCATTAAATTTGAGGATAATTTAACTGTAGAGGTAGGTACTAAAGTTATAGCTAAGTTAAAAAGCTTAGGTCATGAAGCAATATCCTGTAACCCAAGTAGTGCTAGTACAGTAAGTCAATCTCTCGGCAGACGCTGTGATATTGCTAATAGAAATAAAGTTGATCTTTATGTTTCTATTCATTTTAATGCCTTTAATGGACAAGCTAATGGTACAGAAATATTTGCTATTAGCGATGCTGGCAAAAAGACCGCCAAATCTGTATTGGATGAAATAATTAAGTTAGGATTTTTTAATCGGGGTGTTAAAAGTGGGTCGCACCTGTATGTTCTCAGAAATACAAATATGTCGGCGATTCTCATAGAATGTTGCTTCATTGATTCTGCCAAAGATATGCAACTATATGATGGTGAAGCAATGGCCAGTGCGATCGTCAAAGGCTTAACTGGTAAAGTCGCATCTGCTCCTGTAAACATCATCAAAGATGAGGAAGACAACACAGATACCAGTATTCTCAAACTACAAAAAGCCTTAAATCAACTCAAAATAACTGATAAAAATGGTAAGCCTTTGGATGAAGATAACTCCATAGGACCAGCAACAGCCTCTGCTGTCGAAAAGTTTCAGAAGATTGCAGGGATTATCCCCACAGGAATGGCAAGCAAGGCCACATGGGATGCCATAAATCAGATATTATCTAAACGAGTCGTCGCCGGAACCAAAGCTACCGGAGCGATTGTTAGATACTTGCAATATCGTGTAGGTGCTGTACCTGATGGGATCTACGGGCCACAGACACAAGGAGCAATTAAGAAATTTCAACAGCAGAATGGTTTAACTGCTGATGGCATTGTCGGAGCAATGACTTGGCAGAAATTAATAGGTTAGATTGAGGAATTGCTGGGGATTAGACATAGGAGTGAAAAAGAATGTAGAGCCGAGAATCCCTACCCAGGTTACGTCTCTACAAGGGTTCTAGGGTACGCATATTTCACTTCTGGAGATGTCTATTGGGGAATGGGAAAGAACTCTTACCAATTCTTTTCCCCACCACCCAGCTAAAATTCTGAAAACAGAGTGCATAAACCAAAAGTGGTCAACCTATAAGTCAGTGAAGGGGATGAAACCCCAGCAAAACAATGACTTCTTAGGAGTATGACCATGAAATTCCGTCACTTAACTGGCTCTTTGTTAACAGCTACCGCACTAATAACCACGACATTACCCGCTTTCGCCGGCCCCTTTGAAATCAAGCCTGCTGGTGTTTTTGCTCCCGCAGCTATCACCCCCGGAACATCCATAGGAAATGGAACTCCCAGCACCTCTACTCCTAGTAACCCAATTGGTACTAGTGAAGTTCAAGGATTAGGAGATCATCAATCTTGGGTAGATCCCAAAACCCTCGCCAAAGACCCCCGCGCCCTATGTAGTGATGTTGGCTTGGGTAACAATACCCGCAACAGTTCCACTAAACTTGCCCTAGCTACCTCTACCAGCACTCGTTCCAGTTCTGCTAGTAGCCATAATGATGGCGGTGGAGGTGGTGTCAGTTTCTTAGGTATTGGTGTCAGCGGTAGTGGTTCTAGTCAAGGTAGCACAAATAAGAGTGACTCCCGCGACCAACGCAACAACCGCACAGAAGAAAATAGCAGCAGTTCCTCAACAGTAGCTCAAGGCAAGAATTGTGATGCTTTTGTTAACTCTGCCGCTGCTAGAGATATGAACTTTGAAGACAACCTCACCCGTCGTTATGAAATCAAATCTGGTCGTCGGGGACAGCAAGTAAATCAACTGCTAGAGGATAAATAAGGTAATTGATAATTGGTAATTGGTGTTGGGTGATTGGGAAAACTTTTCTCATCTCACCCTATTTAGCTTGAGAAAAAATTCACCATGAAAAGCTCAAATCGAGGGATAACTATTACCCTCAGTACAATCTTATTCTTATCTATCACATCTGTTGTTCATGCTCAAACTCCTTCTCGGCACATTCGTGATTCGCAAATTCTCCCCTATTTACTAGATAATCCCGATCAAAATTCGTCGGTGCGAGTACGTTGTGTACCTACTCAGCGACAGGAAATAGACCGACGAAGACGCATGATTAGAGAGAGTCTACTACAACCAAATTCTAATACTGTCACCATTGAAATAGAAGGCAATTGTCGAGGTGTGAGAATAATTACCCCAGAAACTACAGATTTTTTAAATCCCTCGGACTTTAACGACGACTGGCTAATTCGTGAAGGTTCTGGTTGGAATTGGTTGCTACATAATCGTTATCGTTAATTTATACCAAGAGTTACGGGTTTCACAATATTTCAGCGCCGACAATCCTCTTTTCTGATTTTTTCTCACCTGACTGCATAAACTCATCACCCCAAACCTATTGATTGAGTGAAGGGTTAAAACCTCAAAAACACTCACACCACAGGAAAACGGTTATGAAAACACAAATGCTTTTGAGTTTTGCTTGTTCTTTATCTCTGTTGAGTTCTCTCACTATTCCAGCTAATGCTCAACCAGTTCCCTCTCAACCCCCAGTAGTCAGTCAAGAGATTACCATTTCCCAGGATACAGCAATTATTGTCTCTTTTCCTGCACCTGTGACTGTAGATGTAGGACAAAAAAAGGATTATCCGCTCACAGTTCCTTTATCTAGTGCAATTAAAGATGGTCAAGGTAATGTGATTGCACCAGAAAATACACCTGTTACTATTGTTCTCAAACCTGCTGAGGGAGGTGCTAAAATTGTGGCTCAGTCGTTGGTTATTAATGGGCGCATTGTTGCCATTAAAGCATCTAGTCAAATAATTCCTGGTACTACTATTACCCATAAGCGAGCTAATGATAAAGCTGTGGAAAATGGTTCCATTTGGGGGAGAATTGGTGGTAGTACTTTAGGCTTTTTAGGCCAAGGTGATCCTGAGCAATTTGACCGAGGTGCAATGTTAGGAAGCGCTGTAGGATTGGTTTCCGGCTTGCGTTCTGCTGAAAATACCCGCATTGTCCAAATTTCCCAAAGCAGTGTTTATGTGTTGTCTCTTGATGCTCCCATTAGCGTATCTATTCCTTAATCAAGTTTATAGTAATTCTGATTTTTTGAATTACATTTGAATTACATGGGTTGCAAAATTGTTAAATGAAATTTATGGCTAGTTTCAGCTTTCAGATATTGTTCTTGTAGTGGTTGCCATTGCTGCCACAATTGGTAACGATTTGCTGCTAATAATGTGGTTAACCCCCGTAGTTGACTGTTGAGTTCTGATTTAAAAATATCTGCGAGCCACTCATTTAAAACTACGCTATCTTGCAACATACCCAAACTTTCTTGGATATGTTTTACATCAGAGATGTTGGCTGTGAAAGATTCACCATATAACTCAGTAAATAACTCCATTTGGTAGCGAATACGTTTGGCTTGTTTTCGCAAACTATGCAGAGTTTCACCTTCAGTTTTCAGATGTTGTTCTAGTTGTTCCGGTGTCCAGTTAGTTTGAACTACAATTTTTGAATCTACAATTTCAGTACCAATCAGCCACCCTGGATGTAAGAAAAATTCACTCACTTCAGGTAACAACAAATCAGGCAATACTTGCTGAATTGGTAAAGATGCTAAGGGTTGATAACTAGGTTTTTCTAACCAGTCCTGCAAGTCTTTTTTGAAATCTTTGTAAAGTTCATCTTTGAATATTTTATGAACATGAGAAACTTCAATTTCTCGCTGTTTATCTAAAGTAGAGAAAGCTATTTTTAGAGATTCTTGTTCTTTATGAAGCAAATGTGGTTTGTAATCGTTTTCCAGTATCTCTTTTAGCACGTCTAAATCTCGGAGCTTTCCCAGAATGCGGGCAATTTTACCAATATTTTTGTCGCTGACTGACTTAGGTAAATTTAAAGATAGCCCGAACCGACTAACGGCTGTGCGTAGACGACGCATTCCTACACGCATTTGGTGTAGTGCTTCTGGATCTTCATCTTTCTTGACTGATTTTTCCCACTTTACGGTTTTCTTAAAGTGTTTGTCAATTGCTTGGTACGCAAAATCTTCTAAGGTTTTGATTATTGTTGTGGTGTCTGGATTCATAAATAATTACAATTAACTATTTAACAGGTTTTTGCATGATAGCACTAGTCAAAAATTAATATCTACCCTTTGATAGAGTTTTTTAACAACATTTGATACTTGATAAAACTTGATATTTTATATCTATAGATACTTGAATTTTAAAGATTAATGTGCATTAATTACTAATTATTGATTGTTTCATAACCATCAAGTTAAATCAGGAAATTTGAGCAGTTTTAAAGATTAGTAGAGATAGCCTGTACCGGGCAGGTGGGAATACACTGTTCGCAGACAATGCAACGCGATCGCGTGAAGGTGAGTTTATAAGTCTCTGGGTTGACGGATAGGGCTTCAGTTGGACAAACCCCAGTACACAAACCACAGTCTACACATACATCTTCATCAATCACAATTTCACCTAAATTATGGGAAACACTGATATGTTGCGATCGCATCCACTCTATCGCGGCATCTAACTGATCGATATCCCCCAATAGTTCCACTACCAGTTTACCAATTTGATTAGGAGCAACTTGAGCGCGGATAATATTAGCAGCTACGTTAAAATCTTTTGCTAGTCGATAGGTGACAGGCATTTGAATAGCGCGTTTAGGAAAGGTAAGGGTAACACGTTTTTTCATAGATAGGGAAATCAATAATAGGTTTTGTTTTTGTTGTCACGGAAGCAATTCAGGAAGACGTTACACTAGATAATGAAAATGCTTAATAAGTTTTAATAAATCAATTATGAATACAGATGCACCTGTAAAGCCAGAATCGACTGTTGGCGGGCGCTTGAAAAACTTCATCATAGTCATTGTAGCGATCGCACTGAGTGCAGCGCTATTTTTAGGACTGCGAACCCAGACAAATTCAGTTTCTCTCACCCAATTAGACCAAGCATCCACACCCTTAGAGGTAGCAGTTAGCAATAATAAACCCAGCTTAGTAGAATTCTATGCTGATTGGTGTACTGTCTGCCAAAAAATGGCTCCAGATATGGCTCAACTCAAACAGCAGTACGCTGACAAGGTGAATTTTGTCATGCTGAATGTAGATAATATCAAATGGTTGCCAGAAATGCTCAAATATCGGGTAGATGGCATTCCCCATTTTGTGTTTTTGGGCAAGCAAGGAGAAGGTATAGCCGAAACAATTGGCGATATACCCCGTTCCGTCATGTCCAGCAATTTAGAAGCCTTAGTAGCGGGTTCTGCCCTTCCTTATGCCCAAGCCAGCGGACAGGTTTCCAAATTCTCAGCCCCAGTATCAGCAGAAAGTAGTCAAGATGATCCTCGTAGTCATGGTAGCCAGGTTGTAAATTAATTCGTAATTCGTAATTATTCAGGAGTACCGAGTACCGAGTACCGAGTACCGAGTACTGAGTACTAAGTAACCCCATAACTGAAGTTAGGGGATTGAAGCAAGGAAGCATTATTTAGGAGTGCAATAATCTCGTACCCTGCTCTAAGAGGATGTCTGAGAAGTATTTTCTCAAACACCAAAGCCTCGAAACCTAACCCCCCTACCCCCCTTCCCTACAAGGGAATGGGGATTTCAAAGCCTCTCCCCCCGTGGGGGAGAGGTTTGGAGAGGGGTTTATTTATACATTTAATGACTTTTCAGACATCCTCTAAGCAAGCTACGCGCAGCGTGCCGTAGGCATAATAAATACTTTTCCTTCTTCCATGAATGAATTCAGGGGCTTTAGACCTATTTGTGCTGAGTTCTAAATAGGATTCTCACTCATTACTCGGTACTCGGTACTCAGCACTATTTCGGTAATGGGTAATGAGTAATTAATTGCTCATTACCTAATTTTTATCTTCCAAAACACCGCTGCGAATCATCAGTTTTGGCCAGATTAACAAAAAGAAACCCATCCAAATTAATAAAGGAATAGCAACCACAATTGTTAGCCAGATAATTTTAAATATTAACCAGCTACCGCTAATCAATGTTATACCTGTGAGAACTATTGACCAAGGCTGACACCACCAAGGTTTATAGTTCCAAGGACTTATAAGCTTTTGTTCAGACATTGTTTGTACTTAAAAAAGTTTCTTATCAAAAAAAACCAAATGCAAGGAGTTGAAATAATAGGAAAACGATTGGTAGTAGTAATTTAATCCACCACTACAACCTGACCACATTTAGCGTCCATCAGGGTTCCATTTTTCCAGAGCTATGTATTCGTTCTTTACTAAATCTAAAGGCTCAATCACATTACCAGAACTGGATACACGAAACCAATAAACTGGATGAGTAGTTTTATCTGGGTGATTCTCAAACACTCTAACTACATAGAAAGACGCATTGACAGTAGGAGAACTATCAACAACCGCTGCAACACGGATGCTTCCTTTAGAAAGGTTTTCAATTTCTCGTGCTTTGCGTTGCACTTGTGGGAGATTCCAAACTAAATTGTAGGCTTTTGTTGCATCTATTGTTTTGGTAGCTTTATTTGTTTTAGCCACAGTTGGTAAATAAGCCAATCTCTTATGAGGCTGGTTTTCCTGATGATGGCTAATGCTGACAATGCTTGAATATCCTCCTACAACTCCTAGAATGAATGACGCAATTAGAGGGTAATAGTTGAATTGTTTATTGATGCTACGCCTAAGCATAGTGATGCACCTCCGTAATCATTTAACTTTTATCCCTGTGTAACTAGGATACCAGGGGTTAGACCCCCTATGTCTAGTCTTGACAAGAGCATAGATGTTGTTGTACTGAGATGGGTTGGATTTGGCGAATATTTTTGTAACCGGCTTAAGCCAAAAACCCGGATAGACAATAGCGATCCCCACCTCTTACCATCCTATAACTAATCGTGGATATGTGGGGTGGTGTTTTTATCGTGCTAGTAATGATCCCCATCACTGCAAATTACCAAATGGCTATGATCAAACAGTGTAGAAACTTCAAATTATGTGGGGAAGTTTCGGTTGATTTAACTGGTGTCGTAGACTGAGCAAGGACTAAAAGATTTTAAATGAAACAACAATTACGAGTTAACTCATTGCACTTTCTAAGCCTTGGTGCATGATCATAATTACTAGCACTTAATATCATGTCCGGTTGTTCGCGTAGCGTCTCGTCAGAGATATATTTATCATTTAGACTGACGCGGGGACGCGGGGACGCGGAGATTTTTTTTGATAAGTGATTAGGCGGACATGATATAACATGATCTCTGAGAGGATGTTTTAAAAAAAAGACAATAACAACCAAATCGCAACCAAATGATAAATTAGATGTAGAGCATTGAGAGCGATCGCGCAATTGGAAGCTCAAATCCAGTTCACAAGGTCGATTGGGTGCGACTATTGGGGCTAAATAGTGGTAATAAACTTAATATTGTAATTGTAGCGATCAGAAAAACTATGTTTTCACAGAAATTACAGGGTGTGATTTTCGCAATATTCTTAACCCTAAATATGTTCATGCTTCCTGCGGTTACTTCGGCTGCTGGGTTAGGAATTGAGTCAGGTCATCTCGCTTCTTGTCCAGCTTCCCCGAACTGTGTTGTCAGCCAAAATGCTGATGCTAAACACAGCATTGAACCGATTCCCTATCATCTAGACCATGATACAGCCAGAGAAATCTTACTAAAAGTTCTAACTGTCGTTCCCCGGACAGAAGTTATAGAACAGACTGATAATTACATTCATGCTCTTTCTAAAAGCCGTATTTTTAAATTTGTTGATGATGTAGAATTTTATTTACCTGCCGATGAGTCAGTAATTCATATACGTTCAGCATCTCGTGTGGGAGATTCGGATCTGGGAGTTAATCGCAGACGTATGGAACAAATTCGTCTAGCTTTGCGCGATTTAAATATATAATTAGGCATCGCTTGCTTAACACTGCACTTTCCCAAATAGCTCATGTTTTCCGATTTTAGAAAAGTATCCTCAAAAATATGGATTCAGTAAATTATTGGCTAATGAAATCAGAACCAGAAGTTTATAGTATTGCTGATTTGCAACAACAGCATGAGACTATTTGGGACGGTGTACGTAATTATCAAGCTCGTAATTTTCTACGCCAAATGCAGTTGGGAGACTTAGCTTTTTTTTATCATTCTAATACTAATCCCCCAGGTATTGTGGGGTTGATGCGTGTAGTTAAAATAGGTATTGCTGACCCAACACAGTTTGAGCCAACTAGTAAATATTATGACCCTAAATCAACTCCTGAATCCCCTCGGTGGCAAACAGTAGGAGTGGAATTTGTTGAGACTTTCTCTAACCCCATCTCACTATCAACACTCAAAGAAAAATTTACCTCTGATGAGCTACTTTTAGTAAGACCAGGAAATCGGTTATCGGTAATGCCTGTGTCCTCAGCAGTAGCTAAAAAAATACAGATTATGGCATAGAAACTAGTATTAATAAAGTAATGGATTACGCAGTGGCCATTGACAAAATAAAACAAACAGATCCTATTTTAGCTCAAGTAATCGACAAAGTCGGCGAGTGTAAACTCAATCAGGTGCAGCAAACAGGAGATTTATTATCTTGTTTGTGTCGTTCAATTATTTATCAGCAAATATCAGGTAAAGCAGCAGCAGCTATTCACCAGAGATTTTTGCAAATTTACACTGAATCATTAACAAGTTATGATATTCTCAACACTCCAGAAGATGTTTTGCGTTCTGTTGGTATTTCCCGTCCCAAGATTTCATACCTTAAGGATTTAGCACAGCGGTTTGAGAAACTACCTCACTTAGATGAATTGCAAACAATGGATGATGAAACTATCATCAAAACCTTAACTCAAATCAAGGGTGTTGGACGTTGGACTGTGCAGATGTTACTAATGTTTAGGTTACATCGTTGGGATATTTTACCAGTAGATGATTTGGGTATTCGTGCGGCTATTCGTCAAATTTATGATTTATCTGAACTTCCTAAAAAACAAACTGTAGAACAATTTGGTCAACTATGGAAACCTTACCGAACTATTGCTTGTTGGTATCTTTGGCGTAGTTTAGAAAAGACGAGCAAGGAAAATTAAACTAAAATTAAACTAGCGATAGTGTTCCGTAGGAATCGCAACGAGAACAGCGCAGGCATCACTACAGTTCTAACCAATCCATGCAGCTTGAAAAAAGTCACGTTCACAGAACATAGCATAGCGATATGTTGAGTGAATCAAAGTAGAAGTACTATTGTAATTATCTACCAAACTATCTAATTGTTGTGCCAACGGCTGAAAATCTGCACTACTATAAGTACGAATCCAATCTGCATAAAGGTGATTGGGAATGCCATTAACAGCTAACTGTTCTCCCAGAAAAGCATACAAACGCATACAGGGGGACATAGCTGCCGCAGTTAAACCCACATCTCCACCCCAAGCAGTAGCTAACAAAAAGTCAGTATAGCGACGGGTGGCTACTCCTGGTTCTACATCTCGTAAATCAACACCCCACTGAACAGCATAGCCTTGATGTAGCTTTAGTTCTTCCATAACCCCACTAGCTAAGTCATGAAAAGTGGTAAAACCTTGCCAATCTGGGGCTTTAGCAGCTGCAATACTGTAAGCACGGGCAAAGGCTGCTAAGAAAAAAGCATCTTGTCCGACGTAGTAGGCAAACTTCTCTTGTTTGAGAGTACCATCACCAATGCCTTGTACAAAAGGATGCTCTAGACAAGCTTGGGCTAAATCTTTGTTCGCTGCCCACAATTGAGTCGATAAAGTCATTATTTACTCTCTTCCCACAATTTCCCGCACCAACGCTGCTAACTTATCAGCACTATCGGGAACTGCGATCGCTTTGGCATTCTCTCCCATCTTCGCCAACTCTGTCGGTGACTGCAACAAATCTAAAACTCGCTTTTGTAATATTTCCGGTGTCAACTCTGACTGTTTAAAGGTTAAAGCTGCACCAACATTCGTAAAAACCGCAGCATTATAAGATTGATGATCTTCTGCCGCAAAGGGATAAGGTATCAAAATTGCTGGTGTACCACAGACTGCCAATTCTGTTAAACTCCCTGCACCAGAGCGACTAATGGCTAAATTAGCACGGCGCAATAAGGGAGCCATATTGTCGTAAAAAGGTAACTCTATATACTGAGGATGTTGCAGACTTCCAGATTCTGGATCTTTATCCCCTGTTAAATGGACGACATAAGCACCTGCGTCAAACCAAACTTGAGCCGACTGACGCACCAATTTATTCACAGCTACTGCACCCTGACTACCGCCAAAAACGACAATTAGAGGTACACCGTCAGGAATTGGTAAATCTAGAGTATTATCTGTTCCCTCCTCTAGGAATTGAGAACGAACAGGAGTACCCACACAGACATTTTGGGAACGGGGTAAGTATTTTACAGCAACATCAAATCCTACTGCTACTGCACTACACCAAGGGCCAAAAAAGCGAGTGACTTTCCCCGGTAAAGCGTTAGATTCATGAAAAACGACCGGTAAACCCAAAGAACGAGCCGCAATTACCCCAGGGCCAGCAATATAACCACCGGTGGTGAATAATCCTTGAAAATTGCCCTGTTTGAGAATGCGTCTGACTTGTAGAATTGAACTGACAAGCTTAACCAAAACTCGCAGTGAGGAAAAGCCAAAACCTTGCTGAAACCCTTCAACTGCGATCGTATTCAAAGGATATTGGTCTGGGACAAGCTGAGTTTCTAGTCGGTTGGGGACACCCAGCCATTCAATATCATAGTTTGGCAGTTTTTGTGCCAGTGCGATCGCTGGAAACAAATGTCCACCAGTCCCACTAGCAGCTATTAATAATTTTATGGGTGCGTTTGCCATTCAAGCTATACCATTTAGCGCCTAGCTTAACTAAGATAAAACAAATTCCTTACATTCTCTAATCAAATCAGTAAACTATTACTAATGACTAACTATATTGCCTTATTAATGAAACGCAACAAAAAAGTTCCTAGCAGCATTTCTCTGCTTTCGTTCCTACTAACTCTGGGTTTCAGCAGTACTGGGCAATTTGCTCAAGCCGCTACACCCGATAATGCACCCCCATCACTGAAAAACCTGTTGGCACAAATTGATATAGCCGCTAGTCGGGGTGATATTAAAGGAGTAATGCAATTTTACAGCCCTAATTTCAGTCATGGCGATGGTTTAAACCGCCAAACGATGGAACAAGCCTTAACATCTTTCTGGAAGCGGTATCCCCAATTACGCTACAGCACACGTCTGCAATCTTGGAAATCTGAAGGCAATAGCATCATTGCAGAAACTGTCACCAACATCACAGGTTTACCCTCCTCTAATAGTAGTAATCTAGCTCTCAACGCTACTATTACTTCACGTCAGCGTCTTAGTGGTACAAAAATCCTGCGTCAAGACATTTTATCAGAACGCACTCAACTTTCCTCTGGTAGCAAACCACCCCAAATAGAAATTAACCTACCACAACAGGTAAAAGTTGGACAGCAATATAACTTTGATGCTATTGTCCAAGAACCATTGGGTAATGATTTCCTCCTCGGAAGTGCGCTAGAAGAAACTATCCAACCAAACAAATATCTCAACCCCACAGCTATAAATTTAGAATTACTGAGCGCTGGTGGACTGTTTAAAATCGGACGCGCACCATCTACTCCCGGTAATCAATGGATTTCGGCAGTAATTCTGCGTAATGATGGCATGACAATGATTACTCAACGTTTACAAGTAGTGAAAAATTAGTAACTTATTGACACTCCCCACGCCTAAAGGCGGGGGATAAACAGCGTGACTGACGTTTCTTGCTTTTATTGGAATTGCGTCCAACGGAAGTAGAGGGATAAACAGCGTTATAAGTGTGGCGATTGTAACAAATCTGTTTGCATTGACTAAGTTTTTGAAAATACGTATTATGTGTACATAATTACTCAAAATCTCATGAAAATATCTCCGTTCTTGCCATTAGTTGTTGGTAGTGCAGCTGGTATCTTGGCTAGTAGTGCATTTCCAGCACAAGCTTTGGTGTTTAATGTTGGTGGAACAGACTACGACATTACCACTACTACTGATACCTATGATAATATTTCCTCAACGCTGCAATCTCAGCCTTGGTGGGGAATATCTAATCTAGCAGATCAATTGGCTCAAGCAGTTGGTACACAGTTAGGTACACCAAATACTGATGATGAGGGAGATCCTGTTAGTCCCCTTTTTGCATACAATTTTCCAGATCCTGATAACCTTGTTAATGGCTATTATTCTCCTGCTACTAATACATTCACGATTTTCTCCGATACACCATATACTTATGCTATCGTTTCTACTCCTGTCCCCTTCGATATCCCAGGAGGCGCAACAATCCCTACCGTCGGTTCTCTATTCGCCTTGGCACTGATGAGAACAGCTAAAAAGAGAATGGCATTTAAAACCGCTGAATCTACTATCAGTACAGTGATTAGTTAAGTAATTAATTTTCTACTTATATTGGCAGACAATGCAAACGTTTTTTTGTAATCCCGAAGGAATTCTGCTTTTCAATGCTTGATTTATTTTTGTCTCTAATTCCTCAAAATTGTTGATTTGGCGTTGCATATTTGCGGGATATTTTGAATTTTTGTAAACGAAAAAATCTCACTTCTTCGCGCACTATCCCTACGGGACATTATGGCTAACGCCAAGCTTCGCGAACGTGAACGCGTCTTTGCGGTTCAATAATTCATCCCTGTTTTAAGCAGCGCCGTTAATTTTATTGAGATGATATCTAATATCAGTTATCATGACCAAAAATTAATTCACGGTTACAAAGTTGCGCTCTGACTTCTTCGTCGTGAAAAATGCCAATTAAGGCACAACCTTGAGCTTTTTTCTCTTGCAGCAGTTCAATGACTACCTGGCGATTGGTAGCGTCTAGGGCTGAAGTTGGTTCATCTAGTAGCAAAATTGGATAATCAACTGCTAAAGCACGAGTAATATTTACCCGTTGCTTTTCACCTCCAGAAAAGGTAGTGGGGGAAAGATGCCACAGTCGTTCTGAAAGGTTGAGGCGATGAAATAAGTCTTTAACTTTGTGATATGCAACATCTATATCAATACCTAATTCCAACAGTGGTTCTGCGGCAACATCTAACGCTGGTACTCTGGGAATTACTCTTAAAAACTGACTGACATATCCAATGGTTTTCTGCCGAACTGCTAAAATTTCGTGGGGAGCGAGTTGACATAAATCCACCCAATATTCATCATGCTTCACCCAAATAGAACCACTATCAACGCGATAGTTAGCATATAAACAGCGCATAAATGTAGATTTCCCACTACCGGAAGTTCCAGAAAGAGCAACACATTCCCCAGCATTAACGCTCAAAGACACACCTTCTAGCACCGATAAATTAATGCCTCCTTGCTGATGCAGAATAAAACTTTTTCGCAAATTATCAACTTGTAAAAGTGCTTGGTTAGGAAAGTTGACTGGATGATGATTAATAGTTAATGATTGCATTGTTAAGAAACTCACGGTGTTAAAGCGGCGCTGACTAGTAGTTGAGTGTATGGATGTTGTGGATCATCAAGCACTTGATCAGTTAAACCTGATTCCACCACCTGTCCTTGTTGCATGACTAATAATCTGTGTGCCAGCAATCTGACTACGCCGATATCGTGGGTAACTATAATCACGCTGAGGTGAAAATTGCGGACAAGCGATCGCAACAAATCCAATAACCGCGCTTGCACCGAAACATCCAACCCACCTGTCGGTTCGTCCATCAAGATTAACCGAGGACGTGTCACCAATACACGGGCAAGTTGTAATCTTTGTTGCATCCCTCCAGAAAAGTGGACTGGTAAATCATCTATCCGTGTTGGGTCAATTTCCACTTGTTGTAGCCAATGGGCAGCCTCATCTCGAATATTGCCGTAGTGCCGTACCCCAATATCTAGTAAGCGTTCACCGATATTTGCTCCCGCACTCACCTTCATTCGCAGACCATCACGGGGATTTTGCTGTACAAAGCCCCACTCAGTTCGCATCAATAATCGCCGTTTAGCTTCCGCAAGTTGAAAAATTTCTAAGTCTTCACCGCTACGGCTAGTATAAGTAACATTACCTTTGTCAATAGAAATGTAATTGGCAATAGCACTTAGCAAAGTAGATTTACCCGAACCTGATTCTCCGACAATACCGAGAACTTGCCCAGGATAGAGATTAAAAGAAATGCGATCGCAAGCTTTAATTGCGCCGTAAGATTTACTCAGTTGGTGAACCTGTAAAAGGGGTTTAGTCATTTTATTGGGCATTGGGCATTGGGCATTGGGCATTGGTCATTGGTCATTGGTCATTGGTCATTAGTCAAGAAAGTTGTTAGCTAGGGAATAACTCTCTACTTTTTCTCCCCCTACAAAAGTCTGTATCTGAGCAGATCCACATTCGTCCACCTTGGTCGTCAATGACTACCTCATCTAAGTAGCTTTCTGTAGAACCGCATAATTCACAAGCTTTATCCCATTTTTCTACAGTAAAGGGATAGTCCTCAAAATCGAGACTTTTAACTTTGGTATACGGTGGAATTGCATATATGCGCTTTTCTCTCCCTGCACCAAATAATTGCAATGCCGGACTCATATCCATTTTGGGATTATCAAAGCGAGGGATCGGACTAGGACTCATCAGATAGCGGTTATGCACCATTACTGGGTAGTCGTAGGATGTGGCAATATGTCCATGTGTGGTAATATCTTCGTAAAGCTTGACGTACATAGCTCCGTATTCTTCCAGAGCGTGCATTTTGCCCGTCTCGACAGATGAGGGTTCTAGCCAGCGCAAAGGTTCAGGAATGGGTACTTGGTAAACTAAAATCTGTCCTTCTTGTAGTGGTGTTTCGGGTATACGGTGGCGAGTCTGAATTAAAGTCGCTGCTTGTGTGTGTTCTGTTGTCTTTACACCACAAACTTTTTTGAAAAAGCGACGAATATTCACGGCGTTAGTGGTGTCGTCTGCTCCTTGGTCAATAACTTTCAAGACATCATTTTGACCAATGACAGCAGCCGTGACCTGAATTCCACCAGTACCCCAGCCGTAAGACATGGGCATTTCTCTGGAAGAAAAGGGAATTTGATGTCCTGGAATTGCTACGGCTTTCAGCAAGGCACGACGAATGGAACGCTTTGTTTGCTCGTCTAAGTATGCAAAGTTAAAGCCTGTTTCTGGGGATTGGGGATTGGGGATTGGGGACTGGGGACTGGGAGAAATATTCATTTGATTGGCGATATGAAACAGAATCTGGGATGATAATGCTTTCAATGGTAGGTTTCATAGTTATTTGATGTGATATCGGGCGACTTCTTGACCTGTTACATAAACAGATGCGATCGCAGCTATGGCGGATGGTAAAGGATTATCAGGAGATATCAACAGGAAATCAGCATCTAACCCAGGAGCGATTTTACCTTTGCGATCGCTAATTCCTGCTGCTTGTGCTGGTCGGTTGGAAACTAATGACCATGCTTGTTCAAAGGACATTAAGCCTAATTCTTGGAGTTTGAAGGGTGCATAAAACAAGGAAGGATAATGATAATCTGAGCAAAGACAATCGATGACGTTATTTTTAACTGCCTCAGCTACACTCATTAAGCCTAAGTGAGAACCACCACGCACTAAGTTAGGCGCACCCATGAGAACTGCTGCACCATATTCACGAGATTGGGCAGCTAAGTCCACAGTAGCGGGAAATTCGGCGATCGCTACTCGGCGTTGTTGACTGAGTGTTACTTTCTCAGGACTATCATCATCGTGGGAAGCAAGGGGAATACTGTAGGTATGAGCTAAATTCACTAGTTGTTCTATTTGCGCTTCTCCTTCATGTCGTCGTGCTGCTACCTGATCGATTAATTCTTCAATCTCTTCTATAGACATGGATGATCTTTGCTTCACACTATTGAGATAGCGGCTCAATCTCTTTTGATTTCCTGGAGGTGGTAGGTGATCGTTGATGGATAAAATATGTACCCTGCCAGATTCCATCCAATCACACAATTCTTGATGACCTACGATATTTGCTTCTTCATGTCTGATATGAATGCGATGGTTGCAATTTAAGACTTGTTTTCCTGCCCCTAAGATGAAGTCAATTAAAGCACGGGCAGAATCTCGGCTACGTAAACCTGGTTCATAAGAATCGGTAATTGAGCAATAGAAAGTTGTGATACCAGATGCTAAGAGGTTGCGGTCATTATCTGCGATCGCTATTGGTAGAGGAAAGTTAACTCCCGGACGGGGGCAAATCATCCTTTCAAAAGCATCGCCATGTAAGTCAATAATTCCTGGTAACATCTGGAGTCCTTGAGCATTTACCAAATCAAATCCATCAGGACTATTTGTCTGATCAATCCTGGTAAATTGCCCATCTTCAATTAAAACTGTGGCATCTTTTAACCAACCATCGGGAGTTAATACATTTGCTCCTTGAATAGCAATTTTTGTATTTCTTAGTTTTGAGGTTATTTGCATAGTTTGTGTTATTGTTACTGACTTACACTAATTTTTTCAAACGAGGATAAAAACTAAATTTCCCGTAAGTATTCAGGATAGATAATACTCCAAGTCAGAAGAATAAAGACGTTTCGAGTCAAATTTAATAATTTTGATAAAATCTTGCTTCTCTCTATTCTTCATTTCATAAGCATTCTGATTCCTGACTCCTGACTCCTGAATTCTTACAATTTCCCTATTCCCTGTTCTCTCTACTTCTAATTTTCCGCACTACATTTAGCTCTGCTTGAAAGTCAATGTAGTGTGGGAGTTTGAGATGTTGGACAAAACCTTGTGCTTCCACATTGTCAGAGTGGGAAAGTACAAACTCGACGTTTTGGGCTGGGCCTTGAATAGTTTCCCCTAATTCCTCGGCTCGCATTGCTCTATCAACCAACGCCATCGACATAGCTTTACGTTCGTTGTAGCCAAAAGTGAGACCATAACCACGGGTAAATTGTGCAGGTAATTCTTTACTACCTTTAAACTGATTGACCATTTGCACTTCGGTGACAGTAATATCTGCGATCGCTATTTCAAATCCCAATTCTTCTGGACAAATCACCACCTCTACTTCCCCCATCCGAATCTCTCCCGCAAAAGGATGGTTTCTGCCATAGCCCCGTTGTGTAGAATATGCCAGCGATAACAAAAAACCTTCATCTGCACGCGCTAAATTTTGCAGTCTTGCATCCCTTCCCGCAGGAAAAGTCAATGGTTGACGAGTTAAGTCAAATGGTTGAGATGAGGGAGATAACGGAGAATCATTATTTACTTGCTCCCCCTGCTCCCCTGCTCCCCTGCTCCCATGCCCTTCTTCCGCTTGCATCAATCCTTCACGATCTAAAGTGTCAATTACACGCAAAACTGTTTCTGTAATTGCTTCTGCTTCTGGTGCTTCAGGAATTTGTCCTTCTGCTATTAATTTAAAGTCTAGTAGACGATGAATGTAATCGAAGGTAGTCCCTAATCTTTGTCCTCCTGGTACATCTTTAAAAATGGCAGAAATGCGGCGTTGAATCTGCATTTTGCTGGTGTCTAATGGCTGGCTATAGTAAAAGCGGGGTAGTGTTGTCCGGTAGGCTCGTAATAAAAAAATTGCTTCTACTAAATCACCCCAAGATTGTTTAATGGCTAGGGCTGCCAACTCTCGATCATATAAGCTACCTTCACACATCACCCGTTCTACTGCTAGGTTTAGCTGTTGTTCAATTTGGTCTAGGCTCAGTTCGGGAATAGCAGGATCACCTCTGCGTCTACTTTGCAGGAGTGCTTCTGCATTTTCAATTGCCTGTTCACCGCCTTTAACTGCAACGTATGGCATAATTTGTAATTTGTAATTTGTAATTTGTAATTTGTGATTGATAAATTGGCGTTGCTGATTAAGAGTATGATTTTATTTCACGCAGAGGCGCAAAGTCACAGAGAGTAACAGTTTGAAATCTTTGATTTTTCAATTTCATACTTCAATTCAGCAACGCCGATAAATTTAGGTTTGAACTGAGTTTTTTACTACTAACTTTGCTGTGCGTGGTAGACCCATGACTGCATTTTTTGTAAATAAAAACACATCTACACCTTGTGGATAAGCTTGGTGATTCTGCATCCAGAATTCCCAAAAATGATGGGGAAGTGTGGGAGAAATCTCTTGCTGATCTAAAATACCTGAACCTGTCAAAATTACAGGCTTTCCCATCTCAAAACTTTCTACCTGTATCAACAATGTTGTTGAAGCCTCAGGTTTTTCAGCTGTCCCCCAGTTAAAAATAGATAATTCTGGCAATGCTGCCAAATCTTGAATTAAAGCAAAATTAGCTTCCTCTGGGTACTGAGTAAAACGACAGCCAGCATGGAACAACAACCAATCTCTCACTTGATCTGCAAAACTCGGCTGTAGCCATACCACAACATCCAAATCCAGCAATGTCAAACAAGCAGCCCCACAAGCAGGTGTTACACCCAAAGGTACACTCATATCAGCGCTGATATGATAAGGTGTACCCGGTCGAGCATTAGCATCAAGCAACCCTCTAAACGTCCTCTGAGCATCATGAATTGAGTCTCGAAAGCCAGGTAAGTACGTAATTTTATTCATTAATTTTCCCTTATCTCCCCCTGCTTCCCCTGCCCCCTGCCCCCTGACAAGGGTAGGTTTTTAATATTATCTGTTAAGGCAGGACTAGGAAGACAAGGAGGGAAAGTAGACAAGGAAGATTTTCTCCGCACAATGGTCTTTTTGTTACCAATAAAATATAATTTTGTACGGTTTTCCTCCCTTGTCCACTGTCCTTCCTTGTCCCCCAAGTCTTGCCCTCACGACAATGTAAAATACCTACCCTTGTGAGCCCCCTGCCCCTCACCCTTCCCCTCTCACCATTGTGAAGAAATTGACCTGAGTGGCTGCTGCTTGACGCTGCTTTAGTTCCTGCTGCTGTTGGTATTCAGCTTGCAAAGGTTGAATTACTTCAGCCTGAATTTGATCGTGCCAATTTGGGGTTTGTAGTAACGCATCACAAACAGCGGCTAGTTCTGCATGACGGTGCGATCGCCCTGCTACATAACCAAATCCAGCTATCGCTTCGTGGCCTTGGCTCTCTAACTGTACGACACAGCGAGTTATGGTAATTTCTCCCAAGTTAAATGGCTGTCCATTACCTCCAGCACATCCCCGCACCATTGCTAAACCAATCTCTGGGGGGCGTAAAAAGCTATAGTTGGGCAAAGTACGTAATTTGTTTACCAGTTTTTCTAATAGCTCTAACTCGGCTTTAGCTAATGTTGCCATCCATACTTGTCGCTGCGTCACAGTAGACATAAGTTGAGTTATGGTATTTTGTTTTAAACTATTCTGAACTTGTCTAGACATCTAGATGAAAAATAGATTAACGCAATTTTGACAATTTGACCTTTTTTTAATTGGGAGCGAAGCGACTTGACATCTAAATTATTGATATATGAAGGAAGTAAGATTAACGAACCCTCCTGACCTCTGCTAAACTAGCCATTTTCTCACTCTCGCAGAAAGCAAATCAATGGTAGCAGTAGCAACAACCAAAATAATGAGAATTACACAGACTTTTTGATATTCAAATGAACCAAAACTTTGATATAATGAAACACCAATACCACCAGCCCCGACGATTCCTAACACAGAAGCAGAGCGCACATTTGACTCAAATCTGTAGAGAGTAAAAGAAGTCCACAAAGGCATAACTTGCGGAATCACTCCATAAATAACTTCTTGAATCTGACTTGCACCAGTAGCTCTAATTCCTTCTATAGGTCCTGGCTCAATTGATTCTACAGCCTCTGAAAACAGCTTACCGAGAATGCCTGTAGTATGCACAAATAAAGCCAAAACTCCTGCAAATGGACCTAACCCTACAGCAACTACAAATATAAGTGCAAAGACGACTTCATTAATAGCACGCATAGCATCTAAGAGGCGACGTGTCGGTTGTACAACCCATATTGGACACATATTATTAGATGCTAGGATAGATAGAGGAACAGCTGCGATCGCTGCCATTATGGTTCCCCAAATTCCCATTGATATAGTAATTAGTGTTTCTGAAAAATAATACTTCCAATCAGTAAAATCAGGTGGAAAATATGCTCTTATATATTCCACCATGTTGTCTCCCTGTAGTAGAAGCAAAGGGAAATTTAACTCACTTTGGTTATAGGCAAAAATCAATGCAGCAACACTCACTAAAAAAAACACAACTCTTTTAATATTCACAAGTTTTGCTTCTTTCTCTAACATTGCTACTACGGTGGGAGATGCGTTAGTAATTGTCTGGTTTTGTGACCGCATTTTTTCTAACTATAAACTGAAGTTTACTGAATTTCTTTAAGTTGCTGATTGAGTTCTGCTATTTTTTGCTTTTTTTCTTGCTCACTAAGATTGTCTTGATTTTTAGTTTCTTCGATTTTTTTTCCAATTTCTAGTTCGCGAATTGTATGCCAATTTTTATCTTCAGCCTCTACAAAACCAGATACTTTCATAGGTGCTAAGATTTTAGCATCTTTGTAGTTATAGAAAAAGTTTTGAAACTTCTTTTTGATATCTGCTGGTAAATCTCGACGATAAGCAATCGGATCACTGGGAATTAGAGGTGATTGCCAAATAACTTCAAGCTTCTGTCTAGCTGTAGGATTGGTGCTTTCTAGACGACTTAATACCTCATTGCTGATGGTTGCTACATCTATCTGTTTATTAGCTACAGCTAGGGCGCAGGCTTCATGATTACCAGCGAAAATCAAACGTTTAAATGCTTTTTTAGGATCAATACCATTTTTAGCAAAAATATAGTAACTGGGAACTAAAAACCCAGAGGTAGAGCTTGGATCATTAAAAGCAAAGGTAAGCTTAGATGCATTTTCAATTACATATTTATCGCCACCTGCTGCTATCGCTTTGGCCGTAATGGAATTGTCTTTATTAGCAATTAAATGAGAATAGTAGCCTTTAGTTCCATCTTCACTCACAACCTGAGCAAATGCTTCTGCATCTGCAACTTTTGCTGCTTGAATATAAGGTTTACCACCTAGCCAAGCTACCTGAACTTTACCAAAGCGCATGGCTTCTATAACTGCTGCATACTGGGTAACGTAGAAGGGTTTAATGGGAATACCAATTTCTTGTGACATAGCAGCAGCGAAAGGTTCCCATATCGGTTTTTGATTAGCTTGAGATTCTGTAGACAGAACACCAAAATTAATTTCTTTAATGGCTGCGGTACTACTATTAGTAGTGCTAGTAGTACTCTTATTATCAGAATTAGAAGTACAAGCTGAAAGTATTTTTGCACTTGCCAAAGTCATGGTAAACAAAGAAGCCTGTTGAATAAATAATCTTCTGTTCATAAGTTTTAGTTGTGGAATGTAAGTCAAAAGATGATAATTTACAGCAGATTAAGCTAGTAACGAGTAACGAGTAGGAAGGAGTGTCAACCACTCGTTACTCACAATTCTTCTGAGTCTATAATAGTTCTCCGTGTCCTCTCATGATTAGTTCTTCGACTGCTGTACCGTAAATTTCATTAAGTTTATTGTCATTTAGTTCTACGGTTGCACCATCAAACATGATTTCGCCATCTCTGAGTGCGATCGCTCGATCAAAGTAACAACGCACCATTTGTATCTGATGCAAGGAAGCCACTACAGTAATTCTGCTTTGGCGATTTAGCTGCACGAGTAACTCCATGACTTTCCGCGCCGACTCAGGATCTAGGGAAGCAATGGGTTCATCGGCAAGGATGATTTTCGCTCCTTGCACTAAACAACGCGCGATCGCCACCCGTTGCTGTTGCCCTCCAGACAGTATAGATGCGCGATTATAAGCGTATTCAATAATACCTACTCGCTCTAGTGCAGCCAGAGCTTGGACTTTTTCTGCTTTGGTAAATAAATGTAATATTGAGCGTAAAATAGACAATCTTGCTAAGTTACCAACAAGAACATTTTCCATCACTGTTAGCCGATTGACTAAATTAAACTGTTGGAAGATACAGCCTATCTGACTTCGTAAATACCTAATTTTAGAGTGTAATTTCCCCTCGCTTTGTAGGGCAGTGCCAAAAATATGAACTGTACCTGCATCTCCAATATGCAAGCCATTGATGTGCCTCAAAAGGGTAGATTTGCCTGAGCCAGATGCACCTATAAGAGCAACCATTTCTCCTTCATTAATTGTGCAGGATACATCTTTGAGTGCTGTTTTACCTTTGAAACTTTTCGAGAAGTTACTAACTTCAATAGCCATTTGTTGACATTTCAATATCTCCGATTAAAATTAATATTACTTTATTAAGTAATGATTATGCAAAAGTTAATTGATAACTGAATTATTTAACTATATATAAGTAGCATTTAGCCCTGATAGCAAGACTCTAGCTTCAGCAGGGATGGATGGCATGGTTAGACTTTGGCGGCGCGACGGTTTGAAACCATTCACAGATAACTACAATGATTCATTTAGAAAACCAAATCGTATTCATCACAGGTGCAAGTAGCGGCATTGGTGCAGCTTGCGCCAAAATCTTCGCTAATGCAGGTGCAAAACTGATTTTAGCTGCTCGACGGTACGATCGCTTGCAAGAATTTGCCAAAACCTTAAATTTACAGGCTGACAAAATCTATTTATTGCAACTAGATGTGTGCGATCGCGCTGCCGTCGAATCCACAATCTCTAATTTACCCCCAGATTGGTCAAATATTGACATCTTAATCAACAACGCCGGTTTAAGTCGCGGATTAGATAAACTGCATGAAGGCGATATCCAAGACTGGGAAGAAATGATTGATACTAATATCAAGGGTTTGCTCTACCTCACCCGCTACGTAGTCCCCGGTATGGTTGCTCGTAATCGTGGTCATGTAATTAACCTTGGTTCCATTGCCGGACATCAAACTTACCCCGGTGGTAACGTCTATTGTGGGACAAAAGCCGCAGTTAAAGCCATTTCCGAAGGTTTGAAACAAGATTTATTAGGTACTCCCATCCGTGTAACATCTGTTGATCCGGGAATGGTGGAAACAGAATTTAGTGAAGTCCGTTTTCATGGTAATAAAGAACGCGCCAAAAAAGTTTATCAGGGACTTACACCCCTTACCCCTGATGATGTCGCTGATGTCATATTTTTCTGTGCGACGCGATCGCCTCACGTTAATATAAACGAAGTCATTCTCATGCCCGTTGACCAAGCTAGTGCAACCTTAGTTAACCGACGCATTTAAAAAACCTAATTGGGTAAATCCCTGCTAAAAATTAAGAGTTCCTGCACATTCCCAACCATCTTAAAATGTCCCCAGAATTTCCTATCGGTAGTAAAGTCCGTGTCGTAGAACTACCACCCTACGTCAAAACCGCTGACCCAATGCCCATGCTACGCCCTCCTAACGTAATTAGCATTGGCGAAGAAGGTATAGTCCTTGACCGTCGTCCCGGAGGATATTGGGGCGTGCGTTTTGGACAGGGAGCCTTTCTCATAGATAGCCAATACATTGAAAGCACAGAAAAGCTTCCTGAATCTCAACCAGAATCAGAATAGCAGCCACCAAGAATGATAACTTAACATAAGTTATTATTCAGGTTTAGACAATGATTTCCCGCCGCACTTTTATCAGCATCTTATTTGCCACTTGTTTGTCCCTGATGAGTTGGTTAAACTTTACCCCCACTGCTCATGCTTTAGGAGGTAAACTACCCACAATTAACCAACCAGCACCAGAGTTTACATTACCCACCAATACAGGAGAGGGCAAAATTTCCCTCTCTGACTTGCGTGGTAAATGGGTAGTTCTGTATTTTTATCCCAAAGATTTCACATCTGGCTGCACAATCGAAGCACGTCGTTTTCAGCAAGATTTGCCCAAATACATAGAAAAAAATGCGGAAATTATCGGTGTTAGTGCAGATGACATTGATTCCCATGCCGAATTTTGTGACTCAGAAGGGTTAAAATTTCCTTTATTAGCTGATACTAACGGCGCAGTCAGTAAAACTTACGGTTCTTGGATAGGCTATGTATCTATGCGCCATAGTTTTATTATTGATCCTCAGGGTGTTCTTCGTGATACTTTTGTGAAAGTCAACCCAAATATTCACAGTGCAGAAGTTTTAGCGCGACTGGAAAAACTACAGTCAGCCGCTTCTTAATTCAAATTTCCATAAGTTAAAACACAGAAGGACGAAAAGTTAGTTGAATTTATCAACATTTATCTCCTCTGTGTTCTCTATTTGTTCTCTATATCCTCTGAAGTGATCACCTCTTTTTTATAAATAATTGGTAATTCTTCATTCTCTCCGCGTCTCCCTATCCCCAATTTCCCATTCGGGTACTATTTCCAATGAATCATGATCCTTTTATAGTTCCACCAGGTACAAAGATTTCTTTAAAAAATGACTATAACCCAAGTTATCAAACATCCTCTGAAGAAAAAGTCGATGCCAACATAAAATTAACAGCAGGTATTCAACAATTAGCTAATTATCAAGATATTCTTTATGCTCAAAACACCTATGCCTTGCTGATTATTTTTCAAGCAATGGATGCTGCTGGTAAAGATAGCACCATTAAACACGTAATGTCTGGTATTAATCCCCAAGGATGTCAGGTTTTTAGTTTCAAAGCACCAAGTGCAGAAGAATTAGACCATGATTATTTATGGCGATCAATGAAGGCTTTACCAGAACGAGGACGAATTGGCATATTTAACCGTTCATACTATGAAGAAGTACTAGTAGTGCGCGTACATCCAGAAATTCTAGAAAAACAACAACTTCACTGTATTCCTCAAGGTAAACATATATGGCAACAGCGTTTTGAGGAAATTAATAATTTTGAAAAATATTTAGTAAATAATGGAATTATTGTTCTCAAATTTTTTCTTAATGTCTCTAAAAAAGAACAGAAAAAACGTTTTTTAGATAGAATTAAATCACCAGAAAAGCATTGGAAATTTTCAGCTAGTGATGTAAAAGAACGGGCTTTTTGGGATGATTATATGCTCGCTTATGAAGAAGTTTTTAATCACACTAGCACTGAATTTGCACCTTGGTATATTATTCCTGCTGATCGTAAATGGTTTACAAGGTTGATAGTCGCTGATATTATCTGTAAAAAATTACAAGCATTAAATTTACAATATCCAACTCTTAGTGAAGAGCATAAACAGCGACTTTTGGAAGCTAAGAAAATGTTGGAAAGCGAAGATTAACTTACAGTAGTTTTCGTTGCTTGTAGATGAGAGTGCGATAGGGCAAGTGCTGAACCGTTAGGTCTGGTAGGTCTGGGAATCGTCTTTGCTGATTACTTAATCCATTATATAATGTAATCATCATCCTATCGAGTCAGGAGAATTTATTATGCTGACTACTAATACTAACAAAACATTATATGAACAAGATTTCTACTTATGGATACAAACCACTGTTAAACTATTGCAGGAAGGTAAATTAGAACAATTAGATATTCAGAATTTGATTGAAGAAATCGACAGTATGGGGCGGAGTGAAAAGAAAGAATTAAAAACTCGCTTAATAGTCTTAATTGAACATTTATTAAAACTGCAATATTGGATAGAAGAGAAAGATTATAATGCTAGAGGTTGGCGCAATACGGTTGTTGAGCAAAGACGACAAATAGCTTATACTCTGGCAGATAGTCCCAGTTTGAAATCTGTCTTAAATGATGTATTTCTAGACTGTTATACAGATGCTAGAAATGATACCCTCAGAAAATATCAACTTGACTCAGAATTATTCCCCGAAGAGTCACCCTTCTCTTTAGTTGATATTCTCAATGTAGATTTTATACCCTAAATTTAGAGCGTTCACTTCTTATAAATCAAAAACACCGAACCAATCGGCCCAAAGTTTTCCAAATAGATTTTCTTGTTGTAATACAACCCCGGCGACATTCCCCCATCAAATAAAATCCCCTCTTGAATTCTCCCTAAACAATTATTTCTGGCAATTCCTGTTAACACATCATCAAACTGACTGGGTAGCAACTCTTTATTATTTGCAGAAATTTCCAGACTAGAATTAGCTTTTGCATCATTTACTAACAGAATTACATAACCTTTACTTGTAATCGCAGCCATAGAGCGATTAGTTGCACCTTTACAAGCAAATTCTCCCAAGGCTTTACAAATATCTTTAAACTTACCTTGACTATAAAATCTGCCATTACCACCTACCAAATTATAATTAAGAGAATTCGCTCCTCTTCTTCCAGTATCAATAGTAGCTATACGTTCCTTTGGGTTTCCACCTGATATCCCAAAAGAAGAACGTTTATTTTTAAACGCACCTGAATACTCTACCCCACGAGAAATATTTAAACCTTGGGGTTTATTCACAGTATCTATATAGTCAGCATTAATTGCTGCAATTGGTGATTTACCATTTAATTTAGAATTTTCATCCGCAATTAGTTGACCAAACTGTTTGGGTATGAATTCTTTGCGAAAGTTGCCTCTACTATCTTTAGCATATATTTTATGAGCTAAACCCACATTAACTTTAAAATCTAGTTCTGCTGATTTAGGATTAAAAAGAATTACATGATTTATACCTTTAGTGTATCTTTCACCTTGATTATTAGTCTTAAAAAATTCAATACTAAACTGCGAATTATTACCTGGACACTTAGCAGATGGTTTTGGGGCTGAATTAGCTGCCATATCCTGACAACCTGATAATAAACCTGCTGCTATTGTCGCAATAAATAAAGAGAAAGGTAAGTTACAGTTTCTTTCCTCACAGGAGAGAAGTTTGGAGAGAGATCCTAAATTTAATTTTTTGAAGTACATATCATGAAAAAACCTGCTACAGCATTACTATAGCGGGGATTATGTCTAAGTCCGACAAATCGATATAATCCCATTTACTTATACCATTTCCATTCAATATGCATTATACTTTATTTTGCGTTATTAAGCGGAACATAAAGCTTCAGTTATAAAAAGTTATGTTTGTAAGCTGCAACAACTATCCTAAAGATAGGCAATGGTTTACGACTAATGAAGGATTTAGATACCTTCAACACTTTTTAACATTAGGGGATATATAGGACTAATATTTGATTTTTGAAATATACGTAAGGTGGGCATTGCCCACCCTACAAATACGGAGATTTTTTCAAGAATCAAATCGGATTCCTATAGTTTATTCCCCAAATTGCATTCATGGAAGGGTATGACGTTGTATTGATTGGTGGTGGTTCCACTAGCTATGCTTCCAGCAGGGTTATTATTTAATCATCAATACTACCAATTTATTAATGAAGCAATGAATTTTTATCAAGCTATCTTTAATTATCAATTGTTGATAAATGATGTCTATATAAGGGCATTTGCAGAATTTCTAAAACAATGGAATTATCCACCGAGTAAAAATGGGAATAGCTTGGATAATTTGCAACAAATAATCCAAATTTGGACTAGTGAATTTGATCGTAAATTTGCAGATAAATTTCGGTCAGAAGATGCCGTCATTGTCCAAGGTAAATTTTTAAATACAGCTATTATTAACTGGTCATACCAGAAAGAATTAATAAAAGAATTTTTGCCAATTCTAGGTTTGGTGCGTCAAATTAATCCCCTGAATATTGTTAACTATTTTTATGAAGATAAAATACAATTGGGAGTTACACCGAAAGTAGAAGTATACAAAGAAGATAAAATTGTATTATACCACTATTCACCTGGTAAAAATTCTTTAAATATCCCTATCTTGATTGTTTATGCTTTGGTCAACCGTCCCTACATTGTTGATTTACAAGAAGGACGTTCTTTTGTTGCTAATTTGCTCAAACTCGGTTTAGATGTCTATTTGATTGATTGGGGATATCCTGGTGAGGATGAACGTTGGCTAACCTTAGATAAATATATCAATGGTTATATAAATAATTGTGTAGATGTGATATCCAAAATCCATAATCTAACGCAGATTAATTTATTGGGAATTTGTCAAGGTGGAACATTCAGCCTTTGTTACAGTTCTCTGTATCCAGAGAAGGTAAAAAACCTAATTACTATGATTACTCCTGTAGATTTTCATGTTAATGATGGACTACTCAATATTTGGAGTGGATCTACTTTAGGTTCTCAGGCTTTAGATGTAGACTTAATGGTTGATACTTTGGGGAATATTCCTGGTGATTTTCTCAATTATGTCTTTTTAATGTTGAAACCTTTTCAATTAGGAATTAAAAAATATATTGATTTGCTAGAGATTATTGAATCTGAAGAAAAGCTACTGAATTTTTTGAGAATGGAAAAATGGATTTTTGATAGTCCTGACCAAGCAGGGGAGACTTTTCGACAGTTTATTAAGGATTTATATCAAGGAAATAAATTGATTAAAGGGGAAATGGAAATTGGTAATCAGCGAGTTGATTTAGCCAATATCAAAATACCGATTTTAAACATTTACGCCGAACATGATCATTTAGTTCCCCCAGCTTCATCTTTAGCACTTGAGAAATATATTGCTAGTACTGATTATACAGTACATTGTTTTCCAATTGGACATATTGGAATGTATGTCAGTAGTAAGGTGCAGAAAGACTTACCGTTAACTATTGGAAATTGGCTGAAAGAGCGATTGTAAAAATCTCTTAAAATTTCGTTTATTAGCTTTAAAGCTTATATTTAAAAGGAGGCAGAGCCTCCTCAGCTGCATTCCCAGCCAGAGACTGGGAACGAGATATTAGTTGGGTTTCCTTGCGTCAATCCAACCTACCTTAATTGGTTTATGATTTACGCATCATTTTAAAATAACTATCCCACAATTTTCTTTGCGTGTCGATGGAGAAACGATTTACTTGTTCTTGGAATTCTAAAGAGTTTTTCACTAAGTCTTCTTGTAGTTTCATACTTTGCTCTAAATTTTCTGGGGGATTTGATAAATTGAGATTCTGCATACTCGATAAAGTTGAAGTCCAATTATCGAAAATAATACTTTGGAATTCATTTAATTGTCGAAAGAACTGCTCAAAGTTATTGAAAAGATCCATTATGATTACTCCTATTGGATGATATTATTTGATTCAAACTCAATTCTAAAGTAACTATATATATAAGATTTTATTTATTTCTTAAGAGTGATTTGTTAATAAATATTTTTTTATATTCTAAAGTTAAAAATAATGGAATTTAAAGTTTGATTTTCATGTATTTAGAGAGATCACAGAAAACCCCCTCAACTGCGCTGCCGAGCCTCTGCGTGAGATAAAAAAATATATTGATGGAGCAGTATGCAAGAAGCTTATATTGTCTCAGCAGTACGCACACCACTGGGTAAATTTGGCGGTGTTTTAGCAGATTTGTCACCAGTAGATTTGGGTGCGATCGCAATGAGTGCGGCTTTAGAAAAAGCGGGAATTTCGGGAGAGGCTTTAGACTTATATATTTTTGGTAATGTACTCAGAGCCGGACACGGACAGTCATTACCCCGTCAAGCAGCTTTCCAAACTGGGATTCCTGACACAGTAAACGGTTATGCAGTAGATATGGTGTGTTCGTCGGGAATGATGAGCGCAATCAATGCTGCTACAGCAATTCGTTCCGGTGAAGCTGATTTAGTGCTGACTGGAGGGATGGAATCTATGTCTCAAACCGGGTTTTTACTTTCACACCGCGCTCGCTGGGGATATAAATTTTTACAGAATTCACCAGAACAACTCAGGGATATTTTAGTTGATGACGGACTCACAGATCCCATCAGTGGGGAAACAATGGGAGAACAAGCAGAACGATTAGCAACAACTTACCAAATTACCCGAACCGAGTTAGATGAAATTGCTTTTTATTCACAACAAAGAGCAACAGAAGCTACCGCAAACGGACTGCTCAAACAGGAAATTACACCAATTAAAATTGAAGGAAAAAAAGGCAACCAAATTATTGATCAAGATGAAGGAATTCGCCCAGAAACAAGTTTAGAAAGTCTGGCAAAATTGAAACCCACATTTAGAGAAGATGGAGTTTTTACCGCTGGTAACAGTAGTCAAATATCAGATGGTGCAGCCGCCTTAGTTTTAGCAAGTAAAACAGCAGTAGAACAGCATCAACTTCAACCAATAGCCAGATTAATAGGTGGAACATGGACAGGAGGAGAAGCTTGGCGATTTCCCGAAGCGCCGATTTTAGCTGTAAATAAACTGTTAGAAAAACTGAAAATGAAAATCTATGACTTTGACTTATTTGAAAACAACGAAGCCTTCGCTTTAAGTAACGCCTTATTTAATCGCTTACTAGGAGTTCCCCAAGAGAAATTAAACGTTTTTGGGGGAGCGATCGCACTAGGACATCCTTTAGGTGCTTCAGGAGCGCGAATTTTAGTTACCCTTCTCAACGCCCTACAACAAAAAAACGGACATTTAGGACTAGCCGCAGTTTGTCATGGTAGCGGAGGAGGAACAGCGATCGCATTAGAAAGACTCAGGTAAATTTACACCAAACTCTGTTTCTCTATTTCTTCGCGCCTCCGCGCCTCTGCGTGAGATAAAAATATGACCTTAGGATTAGAAGATCAAGTAATTTTAGTCACAGGTGGAAATCGAGGCATAGGAAGTGCGATCGTCAACTTGCTTTTAGAGTTAGGAAGCAAAGTAGCCTACACCTACCGCAGTATCCACACACCCCAACTTGGCACACTCGCAATATCCGCAGATGTCACCGATAAAATCGGCATGGCACAAGTAGCAGAACAAGTAGAAAAACAACTCGGTGCAATTGACGGAATAGTAGCTAATGCCGGCATCACCAAAGACAACTTTTTCCCCAAGGTAACAAGTGCAGACTGGGATGCAGTCATAGATACAAACTTAAAAGGAGTTTACAACACCCTCCAACCGATTATTCCCAAAATGTACGATCGCCGTTCCGGTTCAGTAGTTTGTATTTCCTCAATTTCCGGCGAACAGGGAAACCTCGGACAAACTAATTATGCAGCATCCAAAGCAGCAGTAATAGGTTTCACCAAATCATTAGCCAAAGAAGCCGCCAGGTATGGAGTGCGAGTAAATGCAGTAGCACCGGGATTCATTGAAACCGATATGCTTAACCCCATTTCTGACAAAGTAAAACAACGAATTTTATCAGAAATTCCCCTATCACGCTTTGGTAAACCCGAAGAAATCGCTTGGGCTGTAGCCTTCCTACTTTCACCCTTAGCTAGTAGCTACATTACCGGAACAGTTTTGCGAGTTAACGGCGCACATCATACGTAGAAGATAGGGAACAGGGAACAGGGAATAGGGAATAGTAAAAGCTTTCAATTCATTGGTTATTCAAAAACACCTTTACAAAAAATGACTACAGAAACTGTAACAAAAGAAAAATATATAGATGTCAGTGGCTTAAACATCCGCTACTGGACAGCAGGTAACAACGATCCACCTTTAGTCTTATTACATGGAGTTGGTGAAAGCGTTATTGATTGGTCTTGGGTACTACCCAAACTAGCAACCAATCACCGTGTTTTAGCAATTGATCTACCTGGTAGTGGCGAAAGTGATAAACCAAAACGCGATTATTCCCTTGATTTTCTCACCCAGTTCTTAGCCGATTTTCTCAAAACTCTAGAAATTCAAAAAGCTGTATTGGTTGGTAATTCTCTGGGTGGAATGATTTCCATGCGTTTGGCGTTATCAAAACCTGAACAAGTAGCGGCTTTAGTGCTGGTAGATAGTATGGGATTTAGCAACATCGTTAACCCCATTCTGTCGAATTTAACTTTACCTGTATATGGAGAATTAGCGATCGCTTGGTGCAAAACTTCTCTAGGAGCAACGCAGCGGGCTTTATCACGGGCTGTACTGCTGTTTGCCCAACCTGTGAAAGTTCCTTCTCAATGGATAGCAGAACAGGAGCGCATGGCTAAAATACCGGGCTTTTTAGAGGCTGCTTTATCTGCTCTTCGCGCCCAATTAAATTTATTTGGACAGCATCAAATCATACTTGATTCTCTCCCCCAGTTGCAAATGCCAACTCTGATTATCTGGGGAATCAATGATTTAGTTTTACCAAATAACCAAGCTCAAAATGCTGTTAGTCGTCTCAAACAAGGACACCTGGCTTTAATACCCAACTGTGGACATATACCTCAAGTTGAGTGTCCTGAATTATTCACTACTGAGTTAAACAAGTTTCTAGTGTTGGTGAATCAAAGTATGAATTTGTCTCACGCAGAGGCGCAGAGGCACAGAGAGTAAGAGTTTTAGAGATATTTTGTGTCAGTCGTAATTTTGTTGAAGATTGAAAGGAGTCGCATCTATGCAATTAAAGCCGATAAATCAACAAGTTGTTTCCGTTGTTGGTGCTTCTAGCGGTATTGGCCGAGAAACAGCTTTACAATTTGCTCGACGGGGTGCAAAAGTTGTAGTTTCCGCCCGGAGTGAGTCAGGGTTAAAGTCTGTGGTGGAGGAAATTCGCAGTTTTGGCGGTGAAGCAACTTCCATTGTTGCTGATGTGCAGGAATTTGAGCAGGTAAATGCGATCGCAGATAAGACGGTAGAAACATTTGGGCGAATTGATACTTGGGTGCATACTCCCGCAGTAGGGCTTTTTGCCACTTTCGACAACACAAAACCAGAAGAATTTAAGCACGTTATTGATGTGGACTTAGTTGGACAAGCTTATGGCGCAATGGCTGCTTTACCCCATTTGAAGCGGGAAGGAAGAGGGGCGCTAATTCATATTTCTTCAATGGAAGGTAGGCGATCGCTTCCTTATCAAAGTGCTTACTCTGCCGCAAAACATGGAATTGAAGGCTTTGTGGAAGCCATGCGGATAGAGTTACAGCATGATAAATGGCCAATTAGTGTCACAAGTATCAAACCTGCGGTAATTAATACCCCATTTTGGAATAATGGTTTAACTAAGTTAGGCGTAAAACCAGCCGGTATACCACCTTACTACGACCCCAGGCTGGTAGCTGATGCAGTCGTCTATGTAGCGGAACACCCAACTCGTGATCTTTTAGTTGGTGATGCAGCCAAAGTGTTAGATGTATTACAACGACTTTCTCCTGGGCTAGTAGATTCACTGTTACTAACCATCGGTTTTGATTTACAGCGTAGTTCTGAGCCAAAATCTGAAAACGCACCAAATAACTTTTATCAGCCTGTTCCCGAACACGACAGAATAGATGGGGACTATAAAACACAAGTCATCCCCAGCTTTTTTGATGCCTTAGATAAAAATCCCCTGTTGCAATGGGGAGCGATAGCGGCTACAGGTGTTTTAGCGTTATTAGCAGTACAAACCTTGAAAAACAGAGGGTAATAATTTTGGATTTTGGATTTTAGATTTTGGATGCTGAAAATATTAATGTATAAGCTTTTCAGCTTTACATCTATCGCCATCATTTTTCCATCTCCAGACATAAATGGAAAAAGTAAAAATGAACCCAAATACTTAATTTAAAAGTATTTTTTTGATCTAACTAGAGGCTGATGAAGATCAAAGATTTGGTTAGTTTTCTAGAAAAGAGAAGCTGCACAAATATCAGATAAAAGTTTGCCAACTAGTTTGATTTTGTCTTCAGTGGCATCTGCAACCAACGAGGAATCCAAATGTTTTATCACAACAAGAGACTACAGTATTACACACCGCCCCAACGACCAGATCCAATCTACGCCAAGAAAGTCCAGGAACTTATAGGTGGCGTTTTTGGGGAAATGACCGTGATGATGCAGTACCTGTTTCAGGGTTGGAATAGTCGCGGGCCTGCCAAATATCGAGATATGTTGTTAGATACAGGTACTGAGGAAATTGGGCATATTGAGATCCTCTCCACCTTAATTGGTCATTTGCTCGATAAAGCACCGCTGAAATTGCAAGAACAAGCCGCAGAAGACCCTGTTGTCGGTGCAGTTATGGGTGGTACTAGCCCACTGGATGTAATTACAGATGTGATCGCAGCGGCAATGAACCCCCAGCATACCATTGTCACTGGTTTAGGAGCGCAGGCAGCCGACAGTGTGGGCTTTCCTTGGAACGGTCGCTTTATTGCCTCCAGTGGTAATCTGTTGGCAGATTTTCGAGCTAATCTCCACGCTGAAACTCAGGGACGTTTGCAAGCAGTGAGGCTGTATGAGATGAGCGACGACCCAGGGGTCAAAGATACCCTGAGTTTCTTAATCGCTCGTGACACCATGCATCAAAACCAGTGGTTAGCAGCCATTGAAGAAATAGAAAGCTCTGGTATAGAAACCACTCCTGTTCCCAGTTCCTTCCCCCAAAACTTGGAAAAACACGAATTTGCCTATCAATTCTGGAATCATTCAGAAGGCACTCAAAGCGAAGAAGGTCGCTGGGCAAAAGGACGCTCTATGGACGGTAAAGGGGAATTCGAGTATGTGGCACATCCCCAACCGTTAGGGCCAGAACCCCAACTATCACCTCCTGATCCACGCCTACACGATACACCACACCCCGGACAGACTCAAGGTAATGGAGCCAGCGCCCCTCCTTTGGTTGAGCGCACAACGACTATCGGTGGCTAATATGCCAGTTGCGTAAGTCCTGTAAAGTCTAACAATTGCTCACATTTCCTGACTTTTGTTTTTGTTCATCTGAGGTGATAATCACATCAAAAAACCCGCTATAGGATTACTATAGCGGGGATTATTAAAAGTTGCAGTTATGGCGTAATGCTTTGCTTTACTCTCGCAGGTCTAGCCGCTAACTGTCCCAGATTCAAGGGACAGTTTAGGGACAGTGAGAGAAATAAAACCGATTAATCACAATGGGAATATCCAACTCAAGTTTAGCTACGGCGGTAAACGCTACTCATTCAATCCCATCCCCGGTGGTCACTACAACACCAAAAGGGATCTAGCCAATGCCAGAGCGATTGCAACTCAGATACAGAATGATATATTAGCTGGGAACTTTGACCAGACTTTAAATCGCTATAGGTTAGCACCTAAGAAGTCTCAGGAGGTCTGTAAACCTACCACGCTACTACAACTCTGGGATCTCTGGGTAAGTTCTTTAGATGTCTCTGAATCTGCCAGGGCTACTCATTACCGATGGGTGCGCGTCATGATTTCTAAAGCTTCTCCAGATTTAACGGATGTAAGCTGGCTAAATAAGCTTAATCTAGCCTCAGCTACCCTAAAAGAGCGTATAAGTTTAATCAAATCATGTTGTAGTTGGGGGATAACTCAAGGGTATTTAGAATCTAACCCATACCAATCAATCAAAACTCGCGGTGATAAGCCGAAGGATATTAAACCGTTTACATCGGAAGAGGTTAGGTTAATCATAGAGGGTTTTGATAAACTATACCCACACTACACCCCGTTTGTGAAGTTCCTGTTGATTACTGGTTGCCGGACTTCTGAAGCGATAGGTTTGTGCTGGCAACACATTGATTTACTCAAGGGTGAGGTAGTAATCAAAGAAAGCTTATCTAAAGATGTGACCGGGAACGGCTACCAGAGGATAAGGAAAGGTACTAAGACGGGGGATATCAGATACCTGAGTTTACCTGATCATCTGCGATCGCTACTTGAGGAGATTAAGCCAGTAGGCGCTAACCCTGATGATCTGGTATTCACCACACCACGGGGTAAACATATCGACCAGGATACCTTTAGAAAATCATATTGGGTTAAGGTGCTTAAACATCAGGAAATACCTTACCGTAAACCCTACACAACGAGGCATACAATGGTGAGTCACGCCATAGACCAGGGAATACCGTTGACCGGGGTAGCGTATCTGGCAGGGCATAAGGACATCTCGATGATTATTAAAAACTACGGTCACATGATAAATAGACCGGAGTTGCCGAAGTTACCAATAGATTAATGCGACTTAGTGGTGAACTTGGCAGCTTTGCAGACATCGGTTAGCAATGCGATCGCTACTTGTGATTCAGCCTCAACAAATATCACACCATCCTCAACCTCAGCCCACCATGAGGGTATCTTGTAGATCATAGGGTTGTGTCGGTAATCTAAATCTATTTTGCCGTCAAGACACCAAGGGGTAGCTGCTGACCGTTCCCGGTATCCCTGGTTATCCTGGATTGCGTAGCGGAAACGGGTAATACCAAGGTAATCAACGGTAACAGGTTTATTGACTAGACCTAATCTTTCACCAGTTCCTGCTTTACCAGGAATCCAAGTCACTTCTGCATTAGCGGGCATTATAAGAATAAATAAGAATAAAACGAGTAGTATGCTAAAATGTTTATTCATAATAGTTAAATAACTCTAGCCTCATTATGGTATAAAAATACCCTCTAGGTAGAGGGTATCTGAGGCTAACTATATTTTTGTGGTGATTGAGACGGTATATCTATCCGAAGTAATCCACATAAACAATATTTCGAGCCTTGTTACTCTTGTAAGGAGTAAGCTTATTTATCAACCCTCTATCATTCTCTGATGCCAATAAGAAAGCATCTATGTGGTTGAGATTACCTTGCCACTCTACCTTAGATTGTTCCATCAACTGCATGACTCTATCAAATGTTGATTCTAGAACAGGTACTTGGTACTTTTTAGCGTTGTTAATCATGGTGTGTCTCAGATTTAGATTCTTTGGTGTGCGATTTGATTACTAAAGGGATTGGATTACTAAGCCTTTTCTGATGTGACAATGGCGTTTATGGCTTCTGAATCAGTAACCCAGCGTTGCGTGCTATTGGAGTTGATGAACTGGGAAACCCAAGAGCCATCTAGACTGTGATAAAAAGTCCCTAGTAGTTGCGTACCGCGCCATAAACGGTGTAGATCACCAAAATCTAAATCTTGAACTTTGTCGATATCCAGCCCCGTGAGCTTAGGTAAGGTTACGGGCGCTTGTAAGCATGACTGTGGCATAATAGAAAAAACCTTTATTTAGGGTTTGAGAGAAAGCGACCTCGCACCGACCAAAGTTTGTGGTCGCTTTCTTTATGTCTTTCTATTACTAATAGTAGTATTACTACATAACAGAGTCAATAATATTTGTATTACTATTAGTAATACTATTAAACTAACCATATAAGTTTTATATATTACTAAATGTAGTGCTAAATATAGTAATATTAGTTTATTGTCAGAAACAAGATAGACTAATGCCTGTGAAGATTAATCTAAAAGAAGTACGCGAGCTAAGAGAGATGTCTCAGTACGAGTTAGCTCAGAAAACGGGTATGTCTCCACAGAATGTGCAAAAACTAGAACAGGGTAGATCCAAGGGTATCCAGCTTGATACTTTAGATACCCTTTGTGAAGTCTTAGACTGTAAAGTACAAGATATATTGGTGAGAGTTTGATTAAAATCTGTGATACTTATAGAGTGCAGCCCAATGAAGTGATAGTGTGCATATCGCCTGAAGATATCCAACAGTAAACCCTCACTCGTTAACTCACGTTGCATACATCGGGTCAACTTTTCATGCCCTCCTCACTACCCCGCAAGGTTTCCGGGTTTTGGGAACTGTCTTGGCTGCCCTGATTACCTGAGATATCCAGCAAGCATTTATACCTATTTCTTTAGACAGATATTTGATTATCTTTAGATTTTCTTAAGGTTTCATAGGCTGACTCTGGTACAGCCAGAGGCTGAAACCCTTATTTTACCGTACCCCTGGGACTAAATCTGAGACTTGACAGATCCTAGATAGGAACAATAAATGCGACAGGAGGGTGGTTATGAAGAGAGATAGAGAGGTTAGGTTTAGGGCTTCCACACAGGAGGTAGAGGTTATCAGACAGAAGGCTGATGATGCGGGCTACTGCCTCTCAGAATACCTGAGACTCTTGGCTTTAGGATACCTAGCTAGTCAGTCCACCTAACCCGCACAAACCAAATAGGGGTATCTAGTCCCACCTAGTTACCCCCTTAGTTTAAACATATTCGGGCTGATGCCCAAAGGATGTAATAAATGTCTCATGCTGAAAGATTTGTAGAAGCCTATTCTACCACATCTAGTCCTAACAAGTCAAATATTGATGACTTGGAAAGCCTGCTAAGTCTGGTGGAAAGATCAGATATATTGAGTTTGTATTGGAATGTTCCAGGGTCTTCTAAGTTCAATAATAAAGCCCATCGCTTCCAAACAGAAGCGGCTTATGAAATAAAAACATTTATCAACAAAGCAGGGGCTAATGCAGGGTATATATTCTGGGAAGTATTTAAGAAAGCCTATAAGGATCATCTACAGATGAATGCCTGGACTGGGGAACTACTACTTGATGGTAAGCCAACAACTCATGAGGAGTTACTAGACAGGTTAGAGAATGCTTTGGGTATGCTAAGTAAGCTATCTAAGGAACAGTTCGAGAGGAAGTTTCAGGTATTCATGGGTACTGGGTTTAACCCGGTCAGAAAGGAGTTGGAAGCGATCGCCAAACAGTATACATATCTCAGAACTGAAACAGTTACACCGGAACACCCAATGGTTAAAGATGGGTTTTGTGATGTAGATGTCCCCATCGAGATTGAAGATATCAAGATGCTACCTGAGTGGGGTAGCCTAGCCAGTATCCTCTTTGGAGCAGATGACCCACTATCCCAGATGATGCTAGAGAAGTGGTTAATAGCCGCTGTAGCCAGGGTTATGACCCCCGGTTGTCAGGCTGATAATACCCTAGTGTTAATGGGTAAACAGGGTATCGGTAAGTCTAGTTTCTTCCGAGTGCTAGGTGGTGAATATTTCCTAGACCTGGATAACAGCACTGATGGTACTGAGGTCAAGCGACAGTTGGCTAAGTCTTGGATAGTGGAACTGGGGGAGATGGAGGGCATCACCCGGAAGAAAGAGGTAGAGGAGCTTAAAGCATTCCTGACCAAGACCAAGGATACATTTAGAGGGCTATTTGAGAGGAAACCCGCAGATCACCCGCGCCATGTGGTATTCGGTGGTACTTGTAACTCTGATGAGGTCTTGAGAGATCCTACAGGTTCTAGGCGGTTCTGGATTATCCCATGTGGCGACAGGGATATTAACATAGATTTCCTGAAAGAGAACCGGGAGGCTATTCTAGCAAGTGCTTACCGCTTATGGAAAAATGGGGTTACTTGGTGGGCAGATAAAGAGATGTCCCAGGCATCTGAAGATAGAAACAAGGATTACCAAGAGTCCAATGAGTTTGAACACATAGTCAGTGACCTAATATCCAGGATCGAGAAAAATATTCAGGATTATGAGAATAGGGATAGTAGCGGTACTGATGAGAAGTCCTATGATGGGGTAGCTATTAAAGCCTCTGATCTTATGATTGCGGGGTTAGGCATCCCACCTGAGAGATTTAAGATCAACAGAAATGACCGCAAGGTCACACAGGTACTAAAAGAAAAGTTAAAGTATGAAAAAACCCGCTTAACGACAGATGATGGTAAACAGGTATGGTACTGGGTAAAACCAGGCGTATCTAATGCCTACAGGGTCACTCTCCAAAATATTCAGCAAGTTAAAGAAGATCAGAGGCTAGGTTGAGACTATCAACTCTAACTTGAGACTATCAGGATTAGTTGTGATAGTCTCAGCTATAACCTAGATGCAGCAAGGGTTTCTAGCTTCTAAGACTATCAAGACTATCAAGACTATCAAAAATAGAAAAGTATAACCAGGCTAAGTAACTTAAGTACAATCAAATACATTTTGTACATATATCTAAGGTAAGTTGGGTGAATCTGATAGTCTTGATAGTCTCAATGGCTGAAACCTATACACAGTAAGCAAGACAGCACAAAAACAACACCGGATTCCTGATAGTCTTAGATAGTCTTGATAGTCTGATTAATCCCTATCCTCTTGTATGTCTTGCGCGTTGTGTGTACCTTGTGTACCAGCCTCTTGATACAGAGACGCGCACTTAGTTCTGGCTCTTTCTATCATGGCAGGATGAAATATTTCTTTACCAAGTACCATAGCTATTTCTGCTGTTCTATTTGTCATACTTGGGTAGAACTTGGCATAATCTGAAATATAAGATTGAAGGCGCTCTCTAGCTTCCTGTTCAGAAGCTTTATCAATCTCTGTAATATAAGAAGACAGCCGTACTAGTTCATAAAGGGCTTTTTCGTTATCAGTAGTAACTTCCTGCCCCATTTCCCTATAAACTTCAAGCACAGGGATTTTGACCTCATTATGCCATGTATCATTTTCAGTTCCAGGCTCCCCTGCTGATGCTAACCTATTACAATCAGGTTCTGTAGACTTATCCTCAACTACTTTTTTGGCTTGTTCAGTAGTTAAAACCTTATCTGTTGGTACATCAGGATTGCGCTCTAATGGTGTACTCGCTACCTCTGGGGCTTGCTGTGGAGGGGTTTTAGGTTCGGTTAAATCCCTCAATAGTATTACCCCAACAAGGATAATGGCAATCACAGCAGATGTTTTAGGGTACTTACAAGCAAGACCCCATAGTTTCTTAATCATGCTACCAGCTATTACATAATGTTTTGTTTATTTTATACAAAAAGTCATATAAGGCTACTAAAACCACACTAACACGGTATACTTGCATCAAGACTAAAACAGTGAGTAAAAGATACCACAAATAGTACAAGTGTTTAGGGGCTAACTAATATGTCCGGTGTTATCAAACTAACCAAGCAAGTTAAAATCAATGGTGAAATGACTAACGAGATTAAGGGTGTAGACCTGGCAGGAGTGGAAGCCTTAGACGCGGACAAAAATGTAGTAGAAGACTACTGGGACGGTGAGCAAGTAGTGGGCTTCCGATTCACATTTAATAACAATACTGATATGATTTTACACAAAAGTAGTATTGACCCTGATTCTGAGGAGTTCCTATTAGATGCCCTTGATACTATGTAGCAGTTGAGCAGGTTTGTTTATCTGGTAGTTACTGGATATTAGGTGTTAGGCTTTGGCTGTGGCGATCGCAGTTGCCGGAGTCCAAAACTCCCTAGTGTCATCAGTGGGTATCCAAGATAAACCGTCAGGATCTCTCTCAGCAGTCCATTCTCTTATAACTCTTTCCCTTCTCATACTCTTAAGCTGAGTTTCATAATGCTTGGCTTCCTTGGGCGTTTTCGCTAACCTCTCAACCAGAGCCGACTTAGTTAGTTTACGGGGGACACCACCCAAAGTATCCATAATCTTCTCGGTAGGATCGGGGGTATCCTGACTGATTTGAGGAACTGTGGCATCTTTACCCACTTCCAGAGGTTCACCAGTTTCCACAGTATTGTCTAATGGGGATGATGGCTGATCACCCAAACGGTTATCTGGTAGCGGTGCTGATGCCTCTAGCTTTGCTAAAAACTCATCGGCTGCCTCTACAGCGTCTTGTAAGTCCCAGCCAAACCTCTGATACTTAGTATCTGACCAACCAACCACTTTAGCTTTGATGATACTTGGGTGGTTTTCCTTAGCCTCCCATAATGCCAAAGCTTCCTCTAGTGCTGTTATAGGTGCATAGTCGCGGTCTATGCGTGGCTTTGCTATCTCCCAAACTGCATCCGGGTAAACCTTAGCAACTTCTAGCCACTTTCTATTTCCGTTTAGGCTTTTATTCCAAAAAGCCACTACACGATCATCGGGAAACACTAAGAACTCACGCTGTTCTACCTTCTGGGTTTTATACTTTCCCACCTTTAACTCCCACTCTATAGGGAGTTTAGCACCTATAGGATAGCTACACACACTTTTGTTAACACTATTATCTTGCGAAGTCATACTGTTAACAGCTTTACTGATAAGTTGAGTAACTACCTCAACTCTAGATTTACCGCTTTCCTGGCAAAGTTTATCTAACTGGTCGATTACTTCTGCTTCGAGCCTTAGCCCAACTACCTTAGTTGTCATACACACACTTGATACAATGTAGTCGCCACCTGAAATAAAGCCACTCGTAGTCATTGACCCCGATTAGCCCTGTTCAGTTTTCTGCAACTCCCTGATGAACCGATCCAGGGCTTTACCAGCCTGCGATTGTCTACCTAGCCCTAATCCGTTCAAAACACTGTTAGCGATCGCTTGGTAATCAGGTGTAGTTTGTACCTGGTTGGCGGTTAGACTCTCTAATATCTGCTGATGTTGCATTACAGTTACCCTTAGCTCTCTGATCTCTACCTGTAGAGTCTCTAGTACGGAACTAGGGGTATCTTGGCTTTGTACTTCAATCTGTTTAGGCTGCCTAACTGATGTTTGCCTGATACCCTGGGCTACTTGATGCAACCTGGTATAGTTAACCTCCTCAGTCTTGCCAATATACCGTTTATGTAACTTACCGCTTACTTTCTTGTAAGCGTACCAGTAAACTCCTGTAGGTAACTTGTCTTTCCTAGCCCGATAACTATTCTCTCCAGCCTCAAATCCGAAAGAGCCATTAGCCTCCAACCACTGAATAAAATCAGGTGATTCTAGGCTGATTTGACCGTCTTCAGTGGTCAGATATGTACTGTTTTTCGCTATGTACGGGGATTGCATCTGGTTAACCGTAGGTTACTACTACATTATAGTTAACCTTTGATAGCAACCTAAAAGTATACTATCAAAGTTATGTATTAATCAGGTTATTTATCATAAGCAACTATGATAGGTTAACTATTTACAGTTAACTACTAATGGTCTAATATGGTTACATAGGTGAGAGACACCACAGCGACCAGCCCCGGTTAAACCGCTTCACACAACTGGGGTACACTTGAAAGGATTCATACCATGTTATTACAGAGCCGCATCATCACAGTTAACTCAGAAATCGATTTTATTCAGGAACAAATAACCGCGCTACAGACCAAGCTAACCGACCTACAAAGTTTCTCTCAGCAACTACAGAGCGTTGACCAAGCCACAGATAGCGCACTTAATCAACTCAGTTCCGCTGTTGCCTTAATCAATGCCGTCTGTCCAGAGGAGTTATCAACTTTTAAAGCTGCCATTGATGCCCTGATGCAAGGCGACAGGCTACGACTAGCGGCTACTGTGGAGAATGAGGACTCACCTGTTACCCCTGAACCTGTAGAGCCTACACCGGAAGTAACTGTAGATGTTGATCCTACTCACGCAGGTGAACAACCAGAGGAAACCCCGGAAGCCTCGGAAAATCACAATGGCAACGGGAATGGTAAGGGTCATCATAAAACTGATAGTGATAGCTTTGTGATGCTGGCAACCATTGAGGAGCTTAAAGCCTGTGAGCGCCCCAGATTGATTAAACTTGCCAATAAATACCAGATACCCGGATATCAGAACAAGACAAGGGACAAGCTGGCAGAGCTACTGGCTGGTAAGGTTACGGTGGATGAGATTACCCCGGTAGGTGGTAAGGGTAGCAAGTAGCCACAGTTCCCCGGTTACGCTATGTGATCGGGACTTCCATAGTGGTTAAACACCCCGCATAATGTTTCATTATGACTTCGGGGCTGTTACCTACCCATCGCGCTATCTGTGGTATTGGGACTCCCGCTTCTAAGCACTGAGTAATAAATGTGTGCCTAGTGTTATATAGGCATCGGTAGCGATCTACTTTACCTTCTTTTACTAACCGGGGGATTACACCGTGATATATCTTCTTACCAGATCGACAACCTCTCCAGATTTGGTTAGTAAATCGGGAGTTATTGATAGGCGAACCGCCCGGAATCGTGAAGACTAGGGCATCAGGGGTGCGGTCATCAGGTCTAATACTTAACAACAGTTCCCTAAGCACGGGGTTACATGGGAACTTTCTACTTACTCCGGTTTTGGTAGTCTTTGTGATACCGTACTGTCCGTCATAGGACTCACAGAAGATAATCTGAGTACAGTCAGAGTTGATGTGTTGCCACTTGAGCGCGATCGCTTCCCCAGTCCTACAACCAGTTAGGAATAGAAACTTGATAAAGGGGACATAGTGGGATTGCGTGGGATGTTCTTGAAAGGCATTGATGATTGCATCACGCTCTTGGGTACTGAAAGGGTCAATGTCCTTCTGTCCTCTAGGCTTCCTAATATCCCCAGCCATCCCTAGAAATGGGTTATCTTTTATCAGCTTTGACTTGACAGCCCAATCACAACACGCTGAAATATATACTAATACCTTCTGTGCAGTATTGGCACTGTAGGTAGCCAATAAATAATCTCTGATAGTGATCGCATCCCCCAGACGATCTGTAGGTAGGCTCTTGATGTGGGTGTAGTACCTACCTAAATAATCCTTTTTATATGTGGTGGCTGCTACCTGGGGTTTCTTGAACTCACTATGTTTCTCCCAGAGAGTGACTAAGCTAACCGAGGATTGCTTAGGTGCGACAGTAACTTTAGGCTTGAAATGTGATTTATATCTCTCTAATGTCGGGTCAAGATTCCCTGTCTCAATATCTTCCTCTATATCCCAAGCCAACCTCTGAACTTTCTTAAAGTTATCTGGGTCTGCTTTTAAGCCTGTGCTGATGTATCGGGGACTATCCTTGGCTACAATCCTGGGCAGTCTTAATCTCCAATACCCTGCTCTTTCCTCTATACCCACTGTAACCATTGGACACCCTTTTACATAACTTAATAAACTTACTGGTAGCCCCTATTGTGATTGCACCATTAGGACATATTTTAGCACAACTCGATGATTAACTTATTGTGTTATTAGTGACAAGTCAAATACTATGGTAGCTATCCTAAAAATCCAATAAGCTTATGGCAGTCTAAGTTGTATTGCTTTTATATGAAGGGTTGAGAGTTAACATTGCTGGTTAACATAACAGAAAAATCTGGTATTAACTATAGTGTTAATAAACACTAAAATATCTACAATAGTATTGATATTACGTAGTTAGCCAGCACCAAGGGGGAGAATATAACAGTCCTCAGTTGCCATGAATAATGCAGTGTACACACTAGGTCAACTTATGAAGATTACTTTTGTTTATAAGCCTTTATAGCAGGGATAAAAGGATGCGAGGTGACTTTTTTATCCCTGACCACAATAAGAATACTGTCGTACTTGACCTAAAAATCCCATAAACTTTAGGGACAAATAAGGGACAGTTAGCGGTAAATCCATAGCCAACATGAAGCGTGTAAAGCCTCCTACCTTCTGCCTTCTGCCTTCTCCATGAAAAACCCGCTACAGGATTACTATAGCGGGGATTATTAAAAGTTGCAGTTATGGCGTAATGTAAAATTCAAAATTCAAAATTCAAAATTCAAACTTTATTTAAGCCATTCCAGAACAGCTTCTTCTTTGGTATTGGTATTGCGGGAAGGTGTTTCACGCTCAAACTTCATGTGAATTGAACGGCTTTGTTCACCATCAGCAGCAACAGCTAAAATTGGGTAATCAATTAAACCATCTTGGAAGGACATTTGGAAACGGAATGTACCATCTGGATTCAGCTTAATTGGACGACCACCAATAGTTACATTCGCATCTGGTTCAGTTGCACCGTATACAATCAATTCAGCGTCAGCAATTAACCAGAACTGACGAGGACGTACAGGTACTGCGGAAGCAGAGAAGCCAACACCAGACATACCTACACCGGACATAGTTAAACCGGATACGGTGGGAACTGCCCACATACCCACACCAGATGGGAATACGTAGGAACTAAGAGCTTGTTCTGGACGTGCAGAACCGGGTACTTGTTGCATGGAACCGAAGAGAGAACCAGCTACCCGTTGAGCTTCAGCAGATTCTGCTAAACCAAAGATTTGGTCATAAATGGGGTTGCCATTTGCAGTTCCAGCAGCAGTAGTGGCAATTTTCTTAGCTGGGGGAACTAGTTCATACTTAGTCTTACCGCGTAAGTCTTCTTCAAAGTCTACGGTGATGAAGACATCTTCAATCCAGTCGGAAGGATAGACGGGAGGAATGTGAACTCTAGCAGAACGAGCTAATACCAACCAACGACCATCTGCGGTACGATAACCGATATCGATGACATAATCGCGATCGCTTACCGGAATTGGTAAATACCATTCTCTTGCTAGTTCATCAGCAGGATATTCCTGAATACTGTGGGGGCTTTGATGTTCAATATTAATATCAGTAACATCATAAATCCGCAGTGCTAGGGTCTGTCCGCCTTGACGACGAAGTTCTTCTTTGTGATCATTGGGAATATCCCAATATGTGTAAGCCCATTGAGGATCACGAGGTAATAAAACGATGCGGCTTTCACCATAACCTGCTGGTAAATCGGCAAGTGCCTCATCCACATCAGCTAGAGAGCCACCAGTACGATCTTCCTGACCTAATTCAAACTTTGCTGCTTCCACGGTTTCCTGTGCCTCCAGTGAACGAGATGGACTAAGCGAAACTTTGTTGCGCTGGATTTCTTGAATCGATGCCAGCAATTGAGATTTACGCATTCGGCTATAGCGAGAAACACCGCATTCACTTGCAACTTTGCGAAGTTGCCGTAATGTCATCTCCTCTAGCGGGGGGCGTTCTTTTGCCATTAATTTGGCCTCCAGTAGTTTTAAAGGTAAATGATTTCCCCGGGTTATAGAATGGTTGTTAAAATGTCACCTATCCCAGATGAATTTCTTATTCCTGACTTCTGGTTTTGCCCAGTTTATAAGTGTTTTAGTTGGTTTTTAAATTGAGATTCGCAAACTTTCGATTCCTCGTCTTGCCATCATTAGCATTTCTTCGGGATCAGCGGTTTGCTTTCGTTAAATAAATATTAACCAGTAATCATGCCTAGTGAGCAAGGGGTGTGAAGACGGTTTTTGGTCTGTTTGACGTATTTATTAGCCATTCGGGGATCACTATGTCATCAAATCATGACATAAGGAGTTTTAGACGGGGTAGTTATATCAAGATTCCATGACATTTGAGTTTTTAGCCCTGATATCCTCGATTTCTCAAAGAAGTCGGGGATCTGATTGATTAATTGATTACTCATACACTGCTGCTGTAATTTGCCGATAATAGGCTTGATATTCCTCAGACAGCAGCGGTTTCCACCAATCATGATTTTCGAGATACCATTGCACTGTGAGGCGTAAACCCTCAGTAATTGTCATAGAAGGACTCCAATCAAGCTCAGTTTTCAACTTATTGGCGTTAATTGCATATCGTCGGTCATGTCCGGGTCTATCTTTGACAAAAGTAATCAATTTTTCAGATGGACGCACTGGTAAATCAGGTGCTAACTCGTCCATAATTTGGCATAAAGTTTTTACAAGACTGATATTTTCAACTTCATTATTACCACCAATATTGTAATTTTCCCCCGGTTTTCCTTGATGAATTACCACATCTAAAGCATGACAATGATCATTAACATAAAGCCAATCTCGCACATTTTTACCATCTCCATAAACTGGTAATGGCTTACCCATTAAAATATTGATGCACATTAAGGGAATCAGCTTTTCTGGAAATTGAAAAGCCCCATAATTATTAGAGCAATTGGTGATAATTGTAGGTAATTTATAAGTATGGTAATAAGCACGAACTAAGTGATCACTTCCAGCCTTTGAAGCTGAATAAGGACTATTAGGAGCATAAGCTGTAGTTTCTGAGAAAGCCGGGTCATTGGGGGATAAACTACCATAGACTTCATCAGTAGAAATATGGAGAAAAAGATCCTTATCTGGTTGTGCTTTTGTTTCCCAGTATTGACGGAATGATTCTAAAAGAGTGAAAGTTCCAACTACATTAGTTTGTATAAAAGCCCCAGGAGAAAGAATGGAACGGTCTACATGAGATTCAGCAGCAAAATGAGCGATGGTATCAATATTTTCTTCTACTAGGATTTTATCAACAAGAGAAGCATCGCAAATATTTCCCAGGACAAAGCGAAAATTCTCTTGTTCCTGAACTAACTTCAAATTGGAGAGATTTCCAGCATAGGTTAAAGCATCCAAAACCACTACACGGTCATTTGGATAAAGCCGACACCAGTGATGTACAAAATTCGCACCAATAAACCCCGCACCCCCAGTTACTAATAAACGACGACTCATATTGATTTTGGATTTTAGATTTTGGATTTTAAATTGAAATTATTGTTTGATTACGAATTACGAATTATTTCAACATTTTTTTCTCTGTTGGATTTCTTCTGTTGTGTATAAACATTGCCCGTAACATTTATACATCAGTTAAATTATTTTTTAAAAAATTTCTTTTTCAGTTTACTATATACTCTATTTATAAATAATTTTGCTAAACGCAATTGAGTTAAATTTTTAATCGGTGTGGAAAAATGGCTTTTGTGGTCAAAAAATTCATTGATTTCTGCCAAAATTACTGTAAATCGCTGAATAATATTTTCACTCCGGTACTCTGATAAAACCTCTGTTGATAAAGTTAAACAAACTGGAGATGTTAAAGATTTTAAAATTTTCTGTACATCATATTCTAGAGAATAGCCAGCTATTTTATAGCAATTAAATCCAGGATCTAAGTAATCAGACAGTCCACCGTTAACGCTAGAAAGAACTTGACAACCACAAGCTAGGGCTTCCATTGGTTGTAAACCAAAACCTTCACTAACGCCTTGTTGCGCCCAATATTCAGCGGAGTCGTAAAGATAAATTTTCGCTCGGTTGAATAATCCCGGTAAATCTTCGATATAAGAGTCAACGACAAATACTTTGCATTTTTGCTGCAATGCGGGAATTAATTCTTTGATTAAATATTCAGAAGATTTCCGAGACTGAACTAAAACATCAATATCTCGTTCTAGATGCAAATTTGTAAATTCATTAGCGATTTGATTAGGTAAATAATAAATAAGATTATTTGGTGCTTTTTGTCCCCAATATCCCATCGTGTTGCGGCTGACTGTAATAATGGGAATATTTGCTGGTAGATTTAATTTATAACCTGCACTGTGAGCATGATAAACCACATTGTATTTGTGCAGTTTAGGCGCTAATTTAGCAATATCAAATCCCCAACTAATTACAAAAATAACATCATTTAAGTTGTTTTCTTTGAGCAGATCATCCAGAAAAATCTGACCTTTTTCGCGTTGACGATAAGTGACAACTTCCGCATTACAAATTCGTTGAGCTAAACTAACTGTTTTTAACTCTGCCCAAAGACCACCACAGGCAAATTTTCCATCTGTACCAGGAACTAAAAAGTAAAGTTTTCTCATTAGACAATTAATAGGTATTTAAGTAGAAAGGCACAAAAAAACCGTAGACGCGGAGCGGCTTCTCGAAGAGTACTATGTAACTAAAAGTAAAGTTGCCCAAAAACCTCTTTCCTTCTGCCCCCTGCCCCCTGCCTTGTCATAACGACAATTTTTAACGCCAACCTACTTATTTAGTCACACCACTTCACTTTGACAAAATGTGATTCACGTCCCCAAGCATCATGTGTCTGAATAATATTTTCAGTCTCAAGGTTAAAGGGGATAGCTGTTGTTAAATAACGTTGAGCGATAGAACCTAAATAGGGTGCAAGTTCAGATGCTGTTGTCGCTGCTAAACCTAAACCTATGAGTTGTTCCATTGGTCGAAATGGTACCAATAAATGCACACCTACAGCTAATCCAGCAGTTAATAGCATTGCTACCGATAAATTTGTACCACAACGGGGATGCACGGCTAAATCCCATTCTCCACTGGTGAGACGATGTTGGGCTAGTGTTACCGCACGTCGCAAATAACTGATATTGACATCACCGTAAAGGTAAAATCCATCTTCTGTAGACAAACCACTTAGTAATTCGTTATCCAATAGCACATTTGTCGGCTTTCCTGGAGGGTAATAAGCGCTTTTAGTTTCACTGAGAACCCAAACAGTAGCGTGTTCTAGGGCGTGAACCTGACGCAGCATGAGAATTTCTTGTAACCCAGGAAGAAAAGATAGCTGTTTAAGTAATTCAGCATCTTGCTTGGGTGATGGTGCTATAAAGTCAAAGTTCAAAAAGTTAAAGGGAGATGAGCCATCTGGAAAAGAAGCAGTAGTATTCATTTTCCCCCAAGCGGATAAAGCAACATATATTTCTTTCCAATGTAGCGCTTGTCGGACTAGATTATTGCTAATTTTTGTGGATAATTTTGGGAAATTTTTGAAAAAGATAAAGGTGTGGGGAAAAGAGTAAATACAAATTATACCCTTTTCCCCTTATGCCTTCCCTGACTTCTTGTAAAAGTCTATTGATTCCTTGAGCCTTTCCTCGGTTATCTGTTTTGCCCAATTGTAAGAGGAATTATGATGTACAGGTTCCGATACTGAAAAGAAAGTTGATTCCTTAGCGTCAACTCCCGCTAAGTGAAAGTTGCGGAACTTGTGGTAGAGGTTCACACTGAAAAAGAGGAGTGAGGAGGAGAACAATCAGTAAACCTCAAAATTGACTTTTCAGCATCCCAGACAGGAATAATAGCTATCGACTAACTAACGGTTTCATCGTTATGGGTGGGGAGAGTACAACAATTGACATCGTTTAAGCATACTTTTCCCCATTGCAAAGCCCAACGAACCAAAGCGACGCGGTTATCGGTCTTGGTTTTGGTGAGAATATTGCTGATATGGTTATCTACTGTACGTTTGCTAATCTCCAGTTTTCCTGCAATTTCTTGGTTAGTTAAGCCTGCGGCCACTAAGTCGATAATTTGCAGTTCTCTGTCTGACAGACTAACAGGGGTCCCAGACTCACTAGCAGCCATGACTTATTTATTCCTCCCTTGGTATATGTACTCAATCGCTCTTTACCAATTCTAAAAGATTCTCTCAGAGGTAGGCATTACAAATGTTCCCACTAATACCAAAGTCAATATTTTCTTTGGATTTGATCTGGAGGTTAATCTAGTCTATAAAATATTTTGTATTAAATAGTACGTTTTTGCATAAAAATTCTCTTGTCTACTGAGGTAGTAAATTTGGAAATTTAAAAGCAGGTATACTCTATTTAGTCACAAAAATTGCTATTGTATTCTATGAATAACTGGAGACAAATGAATAAAGTTTGTTGTATATTTTATACATAATCCTAATCCCAAGTCGTAAATCAAAAATGAGATGAGTAATCCCCGTGTTTTGTGCCTTGGCGAAGTTTTGTTTGATTGTTTAGCTGATCAAATGGGGCTAAAGCTGGAAGAAGTGCAGTCTTGGACTCCCTACCCAGGGGGAGCGCCTGCTAATGTCGCTTGTGCTTTGGTGAAGTTGGGAACGCCAGCAGGGTTTATTGGCGCAGTAGGAGAGGATGAAGCAGGTAATGATCTGGTGAAGCTATTACAGGATATCGGTGTAGATACGACGGGTGTGCAACGTCATCCTATAGCACCAACGCGACAAGTTTATGTTACTAGGGATTTGGCAGGCGATCGCACTTTTGCTGGATTTGGCGAATATGAGACTTCGGAATTTGCTGATACCCGTCTAGTAGCCAAGCAATTACCACATTCGCTGTTTGATGAAGCAGACTTTTTGGTTTTAGGAACTTTAGAACTAGCCTATCCTGAAAGTGAGCAAGCTGTTTTGCGAGCCTTAGAGTTAGCCGAACAATATGATCTGAAAATTATTCTTGATGTGAATTGGCGACCAGTATTTTGGCAAGATGAAAATACAGCCAAGTCAAAAATTCAGGCATTATTAAAGAGATTTGATTTTCTCAAACTGACTAAAGAAGAAGCAGAATGGTTATTTGATACTACAGACCCAGGAGCAATTACTTATCGCTTGAATTCACTGGAAGGAGTTTTGGTGACAGATGGTGAAAATGGTTGCGCCTATTGTTTAGGTGAGAATGAAGGCAAATTACCTGCTTTTTCTATACCTGTTGTTGATACTACGGGTGCGGGAGATAGCTTTTTAGCTGGGTTTATCCATCAATTACATATATCTGGAATTCAAAATTTGCGGGATGGAGAAACCGCAAAACGAGTTGTCACCTATGCTAGTGCTGTGGGGGCGCTAACTACTATTAAACCTGGTGCGATCGCATCCCAACCCACTGCGGCTGAAGTTGATGCTTTTCTGGCTTCTCATCAACTTTAGATCGTTACATATTCAGCAGGGATATCAGCTACTATTGGTTGATATTCCTGACTGGAAAATGGACGAAAATCATCACGCCATTCTGCGGTTAAACTACATAATAAACGTAGCTGAAGTGGTGCTGGTACTGGGTTGATGCGCTCAACGTATACTTTTAGAAGTTCTGAATTTTTGTTGTTTAGTTTAAAAACATCATCTACAATATAGCGGGGACAATAACCAACAATATGATGATCCTTTGTACATAAAAGCAATGCACGTGAGTCATAGGGATTTTGAAATTCGTTAGCTAAATACAAAACTTCTTGGGTTTGTAATTGATGAATTCTTTCGGTTGCAGATGGGGGAAAATGTCGCAAACCATGAGCAAAAAAATGAATTTTGTATAAACCATTTTCATCAGGTTCTGGACAAGGGAAAACTTCATAATGATCTGTTACCTTACGTCCTCCAGAACGCGAAAGAATAGCAATTGGATCATCTTCGTTTTCAGGTATATTCAGCCATTGAATACAATCTTTATAGTCTGGTCGAGAAGTTTGCATCACTCGGTTATAAAACAATGGGAATAATTCAGTTGATTTATAAACCCTGTGCAAATCTGGGAACGAATATACTAGGTTGAAATCACATTTATCTTGTGCTTGTCTAGCTCCTTGGGTGTATACAAAAGTATATTTTTCACCATCAAATGTTAATCTCCCGACAGGGAACCAAGCACGAGTTGTTGGATCTTGCCAAGCTAAGAAAAGAGTTTTCATAGATAAAAAATTCACTGTAAATTTAGCAGTTCCTTTTGATTTAATTCAAGTATTTTGTGAGCAAATTCTATTGCTGGTATGGATATTCGATGTTTGGGAATACGCATAATAATTTTTAAAGTATCATTACTGCTAATTTCTGCCAATCTATCAAGCCAAATTTTTGCAGCATTGGGATAAAGTTTTTTTACTTCACAAAAAACATCAAAGTTTCTGAGGCGGTGTGTATTACCAACTTGGGTATAAAAAACAGAATAGCATTTTTGGGCATAGGATTCAACAGCAAAAGCCTTATCTTTTGTGGTTAATCTTTGTTGTCGTTTGGAGTCAGGCTCGTTTCTACCAAGACTAGAACCATGATCATAAGTTGGTGATAAGTAAATTCTATCTTTAACACTGATAAATGCCCAGTTTTCATGGTGTCGATCAGTATTACCTATCCACGCATCTAACAGCAAGTATCCGACAAAAGTATCAATTGCAGTATTAATTCCTTCTGGTGGTATCCATTCTATCGGTAAGTTAAGCGAAGTAGCTTCAATGGTACTGAATACATTATTAATTGTGTGTTGGGAATGATCTTTTGGATGTTGTGGATAGTCAGGTAATTTTTGAGCGAGAATTTCCCTACCAGTAATGAGAGTACCGTTTTTCCATTCTCCTCGTAAAAATGAGGGTGAAACAGTACCTTTTTCTCCCCTGTATATAGCTAATTCCTGTTCAGCATGGGGTAGTCCCAGTAATTTGCACAATTCAGTAGCAATTTTTTCTGCCCAATCCTCTCCAGTATTTGGTCTAGCTTTCTTAAAGAGACAACGACTAAGGTTATCGTCATAGAACCAGAACTTTATTCGTGTTCCCAAATCCTCAATATCCTGAGAAGCATCTAGGGGAACTTCAATGATTGGAAACAGATCTGACATGATTTATCATGACGGCAAACACATAGTATGGTAATCATCTCATCAACTAGCCTAAATTCCTAAAGCTTTTCTAATCTTCTCTACAATCACTTCAGGCGATTCAGAAACATCAACGCAGATACAATTATTTGGCTCTTCAAGGTCATAAAACTGGCTTTTGAGGAGCTTTTCGGTCATAAAGTGATTTTGTCGCGTTTTTAGCCGTTTTTCAATCACATCAAATGCACCTTTCAGATAAACTAGCTGAACACGATTATCAATTATCAGCATTTGGCGATAACTAGCTTTAAGGGCAGAACAAGCCAAAACTACATTTTTATTTTCTTGTTGCCAATTTTTGATAGCAGCTTGTAAATCTTCTAACCAAGGCATTCTATCAGCATCATTGAGGGGAATACCACCCTGCATTTTTTCGATGTTAGCTGGTGGGTGAAATGTATCAGCGTCGCTAAATTCCCAATTTAGTGATTCTGCTAAAAGTTTCCCAATGCTAGTTTTACCAGAACCAGAAACGCCCATTAAAAGAATAATCATCAGGTTATCAGCTACTTTACACCTATGTTGTGACAGAATTTGATGATCATGTAACCCTAATATTACATTTCATATAGCTTGAGACATATTTAAATATCATTACTTTTTTGAGCTTATTTGCCCTATTAGAGGTTAATATACACAAAATTATAGCCTTGTCAAAATTTTTACTATCAAAATTCAGAATTTTCTCTAGAGGAGTGAATGCAAATGAAAAGGATTATTGTCTGCTGTGATGGAACTTGGCAAACATTAGAAACTCCATATCCAACCAATGTGGTAAAACTGGCTGAAGCTATTAAACCACTCTCTGATGATCACATTTACCAAATATTATTTTACGACGAAGGTCTGGGAACTGGAAACTTAGTCGATAAAATCAGAGGAGGTGCTTTTGGCGTGGGAATTGACCAAGCGATTCAAAAAGCCTACCGTTTTTTGTGCCTCAACTATGAAGAGGGAGATGAAATTTATCTATTTGGTTTCAGTCGTGGTGCTTATACTGCACGCTGCTTGGCTGGATTAATTTATTGTTCAGGATTATTGAAAAGACAATACATTCGGAAGATTCCACAAGCTTACGAGCTTTACCGAAATAGAGATAAAGATACTCATCCTAGTGGTGAAACAGCAGTTAAGTTTCGCGAACAATACGGTGGAAATGTACCTATTGAAGTCTTAGGATGTTGGGATACTGTGGGTGCTTTAGGTGTTCCAGATCTGATTCCTTTTATCCCTCTTGACAACTGGCTTAATAAGAAATATGAGTTTTTTGATACCAAGCTCAACCACCGGATTAAGAAAGCATTCCATGCGGTGGCGATTGACGAAACTCGCAAAGCATTTGATGTAACTCCTATGACTCCTAATGCTGATATTCCAAACCAAGTGACACAAATATGGTTTCCTGGTGATCACGGTTGTGTGGGAGGAGGAACACAATCAACGAGAGGTTTATCAGATGCTGCACTCGATTGGATGATGGCTCAAGTAGCTGCAATTGGTCTAGATTTAGATAAAAGCTGTGTTGAAGATGGGATTAAACCAAATTATCAAACTATTTTTCACCATGATCCAAAAATATTTGGTATTCCTTTACCAAGGATATTACGCAAAGTTGATGGTGAGTTTTCAGATTTGGATGTCACTGTAAAGAAGCGTTGGCAAGATCCTTCGCTCAAGTATAAACCTAAAAATCTGGAAAAATTCCAAGATCAACTTAATGCCTGGAAAGCAGAATAAGTAAGTTGGTAAATCATTATTGTTGGGAAAGAAGGAGGGACTAGGGGCAGGGGGAAAGAATAAAAAACCAATGGTTTATATTAGAATAATCAACACTCATTACTCGGTACTCGGTACGGGCTAAACGCCCCGCTACCGCTAACAGCACTATTCCGGTGAGATTAGATTTTCAGTTTTGCTAAACCCAAATAACGAATGCCTTCTGGAGAAACATCAAAACGACAGGGTAGGACTTCTAAACCCAGGTTTATAGCTTCCCGTAACAACTTACCATATACAGGGTCGGTACTGTCACCAGGGGCAAACTCTGGACAATCACCCCGATTAATAAAATACAGCATCACTCCCCGGCTTTGAGGTAAAAGTGCCATTAATTCTCGTAAATGCTTTTGTCCTCTTGTGGTTTCTGTGTCGGGAAACAGTGCTAAATTACCTTGTGTCCAAGTCGTATTTTTCACTTCTAAATAAATCGGAAGTTGTTCATCACTTCCTGTTAAAAAGAAATCTACTCGACTTTTTTTATCTTGGCCATAAACCACTTCACCTTTAATTTGGCTATAGTCACCTAATTCTGGAAAAAGATGTTTTTCTAAAGCTAATTTCACTACCCGATTTGGTAAAGCTGTATTCACACCTACCCAAGTCGGTTCTATATTTTCTACTTGAATTAACTCTAAGGTATAAGCTAATTTGCGGTTAGGATTATCACTTTTAGAAAGCTGTACTGCACTACCAATAGTTGAAACTCCAGTCATTGGCCCTGTATTGGGACAGTGTGCTGTCACTACTTCCCCTGAAGCTAGTTGAACATCAGCAAAAAAGCGCTTGTAGCGTTTGAGCAAAATACCAGAATATAGTGTTGGATAGCGATAAAGCCAATCAGTCATTGTAATAATTCAGAGGGAACTCTTAACAGTGAAGGGGGAACAGTGAAACCCACCCTTAAAAGAGTGAGATTGAAAACTTGGACGTTTTATTGTTCGGGCTACGTTTTCATTACTAAAGTTTTAAGAAATAAGACACTTTCTATTCTCTGTTCCCTTTATTTTGTAAATTGTCTCATTAATATCACAAAATGGTAACTTTTGTAGTTAAATTTACGATATTTAAATTCTAGTGGCATATAATAGAGATCACATACCTCCTATGTAAAAAAACTGGGAGGGTTAAAAAATGCAAGGAGAAATATCCTATGCAAGAAGTCTCACGTGCGACGGAATTAGAATATGCTTTTCTGTTTACTCTCAGAAAGGTAAATTCGATTAATACTGAAGATTTACAGCCATTTTTTCATAATTTACCAGTTGATCCTTACATTAAGGGAGAATATCGCTCCAGAAGGTTATCGCGGCTGATAGTTTCAGGGGATAAGTTGATTAAACTTCCTCATGGACATCTATTTCAAAGCGGAGAATATAATCCTTTATTGGGTGATATCAAAAGAGAGTTTGCAGATTTGGATGATAGGTTGGTAGAACTGGATATTTTTAAGAAGGTTGTTTTAGCATTTTGTGATTCTTGTCAACTTCACCCGGAAGCAGAAATTGGTGTTCATCAAATCAGAACTAGTTGTTCCCCTGGACATTTAGGAAATCCAGCACCGGAAGGTATCCATCAAGATGGTACTGATTTTATTGGGATATTTGCTGTGAGTAGAAACAATATTCAAGGTGGAGAAACGCATTTGTACAATGCTAAAAAAGAGAAACCAGTTTTTAACAAGATCCTCCAACCAGGAGAACTGCTTTTAGTTAATGATCATGAATTTTTTCACTTTACTACTCCCATTAAACCTCAAAATCCAACTACTGGAACTAGGGATGTTTTTGTGCTGACTTCTCCTAGTTTAATTGTAGATTGAGTATTGTTTATAGAGGATGTCTGGAAAAGTTGTAGAGTTTACCTAAGAGGATGTCTGAGAAGTATCAGAATTGATCAAGATCCCCCCTCACCCCCCTTTCCAAGGGGGGATAAATTACTCAAAGTCCTCCTTTTTAAGGAGGATTTAGGAGGATCTACAAGTGTTAGATCTCACACGAAAAAGTTTTCAGACATCCTCTAAGAACCCCACTCTAAACCTCTCCCCCCTTGGGAGGAGAGGCTTTGATATTATATATAGGATGGCTATAGAAGTATTATTGAAAATAAAAGATTATGAATGAGGAATTTTACAATCGGGGATTAGAAAAAGCTCAACAAAAAGATTATGCTGGTGCGATTGCAGAATTTAACCAAGCTATACAGGTAGATCCTTATTTTAGCGCCGCTTACGTAAAACGGGGTTTAGCATATTATGATTCAGGTGCAATTCTCCAAGCTGTTTCTGATTATACCGAAGCTATCAAACTTGATAACAAAAGTGTCCAAGCTTATTATTGTCGCGCTTTAGCTAGGTTGGCGCTGAAAAATTTACCTGGTTGTTTAGAAGATGTAGAAAAAGCGATTCAGCTGAATCTGAATTTTGCTGCTGGTTATGATTTGCGGGGGATAGTGCGACGCAAACAGGGATATATTCAAGATGCGATCGCTAATTTTAAAAAAGCCGCAGAATTATATCTAGTACAAAAGGATGCAGAAAATTGTCGTCTCTGTTTGGAGAAGATTAAACAAATACAACCTCAAGAAAAATCTACCGTAAATCCACCCACTTCTAAACCGACTCCTGTCATATCTACTAAAGATTATTTCACGCAATTATTAGATAAGGCGGAAAAGGGAGACACAGGAGAAGCAATTGCTGATTTAAATTGGATTTTAAAAGCTGATTCCCAAGATGCACAAGCTTATTGCTGTCGTGGGGTGGTGCGTTGTAAAATGGGAAATTATCGAGAAGCGATCGCAGATTTTAATCAAGCACTACAACTAAATTTTCAAGCTGCTATTGTCTATCGCAATCGGGGAAAGGCTCGTTCGCAGTTAGGAGATCATCAAGGGGCGTTATCGGATTTTAACCAAGCAATCAAGATAGAACCAGAAAATGGTTTAGTCTATATTGCTAGAGGTAATGTTTATCGGTCAATGGGTAACTATCTGGCTGCTATTCAAGACTACGCTCAAGCCTTACAAATTAATCCCCATGATCCACAAGCTTACTACAATCGCGGACTAGCTTACACCTTTTTAGAAGAAATGTCAAAAGCGATCGCAGATTATCAAAAAGCAGCGAGTATATTTTGTGAACAAGAAGACTGGGAAAATTATCAACAAGTATTAAATAGCCTGCAAAAAATCCAGTCATCTGTCCCAGAAACAAACAAAGCCACCCATAATCTATTACGTCAAAAACTGTTACGTCTAGTGGGGGGATATTGGGAAATCGCCCAAAGACTGATTCAGCAAAAGAAAAATGTGTATCCGGGGATGTCGGAAGAGTGGTATTTACAAAAAGTGATTAATGATTGGGAAAGCGATCGCAGTTAAATAATTCGTAATTCGTAATTAGGTTTTGTGACGGGGATTTAAACCCACGGTACTCGGTTAAACTCCAAAAATATCCCCTAATTCCCTGAAAAACCAGGAATATCAGCCTACTCAGACAACCGCCAAATTTTAATTTTCTTATCTTCCCCACCACTAACCAAAGTCTTACCATCAGCACTAAAAGCCAAAGATGTGACTGTACTAGTATCTCCCTGTAAGGTGCTAATTTCCTTACCTGTAGACACATCCCATAATTTAATCGTGCGATCGCGGTTAGCACCAGCTAAAATCTTACCATCTGGGCTAAAAGCAATAGTCGTCACATTATTCTCTTGTCCCATCAGAGTAGGAATTTCCGCCCCAGTTTCGATATTCCACAGTTTAATTTTGCGATACTTGGGGTGAGCGTAGCTATCGCGGCTAACACTTGCTAAAATTTTACCATCAGGGCTAAAAGCGACAGTAGTCACAGTTTGTAAATTGGGTGTAATTGTACGAATTGGCTTTTCTTGAGCAATATTCCAGAGTTTAATCGTCTTGTCAAAACTACCACTGGCTAAGGTGACACCATTAGGACTCATCGCTACAGTTCGCACCCAGTAAGAATGACCTTTAAAAGTATGAATTAGCTTTCCCTCTGCTAAATTCCAAACTTTAATTGTTTTGTCATCACTAGCACTCACTAAAGTTTTTCCATCAGCGCTAATCGCCAAAGCATGAACTGCGTCAGCATGACTTATTAAAGTATGAATCAGCTTTTTAGTGCTTAAATTCCAAACTTTAATTGTGGAATCATCACTACCACTAATCAAACTTTTACCATCAGGGCTAATAGCTACCACATTTACCTTTTTTGTATGTCCTTTCAGGGCTGTAATTTCCTGATCTGTGCTAATATCCCATAAATTAATGATGCTATTTTTTTCCTCGCAGCCCTTCGTGCAATCGCCACTACTAGCAATCATCTTACCATCAGGACTAATCGCCACAGACAAAATCAAATCTTCCTCACCTGGGAGAGTTTTCACCAAAGACATTTTCCCCAAAGATTCCTCTTGAGACTGATGGACAATAGCATCACTCTTAACTGTACTAATTGGTGGTGGACTGAAACTAGAGGAAAGACCAGTTTTTAACTGGCGAAAATGTCTATAACCAGATTCTCCCAACCCCAAAGATAAAATCACCCCAGCTATCAAAAGTACATTTCTCAGGAAAATATATTTTTTTGGATAAGTAGTTGAATGATTTTTTGGTAATTGGACAAATGAATTACTAGCTGGTGGTAATATATGTGTATACTGTTTACTCAAATCTCTGATAACTTCATTAGCTGATTGGTAGCGATTCTTAATATCTATTTGTAACAGCTTATCTATAGCTTGTGCTACTTCATTACTCACAGGAGTTCGCAAATAATTCTGCCAAGTTTTTACCCAACTGTATCCATGTTCCATCCACAATTGGAAAGGAGAAATTCCCGTTAATAAATGAAAGCAAGTAGCCCCTAAACTAAATAAATCACTAGCGGGATAAGCTTTGCCATCTCTAATTTGTTCAATGGAAGAATAACCATGTGAACCAATTGAAGTTCCATGCTTTTTTTGACCTTTGGCTGTTAATTGTTTAGAAGAACCAAAATCAATTAAAATTAATCTGCCATCACTTTTCCTGCGAATAATATTTTCTGGCTTGATATCTCGATGAATAACTCCCCGCTCATGAATAAACTGGATAATCGGCAACAAATCTAGCAAAATAGATTGAATATCCCAATCTCTATAGGTCTTTCTTAATTGCAACTCTGTTAATAAATTATGTCCATCAATAAATTGCTGAACTAAATACAAACAGTTATCTTGCTCAAAGTAAGCTAATAGAGTGGGAATTTGTGGATGTTCTCCAAGTTCACGAAGTCGCTTTGCTTCTTCACTAAACAACTCCATTGCTTTCTTTTGTGACCAAGTTCCTTGGAATTTTGGAGCTAATTGTTTAACTACACAGTAGTCATTTAATTTATCTGTATCTTCTGATAGATAGGTTCTACCAAATCCCCCTTCATCTGAAAGCACCCGAATGACACGGAAGCGATTTCTTAAAAGTGGTACAAGGGGAGTTTTACAAGTTTGACAAAGCTGATTTCCCTTTGGATTTTGGGGATTTGAACAATCTGGATTTAAGCAGCAAATCATGATCTGAGATGCGTGAATGCATGATAAATAATCCGTAATCGTACTCTGTTTTCCTGAATATGGGAAAATTAATAGAGCTATATAATTAATTATTTATTTTCTGATTATATAATATTCAAAAATTAAAAACTGGTCAAAATGCCACTATGATTTGATGTATACTTTGCTATCAAATCGGCAATTAGCTATTCGGTAAATATATCTTTATCTAATCACAGATTATCTGTGTTTATTTGTACAATAGGTTACTAAATTTATGTCTTAAATTAACAAATTCTGGGGGTCTAAATCCCCGTTGCAAAACTTAATTACGTATCCCTAGCGGGACTGTAGGCACTATTACGTTAGCGTTCGCGTAGCGTGCCGTAGGCATAGTTCCTCTGAAAGAGGCATTACGAATTACGTATCCCTAGCGTTTCCGAAGGAAATATTACGAATTACGAATTACGAATTATTTTAACCTTGCCATGTTTTAAACCACTTATTTAAAACTGTATTGATAGTCTGTTTAATTTGATGCTTACGATTCCATTTTTGGAAAGCAACTTCGTATTCTTCACCTTTAGTTTGAAACGTATTCCAGATATCCAGCCCTATGGCTAAACCGCAAAATAGTAAAATATAAAGTGACCAAGAAAGAGTATTGCCCCCAATCAAGTCCATCAGCAGCAAAAAACCATTGACAATAGTATAATTACCAAGACGCTTTTTGAATTTACCCCAGCGGTAAACCTCAAAAGCTTGGCGCTGCTGGACTTCACTTTTTTGTCCTAACCAGTCCTGTTCTGCAACTTTTACTAAATCAGGTGATATTTGTAACTCAGCAGCAATTTCTAGTATCTGCTGATATGAAAATTCTTGATCAAGATCGTCAGTTTGACGAGCGATCGCTAATTGCAGAATTTGCTGCACCTCTTCTTGGCTATAAGAACGCAGGCTGTTAGATTCAAACGCCGTCATAATGCTTTCTCAAAAAGGAATTTTAATAATAGAGAGCCAGTATCACCAATCTTCGCGCTATTCCTACACTAGCAAATCTAGATGAGGGTGGCGATAGAGATTTATAACTGCAAGCAAAGCTGAAGACTCTCAAAAAATCTGCTGCTGACGAGAATTTAGCAGCGCATAATAACCAAAGAAGTTGCAGCAGGAGATAAAAAAACCAATGCTTGAAGATAACGGATCAATTCGCACCCTATCGGTGGATATTGGCGGTAGTGGTGTCAAAGTCATGGTTTTGGATATTACAGGTAAACCATTAACAGAAAGGGGAAGGTTAGAAACACCCCAACCCGCGACACCAGAAGTAGTCATTAATGCCATTGCGATGTTAGCCTCATCTCAAGGTGAGTATCATCGAGTTTCCGTTGGTTTTCCTGGTGTTGTGCGTTGTGGAGTCACGGAAACAGCCGCCAACCTAGATCAAAGTTGGATTGGGTTTGATTTAGCAACAACACTGGCTGGACGACTAAATAAACCCGTGAAAGTAATTAATGATGCAGATATGCAAGGACTAGGTGCAATTGCAGGTCAAGGTGTGGAATTGGTGATTACCCTGGGGACTGGTTTTGGTTCCGCTTTATTTGTTGATGGTAAGTTAGTACCAAATATGGAGATGGGACATCATCTGTTTCGTCAAGGGAAGACTTATGAAGAACAGCTAGGACGTGCAGCCTTGGAAAAAATTGGGGATAAAAAATGGAATCGGCGGTTAGAAAAAGCGATCGCATCTTTGCAAAGTCTGTTTAACTATGATTGTCTTTACATCGGCGGTGGTGAAGCGGTGCGAGTGAATATGAATTTGCCCTTAAACGTGAAACTTATTCCCAATATCACCGGGTTATTAGGTGGTATTGCTTTGTGGCGAGATTAGCTGTTTTAATCCCCACTGATATCGTGTTCGGTTAAAGACTTATAGTTAGGGAACCGCGCGGTGAAGGGGGGACGCGATGACTTTTTTAATATAGCAATTAAGCGAACATGATATGAGTTATAAACAAATTTGTTAATAGTTTAAAGCCTCAACAAGTTATATCAATTCACTTAATTAAAGCTACAAATGAATCTTCGCGTCTGTGCGTCCCCTGACCCATCTGTCCATTTGTATCAACCTGAAAGTAAAACCGCATTACTCCCACGCCTTGGGAACAGGAAATAGGAAAAACTTTTAAGAGTTCCCTATTCGCTGTTCCCTTTTTCGATAAATTTGTACCTCAACTGACAAGAAAACGCTATATTATTAATCTTTAACAAACTTAGGTCGAGTCTGTTGATTTAAATTCATTTGTTCGTTTAGCTGTTCCCACTTTTCTTGTTCAATCAGGTAAATAAATTCGTCGAGGTTTTGACGATACTGATGTAGCGAGTGTAGCAAGGCTTGACGATTATATTGTGCCATCATCACCCCTAATTCTGGATTCCCACCACCAACACGGCTGGTATCTCGAAAACCTGAACTAGCAAGATTTTGGGCAAGGTGGGCAATTTCTAGGTCTGTTTCACTCAAACAAGCAGCTATCAAGGAGGCACTAACCATCACAGGTAAATGAGAAATCCAACTAACAGCACGGTCGTGTTTTTCTGGCTGACAATGGTAGATAATAGAACCAAGCGATCGCACAATTTCCTCTAACACTGTAATGGCACTAATTGGCGTTGTCGCTACAGGTGTGAGTACATAAGGACGATTAACAAACAAATTTCGTTGTGCAGATTCTATGCCTACATCCGTATTTCCCGCCATTGGATGACCACCAATAAAATTTTCCCAAATGGGGGCAATCGCCTCTACAATTGGTGTTTTTACTGAACCTACATCAGTCACGATAGTAGTCGCAGGTAAATGAGCAATTAGCTGTTCAACTTGAGGCACAATAAGTCCTATAGGGGTGCAAATAAATACAACATCGGCTGATGCCAACAGGCTCAAGTCAACTGAGGCTTCATTCACACTTCCCAAATCAACAGCTTTTTTACAGGTTGATTCACGACGGCTAACTCCTAAAACATGATGTCCTTGCGACTGTAAATCAAAACCCAGAGAGCCGCCTATCAGTCCCAGTCCTAAAATACCAATTTTCATTTTTTCAATTGACAACTAAACTTTTACATATTCTCTGCATAACTTTACCAACTATTAAAGTTGGCATCTGAGAGGTAGGCTCATGACTATAGAGGAATTATTAGAAAAATATGCAAGGGGAGTCTTAGATTTTAGTGGCGCTGAACTAGCGGAAGTCAACTTGAGCGGCACTAAACTTAATGGTGTTAATCTCAGCCAAGCTAATCTCAGCGTAGCTAACCTCAGTGGAATAAACCTCTCCGAAGCTAATTTGAGTTATGCCAAGCTGAATGTAGCTAGGCTCAGTGGCGCAAATCTGGCTGGGGCAATTCTTAACAACTCCAGTCTCAATGTCGCTAATTTGATTAGAGCAGATTTTAGTCGCACTCAACTCCGTCACGCTTCCTTAGTTCGCGCTGAGTTAATTCGCACTGATTTCACTCGCGCTGATATGAGTGAAGCTAACCTCAACAGTGCCGATTTACGAGAAGCTACACTGCGTCAGGCTAATCTCCGTCACGCTAACTTGAGCGAAGCCAATTTAAGAGGCTCTTGTTTGCGGGAAGCCAACTTAGAAATGGCTAATTTAAACGCCACTGATTTGACTTCTTCCGATCTCAGTGGGGCAAATTTACGTGACAGTGAGTTGAGACAGTCCCAACTTTGCATGGCCAATCTTAGTGGAGCAGACTTAAGTGGGGCAAATCTTCGTTGGGCAGATTTGAGAGGAGCAAATCTAATTTGGGCAGATTTGAGCAATGCCAAACTGAGTGGAGCCAACTTAACTGGGGCAGATTTGAGTAATGCCAATTTAACCAATGCAAGTTTAGTACACGCTAACTTAACTCAGACAAAATTAATTAAAGTCGAATGGATTGGTGCTGACTTAACTGGAGCTACATTAACTGGTACAAAACTTTACGCCACTCCCCGTTTTGGTTTAAAAATTGAAGGCATCAAATGCGACTGGGTTGACCTTTCGCCTACAGGCGATCGCACCATCATTCAAAATTTTAATGAGGAAGAATCACGGGACTTTTTTAATGCTACTCCGCCGACAATTCGCATTATTGTAGACTTACCTTTAGAACACGAAGCTAACTTTGTTCTCGCTGGGACTTATTACCAAATTGCTCAAGAATATGCGGGACTGATACAAATACCCAGTGTAGAAAACGGAAGCCGTAGAACTATTTTTACCTTTCGAGTCGATAGCGATGAAGCTTTATTACCAACAGCTTTTATGGCTATTCTTCCCTTTAAGGATGCCGCTGCTACCCAAAAAAATATCTACACAATGGTAGAGATGATTCGTAAAGAAACGATGACTAACCAAAGTTTCAAATCACCACAACTTGTCAAAAAAATAATCTTCTTGGTAGAGGAAGCTCTGAATAAGTCAAAGACAATTAAACAGACGAAAAAGAATCTAGAAGTAGCAGCAAAATTAAGATTTTTTAAAGCGCCAACCCAAACAATATTAACAAATTCTAACGCTCAATCTTTAACTCTTTATGATCATCCTAACTTTGGCAAACGATTGATGAATCGTCCTATGAGTACTTCTGTTGATGATATATCGATTGAATCAGAATATATTATGCCTTCACTCAAGATGACCTTAGATTTTGTGCAAGGATTTTATTTCATGGGTCGATAATCCAGTAATCTGAATTGATTGATTCGTAAGAATTCAGGAGTCAGGAGTCAGGAGTCAGGAGTCAGGAGTCAGAATGCTTATGAAATGAAGAATAGAGAGAGGTGAGATTTTATCAAAATCATCAAAGTTTACTAAAAAAGCCTTTATTCTCCTGAACCGAGGTCTGCGTAGCGTCTTCTGTATTCTCTATCCTGAATACTTACATGGATTTTATAATCCTCAGACTAAATTAGTATAAATAATAGATTTTGGGAGTCAAACAATGCGCGATGGCTTTAATCGGATGATGGGTAAAACTCGCTATGTCGTCTGTCGTCTATTCCTGCATTTAAACGGGGGCGAAGTAGCACCAATTTTGGGAATCTTAAACCGCGCCGCACGGGAAGCAATTGATGCTGATGGCGATTTGGAAGTTTTGGGAGAAGAATTAGTCTCAATCTGCCAAAGCCTACTTCAATATGATGAATACTGGACTTCAGCCGCTAATGAAGGCGATGTATTTTGGAGTGAAGGCGAAGCGGGAGATTATGTCAATGAATTATTTACCGACTCCGCCCAAAGATATCTCAGTGAACCAGATTTTAGTGCAGTTTCCCGTTTCGATGAACCTTTATCTATCCCTGTCACCCGCAACGTAGTAGTCATGCTGACAGTGGCTTATGAAGGAGAAGTACCAGAATTAGAAGCAGATCTTTCTAATATCCAGGCGCTGAAGGAAGGCTTTAAAGCTTTAATCAATCTGCACTACAAACATAAACTCCGAGCCATCCAAGTGCATTTTTCACCAGCCCAGTTAGGTGACGAACTGACTAACGATCAGTTGTTGCAGTATTTTCCGGAATTGATTCCTTTGTAATTTGTTAGTTAGTCTATAATTACTACCCGCATCGATCACTTTAGGAAAATCACACAATGATCATGACCATAGCACGTAAATTTACAGTCATTCTTCTAGCCTTGAGTTTGTGCTTGACAACTGTCGCCTGTGGGGGAGGAAACGAAACTACATCTTCCAATAACAATGTGAGCCAAACTGCTACCCCCACGAAAATAAGTGATGGACAGTATCCAGTACAGCAAGCCACCTACAACGATGGTAATGGGGAGTATACGCTGTTTTTACTCAATAGTCAGCCTCCAACATTTGCCACCGAAAAGTTACAAATGGCACGGCTGACAGATGAAGAAATCAAAGAGGGTAAAAAAACTTACTTGAAGGTAGAAAATGGACAGCCAGCCCTATACCTGACAGAAGATTTTAAAATCGAGTACGTTCATAACGTTACTGAAACCAAAACTAATCCCCAAACTGGACAAAGAGAAACAGTTGTTGTTCGTCAAGAATCTAACTTCTGGACACCTTTTGCAGCTTCTTTGGCTGGTAACGTGGCAGGTCAAGCCATTGGTAGTCTATTATTTAGACCTCAGTACTATGTACCCCCTGTTTATCAGTCAGGTGGGATTATGAATGGCTATGGTGGATATGGTTCTACCTATGACCAAGCTGTTTCTAGCTATCGTACTCGCTACAATGAACCACCCGCAGCAGTGAGAAATCGCACCGCTTTCCGCACCACAGGAACGATTAGGTCATCTGGAAACTCACTTCGCACGACACCAAGAACAAATACAGGTAGTAGAGCTACAGGTTCTGGTTTTGGTGGCAGTACCCTGCGTCCTTCTGGTAACTCTAGCTCAACCCGCCGCAATTCTGGTAGTAGTTTTGGTAGTGGTGGACGTTCGTCAAGTCGCCGTTCTTCTGGTTTTGGTAGCAGAAGAAGGTAATTCGTAATTCGTAATTCGTAATTCGTAATTCGTAATTCGTAATTCGGATGATGGTTACAAATTACGAATTAGTTTTATACTGCTACAGGTGTCGGTTGTTGCCAGCGCCCCATTAATTTAGCTAGAACTGCTAATTCTGGCATCAACTTATCAAAACGGTCTGGGGTTAAAGATTGGGGTCCATCAGATAAGGCTTTGGCAGGATTGGGATGTACTTCTATCATCAGGGAATCTGTACCAGCTGCGATCGCCGCCATTGCCATAGAAGGTACAAACTCAGACCAACCGACACCATGACTAGGGTCAATCATCATCGGTAAATGGGTCAGTTTTCGCAACACAGGCACAACCGACAAATCCAAAGTATTGCGCGTATACTGACGATCAAAAGTTCTAATTCCCCGCTCACACAAAATCACATTAGGATTACCCGCAGCCAAAATATACTCAGCCGCCATTAGCCAATCTTCAATCGTCGCCGCCATACCTCGTTTTAAAAGCACTGGTTTCGGTTGCGCCCCAACTTTTTTCAGCATGGAGAAATTTTGCATATTTCTCGCCCCGACTTGAATCACATCCGCAACTTCCCCTATTTTCTCCAAATCTTCTGTATCCATGACTTCGGTAATAATGCCGAGTCCACTCACTTCCCGCGCTTTCGCCAACAATTCCAAGGCACTTTCGCCATGACCTTGAAAAGCGTAAGGTGAAGTCCGGGGTTTGTATGCACCACCACGTAAAAACTTAGCCCCAGCAGCTTTTACACGTCGCGCCGTCTCGACAATCATTTCCTCATTTTCCACCGAACAAGGCCCAGCGACAACTACCAATGGATGATGTTCGCTAAACACAACAGCCCCATCAGGCGTATTAACAACTACCTCAGAAGCTTCACCGTGGCGGAATTGGCGGCTAACTCGTTTGTAGGGTACTTCCACCCGCAACACTTGCTCAATCCATGGACTGGCTTCCTGAATTTGTAAAGGGTCTAAGCTAGCTGTCTCACCGACTAGACCAATTACGACTTTATGCTGTCCAATGATTTTTTCTGGTGTTAATCCCCAGCTACTTAGTTCCTCGCTTAGGCGGTCTATCTCTTCCTGTGGGGAACCCACTTTCATCACAACAATCATGTTAAAATTCCTGTTATTTGAGTAACTTTTATACTTTCTTATGGAATTTCTCTGCGTTTATCTGCGTACTCTTCTCCTGTCGGAGACACTACGTGAACGATCAGCCACCTTACGGGTGTCTACATATGCGGTTAGTATCCTGGAAATCTGATTCTATACAGCTTCATGTGAAAAAAGCTATCACCTTACCTAGGATTTAATACTTATTAGTTAACAGATAAAATATCAAAAAAAATGTAGCGCCCAGTACTTTTTCTGAATATTGGGTATAAATAAGAAATTATAATTTTTTGGAAATTGATGTTGAAGAGATAAAATTTCCACTTCAACATTCAAGCTTAAAAACCTACCCAATATTACAGTTATCTAAATACCTGAGCGCTAATGATTCAGACGTTCTTGTTTCGAGTTTCGCGCCAAACTTCGGTCATCCGTCCCCAATTAATGCCAAACTCACCCAAACCTAGTAAAGTTCCAGGTCTTTCTTCATCCCAAGAAGCTGAGAGAACACCATAGGTTATTCCCAGCACCCCTAAACCAAATAATCCCATGTTCACCAATAACACAGCAATGGGAGGCAGTTGGATATCAGCGAACGTGATCAGCAGATAGCTGGCAACTAAAACGATAATACCTAACGCTGTGGGTATACCGCAGAAAGCAGCCACTCGGCGAATCATCCGCTGGCTGACGACTTCAGGAATCGCCATTTCTTCTTTAGTGAAGGTTTGGGGCTTTTGCGGCTGTTTACTAGATTCCTGAGACTTGACTATGGGTTGACTGTTAGTTTTAGGGGCAGTTTTTGGAGTAGTTTTAGCGGGTTTTTGGCGCTTTTTGTTTGGCTCAAAGGGTAAACGACTGCGTTCTGATTCTTCACCAGGCATAAGCGGTAGTTCCTAACCACGAATACCGAGGCGACTAATCAATGCTTGATACTTTTCCCGGCTATCCTTTTGGATATAGGATAGAAGGCGCTTACGTTGACCAATCATCTTTAATAAACCCCGGCGGGAAGAATGGTCTTTTTTATTAGCTTGGAGGTGTTCACTGAGGCGGTTAATGCGGTCAGTTAACATAGCGATTTGGACATCGGCTGAACCAGTATCGGTTTCGTGAACTTGGAAGCCAGAAATTAGTTCTTGTTTGCGCTGTTGCGTCAGAGCCATGATTAATTCAATTTCTATTTTTTTTAATGTCTTCAGCAGTCTCCCATAATATCACAACCTCTAAGCTGTGTGGTGAATTAGGGTTGCCGCCCTATCAAAGAAGAGGCAGAATTTCCCAGAAAGTTAGCTTCCAGTTGTAGCCACGGGTACAGGCACATTTGCCGCTGGCTGCTGCTCTAGGATAGGTTGGCGTGTTTTTAGATCAAATTTGTATCCATGTGGCAAAATATGTAGCTTCGCGCCGACAATTGCCAAAGGCTCATCCTTCAAAATTTGATCCAGATTATTATAGGTAGCTTCTGATTCATCTACAATCGTGACTGCACCTTCGCCAATGACTTCAATCTGGTTATCAGTTACTACCATAGCTGTATTTTCGTCAATGCCAAATCCCAAGGCCACAGGCTCTTGCACTAAAGCAGAAATTAAGCGTCCTAAGCGTCCGCGCTGAGAAAAATGCTGATCAATCACTACCCCAGGTAAAAAACCAAGACCAGGCCCCATTTCCACCACTTCAATTCGGGCATTAGTCTGGGAATCACCTTCGACTATCATTTGATCTGGCATGACAGCAGCACCTGCACTGGTTCCACCGATGACTATGCCTTCCGAGTAACGTTTGTGAATCGCTGCATCAATTTCTGTGTCTTTGAGAATACTGGTGATGCGAGCTTGATCTCCGCCAGTAAAAAATACACCTGTGGCTTTACTAATCGCTTCCAATGCTGTAGATGAGGATGCATCTTCACGAGTTTCTGTATCAATAATGCGAACCTGTTCGGCTCCCAGACGCTCAAAAACTCTAATATAATTTTCTCCGACTTCTCGTGGTAGTTCTGTAGCCGCCGTCATAATTACTATGTGTGCCTTTGTCCCACCAGAACGGCGCACAAACTCGCGCAAGATTGGGGTATCTCCATCTTTTTCTTCGGCTCCACCAATAATTACTAGCTGCCTTTTGCTATGAATGTCAGTCATGATGCTTCCTAGTTTTGGTTATTTATTTTCACTAAAACATGACATTACAAGTAAGGAATCATCCATTTGATAGATTGCAGAGCCATGAAAATGTATTTAGTTGTTAGTCAGAACCGTTAATAAATCAATAGCAATTTTCCGTTCTGCAAAATGGTAGGTGGAGGCTATTATTTCTCGCAGCTTATAGCAATTACCACTCAAATGAGGTACACGCAGTAATAATAAAACGCAGATGAACGCAGATAGACGCAGATGATTTTGTACTTCACTAGACTGGGAAACGCTATATTTAATCTCTACTGAACTCGACTCCTATAGAGTAAGTCAATTAAGAAAAGACGTGCTTGTGCAAGTGAGATATGCCTGGGTTTACCTTGGTAGACAATTTGGTACTCATTGATATCTGGTCCATCTCCATATCCTGAAATCAACTTGTTGTGAAATGCTTCCTCCGCAAGTTGCCGAACTTCATCTCTCAGACTAGCTTGTGTGTTATTCATGCTTGACTGTACCCTGAACGCCCTTTTTGAGTTATATACATTTGGCGAACCTATTGCACCTTTCTTAGGTTATATTTTTTTGATTTTTTGATCGAAAAGACGTTGAAGGCGATCATACTCAAGCTCCATCTGTCTCTGAGGAAATCAGTAATTTAGTCGAAGTTATGTCCTGAGATAGGAGCAACTTTTAGATCATTGGGATATGCTGAGTTGTTGCAATTCAGATTTAATACTTAATCAATTTGGATATAGCGGTTATCGGTTGAGTGAGGTACAAATAGACAGACGCTCTGACGCGGAGATTCATTTGTAGCTTTAATTAAGTGAATTGATATCAGAAACCACCAGATTCCAGAGTATTTAGCTAAAGGTTAATAATCAATGGTTCAAGAGCAAAGCACCGATGTCATTCGCATCAATGCTAGAAGAACTGATGTTTTCGATATTTTCAATTTAAGGTATTATATTGGACCTAATCCCTATTTAGATACAGGGGCGCTAGTTTTTGATTTTTCTTTGACTGAATATCGACAGCCCCTAAAAATTGAGGAGTATGTTTCAATTATTAGCGATACCTCCAGTGGTCTTCGCCCACGCTATCCCCACTTAGCAGAGCAAACCTATAATTCCTACGCTGATTTATTTGCTCATGTCGTTTCGGAAGTGGGTAAATTAGACATGGGTTTGCACTTCCATCTTTGGAGCATCAAGCAATATCCCAATTTTTTCAGAATTAGCATTCAATCACTTCATGAACGGACAACTAGATCAGTAGTTTATTTAGTTTGGGATTGGTTGGAAACTATTACTCAAGGTGAGGAATTCTCAATTGAGGAAAGATTAGTAAGCTTGCAAAATACATTTCGTGCCTCTGTGTATGGGGGTCCTACTGTTTACGCTTTATTGCGAACTGCATACCAACAGGGTATTCCTGCTTTCTACTTGTGGGAAGAAGGACTAATGCAATATGGCTATGGTAAAAAACAGGTGCGAGGAGTCGCAACGACTTTTGATTGTGATAGCCATCTTGATTCAGAATTCAGTACCCGCAAAGATGACTGTAAAGACTTTTTACAAAACTTGGGTTTCCCTGTTCCCAAAGGTGATATAGTCAACTCCGAAAAGGAAGCTGTGGCGGTAGCGAAAGTGATTGGCTATCCAGTTGCAGTTAAGCCTGTGGTAGGTCACAAAGGAATTGGTGTTACTGCTGAGGTGCAAAATGTTAGAGAGTTGGAATCTGCTTATAATAGGGCGTTGTTAGCGATTCCAGATGAACAGCCAACCAGGATTATTGTTGAGAAAAGCATATCAGGAACGGATTTTCGGTTACTGTGCGTTGATGGTAAATTTGTCGCCGCTACAGAACGCCGCCCAGCATCGGTTGTGGGTGATGGACACTCAACCATTAAAGAATTAATTAGGCGGGAAAATGGGAAACCGGAAAGGAGGGATACACCAACTTCTCCCATGAGTAAGATTCAGATTGATGAAGCAATGGAATTGTCTTTAGAGGAGCAGGGTTTAGAATTGGATAGTATTGTTAAGAGCGATCGCACTGTTTATCTGCGTAAAGTGGCGAATCTCTCTGCTGGGGGAATGAGCATTAATGCTACAAACCCAATTCACCATGACAATATTATTTTGGCGCAAGATATCGCCCAACATTTTCGGCTCACTTGTCTGGGTATTGATATCATTGCTAAAAATCTTTCTGAATCTTGGAAATCCGGCAACTTTGCTATTCTAGAAATTAATTCTGCACCAGGAATTTTGATGCACCTTAACCCAGCAGTGGGTAATAGTGTTGATGTCCCTGCTCATATTTTGGCAACCTTTTTTCACTCTAGCATTGATGCCAGAATTCCAATTATTACTTTTAATCAAATCGACCTTACTGAACTGCAAGCAACAATTGATCATATTCTTTTGCAGCATCCCGAATGGACAATTGGTGCTGTTTGTCGTCAAGGTGTTTTAGTCAATCGCTCAGAAAAAGTATTGAGTCAAGATTACAACCAGAATGTGCAAATTTTGTTGCGTCATCCCAAACTTGACTTACTCATTGCTGAATACCCAGAAGAAATTCTGGAACCAGAAGGAATGTTTTACCAAGGAAGTAATATTGTCGTTTTAGATAATCCCAGTGAAACTGAAATGATGTTGGTAAGAGATGTCTTAGATGGTTCTATTGTCGTGATTAAGAAAGACAAGGAGGTTTCTATTCAGCGACAGGGATTAATTGAGGATTACACCTTGGGCGTTGAGGAAGCTTTTAGCAGAGTTTATTTGAAGGAAATTAGGTCGATTTTGTAATTTTTAAACGCAGAAGTACGCTGAGTAAATCGCAGAGGTACGCAGAGAAATTAACCTGCGTCTCTGCTATATTTATTTTGCTAAAGTTTGGCGTGAGCAGCCAAAATAATTTTTTCTGTTTCTTCCCAATTAATACATTTATCAGTTACTGAAACTCCATATTGTAATTCTTCGCGTTTGCCAGTAATCGGTTGATTACCTTCATATAAATTGGACTCTAGCATCATCCCGACTATGGAGGTATTACCATCCACTATTTGCTGAATCACATTTTCTAAGACTACAGGTTGTAATCTGTAATCTTTGTTTGTGTTGCCATGACTACAATCAATCACGATTCTGGGTGGTAAATTTGCCGCTTTTAATTCTTCTTCCACCAGTTTGATATTTTCTACATCAAAGTTAGGCTGACTTCCACCACGCAAAATTACATGGCCATGAGCATTCCCTCTAGTTTGAAATACGCTTACTTGTCCTTTTTGATTAATTCCTAAGAAGTTATGTGGTTCTTTAGCTGATTTCAAGGCATTTAAAGCTACGTGAATATTACCATCAGTACCATTTTTAAAGCCTACAGGCATAGACAAACCACTAGCCATTTCTCTGTGGGTTTGTGATTCAGTTGTGCGTGCGCCAATTGCTGACCAAGCAACCAGTTCACTAATATATTGAGGTATAATAGGATCAAGGGCTTCTGTGGCAGTTGGTAATCCTAATTCGGCAAGTTTCAATAACAAGTTACGGGCAATTAATATACCATCTTCAACATGAAAAGAATCATCCATATCCGGGTCATTAATTAATCCTTTCCAGCCCACAGTAGTTCGGGGTTTTTCAAAATAAACACGCATGATTAATAGCAGTTTATCTTGAACCTTTTCTGCTAAAATTTTCAACCTTTCAGCATATTCAATAGCCGCTTTTGGATCATGAATTGAACAAGGCCCAACTACGATAAATTTCCGGCTATCTTGGAAATCTAGAATATTTTCTATTTCCTGTCGAAACTTCAAAATAGTCTGTTCCGCAGACTTAGTTAAAGGTGATTTTGCCTTAACTTCATTCGGAGTTAATAAGACGTGAGAACTTTTAATGTTAGTGTTAATTAATTTGTTGATCATGACTCAAATCTCTTGATTTGTCTAAATGCTATTAATGTGTAAACGATTACTATACACATTTTCAAGAAAAAAAACAAGATTCTTTCATAGAAGTTAAATAATATTACTAATTGATTTAATTTATAGAATTATCAGATGAAGTTTGATGTCCAAAATACTTGCTGATCATAAATCTTATAGCTTTCATCTTCATGAAGGGGGTTATTTACCCCCTCTTATACATGACTAGAATGCTGGTTTAGGTGAAGTAGATTTCACTTCTGCCAGACAAATACTTTGGCTTCATAAGAGCCTAAATCAGTCATGATACTATTTTCACTTGCCTCTATATCATAATTACCTGTCCATTCATGCCATGTACCACCAGAGGGAAAATTAGTAATTTCGTAGCCAGCTAGGAAGTTATCAGAAAAATTTGCCACGACTACTACACGAGAACCTTCATCGTTCCATCGACTATAAGCCAGAACTTTTGCTTCTGTATTTTCGTGGATAAAATCAATATTTTCTGTGTAGAGTGCATGATTAGTTTTACGCAGATTAATCAAACCTTTGTAGTAATCAAACAAGCCGCGATTTAGGTCATTACCTAACAAATTCCAATCAATTTTTGCTGAAGAAGGTTGTTTGGGTTTATATTCACCAAATTCTTCCCCCATCCAAATCAGAGGCACACCAATGGCTGTCATGAGAATAGCTGCCCCCAACTTAGCCCGCTTCATAGCTTCCTCGTCAAAAATATTACGATTAGCCAACTCAACCATGAGATGGTCATGGTCATGATTAGTTAAGTAATTAACAACATTGGTTGCACCCATAAAGCCTTGACGTTTACAGTCAATGACATCTTTGAGATTTTCTAAATCAAAGACATCACCGCAAATATGTACTGTAATGGTATGACGGAAACTATCATGCCAGCAACCATCCATTGGTCCATCTTGATTAGTGATGCTGGGGGTTTCTGGAATATGTTCAGCAATATTATAAAAAGGCTTAATACCAGCAGTTCTTTGAGTTTCTTGGACAATCCAACTCATGAAATCGTAGTTGGCAATTTGTCTTGCGGCATCATAGCGAATACCATCTATATGATATTCTTCAATCCAAAATCTAATTGTATCGCCAATAAATTTCCTAGCCGGATAAGTATCTAAATTTTCGTCATAATGTTCATAATTAAATTCTGGCCCCCAATTATTTTCTGGATCACGGGGAGAATGATGATACCAATAGTCATGGTCGATTTGAGTTAGAGGACTGGAAGCTTCTGAGTGGTTGAAAATTCCGTCCATAATCACACGAATGCCTCTAGCATGACACTCGTCAATCATATTTTTTAAGTCTGCTGTAGAACCATAACTAGATTCTGTGGCAAAGAAGTAACGGGGATTGTAACCCCAACTATAACTACCAGGATATTCTTTGATAGGCATCAACTCAATAGCATTAATTCCTAATTCACATAGGTAATCTAGTTTTTCGATTACGTGTTTATATTTGCCTCTTGCATAGGGATCATCTTCTCCACCAGAAAAATCCCCAACGTGCATTTCATAAATTACCAATTGATGATCTGGTGATAGGTCTTTATCATCATGTCTCCAAACATAGGTATCAGTAATAATATCCCCATCTTTTACTCTGATAATGCCATTATCTTTCCCACCCATTTCATCAATATCTGTAGCGTAGGGATCTGTGATATCAACCCACTGTTCTGGTTCAAAAAACCAGGAATTTGATTGAACTCGAAATTTATATTGATAACTTCCGTCTGCTAATTCTACACTTGTCCGAAAATATCCATCTTCGCATTTATCCATTGGTATTTCTTGCCAATTGGAAAAAGACCCAACTAAGGTTACTCCTTTGTTATAAGGAGCAAATAATTTAAATTCAATTAGCTTTGTCATTGTCATCAAGTTGTTGATAATTATATGAGGCTGACACATCATTGCGGATTAAATTAAATAATACAATCAGCCTTAAGGAATATCTATTTAATCTAACTTTTGAGATATATTATAAACTTATTTTTTTTGTTATTCTAGAAATAGAAAAAAGAACAAAAACAAATTAATTTGGTATTAAAATATTTAATGTAAATAGAGCTTTCTATAGTGAAAATAGATGAATTAGTGTAACTCCTGAAGTAGCAGATATTTAGTGAAAAGTATTTATTTTTTGACTAAATATCTACCCTGAAAACTTACTCGATTTTTCCAGTAGTGATGAGCATATAACTTAATAACCAATTTGCTGCTGTCGCCCTACGAGTTTGTCGTGGTCCAAATTCACCAATTTTGTAACCTTTGAAACCTAGTTTTTCTTTGAGTAGTTGTTTGTTTTCTTGGGGAATGGAACGAGTCAATTTCATGGTTGCGGGGCGAGACTCCAGAAAATCTATTGGTTCTGAATACTCATCTCGCCATGCTGGTGCTACTTGACTGGTGTTCCATTTTTCAGTTGCAACGTCGTAGCGATAACCTAAGTGATACCATACTAATTGGTTGACGATAGCATCATCAATTGTATCGTTGATGATTGCCCAAATTGTTTCTTTGTTAAGTTCTGGTAGGTTAGACATAAGCCAATTACAATTTCTCAGTTGTCGTCTGTAAAATAACTACTAGTACCGCTTTCTGGGAATTAAAAATTGAAAATTGAAAATTCCAAAAAGCAGATTAAACAAGCTTTCCATAATTTTTAATGGTTGGTTGACTTACTCCCATCTGTACTAATGAATTGTAGTAAAAAATTATTTTTCACTACCTGGATATATTCTTCAACACAGGAATGATTTTATCTTGTTGTCAATCGGCTGAAAGATTTATCTGCTACAACTTTCCGATGTTCTCACTTTCAATTTTCTCACCTATATAGCCGTTCCCACATTCGTGAAGCACAGCCAGAAAGATTTTACCGCAGATATAGACACCTGTAGGGTGGCTTCTTGACGAGTACGCAGATTAATTTTTACTTTACTCTATGAGGAAACGCTATAAAGTAATTGTTAAGTCTTTGAATAAAGTAAAAAGTTCTACGCAAAGAGAAGTTACTTGATCAGGAGCTATTTTATCCTCTGTAACCCATCCGCTATAAACCCAATTCCCACAATAGTTGTAATAGGCATCTACTTGAGATACTTTGTCCCATATGGAATGAAACTCTATATGATCCAACTTGTAAGGGGCAGTAAAGCTAAAACTACCATCTTCCGAGGATTGTTGCCAAAAGCATACATTCAGCACTGCGTCAATCAATCCATCCGCTTGAGGGATTACAATTTTAAAACCTTCAAACATTTTACTACACCATATTTCCGCCTCGGTATTATTGTCTGGGAAGTATTTTTTGACAATTTCCGACATTTTTACCAGATACTGACGAACTTCAAAGTTTTTAAGTAATACTTTTTCACAATCTGATAAATTTTTCTGCATTATTTTTTATCCTTGTATGAGTTTTTACTAAGCTTTTTTTCTGTTATGTTTAGTTTGTAAGATTGATTAAAATATTGTGGTTTTTATACTTCCACAAGAATTATTATATAGGTAAACTGCAAATCTTGAATACTAGACCGGTTTATCCAAAATTTCCTACCACTACCAAGAAGCACAGACACACAGACGTGGTGACGCGGAGATTATTCAGTAGTTTTAATCTACGTGAATTGATATTACTGATTACCAGTTGCAATAACGGAACGAACCAGGCCGCTTGTGGAAACCGGGTTTATGGGATATTTAGATATTTTGGCGTTGCTGATTCCATGTATGAATATGATTTTATCTCATACCAAAATCCTTGTAGAGACTTTTCAGGAAACGTCTCTACAACCGAATTCATACCTCAATTCAGCAACGTCGATATTTGGGGTTTTAAAGATTTTTAGCGAAAGATTTCCGCAAAAAACTGCCGCATAGCCTGCCAAGAACGTTGTTCTGCAATTGGATTATAAAGTGCGCCTTTGGGATCATTTTTGGCTTCTGGGTTGGTGAAAGAATGAACTGCACCACCGTAAGAGATTAATTGCCAGTCCACATTTGCCTGACGCATTTCGTTTTCAAAGCCTTTGAGTTGCTCTTCAGGCACAAAGGGATCATCAGCACCATGTAAAACTAATACCTTAGATTTAATATTTTTGGCATCACTGGGGTTAGGGGTATCCAGGTTGCCATGAAAACTGACTACACCCTGAATATTTGCACCACTGCGGGCTAATTCTAATACTGTACCACCACCGAAGCAGTATCCAATAGCAGCGATGCGTTTAGGGTCAGTTAACGGATAGTTTTGTAAAACTTGTAACCCTGCTGTTGCTCTTTGACGCAATAATTTTCTATCCTGGCGATAAATTGTCGCTTGGGTTCCCGACTCCTGTTGATTTTTTGGTCTTACACCCTTGCCATAGATATCAGCTGCAAAAGCAACATATCCCAGCTTGGCTAATTGCTCAGTCCGTTTTTTGGTAAAAGACTGTAAGCCAGTCCAATCATGAACTACTAAAACCCCAGGACGCTTAACCTTGATAGCGTCATCATAAGCTAAATAACCTTCTAAAATGGTATTACCTTGTTTATATTGGATATTCTTAGTTATAATTACTGCCAGTACATCACCAGCAGTCAACAACATAACCACAGGTGTAAAAAAAACAGAAAGCAAAATTTTCATGACCCTGTAAATACTAAAATACTCATCATGGTTGATTATCCCTACAAAACTGACAAAAACAGCAACAATGTCTCACTCTTAATGCAAAAATTATGCTTCAGCTTGCTGGTAGATTTTCATGAATTCATAAGACTGCCATTCCAGCAAGGCCAAATTGTGTAGTGACGGTACATTATTAGTTATATAAATAAAAATCATTGTTCCGTCTATTTATCGGCTACTAACACAAAACCATGAGTGCAACTGCTACTATTTCTCAAAGTTCCCTAATTCAAGGCTGTGGTTTACCTCTGTTTGCAGAGATTACACCGGAGCAAGTAGAACCAGCCTTCAGGCATCTGTTAGCAGACCTGGAGCAGCAATTAGCTATCTTAGAAGCTAATGTCAAACCTACCTGGAGCGGTTTAGTAGAACCTCTAGAAAAGTTGACAGAAAGGCTGCACTGGAGTTGGGGGATACTGAACCATTTGATGGGTGTTAAAAATAGCCCAGAACTACGTATAGCCTATGAAAAGGTTCAGCCGCAAGTAGTGCAGTTTATTAACACCCTTGGTCAAAGCAAACCTATTTACAAGGCTTTTAAAGCCCTACGCGCTAGTGATACCTGGGAAACCTTAGAATCAGCCCAGCAGCGGATTGTTGAAGCAGCTATTCGGGATGCAAAATTGTCTGGTGTGGGCTTAGAAGGAGCAGCACGAGAACGTTTCAATGCTATTCAGATGCAGTTAGCAGATTTGTCTACAAAGTTTTCTAATCATCTTCTGGATGCTACTACAGCTTTTAGCTTAATTCTCACAACCAAAGCCGAAATAGAGGGTTTACCTAGTAGCTTACTTAGTCTGGCTGCCCAAGCTGCTCGTGCGGCAGGAGAAGAAAACGCTACTCCAGAAAATGGACCCTGGCACATTAGTTTGGATTTTCCTAGCTATTTCCCCTTCATGCAACACAGCACGCGTCGAGATTTGCGTGAAAAGGTTTATAAAGCTTATATTACTCGTGCTTCTTTTGGGGAGTTGAATAACAACCCTTTAATTGAAAGTATTTTAGAGTTGCGGCAAGAACTGGCAGAGTTAATAGGCTTTGAAAATTTTGCCGAACTCAGTTTAGCTAGTAAGATGGCCAAGAATGTCCCAGCAGTAGAAAAGCTGTTAGAAGAACTACGCCAAGCCAGTTATCATGCGGCTGTCAAAGACTTAGAAGAACTCAAAGCCTTTGCCAAATCCAAAGGAGCAGCAGAAGCCGAGAATTTACAACATTGGGATATCAGCTTTTGGGCAGAACGTCAAAGAGAAGCAAAATTTGCTTTTACTGAGGAAGAATTGCGTCCTTACTTCCCTCTTCCCCAAGTTTTAGATGGGTTATTTGGACTAGTGAAGCGGTTGTTTGGTGTGACTGTTACTCCCGCTGATGGTCAAGCTCCAGTTTGGCATGAGGATGTACGTTATTTCCAAATTGCTGATAAAAATGGCTCTCCCATTGCTTACTTTTATCTAGACCCCTATAGCCGTCCCGCTGAAAAGCGAGGTGGTGCTTGGATGGATGCTTGTATTCATCGCCGCAAAATCAAAGAAAATGGTGTAACTAGCATCCGCTTACCTGTAGCTTATTTGATTTGTAACCAAACTCCCCCAATCGATGACAAGCCCAGTTTAATGACTTTTGATGAAGTGGAAACATTGTTCCACGAGTTTGGACATGGCTTACATCATATGCTGACCAAGGTTGATTATACGGGAGCCGCAGGCATTAATAATGTGGAGTGGGATGCCGTGGAGTTACCTAGTCAGTTTATGGAAAACTGGTGTTATGACCGCCCCACCTTGTTTGGTATGGCTAAACACTACGAAACAGGTGAACCACTACCAGAGCATTATTACCAAAAGCTGTTAGCAGCCCGTAATTACATGAGTGGTTCGGCAATGTTGCGACAAATTCACCTCAGTAGCGTTGATTTAGAGCTACACTACCGCTATCGTCCTGGTAGTAAAGAAACTCCGGTAGATGTACGTCAACGCATTGCTAAAACGACTACCATTTTACAACCATTACCTGAAGATGCCTTTTTATGTGCATTTGGTCACATTTTTGAAGGTGGTTATGCAGCCGGTTACTACAGCTATAAGTGGGCAGAAGTTCTCAGCGCTGATGCTTTTGCTGCTTTTGAAGAAGCTGGACTGGAAGACGAAGAAGCAATACACATTACTGGTAGACGCTACCGGGATACAGTGTTAGCACTGGGCGGTAGTAAGCATCCAATGGAAGTTTTTCAATCCTTCCGGGGTCGGGAACCTAGTACCACTGCGCTGCTAAAGCATAATGGTTTATTGGCTGTGGTTTAAAGTTGACCTAAGGAAACCCAACATTGACGAAGTTTTTGTTGGGTTACACAATTCGTAATTCGTAATTCGTAATTCGTAATTCGTAATTCGTAATTCGTAATTCGTAATAATGCCTCCGGTACTCTGCGCGTTGGCGTAAGCACTACGTGTATTTCAAAAATCAAATATTATTCCTATATCTGATTTTCAACTGTTGGTAAAATAGGTTGGAATTCAGCTTTATTGAGAGTCGCTAAATAAAGTTCAACATCAATATCAGGATAGCGATTGCGAATTAACCAATAAGCTCGATTTAAATAATCTGTATGTACTTGTAACTCTCGCTCTGGATCTTTGCTTAAATTAGAGTCAATCATCATTGCATAAGCTCCGCAATCTTGATGATCAATTACAATCACTTTCTGAATATGATGTAGTCGATAGGATATATCTAGCTGATCCCAAAATGCTTCAGCATCAGATGGGTGGGGAAAACCTGTTATGGCTAAGGAAGCACCTGCTAAAGCTGTCCAATCATACTCACCCCATAAATTTTTCTTGCTTAAAAAATAGCGTTCTGCTGTCATAAACCGAAAGTCAATACAACTAAGAACTAAAGCTTTTGTTTGACGAGTTGCGGCTCTAACAGGTGCTGCTGATTGTAAGATACTAAATGCTACTGCTCCGGGAAGGAGAGATTTGAGAAAATGGCGACGATTAGCCAAGGGATGGCAACAAAGACATTGATTTGCTGTTTTGTTCATGTTCTATTAATAATGTTATTTAGGAATAAGTGAAATTAAGCCTTGGCGACGGGAAGTCGCAGCTACACAAACAAAGTTCCTCCTAACAGTAGAGTCAGAGCCTCTGTGATAGCATTCCCAGTCTGGAGACTGGGAACGAGATAAATGTGATTTAGGAGTAGGGGTAAAGTGCAATGCTAAACCTCTAAAAAAGTGATTATAAACAATATTTAAAGTAACTAGGCTCACCGGATATCTTAGTATTTCTTTATCTTCAAAGTCTTGCAGATACTTTAGCACGGTTTCAATTTAGTGGGTGATATCTCGGTTTTAAATCTGTATCAATTGTACCATTAGTTAATGAAATTTCTGAGTTAACCTCAAACTAAGTTCATTGGTGATTGTAGACATTCCATTAAAAATCTTGTATTGGATTGGATAACTGATATGATCTATCCTTAATTTTTCTTAGCATTACTTAACGAAGTTCTAATTAAAAAAGATGAACATAAATTAAAAATAATGACTAACATCATATTTCGTAAAGTTTATTAGGCTAGATTGAGAGTATGCTTAATCTAACAAAAGCCTAGTTGCAATTTTAAGTAACTAAGTGCAAATAAACTTAAAGATTCATTAGTTTTTGGCTCATTGGTTAGTTTTAGTAGTACTAACTAAGGACTCATAACTAATGACTCATAGCGAAAGTTAATTTGTGCCTATTTACTGACTAGGTTGTAGAGCAAAGTTGAGAACATCCGTTCTGATGCTCAGTACTAGCAGCGAAACCCCAAGAAACCTTAAGAACAATTACGGAAGATGATAGAAAAAATTTTGCTGGCTGTCTCTGGACTGGGACACGCAGAAGAAATGCTCAAGACATTGAAAGAAATGCCTTCGATCCAATCTGCAAAAGTTACCGTTCTGCACGTTGTACCCCCACAAAGTACTGCGTCGGCAATGACGGATAAATGGGAAGAAGGTGGCAAGATTCTCGCTAATGCGATTCAGTCTTTGAACTTAGATCCTAGTCAGGTTTCTTCGATTTTGCGACAAGGTGATCCCAAAGATGTAGTTTGTCAAGTAGCTGAAGAAATGGATGCTGACTTGATTATCATGGGTTCACGAGGACTCAAGCGACTACAATCGATTTTATCGAACTCAGTCAGTCAGTATGTTTTTCAATTGTCTTCTCGTCCCATGTTGCTGGTTAAGGATGACATTTATGTCAAGAGAATTAAGCGCGTTATGGTGGCTATAGATAATTCTGAAGCAGCTACCAACTGCTTGAAGTTAGCTCTGTTTTTGTTGCGTGGTGTTACAGGTGGTCAGTTAGTTTTGGCTAATGTCAATACAGATTTAGGTGGCAAATTGTCAGGAATTACTGATATCAAGCCAGAAAAAAATTCAGTTTTGGGACTTGCAGTTGCAGAAGCTGAAAAACAAAATGTTGCAGTTCGTTGTGTAAGCAGTAGTGGCAAACCTGGGGAAGAAATTTGCCGTTTAGCTGAAGAACTGAATGTAGATTTATTATTGCTGGGTTCTCCAGATCGTCGTCCATCTATTGCTAAGAGTTTTGTGGATCTAGACAGACTTATTGGTGCTTCTTTGTCTGACTTTGTTCGAGTTAATGCGACTTGTCCTGTATTGTTAGCGCGGACGGTGGCATAAATAGGTAATTGGGGGCAAGATTTTCAGATCAAAGGATGAACAGGATAGATTTGAGAATGATGAAGATTGATCCTGTATCCCTGAGGAGAGTCTTAACCATTCATCTTAAGTTCTGATTGGTAATGGGGAAAAAGGTAATTGGTAATACTTGCTCCCATTACCAATCCACAATCCGAAATTCATATCGGTGGTTGATAAATAAAAACCCCAGCACTAAAAGTGTCAGGGTTTTTTCTTTTATTACTCAAGTATTAACTATCTTTTCCACCTTCACGGCTGGCAGTTTGGATGTAAAGAATTATTAAAAACACGGCAGGAACTAGAACGAACAAAATGCTCGCTACGAACCCCAACTCATTAACTTGCATGGCAAGATAGCCTCTCTTTGATTTCCAGTCAACAATTTTAGAATAGCATCATCGATGACAGGGTTTGCTCAAATTTTCTGTTTTGGTCAGTAGTTATTGGTTATTAGTCATTGGCTAGAATTCTGAACCGATCAACTGCTTACTTAAGGCTTGGTAACAACACTGACAGGCCCGTTAACTAGGGTTTGACAAGCAAGACGGTAATTATCGGGCTTTTTCTTGAATTTGCGGTTTTCTACATCGGTGCGCGGTGAGAGGTTCTCCAGTCCTTCGACTACCTCAACTACGCAAGTAGCACACTGTCCATTACCGTTACAATTCGTCACCTTAGCAAAGAATTTATAGATATCAATGCCATTTTCCATGGCTTTGATCCGGAGATTAGCACCATCGGCTGCCACTATTTCTTTATTTTCTTTGACAAATTTGATGTTTCCCATAGCTGATTCCTCGCTGAGTGTAAGTGTGGCTTGTGGCTTTGTGTTGATCAAGAGGGCGGAATTAAAAATTAACAATTAAAAATTAAAAAAGTAGATTAAACAGGCTTTTTCAGTATTTTTAATGGTTGCTTAACTTACGCCGTGTTGTACTAGTTAATTATAGTGATTTATTGCAAAATATTAATAAATATCAATTTTCGCTAAGATAATGGGGCAAAAAAATAGGACAGGTGTATGTTTCCTGTCCAGAAAATTAAGAATACATTGGTCTACCTGAAACCTACGGCTGCTTGCCAAACAAAAGCGAGCAACAAGAAGAATACAGGAATTACTGGGAGAACATCCACCAAGGGGTCGAAGATTTGGTAAGCTTCAGGCAGTTTTGCTAATAAAAGTGCTGCTTCCATGTTTGTTTAAATCCACCTAATCCAATACAGCTTTCATATTTGAGATGTATCTTAACATGGTTTGGTGATTGGCAATTGGGAATTGGTGATTGCTAATTAATTATTCTTTCCAATTTCCTAACTTCCTATCTTCCCATCTTCCTTAAGAGGATATCTGAAAACTTTTTCGTGTGGTATCTAACACTTGTAGATCCTCCTAAATCCTCCTTAAAAAGGAGGACTTTGAGTAATTTATCCCCCCTTGGAAAGGGGGGTGAGGGGGGATCTTGATCAATTCTGATACTTCTCAGACATCCTCTAAGCTTCTGTCTCCCCTACTTCTGGAGTTTTAAGCCAGTGACCAAAGTCCTCCAGGAAGCGATCGCTTAAAATTGATTCCCGAATCTTTTGGGTAAAGCGAATCAGTTCGGTGATGTTGTGAATACTCAACAAGGTATAGGCTAATATTTCTTGCGATCGCACTAAATGTGATATGTATGCACGACTAAAATTTTCACAAGCATAACAAGGGCAGGTTTCATCTAAGGGCGTAAAATCTTCACGAAACTTGGCATTTTTTAGATTCCAACGTTCACCGGATACTATAGCTGTTCCATGTCGCGCCCATCTGGTGGGAATCACACAGTCGAATAAATCGACACCACTAGCGATCGCAATGGCCATTTCTCGATAAGTACCCACACCCATCAAATAACGCGGCTTATCAATTGGTAACAACGGCGCTGTAGTTTGGACAATTTGCGCCATCAATTCCGTTGGTTCACCCACACTTACCCCACCAATGGCATATCCTGGCATATCTAGTTTTGCTAAAGCTTCCGCAGCCTGGACGCGCAAATCCAAATACACTCCCCCCTGGACAATGGGAAACAATGCTTGATCACTGCGTTTGTGGGCGACTATACAGCGTTCTAGCCAGCGATAAGTACGGTCTGTGGCGGCTTCTACTTCTTGACGAGTTGCGGGATAGGGAGGACATTCATCAAAAGCCATGATCACATCCGCCCCTAAAATATTCTGTATTTCAATAGAGCGTTCTGGGGTTAATTTAATCATCTGCCCATCATGAGGTGAGCGAAAAGTTACACCTTCTTCTGTAATTTTTCGCATTTCACTCAAACTGAAGACCTGGAAACCGCCAGAATCTGTGAGCATGGGGCCATGCCAGCCCATGAACTTATGTAGTCCACCGCCTCCTGCAACAATAGCTTCCCCTGGTTGGAGGTGCAAATGATAGGTATTAGATAAAACCATTTGCGCCCCTGTATCTTTGAGTTGAGCCGGGGTGATGGTTTTGACATTTGCCAGTGTTCCTACAGGCATAAATCGGGGAGTTTCGACTTCCCCATGAGGAGTGTAAAATACTCCGGCTCTGGCTTTGGTATGGCTACAGGTAGCTAGAGATTCAAAGGAAAAATTGGTCATTGGTTATTGGTCATTGGTCATTGGTTATTGGTTATTGGTCATTGGTTTTTATCCACACTAGGTACTCGGTACTCGATACTCAGTACTCGGTAATTAAGGGTTAAACCCTGCATTATACTACTGCCTTATTGGGTATATGATTTCTAAGTTAGAAGCAATCGGAACAGTCATCATCAAGTTCTGCATCCCATCTGGCTGATAGTACCTGCTCCATCATGGCTTCTAGGGCAACGACGTTAAAGTGGCGATCGCATCGTTCTTGCAAGGGTATGGATAGGGGAATCAAACGCAAGCAGATATTCTCTTGGATTAAATCAAAGCAGGTTTCTTGTTGCGGCGATTGTTTGAGTTCTAGATAGTCAAAACTATAAATATTCAGATACAGCGCTTTGTTAGCAACCAAAGTAGACCTTTGCTGACTGGTGAATACTTCCATCACATCCCCTTCACCCTCGCTGAGTAGCTTGTTGTCTTGGGTGTAAATGTAGCGGACTCGACCTAAATCAGTCAGTAATCGTCGGATATCGAGCTTATTGACAATAATGCCAGTATTGACAATGCATGGGGCTGGTATCCTGGTGTCGGGTAGATGATGACTCATAGAGAAATAGCTATTTCGGGATGGTGAGTGACAACACAGCTAAAAAGTCAATCGCGTAGCTTTTTGACTCCCTACATTTCCAAAATATCAAGTTTGTAGGGCGATCGTCCATTAAAGAATCGAAAAGCAAACCATCCCTGAGCAATTTGTGGCTTTTGCTACCGCCGAGATGTTTGTATTAATTGGTACTTTTTGGGTTGAATAATGATTAAATCAGCATAACAGACTTTTTTTCATGAGTCCGTTAATTAACCTTTGATTAATTATGATGAGAATGTTGCAGTGGTGCAAACAGCAACTGTTACAGTTGGTTGCAAGTATAATATTTTATAGTGCTATTCCTTTGCCCTATATCAAAGACCTAGAATTCAAGCAGGTAGCCTGTTTTGCTCCTGTTGTGGGGTTGATGATTGGCGGAATTTTAGGTTTATTGGATACAGCAATTAGTTATCTAAATATTTCAGTATTAACTCGTAGTGCCTTAGTAGTCTGTGTTTGGATTGCAATTACGGGGGGGCTACATTTAGATGGAGCAATGGATACAGCGGATGGATTAGCGGTGACAGATCCAGAAAAAAGATTGCAGGTGATGGTAGATAGTGCTACAGGTGCGTTTGGGGCGATGGCTGCGATCGCTATCTTACTATTGAAAACGGCTGCGTTGAGTGATTTGTCAGAAAACCGCTATTTAGCGTTGATTGCGGCTTGTGGGTGGGGACGTTGGGGACAACAAGTTGCGATCGCTTTTTATCCTTATTTAAAACCTACAGGTAAGGGTGCATTTCATAAACAAGCGATTCGTTCTTATCAGGATGTGTTACCAAGCTTTTTTTTGCTGCTGGGTTTGAGTGGTTTGGTTTGGTTAATTAATCCCCAGAATTTAGCTTTGGCTATGGGGATGATGATGATTGGAACTGTGATTTCTAGTTCAACAGCAGCTTGGTTTAATCATAAGTTAGGTGGACATACAGGAGATACTTATGGTGCAGTTGTTGAGTGGACTGAAGCTTTATTTTTGTGCGTACTTACTAGTTTTTATTGATATTTCCAAAATAGTCATATAGTCATATTGTATAAGTGAGTAATTGGTAGTAATTGTTAGCTTTTCAGTTACTACTAATTCCCTCGGTGGTTCGTCCGCTCATCTCAGAATAAAATTTCAACATTGCTTGGTATGAAAATTCTGAAGATAGGGAAGGTGAGGTTTCAATCCCTAATAGGGAGTAAATGAAATTTCAACTGAAGATGCCACATCTCCCTTTCCAGTAATTTTACAGAAAAGGTTTCAATCCCTAATAGGGAGTAAATGAAATTTCAACAAGAAGGTCGAAAATTAGAGCTAGAGCGGATGCATAGTTTCAATCCCTAATAGGGAGTAAATGAAATTTCAACACTTGGCTGTATTCACATACGACCAAGGACTTACGTTTCAATCCCTAATAGGGAGTAAATGAAATTTCAACCATTCAGGATTCTTATGCCGCGAGAGAATCACTGTTTCAATCCCTAATAGGGAGTAAATGAAATTTCAACAGGAGTAGAAGTCATCCCAAGCTTCATCGATGATATCGTCGTTTCAATCCCTAATAGGGAGTAAATGAAATTTCAACCTCATTTTCCGAGATTTCGGAATCGTTTCCAGATTCTTGGTTTCAATCCCTAATAGGGAGTAAATGAAATTTCAACTAGGGTTTAGCGATTTAGTCAAAATCTAACTTCAGCAGTTTCAATCCCTAATAGGGAGTAAATGAAATTTCAACTTTAATTTATTTCTGGAATAATTTATTTATTCCCGTTTCAATCCCTAATAGGGAGTAAATGAAATTTCAACTAATTAGATAATCTAACTATTAAGTACTGACATGGCTGGTTTCAATCCCTAATAGGGAGTAAATGAAATTTCAACTTCACAGATGAATAGCCAACGAGATAAATCATCGATTACTGTTTCAATCCCTAATAGGGAGTAAATGAAATTTCAACTTTCCTCTTGATGAAATAGTGGATATCAATATCCAAAAAGTTTCAATCCCTAATAGGGAGTAAATGAAATTTCAACAAAACGTAATACAAAATCGTTATACGTTTAGAGATAGTTTCAATCCCTAATAGGGAGTAAATGAAATTTCAACATGCCGTGGCTATCACGTCTTCCTGAAAATAAGCGTTTCAATCCCTAATAGGGAGTAAATGAAATTTCAACATAGTACATCTAATGCAACAATCATCACCTACATAGTTTCAATCCCTAATAGGGAGTAAATGAAATTTCAACAAGCGATCGCTATTAATGCGGTCGTTTTTAAATTCCGTTTCAATCCCTAATAGGGAGTAAATGAAATTTCAACAGGCGATCGCTTATTGAGTACTCATAAGTTTTCGGGGTTTCAATCCCTAATAGGGAGTAAATGAAATTTCAACTTGCTAATCGTATTAAGCAAGCAAGAAAAGAAGCTGTTTCAATCCCTAATAGGGAGTAAATGAAATTTCAACTAGGTCTAACTTTAGGATTAAGAATTGTATTAATTAGTTTCAATCCCTAATAGGGAGTAAATGAAATTTCAACGAATAGTTCCAATAGCAGTGTTGTTATGTGTCATGTTTCAATCCCTAATAGGGAGTAAATGAAATTTCAACCAATTCGGGACAATTTTCATTTATTGAAGTTTTGGTAAACGTTTCAATCCCTAATAGGGAGTAAATGAAATTTCAACTTCTAATGCTTTAGTTACCATTCTTGTAGTGTTAGCGTGCGTTTCAATCCCTAATAGGGAGTAAATGAAATTTCAACCTGCGCTCAATACTTTGTCGTGCCGAACGTCAGTTTCAATCCCTAATAGGGAGTAAATGAAATTTCAACAAGCTGTTAAGGATGGCATCAAAGAAGGTCAGTCCGTTTCAATCCCTAATAGGGAGTAAATGAAATTTCAACGGGATGGGTGGGCGATCGCTCAGATCAGGAATTAGTTTCAATCCCTAATAGGGAGTAAATGAAATTTCAACTTGGTTTTTAATTGGGCAAGAGAAAGATACTGCGTTTCAATCCCTAATAGGGGGTAAATGAAATTTCAACTTCTCATCCATTAGTAGAAGCAACTAAGCCTTTTAGGTTTCAATCCCTAATAGGGAGTAAATGAAATTTCAACTTTTTGTTCAACGCGTCTATTAATGCCTTGCTGGTTTCAATCCCTAATAGGGAGTAAATGAAATTTCAACTCTGCCCTATACTCAAAAAATTTAGATTCGGAAGCTTTCAATCCCTAATAGGGAGTAAATGAAATTTCAACTTTCACTGTGCTTAACTGAAACGCCGATTATTTCTTTCAATCCCTAATAGGGAGTAAATGAAATTTCAACTTAAAAAGAGTCGGCTCTTTACCAGCATCCGTGCCTGACCTTTCAATCCCTAATAGGGAGTAAATGAAATTTCAACTTTAGACGCTGGAACGCCTGATGAAAGAATAAACCTTTCAATCCCTAATAGGGAGTAAATGAAATTTCAACCAGGATTTGGTGGAGATACTGAATTACAAATACTAGAGACTTTCAATCCCTAATAGGGAGTAAATGAAATTTCAACCATTACTCGAAAGAGGAAAAAATAGAAATGCAACTTTCAATCCCTAATAGGGAGTAAATGAAATTTCAACCTACAGCCTCTGATTTAGTCATCTTGCTATCGCTTTCCCTTTCAATCCCTAATAGGGAGTAAATGAAATTTCAACAGTATTCAACTGATAAAGCAAGTCTTAACGAATTACTTTCAATCCCTAATAGGGAGTAAATGAAATTTCAACTAAAAGGTTTGGCGAATTAACCAAGAAATCTTATCTTTCAATCCCTAATAGGGAGTAAATGAAATTTCAACTACAAAGTAATCCAAACCTTGCTCTATTTCATCAGCACTTTCAATCCCTAATAGGGAGTAAATGAAATTTCAACTGCGGATTACAAGTCTGCAACCGAAGAAGCCAAAGCCTTTCAATCCCTAATAGGGAGTAAATGAAATTTCAACTTAACGTTATTTTTACTATCCATCTCTCTTTTTTCCTTTCAATCCCTAATAGGGAGTAAATGAAATTTCAACTCCTTTTGCTGACTTGTAGCCGTTAGCAGGTACTCTTTCAATCCCTAATAGGGAGTAAATGAAATTTCAACGCGAGCCAAATAGCTAAAGTCCCTTTTTCCAAGTCTTTCAATCCCTAATAGGGAGTAAATGAAATTTCAACATTACCATACCTACCAAACCCCGGCTTTCTACCAGCTTTCAATCCCTAATAGGGAGTAAATGAAATTTCAACCGTTAACAGACAGTTAGTTAGAAAATAAGGCATTAACTTTCAATCCCTAATAGGGAGTAAATGAAATTTCAACTTATGCCGAATCTGGTAGAATTTCATATTTTAAAGGTGAAAACTTTCAATCCCTAATAGGGAGTAAATGAAATTTCAACAGGCGATCGCTTATTGAGTACTCATAAGTTTTCGGGCTTTCAATCCCTAATAGGGAGTAAATGAAATTTCAACTTGCGGTAAATATTCAGAATACATCTGGTTTTGATAGCGACTTTCAATCCCTAATAGGGAGTAAATGAAATTTCAACGTAAATCTCTCACTTCTGAAATCAAATTTCTTAGCGCTTTCAATCCCTAATAGGGAGTAAATGAAATTTCAACTCCCAATTTCTTATTCTTGCGATCAATCAAGCGTTTCACTTTCAATCCCTAATAGGGAGTAAATGAAATTTCAACCAGGGCGAGTTGTGCAGTAAGAGCTTACACTATCCTTTCAATCCCTAATAGGGAGTAAATGAAATTTCAACGTTTTGGAAAATTTTCGGGTAGCAATTGCAACTTTCAATCCCTAATAGGGAGTAAATGAAATTTCAACTCTGAGTTGCGCGTTGGGCGCACTATTGGCGGTCTTTCAATCCCTAATAGGGAGTAAATGAAATTTCAACTACAGTATTTATAAATTACAAAAGAAGAGTTTATCCTTTCAATCCCTAATAGGGAGTAAATGAAATTTCAACTTCTTTTACGCTCCTCCCAAGATTGAGCGTCTAGATAAACTTTCAATCCCTAATAGGGAGTAAATGAAATTTCAACTTGAAGTATAATTATTAAAGTTTTTGGAGGCGATCGCTAATCTTTCAATCCCTAATAGGGAGTAAATGAAATTTCAACCTTCTCCAATATCTCTAATATAGTCAATAGGAATTGGGTACTTTCAATCCCTAATAGGGAGTAAATGAAATTTCAACAAGCGATCGCTCCTATCTGTTCTAAATTCATGGCTAACTTTCAATCCCTAATAGGGAGTAAATGAAATTTCAACTTCAATGGCGGGTCAAACGCCTGAAACATATTAACCTCATGTCTTTCAATCCCTAATAGGGAGTAAATGAAATTTCAACGGAATAATCCTGAATTTGGTTTGGATTTAAAACTCCTTTCAATCCCTAATAGGGAGTAAATGAAATTTCAACCTCAAAGTATTTGATGTCCGGCGTGGGAGACTCGTACTTTCAATCCCTAATAGGGAGTAAATGAAATTTCAACTGGATAAATGGGAGAAGTATTTGAATAGTAGGTGAGATTTTGCTTTCAATCCCTAATAGGGAGTAAATGAAATTTCAACTTTGATGCCAAATGCTTTTAAAAGAGCGTTGCCAGCATCCTCTTTCAATCCCTAATAGGGAGTAAATGAAATTTCAACTGGCGTTAGGGGAATTTCTGTAGGATATAGAAGCACTTTCAATCCCTAATAGGGAGTAAATGAAATTTCAACGTCTTTCCCACCTATTCTTGGCATCATCAATATAGTCTTTCAATCCCTAATAGGGAGTAAATGAAATTTCAACTGCGGCAGCCCGAAAGCCTATATATATGTAGTTTTCAAGGTTCGTTTGCGCGAGCGCTCTCATCATAGTCCATTTCAGGAATCGTGTCAAGAGTGAAAAACGCTGAAAGCCTTACTGTGTAAGGTGCGCGAGGGGTCGGGGTAGAAAAAAGCGAGCAAAGCCTTATGTAGAAATGGTTTCAGGCGTTTTTTGAGAAACCGGATTTTTTACACCCACCCCCTCGCGCATTAAGCGAAGAAAATCGTCGTATCGAGGGGTTGTTCACCACCAATTCGTTCCACCTTACCAAAACAGCAAGCACAGAGGAAATAAAAGCGAATGCTATCAGTATCCGGCTTAATCAGCTTATTGAGGCGCGATCGCAGTTTAGCATACTGAGTCTCAGTCAACTGACATTCAAAAATACTATACTGCACCCATTGTCCATAAGACTTGAGGATATTATGGATTTTAGTACGGCGTTTATCCTCAGAAATATCGTAAGAAACAACAACATTCATAAATAATTTAGAAGTCAGGAGTTAGGATTAGTAGGGGTTTAGCAGTGCTAAACCCCTACTTTTTTCTTCTTGCTAATAGCTACTTCAAAACCAACGGTGGATACTTATCAGTTTCACCCATTAAGTATTTAGCAAGTAATCTAGCTTGCCACTCAAAAGCTTCTCGATAAGTACATTTACGACTCATAACCGGATGTTTAAACACCGATTGCTTTTTCTTTTCGTACAGTGTCAAAAAGGTTTTACGTCCTTCGGGAGTCAGGGAAACAGCATTGCTTAAAGGTTCAGTAACGAAATCCACTGGTGTCAATAATTTGTTATTCAAAATAGATAAAACCACCGAGTCAACCACCAAAGGCCGAAACTCCTCCATTAAATCTAGAGGTAAAGAAGGTCTATTATAGCGATCAAAATGCAAGTATCCTAAATATGGATCAAACCCCACAATATTCACAGCCCCTTGCAAATCATGACGCAACAAAGAATAACCAAAACTCAATAACGAGTTTACCGGATCTGTTGCTGGACGACGCACACGCTTAGTAAAAGTAAATTCCGCGTTACGAATCAACTGATTAAAACAACCAAAATAGGCTCCACTCCCCGCACCTTCCAACCCACGCAAAGAATTAATATTATGAGTTGAATCAATGGGAGCAATTGTTTGTTCAATGCGAGTAATATATTTAGACAAATCAACATCAGAATCCCGTTGACAACGCATCAAAAGTTGACGGTAATTTTTCAACTTCCCCCTCACAAAACCTTGTACCGCATGAATAGATTGGGGAGACTCACCCGCAGCTTGCCATTGTGCCTTCCGAATGAAAATATTACCAGTCATTTCTGGTTCTAAACGTCCCAAATAATGACCCATTTCATCAATAAAAGACAACGGAATATGACGATTCATTAACTCAAAAACAACAGCAGGTGAAACAGTTGCACGTCCCAAAACCACCACATCTTTAAGATGAATGAACGGGATATCCTGAAGTGTTTTCTTTTCAAACTTCACATGAATTCGTTCATCAACCTTACCAATAAAAGAATCATTTTGTGTAACGTAAAGAGTCCCCATAATTAATCCTCAATTTGTAGTTATTTCTCGTTCCCAGACTCCGGCTGGGAATGCAGCTAAAAGGCTCCGCCTCACTTAAAAACTAATCAATTTACCTCTTTATAACGCCCAACCTTCTCAACAGCTTGAGGCAAACATCGAGAATAAAGACTACAACCATCGCAGCGTTTTGTTTTCACAGGTTTTGGCATAGCACCCGTAAACAACATCATTTGCACAGATTCAATAGTTGCAATGGTATTTGCTCGTAATTCCGGCGTAATTTCCACTAACTTACGTTGATGTGTTTGAGCATAATAGATATAACCAGAATTGATATTTTTTCCAGTCATTTCCTCCAAACACAAAGCCTGAGCGCAAACTTGTAACTCATCATTATCCCATTCTCCTTTACGTCCGCGTTTATATTCAATTGGATAAAATTCGCCATTTTCAAATTCAATTAAATCAGATTTACCAATCAGTTGATATTGGTCAGACTTCAGATAAATTGCCCGTATCTGCCAAGTTTCCTCACGATTTACTTCCCCCACAGCGTGAACTCGTTCATGTAAACTTGTGCCTTCAATAGTGTATTGATTATCAATGAATTCACCAGCACAATGAATCCGCCAACAACGATGAGGACAATAAGAATATTGATTTAAAGAAGCGATATTAACGTAATCATCAGCAGAGGTGACAGTTGGCAGCATAAAATATTCACAATTCTCTTTTTAAGACAATAAAAAACAATTCATCTGTAGGTTGGGTTAAGCGACAGCGCAACCCAACAAAAACATTGATTAATAATGTGATGATGTTGGGTTTCCTTGCGTCAACCCAACCTACAATTTTCTTCTCACCATTCCCATACCCATTGTTGTTTTCCTCCCAATACCTGCATATAAAGCAAAATTAGCTAATGCGTTAATTTGTTTAATTCCTATTGTTTCCACATTGCCAAGAATGCGATAACTAATTTCACCTAAACAACCAATGAATTTATTTTCATAGTTGCTAATAACCTCAGTTCTGATATTGAAAGCACTAGGATAAACTGACTCAAAAGAAATATCAGCTAATTCAATACCACTATATTTATTCCACCGATTCAACAAACTATTAAAAACAGATTCTCTTGTTGGTAAAACGTTATCAAAACCACCTTGACGAAAGGCTACAGGTGTAGAAAAAATGAAATTAATTATCCGTTCTTTCTCACTTGCTTGTTCATATAATTGGGGATATGTGCAAACATTAGCCCAAGGTTGGGTAGATTGGGGTGTACCTTGAATGCTGGTAATAAATAAATTAGCTGAACCCAAATGCCAAGGATGTTCCGGGTTAAGATTCAACCATAAAGGTGTGAGTTGACTAAATAAATTGTCATCTAATAAAGATATTCGCCACCAACAACAAGTACCTGCGGAAATAGGATTTTGATGGGCATATTGCAAGATGAGAGATTGAATTTTATGTTTGCTTTGTATCTGTAATGGTGAGAGAGTAAAGGCTTTATCGGCGTTTGATTCGTGGAGGTAATCTCCTAATTTTCTATCCACAGAACTCACCAGATTCAGGAATAAGGCGTGGTAATGTCTGCCAGTGAGGAAATTGGGGTAGATAGGAGATTGGGGGATGATGTTGAGGATGAGACTATGGGGCATAGATTAATGATGAGGAATTTTTCAAAGCCCCCCTTTTTAAGGGGGTTGGGGGGATCTAAAATTTTAAGCCTTAAATCTGTATTGCATTTGTTTGGGAAGTTTTACATTTTTGATATCATCAAAAACATAATATTCCCCTTGCATTTGCACATTTTGAATGAGGCTAACTGGAGGCATATTTACCACATCATAGCTAATGACTTGATTAGTAAACATGACATCTAATGGATTTAAAGGATGAGTACAGGTGAATAAATCAGTTTTGGTTTTTGGTTGTGGTAGTTTTTCAACTGTAATTTCTGCTTTACTCATCCATTTACCTAAACGAATCCATTTAGGTAATTTGATGTCTTTTTGAGCAATTAGAAAAAACTCAAATTGACTTTCCGGTGCAATTTCTTTTGCTCGTCCAAAACTAGGAATATTCTTTTGGGTTTTCTCCATTTCTACATGGTAGTTATTATTTGCATACTTCCATGTATTGAGAATAGCAGCATGATTTACAGAACGAGCCGGAGTTATATAGATTCCTTGTTGATTTAAAGGAGTTAAATGTGCTTCATATTTTGGCACTTGTTCGGGGCAGAAATAGCGATAGGAATGTTCTTCAGCAACGGTTGTTGAGTAGATAGAACTATCAACTAAACCAAGTGCGTAACAGAGGGCATAATTATGAATTATTGGCTCTGTTTCGTATAGTCTGCCAATTTCACGGGTGGCAAAATATAGGCTGTCGTGTAGTTCTAATTGACAACGGTAGATAATAGTCATGGCTGTTATTTAGCCTTAGCAGCAGTTTTCTTTTTGCTGATATGTTTACTAGCATACTCTTTAGCTTCTGCGTCAGCTTTTTGCAAAATTGATTTAATTCCAACCTCGTTATTTGTGAGGGATTTAACTTCATTCAACAGGGGTACAAAAACATCACCAATAAAGTCTGTATGCACAATAAACTCATCAGCCATTAAATTCTCAATTGCACTTTTCGCAGCAGCAATTACATCATCTTCATCTAAAGGATCTGGTGATTTGAGGGTATTATTAGCCTTCATTTGATCATATATTGCTTGAGTCCAACGCAGGTTACTGGTAATTTCTCCATCAGCAAATACAACACCAATTAACTCATTTCTAATTCTACCTGTGCGAGTTGTTTGTGCGCCATAGTGACGAGTTCTCAGGATGTTATTAAAAACATAAAGGAAATTAGCTTCTGTGGGATCTTTTAAGGTGACAATACTAGGGAAGAAAACCTGTGGTCTGATGTGGTCTTGTTGGTTAATTCTGCTAGTAACTTCACCTGGTTTAGAACCATCTTCACCTTTAGAAGCCATTGTTCCATTTTCATAGGGTGCATTGAGGGTAAAGGTTTCATGAGATTCATCAAAAGCTGTAATAGAAAATGCAGTATCTACAACAACTTTTGATTTTTCAGAACCAGAGTCTCCAATAGCAAAACCGTAAATAATACAATCAGGATTATCCATTGCAAAAGATACGTTATATTCACATTCTTCTGCTGTCATAAATTCGTATTTGCGTAATAATTCTCTACCAACTAATCTTTCTGGTGTTGATTGTTTACGCTTGAACATGGAAAGACGGCTAATGGTGTTTTTGTCTTTGACTCCAGCCCTTACCCTTGCTTTGTTTAGTTCGCTATCTGTTTGGAATAACGGATAAGATTCGGTAACGCGAATGGTGAGGAAATGGACATATTTTCCCATTGGTTTGTAGGGAATTTGAGATTGAAATAATTTAGCATCAACAGTTTTTAAGAGTGCCATGATTTTTCTCTGAAATTAGGTTGTTTGATGTAGTAACTTTCTCGTTATTTTCTCGTTCCCATACTCTGTATGGGAATGGATTCTTGAAGGCTCTGCCTTCTGTGAAATAAGGTAGAGTCAGAGACTCTGTTTAGGCATTCCCAGTCAGAGACTGGGAACGAGAGCAACGAGATGAGACGCAGTTTGATTATTCATTTTCATCACCTTCAGATTTAGTTTTTTCTGCATTTTCTTTGTCATCTTCTAAGCGATAAAGAAATTCACAGGTATCTCGAATCAGGTTTAATTGACGACCTGCTAAACGTGCGCGATCGCTCTTAAAACAACCCTCAAAAACATCCACTACAAAATAGTTTGCAAACTCTAAAACTGCTTGTCTTTCTTCCTCCCTTTTATTTATAATCCAGCGTCCTTCCGCAGTAGAAGAATGTACCCGATCCATGAGTTTAAAAATCTCTGCCGCTACGGCTGAAGTTAACACTTCTCCACCAAACATACATAAATCTGCTTTGAGAATAATATCCGCAGCAATATCAATGGGTTTTAAAACAGCATTAGCTTTAGGATTAAACCTTTTATTTGCCCGATAAAAACGGCGATATAATTCCGTTAATTTTTTAGGATGATTCAAGGTTGATATTTCTCTCACAATTAATTTCTCCTTAGTAGAATCAAATTTTGCATAAGGGTCAAAACAAGGGTAAAAATGATAGGTGTAAAGTTTGATTTTTTCAATTCTGGCTGTTTCCACTCCTTGGTTACGCACCCATTTATTGAGATAAGCAAAGACATAAAGAGGACTGGTTTCAAAATCCTTAGCTAACTCTGTAAATTTCCCCCAGTTAGCATCATAACCAGTCTTACCTTGTCTAGCATTCACATCTAAATGAATAGCATAAGCAGCAGTTAAAACATTTAAAGGTGCAGGATATTGAATACCGTACTCTTCCCAACCTTCAAGAATATAATCAAGTCGAAATCTATCTCTTTTTACCAAAGTCCGAAAAGCATGAGGCGCACTATCAAGAAATACGGTTTCTTCAAATTCTGCACCATCATTAAATGGAGGAATAGGAGACTCAGAAACTACAGTTTTGACATCTAAAATCATTGGGAAAGCAAACGCTAACCAACTCGGCATTACCCACGATTCGGTATCAGTGCTGTCTCTTCCTGGTGGTAAAGCCATAAAGTAAAAAGTTAACGGTTGATCTTCAGGATAGGAAAGTTTAAATGTGCGGTCTTTTTCACTATCTAAATTTTCATCAATTAAGAAACTATCTACACTTTGATAATTTTCTTTACCTAAATCAACTTGTAAATCTTTACTGATGAAATGATTACGAATGCTCGTGTCAAACCGAGTTTGAGCAATATTTGTGTAGGCTTTTTGTAAAAACTTATTAGTTTCTGGTGTGAAGTAATAAGTTGGGTAAAAATAGAGATAGCGATATTTACCATCTTCAAATCTTTTACCTACAGCTTGAGTTTGATTCATCAATATTTGTCTGAGCATCATTTCCACCCCCGCAATACTGGAAATGTTGCGTTTAGCGTTAGAACCTCCTAACATTTGTTTATTTGTATAAACTTGAGGGGTAAATAAAACTGCTGATTCCATTTGCTCAGTTACAGTGTATGCAGAATGAGAAATTGAGCAAATTAATTGTTTACCTCTTCCTGGTTTTTTAGCCGTATTGTAGTTAGTTAATTCATTGAGAAAATTATCAACTTCACTTGTTGCAGATGTTTCTTGCTTGGTAGTAGGTAACATCACAACTCTTGATACCCACAATCTTAAATCATCCCAACCATCAGGTAATTGATAATGTGCCAGAATTGGAGAAATTAAATCTGTCAAATAATAAATTACTTGTTGACAATTTTCGCGGACATCTTCAATACCTGGATGTTTTTCCAGATATTTAGCCGCTAGATAATACCATTCATAAGGTACACCTCCTGTATTACCTTTGAGTTTCTGTTCTTTCAAACTTTCATTAATGCGTTGAATTTCTCGAACCTGGGGTAAATATTCTGTTAAATTCCAAAATTCAGCAACTTTGTGAGTTAAATCAAAATCTGGAACTTGTGGAAGTTTTTTATCTTTCTTGCGTGCGGTTTCAATTTTATCAACGGTTTCTTCCCAAATTTTGCGAGTAATTAAATCTCCAAATTCGGCAATTTGATCAATGCGAATACTATCATCAAAGTTAAAATCATAATCAGCAGATAAAACATTCTGTTTTTGGAACTTAACTAAATTTTCACTGCGACTTTTAGCAACAGATGCTTTATTAGTATTGAGAATGCGTAAAGTAGCATCTAACGCAACTTGCATTAAACCTAGAGACTCGAAAAATAGGTTGTAATATTCAGCATATTTCATCCCTTTTCCATCTCTACCAAATCCCGTTTGTCTCAGTTTTAATTGACCTGCACAAAGGGATTTAATCTTATTAACTACCAAATCTGGTAATGTTTCTGGAGAGATAGGAGGAGCATCACGCAACGCTAGATAAATTACCCCTGTTGGTAGATATAACAAAGGTTGATAATATCTATTTTCTTCAGTATTTAAGTTAGTGTGAGCTTCAATTACAGCATTATTAACAACGTTGGTTAAAACACCTCTATTTTCGGAAATGTGATGATAGGTGAATTTTAATTTACCATCACTGAGACTATGGAGAATTTCATTTAATGCCCTATTTTCTGCATCTTGAGGATGTTTGATAATTGAAGAAAGTAAATCAGCTAAACGAGTTAAATCACATAAACTGCGAATAGTGCGATCTTTCAGAACAGGATTTAACCCAAATTCCGAGAAGTTCCAGTTAGTATCCCAGCGAATTTGTGCATTATAAGCCATACACAATAAATCATCAATATATTCGTGATAAACTTCGGGATTTTCTGGATTGATAAATTTATCAAGTCCTAATTGTTGAATTTTTTCATCAATGATTTTTTTATGTTCATCTAAAGGTAGTTTGCGACAGTCTTCAGGTGCATCTGGGAATTTTTCAAAGTCATGTAAAATAAACCCAGCGATTACTAAACGTCGTTCTTTATCTTTGACGACTCGTTTAACTGTAGTATCCAGTTTTTCTAATCTTTGCTCAATTAAATTAGCTGGAAATAATCCATTAAGCAAGTGAGTATTTAAAGATTGATCAGCAGCATTATCACGTCTAACTTTGGTTTTTCCTTCTGTTGCTCGTTTTTCGTCTATTTCATCAAAGAATTTACCACCTTTCGCAGTGACACCAATAGCTATTTTTAGCAGATTTGGTAAGACATATTCTCCAAAATCTGCCATTACTTGATCGTTGGGATTTTGTGCGGAAATTGCTTCTCTTAATAGCTTGAGTGTGAGTAATTGTCCTTTGGCTTCAATAGTTCTATCACCATCACTATCAAAACCAAAATCACCCGATAACCAATCATCATCTGAGGTTTCAGAATTTGAATTATTCTCTATTTCTAAAAGTGATAGTTGTTGATGTTCATTTGTATCTTTACTTTTTTTAGCCATTGCCTTTTTCCAGTCAGATTAAATAAGATTTGATTTGTCTAATGTAAATTGGATATTTTTCTAAAGCAACATTAATTGCTTTAAAAACTTGATTTGGATTTATATTGTCATATTCATAAGTTAGATGTTTTATGAGTCCTGTTGATGGTGTTAATGATTGAGATAAATCTCGTGTAATGACTTGATATTTAGCAAGTTGAGTAAATGATTCTAAGGTGGTAGAACTATTTTCAGGATTTATTTTTGATATTATTTGCTGATTAATGTCTATTGCTGTTTGAGTAATTAAATACAATAGTCTTTCTGCCAGCAGTTGTTGACAATAATCAGAGAGAAATTCATCAAGACTAATAGAAGTAAATTTTTCTAAGGTCTTGTAATATTTTGTGATTAAATTTGCTTTAGTCGCAATTAGATCATTGATATCCATGATTTATTCAAATCCTTCTAGCAATTTAGCAACTTGTTCAGGATCAGGAAGTTGATTTTTTAGTTCTTGTGGTAATTCAGAAACTATTTGATAAGTTGCAACACCAATTGGTTTATGGGAATCTTTGAGTGCGTATTCTACAATAGTTCTTTGTTTGGATTTACAAAGAATAATACCAATGGAAGGATTTTCATCTGGTAGTTTTACCTTATCATCTAAAACAGATAGATAAAATTGCATTTTGCCAACATATTCAGGTAAAAATTTTCCAATTTTTAATTCTATTGCTACCAAACATTTTAAACGGCGATGATATAATAGAATATCTATAAAATATTCCTCATCATCAACTTCTAACCGGTATTGACTATCAATAAAAGCAAATATACCTCCCATTTCTTGCAAAAATGGTTTAACTTTTCCTAAAATTGCTTGTTCTAGTTGTCGTTCGCTGTGTTCATCTGCTAATTCCAGAAAATCAAAAGTATATTCATCTTTAACCGCTAGTTTTAATTGGTTACGGATTTCTGATGAAATATTTTGATCAAAATTAGTCTGATTTAGAAGAGTTTTTTCATAAGTTTGATTTTCAATTTGGTGAATTAACACATTTTTACTCCAGCCAAATTTACGAGTCATTCTAATATAAAATTCTCGTTCTAAGTCATCTTTACATTTTTCTAAAATCACTATATTGTGAGTCCATCCAATTTCTGCCACCAATGGTGTCAGTTTTTCTTTAGAGTAGTAAGCTAAATAAAAATCTCGCATTCTCCAAATATTCCGAGCAGAAAAACCACTAATACCAGGAAATTCTATTTGTAAGTCATTTGATAACTGTTCAACTACAGATTTACCCCAATTAGAATTTTGTTGTTTGATAAAAATCATCTGTCCAATATCCCAGTAAAGGTTAATCATTTCCCGATTAACGGCTTTAAGAGCATCGTATTGGGCTGAACGAATTCGTTGTTGTACTTCCATAAATAGATGTCTGTAATCATCAGCAATTGGGTTATTCATGATGTTATAAATATTTCCGAATCTTTGCATTAGCTTCTGCAACCACCTAGAAATGAATTTCAAGGCTAATAGCTCAAGTCGGTTAAAACCGACTCATAAAATTTTCTAGTCGTCTTTAGACGACTTTTGTTATTAGCCTGAGAATTTATTCTCAGGCGGTTTTTGGGACTGTCTCAAGATTTAAGGTAAACCCATAAATTGAAGTTTCCAGTGTCCTAAAAATACTAAGCAGCTAACTCCATAAACTCCAAAGGAGTAAGATAGATTTGCAGAGGAAATAGATTGAGTTCCAATTGCTTATAAGCACTGGGTTTCTGAATCTCTTCAACCAATTCCACTACATCCTCAGTTGCAATAAGCTGTTCTGAGGTGTAAGGTTGCAAGTCAAAGAGTTCCAGCTGTTTATATTTGTCCATATAGCTGAATCTCCAATTAAATTAAATTGTTTACTTGGAGGCTTCTGGCTAGAAATAAGAAAACTATGCGCGTCAGAGGAATAAAATATCGTCCAACGAGTCTCCGTTCCTGCACTCAAGCGTTGAAGCCACACTAGAAGCCACATTTGTGGCTGTAGCTGATAATAACATAGTTTATTTGAGAACAGTATCAGAAGACCAGAGAAATTTTTTGCTCTTGATTTTGGACAGCTTAATGTACAATCTGAATTAGTAAGACCTATGGGCAACAAGTAACCCCTATCAGGGATTGAAATTTCCGTTACTGGTCTCAGGCGTTTATGCCTTACTGCCCATACTAGCAAGCTTGAGAATAAATTAACAAAAGCTTGCTTGACTCCATAATCCCTATCAGGGATGGACATTTCATTCAATTTACCTGTTAAATAACCCAAACTTGGGGATAGAGACATACACCTCAAGCAATCCATAGCTCGTCTCCCTTACTCTTAAACGTATAGGCAAGCGTATCCAGCAGCAGCGCCGATTGACCAAAAGCTATAGAATAGGGCTGAGTTGCTTCATGAACACTGTACTGGTCACTGATGGGATAAAGTTGAAAGTGCATGGGTAGCCTTAACCGCATCCGCACCTCTGCAACGGGACGACGAATTACATAACAGACCAAACCCTCTTTTTTCAGTTTTTTATCAATTTGACCTATCCAAGCATTATCCGGTTGCCATACTCCCACCCCTGTTAAAACCTGAACTTTCCAAGCGTCAGCTATGGGTTGTAAGTCTCCAGAATAGGTAAATTTCCAGTTCAACCGTTCTTCACGGTAGGAACGTAACTTGATAAATGCTAGACAATGGGCAAATCTACCTTTGGCTATGGGTTGTCCGGTACTTTGCGCGGTTTCTTTTAATGTCCGCATAAATCCTGCTTCCGTCCACATTTCTATTTCTAAGTTGCTTAAAATTCCTGGTAAATCGTAGGTTTTAAATCTCTCATTTTCGTTGCTTTCTGTTAAATCATATAACCCACATTGCAAAGGACTAGAACCGCGAAAACTCGCTGCATCTTCAGCAATGGGATTTCCTGATTTACCTGACATTTCTTTCCATTCTTTTGCCCATTTTGTAATGTGTCCAGCTTGTGAATTTAATCTGGTTTTAAACACTTCTTCACAGGCAGCTTGAAATTTTTCACGACTTTGGGCATATTGTTGTTTAATAGTGCGATCGCTCAATTTAAAACACAACCAAAATGACTGTACAGCACCCCATCGGCGATAATAACCATGAAAATCATTAATTTTCCGATATTGTTCTTTTATTGTTTGTTGTAGAAATGGACGGTCATAAATATTATCAGTTTGTAATGGTGGTGATTCTGTTTGAAATAAACGCTCAACTAAAAAGTTAGGAACTAAAGCATAAGCTGTGAAATTATTAAATTTAATTTTTTGACCATTTTTTTCATATCCGTCATGTCTGCCTAATCTTCCTAAACGTTGAATAAAGTTACCAGAATCCGATGATTCAAAAATCAGGAAGTTAATTTTAAAATCAACCCCCACATCAATTGTGCTTGTACCCAACACTAAATCAGCCGATAAACTTAACTCTTTTTCTCCTTTGCTAGATAAACCTGTATTTTCGCCTACTTTCAAATCATAAGGTTTTAAAAGTTCCTGAAAAAATGGAGTTAATCGCTTCACTGCTGCAATAGAGTTAAGAATAATTGCACCTTTACTTCCTGGATATTCTTGAAATTGAGAAACAATTAAATCACTACTTGCTTTTAACCAAGTTTCCGAAGCTTTAAAACTGGGTTCTAAGGAAATAAAATTAAGTGAAATACCTCGTGATACTTGTCTCCAACCTTGGGTTTTAAGTTTTGCTTCTTGTTCTGGTGTATCAGGAAATTGATATTTATTTTCATCGAGAGGATTTATTTCTTGACAACGAAATCCTGCTGTTTCTAATCTGCTGATTAAATCTTTATCTGGTGTTGCTGAAAGAAAGAGAAATTTTTTCCTGCGGTTTGTACAATGAATTAACAGCATAGTGTTAATTACGCTGGCAATTTGCGGTGCTGCAAACACATGAAATTCATCAAAAATAAATAAATCGAAGTCTTTATCAATCCTAGTCCATAATTTATCAGGACTATCACCAGTAATTAAATAATTACTCCGGTGTAAATAATGAAAAATATCAGGATTAGTTAATAATGCTTCTCTCTGGCTAGAAAGACTTAAAAGTGCAGCACCTTTTTTTAAACCTTCATTTTCTGCGTAAATCTCTAAATCAGCACCACTTAATCTAACAACACGCGGGTTATTTTCTGGTTCAAATATATCAATATATCCTTGAATCTGTGCTTCTTGATCTCTTGCTAACTCATTAGTCGGGTAAAGTCCAATAGCCGAAAATTCACCTTGAAGAACTTGTAAATAAGCAGCTAAACTTTTACCATCACCAGTCATTGCAGTGTTGAAAACTACGTCAATATTTGGATCGCGTAATGCTTTTAAAGTCTCTAATTGATGCCAAGATAAACACCAATTTTCAGGTAATTTTACCCCTTCAGGTGTGGGGACTGTTTGCGAATAAACAGGTTTGAGTTGAATACTGTAATTTTCTGACATACCCTTAATAACTCTTTTCAATTTCTGCAACTAATGGTTGCAGTTTTTCATTATTACCTTAAAAACTGTCCGTAACTCGTTGTTAAAATCTATAATGACACCGAAAATAAAAGTTGGCAAGAGAAAACAAGTATAAAGTATACGGACACTTTTAATGAGTCGAAAAGGTCAGTCTATAACCCTGTCGGTATCAGAACGCGACAAAGCGGAACTAGAAGCGATCGCACTCGAATTCGGTATGAAGTGGGGAGATGAACCCAATATCTCCAAACTCATCAAAGCGATCGCACAACGTGAGTTAATAGTTGGTAAAAATCATGACTGGCAGGATTCCCGTATCCGCGCCTTACATCGTTGTATAGCTGCATTAACCGACATCGGACAAGTTGAACAAGCGGAAATCATCGCCAATTTGTTACTAGAACGTAGTGAATTATCCGTACCAATGCGGAAGGAAATTGAAGGGTTTTTAAATCATTCTCGTCCATCTTGGCGGTTACAAGTGGATCATTATATCTTGCGTGAACAACCCTTTCAGCTTTCCTATCAAGATGCAGCAGAACGAGTATTTAATTTTACTGTCCGTTATGCCAAAATCACACCCCATGAAAAACGTCAATATCTTGACTGTTGGTGTGAAGAAACTGAAGGAAATCTGGATATACCAGAATTACAACATAATTGGTGTTTTCGTTTAGACAATATTCACGAAGCGTCAGTTACGGAAATTACTCAAAAGTGGTTTAGTAACTTAGATGAAATAGATGTAGAAATGCACCTATTAAATAGGTTAGCGTTTGCATATCAGTCTAAACCAGAGGATAAAACAGTTGAATGGATACCAGATAAACCCAAGGTAAAGCAGGTAATTAGAAGAGTATCAAATACATTTTGGTTTATACGAGAAATCATGCAGTATTCCTCTGATTGTATTGTAGTCTCACCCGACAATGTGCGATCGCTCATCAAACAAAAACTGATCACCCTTTGTCAACATTATGATTTGACTTTTGACTAGAATCTTCCTCCCCTTCCCTACGAAGGGGTTGGGGGTTAGGTCTGTATTGAACTCAAATGTAAACCTCTATATAGATAGGAATCCGATTTGATTCTTGAAAAAATCTCAGTATTTGTAGGTAGGGCTATGCCTTACAAAACCATGATACGGTAGGCAATGTCCACCCTAGGTGTATTTCAAAAATCAAATATTAATCCCATATAACAAGGCTTTGTTTACGCAGATTAAATAATCAATAATTAGATTAAATAATTATTAATCTTAGATTATGGTGAACTTCTAAACTATCGCAGCATGGGACTTGTTCTTGTGGCTGAATTAATAATACTCTGTGATTCTTAAATGCATCCGAATTTATGCTGTAAAACATAGTATACTTTCCTCAGTTCTTGTATTACTCATTCAAATTGGAAACGCTTTTATGTTAAGCCCTGTAACAACAATCACCATCTTTCAAAAACAACCCAACGCTGAAGAGTTTTCATCAGGTGAAGTTATCTTTGAAGAAGGACAACTCGGTGGTTCCATGTATGGCATTCTCCACGGAGAAGTTGAGATATTCGTTAACGGCAAAGCAGTGGAGACAATTTCATCAGGTGAAGTCTTTGGGACTGGTGTACTAGTAGGGATAAAACATAGAACCTATACAGCGAAAGCTAAAACTAACTGCAAACTTGCTTTTCTGAATGAACAGGGATTTCTCTTCGCTGTTCAGGAAACACCCATGTTTGCCATACAGGTGATGAAAAGTTACTCAGAGCGTATTAGCCGCTTGCAACAGATTCTCTAAACTTTTACATATAGCGGTCAATTCAAAATTCAAAAGAGTTTATTTTACTGGTTGCAGTTTTGTCACCTTGAGTTTAAATTCCCCTACACCAGTTTCTCCAAAAGAACGGACACGAATGATGTAATTTCCGTTTTCAGTAATACGGGTAAACAGCAGAGAATTGCTAGTACCATCAGGTCCATCATCATTTTCTCCAACTGTTGAGCCATCAGGTGCTAATAGTGTAATCATACCGTCAAAGTTCTCCGATGACAGATCAATTGCTAGATTATCACCTTTATTTAACTTCACCGTGTAATCACGGGCAAATCCTCCTTGACCTGTAGGAATATCTTTATCTGATAAAGTATCAGAAAGTTCCGTACTACTAGGTAAAGGAATTGGGCTATATAAATTATTTAAATTACTATTTAAATTACTTTTTTGAGCTAAACCTGTATTTATGCTTATACCCATTGTTAGTAAAGTAACAGGAAAAATAATGATTTTTCTTAAAGCCGCAGTCAAAGCTTTATTCATAAATTGAAAGAGTATTACTAAAAACACAGTGTAATCTTGTTAATTATAGATTTTTCAGCCATAACTTGACCATCAACTTGCTATTGATCTTTCTTTAGTAGTAGTGGCAACAGCGGCTAAACCCAGAACGGAAATGTTACTTTGATTAAGTGTGTACACAGCAGATTTAGCGGTAGCACCTGTTGTATAAATATCATCTACTAATAGCACTGGTGCTTTTGGTTGACGACGGCGAAAATCTGTCCCTAAAGAAAAAGCTGCCGCTAAATTGTTTTCTCGCTCCGCAGCGGATACGCCAAACTGTGCTTTAGTATCTTTAATTCTTTCTAGACCATTTAATTGTAACTTGAAACCCGTTATTTGACAGAAACCTTGAGCTATGAGTGCAGCTTGGTTGTAACCTCTTTCTTGAAGTTTTTTAGCGTGGAGTGGTATGGGTACAATTACTGGAGGTGGATTGACTTCGAGAGAATTTAATAACCATGCTTCTCCTAGATAGCGTCCGAGAAGAGAACCCATTTCTGGATGATTTTCATATTTCATCACTGCGATCGCTCTTTTGAGAGAACCACCATAACTCCCCCACGCAAATACTGGTAATGGTTGTTGCCATAAATAGCTAGGTTTTTTGAGATTACAGCTTTGTAGTTGTTTGTTGCAAAATTGACATAATTCACCAGGTGTGCTGCGTTGACACAAAGGGCAATTAGATTGGAGAAACAGGTTGAGTAAACTTTTGAAAATTGTCATTATTTAACCGCTTTCGGAAATTAAAAATTAAGAATTAAAAATTCAGATCATTGCTAAAAAGATATTTAACGTAAATGCGATCGCACCTTTGTGTCTCCACACCTGTTGTGGGGATGTAACCATGACTTTCATATAGTTTGACTGCGGCTTTTAAAACACTAGCGGTTTCAATCCAAATTTGCTCAAATCCACGGTTCGCTATCGCAATTTCTAGTTGTTGTAACAAATGCTTTCCCAATCCTAAACCCCGCACAGTTGGTAAAAGATACATTTTGCGGATTTCTACAGCTTTCTCTCCCCGATGTATGGGGTAATATGCACCCGTACCTACTATCTGATTTTGGTGTTCAATTACCCAAAACTCGCCCCCAGCAGCTAAGTAAAATTCCTCAACTTGCAACACATCTTTATCAGCACCATCTGGTTCCCAACCTAAACCATATTCTGATAATACAGAACGAATCACCTCTGCTGCTTGAGTCCGTTCTCTCTCTTCCCAATCACGAATTAAAAAATCTTGGTAATAATATTGCATCAAACAAAGTCCTTAGTCTATAGGCATCTTACTATAAGAATAATATTTGATTTTTGAAATATACGTAGGGTGGGCAATGCCCACCTTAGCAATGGTGAGACTTAAAATTTTATGGCTACGCCACGCAAACTATCAAATATCATTTATGATTCCTATAAATCATTGGTAAACAACAAGATACCCAACTTCTCTAAGCAATTGAGTATCTGTGCTTTTTCATATTCACAATTCAAATAAGTACTAAATTAACTATGAATTCTTGGTTCTGGGTGTAAAGTTGCTAATAATTCACTTTCCACAACTGCTAATTCATCAAGACGTTGCATAACTATTTTTCGCTCAAAATAAGTATCAGCTAATACCCAATATGTGCCGAAATGTCGCGCTTCTGATGCCATCAAAGCCCGATAAAATTTAGCTAATTCTGGTTCTGGACAGTTTGCAGCCAAAAGTCCCAAGCGTTCATGACTTCGCGCTTCAATTAAACCAGTAACTAGTAAATTGTCTAAAAATCGGGCTGGTTCCTGCGATCGCACTTGCGTTTTTAACCCCGCACCGTAGGGAGGTGCTGACAGGGGTGCAAGGGGGATATTCCGGCGTTCTAGCCATTGATTGACTAATTCAAAGTGTTCTAGTTCTTCACGAGCGATCGCAGTTAACTCCCGTACCATTTTACTATTTGACGGGTAACGAAACATAAAATTTAAGGCTACCCCAGCCGCTTTCCGCTCACAGTGGGAATGATCGAGTAAGATAATATCCAAATTAGCGATCGCTTGCTCTATCCAAGCATCACTAGTAGGTTGTTTCAGAGCATTAATAGTTGGTAACGGAGAACTCAGCACAGGACAAAAAACTCCCAATTTGACAATTTTAATAAATTTTAACTAATTCAAGGGGTTTAAGTTCCCCGCTGCTATAATTTAATTTCTTTATTCTGAATTATACTGTATTATGGGCTGATTTAGGCACAGACAAACAACCACCGAAATTTTCAGCAAATTCTCAGATTAAATTAATGTAATTACTGCTAAATTGATTTAGATTCTTAATAGAAAAAACTTAGAAAAATATTTTATTTATTTAATTATTTGGTAGCTTCAGACATTTATTATAGCGTTTCCTAATCACATGAGGTACATCATAGCCCTCTTTTGTCACTTTCCCTAAATGAAACGATGTAACCCTTACTATATAAGAGTTTTAGCCTAAACCAATTAGGACATCTATCATATTAGAAAATAAAGCCGCAAACCCAGTCCTAGTAAGAATTTGAAAAATTGCCTTTGATGTTTGTTTTCGGAGAGTGACAAAAGAGAGATAGCCCCCTCATCGCTTGCGGGGAGAGGGTTGGGAGGTGGGGTTCTTGTATCTCACTCAACAGAGAACCGCCATAACTTTAATTAAAACCTTTTGACAAGACCCAACTTATAAATAAAAAAGTGAAGCAAATTAGAAAAATTTGTCAACAAATTGATCCATTTTCATTACGATTACGCCTAACTATTGGTATTGCTATATTTTCCGCTTCGTCATTAAGTAGCCTCGCTATATGGACTAGTTGGAAAATGCAGCAAATTTTGATTGATAGTCATAAGCATAACATTCAACAAATTGCTAACCGCGTGCCACATGATGTCCAACTTTATAGTGAAATGATGCAACCCGAAACAGGGGTGCAGAAAGCTATTAATAACTTAGCAAATACCAACACATTATTATGGCTAAAAAATACTGATAATAAAATTTGGGTCAAATCTGCCACTTTAGATTTGTTATCTGATTCTACAGTGGCTGAATTAATGTCTCTTACCAATATGTCGATTAAACCCAAAGTTTACCAAGTCAAAAAAAACTACTTCGTTATAAGTGGTAGTTCTTTACAAGTCCAGGGTAAACTTTTGGGTACGCTATTTGTAGTCAAGGATATTACCACTGAACAAACAATGTTTATGGCAATGGTAAGGAGTTTGACTATTGCCAGCATTTTAGCAATAATTGTGATTACAGTAGCGATCGCATTTTATATTCAGCGTTCTCTGCAACCTCTACGTCAACTAAGTCAAATGACTTCTGTCCTTTCCATAGAAGACTTAGGACAAGCACAGCTATATCTTGATAACGCACCCAGCGAAGTCAAAGAATTAGCTCAAACCTTAACCATGTTGTTATCCCGTCTTTCCCAATCTTGGGAACAAGAACGACAATTTGTCAGTAATGTTTCCCATGAATTACGGACACCTTTAACAATTGTACATGGTTACTTACAAAGTGTTTTACGACGACAAAATAACTTAACAGAAATTCAAATAGAAGCCTTAGAAACCGCCTCATCAGAAGCTGAACATACCATCCGCTTGCTACAAGATTTACTAGATTTAGCAAGAGCAGATAGTGGCTACTTACGTTTTCAGATGAAACACTATATATTGAATGACTTAGTTGAAGAAGTTGTCGAGATGGCAGCAAAATATAGTGATCGTATCATTACAATCGAATCAACAACTTACCCAATAGAAGTAAAAACAGATTATAGTCGTCTGAAACAAGTATTATTGAATTTGATTGATAATGCTGTTAAATATTCTGAAGCTGGAATGCCAGTAATAATAAAATTAAACGCGTTTCATGATAAAGTAACTATTCAAGTTTGTGACAAAGGTTATGGTATTCCTTTACAACACCAAGAACGGATTTTTGAACGCTTTTACCGCGTAGATGAATCCCGCAGTCCAGCAACAGGTGGTTCTGGTTTAGGCTTATCAATTGTCAAAACTCTGATAGAAGGCATGGGGGGTAATGTGACTGTACAATCAAAGTTAGAAGAAGGAAGTATATTTACCATCACTTTACTTAATAATTAATACAGCAGATTGCAGATCAATGAGGTACAGAATCTAAATTGAAACCTAGACACATTCGCCAGTTTTACTCCTGAACCGGAGGTCTGCGTAGCGTCTCCTGAACCGATAGCGCAGCTTGGCGTAAGCCATAGGTCTGCGAAGCGTCTCTTGAACCGGAGGTCTGCGTAGCGTCTCCTGACTCCTGACTCCTGCTGTATCAATTACCAGCTTAAACTCGTTATATTAATAATTTTAAAATATGTCAGCACATATTCTTTTAGTTGAAGATGAAGTCAAACTAGCGCGATTTGTGGAATTAGAACTGAGTAGTGAAGGTTATAAAGTCACCGTCGCTAATGATGGCATGACTGGGTTAACATTAGCGCGAGAATCATCACCGGATTTAGCTATTCTAGATTGGATGTTACCAGGATTATCAGGTGTAGAAATTTGTCGCCGTTTGCGAGCAACTGGAAACTCAATACCAGTAATTTTATTAACAGCAAAAGATGAAGTAAGCGATCGCGTTGCAGGTTTAGATGCCGGAGCAGATGATTATGTAATCAAACCATTTAGTATTGAAGAACTATTAGCAAGAATTCGCGCTCATCTCCGTCGTACTCAAGAAATAGACGAAGACATTTTGCAGTTTGAAGACTTAAGTTTAAATCGTCGTACTCGCCAAATTTATCGCGGGAAAAAATTAATTGAATTAACAGCAAAAGAATTTGATTTATTAGAATATCTTCTTTCCCATCCCCGGCAAGTTTTTACAAGAGAACAAATTTTAGAAAAAGTTTGGGGTTATGATTTTATGGGTGATTCTAATATTATCGAAGTTTATATTCGTTATCTACGTTTAAAATTAGAAGAAAATCACGAAAAGCGTTTAATTCACACAGTGCGTGGAGTAGGTTACGCACTGCGAGATATGTAATATATAGGAGTCCTATATTTTATTTTCAAAATATACGTAGGGTGGGCATTGCCCACCAAACCCTTGCTACTAAGGCTTTGGAGCTAAAGAAGGTGCTTGAACTGTACAGGGTTTTGTATCACATTTCTGCTCATAAAGCATATGCACATAAGGTTCTTGCCAACTTAGAGGAACTTCTAACAATGATCTTGTTCCTGTAATTCCCTGTCCAATAAATAACAAAAGAGCGATGCAATTGAGAATAATATGAACCTTGCGCCAACGGTTTGTTTTATCTTTGTATATATCTGGTAAAATTGCCAGTGAAAAAATCATTAATAAAGCAGCTAATTCTCCATAATAGTAGTGAGAAATATACCATTGATTGGTTTTGCGGTAAACACCATCTTGACAACCAAGCACCACTAACCCAACCCCGCTCAGAGTTGCAAATATACCACGCCAATTTTGTGATTTTGCTTGATAAAGTAAATACAAAGAAGCAATAGTTGCAGCAAATAATAAAACAATAAAAATTACCTGAAATTGTGATTTAACCCAAATTTGCTTATCTATAATATTCACAAAAATATCATTAGCTAACGCAATCAAAACAATACCAACAACTGAGCCTGTTAACCATTTTCCTAACAGAACGTGTTCTTGTCCAACAGCAGGGGGAATTTTACTTTTACCAGTTCCCACAGTTTCTAATCGGCGTTGACGAATTTGTAAAGCCCGGTTGACAATAATCCCAATTAGGGGAAAAACGACAATTACAGCTAACACTGGATGTAATAACAAAATAGCGTCTTTAATTTCCATATTGCACCTCTCTAAAACTTAGTAGTAAATGAATAGCACGACTTTGTATTACAGTCCAGCAAATCACTCATAACCCTGATCTTCTTAGGAGAAACTTGGCGTTTAGATCAAGTCATTATAGAACTTAGGCAATTAATTTGAGATTGTCTATCCCAATATTAACAGGGTTGAAAGTGCCATTGTCATATTTCATAATTAATGACTTTTCCCAATCAACCCCATAAAAATTACTTCACTTCGCTGGCTTCAAACCTAGAAATCCTACCTTGTTTAACTGCAACTACCACATCGTAAGTTGAACAATAAGCAAACGTGATATTATTGGCTTTGTTGTAAAGATTCACCACCATACCGGCACCACCAGGTTGAACACCCAGCGGCTCAAGATCACCAAAAAAGAAGCGACGTAATTGATCACCACCACCAAATTGACCCTTATTCTTCATCACCAAGTCAATTTTTTGTCCAGCAGTCAAACCTGTAGAATCTTTCATTTCTGCGGCTGAGGCTTGAACTAGTGAAGGATTCACAGCTTTAAGTGGAACATCCCAAACTGTCAACATACCAGCTAGAGCAACACCTGTGAGCAGAGAAGAAGCGAGTTTCATTTGTTTTTGATGTTTAAGTTTTTTGACTAAACACAGCATCCCATCTGCTACTGAAACTCAAATGAAGCCAGTCTAGGAATTGTCTGAATTTATCCCTTGGGAAAATTTAGTTTACACTCAGCATATTCTCAGAAATAGCAAACAGAAAGACAATATGTGTAATGTAAGAATTCAGGAGTCAGGAGACGCTACGCAGACCTCCGGTTCAGGAGACGCTACGCAGACCTATGGCTTACGCCACGCTGCGCTATCGGTTCAGAATGCTTATGAAATGAAGAATAGAGAGAGGTGAGATTTTATCAAAATCATCAAATACTTATTCATAAAATTCGGTTTGTGACCTCATAAAAAGGGGAGGAGTAGAAGAAAAACCCTTACCTCGAGGTAGTTGATTTTTTCATCTGTTCCTCCGTTCCCGTGATTTTTCGGTCACAACTGGGGATTTACTATAATTTCAAATCTATAATTTGCTCTGACAGAGATTCCAGTATATTAAGTTAAAGCCGAGCAATATTCACCCTGCTGATTATCAAGGAATATACTGAGCTAGAGTTTTAGCTAAACTAGTTTTTGGTACAGCGCCCACAACAGTATCAACTTGCCGACCTCCTTTAAATACCATCAACGTGGGAATGCTACGAATACCGTAATGGCTGGCAACGGTGGGATTCTGATCTGTATTCAGTTTTACCACTTTCACCTGTCCTTCATATTCAGTAGCCACTTCTTCCACAACTGGAGATAGCATTCGACAAGGGCCGCACCAAGGGGCCCAAAAATCCACTAAGACTGGAGTCGCACTTTCCAAAACTTCTTGCTTAAATGTGGCTTCTGTGACATTGGTGACAGACATATTTGTCCTCGTGATTTAATTCACTAATTCGATATTATCGAATAAACCTGAAAGTGGGACATTTTCCCATGATCAAGGAAGGTAATCTCGATGCATTTATCTGAATTTGCTCTCAGATGAATGCCTGTGGGGTAAGTTGGTCAGACTCCACAGCGTCAATATTGAGTTGTTTAGCGATTTTACCCCAGAAACTGGTTTTTTTGGGAACTGAGTTACTTAAATCATTATTACAATCCATCTGTATCTAGAGAAGGTGTTATTACCTAACAGTTAAAATAGAGGCAGAAAAATCATGAGAGGAATTTATGATGAGCGATCGCGACTATACATTAATCCTTGATAAAAGTGGTAGTATGTCCACCCCTGACCAAGCAGGTGGTAGAAGTAGATGGGAAATAGCCCAAGAGTCTACCCTGGCTTTGGCTCGCAAATGTGAACAGTTTGACCCAGATGGACTCACAGTTTACGTCTTTTCTGGCAGATTTAAACGTTATGAAAATGTGACATCATCTAAAGTCGCACAAATATTTCAGGAAAATGACCCTGCTGGAACAACCAACTTAGCCAGTGTACTTCAAGATGCTTTGAATAATTATTTTCAACGCAAAGCTTCTGGTCAAACAAAACCCAATGGAGAAACAATTTTAGTTATTACTGATGGTGAACCAGATGACCGCAAAGCAGTATTTGAAGTCATCATTCAGGCAACTCGGCAAATGGATCGAGATGAAGAATTAGCAATTTCTATTATTCAAGTAGGTACAGATCCTCAAGCCACGAAATTTCTCAAAGCTTTAGATGATCAGCTACAAGGTGTTGGCGCTAAATTTGATATTTGCGACACCATAACTTTAGATGATTTAGAAGACATGAGCCTTGCGGATGTATTAATGAATGCAATTACTGACTAATTAGTTAATAGACATCTTGCACAAGTACATTTTATTTGCATCTGTCTACGGTTAGTTATCTCTTTCTTGTATTTTTACAAGATGTCTAAGAGAATGTTTTCGGAATATACTGCCCTGGGATTTATTTGGGAGAATATGAAAACCCAAAATATCAAATCACTCATTACTGGAGAATTATAAATGCTAGAAAATCGGGATTACACACTCATTATTGACCATAGTGCTAGTATGGCACAACTCTCTGAAAAAGGTGACAAAAGCAGATGGTTAGCATTACAAGAATCTACCTTTGCCTTAGCTCGTAAGTGTGAAGAGTTTGACACTGATGGGATCACTGTTTATCTTTTTTCTCGAAAATTTGAACGTTTTGATCATGTGACTTCAGATAAAGTAACACAGATTTTTGCAGAAAATATTCCTGATGATACGACAAATTTAGTAGGAGTTCTTCAAGATGCCATTAATAATTATTTTACCCGCAAAGCCAATGGACAAAGCAAGCCCAATGGGGAAATAATTTTAGTGATCACTGATGGTAGACAAGATGATAAGCAAGCAATATATGAAGTAATCATCAATGCTACTCACAAAATGGAACATGAGAAAGAATTAGGAATTTCTATTATTCAAGTAGGTAATGATCCTCAAGCTACAAAATTTCTTAAAGCTTTAGATGATCAATTGCAAAGTGTTGGTGCTAAATTTGATATCTGTGATACGGTAGCTTTCGATGATTTAGAAAATATGAGTCTTGTAGATGTTTTGATTAATGCCATAAATGATTGATTTTAGTTTATAAGAGTTGAGTCAAAAATGGAGAATTCATCAATGTTGGAAAATCGGGATTATACTTTGATTATCGACAAAAGCGGCAGCATGGCTACCCCAGATCAAAAGGGTGGTAGAAGTAGATGGGTAGTAGCACAAGAATCTACTTTTGCTTTAGCTACTAAATGTGATCAATTTGACCCAGATGGCATAACTGTTTATTTATTTTCTGGGAAATTCAAACGTTATGAAAATGTCACAGCTAGTAAAGTTGTGCAGATTTTTCAAGAAAATGATCCTTCAGGAACTACTGATTTAGCAGGCGTTTTGAAACACGCAACAGATGATTATTTTCAACGTAAATCAGCTAATCAAACGAAAGCTAACGGTGAAATAATTTTAGTTGTTACTGATGGTGAACCAGATGATCGTAAAGCAGTGATGAAGGTGATTATAGAAGCTTCTCGGAAGATGGATAGAGATGAAGAGTTAGCTCTTTCTTTTATTCAAGTGGGTACAGATCCCAATGCTACACGTTTTCTAAAAATATTGGATGATGAACTTCAAAGTGCTGGGGCAAAATTTGATATTTGCGACACAGTCACAATGGAAGATATGGAAGATATGAGTTTATCAGAAGTGCTACTAAATGCGATTAATGATTAACTTTACACATAATAGGATTTGCAAACATGGATTCTATTGATAAGCTACTGGCTGAAATTCAGGCTGAATATGCAGAAGTAAAAACCCAACTGCAACAGCCTCAATTACCTACAGCTAAACCATTTATTGCTTCTTCTCATAAGTCAAATTCTCTAATGGATAACTTATTAGCAGAAGTTAAAGCCGATTTACTAGAACGCGATGCTGCTGAAGAGTTGAGAAAACAGCAAGAGTTAGAACAACTCAAAGCTAAACAATTAGAAACTTTGCAAAAACAAGCCCAGGAATGGTTATCTAAATTAGATCCTTTCTCACCTGAAGGACTGTGGTTTGAACACTTTGCCCAAGCATATTCCTCAAAGTTAGAAGCAGCAATTGAGTATTTACAAACCAACGCTTAAAGAAGAGACGCACAGAGTCTTTCCAATCAGAAAGAGATTGAATCATGAATAACACAATACCCTACTTCTCTAAGAATTAGGGTATGTGAGGCTTATCGATGTATTTTAGTCTGGATGAATATGAGATAAATTCTGAATAGCCCATTCATGCATTGCATAGAGAATTGGTTTGAGACTTTCTCCTATAGGTGTCAGCGAATATTCTACCTTAGGGGGGATTTGTGGGTATATTTCTCGATGTATAATCCCATCCTCTTCCATTTCTCTGAGTTGCTGTGTGAGCATCTTTTGGGTAATTCCCGGTAAACCTCGCTGCAATTCCCCAAATCGTTTCTCACCTGAAATTAATTCTCTAATAATTAATACTTTCCAGCGTCCACCGATTACTTTGATGGTGCTTTCTACTTCACAAGTCGGCCTACTTAGACTATAGTGTTCTGCTTCTGCTTTCATAGTTACTTTTTGGGAAGTATAGTACTTTTAAGTGCCTACTATTCATAGTAATTGTACATAAGTTAAAGTCAATAGAGAAAATAAGTTAAGTCTTGTGCATCAAAAAATCAAAACAGAGACTAAAAACGCTTTACCAATTTTGAAAGGAGAACACTATGAGTCAACCTGTAGTTGCTGATAAAAAACCTGCGGTTTTAGAACTAGAAGCTGGTACTTATTACTGGTGTACCTGTGGACAATCAAAAAATCAGCCTTTCTGTGATGGTGGTCATAAAGGCAGCGAATTTACACCTCAAGCATTTGAATTAACTGAACAGAAAAAGGTGGCATTGTGCCAATGTAAATATACTGCGAATTCTCCTTTTTGTGATGGCGCTCACGCTAAACTTTAAGCTGATTTTCAAAATCAAAGTTTAACAATCTAATTGTTTTTAAAGGTGGGCATTGCCCACCCTACTATTTACTTTATCCTCAACTCCTAACTCGATACTCGGTACTCGGTACTCGGTACTCGGTACTCGGTACTCGGTACTCGGTACTTTTATGGTACTTCAATAGGAATCAAAGTATTTTCTGGTAAATAGCTGTGAAAACAACCTTCATCTGCTAATGCCAAAATTAGGCGGAGGGGATAATCGGGTGGAACTTGCAAATCTGCCCAAGGTATTGCCACTTCTAAACAATTATTTAAAGCAGCTTGAGCGCGACTAGCACGAGGATGCCATTGATAATTATCTCCTGCTTCTCGAAATTGAATTGATTGTGTGAGTAAGTTAATTTCTAAATGATGATGATATAGATAATTAACTGGTGCAGTATCTGGTACTTCTGCTAAAGGTATGGGGCTATTTACCATTGTTTTATCTGGATAATACCAGAGTAAATTTAACTCGGTTGGTAAACCTTTTCCTGGGGAAACGCCATTTTTAAAATCTATCCGCACATAAAAATTCAGGTGATCTACTCCATACCAAAGTCGTTGGATTAGGCTGCTGTTGTGCATTGTTCCCCTGGCACCGCCAACTTCTATGCGTCCGGCTTTGTCCCAGTCTTGTTCATCACCTTTACCATCAATAACTGGATGAATAAATCCTGCTGGTCGATGGTCGATTCGTGCTTCATGCGATTCTACGGCTTTTCTTAAATAGCCCGGTATGGGTTCATTTAAGGCTTTATAAATACCATACAGATGCTCTCGAAATAATTGATCAAAGATGGCATCTTGATTTGATGAATGTCCTTCACCAAACCACCAAAACCAGTCGGAACCTTCGGCGGCATATAAGGCTTCCCAAGCGGCGGGGTTGTTTTCTTCGGTAGCTTCGGGATGACTGGCTAGGACTTTTCTCGCTTCTGTTAGGTAGTCCCAAGCGCGATTTTTGGCGGGATCACCTATCCAGGTGGTGAAACTGCCATCTACCCAAGAACCGCTGTGTAGTTGTTCTCCGGGGATGGTGGCTGTGGGGGGAAACTGATCTAGGAATTCGGAGACGGTGACAAGTTTGATGTGAGGTTCGTCACTTAAGCTTTGATATAAGGTTTCTAGGAAAGGTTTACCGTCTTGGGGATAAAATTCCCAGCAATTTTCACCATCTAAGGCAATGGTCACTAACCAAGGTTGGTCGCTGGGGTTGTCTCTTTGCATTTTAGCGATCGCTTGCAAATGTCCCACTAAATCTGCCGTAGCCTGTTTTGGCGGCATCGCCCCATAGGTAAAACCAATCAAATCTGATAATCTATGGTCGCGGAATACTATGGATAAATCACCTGCTGGAGTTTGCAAACGATAAGGACGATAAAGCAGTTCTGGTTGCTGCACATTTCCCGCCCCATCCCGATGGAAAAAGTGTTTCAGTGTCCAACCTAGGACGGCTTCATCTGAGCAAATCCAATTAAATCCCTGTTTAACAATGTACGGTAAAATTTCTGGGCTGACTGACTGTTCAGACGGCCACAAACCACGGGGATTTTGCCCAAACCGGTCGTGATATAAATCCCACGATTTCTGCAAATGACGGGGAATATCTTCCACCCACTGAAAGCGACGGTCAGGTAATATCATATTTGGCACTGCTACCCGCCCAGAATTGGTATCAGCTAATAAGGGTAAAATCGGGTGGGTGTAGGGGGTTGTGGTGACTTCTAGCTGCCCTGAGTCCTGCATTTTCCGGTGTTGGGGAATAATGCGGCTGAGGATTTGGCGTTGTTTAGAATAAATACGTTGGCGATCGCTTAAAGTAAAATTCCGTCCCTGTTGCAACCAAGCTGCAATTTCCGGGTCATCCCAAAATAGCGGGTCAATCCAAGCTAGATTATGCCAAGCTAGTAAATCTCCGTAATCTGGCAATTCCCAATTTGTTAAACACCAATTTTGTCCCTTTTCCTGCCTTTGATAATACAACTCGGCGTAGCGAGGATGGGGATCTATAAGTGTGTGGTGATTAGCATCAAAAAAATGTTGAACAATAAATTCCCGCTGTTCTGTGGTCAACTTTTCCACAGGTGTCAAACTGGCTGTGAGGTAAGGATCAAAAGCAGTACCAGCAATATAATCTTCCAGTTGTAATATTAAAGATGGTACTAAATTCACCGTTTGGTGTAACTTAGGATACTTCTCTAGCAGCAATATCAAATCTAGATAATCCTTAGTACCATGCAAACGTACCCAAGGTAGACGGTAATGCTGGCTATCTGAAACCGAACTGCTGCTTCCAGGAGACTTGTACAGTGGCTGATGTTGATGCCAGATAAAAGCGACGTACAGGGGATGGGACATAGGGATTTATAAGTAATTAGGAATTTGCTAATAATGTTGAATTATGAATGATAAATTATCCAATATAACAATTCACCCAGGTAATTAATGATGGGAGATGGGTAATTGGGAAAAGGCAATAGGAAGAAGGCTCAAAGGCAGGGTGTATAGGGAAAAAATTCTCTTCCATCTCCCCATCTCCCCATCTCCCCATCTCCCCATCTCCCCAGTCCTTAGCCCTAGATAACTTGTTCGATTTCGGAAATTTCGGGAATCATTTCCTTAAGGCGGCGTTCAATACCCATTCGCAGAGTCATTGCAGAACTGGGACAAGAACCGCAAGCACCTTGCAACCGCAGTTTTACAATGGGGCCATCCAGTTCAACGAGTTCCACATTACCGCCATCAGACATCAGATAAGGGCGCATTTCATCTAATACAGTTTCAACGTTTTCAGTTGTCAGTTCCATAGTTTCCATAGTTTTAGACCTGTTAAGTTAACGATGGGTGTGAAATTGGATTTTAGGAATTTTACCCATTACCCAAAATATCCAAAATTTTCGGCTTTTGCTGATTCAAATCGATCCTAGACCCAATTGCCACTATATTGTGGGTTATCTGTTTTTGATGACGTTTCAGGAGGCAGAAGGTCGAAGGCAGAAGGCAGAAGGAGCAAATCAGAGGGGATTCGACCCCTCCTGATTTGAAGCCACTGAACTCTTTTTCAGTGGGGGTCTTAAACCCTTGCTCTTTTTCGTCGCAGCTTACGTTAAGGGTTAGTTCCCCCCAGCAAAGCTGCCCCCTAACTCCTGCCTTCGATAAAACTTAGACACCAAAAGACTTTTAGCTCTCTTACCTATCACCTGCTAAGTAGGAAGGCACAAAAAAACAGAAGTATGTAACGAAAAGTAAATTTAGCTCAAACGCTCTTCCCTTCTGCCTCCTGCCGTCTGCCTCCTGCCTTGTCATAACGATAAATTTTGCCACCTACCTACTTATAACAGCTTGATATTAGAGTATGTGAACTCAGTAATGGAGTCAGCAACCTGACTAACACCATTTTCATGCTCTTCTACAATCTGTTTAGTCATGATGTAATAGTCGCCAAATTTTTGATAGGTGTCTGTAAATTTGAGAACGCTGTTAACTTCGTTGGTTTTGGAGTTACAAAAAACTACATCATATTGACTGGCAATGTAACCAGCACCTGTATCAAAATAGTCCCAAGTATCAATGACCAAAGCCATGCGACCCATAACGCGATTTTCTTGACAAATTTTGCGATCGCGGATTTTATACTGGGAATCGATAGATTCACCTTTGACTAGAACTGTGACAGAGCCTGTTTCATCTGTTTGTCCCAATGTAAACTCATGCTGACTGTGAGACTGTTGAAAATTGTAGCGTTTGCAGCGTGTAACTGTTTCCTGTAACTGGATATAAATACCTTCTTCTATTTCTTGATCTGCAACGCCTGTAACTTCTACATCTAAGTCGCGGTTAATGTGAATCTTGCCAGTGTAAACTTCACTTCCCTGTAGCAGTTGTACATCGGCACTATAGCCAGGAAAGTTATCGTCCCAAGTGTAACGACTTTCAAAAGCAGTTTGGAATAAAACGCCTGCGGTTGTCTGAACTGTCATACAAACACTTTGACTTCACTTTTATTTAGTCTAGTCTGGGTGGTTCAATTTGGAGTTTCTATCTTATCATTCGCTAGAAGAACACAGGACTGGTTGTTGATAAAGTGGAACTGTGAACGTGACAGTTGAGCCAAGTCCCTCACCTAAACTGTAGAAATGGACTTCACCCCCCATTGCCTCTATCAGCTTTTGGGATATAGTCAGTCCTAAACCTGTGCCACCGTAATGACGAGTGCGGGAACCATCCACCTGGGAAAATAATTGAAACAGTTTATCTTGCTTATCTAAGGAAACACCAATACCAGTATCTGCCACTCGTACTTTGACAATGCCAGGTAATGCCTGTGGTTGCAGTTTGCCTTTGCTTTTTTTCAGGACTAAATCAGCGCTAATCGTGACACCACCTTCGTGAGTGAATTTAATGGCATTCCCTACCAAATTGAGCATAACTTGTAACAATCTTTGGTAGTTGCCTTGGACAATGATTTCATCGGAGGTGATAGGCATTTGCATCTGGAAACTGAGGTTTCTCATCTCCGCTTGGGGACGCGTAAAGCTTTCTACATCACTAAATAACTCATTTAGCTTAACTGGAGCGCAATCTAGCTCCATTTTGCCTGCTTCGATTTTGGCAATGTCTAAAATATCATTGAGAATATTCAGCAGATGTAGTGATAATTGGTGAGCTTCTGTCAAAAACTGATTTTGTTCTTCAGGATCATCTGCCATCCCTTCTAAAATCAGCTTCAAAAAGCCGATCATGCCATTCAGGGGAGTACGAATTTCATGGGATACATTGGCCAGAAATTCGCTTTTTAAGCGGGAGGCTTCTTCAGCCTTTTGCCTAGCTGCTTCTAGTTCTTTATATAAAGTAGCGTGAGCGATCGCAGTTCCCAGCTGATCTGCCAGTTCTTTAGTTAATTCTCGTTCTGTTTCTGTTAACAGGTAGCATTCATCGTTTAAGCTTAAGGCAACTAACCCATTTGCTTGGTCTTGATAACAAGTAGCAACCAACAAAAATTTTTGCGGCCCAGAACTTATCTCTACAGGCATCTCGATCACCATCGGTTCCAGAGTAGTCAAAGCCTGAATAAAAGCAGGCTCAGAAGATATATCTATTTCTGAGCCAAGCATAGGATCTAACTCTGGTTGGTGATACTCAGCAATTACATAGACTTTTGAGCTAGAAAGCTGATAAGGACAGATAATACAACGCTCTAGCTTGAGTACTTTTCCTAAAATGTCAACTGTTTGCTGCCAAATAACATCTAGATCCAGTGTCCTCCGGATATTTCTGGTGATTTTATTTAATAATTTTTGGTGTTGCTGCGATGCCTGTGGCACGCTAGACGAAGGCAAAGCCAGTTCTTGTTGTGAAGGCGAAATAGAAGCCTGATTCACTTCTTGAACCTTGGCTGTAGCTTGCAACAACCTACCCATCACCAAAACTGTAGTCGCGGTTTGACCCAATCGCGGCATAATCGGAGTGATTGTCAACTCCAACTCTAATAACTCCTGACTGCATTTAAACCAGCACTGAACCCTTTCCGGGACTAAGCTTGTCAAAATCCGGTTTAATCTTTCCAGATAAGCAACTTTATCCACCGGAGTAAAGTTTTCACTCTCATTGAGCGCATCAACTCTTTTCTCAGTCTTTAAATCTAGGAGTTCGCTATGCTGCCAATCAAATGACAAATAGCGCCCAGTCCGATCTTGCGTATATACCAACTCGGAGCCGAGAGTTAGTAATGCGCCATTCGTCGTGCGGGGAATAGATTCCCGATTCTGAGAAAATAAATTCGGCAATTGGGTATTTGCAGTAATAGTCATTAATCGAGTTGGATAGACAAATTGCTTTCCACCGTAGTTGTACTAAAGCTGCTTAAATTTTGGCATAAACTTTTACAGCTTTTACATTTTCGATTGTGTATTTTTGACTTTTCCGGAATCTAGCACCTTAAAATTTACATTTCTTATTATTAGGGGGATTGGGGAAATGGGCGACGCGGTGACGCGGAGATAAAGAAATGGGGGGACGCGGAGAAATAATTACCTCCTGCACCCTGCCTTCAGCATAGCTGCCTCCTGCCTTCTGGTGATTGATCGCCAATTTCAATCGTTCCATTCCCCGCGAGGAGGAACTGGTGTCCGCACAGGGGTGCGTGTTAGCTCATCATCTCTAGGTACATCACCCCGCAACCATTGGCGGATAGCTACCTCAATCACTTTACTTGGGTCATTGGTAAGATGCTGAATTTGTTCTATTAACTCGGAGTCTAGGCGAACGGCTATTTCTACCTTATCGGGGTGTTTGTTTTCCGCATCGGTAGGTTTTTCTTGCATATTCATGGGTTTAGATGCTCTGAAATGGTTTTGTCCAAAGCTTTGTCAAGCAGTTATATTCATGATTCAGGCTATTTCACTGCACAAATCAAATATTTAAATAAAAAGCGCAGTTACATAACTACCCGAAATAGTACCAAAATAACAACGTCAGGTTTTAAGTCGCAATTTTCATATAACTCGCTAGACAGTAGCTCACCTCTCTAGAAGTTGTGTCAGTAAATCAGTAGTTGCAGGTAATTACCGTTGGCAATTACTTATTATCCCTAAGTGTAATTAATTTATATTTATTGTAAGCCCCTAGTTGATTAATTCCAGCAGCTATCAATAGAGTTTCATAATATCCTTAAAAATTCACCTACCCTTGTGAGGATGGAGAGATGGGGAGATGAGGGGACGCGGAGATGGGGAGATGGGGAGATGGGGTGACGCGGGGATGAGGGGACGCGGAGATGGGGAGATGAGGGGACGCGGGGATGAGGGGACGCGGAGAAAATGAAGAATAACTTAATTACCAATGACCAATGACCAATGACCAATGACCAATTACCCATTACCCATTACCAAAGAAAGCATTAAAATACATGAAGTAAATAGCTTTCACTTTGGTTTGCTTTTAGCAAAGATAGTATATGACTGACGTTCCCGCAGTTCGCATTCGCAATTTTTGTATTATTGCTCACATTGACCACGGGAAATCCACTCTCGCTGATCGCCTACTACAAGCCACTGGCACTGTAGAAGACCGACAGATGAAGGAACAGTTTCTCGATAATATGGATTTGGAACGGGAGCGCGGCATTACAATTAAGCTGCAAGCTGCCCGGATGAATTATACAGCTAAGGACGGCCAGCAGTATGTATTAAACTTAATTGATACACCGGGACACGTTGACTTTTCTTATGAGGTGTCGAGAAGTCTGGCAGCTTGTGAAGGCGCTTTGTTGGTTGTAGATGCCTCCCAAGGTGTAGAAGCTCAAACACTGGCAAATGTGTATTTAGCTCTGGAACATAACCTAGAAATTATTCCAGTTTTGAATAAAATTGATTTGCCAGGAGCAGAACCTGACAGGGTAATTGGTGAAATTGAAGAAATTATTGGTTTAGATTGCAGTGGAGCAATTTTGGCTTCTGCTAAAGAGGGAATTGGTGTTCCTGAAATTTTAGAAGCAATCGTTGAGCGAATACCACCAGCACCAGATAAAGTTGATGAACGCTTACGGGCGTTGATTTTTGATAGCTACTATGATAGTTACCGGGGGGTAATTGTTTACTTCCGGGTGATGGATGGTAGTGTGAGAAAGGGCGATCGCATTTACTTGATGGCATCTGGTAAAGAATACGATATTGATGAGATAGGCGTTCTTTCTCCCACCCAAAAGCAAGTTGAAGAACTACACGCTGGGGAAGTGGGCTATTTAGCCGCATCAATTAGGGCTGTAGCTGACGCACGGGTAGGAGACACCATTACCCTAGTTAAAGCCAAAGCCACAGAAGCTTTACCTGGTTACACCGAAGCCAACCCAATGGTTTTTTGTGGGATGTTCCCCATTGATGCCGATCAATTTGAAGATTTACGGGAAGCTTTAGAAAAGCTAGAACTGAATGATGCTGCACTCCATTATGAACCGGAAACTTCTAGCGCGATGGGGTTTGGCTTCCGGTGTGGGTTCTTGGGCTTGCTGCACATGGAAATTGTCCAAGAACGCTTAGAGCGTGAGTATAACCTAGATTTAATTATCACAGCCCCTTCGGTGGTTTACAAAGTCATCACCAACAAAGGTGAGGAACTGTACATTGATAATCCTAGCCGCCTACCCTCTCCCAATGAACGGGAAAGAATAGAGGAACCCTATGTCAAAGTAGAAATGATTACGCCGGAAACTTACGTTGGCTCTTTAATGGAGTTATCGCAAAATCGCCGGGGTATCTTCAAAGATATGAAATATCTCACCCAAGGGCGTACTACACTCACCTATGAGTTACCTTTGGCAGAAGTAGTCACAGACTTTTTTGACCAGATGAAATCGCGATCGCGTGGTTATGCCAGTATGGAATATCATCTCATTGGCTACCGTGAGAATCATTTGGTGAAGTTGGATATCATGATTAATGGTGATCCGGTGGATTCTTTAGCGATGATTGTTCATAGAGATAAAGCCTACAATGTTGGCAGAGCAATGGCTGAAAAGCTCAAAGAACTAATTCCCCGTCATCAATTCAAAGTCCCCATTCAAGCTTCTATTGGCAGTAAAGTTATTGCTAGTGAACATATCCCGGCTATGCGGAAAGACGTATTAGCTAAATGCTACGGTGGTGATATTAGCCGGAAGAAGAAACTCTTACAGAAGCAAGCCAAGGGTAAAAAGCGGATGAAAGCTGTAGGTACTGTGGATGTACCCCAAGAAGCTTTTATGGCTGTGCTGCGTTTAGATCAAAACTAAGATTACCGAACCAGGGAAAACCTTCAATAATCGTCGGTTAAGGGGGGAAAAGGAAGAAAAAACCTTGACCCTTTAACCTTTCCCTAAACCAACTTACTAAATCCAGGTTCTGAACTGAGATTTTGCCTTAATTACATATCCCTACCGAAACTGTCGGTACTATTACGAATTACGTTGGCGGTAGCCTGCCGTAGGCATTATTACGAATTACGAATTACCCTGCGGTTCTATTCCCAAAGCTCTTAACTGCGCTTCTAGTTGTGCCGTGCGTTGTTGAGCTAATTCGGCTTCTTGTTTTGCGGTTTGAGCTTCCTGTTTTGCGGTTTGAGCTTCCTGTTGAGCTTGTTTTGCGCTTTCTGTACCTGTAGGGAGAATGTTTCCCGCTTTGTCGCACCAACGCAACCAAATATCTTGTTTTCCCTCAAATACTCCTTCCCACAAAGTTAAACCTAAACCTACTTCTGGAAAATAGAAATCATCGGTTTCTAAATATTGTCTAATTCCTAGTTGATAAGTACGCAGTAGCTGATCTCCCAACATTCCCAAAGGATCAAATATGGCGTAATACCAGACACCCATGCGAGCATAGTCTTTTAATTTAGAACCTAATTCATTGCCTTCGCGATTAGAAACAATTTCAATCACTACATCTGGCGCTTTACCAAACTGCCAATTAAAATAACTCCGGTTTTTCTTCTCTCCCCAATTTTCCGGCATGGTGACATCTAAACTGAGGAAAACATCCGGTACAAGCGGGGGTAAACCGATGTTATAAAAAACTCCCACATTGGCGGCGGCGATAAAGGTTTGTGACTCCGTGGGAGGAAGCCATGCATTATATAAAACTTCTGTCAATAGACGCTGTTGTTTTTCAGAAAGAAAATTATCCACTGGGGTATCATCTTCAGTAATTATCTGGCTGATATCGGGTTCAGCAGCAAGTTCGGTTGAAAAAGCCTGTTGTACCATGATGAACCGCCTACTTGTATCGGTTTGGGTTTCTATAATTTAGTTTATCCTCTGAGAGTGAGCAGTGCGATTGCCTCCAGCACTGCACTCCGCACAATCGCACTCTTTAGGTATTTTCCAATCCAAGAGTTCCCTAATTTTGACAACTCTGATAAGCTTTATCAAAAAACATTAAAAAATTCAAAAATTTTATTAACCACCCTTATGCTAATTGCCAGACTTGTATTTTGAGTTAAATATAGTTTTTTAAAAGTTTTTTAAGTTTTGTAAATCATCGGGGAGTTGTAAATGAAGATACTAGTACTGAGTTGGGAATTTCCGCCCAGGATAGTAGGAGGAATTGCCCGTCATGTAGCAGAATTATACCCAGAACTCGTTAAGCTAGGGCATGAAATTCACCTAATTACACCTGAAGTTAGACAAGCATCGTTGTATGAGATAGTTGAAGGAATTCATGTTCATCGCGTACCAGTTTCCCCAAGTAATGACTTTTTCCACTGGGTAGTCAATCTCAACGAAAGTATGGGACATCACGGTGGTAAGTTGATTATGGAGGAAGGGGGATTTGATATTATCCATGCCCATGATTGGTTAGTTGGAGATGCTGCGATCGCTCTCAAGCATACCTTTAAAATCCCCCTCATCGCTACCATCCATGCGACTGAATACGGCCGCTATAACGGTATTCACAATGAAACTCAACGCTACATTAGTGATAAAGAAAATTCTTTAGCTTATAACGCTTGGCGCATTATCGTTTGTACTGAATATATGCGTGGGGAAGTTGGAAGAGTGCTACATAGTCCTGGCAACAAAATTGATGTTATTTATAACGGTATACGACCAGAAAAGAAACAGCACCACGCAGATTTTCATGCTCAAGATTTCCGCCGCCAATTTGCCGATGATCATGAAAAAATCGTTTATTACCTGGGTCGCATGACCTATGAAAAGGGTGTATCCGTATTACTTAATGCTGCTCCCAAAGTACTTTGGGAAATGGGAGGTTATGTTAAATTTGTGATAGTTGGTGGTGGTAATACCGACCATCTAAAAAGCCAAGCTTGGGATTTAGGAATTTGGGACAAATGCTATTTTACAGGTTTTCTATCTGATGATTACTTAGATAAATTCCAAACCATTGCTGACTGTGCAGTTTTTCCTAGTCTTTATGAACCCTTTGGTATTGTTGCGTTAGAAAGTTTTGCTTCTAGAGTACCTGTAGTAGTTTCCGATATAGGTGGTTTTCCTGAAGTAGTGCAACATACAAAAACGGGAATTACCACTTGCGTTAACAACTCTGATTCCCTCGCTTGGGGAATTTTAGAAGTTCTGAAAAATCCAGGTTATGGACAATGGTTGGTGGATAACGCTTATGAAGATTTAGAACGACGTTTTAGTTGGCCGAAATTAGCTAAACAAACAGCAGTGGTTTATGAGAGAGTGGTAAGAGAGCGATCGCAGGCATCGCCAAGTAATTGGTAGTTAAACACCCAGGAAAAGTGAGGTTTTCCCAGATTAGCACAGAGAATTAATAATTACTCTGCAATTTATAGCGCAAAAAAACACTACAAACCCTGTACGCTGGGAATTTTACCCTTTCTGATGAGAGAGTTAGTAGTAATTGCTGTTTGCGCCAAAAGATGAGTATGACAAGAGCATTCCCAAATATGGCAAAGCGTTTGAAGAATGCAAGAACTACGCTGTTGAGGATGGTAAACCGCATTATAGACCGTCTGACAGCAAACTTGAAGCGCTATTTTCGAGATATAACTACCGATGTCCGTCCTCCCGCAGCTAAAACTGGTTATCAATTGCCCCTTTTAGCTGGCCCTGTGCATAATTTGGGTGGGGGTGGTAATGATGTCGATGACGCTATCCAGTGGATGATTAACAGTGTTAGGGGAGGTTCTAACTCCGACACGAAAGTTAATGTTTTAGTGATTCGCGCTGCTGGTGACGATGATTACAATCAGCTAATTTATCGCATGAGAGGGGTAAATTATGTTGAAACTTTAATTATTAGTAACAGACAAGAAGCGAACAGAACGGATATTTTTGATAAAGTCAGAAATGCTGGTGTAATTTTCTTTGCTGGTGGGGATCAATGTGAATATATTCGCAACTGGAAAAATACAAAATTAGAAGTTGCTGTCAAATCAGTTTACGATAAAGGTGGTGCTATCGGTGGCACTAGTGCAGGTGCAATGATTCAAAGTGAATTTGTTTATGATTCTTGCGCTTGTGAAGATAGTATTGAAAGTGCAGAAGTACTTGATGATCCCTATCGCAATGTTACCTTTACCTATAACTTTTTTCAGTGGAAGTATTTGCGAAAAACCATCATTGATACTCACTTCGATGAACGGAAAAGAATGGGCAGAATTATGGTTTTTATTGCCCGTCAAATTCAAGATGGTGTATCTGCAACTGCATTAGGTATAGCCATTAGTGAAGAAACATCTTTGCTGGTGGATAAATACGGTATTGCGAAAGTTATGGGGAGAGGTGCAGCATATTTTGTCTTAGGAGATCATCCCCCAGAAGTCTGTCAACCTGGAACTCCTTTAACCTATTCCGATTATAAAATTTGGAGAGTTCCCAGAGGTGAGACATTCGATTTAAATAAATTACCGTCAAAAGGTTATTATCTCAGAAGTGTGAAGCGGGGAAGGTTTGACTCAGATCCTTATTGAGTAATCATTGAAAATACACAAATAATTTAGGTTGTAGGGGTTTAGCAATGCGCTTTATCCCTACTCTATTTTCATTCTTATAATTATAGGTTTTATATAAATTCTTCAGGAGTAACTTGTGCTTGTTTGAGAATACCGCTTAATGTACCTACCTTTTAAATTTTTCTTAAAAAACCCCTATCTATTCAAGAAATCGGGGTTCTGGATTTACTAACAACTAACTACTGAGGAACTTCTTAAACTTTTCACAGTAGAAATCAAATGTTCTGCAACGGTGTCGATTTCCTCAGCAGTATTAAATCTACCAATTCCAAACCGTACCGAAGCATAAGCTAACTTTTCCGAATTTCCTAACGCTGTCAGCACATAGGAAGGTGCAACATTATTTGAAGAACAAGCAGAACCAGAAGAAACTGCCATAATTGGTTGTAAACCTAGAGAAAGTGCAGCACCATCTACACCCTCAATACTAATATTCAAATTTCCTGCTAATCTTTTTTCAGGATGTCCATTTAAATGAATTCCCTCGACAGTAGATAACTGTTTCCACAATCTTGATCTTAATTCCCTCAATCGCTGATTTTCTGTTTCTTGTTCTGCTAAAGCAATTTCTACAGCTTTACCAAAACCAACAATTTGCGGTGTATATAACGTCCCAGAACGCATACCCCGTTCATGTCCTCCCCCATGTTGTTGGGAAGCAAGTTTAACTCTAGGGTTGCGTCTGCGAACATATAAAGCACCTATACCCTTGGGTCCATATACTTTATGGGCTGTGAGAGACATTAAATCAATGTTCATCTCTTCCACATCTAAGGGAATTTTACCAATTGCTTGGGCTGCATCTGTATGAAAAATAATTTGACGTTGACGGCACATTTCTCCAATTTCTGTTAAAGGTTGTAAAACCCCAATTTCATTATTTGCCGCCATCACAGATACTAAAATTGTATCATGCCGTAAAGCTTTTTCTAACTGATTTAAATCAATTAATCCATCTTTTTGAACAGGTAAAACTGTCAGACCAAAACCGAGGCTTTTTAAATATTCACAAGGATCTAAAACTGCTTTATGTTCCGTTGCCACAGTCACAATATGTTGACCTTTTTGGAAATAAGCTTCTGCTACACCTTTGATAGCTAAATTATTAGCTTCTGTTGCACCACTCGTAAAAACAATTTCTTCGGGTGTAGCGTTAATTGCATTGGCTAAAATTCCCCGTGTTTGTTGAACAGCGGCTTCTGATTCCCAACCGTAAACATGACTAATACTAGCTGCGTTACCAAACTTTTCGGTAAAATAGGGAATCATTGTGGCTAGTACCCTTTCATCAACGGGTGTGGTAGCGTGACAATCGAAATAGATAGGACGACTGGACATAGTTAATTCAAAGTGAAGTCAAAATTTAACCTAGTTTTTGTAAGATTTTGAGAACTTGATCAAGTTCATTTTCTCGTTTGGACAAAGTGAATTTATCACACACATCATAGGTGGGTATATCTTGTTGAATTTTTGTACTGGGATAAATTGAACCATATTCAGACAATATAGGTGATATTTATATTGTAGAAGAGATGGATGATAATGTTATTTTATTTACATGAACGAGTGCTAAAAAGTTAAAATTACTTAACATTTTGCCAATCAATGATAAGTTGACCGTAACACAAATAACAAAAGCCCCGGAAAAAGTGGGGCGATTTTATTTAAATATTGCTAATTTATATACAAGAAACAAGGATTAAATTTTCACTTGGTCTTGTGAAGTCTTGAGGATTCTTTTGAGAGAAGTTTTCTTTACTAATCTGGCAGCTTGGTTAATCTCTAACCACAGCCGTTCTCTATGCATGGCCTCTGGCCAATCTTCTAAGACTGTCTCTACTGGTAACAAAAATAAATTTACTTGATAGATATTACCACCTTTACGATATTTATAAGCACCGACTTTCTCATTATTCACCTGACCAACTACTCCTGCTTCCTCCCACGCTTCTTTGGCCGCTGAATCGTAAGGACTCATTCCCTTGCAAACTCCTCCTTTAGGAATTACCCAGCTTTGACTTTTACGAGTGGTAATCAATAAAATTTCGACTTTTCCATCTTTGACACGATATGGAATAACTCCTGATTGTTTCAAAACTTTGTTGGGTTTTTGGCTCATGGGAATGTATTCCTAATTAATCATTTACTAAATTTTAGTTATTTTAAGAGCGATCGCGTTATAGTCAATCTGTCTTTAGGGTTGTTTCCCCAAAGTTGGCAATATTGACTATCAATTCATCGCCTTTAGTTACATATTTCACTAGCTTAACAGCTTCTTCCGTATAATATTTGACCAGAATTATTGAATCTTAGTTTTTAATCATCACTGCTTCACTGAGATAAAATCCTATTTGATGTATGTATTTATTTATTCACGTCTTGTACCTTCTCAATGAGGGTTGGTGGGCATTGCCCACCCTACCAAATCATTAGGTTTTTAGACTTAAACAAATTTAAAAGGATCTACTCTCCCCAAAACAGCCATATCTTCTGCATCTAATTCTACAGGAATGCCACTGCGAATTAGTTCTGAAAAATCTTCATTAGGAACCATAATCGTCAGTGTATAAAGACGATTATCACCTGTGTTTTTAATCAAATGAGTGCCTGTAGGCGGTACTAATAAACTATCTCCAGCTTTGATTGGTACTGTTTTACCATCACAAATAGCAACTCCTTCTCCTTTGAGAATAAAAAACATTTCCAATGCCCATTGATGACGATTTGCTGGCGTTTGTCCACCGACATCAAATATTTCTACACAACAAGTCAAAGAAGTATTAGCAATTGTGGAATCAAAGATAATTGCTAATCGATTAGAATCACGGGGGCTGATGCGGTATGCTTGGTAATCTTGGGGAGATTTAATAACCGGAATTACACAACGAGTAGCATACATAATATTTGGTGATTGGTGATTGGTGATTGGTGATTGGTGATTGGTAATTACGAATTACGAATTACGAATTATTGCTGTTTTAATTGCTGAGGAATCTGTCACAAAACCGAAGCATTGTTTGACATTATATAATGTAGCTAACCAACAATATTCAGGGGATGTTGTGGCGGTGCAGTCTCTGACTAAGATGCAGTCATATCCTAAAAAGTTGGCATCACATAATGTTGTTAAAACACATTGGTCAGCATTGACACCTGCAAATAATATTGTCCTTATTCCTAAGTTCCGCAGAATACTATCTAAGGGCGTATCCCAAAAACCACTCATTCGATATTTATCAACGCGAATATCATCTGGTTGCTGTTCGAGTTCGTCTACTACTGCTGCTGCCCAACTACCTGCTTCAAGTACTTTAGCACTGTTGCTGGGAAGAGGATGACCCAATCCTACACCATCACCTGTAGGATTATAGACATGGAGTAAAGCTGAACTAATATTTAGTAAATCAGGTCGATTTCCCCAATTTAGCCAAATTATAGGTACGTCAGCCGCCCGTAGTTGTGGTAATAATTTTTGTAAAGGTTCGATGGGTTGACGGGCTGGGGTGACATCTACGCCGATATGCGCCAACCAACCATCAGGATGACAAAAGTCGTTTTGCATATCAATAATGATAATGGCGGTTTTTGCCAAATCAAGGCGCAAAGTTTTGGTTTCTGTGGATAAAATCACGGATTGTGGGGTTTTTTGCGGACGAGTAATATCTGCAAAATCTTGATTCACTCCCCAAGCATTTGGTGCAACTCCTAAAGTCCGAAGCGGTAGATTCATAAATGCCAACACCTAATTATCATTGTTTACGTTGTAACTTGAAAATCTGTTGACTGTTCAATTACTTAATCAAGGTTAAAATAATGGACTTTACTATCAAAAATGCTGTCATTCCTATTACAGATGGTTACACGACTGTAGATGTTCAGGTTGTCAATGGTATTATCTCCGCCATTGCACCTGATTTAGATGTGATTGGTACAAGAATTAATGGTGAACATAAACTGCTGTTGTCTGGTTTTGTTAACGCCCACACTCATTCTTCTGAACATTGGCAACGGGGAGTAATTCCACCTTTGCCGTTAGAATTATGGTTAGCACATCTATATGAATTTGCCCCTTTGGATACGGAACAAGTTTATCTGGGCGCATTGGCAACGGCGCTAGAAACTTTACTTTCTGGGGGAACGAGTATAGTTGATCATTTGGTGTTAATTCCCGGAAAAGAGTTAGAAACCATTGCTACAGCCGTTCGCGCTTATCAAGAAATAGGAATTCGGGCTTTTGTCGCACCTCTAATTCAAGATGAATCTCTCAGCGCTGGGATACCTTCAGGGGAATCTTCCCTGATTCATGAGCCTTATTTTCGTTCGACTGCGGAAACTTTGGCAATTATTGAAGAAGCGGTGAGGCTGTTTCATCGTCCAGAGGAGGGTATAAGTATTTTAGTTGCACCAACGGGGATTCAGTTGTGTACTGATGGTCTATTTACTGGATGTATTGAGTTAAGTAATCGTGACAATCTTTGTCGTCACTCGCACTTATTGGAAACTAAGGCGCAGAAAAAACTTGCACAAGAAAAATATGGTTGTAGTGCGGTTGAACATTTACAAAAAATTGGCTTTTTGAGCGCAAGTACCAGTTTAGCCCATTGTGTTTGGTTAACTGATGCTGATATTAATATCCTTGCCCAAACTCAATCTACTGTCGTTCATAATCCTTTAAGTAATCTGCGTTTAGGTAGTGGTATTGCTCCAATTTTAAAATATCGTCAAGCTGGGGTAAATGTAACTTTTGGTTGTGATGGTGCTTCTAGTAATGATTCTCAAGACTTGTTGGAAGCTATTAAAATTGGTTCGATTCTGCACAATGTTACAGATTTTGATTATCAATTTTGGATTACTCCCCGTGAATCTGTAGAAATGGCTTCTTTAGGTGGGGCAAAGGGACTCAATATAGATGATAAAATTGGTTCTCTTACTGTTGGTAAACAAGCTGATTTAGTTCTTTATGATTTGACTAATTTATCATTATTACCTCGGACTGATCCGATTGGTTTATTAGTTTTGGGTCGTCCTAGCAATGTTGTGGATAGTGCTTGGGTGAATGGTAAACAAATTATTGCTAATGGTGCAGTTACAACTATTAATGTTGATGAATTGCAGCAAGAATTATTTAATCGGAGTGAATGGGAAAGTCACGGTAAATCAGCAAGTGTAGCTCAAATGGAAGGGCGTTATCGTCAAGTTATGGGTTTATAAAACGCAGAGGTACGCAGAGGGAGTTTTTTTAGTTTAATATCTGGAATCTAAGATGGTTAAGGTTAATAGTGCTGAAGAGTTATTACATTTCTATGCAGCAGGAGAAAGGGATTTTCAAGGTTCTGATTTAACTGCCGCAATTCTCCAAGGTGTGAGTTTGAGTGATATTAATTTAAGTGGGGCAATTTTAGTAAGGGCAGATTTGAGTGGGGCAATTTTGACTAATGCTCTTTTATTAAGGGCTAATTTGAGTACAGCAATGTTAAATAAGGCTAATTTGAGTTATGCAAATTTAACAAAAGCTGATTTAAATCGTGCGGTGATGACGAAAACAATTTTTGTGAATGCAACAATGCTAAGAACTAATTTGAGTGGTACTATTCTTCTGCAAGCAAATTTAGAAAATGCGCGTCTGCGAGAAGCTAATTTACAAGATGCAAATCTGCGAGGAGCAAATCTTGAAGGTGTAAATTTAATTCGAGTACAATATAATCATAAAACTTTGTTTCCCGAAGGTTTTGATCCTATCAAAGCCACGGGATTACTTATGCCTGATTAGCCAATTCCTACTAATTTTATTTAAGCGGGATTTTTGGTTAGTCTGAATATTCATTAATTGTAAAATCTCAATCACTCTCAAAATATCCTATGGTATCTACTTCTACGTCATTCTCCGATATTCAAAGTCATTGGGCGCGTTTATTCATTCAGGCTTTAGTTCAGCGTCGCATTGTCAATGGATATAGTAATGGCACTTTTCGTCCTAATAATCCTGTTACTCGTGGTGAGTTTGCTGCTATCATCGGTTCTGTATTTACGCCCAGTAAAAAACGGGAATATGTCTCTTTTAAAGATGTTGATGAGACATATTGGGCAAAAAATGCCATTAAAAAAGTTTACGAAACTGGATTTCTTGTGGGCTACCCTGATCAGACTTTCCGCCCCAATGACACTATTTCCAGGGGTGATGTCTTAGTATCTATGGTGAATGGATTAGAGATTGCTGCTCAGGTAGCACCTGACTTAGTGAGTAAGTTACCACAAATTTATCAAGATGCGGCAGTCATTTCTAGTTATGCTATCAATCAGATTGCGATCGCAACTCGTGTCGGTTGGGTGGCTAATTATCCCAATATTAAAATACTCAACCCACAAATGGCGGCTACTCGTGCTGAGGTAGCGGTGATGGTATATCAAGCTTTGGTATATCTGGGGAAAGCGGAAAAAATCGCTTCTGACTATATTGTGGTTCCACCATCATCGGATAACACTAAACCCCCTACTCCCAATACAATTAGGGTAAATCATCGCCGAGAGTTTCGGGGTGCTTGGGTGACAACTGTGTGGAATAGTGATTGGCCTTCCAAACCTGGACTTCCTGTGGAACAGCAGAAAGCAGAACTCTTGGAAATTATTAAACAATTACAATCTCTCAATTTTAACGCCTTAGTTTTGCAGGTACGACCAGAGGGAGATGCTTTATACTCTTCTCAGTTAGAACCTTGGAGTGCATGGATTACAGGGACTCAGGGGAAAGCACCAGAACCATTTTATGATCCTTTGGAATATGCGATCGCAGAATGTCATAAACGCAATATTGAACTTCATGCTTGGTTCAACCCCTACCGCGCCAAAACTACCATCAAAAGTGGTTCTAATGTCCGTCCCCACATAGCAATCACAAATCCTGAAGTTGTTTACCAATGGGGTAATCAATTATGGATGGACCCAGGCGCAAAAATCGTCCAAGATCGAGCCTACAATGTAATTATCGATGTTGTCAGCCGCTACGATTTAGATGCCATTCATCTAGATGACTATTTTTATCCTTATCCCATATCTGGTCAATCTTTTCCTGATAGTAAAACCTACGCAGCTTATAAATCAAATGGTGGCACACTCAGCCTCGAAAATTGGCGACGGGAAAACGTAAATCAGATGGTGTTGCGTTTATCTCAGGGAATTAAAAAAACTAAATCTCACGTTAAATTTGGTATTAGTCCCTTTGGCATTTATCGCCCCGGACAACCAGCAGGTATTGTTGGTTTAGATCCCTATAATGTCCTTTATGCTGATTCCAAAAAATGGTTACAAGAAGGTTGGATAGATTATTTAGCCCCCCAACTTTATTGGCGTACTGACCAAACACAACAAAGTTATGAAGTCTTACTAAAATGGTGGACAGAAACTAATACCAAACAACGACATATTTACGCTGGTAATAATATCGGACAACTGGACGGAAAAGTTTGGAAAAATGAAGAAATACAAAAGCAAATTCTGATTTCTCGCAACCTAGCTGGAAAACTTTCTTTGGGAAATATCTTTTTTAGTATGAGTTCTATCAAAAACAATCGTCAAGGCATAGCTGACCAATTTAAGTCTTATTATCCCATACCTGCCTTAGTTCCCACTATGTCATGGCAAAACACCACACCACCACCTCCCCCAAAAAATCTCAAATTTGAAAATGGTAAATTAAATTGGCAACCAACTGATAATCAACCTGTGCGTTCTTGGACACTTTATCGCCAAACTGCTAATAATTGGACAATTCAGCGCATTTTATCCGCTGGGACTACCTTTGCTACTGTACAACCCGGAACCTATGCAGTATGTGCAGTGGATAGATTAGGAAATGAGAGTGAGGGTTTGGTGATTACTGTGACGTAATATCCTAATGGCTGACGCGGGGACGCGGAGATGGGGAGACGCGGGGACACGGGGACGCGGAGATGCAGGGACACGGAGATTCAGGGACACGGGGAAAATTACCTGTTACCTGTTTACGAATTACGAATTACGAACTACGAATTACGTTGGCGGTAGCCTGCCGTAGGCATTATTACGAACTACGAATTACGAATTACGAATTACGAATTACGAATTATTTCTGCTAATTAGCAGATAAGTAGTGACTTCACCTCTCCCTTTTACCTGAATTAATCCCCGCTTTTCTAATTTATAATCATCTTTGATATGTAAATAAGTCGTTTCTGATAATTGAATTTTGCCAACAATTCCATGAGATTCCATCCGACTAGCTAGATTAACCGCATCACCCCACAAATCATAACTAAATTTTTTTAAACCAATCACCCCAGCAACTACAGAACCAGTATTAATCCCAATTCGTAATTGAAAAGATTCACCTGTTACTGTTTGAATTTGACTAATTGCCTGTTGCATATCGAGTGCCATTTGAGCAACCGCTAGGGCATGATCAGAGCGGGGTGTCGGTAAACCACCAACTACCATGTAAGCATCACCAATTGTCTTGATTTTCTCTAAACCATGAAATTCTGCCAATCTATCAAAGCTAGAAAAAATCTCATTGAGAGAATTTACAAGTTCGATAGGTGTGATGTGCGCTGCTAGTCCGGTAAAATTGACAATATCTGCAAAGAGAATAGTGACTTCATCAAATCGTTGAGCTATCGCACTTTGATTGTGCTTTAACTGTTGGGCAATCTCCGCAGGTAAAATATTCAGCAGCAACCGTTCTGATTTTTCCTGTTCATCCCGTAGAGAAGTTTCTATCAGATGACGAGTGCTAATTTCCGCTCTGACTCTTTGAAACATTTGGCTAAATGCCTCTATCACTTCACCCATCTCATCCCGACGTTTAACAGACAACGTAGAAAAAAGCGGATCATCCCCATCTTCACTAATCGCTTCCCCCGCAGCTACCAAATCATCTCGCAGCAACAAAATTGGCCTAATCACCGTTACTCCCAAAGTTAACATCGTCGTCAGAGTAACAAAAATCGAAATGATTAAAACCAGTCCGGCAACCCTGACTGAAAAAGCATACAATTCTGTTTGTACAGAGGAAGAATTATGACGCACAATCAGGATATACTTCCCAGCTAACATTTGGGCAGACCAAGCCACATCATAGCGCTTTCTATCTCGACTCCGAAACCGAAAAACCTTAGCCTTCCCCAAATTAGTAGCAGAAATGTAGGGTTTTTCCCCAAATGTTCCCACCAATTTGCCATTAGCTTGGTAAATTGCTCCACCTAGAATCACAGATCCAGGTTTGAGTTTGTTAGCTGTAATGCTCAGAATTTCTGAAGCATCTGCACCTTGCTGTATTTTGTAAACAAGGGAAGCAAAAACTTCATCGGAAACATTCTCCAGCTTGGATAATAGCTCATCTTCACGCCGAAAATAAGAAGGTACCAGAATTGCTAGTTCAATCACTACAATGCTGGTAAATACCCAGGTAACAATGTACCGTGATAACCTGGCATTAAAAAGCTGTAGGCACAATTTAATAAAGGTTAACATCCAGCTTTCTCCTTCCACAAACAGGCAACAAACGGATTACTGATTACTGAGCTTTTTCTCTGAAGTATTTATTACCTGAATGTTACTGGGCAACTAGGGGCAAAATAACGTGTCCCGCGTATCCCTACCTGTAACGGGATTAGTGCCTTTGGCAATCTTACACAATTTTTTTTGCTCATCTGAACGCAACAGTACATCAGTAAAATCTGCTCCGTCAACTATAGCACCATCAAATCTGGCACTGGCTGCAAATGCACCTTCTAAAACTGCATTAGTTAAATTTGCTTTAATCAGACGCGCAGAATCCAGGGTAGCATTTGTAAGATTAGCCCCCTCTAAGTTTGCTGACTCTAGATTCGCTGCAAAAAAGCTCACACCGCTCAAGTTAGCATGACTGAAATTACTCTGACGGAGATTAGCTTTGGTAAAGCTGGAGTCTGTTAAATCACGTCCCGAAAAATCAGCCTCTATGAGGATTTCTTTGTTATATTCCAGTGCTAATGCCGTTGATGTTACACCTACTAATGCTGTCATGGGGATGATTACCCACAACAATAAACTGAGTATAATTGAGCAAACCCGATACTTAGTATTCATGGTATTTTTATTTAATGTCTAAACCTCCACGATCTAATTATCCAGATATTGGTCATTTAGGAGAAGACCTAGTAGCCCAATGGTTACAATCTACAGGTTGGGAGGTTTTGCACCGCCGCTTTTGTTCTCGCTGGGGTGAAATCGATATTATCGCCCAGTACCACCAGCAAATAGAAACAGCAACCTTCCAAAATGCCCATCATCAGGACTCAATCCTGGCATTTGTAGAAGTAAAAACCCGCAGTGCAGGTAATTGGGATGCTGGAGGTAGAACCGCTATCACCCCACAAAAGCAAGCAAAACTCTGGCGCACAGCAGAAATTTTTTTGGCTGAATATCCTGAAAAAGCTGATTACCCATGCCGCTTTGATGTGGCTATTGTCTTTTGTCAACGGGTATCAAAAAAGCAGAGTCAAGTTACAGCTATCTCTGAAGCGATCGCCAGTTTATCCACAAATGAACTCACTTTGCAACTGCAAGAATATATTCCATCTGCTTTTGAGCTATAGTATTCTGTCCGGCTGGAAAATATTTTTTCCCCAGTTGTTACAATCTAAGTCAGACTGTGCCTGATGTCTTCGATGGATGGTACAAAAGTTAAAATTGTAAAATTAAACACGTTTTTATTCTAAAATGATGAAAGCATCTGCTAAGTTCGACTTTGAAGACGAAAAATTTAACGCCCCACCTTCCCAAGTCCTTCCCTGGGGGTTAATGATCAATCCTCGTTATGGAACAGATGGTTTACAGAGTTATGGTTTAGCAATTAGCCAGGATAATGCCCAAGCTGTTGGTTTTACACCAGATGAGAATTGGCAACAGATAGACCATGAATTTAGTTCGGGAATGGAAACGGTGTTTATTAGCACTACTCCCCGATTAGTAATTGTGCGTCGTGGCCCATTATCTGTTAAAGACCGAGAAACAGGGATTAAATTGGGTACATTTAAGGATAATTATGATGCTTTTTTAGCTGATAAACTTAAATTTAAAGTTTTTACTCGTCATCTGATTTTTTTGGTAGGTGAAGATAAAAAGTTTTTACATCAATCTCCTTTGCAATTAACTCTCAGTGGTTCAGCTGGCGCTAGTTTTGGTAAAAATTATTCTGAATACCAACAAGGGAGAGCCATTGGGGGTTTCGTAGCAGAATTAGAAAAGGCTTATGCTGGCTTCCAAAAGAAACCTGTGACTCCAAAGGGTCCTTTATTCCACGCTCATGGAATTTTTTGCCCAATCATTGAATGTGAAGAAAGAGGAATTGAACCAAATACAGCTTTGGTGGCTTCAACTGTAGATTACAAACATCCCACAGTCTCAACTTTAACTGATTATATGATTGCCTCAGATTCTCCTGAATCGGCAATTATTTGTCAGGCTTTTGAAGAACACAAAGAATTTGGCAAAGAAGTGATTAAACCAGAAATTTCTAAGGTGGAAATGGCTGGTGTTACCAATTCTTATGTTTATGCCGATGATGATGAATTTGGTTATCCACCTTATTAGAGATGGGGTGATGGGGTGATGGGGTGATGGGGTGATGGGGAGAGGCGGTGATGGGGTGATGGGGTGATGGGGTGATGGGGTGATGGGGAGAAATAATGATCTACTGCACTCTGCACCCTGCACCCTGCACCCTGCACCCTGCCCCCTGCCCCCTGCCTCCTATTCTTTGAGTAGTAAATAGAACAGTGAACCGTTACCGCCTGTAATGCCTGCGCGATCGCCTGCTAGTTGACCAGTTCCCATGAAATAATCTACTCTTCCTGGCCCTTTAATCGCACTTCCTGTATCTTGATCTAAGACAAAACGACTAACTCTCCGAGACTCCAATCTACCTCCACCCGCAGGGTAAGGAAATGAGTTGTTAATCAGTGCTAGTGCGCCAGGAGGCATGAGGGACTTATCTGTGGCAATGGAACGTTCTGCTGTTACAGGTACATTAAGACTGCCTGTAGCTGCCGTACCGTTAGTTTCTTGAAAAAAAACAAATCTTTCCCAGCGTGGTAAATAATTATTTAATTCTCTGGGATTTTGACGGAAATAACTCAGTAACTTGGGCATTGTTAAACCGCTAAGTGGCAGTTTGCCATCTTTCGCTAGTTCTCCACCGATGCTAGTCCAAGGATAATCTGTTCCCCCAGCAAAGCCAACGGAGGTTCTTTTGCCATTTGTTAATCTAATTTGGGCAGAACCTTGGATATGGATCATGTATGCATCCATGCGATCGCGGAACCAAAGCATTTCTAACCCACGTAACTTGCTTTTATTCCCTTTTAAACCATCTTTACCTTCTAAATCAATCCGTTTTGGATGAGGTTTAGCCCATTCTTTAAAATCAGCCGGAACTCGATACAAGGGATATTTATATACTGAAGTTCTCACGCGGCTGGCGGTATACTCCGGCTCGTAATAAGCTGTGAACTTGACAGTACCCTTGCCATCATTGCCTACAGACTGGTAATAGACAAACTCCCGACTCACAGCGGCTTGTAGTTGGGCTGCTGAGGTAGAACTGACAACCAATTGCCGAAAGCGTAACAAACTCCGACGCACACGATCTAGGGTAATCTCTTTGATTGGATAATTTTGATAAATAGCGATCGCTTTATTCGTTCCCAAATAACGCAAACTATGATCTATTGAAGTTAGCAGTGCTTGTTTATCTCCCTGTTTACCCCAAAGTTGCTCATCCCAACCCAAGCAATTTTGCGGGGTACAAGCAGTTTGCACGTTGACAAGTTGCAGTGGTGGTAAGACTTCAGGAGTCGTCGGTATTGGTATCGGTTGTGTAGTTGGAACTTGAGCAACAACTGACCAAAGTGGATTTACAAAGGCAATTCCTAAACTCAAGGATAGCAAAGTAAGGGTTTTTCTCATCATCTTTCAATACTAGAACTAAAAATCGGTTCTACCCGAATACCCACGATTCGAGATGGACGTACCACCATATATTCCCCTTGAATATTTTTAATCGGTACGCTAATAAAATCATTAGAAGCGGACTTTGGCACAAGCTCCCCACTATACCATTTTTGAAACTCTTGAATAGTAGGAAAACGCACTTCTTCCCGATGTCCGCTATCCAACAGGAGGAAAACGGCATATTCGTTTGGAGTTCTAGGCATAAATTCACATCATTTTTAATACATCCAACTCATTGTTAACCACGTCGGCTACCAATGAAAAGAGTAAGCATACGCAAGAAGTAGCAGATGTACCAAACTAGGGGGCAGAATCAGAATATGAATTCATAACTTTTACTTTCAGCCATGACGCTTGCTTCCCCCACAGCAGTTCCCGATAATTGCTGGAAAAAAATCAGAAAAATAATTTAAATCGTGCTAACTGTGTTGCAATACAGCCTGTGAGGATTTTATTTAATTCTCCACCGTCTTGAAATTGTAAAATTTGCTGCATGGGTAAATCAAAGGGAAATTGTCCTTCTAATTCTGGGCGTTGCATTTGTGCTAGTAGAATTTGTTCAGACCGTTTACTTGCGATAGCGTAACCAATTTCTACGCAGACATTGGGACTGGGAATTAGTTGATGAGTTTCTTTACCCTCAACGCTGCTGATAGGTGTAGTATCTGCAATAAATAATAAACTCTTCCTGATTTTCCTCATTATGGCTTGGTTCAGCCGTAGAGGTGCATTACTGGGGCGAGATGATTCTATTAATGTTAGGGGTAAACGCGATTTTGTGTTTAAAGTTTTTAAACTTTCTTGTAGTTCTTCTCTGAGCAGATCACTTGCTGTTGCATACTCAGTTTGAGAGCAGAAAACAATAGTTGGTTCTAACTGAGCTAACAACGCCTGTTTAGTAAAATAAATTTCATGACTAATCAAGTCAATGTTAGCTACACAATAACCACCGCTACCCTCAATATAAAATTCTGTATTTTCTCCTTCCAGATATCGTCTAAACCAAGTTGATGCTTTAACTTCGTCACTTTCTTCCAAAAAGTCCGCACGCAATCCTGATTTGAGTAAGCTTTTTTTACTCAAGCGAATGTCTGGGGGACGTTTTTCCAATTCTGTAATTGGCTCATAATCTTGTAGATACCACGCTCTGAGCGCAATAATTGACATAAAGGGCTATTTTAAATGTCTGTTGCTATTCAATTATAGTACAAACTTACTCTCTGAGATGGGGAGTATCTGCTTACTCGTCGAGAAGCCACTCAAAGCTAGTCTATATCTGCGATAGTTATCCTGGAAATCTGATTCTATGCAGCTTCATCTTCAGAAAGAGATCATCGATCTCTAATTACAAACAATAACACCCAACATCTACTAACTTGGTTTCTCTCTCCTATTACTGATTCTATCTAGGGATGTACTACCTTTCATACCCTTGATAAACAAGTGATCAAGATTAGTCACAGCGCCCTCTGATTTTAATCTATCGAGAGAATATAAGCGTTCGCGTTGGGTGTTATGTTGTTTGGACGAGACAGACTTAATTTCAACAGCGATTTTACCTCTTACTAAATTTCCACTCTACTAGCTGTTTTATCTGCCAGGGAAGCTTTTTTTGTAGCTTCAATTATTACAATAGCACGTGTAGATAAAGGTGGAAATTTCTGCAATGAAACTTTACAAAAAAAGGTAATAGGGAACAGGGAACTCTTAATAGAAAGTGTCTTATTCCCTAAAACTTTAGTTCTATCTATATATTACGAATTACGAATTATTTTGTTCTCCTTGAAATTTGAGAGGAATTTCAATCCAGAACTCTGTACCTTTCCCCGGTGCTGATATACATTCCATGAGTCCACCATGTTTTTCTACAACAATTTGGTAACTAATTGCCAGTCCTAATCCTGTACCTTTACCGACAGGCTTAGTCGTAAAAAATGGGTCAAAAATCCGCTTTTTAACTTCTTCACTCATGCCTGGTCCGTTATCTGCAATGCTAACTAACAGATAGGAATTTTGGGCTGAAACTCTGGTAGAAATACGAATAGTGGGTTGTGGTTTGATAACTGCTGTTTCTACTCTTTCTTCTATCTCATCGGTTAAGACATCAATAGCATTGTTAATGACATTCATAAATACCTGATTCATTTGTCCGGCATAGCATTCTACTTTTGGTAATTTCCCATAGTCTTTGATCACTTCAATGCCAGGAAAATAGCTGTGTGCTTTGAGTCGATGTTGCAAAATCAATAAAGTGTTATCAATGCCTTCATGTAAGTCAACACGCTTGTTTTCAGCTTCATCGAGACGGGAGAAATTGCGTAATGACAGGACTATAGAACGGATGCGATCTGATCCTACTTTCATGGAGGACATGATTTTTGGTAGGTCTTGGATGAGAAAATTAAAATCTATGGCTTCGATAGTGGAACTAATTTCACTATGAGGTTGGGGATAATGAGACTGGTAAAGTTGTAAAAGGTTGAGTAGGTCTTCGGTGTAGTTGCTGGCATGACAGAGGTTGCCATAGATAAAGTTGACCGGGTTGTTAATTTCGTGGGCTATACCTGCAACTAACTGTCCTAAACCAGACATTTTTTCGGTTTGAATTAATTTGGCCTGGGTTTCTTGAAGTTGATGTAGGGTATGCTCTAACTGTGCGGCTTTGGCTGTGGCTTTAGCTTCGGCTATACAACTTTGTTCATAGAGTTGGGCTTGCTGAATTGCGATCGCTGCTTGGTCTGCTAACTGCTGTAACAAATCAATTTCTGCATCTTGCCAAATCCTGGGAGATTCACAGTGATGGGCAACCAGCAAACCCCAAAGTTGACTGCCCATTTTAATGGGTACGATCAGGTTGGCTTGGACTTGCATACTTGCCAAGAATTCTCGATGACAAGGACTCAGTGTATCTGTTGTCACATTGTTAATCTTCCTTACCCTGCCACGTAAGTAAAGATGGGTATACTCCTCAGGAACACATTCCGATGACAACTTCAGTCCCAAAACTGACTGCCAATTACCATTAACCTCTTCTACAATCACCTCACCTTCAGTTTCCCCTCGTAACTGATAAATTAGCACCCGGTCAGAATTGAGTAGGGGACGGACTTCCTGGACTATGGTTTGCAGGATTGTATTCAAGTCCAATGTGCTGCGAATTTGATCTGTGACTTGCTTGAGTGCCTTAGTCAGCATCAAGGTTTTTTCTATTTCAGCGGTTTGTTCTTTTACCCTGACTTCGAGGTTGGCATTCAATAACTGTAGTTCTTGGTATGTTTGCTGTTGCTGAATTGCCATTGAGAAATTTTGTGACAAAGCTTGTCCTAGTGTGATTTCTTCAGGTGTCCATGCTGGTGCTTGGCCTTTTCTTTCCTCTCGCCAAACTTCAAAAGACAGGCGTGGTAATTCTTGATACTTATTTTGGTCATGTCTTCCTGCCCAGAGGACTTGACTATCAAATTCTGGGCGAAAAATGCTTAACACACCAATGAAATTTTCGCGGTAGTGCAGGGGAATGACCATTAGCCCCCGAATCTGAGTGGACTGAAAGGCCAGGGCTAAAACTCGCAAAGATGATGCTTTATAAAGGTCGGGAATCGCCCAAATTTGCCCTGGTTTATACTCAGCCATCCAGTTTTGCCACACGGGATGCTGTTCAATTACACTATTTGCTAATTCATCAGGTAGTTGTGGCTGTTCACCGCAGGTATATAGTTCGCCGCTTTGTTCAATATAAAGCCTGCCACCAATACCACTAAAGGAGGAAATTGTTGCTTCTAGGGCTTCTTGTAGTTGGATTGTTGGGAGTTGATGTAGGAGGGTTGTGACTTGGTTAATGATGGCTTCGCGTTGTTGTTTACCTCTGGCTTCACTGAGTAGGTTACTTTGAGAAATAGCGATCGCTACCTGATCTGCAATTTGCTGTACTACTTTGAGTTCTCGTCTCAAAATTGTTCGCGGTTGGCTGTGGTGGGATACCAGCAATCCCCACAGTTTCGGCTGTGTCGCTTGTCCTTTGGGGTCGTATTCTAAAATTGGAACCACAAACGAAGACTGTACACCCATGGCTTGTAAATATTGAATATGACATGGGTCTACTTGCCGATAGTGAATATTCTGTGTGAGTAAGGGTTTGCCATTTTTTGCTGACTTAAGTGGCGATAAGCCGATTGTTCCTCCAGGCACATCTACTATTGAGCGTTGCCGAGCTAACAAAAACATTTCTCTGACTGGTTGGGGAATGTCATTAGCTGGAAAATGCAGCCCTAATAAAGATGGCAGACGCTGCATATAATTGGATTCTGCAATGACTTCACCGCTACCATCAGTGTCAAACCGATATATTTTGACTCTATCTGTTCCCAAGAATGAACGAACTTCAGTCACGGTGTTTGTTAATATTTCTTGGAAATCAAGCGATCGCCGAATCTGTTTGATCATCCGGTGCAGTAAATTTTCTTGCTCTATGCTTTGCTGCAAACCGTTTGGCTTATCGGTAAAAGTCATTGCTAATCTTCACCTTATCAAAAATATAATTTTTTAAACCCTTTTCCCTGATATGAATTTATGATTCTAACCTTTGTAGATTTATTATCTTTTATTTACTAAAGTTTATTTTAACTACATATAGCAAATTTTAGTTCCATATTTTTTCAACCCTTTCAGTATAACTACTTAATTCTTCCTTGACTTATAGTAGATATAGGAATCATAAATGATATCTGACAAATTTTAAGTCTCGTAGGGTGGGCATTGCCCACCGCAGCAATGGTTTATAAGCCATAGCCCACCCTACGTATATTTCCAACATCAAATATTATTCCCATATCACTAAAAGCATCTATTGTTTATAAAGTTTTATGTTTAAAATCTCCTTTCCTTATCACTTTCAAGAAATTAATTTGGGCAATTAATGCGGTAAACATACTTAAGCAGATTTCTTTTTGATCAATAATTGATGATTTATGAAGTTTTGTAGGGAAAATCGCTTTGAATAACCTAATATTATTACAGCAGATTTCAGCTTGCAGGAAGCAGGGGGCAGGAGGCAGAAGAAAGATAAGTGACTATAACTACTCTTCTCATCTCCCCATCCCCATCTCCGCGTCCCTCCAGCATAGCTGCCTGAGTCCAACGACAAATATTTACGCCGACTTACTGATTGACAAAGAGAGTAACTGACGGATTTCTTCACGCACACTCATCAGGATTTTACCAAGATGATTTTCACCGGTTTTATCCGTACCACAGCCCCAAAAATAATCTGTGGGTGAATTTTCCACCAGAACTTCATTACCTGTTACCAACAGCACTTCTCGAATCTCCAAATGAGTGAGAAACTTTTTGAGAACAGCTTCTCGCATGACTTGAATTTTGACCAATTCCCAATCCAAACGTAGTCGATGTTTATCACAACGCCCTAAAGCGGCAGCTTCTTCAGGAGTTGCAGCCCTATGGATTAAGGGTATAATAACCTCATCTTCACTGCCCACAAACTTTTGCGCTTGATAATAATGCTCAACTGTTGGCCAGTAAGTACTCTGAATTTCGATGGGGTGGGGAGAAAAGTTAGAAAAACAGCCATAGGGCTGCCACACTTTGTAAAAGTAAATAGTCATTTCAAAATTTTTGTTTATATATTAAATTTTATATGAATCCTCAGTTAGCGTAAAACTCAGACATGAAGAGTGCCGAGATATACGCAACCTAATTAAGGTATAATGCGTTTCCTTTTATAGCCTCTGGCTCCCGTAAGGGTTAAGCTTTGCTGGTGCGCGAAACTTTGATCAAGATTTAGTTCATTTACCTGAAAAGGGCTGTAATTAAGACGAAAAGGCAATTTCCAATTTCCAAAAATTATCCTTTTTTCACAGTTGCTAAAGGTTCTGCAAAATTTCGACATACAGGAAGCTGAATCTGAAATTCTGTTCCCTGTCCAGGTTCAGAGAAGAAATTAAGTTTGCCAGTATGTCGTTCTACTACAATTTGATAGCTAATAGATAATCCTAATCCTGTTCCCTGTCCAACTGGTTTAGTTGTAAAAAATGGGTCAAATACTCGTAGCTTTGTGTTTTCTGCCATGCCTAATCCATTATCTGCAATGTGGATAAAAACCCAGCGATTGGCTATAACTTTAGTCCGAATAGTAATGGTAGGAATAAAATTTTTTTGCTTATGGGCAATGGTTTCTTCCAAAGCATCTATGGCATTGCTTAAAATATTTATAAATACCTGGTTTAGTTGTCCTGGCGAACACTCTACCACTGGCAAATTACCATATTCTTTATTAATAACAATAGTAGAATTGTGAGACTTCAACTTCAAACGATGCTGTAAAATTAGTAATGTATTTTCAATTCCTTCATGAATATCAACTAATTTAATTTCTGCCTCATCCAAGCGGGAGAAATTTCGCAAAGAATTGACAATATCTCGAATCCGTTCGCTGCCAACTCGCATAGAATTAAGCAGTAGCGGTAAGTCGGTACTCACAAAGCCAAATTCAAACTTTTCCATAACTTCCTGGACTGCCTCTACAGGCTGGGGATAGCTATTTTGGAAAGTCTGAACCAGATTTAATAAGCCTTGAACGTATTCTTCCAGACAGTTGATATTGCCATAAATAAAATTTACTGGATTGTTAATTTCGTGAGCAATTCCCGCTACTAGTTGTCCTAAACTGGACATTTTTTCACTGTGAATCAATTGCATTTGAGTTTGCTGTAACTCTTTCAATGCTGCTTGCAAATGCTGGGTTTGGGTTTTTAGCTGTAATTCAGATTGTCGTAATTCTTCCTCGGCTTGTTTGCGTTGGGTGATATCGGTGTGAGAACCTGCCATGCGGTATGGTTGCTTCCAAACATCGCGCAACAATATTGCCCGACAAAGCACCCAGAGATAGTTGCCGTTACGATGTTGCAGGCGATATTCCAGTTCACAGGTGGAAAGTCGCCCCTCAAAATATTTTTGGAAAGTTGTTAAAACTCGATCCCGATCATCTGGATGCAAACGCTGTTTCCATTCCTCAAAGTGATTGGGTAAATCCGTTTCTTTATATCCCAACATTTCTTTCCAGCGAGTAGAAAAGAAAACTTCATTTGTTTCCAAATTCCAATCCCACAAGCCATCATTTGATCCCTTAACTGCAAGTTCAAAGCTGGAACTGATTTTGCCGAAATCTTTATAAGGATGAACCTGCAAAACTTGAAAGCAATCATGAACTGATTGATAATTGAGGGGAATCGTCCAACCTTCTGATTTTGCTGCTTTTGCTGCGGGATGATCTTTCGGTAATTTGAGTAAGGCTATCGCTACTTGTTCTGCTAAATCACTGGAAGTTTGTTGGGTGACAGCAAACGCCCATTCGGGATACAACCGCGTACTTAAGGCAAAGGGAAACTTTTCTCCATACTGGGTTTGCTGATTGATGATTTTGAAGTTTTTTAGGTCAATTTTTCCTTCCAAAGCCATTTGTTCGAGAACATTGGTGGAAATAGTGCCGGCATCTGCTTTACCTTCCTGAATGGCGTATACAACTGCATCATGGCTATTGCTGAATTGCAGACTTTGGAAATCCCGGTAAGGATTGATCCCCGCTTCAACAATTTCTCTCCATGCCGATTTCCAACCCCCAAGAGAATTTTCCGCAACTGCAATAAAGCGTTTACCTCGTAAGTCGTTGAGGGTATGAATATTATTACAATCGACGTTACAGAAAATTACTCCACCAAACATGGTGTAAGCTTGTCCTAAACGGAGGTGCTTTAAGGTTGCGAGGCGATTCACTCCATAGAGGGCTTCAAATTCTACATATATCCCCGGACTGGTAATCACGAATTCCACAGCATTCTGCTCAACTACTGCACCAATCTGGGTGAAATCAAGGGGAACAATGGCGAAGTGATATTCAGGAAGTTCGGAGGTGAGGTAGTCTGCCGTTGCTTGCCAGGTTTGTAATGTATGCTGGGTATCTCGATGTGCTAAAACACCAATCTGAATCAGGGATTTCATAGCTTGTTATTGAGACAATTATCTGCGTTAATCTGCGGTCAAAAATCTCACATATTGGATGAGTCCCCTTGTTAATGCCTAATTTCTCTGTCATTTCCCGGTTGTGGATATTCACCCGGAAATTTCCTGCACTACAATCACAGCCGGAAACCTAGCTTTACCCACAGGTTTTGCTGGGTAAGTGCCTATTCGCAAGTCTTGGTTGGGGATTTTTACCTGTGTAGTGCGAATTGCTGTAGGGCTGGCTGTATTGGTCATTTTCGTGACGATTGGTCTAGTTTAATGATATTTCTGAGATTATACTACTATAAGTCTATGTTTTTACTGTATTTTAGCTAAAAATAGCATTAAAAGGTATTAAGGCTAAACAGAGCAATCCCGATTGTGAGGTATTTTTTTTAGAAAAAGTGAATATTTGCTGTAGTAGTGCGATCGCTATAGGAAGTATTTTCGTGGCTTACCGTGAGCGCAAAGCGCAGGCTACGCTTTTGACTCTAAACTAGAAATGCGTAAACTTTGCTCACCGTTCGTGTAGCGTGCTGTAGGCATAGATATCGCTCTCCACTTTATAGCTAAACTAGGAATATAACCTGAAGATATAAAACATCATGTCTAACCATTCCTCAGTTATAAGTGTGTCTCCTGAAATCATGAGTGGTACTCCTGTTTTTACTGGAACAAGAGTTCCTATACAAACACTTTTAGATTATTTGACAGATGGAGATTCAATAAATGATTTTTTAGATGGTTTTCCCACGGTTACTAGAGAGCAAGTTATTACATTTTTGGAGGAAGTAGGAAAGCAAGTGATTAGTAAGGTAGCATAAAATGAAATTGATTTTAGATGAATGTATTGATCGCCGGTTAACCAAAGAATTTATAGGTTATGAAATCAAAACTGTTCCTCAGATGGGATGGGCGGGAACTAAAAATGGTAAATTACTGGCTTTAATAGAAACAGAATTTGATGTTTTTATTACCGTTGATAGGAATCTATCTTTTCAGCAAAATTTATCTCAGTTCAATATCGCTGTAGTTGTTTTGCAAGCAAAGTCTAATAGATTAATGGATATTTAACCTTTAATTCCAAAAGTTTTAGATGTATTATCTACAGTAGTGAAAGGTCAAGCTGTGGTTATTAGTCTTGAATGATAAGGTATCGCTCTTAACTCTACATCAAAAATGCAATTCGCCCTAATTTTAGGTTGCATCAGATTCATCTGGTGGTTCGCCAATTGTCTGCTGTGCTGCGTGACGGATATGAAGAATACGAACTGTAGAAACTTCCTTTCCTTCTATAATTGTGAAAATTATCCTGTATGCGTTGCGTCCTTTACCATAAATTATCTGACGAATTTCTTGACTCAAATAATCATTTTCTCTAGCTAAAGAACATCGCTTTGGCATTTGTGATAAAGATTCAATTAGTCTTAATAACTCTGCATACCACTGGCTTGCTTTTTCAGGAGAAGTTATTTGAGACAACTGTAAAAATGCTTTGTCTGCTTCTGCTTCTGCTGTGCTAGAGATTTCAATACGGTATTTTATGAATCGGCTGGCAGGTTATATTTGCGACGCTGCTCATTAGCAAAATCATCAAAGGAACGAAAACGACCGGCTTCAAAATCTTCTAACCCTTGCTGAATACCCTTAATAGATGCTTCTGATTCTTGTAATTCCCAGTCTAGGATATTCTCTAGCAATTCAGCCGCGACAAAACTAATATCTTGTCCTTGCTGTGCTGCTTTCTCTCGCAGTCTAGCTTCTAATTCTGGGCTAAGGGAAACAACTATCGCCATAACCGTATATTTTGGGAAAGGTTTCTAGATTTTATTGTATGTCAACTAATGCGATCTTTCCTAACTCTACATCCATAAAATGCGTTAGTAAAGCTTACCGAAACTATCTCTCTAAATTTACAATTCAGAATCATCAAAAACAGAAGGAAGGTTACGACGACCACTCACTACTCGTAAAATTTCAATTCCATCATCCAACACTCTATAAAAAATTATATAGCCTTCAAGGAGTAATCCTCGCAAATCAGCACGTATTTCTGAGTAGCTTTTACCACTATTTGGAAAGGAAACTTATTGTTGACATTTGCGATTAAATTCCTGAAAAAATTTTTCACCTGCTTCTAGGTTGTTTTGTGAGAAGTATTCAGCAATTTCGTTCAGGTCACGACTAGCGAGAATATTAATAACGTAACGATTCATTTTTGTACCTGTCGCTGTTGCTGAAAACGCTCTAAAATTTGATTTACAAATGTTTCACCGTCAATAGGTTCTGTGTGTTCTGAAATTGCAATAGCAGCATCAATTTTTTCGCGCACTTCCTTAACCCATTCTGACTCAGCATTATCATATTCATCTAGCAACCGGAGAGCAATTTCTAGAACTTCTTCTACAGATTGGTATTTCCCAGTTTGCAGCTTTGTTTGTATAAAGTGTTCTTGCTTAGGTGTGAGACTGATACTCATAATAATTTTGGTTAAGTTGACTGTAGATAAGAACTATTATAATGTATTTCAAAAACTTAATTATTCTCAAGGCGTTAGTGAAGCTTACCGAAGCTATCGCTCTCACTCTACATCGGAAATGCAATATTACCCAATAATTAAAACTGTGAATTTAACCATCCTAAAAAATCTCCCGTCTTGACAAAATATCTTTCTATACTTGCTTCCTGCAATATTTCTTTAATCTCTGGTTTACCAAAGTCTGTATGATTTCCACTCAAAAAAACTTTTTTCTCATTTGTAGATATTTGAGCATGATCAAGAATACAATGTAAAATTAAATTATCTGTAGGATCATTAATAAGTAAATTTTCCAGACTTTTACTGAGAATATCTGGTTTTAATTGTATTAATTCTACCGAATTTTTAGCCCATTCTAAAACATCAAAAAGACGAGTATTAATCTCATTCATTCTCTCATTATTTTTAATAATTGCTTGTTCTAAACATCGTTTAATTTCTCTAGAGTATTGAGAGTTAACATCTCCTTTGAGTTTTCTTACTTCATCCTGTAAATTATCCCCAAAACGATTATTTATGTTGCGCTCACTTTCCAATACAGAAAGAGATTCCATACAACAAATTGCAGGAGTTACTATTTTAATTCTTGTTGTTACTTCAGGAAATTGGGAATTTACTAAATTCTCAGTATCTTGATCTTGTTTTTTTGCAAAATCAATAAAAAAATTAGTTTCTATGTAAAGCGTAATCATTAAATTTACTAACCCTTAGTGTGCTGCATCATAAATCTTGTCTACAAAACCTATCTGGGTTAGTTCTTGTGATTTTGGAGGATGATCTGTTTTCCAGTTATCAGCCAAATCTCTTAACCATCCTTCAACTAATGTTTCTAAATAATATTCAAAAATCCTCTTTTTATGACTAAATTCTGGATCATATTCAGACAAAACTTCATGAGTTGGAAAGGTGTAGACATTTTCTAACTTTTCCCCATCCCAGTGAAAAAATTTAATTTCTTCACGGGTAGCTGTCATTGCATAAGGAATTATCACTCTATTATGTTCATGTTCAAATTTGAGGATATTTTCAACCTTTCCGGTAATATCTTCTACAATATCTCTAGCTCTAACTTTTGATACTAAGAGTTTATTTCCGTTTTTATCCCAAGCTGTAATATCTGATAGTTCTATGGTTGTGTCACTCAGTTTTGTAGTGTCCATTTTTTTCATCCTTGTGACATTGAAGGTTGTAATATTTTGATTATAAATGATAATCGCTCTTACCCTACATCAGAAATGCGATCGCTCTCACTCTACATAATTTTCTTTTATTTATTCCTTTAAAGAACGCAATAAGCTAACAGGACGTACAGATTTTATAAAAGGATAAATTTCTGGATATTTTTTAAAAATATAAAGTTCATATTCATACCAGTGCATTTCTCCCTTTTCCAGATTACAATTTCGACAAATGACCCATAAATTTTGAAACTCCAATGATAACCAAGGATATTGTGATCTTGGTAACTTATGATCAATAGTTCTACCGTTATCCTCTCTATATTTATGATCACAAATCGGACAATAATAATCAGAATTATCTATTACCCAATTTTTACTTTCTTCAGTTGTTCCACATTCTGAATCACCATTAATATATCTCCAATGGTCAAATTTTCTATAATTATCAAAATCTTGTTCAGTTAACCGATGATATCGCTTTTTACCAATCTTATCTGCAAGTTTAAATAATTCCCCAAGGTCTTGATTTTCTAAATTCATATTTACTATTCCTATAATTTAACTGTCCTATAGGTTTTTTGATTGCGTTTCTTCGTAGGTTTAGATTTAGCATTTTTACTAAAATCAATAATTTCCATTTCTGTTTGAGGAAACTGTTTATCTATCTCTTCTGAAATTTCATTAAGTTCTTGTGCTAATTTTTGCTGAAAATCTTGTATTTCTTCTTCTGTTAGATATTTATTACCAATACGATCTGCTTCTAGAAATAATTCTTCCAGAGTTAAATGTTCTACCTGATACTTCACTAAAAAATCTTGAATGGTGTTATGGAGATTAATTACATTATCCCAACCAATATTTTTATAACTATTTTCTTTTAACCATTTGTGATCCTCTGGAGATAATTTAATTCTATTTTTTGAGTTATATTTTTGTACTTCACGATAACTCATCCCTTGAAAATATTTCTTTCTATTTTTGTTGACAACCATAAATTAATCTACTTTACCCTAATGTTGATTTTAATAATTTAACTATACCTTTACGGATCTCACTATCCTCTAACCTCAATAGTCCTTTAAACTCTATCGCTAATTTTAATCTAATTTCATCAACTATATTTTTTAAATGTTTATTCTCTTTCTGTAAATTAGTATTAGCTTCTGTTAACTCTTGATTACTATAACTTAATGTATCTACTTTAATTTTCAAATTTTTATTTTCTTTAGCAATGCGTTTAATGTCTTCCTCTAGTTTTCTGGTTTCATCTTCTAATTCTTGCTTCCGTAAAGTTGATTCTGATTTTAATATTTCTATATTCTCAATAGATTCTTGTAATTCTCTGTATTCTTTTTGCAACAAAAATAAATCATTTTCTAATAATTTTAATTCTGCATTTTCTTTTTCTAATTGCAAATTTACATTAGTTAAGTTTTGGTTACTCTGATTTAATTCTTCTAATTGAGTTTTGAGATTTTTATTTTCTGTTATAACTTGTTGAATATCTTCTTCTATTTTTCTTGTTTCTTGTTCTAATTGTTTCTTTTTTAAAGTTGATTCTGATTTCAGTAGTTCTATATTTTTAATAGATTCTTGTAGTTCTAAATATTCAGCTTGTAAAGATGAAAGTTTCTTTTCAGCTTGACCTCGCATTCTTCCTAAAGAAGCATTATTTTTACCAAGACTAGAATTTTTTTCTGCAAAAGATTCAACTAATTTGACTGCGATAGGTTCATTAGAAAGAATAGTTAGCAATCTTTCACATTCTTCTTTATCTAATACATCACTAATATTTTTATTAATGCCATATTGTTCCTTTAGAACTGTTTGTACTTGACTCTTAGATGCCATAAATTCCCTCAAAACTTCATCAATCAAAATGTTTACTTTTCAGACATAGATAATTTACATTATAAGTATATTTATACTATAAACACTTTTTTAATATGAATGAGTTAGCACTTTAAATAACATTATAACTAAAATAGGTTACTTTTGAAAACGGTCGCAACTGTATTAATACTGATTTGACAGTGTGAAATTTAAAATTATTGTAAAGTCAAACTTACCTAAAAAACAGCAAACTCCGTAAATTTCCTAACTTCAGGTGCTTTAAACCCTAAAATAATATGTAATTTTGGTATTCCCGCAGCAACCAAATCATTAGCCACCCCTTCCTCAGTTCCATCATGTTGAATCCAAACCTTACCATCAATTAAATCAAAATGTAATAAACTTCCATAAATCCGATAACCATTTTCCCAACCAGTTTCTACTAATAAATAATGATCATTTTTCTCATCTAACACCACTTCTACCTTCACCTGTGCATCATTACCAAAAAAATCTGCATATTCTTGAAGAACATTTTTAATAATCTGACAATATTGATTAGTTAAGGAATCCATATAAACATCAGAAATTTTAGCTATCTGAAAAACTATTTTCGTTTACTCCAATAAAATGGTTTACGCTTATAATGCGCTACCGCTAAAATGCGGATTTGTTCATCTTCCAAAACACGATATAAGAGAGAATAGGGAAATTTTGGTATCACTAAACGCCGAATAGAACCGCGAACCTTTGCGCCTATTTCTGGATAATACATCAAACAATTGACAGCCTGTTCTACCGCTTCTAAATATTCTAAACCAAGACCCGTTTTTTGCTGCTCATAATAATTGATAGCTTCAGTTAATTCTTGTTCTGCCAAGGGATGAAATATAACATTTATCATTGTAAATATGTACGCAATTTACTAAACACTTCTTGAGAGGAAATACCAGCAATTTTACCATTACTTATATCCTTATCTCTTAATTCTGCCTCTTGTATCCATTCATTAGCAATTTGCTGATCAATTTCTTCCACTTGTCCTAAATGTTCAATCAAACGAGCTACTAATAATGCTAAAGTATCCTTTGGTAAAGCTAAAACTTCAGCCTCTAATTGTTCAATAGTCATAAATTACCCAATCTCCTTACAGTACACTAATTATAATCACTCATTACCCATTATCCCTATATTCTAAATCAAGGTATCTTCTTTGCGCCTTTGCTCCTTCCCATCTTGGCGCGAAACTTTAATCAAAATAAAGCATAATTAACCATTAACCATACAGAGAAAAAACACAATGAACAAACAACCCATCCGCGTTGGAGTCCTTGGTTTTGGTGGACTCGGACAAGCAGCAGCAAAACTCCTCTCCAGCAAACGAGAAATGATCCTCGTCGCCGCCGCAGATCAAAAAGGCTACGCATACTCCACAGAAGGCTTAAACACCGATGCTTGCATTTCCACCTACCAAAAACAGGGAACAGTCGGTTATTTAGAACCCTTCGGAACATTAAGCAACAACAGCATTCAAGACCTTATTCAAGCCACTGGAGACGCTGTAGATGGTTATTTCCTGGCTTTACCTAACCTTCCTAACGACTTTATCCCCAACGTCACTAAACAATTTATCCAAGCGGGTTGGCAAGGTGTGTTAGTTGATGCCATTAAACGCACCAGCGCAGTAGAACAACTGTTAGCCATGAAAGACGAACTGCAAGCAGCGGGTATTACCTACATGACCGGTTGTGGTGCAACCCCTGGACTATTAACCGCCGCCGCTGCTTTAGCTGCCCAAAGTTACGCAGAAATTCACAGTGTAGTTATTACCTTTGGTGTGGGAATTGCTAACTGGGAAGCATACCGTGCTACTGTCAGAGAAGATATCGGACATATGCCCGGTTATAGTGTAGAAACCGCTAGGGCGATGACAGATGCAGAGGTAGAAGCATTATTAGATAAAACCAACGGTGTGTTAACTTTGGAAAACATGGAACACGCCGATGATGTGATGTTAGAAATTGCCGGAATTTGTTCACGGGATAGAGTGACAGTTGGTGGTGTAGTTGATACCCGCAACCCTAAAAAGCCCCTTAGTACCAATGTAAAAATCACAGGACGCACCTTTGAGGGTAAAATATCCACCCACACCTTTACATTAGGCGATGAAACCAGCATGGCTGCTAACGTCTGCGGTCCAGCCTTTGGTTATCTCAAAGCCGGTCAAGAATTGCATCAACGGGGCATTTCTGGCTTATTTACCGCTGCGGAAATCATGCCGAAGTTTGTAAAATAGGGGTTCCAATTTTGGATTTTGGATTTTGGATTTTGCATTGTATTTAACTACGTACAATCTAAAATCTAAAATCTAAAATCTGAATTTTTGTTCCCTATTCCCTAATATAAGATTCTTGATATTCTTCTTCTTCCAAAATAGTCGGTGTTTGCATTATAAACGGAAGTTCAGCACCTATTAAACCCCGCTGGATACGTTCTGAGGTTTCCTTGAAGATCACAAATAAAGGATAAACACTATTTGCACCCTCACTCAAAATATGACTGTGACGAGGGTGCATGATCCATTCATATTCTTTATCTAATAACACTTGACTTTTGCGCCATCTTCCTAATAAATCAGAAAAGTCTTCATGGGGACGATGAATGAAAACCAAAATTTCCACACCGGTTTTGATTTTCCATTCCGGGTCACACATGATAATAGCGATATCACAGGGTAAACTTGTGGTTTGTGAAGTCTTAGTTTCAATATCCCGAATTCGGACGATTGGTAAAGGGATAGTAATGACACTTTCAGAAGGACGACGGAGACTGGGAATCATCTCTAAATAGGGACGATGTTGTTTGAGGAGAGCGATCGCAGCTAAATGATTGCTATACTCAGCTAAACTCGCTTCATAAACAGATTTTTGTACAGGCATAATTTTTCAGTTATTAGTTATCAGTTACGAGTTATCAGTTATCAGTCTCTTCACGATTCACTGATAACTGTTCACTGATTTTTTAGCCCAGCGTTTCAAATACCTTGAACATAGGCAGATACATCGCTAACAAGATTGTACCAACCATCCCCCCAAGAACCACAATCATCAGAGGTTCCAAAATACTGGTTAGTGCTTTAACTGCCTGTTCTACTTCATCTTCATAGAAATCGGCAACTTTCATCAACATAGCATCTAATTCTCCAGTTTCTTCGCCGATACTCATCATCTGAATTGCCATAGGCGGAAAAACTGCATCTTTTTGCAAAGCAATACTAATCATACCTCCTTGTTGAACATCTAAACGGGCTGCATCTATGGCATTAGCAACCACTTGGTTTCCTGATGTATCTCGCACGATTTCCAAACAAGTTAGAATTGGTACACCTGAACGAGTTAAAGAACCAAAAGTCCGGCTAAAACGAGCTACTGAAGATTTTTGAATCAAGTCACCAAACAAAGGAACTTTCAAAGAAAGACGGTCAATAGTTTCTTTACCAACACGGGTTTTGTAATACTGTTTATAGGCAAAGGAAAGTGCCATCAAAGCACCAATAATTGCTAAAGACCACCAACTTCGTAATATTGCACTACAAGTCATCAAAAATTGTGTTAAAGGAGGTAATTCTACTCCTATATCTGCAAAAATGTTCGCAAAAATGGGAATTAGAAAAACAGTCATCCCTACAAAGATAGCAGTGGCTAAAAAGCCTACAACCACTGGATAAGACAATGCTGATTTAATTTGGTTTTGTAATCTGGCTACATCTTCTAATAATTTTGCGAGGCGATTCAGTACTTCATCAAGTACACCACCAACCTCTCCAGCTTGAACCATACTGACATACAAACCATCAAAACATTCAGGATGTTTACGCATGGCATCTGAAAGATTAACTCCAGTTTGCACATCGTTGCCAATTTCAATCAGAGCTTGTTTGAGTTTAGGATTGCTACACTGTTCAGAAAGTACACCTAATCCTCTCACAATTGCCACACCTGCATTTACCAATGCAGCAAATTGACGAGAAAAAACTGCTTTATCTTTAACAGAAACCTTCACCAAAGAATTCTGGAATTTTTTGAAATCAAGGATTGAAGCCAAGCTTTGAGATTCTTTCAAATCTTGGACAACAAAACCTTTATCTCTAAGATTAGTCCGAGCATCTGACAAAGAATCAGCAACAAATTTCTCGGTGCGGGATTTTCCTTGAGAGTCACGAACACGAGCAAGATAAGTAGGCATAGATTTATAAATTTAATATTTGGTGATTGGTGATTGGTAATTGGTGATTGGTGATTGGTGATTGGTGATTGGTAATTGGTAATTGGTGATTGGTGATTGGTGATTGGTAATTCATAATTTGTAATTAGAATAATAATTACGAATTACGAACTACGAATTACGTATCCCTAGCGGGACCGTAGGCACTATTAGAAACTTAATGCGCTCTAGCAACTGAACCTGGTTTTGCCCCTGCGCCCTGTTGTGGTGTGCCACCGATGAGACGTTGAACTTCATCAGGTTTAGAAGTCTTAGACATTGCGGCTTCAAAAGAGATAGTTCCAGCTTTGTACAAATCAGCTAAAACTTTCTCTAGAGTTTGCATTCCCAATTTACCTCCTGTTTGGATAGCTGAGTAAATTTGGGCGGTTTTTCCTTCACGAATCAAGTTAGAAATAGCCGGAGTGATAATCATAATTTCTTGAGCCATTACCCGACCATATTCACCTGGTTTGGGATTTTTCTTGGGTACTAAGGTTTGACTAAACACTGCGACTAAAGAGTTGGACAATTGCACCCGCACCTGAGTTTGTCTTTCATGAGGGAAAACGTCAATCATCCGGTCAACTGTTTGTGCAGCCGAACTTGTGTGCAGCGTACCAAATACCAAGTGTCCAGTTTCCGCAGCCGAAATCGCCAAAGAAATTGTTTCCAAATCGCGCATTTCCCCAACCAGAATAATATCAGGATCTTCCCGCAGGGCTGCTTTTAAGGCATTAGCAAAACTTTTGGTATCCTCACCTAATTGCCGTTGGTGAACTAAGCTTTTAATTGGTTCGTAGACAAATTCAACTGGATCTTCAACGGTTAAGATATGTTCTGCTCTAGTGCGGTTAATTAAGTCAATCATTGCCGCTAGGGTAGTAGTCTTACCGGAACCTGTCGGACCTGTGACGAGAATTAATCCTCTGGGCTTTTCAGACATTTCCCGAACTACATCTGGAAGACCTAATTTTTCAAAGTTAGGGATTTTAGAACTTAAAGCTCGCAAGCAAGCAGCATAAGCTCCACGTTCTTTGTAGACATTCACCCGGAAGCGAGCCAATCCTTTGACACCATAGGAACAATCTAATTCCCATGTTTGTTCCAAGGTTTTCCGCTGGGTGTTGTTGAGCATACTGAAAATCAGTCTTTGGCACTCATCTGCGGTTAGTACATGATCACCAATAGGAGTTAAATGGCCACTGACGCGGAAGTAGGGAGGCAAACCTGCTGATAAGTGCAGATCCGAACCACCCATATCAATTAGCTGCTCCATCAAGTCTTCAATCATCATTTCCATAATTGCTTCGCTCCAATTTAAAATTCAAAATTCAAAATCAAAAATCAAATGACCAAGAACTAAATTAATGTCAACAAATCAAAAGTTTTGAAAATATATCCTTCCTCCCCTACTTCCCCTGCTTCCCCTGCTTCCCCTGCTTCCTTTCTCCTGCTCCCTGTCACTAATCTTGAAAACGGGGTGTCATACAGTAGGGACAATCTAGCCATTCTTGTTGTAATGTGGCATCACAAGTTTTACAGGTAAGGCCACTCTTGCGTTTGGCTTTTAACTCAGCTTCCAAACCTGTATCAGTAAATGTCACACGCTCCACCTCTTCTAGAGTGGTGGCACCTTGACGGACTAAATCCAGACTGTAAGCAAGCAAGGTTTTCATACCCTCCTCTACGGCTACTTCTTTGATGCGTTCCGTGGGTGCATCTTCGTTGATGAGAGTTTGGAGGTTTTCGGTGATCCGCATGACCTCATAAACACCAACACGTCCCTTATAGCCAACACCATTACATTTTTGGCAAACCTGATTGTGGGCTTTAGCTTCGGCTATAGCTTCTGTAGGGAGAGTGTTAGCTTTATAGAAAGTTATTTCCACATCTTTGGAAGCTGATAAACCGTAGCGAGCTAGTTCATCAGTAGTGGGAGTATAGGGAATCCGACATTCTGTACATACACGACGCACCAGACGTTGTGCGAGAACGCCAATTAGGGAACTGGAAACCATGAAAGGCTCAATATCCATTTCTCCCAAACGAGCGATCGCACCAGGAGCATCATTTGTGTGTAAGGTAGTTAATACTAAGTGTCCTGTCAGCGCCGCTTCAATCGCTGTTTTTGCGGTTTCCTTATCTCGTGTTTCCCCCACAAGCAACACATCAGGATCTTGTCGCAAAAAAGCCCGCAGAGCCGTCGAAAAATCTAGTCCTTTTTCTCGAATTACCTGTACTTGGGTAATCCCTGGCAAACTGTACTCAATCGGGTCTTCTACCGTACTGATGTTAATCCCTGGATCGTTTTTTTCTGCCAATGCTGAATACAACGAAGTAGTTTTACCAGAACCTGTCGGACCTGTCACCAAAATCAACCCAAAAGGCTTGCTGACCATATCCTGGACAATTTTCAAAGTCTCTGGATCAGTAATTAACTTATCCAACCCCAGTTGAGTAGAAGAGTTATCCAGAATCCGTAGTACCACCTTTTCCCCATAGCGACTGGGTAAGGTATTGACACGGAAGTCTACTTTCCGTCCTTCAAACAAGCGGCGAATCCGTCCATCTTGGGGTAAACGCCTTTCCGCGATATCTAAATTAGCAATGATTTTAAATCGGGCTGTAACTGCCGGGATGATCTTTTTTGGCATAGCGGGAAAGGCTTCACGCAGTACTCCATCTTTACGGAAACGAATGCGTAAGTTTTCCTCTTGTGGTTCGATATGAATATCCGAAACGCCTTCATGCAAAGCTTTGAACAACACTCTGTTGACAAGATTGATAATGGGTGCATCGTCAGCCCCCTTCATCGCCGCCCCAATATCAACCTCTCCATCCTCAGCTACTTCATCAGTTATGTTGTCGATAGCTACTAAATCTTGACCAACATCTGTAAACTTTTCTTGTTCCCGTTGCTTTTCCCGAACAGCGAACTCATCTAAGTATTGGTGGATCATCTGCTGGTAATCTTCCTGGGTAATTACCAGCCGCTGCAAGGATAAGCCTTGGAGGCGCAAGATGCGGTTGAGATCATCACAAGCCTCTAGATTATCCGGATCAACCATCGCCACTAACAAATAAGGCGGGTTTTGATCCTCATGTTTAGATAAAGGTACTAAACGGTGACGACGACAGATATCCACTGGGATCAGGGTTTCAATCAATTGGCTGATGTTTATGTTGCCAATTTGATTGACTTGTGGATCGAGGGATTCAACACCGTATAGTATTTTTAGTTCAAATAAATGTTGTTTCTTGTATTCTCTGAGAAACTCAGGTGATAGTTGTTGCCCAGTGATTGATTCCAGTACATCTGTCAACATTTTGCCAGATTTGCGGCTTTCAATCAGTGCCTGCCGCATCTGTTCATTATTGACATAGCCAGATTGCACTAGCTTGTTGCCGAAGGGCGAAAACTCTGTTCTTGTAGTTAGAGCGGTACTACGCCGTTGTGGTGAGGAGTAAGTCATATGTCAATGAGTAGGAGACCTCTTATTCAAGTATTCCCACACTGTAGTCAATAATTCGCATTAAGTCTGTATTAAATTTCAGTTTAAAACTTTTCTGCTGAAAAATTTTGATTCTCAGTACCGTTTTGGGGAGATGGAGAGAAAAATTTCCCCAAACCCTCAAAGAGCAGCCTTTCACCCATCTCTTTTCTGCCATCAGTAATAATTAGTTAAAAAACTGACTTATGATCAGGGGCGAAGGGCATCAAGTTCCACAATTCCCCCTGATCTACTCTTGGTGCTACCATTACTGTTCCGGCTAACGCCTTCAGAAAGGCTACACTAATTTGTTAACTATTTGTCACAATAAGAGGACGGTGACATCACTCCCAAAAAAATGTCGGCGATAAAATCAGCTTTGGTTGCCAGCCTTAAACAGTAAAGGTGGCAATATGTGGCTACTATCTTTGAGATTTTAAATTTTATCTGATCCAACTAAAATCTCAAAGATGCTCCCAGCGATCGCAGTTTTAATCATGGAATAAATCCCAAATCCTGAAACCAAGTCCCTGTCTTCAGACAAGGGCTAAATCCAAAAGCCCTTCGGGTATGCCTCCGGCTCCCGTAAGGGATACGCAGTCGCACCCTACGGGAAGGCGAAGCGCCTACATGGGGGAAACCCCCTGTTCTGCGCGCTGACTCACCAAAATCCAAAATCTACAATTGCTTGACGCACTACCGTCAAAAGCATCTGGGATGAGTAGACAATTATGGACGAAAATAAACAAGTAAACAATACAAGCCAGCAATTGGGTGAACCAATAGAGGTAAAGCAAGCAATGAAAAGCGACTCCCCAGCCGAAATTAACTCTAACGAATCTGGCAGCGAGGTGACTGAGCAAATGGCAGCCCAAACTAATGTACCGGCAGAACCTGCACTCACAGAGGAAAATGGTGTCGCTGCGGCAGAACAAACAGAAGTAAATACGGCAGCTTTAGCAGAATTGACTCAACAAAATGAGTCTCTAAAAGCACAATTTGAAGAGCGTAGTACACAATATATGCGGATTGCCGCAGATTTTGAGAATTATCGCAAACGCATCTCCAAAGAAAAAGAAGAGACAGAGATGCAGGTGAAACGGAATACGATTATGGAATTACTGCCTGTAGTCGATAATTTTGAGCGGGCCAGAGCGCACCTCAAACCGCAAACCGATGGCGAGATGACCATTCACAAAAGTTATCAAGGGGTTTATAAACAATTAGTGGATTGTCTTAAGCGTTTAGGCGTGTCACCCATGCGCCCTGAAGGTCAAGAATTTGATCCTAACCTCCATGAAGCAGTCATGCGGCAACCTACGGATGAACATCCAGAAGGTACTATCTTAGAAGAGTTAGTGCGCGGGTATTATTTGGGAGAACGCATACTACGTCATGCAATGGTGAAAGTGGCAGCCCCAAAAGAAGATACACCTTCCGAACCGGAAGATGAGTCGAATCAGGATAACGATTAAGTTTTCTGCACTCACCGCACTGACTGAAAATTTCTAAATTCTGACAAGGGCGAGAATCAACTTTCTCAACAAGGATAGGGCTGTTGAATGGTTTCTGAAATTTAACAGCCCCTCCATAATTGTTTCCATCTCCAGACTCGGCTTCCTAATCAGCAGCAGACATCGGTATCACTCTTTGTATTTTCACTGTATACCAATATGATTTACACAGATGTTACCTTCAGCTTCTAGCCTTGAGCAAAAAACGATAGTTTGCGAAAAATCACGTTACAAGCACTCAATAAAAATACTGTAAATATGGGAAAAGTTATTGGGATCGACTTAGGCACTACTAACAGTTGCGTTGCTGTTGTAGAAGGTGGTCAACCGATAGTGATTGCCAATTCCGAAGGGGGACGCACAACTCCTAGTATTGTCGGATTTGGCAAAAGTGGCGATCTCTTAGTTGGTCAGTTAGCCAAGCGGCAATCTATCACTAATGCTGAAAATACAATCTACAGTATCAAAAGATTCATTGGTCGCCGTTGGGATGATACACAATTAGAACGCACTCGCGTACCCTATAACTGCGTCAAAGGTCGAGACGATACTGTTGATGTAGCAATTCGTGGATCTAACTACACACCACAAGAAATATCCGCAATGATCCTCCAAAAACTCAAACAGGAGGCGGAAAACTTTTTGGGTGAAACTGTAACTCAAGCGGTGATTACCGTACCAGCATATTTCACAGATGCCCAACGACAAGCAACTAAAGATGCTGGAACCATTGCTGGCTTAGAAGTCCTCAGGATTATCAACGAACCCACAGCGGCCGCTTTAGCCTTTGGTTTAGACAAACAAGATCAAGAACAATTGATTTTAGTATTCGACTTAGGGGGTGGAACTTTCGATGTCTCCATTCTCCAACTTGGAGATGGAGTGTTTGAAGTTAAAGCAACTAGCGGTAACAATCAACTGGGTGGAGACGACTTTGACAATTGCATTGTCCTGTGGATGCTAGAGCAATTCCAGCGACAAGAGAACATAGATATTTCCCCAGATAAAATGGCTCTGCAACGCCTGCGAGAAGCAGCAGAAAAGGCAAAAATTGAACTTTCCAGCATGGTAAATACTTCAATTAACTTGCCCTTTATCACTGCCGATGAAACAGGCCCCAAGCATCTGGAGATGGAACTAAGTCGTTCTAAATTTGAAGAACTCACAGCGCATTTAATTGCAGCCACCATCGAACCAATGATTCAGGCGCTCAAAGACGCAGACCTCAAACCCAAAGACATCAACCGGATTATTTTGGTAGGTGGTTCTACTCGCATTCCTGCGGTCTTAAATGCTGTAATCAAATTCTACAATGGCAAAACTCCAGATCGCTCCATCAACCCTGATGAAGCTGTAGCACTGGGAGCAGCCGTCCAAGCTGGAGTTTTGGGTGGGGAAGTTGATACCCTGCTACTCTTAGATGTCACTCCCTTATCTTTGGGTCTGGAAACGGGAGCAACGCGATTTTGTGAGGTGGGGCAAAAAAAGTGCGATCGCCAAGTTAAAAACAGGCATCACTAAAAAATCTTTACCGTACAAAAAAATGATTTTACACATAACAAATAAATAATATTACT